>NZ_CP058952.1:2423318-3634977 GCF_013423785.1 Chitinibacter fontanus
TGGATGTTGTCAGCAAAATAAGGTGCGAATACAAATAAACCCCACATCCCATAAACAATCGAGGGAATCCCCGCGAGTAGTTCAATGGCAATACCTAAGGGGCGGCGCAACCAGATTGGCGATAGCTCGGTCAGGAAAATGGCGATGCCAAAACTAATTGGTACGGCAACGACCAGGGCAATAAAGGCCGACAGCAGTGTGCCGCGAATCGAAGGCCAGGCGCCAAACTGCTCGGTAACTGGGTTCCACTCGTGGGAGGTGATAAAGCTCAGGCCAAATGCTTTAATGCTGGGCATTGCGCCGTAGAGCAGGGAAACAATAATCGCGGTGAGCGTAAACAACACTAGCGCGGCAAAAAAACGCGTGCTGTTCACAAACAGCGCATCTTGTAGGCGCTGAATTTTCATGCGCTCATTTTGAGAAGACATCGAACTCTCCAAACCTTCATACACAAACAAACACCCAACCGCACCTATGAGTTGCGATTGGGTGTTGCATTCACAGCCGAGGCTGCGAATTGTAAGCGATTATTTCCAAACTGGTTTGCTACCGTCTGAAATTTGCGCTTTCCAGTTCGCCTTGATCATATTGACAACACTGTCTGGCATTGGAATGTAGTCAAGATCCAGAGCTGTTTTGTCAGCATCGGCACCGTATGCCCAGTCAAAGAATTTCAATACTTCCAATGCTTGAGCTGGTTTATCCTGTTTTTTGTGCATCAGGATGAAGGTTGGGTTTGCGATTGGCCAAGAGCCTTTGCCTGCAGCATTGGTCGTAATCAAGTACATGCCAGGAGCAGATTTCCAATCCGCGCCAGCTTGTGATGCGATAAATGCTTCCTCAGAAGGTTGTACAAATACGCCTTCCTTGTTTTGCAATTGAGTGTGGGTCAGTTTATTTTGTTTGGCATAAGCAAACTCAACGTAACCGATAGAGCCTTTGATGCGCTGAACGTAGTTAGCTACACCCTCGTTACCCTTGCCGCCCACACCAGTTGGCCACTGAACAGAAGTGTTAGCACCAACTTTCTCTTTCCATTCGCCTGATACTTTTGATAAGTAGTCGGTAAATACAAAAGTAGTGCCAGAGCCGTCAGAGCGGCGAACCACAGTAATAGCTTGGTCTGGTAGCGCTACGCCACCATTGATGGCGGCTACAGCTGGATCATTCCAGCGTTTGATTTTGCCAAGATAGATGTCGGTCAATACTTGTGGCGTCAATTTCAATTGGCCAGCAGGGATGCCAGGAATGTTTACAACAGGAACTACGCCGCCAACTACTGTTGGAAATTGCATCAAGCCAGCTTTGTCCAGCTCTTCTGGTTTGAGAGGCATGTCTGATGCACCGAAATCAACAGTTTTGGCCTGAATCTGTTTAATGCCACCGCCTGAACCGATTGATTGGTAGTTCAAGCCGGTACCAGTTTTCGCTTTATATTGCTCAGCCCATTTTGCATACAGTGGGTATGGGAAGGTTGCGCCAGCGCCAGTGATGTCGGCAGCAATGGCGTGAGTAAAGAGACCTGCTACCAAGCCGGCACTAATAATGAGTTTACGAGCTAAAGTCATGCTAATTAATCTCCAGAACTTCAATGATGTGTTGATTCGATGGAGTGCATCATAGTGGAGAAATGTTTCTGAATTATTACAAATCGGCGCAAGCGGACAATGGCTTGAAAAAACAAGGTTTGACGGTGGGGGAGTGGGGTTGTTACCATCACGCCCTATGTTTGCCAAGGGAGTGTTTGCATGGCGAAGCAAATGGTAATTGGGAATTGGAAACTGCACGGCAGTATCGGGCAGATTAAGTCTGTGTTGGGTGAGGTTGCCCAGGCGAGGCTCGCTGCCAACGTAGGTGTGTGTGTACCAGCGCCTTATATCATGTTAGCTAAGCAGATTTTGCAGCATACCCATGTGCAGTGTGGCGCGCAAGACGTTAGCCAATACCATATTGGGCCATATACCGGTGAAATTTCATCGGGCATGTTGGCTGATGTGGGGTGTGAAATGGTGATCATCGGTCACTCAGAGCGTCGGCGTTTATTTGGGGAGACGACCGAGCAAGCTGGCGTTAAATTGCGCTCTGCCTTGGATGCCGGGTTGTTTGGGGTTTATTGCGTCGGTGAGTCGGCTGAAGAGCGTCGGCAGGGAAATGCAGAAAAAGTAGTGGCCGCCCAGCTTGAGGTGTTGCGTGGTTTGCCAATGGGTTTGTTTGCCGTAGCGTATGAGCCGTCATGGGCTGTTGGTAGTGGTGTGGTGGCTTCAGGTGAGCAAATTTCACCAATGCATGCTCTGATTAAAGAGAAGCTCGATGACCGGGTTAAGGTTTTATATGGTGGTAGCGTGAAGTCTGGTAATGCCGCAGAAATTTTAGCGGTGGATTATGTCGATGGTGTTTTAGTGGGCGGTGCAGCGCTTTCGGCTTTTGAGTTTGTTGGAATTTGCCAAGCGGCGCGCTGATTGGTACAATTCACGCCGCCATAGGAATGAGAAAAAATGGATTTTATTACTAGTTTAGTGCTGATTGTTAATGTGATTTCTGCTTTGGCGGTGATTGTCTTAGTGTTGATGCAGCACGGGAAGGGCGCTGATATGGGCGCTGCATTTGGTAGCGGTTCGGCCGGTAGTGTTTTTGGATCTTCTGGCTCGGCAAATTTTTTGAGCCGCTCAACTGGTGTTTCTGCAACGGTATTTTTTGTGACTTGCATGGCCTTGGTGTTGCTCACTGCACCAAAATCAAGCAAGCATGATCTTGGTGTAATGTCTGGCGTTACCGCCTCTGCTCCTGCGGCGGCTTCAGCTGCTGCGGGTCAAAAAATTCCTGACTAAGCAATCTATTGGGGTTGTTTGGCTAGATGGCTTGCAAGAGCTGTCGCACACAATACTTAGCTGAGTTACGGTAGTGGCTCGGCTATTTATATAAAAAAAGCAGTATAAATAACTGCTATTCTGTCTTTTTGTATTACTTCTGAACTGGGGATTTTCATGCTGCAAGACTATTTCCCCATCCTGCTTTTCCTGGTTGTCGGTTTGGTAGTTGGCGTTTTGCCGCTATTGCTCGGTGCTGGGATCGGTAAGGTCTTGGGAACGGTTCGGCCAGATTCGGCAAAATTATCACCTTATGAGTGCGGCTTTGAAGCATTCGAGGATGCGCGCATGCAGTTTGATGTGCGTTATTACTTGGTGGCGATTTTGTTTATTCTGTTCGATTTGGAAGTCGCGTTTTTGGTTCCTTGGGCTGTTGTGCTCAAAGAATTGGGTATGTTCGGCTTTGTATCGATGATGATATTCCTGGCCATTCTGGTGGTCGGCTTCGTCTACGAATGGATGAAGGGTGCACTGGAGTGGGAGTGAGATAAATGGAAGCTCAAAGTCTCGAAAAAGGTTTTGTCACGACAACGGTTGATGCAGTTGTTAACTGGACGCGCACTGGTTCTTTGTGGCCAATGACGTTTGGTCTGGCCTGTTGTGCGGTGGAGATGATGCATGCGGGTGCGGCGCGTTACGATTTGGATCGTTTCGGTATCGTATTTCGTCCGTCTCCACGTCAATCCGATTTGATGATTGTTGCAGGTACACTCTGTAACAAAATGGCGCCAGCGTTGCGCAAAGTTTACGATCAGATGCCTGAGCCGCGTTGGGCGATCTCAATGGGCTCCTGTGCGAACGGTGGTGGTTACTACCACTACTCTTACTCGGTAGTTCGCGGCTGTGATCGTATTGTTCCGATTGATATTTATGTGCCGGGCTGTCCTCCGACGGCTGAAGCGCTGTTGTATGGTTTGATTCAGTTGCAAAACAAGATCAAACGTACCAACTCTATCGCGCGTTCTTGAGGTGAGCCATGGCAAATAAGCTAGAAACACTGATTGAAAGCTTGCGCACTGTTCTGGGTGAGGCAAAAATTGCTTCGCTGAAAAATGCGTTGGGCGAAGTAACAATCGAAGTGCCTGCGGCGGTTTGGTCCGAAGTTGCGCTGCAATTGCGCGACGACGCTGGTCTGCACTTTGAGCAATTGGTTGACGCCTGTGGTGTTGACTATAGCGAATATAAAGATGGTGCGTGGGAAGGGCCGCGTTTTGCGGTGGTCTACCATTTGCTTTCTTATAAGCACAATGTGCGCCTGCGTGTCCGCGTATTCTGTGCGGATGATGCATTCCCCGTGATCAATTCTGTGGTGGATGTATGGCCTGCGATTAACTGGTTTGAGCGCGAGGCGTTCGATTTGTTTGGTATCGTATTCCAGGGTCACCCTGATCTGCGCCGCATTTTGACTGACTACGGTTTTGTTGGTCACCCATTCCGCAAAGACTTCCCATTGTCTGGTTATGTTGAAATGCGCTACGACGCTGAACAAGCGCGTGTCGTTTACCAGCCTGTGACCATCGATCCGCGTGAAATTACACCGCGCATTATCCGCGAGGAGAACTACGGTGGCTGCTGAAATCCGTAATTACACCTTAAACTTCGGTCCACAACACCCTGCTGCGCACGGCGTATTGCGTCTGGTTTTGGAGTTGGATGGTGAGGTGGTTGAGCGTGCAGATCCACATATCGGTTTATTGCACCGCGCGACTGAAAAGTTGGCTGAACATAAAACGTACATTCAATCATTGCCATACATGGATCGTCTTGACTACGTATCTATGATGTCAAACGAGCACGCCTACTGCATGGCGATCGAAAAATTGCTCGGATTGGAAGTGCCAATTCGTGCTCAGTATATTCGTGTGATGTTCGATGAAATTACACGTGTATTGAATCACTTGATGTGGATTGGTGCGCACGGTCTGGACTGTGGCGCGATGACGATCTTCCTGTACGCATTCCGTGAGCGTGAAGACTTGATGGATTGCTACGAGGCCGTTTCTGGCGCTCGTATGCATGCAGCCTACTACCGTCCAGGTGGCGTATATCGCGATCTGCCGGATGAAATGCCGCAATATCAAGCATCGAAAGTACGTAATGCTGCTGCGATTAAAGATCTGAATAAAAACCGCCAAGGTAGTTTGCTCGACTTTATTGATGATTTTACCAATCGCTTCCCCACTTACATTGATGAGTACGAAACGCTGCTAACAGATAACCGTATCTGGAAACAACGTACCGTAGGTATTGGTGTGGTTGACGGTGAGCGCGCAAAAGCCATTGGTTTTACTGGTGCGATGTTGCGTGGCTCTGGCGTTGAGTGGGATTTGCGTAAAACTCAGCCTTATGAAGTTTATGATCAATTGGATTTTGATATTCCAGTTGGCAAAACAGGTGATTGCTACGATCGTTACTTGGTTCGCGTTGAAGAGATGCGTCAATCAAACCGCATCATCAAGCAATGTGTTGCTTGGCTTAAAGCAAATCCTGGCCCAGTGATTACCGATAATCATAAAGTTGCTCCTCCATCGCGTGAAGCGATGAAAGAAAACATGGAAGAGCTGATTCACCACTTCAAATTGTTCACTGAAGGTATGCACGTGCCAGAAGGTGAGGCTTATGCTGCAGTGGAACATCCGAAGGGTGAGTTTGGTATCTACATGATTTCGGATGGTGCAAATAAGCCATATCGTTTGAAGATCCGTGCGCCTGGTTATGTGCATCTATCTGCGCTCGACGAAATGGCTCGTGGCCATATGATTTCGGACGTTGTAGCGATTATCGGTACGCAGGATATTGTATTCGGGGAGATTGACCGCTAATGATTACTACCAATCTTCTTTCTGCTGAGTCTTTGGCGTTAATCGATCGTGAAGTGGCAAAGTATCCAGCAGATCAAGCACGTTCTGCAGTAATGGGGGCTTTGCGTATCGCGCAAACTGAAAAACGCTATTTGACGAATGAATTGATTGAGTTCATCGCTAACTACCTCGGCATTGCACCGATGATGGCGTACGAAGTAGCGACGTTCTACAACATGTACGACATAAAGCCTGTAGGTAAATACAAGCTAACTGTATGTACTAATCTGCCCTGTGCTTTGTCTGGCGGTTACACAACTGCGGATTATTTAAAGCAGAAGTTGGGTATCGATTTTAATGAAACGACCGCTGACGGCAAATTCACTCTCAAAGAAGGAGAGTGTATGGGGGCCTGTGGTTATGCACCAGTAATGCTGGTCAATAACCACAGCATGTGTAATCACATGACGCCAGAAGCAATCGATAAAAAACTGGCGGAGCTTGAATAATGACCGTCTATGTAAAAGGCGTCGTTTTTGAAGGCGTGAATTTTGAAGATCCAAACTGCTGGCGCTTAGAAGAATACGTTAAGCGCGGTGGTTATGCGGCTCTGAAAAAGATCATCAACGACAAAATTACCCAAGATGACATCATCGCCGAGATGAAAACATCGAGCTTGCGCGGTCGTGGCGGTGCAGGTTTCCCTACCGGTTTGAAATGGTCTTTTATGCCCCGCAGTTTTCCAGGGCAAAAGTACTTGGTTTGTAATACCGATGAAGGTGAACCAGGTACATTTAAAGACCTAGACATTATGGTTTATAACCCACATGCCTTGATTGAGGGCATGATTATTGGCGGTTACGCCATGGGCATTACCGTAGGTTACAACTACATCCACGGTGAAGTCTTTGAGGCATATCAACGCTTCGAAGAAGCGCTCGAAGAAGCTCGCGCAGCGGGTTTCTTGGGGGACAATATTTTAGGTTCAGATTTCTGTTTCCAACTGCATGGCCACCATGGTTATGGTGCTTATATCTGTGGAGAGGAAACGGCTCTGCTCGAATCTTTGGAAGGTAAAAAAGGCCAGCCGCGCTTTAAACCTCCATTCCCTGCGTCTTACGGTTTGTACGGCAAGCCAACCACGATTAATAACACTGAAACGTTCGCTTCGGTGCCATACATTATTCGTGAAGGCGGTCAGAAATTCCTTGAACTGGGTAAGCCAAACAATGGCGGTACTAAATTGTTCTCGGTTTCAGGCCACGTCAATCGTCCAGGTAACTACGAAATTCCATTGGGCACGCCATTCTCTGAATTGTTAGAGATGTGCGGCGGTATGCGCGACGGCAAAAAACTTAAAGCAGTGATTCCTGGTGGCTCATCTGCACCAGTATTGCCGGCTGATGTGATGATGCAATGCACGATGGATTACGACTCAATTGCTAAAGCTGGCTCGATGTTGGGCTCTGGTGCGGTAATTGTGATGGATGAAACAGTTTGTATGGTCAGCGCGCTAGAGCGCTTATCCTATTTCTATCATGAAGAATCATGCGGTCAATGTACCCCATGTCGTGAAGGAACAGGCTGGTTGTATCGTGTAGTACACCGCATCGCAAAAGGCGAAGGTTGCCCAGAAGACCTCGATTTGTTGTCACGCGTTGGTGACAATATCGCTGGTCGCACAATTTGTGCCTTGGGTGATGCTGCTGTGTTCCCTGTGCGTGGAATGTTGAAACACTTCCGCCATGAATTCGAAGATTTGATCAATAAAGCACAAAAAGCGAAAGGTCTGTAATTTCGCGCTGTATTAGTCGAGTTTTCTTTTGAATTATTGCCTTTGAATCGAGTCGAGCATGCTGGAAATCGAAATCGACGGTAAAAAATTGACAGTCCCTGGTGGTAGCACTGTGATGGACGCAGCCAATTCAATTGGTGTGCATATCCCTCATTTTTGCTATCACAAAAAACTATCAATTGCCGCAAACTGCCGTATGTGCCTTGTTCAGGTTGAAAAAGCACCTAAGCCTTTACCGGCCTGTGCAACACCTGTAACGGATGGTATGAAAGTATTTACCCATTCTGATCAAGCGGTTACCGCTCAGAAAGGGGTTATGGAGTTTCTGCTGATCAACCACCCACTTGATTGCCCAATTTGCGATCAGGGTGGTGAATGTCAATTGCAAGATTTGGCCGTCGGTTATGGCCAATCAGGCTCTGTATACGCTGAAGAGAAGCGTGTTGTTGCCAATAAAGACCTTGGTCCGCTGATTTCTACCGACATGACGCGCTGTATCCATTGCAGCCGTTGTGTTCGCTTCACTGAAGAAATCGCAGGTTTCCAAGAGCTGGGTATGGCTAACCGCGGCGAATTTACCGAAGTGATGCCATTCATTGGCAAAACGGTTAATTCAGAAATCTCGGGTAATGTGATTGATCTGTGTCCGGTTGGCGCTTTAACCAGCAAGCCATTCCGTTACACTGCACGTACTTGGGAATTGTCGCGCCGTAAATCAGTGGGTGCGCACGATGGCTTGGGTTCTAACTTGGTTGTTCAAGTTAAGAACAACAAAGTAATGCGAGTGTTGCCACTGGAAAACGAAGCGATTAACGAATGCTGGTTATCTGACCGCGATCGTTACTCATACGAAGCTTTGAACAGCCAAGAACGTTTGACCACGCCAATGATCAAGCAAGGCGGCGTATGGCAACAAGCTGATTGGCAAACTGCGCTGGAATACGTGGCGAATGGCCTGAAACAGGTTGTTGCAGAGCACGGTAAAGACAGTGTTGCTGCAGTTGCTTCAGCAAACAGCACCGTTGAAGAATTGTTCACGCTGCGCAAGTTGATGGCAGGCTTGGGTGTTGATGCCGTTCAAGCCTTTGCTCGCAACGCTGATTTCTCAGTAAAAACTCAAGGCGCGAAATGGCTAGGCCAGTCGCTAGAAGAGTTGTCACAGAATGAAGCGGTGCTGATTGTTGGCTCAACTGTACGTAAAGAGCAACCATTGTTGGCTCAACGTCTACGTCAGTCAGTGAAAAAAGGCATGGCCTTGTCATTGGTTAATGTTCATGCTGATGATCTGCTGACCAAGTTGGCGGGTGAAGTTGTAGTTCGCCCAGACCAATTGGTAGAAGGCTTGCTGCAAGTTGTTAAAGCCGTAGTTGAACTCAAATCAGTTGCTGCTCCTGCTTGCATCGATTTGGCTAACGTTGAAGTTAGCGATGCTGCACGCGCAATTGCTACTAGCTTCGAAGGCAAAGCAAAAGCAGCCGTATTGCTGGGCAATATTGCACAAACATCGGAGCGGTACGCTGAAATCTACGCTGCCGCTGCGGCATTTGCTGCCTTGACTGGTGCTAAGTTGGGCGTTCCTGCGGTTGCTGCCAATAGCGTGGGTGCTGAATTGATCGGCGCTGATGTGGGCGGTAATGTTTTCGCAGCTGGCAAAAAAGCTTATGTATTCGTTGGTGTTGAGCCTGAATACGACGCGCACAACGGCGCGCAAGCTTTGGCTGCGGCAAAACAAGCTGAAATGGTTGTCGTGATGTCAGCGTTCCAAAGCTGTGCGATGGATTACGCAGATGTCTTGCTGCCAATCTCTCCATTCACTGAAACGTCAGGCACGTTTGTGAATATGGAAGGTAAAGCGCAAAGCTTTAATGGTGTCGTGCGCCCATTGGGTGAAACGCGTCCAGCTTGGAAAGTATTCCGTGTCTTGGGTAATGTCTTGGGCTTTAACGGCTTTGACTACAACTCGTCTGAAGAAATCCGCGATGAAGCACTCGCTGGTGATACCGCAGCTCGCTTGAACAATACGTTGGCTTCTGCTGTGGCAGTTTCTGCTAAATCAGCTCAAGGTCTGGTTCGTTTGGGTGAAGTACCTGTGTACCAAGGCGATGCGATCGTTCGTCGTGCTCCAAGCCTGCAAGCTACTGCTGATGCGGCTCTGGCAACGACTGTTCGCCTGAATGCTGCAACCATTGCTAAGCTCGGTCTTGTTGAAGGTGCTAAAGCCATTGTGAAACAAGGGCAGGGTAGTGCTGAGCTGACAGTGAAACTGGACGCTGGTTTGCTGGACGACGTGGTACGTGTTGCAACTTCTCATCCACTGACTCGCGATTTGGGCGAGATGGTGGGTGCTGTTGAAGTACTCAAAGGATAAGGGGGTAGATAATGGAATTTCTACAAAACATCCTCGCTGGGTACTTGAGCGCAGAAACTGCACATCAAGTGGCATTCCTGGTTTGGACTTTGCTGAAGATCGTTCTGATCGTGGCGCCAATTATGGGGGCGGTTGCCTACCTGACATTGGCTGAGCGTAAAGTAATTGGTTATATGCAGATCCGTATCGGCCCGAACCGGGTTGGTCCGTTTGGTCTGCTGCAACCGATCGCTGACGGCGTAAAACTCTTGCTTAAAGAGATCATTGCACCTTCAGCGGCAGACAAGAAATTATTCTTCTTGGCGCCTGTGATGGTATTGGTCCCTGCGCTAGCTGCGTGGGCGGTTGTACCTTTTTACCCCGGGTATGTATTGGCTGATGTGAACGTAGGTTTGCTCTACGTGATGGCCATTACTTCCATGGGCGTTTACGGCGTGATCTTGGCTGGTTGGGCGTCTAACTCGAAATACGCTTTCTTGGGTGGTATGCGTGCAGCTGCTCAGGTGATCTCGTACGAGTTAGCCATGGGCTTTGCGCTCGTTGGCGTGATCATGGTGTCGGGCAGCTTGAACTTAACGAAAATCGTTGAGCAACAGGCTGCTGGTGCGATGGGCGGTTCAATCTTGTCTTGGAACTTGATTCCACTGCTGCCACTGTTCGTTGTTTACTTCATTGCTGGCGTGGCTGAAACCAACCGCGCACCATTTGACGTAACCGAAGGTGAGTCTGAGATCGTTGCCGGTCACATGGTTGAATACTCGGGTATGAGTTTCGCGCTGTTCTTCTTGGCTGAATACGCCAATATGATCTTGATTTCGGCAATGGCATCGGTGATGTTCTTGGGCGGCTGGTTGTCTCCGTTCCCTGCGTCTATTCCGGTACTCGGCGCTGCAAGCCCACTGTGGTGGGTATTGAAAGTAGCATTCTTGCTGTTCTGCTTTTTGTGGTTCCGCGCTACTTTCCCACGTTATCGCTACGATCAACTGATGCGTCTGGGCTGGAAGATTTTCATTCCTGTTACCTTGGTATGGATTATCGTGGTCGGTGCTTGGATGCAGACCCCTTGGTCGATCTGGTAAGAAGAAAAGGACAGAGACCGTGGAAAAAATTTCGTATTTCTTTAAAACCTTCTTGCTGTGGGAGTTGGTGCTCGGCCTAAAGCTTACTGGCCGCCACTTCTTTCAGCGCAAGATCACCGTGCAGTTCCCGGACGAAAAAACGCCGTACAGCCCACGTTTTCGTGGTCTGCATGCGCAACGTCGTTATGCCAACGGTGAAGAGCGTTGTATTGCTTGTAAATTGTGTGAAGCAGTTTGCCCAGCAATGGCGATTACGATCGAATCAGAAGCGCGTGAAGATGACAAAACGCGTCGTACTAGCCGCTATGATATCGACCTGACAAAGTGCATTTTCTGTGGTTTCTGTGAAGAAGCCTGTCCAGTCGATGCCATTGTTGAAACACATATTTATGAATATCACGGTGAAAAACGTGGCGATTTGTATTACACCAAGCCAATGCTATTGGCGGTGGGTGATAAATACGAAAAAGAAATCGCTGAGCGTAAAGCCGCTGATGCTAAATACCGCTAAGGGTTCCGAGCTATGGATATGAGTTTAGCGATTTTTTATGTATTTGCCGCCGTACTGGTGTTTGCTGCATTCCGTGTGATCACAGCAAAAAATCCAGTTCATGCCGTGTTGTACTTGGTACTTTCGTTCTTTAATAGCGCCGTACTTTGGATGCTGATGAAGGCGGAATTCTTGGCAGTATCGTTGATTGTGATTTACGTCGGTGCAGTGATGGTACTGTTCCTATTCGTAGTCATGATGTTGGATATCAACTTTGAAGCGCTGCGTAAGAGCTTCTGGAAGTTTTTACCAGTGGCCGGCACTGTTGCCGTGATCATGTTGGCTGAGATGGTGCTGATTCTGACGCATCGCTACGCCAAAATCGATAATGTGGTTGAGCCATCGTTTAACACTGCTTCAGCCGAAGTATTGGGCAAATTGATTTATACCCAGTATTTCCTGCCGTTCCAGTTATCAGCAGTACTGCTGCTGGTTGGTATGGTTGCCGCTATTGCGTTGACGCTGCGTAAACGTAAAAACACGAAATACATTAATCCGGGTGAGCAAATCCGTATTAAGCGTGAGGATCGTGTGCGCATGGTGAAAATGAAATCAGAGCCTAAATTCGTCGCTGATGATGCATCGGTTGCCGAAGATAAGCCTGCGGCATAATAGGGGATGACAGTGCTAACGCTTACACATTACCTCGTACTTGGCGCCATTATGTTTGCCGTCAGTGTATTTGGCATTTTCATGAACCGAAAAAATCTGATCGTATTGCTGATGGCAATTGAGTTGATGCTTTTGTCGGTGAACATGAATTTCATCGCGTTTTCGCAGTTCTTGGGCGATACCGCGGGTCAGATTTTCGTCTTCTTTATCCTGACCGTTGCCGCTGCTGAATCAGCAATTGGCTTGGCGATCTTGGTTGTTCTGTTCCGTAATTTACGGTCGATCAACGTTGAAGATCTGGATAGTCTGAAGGGTTAAACCGGACAACATTAAATCGGACAAGAATACCAATGGACATGAAATCGATTTATCTGCTGATCCCGCTTGCGCCGCTAGCCGGCGCGCTGATTGCTGGCCTGTTTGGTTGGCTAATCGGTCGTCGTGCAGCTCATTGCGTTACTATCGCAGGGGTTGCAACGGCATTTGGCTTATCAGCTTACGTACTGAACTATTTGCTCAATGGTGGCGAATCGTTCAATGGCACGGTTTATACCTGGCTCACCGTCAACGGTGTGGATCTGAATGTTGGCTTTTTGGTCGACAATCTGACTGCCATGATGATGTGTGTAGTGACTTTTGTATCGTTGATGGTGCACGTATACACTATCGGCTACATGCATGAAGATCCAGGCTATCAACGTTTCTTCAGCTATATCTCACTGTTTACCTTCTCAATGTTGATGCTTGTGATGAGTAACAACTTTGTTCAGTTGTTCTTTGGCTGGGAAGCAGTGGGTTTAGTGTCTTATCTGTTGATCGGCTTCTGGTTCAAGCGCCCAACCGCGACGTTCGCCAACTTGAAAGCGTTCTTAGTTAACCGTGTGGGTGACTTTGGTTTCCTGCTTGGTATTGGTTTGGTATTGGCGCACTTCGGTACGCTGGACTACGCCCAAGTTTTCGCGAAATTGCCAGAACTTGAGCATGCAACGATTAGCATTATCCCAGGCACTTCTTGGTCTTTGATGACGACGACCTGCATCTTGCTGTTCATTGGTGCGATGGGTAAATCGGCGCAATTTCCATTGCATGTTTGGCTGCCAGATTCGATGGAAGGCCCAACGCCGATTTCTGCGTTGATTCACGCTGCAACGATGGTTACAGCCGGTATCTTTATGGTATCGCGTATGTCTCCGATGTTCGAATTGTCAGAAACTGCTTTGAACTTTGTGCTGGTGATTGGTTCGATTACTGCGCTGTTCATGGGCTTCTTGGGCATTATTCAAAACGACATTAAACGTGTGGTTGCTTATTCCACCCTGTCACAATTGGGTTATATGACTGTTGCGCTGGGTGCGTCTGCGTACTCAGTCGCGGTGTTCCACCTGATGACGCATGCGTTCTTTAAAGCCCTGCTGTTCCTTGCTGCGGGTTCTGTCATCATGGGTATGCACCACGACCAAGATATCCGCAATATGGGTGGCTTGCGTAAATACATGCCGTTTACTTGGATTACCTCACTGCTAGGCTCGTTAGCACTGATCGGTACGCCGTTCCTGTCGGGTTTCTACTCTAAAGATTCAATTATCTTGGCCGTAGAAGCGTCTAAATTGCCTGGCGCTGGTTTTGCTCAATTCGCTGTAATCGCTGGTGTTTTTGTCACTGCGTTCTACTCATTCCGTATGTACTTCTTGGTATTTCATGGTAAAGAGCAATGGATGCAGAAGAAAGATCATCACCATGCTCATGACGCGCATGATGATCATGATCACCACCATGGCTTGGGCCCGAACGACAAACCGCATGAGTCACCATGGGTAGTCACGCTGCCATTGGTACTGTTGGCCATTCCTTCAGTATTTATCGGTGCTTGGGCAATGACCCCAATGCTGGTTGGCGATTTCTTCAAAGACGTGATTTTTGTTAATCATGAACTCCATGGCGCGATGGAAGCTGTCGGTGAGCATGCAGAAGACTGGTACCACATGGGTATGCATGCCTTCGTTACTCTGCCGTTCTGGTTGGCCGTTGCGGGTGTGGCAAGTGCTTACTTCTTCTATATGGTTAAGCCAGAAATTCCAGCCGCTTTGGATCGCTTCTTTACTTCAATTGGTGTGAAAAAATTGTTGGAAGAGAAATACTACATGGATCACCTGTACATCAACGGTTTTGCCGCTGGTGGCCGTGCCCTAGGTACAGTGTTGTGGAAAGTGGGTGATACCCTGCTGATTGATGGTTTAGTTGTGAATGGAACGGCTAAATTGGTTGGATTGTTCTCCAATCTGACTCGTCGTATTCAAAGTGGCTATATCTATCATTACGCGTTTGCCATGATAGTCGGTGTGTTGTTGTTGCTGACTTTGTTGGCGAATTCTTTACTGCAAGCGCAGTAATCAGTGGGTTCACTGATTGCCGGATTTAATTATTAACAAGTAGGTTAACTATGACGGGTAATCTCCTCAGCCTTGCGATCTGGCTGCCAATCTTGGCGGGCTTGGTCGTGCTCGCAACAGGAAGCGATAAAAATGCTCCTGCTGCGCGCTGGCTGGCGCTTCTAGGCGCTTTGGCCTCTTTCCTTGTAACGATTCCGCTTTACACCGGCTTCGATACATTCCATGGTGGTATGCAGTTCGAAGAGCTGAAACCTTGGATTCAAAGCTTGAATATCAACTATCACTTGGGCGTTGACGGCTTGTCGATGTTCTTTGTGATATTGAACAGCTTTACCACTTTGATGGTGGTATTGGCTGGCTGGCAAGTGATTGAAAAACGTGTAGCGCAATACATGGCTGCATTCTTGATCATGTCAGGCTTGATCAATGGTGCGTTCGTTGCACTAGATGCGATTCTGTTCTACGTATTCTTCGAAGCCATGTTGATCCCAATGTACCTGATTATTGGTGTGTGGGGTGGTCCAAACCGTGTGTACGCATCAGTGAAGTTCTTTCTGTACACATTGATGGGTTCATTGCTGACTTTGGTGGCATTTATCTATCTGTACTACCAAACTGGTGGCAGCTTCGAAATAGCTGAATACCATCGCCTGCCTTTGGGTATGGCGGCGCAAACGTTGTTGCTGGTAGCGTTCTTTTTTGCCTTTGCGGTGAAAGTCCCTATGTGGCCCGTTCACACTTGGTTGCCAGACGCCCACGTTGAAGCACCTACTGGTGGTTCGATGGTATTGGCGGCGATTACGCTGAAACTCGGCGCGTACGGTTTCTTGCGATTTGCCTTGCCAATTGCTCCGGATGCCTCTAGGGAGTATGCGTGGGTATTCGTTGCATTGTCCCTCGTTGCAGTCGTATACATCGGTATGGTTGCTTTAGTGCAAACCGATATGAAAAAGCTGGTGGCTTATTCATCAATCTCTCACATGGGTTTTGTGACGCTGGGCTTCTTTATGTTCGGTGGCGTGAGTGGTAACCAACTGAATGCTTGGGCTGTTGAAGGCGCGCTGGTTCAGATGATTTCACACGGCTTTGTTTCGGCCGCGATGTTCTTCTGTATCGGTGTGATGTATGACCGCGTGCATAGTCGCAAAATTGCCGATTACGGTGGTGTTGCTAACAAAATGCCTATTTTTGCTGCATTTATGATGTTGTTCGCCATGGCCAATTCTGGTTTACCAGCAACATCAGGTTTTGCAGGTGAATTTATGGTCGTACTCGGCGCGGTTCAGGTGAACTTCTGGTACGCCGTAGCTGCTGCGACCACATTGATCTTCGGTGCGGCATATACCTTGTGGATGTATAAACGCGTGATTTTTGGCGACGTTGCAAACGACAACGTTGCTGAGTTGAAAGATGTCAACGCACGTGAATTCTTGGTTTTGGCTATTTTGGCCATAGCAGTATTGGGTATGGGTTTGTTCCCGAAACCATTTACTGATGTGATGCACCAGTCAGTAAATGACCTGATCTGGCATGTTTCACAATCCAAGCTCCACTAATAATCGACTATAAAAGTAGGCTAGAACCATGACCTGGACCAGTCTTAATCCATGGGTGGCAACGCCAGAGATCTTTTTGCTCTGCGCTGTATGTGCCATTCTGCTGATTGATTTATTTATCAGTGATGCAAAACGAGGCATTACCTACGTATTAACTTTGCTCACGTTGGGGGTGACTGCTGCACTCGTAGTTAGCGGCCATCAGCCAGAAGCGCGCGTAGGTTTTAGTAACTCATTTCTGGCGGATGCACTTTCAGATTACGCCAAGCTTGGTATGATTTTGGGCGTCGCCTTGGTGTTGATCTACGGACGTTCGTACGCAAAGGCGCGCAAGCTATACCGTGGTGAGTTGTTCACATTGGCACTATTTTCCCTGCTAGGGATGATGGTGATGGCATCGGCCGTTAATTTCCTAACGCTGTACGTAGGTTTGGAATTAATGTCCTTGTCTATCTATGCCATGGTTGCTCTAAACCGTGAGTCATTCGCTTCAACTGAAGCGGCAATGAAATATTTTGTACTTGGTGCATTGGCTTCAGGGATGTTGCTGTACGGTATGTCAATGCTGTACGGTGCTACCGGCAGCTTGGATATTTTTGCGATTGCCCATGCAATCAAGCAAGGTAATGTAAATAACCTGCTAGTTGTGTTTGGTTTGGTTTTTGTCGTTACCGGTTTGGGATTCAAATTTGGTGCAGTTCCATTCCATATGTGGGTGCCGGATGTGTATCAAGGTGCACCAACACCTATGACCCAGTTGATTTCAACAGCACCAAAGGTTGCGGTGTTTGTATTCACGTTGCGCATTTTGGCTCAAGCCCTTGAGGGTTTTGCGCCTGATTGGCGTGGCATGCTGATGATCTTGGCTGTGTTGTCGATTGGCCTAGGTAATATTACTGCGATTGCGCAAACTAATATCAAGCGGATGTTCGGTTATTCGACCATTTCACACATGGGCTTTGTCTTGCTCGGCTTGTTGGTAGCTACACCAAATGGATATGCAGCTTCATTCTTCTATGTGATCAGCTATGTATTGATGGGCGCAGCGGGTTTTGGTGTCTTGATGCTGTTGTCTCGTGAAGGCTTCGAAGCAGATCAGATTACTGACCTTAAAGGCCTCAATCAGCGCAGTCCATGGTTTGCACTGATGATGCTCTTCACTTTGTTCTCGATGGCTGGTATACCGGTATTTCTTGGCTTTTTTGCCAAATTATCGGTCTTGAAAGAAATCGTGAATATGCAAATGGTCTGGCTGGCTGTGGTCGCCGTGGCATTCTCATTGATCGGTGCTTTCTATTACCTACGGGTAGTAAAAGTCATGTACTTTGACGATGCTGAGACAACTGCGTCGCTCGAAGCTAGCCTTGATGCTAAAGTTATCTTATCGATTAACTGTCTGCTGTTGTTGGTGTTAGGTTTGATGCCAAACTCATTAATGACAGTGTTGATCGATGCGGTACAGCGCTCGATCATTCCGGGTATTCATTAAGTCGAATTAAATGCAAAATTTGCTCTTAATTGGCACTTTGGCGGCTTTGTCCGCCAATTTGCCTTTTTTCTCTGAAAAAGTGCTGTTCGTGTGGCAGCCTAAATCCGTTTCTAAACATTTTGTCTGGCGTCTATTGGAGCTGGCATTATATTTCGTATTGATCGGTTTTATTGCGCGCTTGCTAGAGGCTCAGTTAAGCCCTGTGCATGAGCAAAACTGGCAGTTCTACGCCAGCACATTAGCGCTGTTTACTGTTCTGGCTTGGCCAGGTTTTGTATGGCGATATTTCTGGCGAAAATCTGGGCTTTAAGTGCTTTTATGGCTTGATTGTTATAGACTAACTTGCTTGCCAAAGCGGTGTAAGCCGTTTATGATTGCGCTTCTTTAGGCACGTAGCTCAGCTGGTTAGAGCACCACCTTGACATGGTGGGGGTCGTTGGTTCGAGTCCAATCGTGCCTACCAATATAGAGGAATCAGAAATGCAACGAACGAGCACCAAGACTATTACTTATTTAGGTTAAGTCGCCGTTCACAGTCTGATTCTAATAAGTGCGGCTAAGCCCGCACTTTTTTTTTGTCCAATTTAACTGATGTATTCGGTGCATACCGATACTTGTAAAGGCGGAAATAATGCCAGTAGTTACTCTTCCTGATGGTTCGCAACGTCAATTCGAAGCTGCGGTCACAATTGCTGACGTTGCTGCAAGTATCGGCGCAGGGCTAGCGCGTGCTGCGCTAGCCGGTAAAATCGATGGTCAGTTGGTTGATACCAGCTACTTGATTGATCGCGATGTGAACCTTGCTATCATCACCGATAAGGATGCTGACGGTCTAGAGGTTATCCGGCACTCAACTGCCCACTTGCTTGCCTATGCTGTAAAACAACTATTTCCTACCGCTCAAGTCACCATCGGCCCAGCAATTGAAAACGGCTTTTACTACGACTTTTCGTACGAGCGCCCGTTCACACCTGAAGATTTGGTGTTGATCGAAAAAAAAATGCAGGAGCTGGCTAGGCAAGATATTCCTGTAGAGCGCTATGAATTGTCGCGCGATGCAGCGGTTGAGTACTTTAAGAGTATCGGTGAAGTCTATAAGGCCGAAATCATTGAATCAATTCCTGCTGACCAAACTTTGAGTCTGTACCGTGAAGGCGACTTTACCGATCTCTGTCGTGGCCCACACGTACCATCGACTGGCAAACTGAAAGTCTTCAAATTGATGAAAGTGGCAGGCGCTTACTGGCGTGGCGACAGCAAGAATGAAATGCTGACGCGCATTTACGGCACGGCTTGGGCCAAGAAAGAAGACTTGGCGCAATACCTGCACATGCTCGAAGAAGCAGAAAAACGCGATCACCGTAAAATCGGTAAACAGCTCGATTTATTCCACATGCAAGATGAAGCGCCGGGCATGGTGTTCTGGCATCCAAAGGGCTGGACGCTGTGGCAAACGATTGAGCAGTACATGCGTCGGAAACTCAATCAACACGGTTACGACGAAATCCGTACTCCGATGGTGATGGATCGTACTTTGTGGGAAAAATCCGGTCACTGGGAAAATTACCACGACAATATGTTTACGACTGAATCGGAAAAACGCGATTACGCGGTAAAACCGATGAATTGCCCTGGTCATATTCAGGTGTTTAATCAAGGTCTGCGTTCTTACCGCGATTTGCCGCTGCGCTACGCGGAGTTTGGCTCATGTCACCGTAATGAACCATCGGGCTCTCTGCACGGCATTATGCGCGTGCGTGGCTTTGTGCAAGATGATGCGCATATCTTCTGTACTGAAGATCAAGTACAGCAAGAAGCTGCAGCCTTCATTGATTTGCTCAAAGAAGTTTACGCTGACTTTGGCTTTAGCGAGATTTTGGTCAAGCTATCAACTCGTCCAGAAAAACGCGTGGGCACTGAAGAGAGCTGGGATAAAGCGGAAGCTGCGTTGGCAGCCGCTTTGCAGTCACAAGGCTTGGAGTTTGAGTATCTACCGGGTGAGGGCGCGTTCTATGGCCCGAAAATCGAATTTACGCTCAAAGATTGCTTAGGGCGTCTGTGGCAATGTGGCACTTTGCAAATTGACCCGAACCTGCCAGAACGTCTGGGTGCCGAGTATGTCGGAGAAGACAATGCTAAACACCGCCCGATTATGTTGCACCGTGCTGTGTTGGGCTCGCTCGAGCGTTTTATCGGTATTTTGATCGAAAACTTTGCTGGTGCATTCCCTGTTTGGCTCGCGCCGGTGCAGTTGGTGGTGATGAATATTTCTGAATCTCAACGCGAATATGCACAAAATGTGACCGCTCGTCTCAATCAAAGCGGACTTCGTGCAATTGCCGACTTGAGAAATGAGAAAATAACCTATAAAATCCGCGAACATAGCTTGCAACGTTTGCCGTATCAATTAATTATCGGTGACAAAGAACGTGATGCAGGTTTGGTGGCCGTGCGAAATCGCAGCGGTGAAGACCTAGGTCAAATGACAGTGGAAGCCTTAGTTGCGCTGATCCAGTCAGAATTGCCGAAAGTCTAACGCTTGCCGATGCACGGTTTTGTTTTTGAATGACTTGGAGTAATGACAATAGCTGCTCAAGATAAAGGCCCGCGGATCAATGGTGAGATCACCGCGCGCGAAATTCGTTTACAAGGTGTGGATGGCGATCAACTCGGTATTGTATCGCTCAATCAAGCTCTTCAAATGGCTGAAGATGCAGATGTCGATCTTGTTGAGATCGCACCAAATGCACAGCCACCAGTTTGCCGGTTGATGGATTTCGGCAAATTCCGTTACGAAGAGGCCAAAAAGAAGCACGCTGCCAAGCTCAAGCAAAAGCAGGTACAGGTTAAAGAAATTAAGCTGCGCCCAGGTACAGACGAAAATGACTACCAAGTTAAATTGCGTGGTGCGATTCGTTTCCTGAATGATGGCGATAAATGCAAATTCACCTTGCGTTTCCGTGGTCGTGAGATGGCTCACCAAGAAATTGGTATGGCGCAGCTCAAACGCGTTGAGGCAGATTTGGCCGAGTTGGCGGTTGTTGAGCAATATCCAAGGCTCGAAGGTCGTCAGATGGTCATGATGTTGGCACCGAAGAAAAAATAACAGACTGGCGACTGTGTCTGTATAAGGCCTGCTGAGAGGCAGAGCTAACAGTCGTAACAAAAGCGGGGTGGCGGGTATTAAGTTCTAATTTTTATTAGACGCCTGTCGCCTGATCTAATAGCTCATCGGAGCAATGCAATGCCAAAGATGAAAACCAAGAGCAGCGCGAAAAAGCGCTTCAAAGTGCTTGGCGGTGGTGGTGTTAAACGCAGCCATGCGTTCAAACGTCACATCTTGACCAAGAAAACCACTAAAACCAAGCGTCAATTGCGCGGTACCTCTATGGTCGATGCGACCAATATGGGTCACGTTCGTGCAATGTTGCCTTACGCTTAACCAAGGAGAAGAAACATGCCTCGCGTTAAACGTGGTGTAACCGCTCGTGCTCGTCATAAGAAAGTTTTAGCCCTCGCTAAGGGCTATCGTGGTCGTCGTAAGAACGTCTATCGCATCGCTAAACAAGCGGTGATGAAAGCCGGTCAATACGCGTACCGTGACCGTCGTCAGAAAAAACGTCAATTCCGTCAATTGTGGATCGCGCGTATTAACGCCGCTTCACGTGAGTGCGGTCTGGCGTACAGCCGCTTCATGAATGGCCTGAAAAAGGCTGGCATCGTGGTTGACCGTAAAGTGTTGGCTGACTTGGCCGTATTCGACAAACCAGCTTTTGCTGCTTTTGTTGAAAAAGCTAAAGCTAGTCTCGCTGCCTAATCGGTTCTGCTGATGAGAAGGGAGGCTTAGCCTCCCTTTTTTATTCAAATTTTCGTAGCAGTTGAAAGTATTTCGTCAACACAATTGCCAAGCAATTCATTGCTTGGTAGTTGGTTTGCTTAAATATTTTCCCTTATATTTCACTTAGATCGGGCGCAAAACCATGGTTGCGAACCTGCAAACGTTACTTGAAGCCGGTTTGGCCGCATTAGATGCGACCAATGATCCGGTAGAGCTAGAAAATGTTAAAGCCCATTACGTCGGTAAGCAGGGCGAAATTACCCAACTGATGAAACAACTGGCGAGTTTGCCACCGGAAGAGAAAAAATCGTTCGGAGCTACGGTAAATCAAGCCAAACAAGCTTTCGACGCTGCTCTCAATGCCAAGCGCGATTCGATTGCTGCCCAAAAGCTCGCCGCTCAATTGGCCGCCGAAGCATTAGATATCAGCTTGCCTGGTCGCGGTACTGCGAAAGGCGGTCTGCATCCAGTAACATTGGTGCAGCAGCGCATCGAGACGCTGTTTGCCAGCATGGGTTTTGCAGTGGCTGATGGCCCAGAAATCGAAAATGATTTTCATAATTTCGAAGCGCTAAATATTCCGAAGAATCACCCTGCGCGTGCGATGCAGGACACGTTCTACGTTGAAAATGACGGCGAGCCACTGGTATTGCGGACACACACATCGCCGATTCAAGTGCGGTACATGCTGAACAACGAGCCGCCGATCAAGATCGTCGCGCCAGGGCGTGTATTCCGCGTCGATTCGGATGCCACTCACTCCCCGATGTTCCACCAAATGGAAGGTCTGTGGGTCGATGAGAATGTGTCATTTGCTGATCTGAAGTCAGTGATTGTCGACTTCCTGCGACGCTTCTTCGAGCGTGATGATCTTGAAGTGCGTTTCCGCCCATCTTTCTTCCCGTTCACCGAGCCATCGGCTGAAATCGACGTGAAATGGTCAAAAGGCTGGATGGAAGTCGGTGGTTGCGGCATGGTGCACCCGAACGTGCTGAAAAACGTCAATATTGACGCTGAAAAATACACTGGCTTTGCTTTCGGTATTGGCTTGGATCGTTTTGCGATGCTGTATTACGGCGTGAACGATCTGCGTCAATTCTTCGAAAACGATGTGTCTTTCTTGTCTCAATTCAAATAAGCCGAGCCGGTAATTATGAAATTTTCTGAACAGTGGTTGCGTAGCTGGGTAAATCCTGCGATCAATTCTGACGAGTTGGCTCATCTGTTGACGATGGCAGGCTTGGAAGTTGAAGAGAATGAACCTGCAGCACCTGAATTTACCGAGGTGTATGTCGCGGAAGTGCTGAGTGTGACTAAGCACCCCGACGCTGATCGTCTCAATGTATGTAGCGTCAATGTTGGCGAAGCTGAGCCACTGCAAATCGTCTGCGGCGCTGCCAATGTTGCGGTTGGTATTAAAGTACCGTGCGCGCGCGTCGGCGCAGTGTTGCCGGGCGACTTTAAAATCAAGAAAGCTAAAGTTCGTGGCGTTGAATCGATGGGCATGTTGTGCGCCGAGCAAGAAATTGGCTTGGCTGAAGAATCATCAGGCCTATTGATTTTGCCAAGCGATGCGCCAGTTGGCATGCCGATTCGCGAATATCTGAATCTAGATGATCGCTTAATGACACTGAAGCTCACGCCAAATCGCTGCGATTGCTTGTCGATCCGTGGTTTATCGCGTGAAGTGGCTGCGCTAACTAAAACCGAACAGCAAGTCGTTGCAACGCCTGCGGTGGCGGTTACAGCGAGTCAAACTCGCGCGGTTAACTTGCAAGCAGGTGATGCCTGCCCACGGTATGCGGGTAGAGCCATTGTTGGTGTTAATCAAGCGGCACATACCCCTGATTGGATGAAGCAACGTCTAGAGCGTTGTGGTGTACGTTCAATCTCGGCGATTGTGGACGTGACCAATTACGTGTTGCTCGAGCTTGGTCAGCCGATGCACGCCTTTGATTTGGCGAAATTGCAGGGCGACATCAATGTGCGTTTCGCTAAAGCGGGCGAGAAGATCAAACTGCTGAACGAAAAAGAGCTGGAACTCACTGACGATTTGTTGGTGATTGCTGACGATGTAAAACCTGTCGCACTGGCAGGGATTATGGGCGGCGCTGAATCGAGCGTTGAAGCGGGTTGTACCGATATTTTCCTTGAGTCAGCCTTCTTTGCACCGAACGTGATTGCCGGTAAAGGTCGTCGCTTTGGCTTCTCATCTGATTCGAGCCACCGCTTTGAGCGTGGTGTTGACTTCGGCAATGTGCGTGAAGCGCTTGAGCGTGCAACTGCGCTGATTATCGAAATCTGCGGCGGTCAGGCTGGCCCGGTGACTGAAGCGTTGGCCGAGCTGCCAGCACGACAACCAGTGGCACTGCGCGTATCACGCGTGGCGAAAGTTCTGGGGATTAGCCTGCCAGCAGCTGAGATCGTTGCTCTATTGCAAGGTTTGGGTCTGGATAGCGAACTGGCGGGTGACGTGATCACCGTAACGCCACCGTCTTATCGCTTCGATATTGAGATCGAAGAAGATCTGATCGAAGAAGTGGCGCGCGTATTTGGTTACGACAATATTCCAGTACAGCCAAGCAATGCGCGCAGCGCAATGCTGCCGCAGCCCGGTCATTTGCGTAGCAAAAATGTACTGAAACAAATCATCGCCGGTCGCGATTATCAGGAAGCAATTTCCTACGCCTTCGTTGAAGCGCAATGGGAAGCTGATTTCGCTGCGAATAATGCACCGATCAAGTTGATTAACCCGATCGCCAGCCAAATGAGCGTAATGCGCTCAACCTTGCTCGGTGGCTTGATTTCAGCCTTGCAGCATAATCAAAACCGCAAGCAAGACCGCGTGCGCTTGTTTGAAGTGGCGCGTGTGTTTAATGGCTTGAATGCTGAGCAGCAACCTGAGAAAATCGCCGCCCTTGCTTGGGGTGGTCGTGTGGCTGAGCAGTGGGGCGCGGGCAAAGAACGCGTGGATTTCTTTGACGTAAAAGCTGACGTTGAAGCCTTACTTGCGCCACGCGTGGCAGAGTTCCGCCGTGCAGCACATCCTGCGTTGCACCCAGGCCGCTCGGCTGAAGTGGTGCTTGATGGCCAGGTGATCGGTATCTTGGGTGAGTTGCATCCCCAGTGGGTACAAAAATACAGCCTGCAAAATGCACCGGTGGTGTTTGAATTGGATGTTACGGCACTGACTCAAGTGCAGAAATTGAGCGCTGGCGTGGTGTCAAAATTTCAGCCAGTACGCCGTGATTTGGCCTTGCTGATGGATGAGAGCGTGACGGTTGATCAACTCAAAACCGCTTTTGCAAGTGCCAAACAGGCTATTGTGGCAAACATTGATGTGTTCGATGTTTACCGTGGTAAAGGATTGCCAGAAGGTAAAAAGAGCCTTGCATTCAAAGTGTTATTGCAAGATACTCACAAAACTTTAACAGATGAAGAAGTTGATGCTGCGATTACAGCATTGATTAAGAAGGCAGAAACATGCGGCGCGATCTTGAGAACATAATGCAGTACGAAGCGAGTACTTTGACCTTAACCAAGGCTGATTTGGCCGATATGTTATTTGATAAGGTGGGTTTGAATAAACGCGAAGCCAAAGATATGGTGGAAGCGTTTTTTGATGAAATTCGTAGTGCTTTGGCTGAAGGCGATACGGTGAAGTTGTCAGGTTTTGGCAATTTCCAGTTGCGCGACAAACCACAGCGCCCTGGTCGTAATCCTAAAACCGGTGAAGAGATTCCTATTTCAGCGCGTCGCGTGGTGACTTTCCACGCCAGCCAAAAACTAAAAGGTATGGTTGAAGTTCACTATGCAAAACTCCAGCAGCGTTATTCCAACCAATGAATTACCGTCGATACCCGCAAAGCGCTACTTCACCATCGGTGAAGTCAGCGATTTGTGCGGTGTCAAACCTCATGTTCTGCGCTATTGGGAACAAGAGTTTACGCAGTTAAAACCGGTTAAGCGCCGTGGTAATCGGCGCTACTACCAGCATCACGAAGTGCTGCTGGTGCGCCGGATTCGTTCGCTGTTGTACGAGCAAGGTTTCACCATCAGCGGGGCGCGTAATCAATTGGGTGCACATTTGGCCGACGTGGGCCATTTTGATACCGGTGAAGTCAGCTTGACCGAAGTGCGTCACGAGTTGGAAGACTTGTTGGCGTGGCTGGAAAATTAAGTAGTTTGCATGGGGTGCAAGGGGTAGCAGCACTAGAAAAGTCGGTGTGGCATCTTGAGGTGCAATGTAAGCTCTGTTAAAATGCAGTCTCTCGGAATATGGCGCAGCCTGGTAGCGCACTTGCATGGGGTGCAAGGGGTCGCGAGTTCGAATCCCGCTATTCCGACCAATAAAATCAAGGGCTTATGATCGTCAGATTATAAGCCCTTTCTTTTTCGGGTTCTATTTTTGTCTACGTACCATACAAAACTCTTGGCTACTAATACACTTCTTTGTACGTTAATGAACCCTTGTCGTACAAAGTGCAATTATTCCGTCAGCAGTGTCGTCGTTCTTTCCTGACAATTTCCACCTTCATCGTACGCATCTGTTTGTACTTACGGGGTAGCCAATCAAGAATAGTAATTCAGTGTGCTTGTGACTAAGTCTTAGTGACGTTAACAAATTCTCACTCCGGGCTAGGTAAGAAATGCATCCCAAGCACCTGTATCACGTGATCATTCATATCAGCTTATAAAGCATAGTTACTGCTATAGGCTATCAAAGATTTCTTTGGCAAACTCACGCAGTTGATGCCAAGCCCCACCCATCTTTACGCACAGTGCTTTGACCTTTGCTGAACGTGAAATCACATCGCCATCGTTATTTGACACACGCCATGGGCTTGCCTTCCCGCTGGGGCTCAAACAACCGCTGGCAGCTCATACATAAGTTATTTACATCGATTAGTGCAATCACTCTGGGTGCACTTCCACGCAATGACCACGCCCCATACCGATAACTCATGCTCATCACCGAACACAATCAGTGAGTAGTCTGAATTCTGTGCCACCAAAGCTAAATATTTGCCACGTTGGAACAGCCGCTTCACTGTAATGTCGCCATCAATAGCCGCCACCACAATGTCATTGTGGTTGGCTTGAATCGTACGATTGACAACCAGCGTCGCTCCATTGCAAATGGTATGCTCTGAATCGACCCTCGGTCGACAGTCCAAGATTCGTAGTCAAGTGGCGACTAAGGCCGAGCAGTACTAGTGCCGATCAAAAAGATGAAAGCCCGCAACCAGATTGTTGGCGGCCATTCAAAAATAACTAAGCGCTAGGGCGACATCAGGAAATGTCAAGGTATATTCAGCTAAGTTATGCTATTTTAGATGGCGTTTTTCTTTATTTTTGACATAGCTTTGATCGTATTTGTCAAAATTTGTCTGGGAGATAATATGAAATTAAATAGTAGGTGCGCAGTCGCACTGTCTGCGTTGATAACAACGGTGTTACCAAGTTATGCGTGTGCCTTTGCGCCCGGCATGGAAGAGAAAATTGCCGATGTAATGGTCTGGGTGGTGATTGCTGTGGTACCACTGGTGGCTATTTATATTTTCTGGAAATTACACGTCTTGCCCGAAGTGATTGCTGAAAAGAAGCATCACCCACAAAAAGATTCGATTCAAGTTTTGTGTTTATTGTCTTTGGTTTTTGGCGGTTTGTTGTGGCCGATTGCATGGCTATGGGCGTTTACCAAACCTGTCACTTATAAAATGGCCTATGGCACCGATAAACATGATGATTTTTTCTTAAAGCCGGACGGTGAGCATGGTAGCAAACCACTCGATTTGGCCATCGTTGATGATGAAATCATGTTACTCAAAGAACGGCTCGACGGCTTAGTCAATAAACGCGAACTCATTATCAGCAAGCAATCGAGTAGCGTTGCGCCAGCCGCGGAGGAGAAAAGCCATGCTTGAGATGATTATTGGTGGTTACTGCGCGCTGATTTGGCTGGTGTTTATTAAATTAAAATGGTTTCCATGGAATATTAAAACTCAGGTGGGTGCCGCTACAGGGGCGCTGGTGTTGGCTGCCACGATTATTTTGACGATCAATGTGGTAACGCCATCATCGAGTGACGTGCGGGTCATTAACTTTGTGGCAGAAATTGTACCGCGAGTACAAGGTACCGTAACTCGGGTAGCCGTTGAAGGCAACACACTGATAAAAAAAGGTGATGTACTTTTAGAAATAGACAGTACGCCATATCGGCTTCGAGTGAAAGAATTGCAAGCCAAATTAGCCGATGCAACAGCATCTGCCAAAACGCTCTGGCAGGATTTGGATAGCGCGAAAAGTAATACGATCGCTGCGCAAGCACATTTGGATTTGATGAAAAAACGTCTGGCACAAGCCACGGAACTGGCTAAGGCGGGCGCTGGCAATCAATACGATGTTGAGAGCTTTAGCACCGAAGTGAAAAAGGCCGAGTCGGCTGTCGCCAGTGCCAAGACGGCTGAAGCGCGGGTAATGACTAAGCTCGAAGGCGTTGTAGGACCTGATTTGGCCAGTGTTGCGCAAATTAAAGCGCAGCTAGAAGCGGCTCAGTATGATTTGGATTCTACGGTGATTCGTGCTCCGGCAGATGGCTATGCCATCAATGTTGCGGTACGTCCGGGTAATTATTTGGTGTCGATGCCATTTAAACCTGCGATGAGTTTTGTTGAGCATGAACAACGGATTCTGGCTTTCTTTGAGCAAAATGAATTGCGTTATGTTAAGCCTGGCGATAAGGCTGAAATTGCTTTGAAAACACTACCGGGCGATTTGTTGTATGCCAAAGTAGATTCAATTGTCTGGGCAAATGGCCAAGGACAAATTATGCAATCAGGTGCCGTTCCAAATGCCCCTGTTGAAATGGCACATGCTCCACTTCCACAAAAGTATGCGGTGAAACTAATCCCGATTGCCAAAGAAGGGACAGCCCTGCCATTTATCCCAATGGGGTCACGAGGTGGTGGTGCGGTATATACCGAAAAGCTCGCGCCGCTGCATTTGTTGCGGATGGTGATGATACGTGCACAATCGTTGATGAATTACCTTGTGCTTAAGCTGCACTAAGGAGGGTGAATGTTGAAAGCACACACATTACTTTCGGTGTTGCTGGGGGCAGGGGTTTTGTTGGGGTGCGCAGTGAGCACCCCACCGAGTCAGCACGAATTGATGCCATTGGCGCTGGGTCAGGCTAGTGTTCCTGTGCAATGGCGGCATGAACAAACGCCGGGGCAATTTGATGTCAAGGCCTTAGGCTTTACGCCAGATGCCGTGCTCAAGAGCTTGATTGCAGAAGCCTGGCTCTATAATACTGATCTGCGTATTGCGGCATCGCGCATCGAGCAATCACGTGCCGCGCTCAAAGCCGCTGGTGGCCCTTTGCTGCCTAGCTTGGCAATTGGCGCGCAGGCCGGGGATTCTGCGATTCCGACATCCAGCATGAGTACTACGGGTATCGGTTTGGTGGCGGCTTGGGAAATTGATTTGTGGGGGCGTCTCAAGTCTGAAGAGGCTGCTGCTGGCGCGCGTTTTCAGGCTAGTGAGCTTGATTTGCAATACAGTCGCCAAGCGATAGCTGCTGCTGTAACGCGCTCGTGGATCTCAATCATCGAGGCGACTCAGCAACTAGAGTTAGCGCAGCAAATGCAACGGATGGCCGAGCAACAAGTAAAGTTAATTCAAACGGGTCATAAAGTTGGACGGAATACAGCTCAAGACGTTGCCCTCAATGAAGCCACCGTGGCGGTTTATCGCAATCAAGTGGCCAGTAATGAGCAAAGTCTGAATCAAGCCCGGCGAAGTTTGGAGGTTTTACTGGGGCGCTATCCGGCTGCGGAAGTTGTAACAACATCCGTTTTACCACTTGCCAGTTCTGAGCTACCTGCGGGTATTCCCGCCGAGTTAATGACGCGTCGTCCAGATGTTTTAGCCGCAGAGCAACGTTTTCGCGCGGCATTTCAGGATGTTGAAGCGGCTCAACGTGCCCGCTTGCCATCATTGAAGCTCAGTGCTGGGTTTGCGTACATTGAAGATTCAATCATCGTGCTTGATCCTAGCTTGAAAAATCCGCTTTGGGCGATGACTGGGCAATTGTTAGCTCCCATTTTTACCGGTGGTGTGCTTGAAGCTCAAATCGAAGCAAAAA
Source organism: Chitinibacter fontanus (assembly GCF_013423785.1). Taxonomy (NCBI): domain Bacteria; kingdom Pseudomonadati; phylum Pseudomonadota; class Betaproteobacteria; order Neisseriales; family Chitinibacteraceae; genus Chitinibacter; species Chitinibacter fontanus. The sequence continues at coordinate 2,452,813 of NZ_CP058952.1, forward strand.
CAGCTAAACAGCAGGAAGCGATTGCGCAATACAGCAAAACAGCTCTCACAGCATTTAACGAGGTAGAGGGTGCACTGGCGGCTGAGCGTAGTTTGCTTCAGCGTCAAAAAGCAGTAGATAGTCAAAACGTGCAATTAGAAAAATCGCTAGGCTTTGCCCAAGTGCAGCAAAAAGTGGGGAAGGCAGATGCTTATCAATTACTCCAGCAGCAACTGAGTCTCGCTAATTCGCAAGCGAATTTGCTGCGTGTACAAAGTGAGCGCCTGAATAATCGGATTAACTTGCATCAGGCGTTGGGAGGGCATTTTCCTGAGTAAAGCTTGAGCTACAGAGCCAAACTCGCTCTAACTTGATCTTGTTGCTTTGCCACTTGTGATGCGAGAGTTAGTTTTCTAAAAAGCCAAATGTACATTTGGCTTTTTTATTAAGCATCAAATCTTGCCAGACGATGAGAGTATGGCCGCAATGTTGCATTGAAGTTCGTATAAAATCATTTTATTTATTTTGTGAAAGAATTATGAAATTTTATTGTTGGTAATTGTTGTTTTGCGCTTGCTAAAGTATAGTTTGTTTGTAATTTATGTCCGTTTTTTTGGGTGGCTCAGTGACAAAAAATCTAAAGCACTGAATATAAAATTATTAATCTACGGGAATGACACATGAGCAAACTAAAACACCTAGTAACCTTGATCGCGCTGATCGGCAGCACTGCCACCTTTGCCGCGACCGAATCAAAACCAGCGACTGAATTTACAAAAGCAGCAAACCAACAAGTATTGAAAGACCTACCATTCAGCGACAAACAAGACTTTGCCGATGCGGCCAAAGGCTTTATCGCTAAACCAGAAACCTTGACCATCAAAAATGCCAAAGGCGATGTGGTTTGGGATTTGGAAGCCTACAAAAAATACATTACTTTGGACGCGCCAGCACCGGACAGCGTGAATCCAAGCTTGTGGCGCAATGCCCAGCTTAATATGCAATATGGCTTGTACAAAGTCAGCGACAAAATTTACCAAATCCGAGGTTTTGACCTTTCAAACATCACGTTTATCGAAGGTAAAACCGGCTGGATCGTTTTTGACCCGCTGATTTCTCCAGAAACTGCTAAAGCGGCACTGGATTTCATTAACAAAACTTTGGGTAAGCGCCCAGTAGTTGGCGTGGTTTACAGCCATAGCCACGTAGACCATTACGGTGGCGTGCGTGGACTGGCTTCAGAAGCCGATTTCAAATCAGGCAAAGTAAAAGTAATCGCGCCAGAGCACTTCACAGAACACGCAGTGTCTGAGAACGTGATTGCCGGTAATGCAATGGGTCGTCGCGCGATTTACATGTATGGCGCTTTGTTGCCACGTAATGAGCGTGGTGGTGTCAATGGTGGCTTGGGTCAAACGACCTCAACAGGCTCACCTACTTTGGTATTGCCAAACATTACTGTGACCAAAACCGGTCAAGAAGTGGACGTTGATGGCGTGAAAATGGTGTTCCAAATGACGCCTGGCACCGAAGCGCCAGCGGAAATGAATACCTATTTCCCACAACACAAAGCACTGTGGATGGCGGAAAATGCAACCAACACAATGCACAACATCCTGACACTGCGCGGCGCGCAAGTCCGTGATGCGCTCAAATGGGCATCTTACCTAAATGAAACCATTGAGACTTGGGGCGGCAAAGTTGACGTTAAATTCCAGAGCCACCACTGGCCACGTTGGGGTAACGACAACATCGTTGATTACTTCAAAAAACAACGCGATTTGTACAAATACACGCATGACCAATCTGTGCGTTTGATGAACCAAGGTCTGACTGGTGAAGAGATTTCTGAAACCATCACTTTGCCACCAGAACTGAACAACTTCTGGCCTAACCGTGGCTACTATGGCACTTTGCGTCATAACAGCCGTGCGGTTTATCAGCGTTATATGGGTTGGTACAACGGCAATCCATCAAATCTTAATAACTTGCCACCAGAAATGGTTGGCCCTAAATACGTTGAATTCATGGGTGGCGAAGAAGAATTGCTTAAAAAAGCCCAAGCTTCTTTCGACAAAGGTGAATACCGCTGGGTAGCTGAAGTCTTGAAACATGCTGTGTTTGCTAACCCAAACAATACTGCAGCGAAAGAACTGCTGGCGGATGCTTTAGAGCAGCTCGGTTACCAAGCTGAATCTGGCCCATGGCGTGGTGTGTATTTGCAAGGTGCGTATGAGTTGCGCAATGGCGTACCAAGTACTGGTGGTACGCAAACTGCCAGCCCAGATACCATCCGTGCGATGAAACCCGACATGCTGTTTGATTACCTCGCAGTACGTATTTTGCCTGAGAAAGCAGCAGGCAAAAAACTGGCGCTGAACATCAACTTCACCGACATCAAAGAGAAACACACTTTGTACGTTGAAAATGCTGTTTTGAACCACACCCGCAAACAGGCAGCCAAACCAGATGCCACGATTACGATGAGCAAAACCACGCTGGACGATATTCAGCTGGGAGCTACGACGCTTGAAAAAGCCGTTGCCGGTGGCAAAGTGAAAATAGATGGTGATGCAGCAGCGTTTGAAGACTTTATGGGCATGCTTGATACCTATAAATTCTGGTTCAATATCGTAACGCCTTAAACCGTCTGGGTTGTAATGCCGCGGTTTTGCGCGGTTTAAAAATAAGCCCGAGCAATCCAGCTCGGGCTTTTACGTCGTTTAATCGGCGTTTTATTAGGTCAATAATGATGAAATTTTCAGCCTTGATCGTCGGCTGTTCTTTACTGGCTCCGCTACATTTAGCTTATGCTTGCGGCTATGATGGGCAAGTCAACAATCCTTTTGTTCAAGGCTACCCAGGAAGTTTATCGGTGGCGCTGGCAACGAAGCGAGCAGTCGAGAGCAAGCAACTCACAGAGCCTAAAGCATTAGTCGCGGCAGAAGGCTTGGCCCGTGTGACTGGCTGGTTGGAACAGTTACGTCGGCGTCTGCAGTTGGCACAGTTAGATAACAATTTCAGCGTGTATTTATTTGACTCGCAGCTTTGGACTCGATTTGATGTTTTGGGTGGCAACGTGTTGATGCAATCGCATATCACCCCCAAAACCGACGGGGTGGTATTAATTAGTAGCGAAGCGACGCTATCAGCTTTGCTTAATGGTCAGTTGAATATCGACCAAGCTCAGCAGCTCAATTTAATCCGGTGGGCTAATCGTAGTGATACGGCGGTACAAGTGGCTTTTGCGAAGGCTAGTGGTTCATTAAGCTTTTTTGAATAAGCACATTTATTTGACATAGTAATAAAGCCACTGATACTGAGCTGAGTGAATCGTCCCAGGTTTCCTTGACACCTAAAGAGCCTCAACATGAGGTAATTTGGAGGTCTTGTGAGCAAGTCAAAACGCTACACTAAAGTGATTCAAAATCGAAGCAGTCAAACAGGTGACCAAGCGTAATTATCCCGTCGCAGAGGCCGCCGAACGACTTGATGTTTCTTGCCACAGTATTTATAGCTGGATCAAACCTTACGCAAATCCTGTGCCTGTTTCAGCTCACACTGATCTTCAGCAAGATGAGATTCGGCAACTTAAAGCCGAACTACGCTGGGTCACCGAGGAGTGAGATATTTTCAAAAAGGCCGTCGCGTACTTTGCCAAGTTGTCTGGGTAAAGTACGCCTTTATTCGCGATCATCAAGCTGTGCATTCTGAACGACGGCTTTGCAGCGTGATGCAAATGTACTATTGATACCGATTGGTACTGTTTTGTGCTTTGTGGTATTCATAGGCGGTTTTTATTCGGGTCTGGTCTTTAATGATGGTTACGCTGATAGGTTGAGGGGGCATACAGTAATGAATATGCCAGTTCATGTGGTTTGGCTAAAAAAAGATCTTCGCTTGCACGATCATTGGCCATTATGGGAAGCCAGTCAGCGTGGGCCGGTGGTGGTGCTGTATTGCCGCGAGCCTAGTCTGCAGGCGCAGCCCGATTACAGCGCCGGGCATTGGGCGTTTACCCGTGAATGTTTGGCGGAACTGGCGCATGATTTGGCGCGAGCTGGCTTGCGGCTGTATGTGTATCCCGGCGAGGTGGTGCCGGCCTTACAGGCTTTGCAGCAGCAGGTGGCGTTGGCTGGGCTGTATTCGCACGAAGAAACCGGCAATCTCGCCAGCTTTGCTCGCGATCGGGCGGTGGCCGCGTGGTGTCGCGCGGCTGGTGTGCCTTGGCAAGAATGGCCGCAAAATGGGGTTGTGCGCCGGCTGGCTAATCGTGATCACTGGCAGCGCCACTGGCAGGGGCGGATGGCGGCCAGCCCCGCGCCCAAACTGAAATGGGCGCAAGATGCGGCACTGGCGGCTTGGCCCAGCTGGCCTGTTGGTGAGGAGGGCGCGGCGGGCGATTTCTGGGCCGATACGCCGGCGCAGGGCCAGGATTTTGCGGCGCGCCTGGCTGGCGGGCGCCGCGCGGCGGTGAACACATTACAGGCATTTTTGCTGGAGCGGGGCGGGCAATATCGCGGCGGGATTTCCAGCCCGCTGAAGGCTGTATCGGCCTGTTCGCGCTTATCGCCATATTTAAGTTTTGGCTGCCTGTCGCTGCGTGAAGTGGTGCAGGCCACGCGGCGGCGGGCGGCGCAACTGAAAGCCGAAGCGCCCAGCCCAACGCGCTGGACGCAATCGCTGCGCAGCTTTGAAAGCCGCTTGCACTGGCATTGCCACTTTATGCAAAAGCTCGAATCTGAGCCTGAGCTTGAGCAATTTGCGCAAAATCCGGCCTATTTGGGCCTGCGGGAAAGTCAATTTAACCCCGCGTATTTTCAGGCGTGGGCCGCTGGCGAAACGGGCTATCCCTTGATCGATGCCTGCATGGCGATGCTGCGGCACACTGGCTGGATCAATTTTCGCATGCGCGCCATGCTGGTGAGTTTTGCCAGCAACAACCTCTGGCTGCATTGGCCGCAGCCGGCGGCGCATCTGGCGCGGCTGTTTTTGGATTACGAGCCGGGCATTCATTACCCGCAGGTGCAAATGCAATCGGGCGTCACCGGCATTAACACGCTGCGCATTTACAACCCGATCAAGCAAGCGCAAGAGCATGATCCGCGCGGCGCATTTGTGCGGCATTGGTTACCGGCACTGCGGCGAGTGCCCGATTGGTGCATTTTCGAGCCCTGGCTGATGCCCGAAGGCATACAGCGCGAAGCGGGCTGCATGCTGGGGCGCGATTATCCGTGGCCGGTGGTGGATTGGGCCCGCTCAATGCAACTGGCCAAACAGCGGATCAGTGATTGGCGGCGCGCACAACCTCAGATGGATGAATTATCAAAAGCCGTATATCAGAAGCATGGAAGTCGTCGTGATTCTGGTTCGCGGCGAAAACGACCAGAATCTGTTTCGGCATTAACAGTACAAGCCGATTTGTTTGCTAATTTATAGGGTGAATTCAGTGCTCCCTCAGGACAGCCCATAACCCTGTCTGGTGCTTGATTCAATCCAAAGGGAGGTTGTTAGAATTTGAAAGATTAAATTTAACCTGCAAAGTTGTGGTGTCTGCGCCGTGAAAAATTATGAATTTGCTTAGGGAGCTCCGCACGAATACTAGGCATTAAATAAGCTACCACGTCGATGGCGTGCTACCTTCTCGCTCCAAACTCGCTGCTATCTGCTACTTGAACGTCGGTTTCTAGCAGAATTGGGTACTAACTACCTCTGGTGTATTTTGACAATGCACCGAGTATCGGTGCATGTTAATGCCGTCGTCATCATGTAGTAATATCCCTAGCTTACAAAAATAAGAGAGAGACAAAGTGCGCAAAAATAAATTACCAAAGCATGCAATGAGTCTGCTTGGGATGGTCGTACTCAGCAGCTCGTTATGGGCCGCGAGCCCATGGCAAGAAGGGCAGCATTATCGAGCGGGTGCTGAGGTGACTTTTCAAGGGCAACGCTATCAGGCCAGAGTTAGCCATGAGGCACTCGTCGGCGCGGGTTGGAATCCAAAACAGGCGGCTGCTTTATGGCTGCCAGTCAGTGCGGCAGCGACGAGCAGCAGCCCAGCAACGAATGCCGGCGTGAGTGCAGGCACCAGCGCGTGTCCCGCCGTATGGAGTAGTAGTGCGATCTATGTGGCGGGTAATCAAGTCAACTACAACGGTCGTAATTACCAAGCCAAGTGGTGGACCAAGGGTGAAATTCCTAGCACCACCGGGCAATGGGGCGTATGGCTCGATCTGGGGGTATGTGCAGCAAGCTCTGCCACCGCAACACCTGTTAGCAATACCCCAGCACCCACTGCAACGCCACAGGCGAGCCCTGCAGTGACGGCGACGCCCACTGTTAAACCGACACCAAGCCCTGTGGCTACGCCGAGCGCCACGCCGACGGTAAAACCCACTGCCAGCCCGACGCCCAAACCAAGTGCGACCCCAACACCGAGTGCGGTGCCAACTGCTACACCGAGCGCTACACCGACGGTAAAACCTACGGCCAGCCCGACGCCCAAACCAAGCGCGACCCCAGCGCCGAGTGCGGTGCCAACGGCTACACCGAGCGCCGCACCGACCGTGAAGCCGACGGCCAGCCCCACTCCAAGCATTGCTCCGACACCGCAAGCGAGCGCTGCGCCGGTGCTGGGGCTGGTCATTAATGAGGTGGCGAGTGATCCGAATGGCACAGGCAGCTGGTTTGAAATTCGCAATGCGAGTGGGAGCAGCGTCAATCTGGCCGAGCTGAAAGTTCGTGTTCGCAATAATAGCAATGTGATCAGCGAATTTGCCGTGGGCAGTGGCACTTTGGCTAATGAAGGATTGCTGGTGCTGGCGGCCAAAACGGGCGCAGCCGGGCAACTCAATACCAACCAGATTATTTATCTGGGCCAAAGTAGCAATTATCCGCGCTGGACCAGCAATAGTGGCGCGATCGAATTAGTTCGAAATGGCGTTACGGCTGATTTCGTCCGCTTTGGTAGCAGCAGTGATCAGCCTTTGAGTGCGGGGCAATGGAGCGGTAGCAATGCGGCAGCCTTAAGTAATAACTATGGGTATGCACTGGTACGCCCTTATTTACAAAGCGCGGATAGCAATACTGCTGCAGATTGGCAGAATGTCGCGTTCTCGACCCCCGGTGGGCGCAATGATGTTCCTGCGGGGGCGACCGATGACGATGGCGATGGCATCCCCAGCACGGCCAAAGTCGCGGGCGGCACTTATGCCGGGCTTGATCTCTATGCCATGGGCGTGCGCGCTGGGCGACCCAGTGTCTTGATCCAGCTCGATAGCATGCAAAGCACCGACGAAGGCGTTAAACCTCAGCGCGAAGCCTTGCAGGCGGTGGTTGATGCCTTTGCGCGCCGGAATATCGACGTCTTGTTTGACGTTGGTAATCTCTATTCGGCCAGCTTTAGCCCCGTCAACTTCAATCTGGGCGGCGGCAAAACGGTGGCGTTTGCGGCGTGTGCCGATTTAGCACCCGTCAGTGGCTGCAGCGGTATCGCCGATTACAAGGCTGGCAGCATGGATATCCGCCGCCGTCAGATTTTCCACTACCTGCTGATGGCCAGCAGCCGCAATCTGGACGGTAGCTCGGGTTCGTCCGGCGTGGCCGAAATCGGGGGCAATGATTTCATTGTTTCGCTGGGTAAATGGGGCTTGAACAGCAGTACCGCCAGCAATCGTTATCGTCTGATCAACTACCAGGCGGGTACGATCATGCACGAGTTGGGGCATAACCTCGGCCTGCGTCATGGCGGGTTTGAGAACACCAATTACAAGCCCAACTACTACAGCATTATGAATTACCTGTATCAGTTGCAAGGGCTGGGTGATCGTGCCGGCAGTATTGGCCCTGTTCAGCGCTATTATCTGAACAAAGGCTATTACAGCTTGAGCAGTTGTGCATTGGAAGGCAGCGCATGTAGCGCAACTTATCGCATTGATTATTCCGACGGCAGCAGCGAACGGATGAACGAAAATGCACTGAATGAAGCACTGAGCATTGGTCGAGGTGTCGACGCCGGTATTTATGCCGACTGGAATAATAGTCGCGCCCTCAATACTGCAACGTATGCACTCGACGTCAATGGCGACGGTGCGCTCGGGTATCTGCAGGATTATGATGATTGGGGCAATATTGCTTTGCGCTTTGCCCGCACCAGCCAAGGTAGCGCAGGTGCAGCGATGTTGCGCAGTACCGAGAGCAATGAGCGGCAAATTGCCAAAAAATCACGCGCTTTTATGCATGACAAGTTCGAGCATTCGGTTGAAGATGCACCGCATGCCGAGTTTTTCCATGAATTAAAAAAGGCCTCACCTTATGCACAATTTGACTAAGGCCACGCTGCTGGTGGCGGGACTCGCTCTGGCTGCACAAGCACCTGCGGCACCGTTGCAGATTGAGACTACGCTGGCGCTGGGGCAGACCCTCGAAGGGCAGGGCAGTGTGAAGCAAACGGGCGATCAGGCTCGCGTGAAGGTGCAGGGGCAAACGATAGACATTCGGGGGCTCGCCGCACCGCTGCACTTACCCCGTCAACGCGTTCAGGTTCAGTTGCTACGTCAGGCCCACCCGCTAGGGCCGCAAACGCGCTTAAGCTTGACTCAGGGCGAGCAGCATTGGCTGCTGGCCAGTGCGTTGAGCAGTGGCAGCTCGCTCGCTGCGGGGCGCCAGTTGATTTGGCGCGAGGGGCAAGTGCAACTCTCCAATGGTCTGGGGCAAATTTCAGCGATCCCAGCGGATGGCGATTTGGGCGTACAAGCAGCTTGGCGCGAATGTTTGCGCGTGCTGGATGTTCGCGTGCCAGCCGTTGAAAGCAGCGATAGCGAGCCGACATTTGATGTAGCGTACTGGAATACGCGCGCGAAAGATTGTCGCTGAGTGATTAGTGCATCAATCAAAAAGCCAATGATTTAGATCATTGGCTTTTTGGTCGCGGTAATATTGGTTTTCAATAAGATTGCAGCAATAAAGCTGTCTGAATCGCTCCGTGTTTTATAGACACTTCCGAGCCGTTCGAAATGCTTCTTTTCATACTCTACTGGCGATAGCCCATTATTGAAACTGTGCCGACGCTTGGGGTTGTAAAACATCTCAATGTAATTGAAGACATCACGGCTGGCTTCTTCACTGTCTCGGTAGGTTTGCCGCTTGATTCGTTCTTGCTTCAATAATTGGAAGAAGCTATGCTACCGCGTGGTCATGGCAATTGCCGCGTCGACTCATGCTTGGCTTCAAATTTGGTGCGCACAGCAAATCTTGCCACTCGTAGCTGCTAAATTGGCTCCCTTGGTCAGAATGTACCAACACTTCTTGATCCGGTTTACGCCACCAAACAGCCATCAATAGTGCTTTGATAGCCAATTCGCTATCCATGCGTGCGCCCATTGACCAGCCCACCACTTTCCGTGAGAACAAATCCAAGACGGCGGCCAGATACAGCCAACCTTCATGCGTATGAATATACATAATGTCGATGACCCAGACCCGATTGGGCTCGGTGACCGCGAATATAGGCGTACCTTACCCGGACAATTTGGCAAAGTACGCGGTGGCCAGTTTAAAATATCTTGCTCTTCGGTGACGTGGTGTAGCTCGGCTTTAAGTTGCCGGATCTCATCTTGCTGAAATTTGGCTTGGCCTGAAATATTCGCAAGATTGGCGTAAGATTTGATCCGGCTATAAATACTGTGGAAAGAAACATCAAGTCGTTCGACGATCTCTGCTAACGGATAATTGCGCTCGGTCACCTGCTTAACGGGCTTCGATTTTGAACTCTTCGATATAGCGTTTTGACTTGCTCACAAGACCTCCTAGTTACCTCATTTTGAGGCTCTTTAGGTGCCCAGGAAACCTGGGGCGATTCACGGTGCCAGACTCAGAGTACCAACGAACAACTCTCGTGGAGCTTTACCATGAGCATCGCGACAATCCCGCAAAGCTCATCTCGGCATTGATGCCGAAACCCTTGAAATTCGTGCGATAGAAGTCATTGATAACAAGGCAGGTGATGCGCCGATGTAGCCTGAGTTGATGAATCAGATACTGGCGTTTGAAGAGATCGCAGTGATTAAGGGTGATGGCGCTTATGACACCAAGGAATGCCACAATGCCATTGCGGTCCATGGAGCGGCTACAATCATTCCCATGCGGAAGAATGCACAGTTCCGGAAAGAAAATATCGCGGGTGCACGAGCTCAAAATGCGATTTTACGTGCGACCCAATACTTGGGTCGATCCATCAGGGAAAAGTGCTCAGGCTATCATCGGCGTAGCTTGGTAGAAACCAAAATGCGCTGCTTTAAAATCCGTCTTGGGTTTGGGGTAATTCGTCTTCAAGCTGATTTGAGCAACAAAGCCTCAACGTACCTGCTGCTTTTTCTCCCTGCGTGAGTCAGTTACTCAGAAAATGATCAACTCACACAAGCCCGTTTTTTATGGACAATTGCGCGTTCAAGGCAATAGCTTAATGCGGCCGCGAAGATCATGATTAGTGCGGGTATTGCTTTGAAAGCGAATAGATACAATGGCAATAGGCTAATACCCAGCAGATAAACTAGATAACTTAAGCGTTTTAAGTGTTTTTCTGGCCACAACTGCCCCATATGCCGCAACTGTCCGCCGCTGAGTACTTGCAAGCGGTAATCCATCCACAGCAAAAACGGGATAATCTTGGCTTGCATTGCTGTGAAAATCGGCAGTAAGCCGGCCACGATAAAGTGCAGCGCAAGCAGCACGGGGATTCCCTCTTGCGCTGGCCAACTCGTTGAGAGCCCATCGAGCCATGGCACTAAAGCCGTGCAAACGATTAAATTAAACCCGCCCCACGCCCATAAATAGCGGGCAGGGTCTGCGCGGCGCTGGCTTTGGTGCAGTAAACGGTAGAGTGCAATCAACCAGATCAGCGCTGGCATCAGCAGCAAAACGAGTAATTGGGCGTTGATGACTGCACCGAGCACGGCGATGGCCAGCCCCGCCGGTAGATAGCGGCTGATCCGCGCAGGCCAGCTGGGGGCCACCAAGAACATTGGAATTACGGTTAATCCAACGACGATAATCAGCGCAAAAATCCACGCCATACTGCCCAAGGTGATATGCGCGCGCAGCAGATCAGCCAGTGGCAGAGCAGGCCAAGCGACGCTCAGCACGCCGACTAGCAAGGCGCCACTCAATACGGTGAGCGCCAAGCCTGCGATGGGGTAAACGAGGGCGCTGGCTTGGCGACTACGCCAGAGCATAGTCAGTAGCCAAACCGCCAAGGCACCTAAGCTGAGCAGTAATAATACGGCTGCGGTTTGCAGATAATGTGTTTGCATTTGCCATAAACCCAGCGCGAGTAGTGCTGTACCCGTTTGTAATCCAAGCCACAGCATCCAGCCCCAGCGCTCGGGGTGTTGTGCTCTGATCCCCGTTAATACGGCGCAGACCTGCAGTAAGGCGCCTACCATGATATTGCCAATAAACCCGAGCATCAGCAGATGCGTAATGGCCAATAGCGCGGGTGAGTAGCGCTGCGGCCATTCACCAGCCTCAAGACCGAAGGCCGCCAGCGCAGCGAGGGCTAACCACAGCGGCGCAGTGCGAAAGAACCGCAGCGGTAGCGCAACAGGCAGGCTAAATTCAGGCTGGAACATCGCCTAATCCCGCTGCACACAAAGTAGCGCCGAGCCATCCGCTTGCTCGGCACATTCCCAGTGGCAGCGACGCAGGCGTAAATGATCGTACAGCGGGTAAGGGGTGTGGGGCAGATGCGCCAGCAGCGTTTCACCTGCGCTGGCCGCATCCAGCCATTGCAAAATGCGCTCCATCGGTTCGGGGGGCGCTAAGCCGCGCAAATCTAGCTGGAGATCGGCCATGGTTTACGCAAGTTGCTCGGCAAATTCAGGAATACTGCGATCACACATCGGGTAGAGGATGTTTTCCTCTTTCATATTATGTTGTTGCAATAAAATCAGCAGCGTCTCGGCACAGCCGATAAAGTCATCGGCATCGTGATTGTTGGCGGCTTCTTGCAGGCCTTGCATCAAATCGCGTGCCTGCGCGTGCTCGCCGCGCATGACTTCGGTCGGGCCGTTGCGCATGCCAGTGACTTGCTCAAAAGCGGGAAACAGCGATTCTTCTTCGAGTGCAAAATGCGCTTCGGTGGTTTGGCAAAATAGTTGGCTGGCCGCGATGCAATCATGCCATTGCGCGGCGCGTGCGGCGCGTTCGGCTTGAGCGAGAAATTCATCGCAGTGGCGATGCTGCTGTAATAGGGCGCTGGTAATGCTCATCGTGGTCTCTCCTTGCGGTCATTAAATACAGCCTAAGCAGCTTTTTGGGCTGCTGGTTTGATCTCGGTCAGGTATTGCCTTTGGAGGTAGATTCCTGATTGGCGCAAACTCTGATTGCACGCTACCTATTTTGAGGTAATATGCATTAAAAATGCGTATTTTCAGAGGATACCAGTCTATGCGCCTAAATGTCTTTACCGATTACTGCTTGCGAACGCTCATTTATGTGGCGATGAAAGACGGCGGCGTGGTGACACGCAGTGAAATCGCCCAAGCGTATGGCATTTCGGATAATCATTTGATGAAGGTTGTTAATTTTCTGTCGCGGCAGGGTTTCATCGATACGATGCGCGGCAAGGGCGGCGGCATGCTGCTATCGCGCCCGCCTGCGGCGATCAATATCGGCGCTTTAGTGAGGCTGAGTGAAGAAGATAGCCCGATCGTCGAGTGTTTTGATCGCGAGCATAATAGCTGCAATATCGCCAGCGTCTGTCGACTCAAATTTATTTTGAACGAAGCGTTGCAGGCGCTGTACGCCGTACTCGATCGTTATACGCTGGCTGATCTGGTCAGCAATCCGGTTGAGTTGGGCGCCATCTTTACCATCGAACTTCACCCGCCCGGTTTGCGTCCCTGAAATATCTTCTCAAAAATACGCTGCTGGGTATATCGCTATAGTTCAATTTCAAATCGACCTATAGCGATATACCCATTATGTTGCGTGGTTTTTCTTGATGTATGAATTCCGTTGCTGATGCAGTCTGCAGTAAACCGTGCGCCATAAACAGGCTTTAACATGTATTCTGTTTGCATGTTTATAAAAGTTGCATGTAATATGTAACTTATCGGCCTTGACACCTCATTTCACCCTCAACGGAGAACTATCATGCAAAAAACGCGCACGCTTTGGCGCTGGCTTGCGATTGTGTTTTTCCTGTCTTTTGCCGCCTTAGGCTGGATAGGCAGGGAAATCTATCTCGACAAACCCCCCATTCCACAACAAATCGTCAGCAGTAGCGGTCAGGTCTTATATACCGCCGAACAAATTCAGCGTGGTCAGGAAGCTTGGCTCTCTGCGGGCGGCCAGCAAATGGGTTCCGTTTGGGGGCATGGTAGCTACGTGGCGCCTGATTGGTCAGCTGACTGGCTGCATCGCGAGGTGCTCGCACTACGCAATATCTGGGCGCAACAGCAGTTTAAAAAAGACTACGCGCAATTAAGCCGCGAAGAGCAGGCGCCGATTGATGTGCGCGTGGTGTCGGTGATGCGCAGCAATACCTACGATGCAGCCAAAGATACGGTGACCATTCAGGCTGATCGTGCGCTGGCGATGCAACAAGTTGCGCAGCACTACGAAAGTCTGTTTGGTACTGATCCGGCGCAAGACAAGTTGCGCGAGCAATATGCGATGATCGCTGGCTCGATCAAAGATGCTGATGATCTGAAAGCGCTACCCGCGTTCTTCTTCTGGTCAGCATGGGCGGCAGCAACCAATCGCCCAGGTGAAAACCATATTTCGTACACCAGCAACTGGCCGCACGAACCATTGGTGCAAAACACGCCCACGACGGGCACGAGCTTATGGTCGATCGCCAGCATTATTTTGCTGATTGGCGGTATTGCGGCGATGGTGTTGTTTCACAATATGCAGCGCGAGGAAGAGCCGACTGTCTGTCCCGATAAAGATCCGCTGATTTCGCTGCAACTGACACCGTCAATGAAGGGCACGTTCAAGTATTTCTATGTCGTGATCGGCCTCTTGCTGGCTCAAGTCGGGATGGGGATTATCTCCGCGCACTATCAGGTAGAGGGCGGAAGCTTCTTTGGTATTCCGCTGGCTGAAGCCTTGCCGTTTACTGTGAGTCGTACGATTCATACCCAGCTAGGCGTGTTGTGGATTGCAACGGCATGGTTGGCGACGGGCTTGTTCTTGGCGCCTGTATTGGGCGGTAAAGAGCCGAAATTCCAGAAGCTGGGCACCGATGCGCTGTTTTATGCCTTGCTATTGATTGTGGTCGGCTCGATTGCGTGTGGCTGGATCGGCACAATGCAACGCTTGGGTAGCAATTACAGCTTCTGGCTCGGTAATCAGGGGCTGGAATACACCAGCATGGGGCGTGTGTGGCAGATTCTGCTGTTTATTGGTCTGCTGATTTGGGCTACTTTGCTGGGTCGTGGTCTGTGGCCTGCGCTGCGTAAACCATCTGAGTCTCAAGGCTTGATCGCGATGGTGTTTATTTCTGCGGTCTGTATTGGTCTGTTCTACGCCTCGTCACTGGTATGGGGGCAAAAAACTCACTACGCGATGATCGAATACTGGCGCTGGTGGTTGGTTCACCTGTGGGTGGAAGGTTTCTTTGAAGTATTCGCCACCGCCGTAATTGCCTTGCTACTGAGCCGTCTGGGTTTGATCCGCACTGCTTCTGCGAACCGCGCGATTGTGCTGGAGACCATCGTCTTTCTGTTCGGCGGTATTCTGGGTACTTTGCATCACCTGTATTTCACCGGTTCACCGACTTCGGTGATTGCGGTTGGCGCGATGTTCTCTGCGCTCGAAGTGGTGCCACTGGCGCTGATTGCGGCTGAGGCGTATCACACTTATCGCCACACCCAAGCTGCGCCATGGGTTGAGAAATATCGCTGGTCGATCATGTGCTTTGTCGCGGTGGGTTTCTGGAACACCGTCGGTGCCGGTCTGCTCGGCTTTGCAATTAATCCACCGATCGCACTGTACTACGTGCAAGGTCTGAATATGACCGCTGCCCATGGTCATGCTGCACTGTTCGGGGTGTACGGCATGCTGGGGATTGGTCTGATGCTGTTCTGTCTGCGTGGTCTTGCACCTGCAGCGAAGTGGAATGATGGCCTGCTCAAACCTGCTTTCTGGAGCATGAATATAGGCCTCTTTATGATGGTGTTTATGTCCTTGTTGCCGGCGGGTATTTATCAGGCTGCGGCGAGTGTTGAGCATGGTCTGTGGTATGCACGCTCAGCTGAAATCATCCACTCATCCGTGATGGAAACGCTGGTGTGGTTGCGTGTACCCGGTGACATCGTGTTTGCGGTGGGTGTGTTGTATTTGGCGGTCTTTGCATTACGTTTGCTAGGCAAAGACAGCAGCAAAACAGTGCCCGTCGTTGATGGTCAATTGGCCAAAAATCAAGCTTAAGTTTAAATAGGTATAGGCCTGCATGCTTTATTTATCAATGCATGCAGTTCTATACCCTTAGAAAGGAAATGTTATGTCTTCTTGTGCCAGCTCTCATGTAACTCTGGATGGCGTGTATGGTTTTGATGCACGTGGTGTTGCGAAACGTTTTCGTCATGCGGCGATCTTCGGCGCACTCGAATCGCTGACTGAAGGCGAAACCATGCGTTTTGTGAACGATCACGACCCCTTGCCACTGTTGGCGCAGATCGAGCAGCGTTATCAAGGGCAAGTTGTTGCGCGCTATGTGCAACGTGATATGGAGGCGGTGGTGATTGATTTTGCAATTGTGCCACTGAAAGTAGCTGAAGCAGCCGCCAGTGAAGGGTGTGGCAGCGGCGGGTGTGGCTGCAGTGGGCAATAAAGTGATGTTGATGTAAAAAAACATCAAGTATTTCAAAACCTAACGGCGCTTTAAGCGCCGTTTTCATTGGGTCGTAACAGGGTGATATTGGGGCTGAATGTGCTTAATGTGTATATTAAATACATATTGATTTTAGTCAATGTTTAATATGTATATTAGTTACAACATAACATCACACAAGCGTGTTAACAGGAGAGGATGTGATGTCGAAATTACAGTTTCAACCCCGCTTCAATCGGGCCTTGCTGTCGAGTTTGCTGCTGGCCATCGGTAGTTTGGCTGCGATGAGTGCATGGGCTGATGCCGCCGCAGATTTGCCAGTCGAAACAGCCGAATTGACTGCACCGCCCATGGTGCCAGCACCGATTGCGCGTAAAACGCCAGCCAAAGTGATAGTCAATCTGACCACCGAAGAAGTGATCCGTGAAATCACACCGGGTACCAAATACATGTTCTGGACCTTTGGCGGTACCGTGCCGGGTAAAATGATACGCGTGCGCCAAGGCGATACGGTTGAGCTGCATCTGAAAAATCTGCCGACCAGCAAAGTGCCGCATAACATCGATCTGCACGCGGTTTCCGGCCCCGGTGGCGGGGCACCGCAAACACTGATTGCGCCGGGCAAAGATGCAACGTTTACCTTCAAAGCACTGAACCCGGGTCTGTATGTGTATCACTGCGCGACCGCACCCGTCGCGATGCATATCGCCAACGGCATGTACGGCATGATTCTGGTTGAACCCGAAGCGGGCATGGCGCCGGTCGATAAAGAGTATTACGTGATGCAGGGCGATTTCTATACGCCGGGTGCGTTTGGTGCGGGCGGGCTGCAACCGTTTGATATGCAACGCTCGATTGATGAAAACGCGAGCTACATCTTGTTTAACGGCGCAAGCAATTCGCTGACCGGCAAAAACGCGCTGACCGCCAATGTGGGCGACAAAGTGCGGCTGTATTTTGGCTCGGGCGGGCCGAATGTGGCTTCCAATTTCCACGTGATTGGTGCGATCTTTGACAAGGTCTACCACGAAGGCGGCCTGAAATACCAAGAACAAGTGCAAACCACGACCGTGCCACCGGGCGGCTCGACCATCGTAGAGTTTGTGCCCAAGGTGCCGGGCAATCTAACGCTGGTTGATCACGCGCTCAGCCGTGCTTTCCATAAAGGTGCGATCGGCATTATGAGCGTCAGTGGCGAAGAGCACCCAGAGATTTACAGCAAAGCGGCAACAGCAAAGGCTGAACACTAATCATCGGGGTATATGGCTGTAGCAGGCTAGGTCAATTAGCTGTGGCCATATACACCATAAGGAGCATCAAAATGCGTTTCTCTATCTGTCTATTGCTATCACTGATTGCCGCTACGGCGTTTGCCAATGAACTTGAGGCGGGTAAAACCGTGTTTCAGCAAACCTGTGCCTCGTGCCATATGGTCGATGGGGCGGGTTTACCGGGCGCTTTTCCTCCGCTGAAGCAATCGGATTACTTTAAAAAAGCACAAGCCGCCGCCGTGGTGAAAATTCTGGAGCATGGTTTAACTGGGGAAGTAACCGTCAACGGGCAGAAATTTAATTCCGCCATGCCGCCGCAAAACTTAAGCGATCAGGAAATGAGCGACGTACTCAATTACGTCAGCGTCGCGCTCAATGGTGGTAAAGCGGCGTTTAAACCCGAGCAAGTGAAAAAACTGCGGGCCGCAAAATGAAAACCGCTGTCGCCTGTTTTGCGTTCGTACTAGGGTGTCTCCACGCAGCCGACTACGTTCCGATCGCTGGCGGCACATTGCGCACGGCCTTGCCGATGGATGGCGAGACCGTGCCGGTTGCGGCATACCAACTGCGCAGCAAACCCGTAACCAATGCCGAGTTTTTACGCTTTGTTCTCGCCAACCCCGAATGGCAGCGCGGTAAAGCGGCAACGCTGTACGCGACGAGTGCTTATTTGAGCCAGTGGCACAGTGCGAGCGATTTTGCGCCGCATGCTCCGAATGCGCCAGTGACGAATGTGAGCTGGTTTGCTGCCAGTGCCTACTGCGCCAGTGAAGGCGCGAGTCTGCCGAGCTGGACGCAATGGGAATTTGCCGCCGCGGCCGATGCAAGCCGCAAAGACGCGCGCAATGATCCAGCGTGGCGGGCGCAAATTTTGGGCTGGTACGAAAAACCCAGCGTCGAGCGCCTTCCTGATGTCGGGCTGCATCCGGCCAATATTTACGGCGTTTACGATCTGCATCAGCTGATCTGGGAATGGGTCGATGATTTTAATGGGCTGTTTGTCACCGTTGATAGCCGTGCGCAGGGTGAGCAAAAAGTATTTGAAACCTGTGGCGCGGCCTCGTTGAGCTTGGGCGACAAAGAAAACTACGCGGTACTGATGCGCATCGCCTTGTTGGCTGCGCTCAACGGGCAAGACAGCGTCGGCAGCTTGGGTTTTCGCTGTGCTAAACCCGCACAATAAAGTCGTATTGAAAGGATAAAAAATGAACATCAAAGCGATATTTGCCGTGCTGCTGTTTGGCAGCATCAGCACCAACTGGGCGTGCGAAGAACATCAGCATACTGCCAGTGCGGCAGCGGCTGTCAGTGGCGAATCCTTGTTTCAACTGGCTGTGCCTTTAACCGATCAAAGCAATCAGCCATTCAAGCTGGGGCAGGCGGGCAAGAAAGCGACACTCATTACGATGTTTTATGGCGATTGCAATATTTCCTGCCCCATCGTGTTGGAGAACGTCAAACGGACGATTACACAACTACCTGCAGCGCAGCGCGGCGCAGTGCAGGCGGTGTTGGTGAGTCTGAATCCCGGTGTCGATAATGCGAAAAGCTTGGCTGCGCTAGCCCAAATGCACGAGATGGATGGCCGAGTGTATCGCCTTGTCGTCAGTGATAACGATTTCCACACCCGCCAGTTAGCCGCCACGCTGGGTGTGAAATATCGCCGCGGCGCCATGGGTGAAATTAACCACAACACCCGTTTTGTCGTGCTCGATCAGCAAGGGCAAGTACTGAGCGCCAGCGATACCTTGTCGGCTGAGCCAGATTTGCGCTTACTTGCGAGTTTGCAAACACAGTTGGCGCATTGAGGGAAAGATTGAGTAGGTGCAGGCTTAGCAGGGACGCATGACGCTCCCACGTTTACTGCGTCGGGATGTAGTGTGAATGAGTGCAGGGCTGATTGTTCGAGTGAGTAGTGCGCTTGTACCGATGGAATGGAGAATTTCAAATGCAAAACCCCTTAAAAATATTAAGTAGTGCGCCGCATCGATTGGGGTTTAGTCTGGGCGCGCTATTACTACTGGGCAGCTTGTTGTTATGGGGGCTGGAATTATTAAGCCGGCATGCCGCACAGCCGCTGGTGACAGTTATTCCGGCCATGTTCTGGCATGGCTATGTGATGGTGTATGGCTTTTTCCCCTTATTCATGTTGGGGTTTATTTACACAGCGGGCCCGCGTTGGTTGAGTGTGAATAGCCCGCGTTTATTGCACTATGCTATGGTCTTGCTGTGCTTCGCTGTCGGTTCGCTATTTTGCTTGGCTGGGCGCTGGAGTGTGCTGTTGATGGGAGCTGGCATTGGCTTGCATGTATTGGCGTGGAGTTGTGCTGCATTGATTTGGTGGCAAGCGATTTATAACAGTAATGTGCTCGACAAAGCACACGCCCATTGTATCGGTGTGGCATTTAGCTTGGGCGCATTGGGTATGCTGGCGGCGTTGTATTGGTTGCTTGGGCAGCAGAACAATGCTTGGTTATGGGCGATTGAGATAGGGGTTTGGGGTTTACTGCTTCCTGTGTTTTTAACCGTAAGCCATCGGATGATTCCATTTTTTAGCCAAAGTGTTCTTAGCGCTTATACGGCGTGGCGACCTTTATGGCTCTTGTATACCCTGGCTGGGTGTTGCTGGGTGGTCGCCATACTACGCTGCTTACATATCAATACCTTTGTATTTAGTGTGGTATTGGCTGTGCTGCTGATTTACACCAGTTGGCGCTGGCAACTGGTGGCCGCTTGGTCGGTGAAGCTACTAGCGATGTTGCATCTGGCCTTTGCATGGGCAGGCATCGGGATATTGTTGTGGGCGCTAAGCGATGGTATGCAATTGGTGGGGCAGGGGGGGCTGGGTTTTGCTCCTTTACATGCACTGACATTGGGCTTTTTTTGCACCATGCTGTTGGCCTTTGTGACCCGTGTAACCTTAGGCCACTCGGGTCGTCCCTTAGTGGCGGGTGGACTGGCTTGGTCCACATATTGGTTGATGCATGGTGTGGCCGCAGCGCGCGTACTCGGTGAGCTAATTCCAGCGTGGCAAAATGGTTTGTATCTTGCTGCCGCTTTGTTGGCTGTATTGGCTATCATCTTATGGGTGAAGGTATATTTACCGATGTATTGGCAGGCTAGGGTGGATGGGAATCATGGGTAAACGTACTTAGACCTTGGTTCGCGTTTCTGCTTGGGTATGTTGAGCGCGAATCGCCCATTGGAACAAAGCTGCGACCATATCAGATTGAGTCATGATGCCGACTAAGCCAGATTGATCGACAATCGGTAAATGGTGCAGTCCGCCATCAGAAAATAAAGGCACTAAATCAAGGATTGATTGCTCTGGTTGGGCCGTCGTTACAGCGGTGGTCATGAGCTCACTCACTAATCGTTGTGCAGTGCTAGCAGCCCGAGGCTGACCTGTAAGAGGGTCAATCATTAAATCATGCAAAGTAATGATGCCAAGCAAAGCAGATTGGGCGTCAATGACGGGTAAGGCTTTGATGCGATGGGTCGATAATTTGTGCCAAGCCACGGCGCCAGTGTCTTGTGCGGAAATGGTAATGACATCCTGCGACATAATGTCCCGACATCTTACTGTTTCAATCTGCTGCTTAAGCGCGTGTAGTTGCGCATCTCGTAACACTTGTTGCAGATCTTGCTGACTGATATCCAGCAGATGGGGTTGTTGGGCGACGGCAAAAGTTACATCGCTAGCATCTAACTGCAGGCGCTGACTGGGTTCTGGGTCACGGGTGCGATGCGATGAGGTAGAAGCCGCAAAGTTTGGGTATCGTTTACCACTTAACTGACCGTAAGCGATAGCCAGTAATAATAAGACGATCGAATTAATTGCAACTGGTACCAGAACATACTCAAAACCTAGGCTACTGATAGCTGGCCCTCCAATTACCGCGGTAAGTGCAACTGCGCCGCCGGGTGGGTGCAGGCTGCGCGTGAGTAGCATTAGCGCGATTGCAATCGAAACAGCTAACGCCGATGCCAGCGCGATATTTCCAATTAGCTTCGCGCAGCACACCCCCACAAACGCGGATAGCAAATTGCCAATTAGCATTGACCATGGTTGTGCTAGAGGGCTGGCTGGTGCAGCAAATAGCAAAACGGCAGAGGCGCCCATTGGTGCAATTAACCAATGCGGACGAATTCCCAATAAATATTGGCACGCCCATTCGGTAGCAAAAAGCCCAAGAAATGCACCCAGTACCCCGAGAGTAATATCTTTTTGATTTGATGCAGCAACCGCAGGAAGTAACGCTTTGAAATGCATGCAGAATTATTCTTAGTATGAAAAATAGAATTGCTGACTTGTCTAGCAGGCTAGTCAGTGCGTGACACATAAAATTGTGTCTGAAATGGGCGTTGATTGTATATATTTTGGTGGGTACTCATACTACCTCGAATGGGGTAGCCGTTAATACCCTAAAATATAATTACTAGATTCGATAAAATTTATCATCGGTAAAAAAGGATTTTCGTTTTGCTTGAGCTGCAACAGCTATCGATTGGTCGCGCTGGAAAAGCATTATTTATGCCGCTCACACTCGCTATTTCGCGTGGATGCTGTTTGCATATTCAGGGGCCCAATGGCGTTGGCAAAACAACCTTAATCAAAACGCTGGCTGGTTTGCGCCCCATACAACAAGGTAGCGTGACATGGCTAGCTCGATCCCCTGCGGATTGGGGGGATGATTTTCGCGCCCAATTACACTACCTTGGGCATCGCGATGCGTTGAAGGATCAACTCAGCCCGCTGGAAAACCTATTGCAGTATGCTCAGATGCATAATGTCATTTTGAGCGAGGAGCGTGCCCTAAATACTTTAGTGCGCGTAGGTTTAGAGTACTGCATCGATAGTCCGGTACGTCGGCTCTCACAAGGACAAAAACGGCGCGCGGCCTTGGCACGTTTTATGGCTTTTTCACGCCCTATCTGGCTAATGGATGAACCCTTAGTGGCGCTAGATGTGGCTGGCCAACACGAACTGGGCGATTGGATTGCAGAACATTTGCAACAAGGCGGCATTGCAGTGCTGAGCTCGCATCAAAATCTCCCCCGATCAATTGCAGATGCTCAGATTGTGACGCTAACCCCTTGTGTGGAGTCTGCATGGGTTTAGTGCGTTTTTTTTGTAGCATTGTCGCGCGTGATTTATTGCTGTCATGGCGCCAGCGCGGTGATGTGCTGGTGGGCTTAATGTTTTTTGCCCTCGTTGCTACCCTTTTTCCACTTGCCGTCGGGCCTGAGCCAGCAGGCTTACTAAGAATCGGCCCCGGTGTACTGTGGGTTGCCGCCTTATTGGCCAATTTATTGGCACTGCCGCGATTGTTTCATGGCGATTGGCAAGACGGATCGCTTGAATTATTACTACTCACCCCATTCCCTAGTGGCGTCATGGTGGCTGGAAAAATGATGGCGCATTGGCTCTCCACCAGCATTCCACTGGCGCTGGCCGCACCGCTGCTGGGGATTCAATATGGTCTGCCGAGCGAGCAATGGCTAATGCTGTTGGCGAGTTTGCTGGTCGGCACCCCGATTATTACCACGCTGGGCGGCGTGGGCGCGGCACTGACTTTGGGCCTACGCCAAGGCGAAGTGTTGTTGGCTTTATTGGTGTTGCCATTGCTGGCGCCGGTGTTGATTTTTGGTAGCGGCGCGGTCGCTGCGGTGGCGGCGGGGCAGTCAGGCATGGCCGAATTGTCGCTGCTCGCGGCATTGGCGTGCGCGGCGATTTTCTTGGCGCCATGGCTGGCAGCGCAGGCCCTGCGACTCGCGATTGAATAGATGAGAGATATGGATAAGCAAACGCCTTCTTCACGCTGGCATTTATTTCACTTTGCCGCTCCGAGCACGTTTTACCCGCTGGCGGGCAAGGCGATACCTTGGTTCACCGGCTTGGCAGCACTGCTGGCACTGATAGGCTTGTGGCTTGGCATGGCCGTCGCGCCGGGCGACGCGCAGCAAGGCGAAGGCTACCGGATTATCTTTTTGCACGTACCGACAAGCTGGATGGCGATGTTTATTTACATCGTGATGGCGTTCTGGTCGGTGATCCATATCGTATGGAAAACGCGGCTGTCGGCGCTGATGGCGCAGGCACTCGCCCCCACTGGCGCGTGGATGGCGCTGATGTCCTTGGTGACGGGCGCGCTGTGGGGCAAGCCAATGTGGGGCACATGGTGGGTGTGGGACGCGCGGCTCACGTCGATGTTGCTGCTGTTCTTTTTGTATCTGGGTTTTATCGCCTTAACGCGCAGCATTGACGACCCTGAGCGCAGCGACCAAGCCGGATCAATTTTGGCGCTGGTGGGCGTGTTTAATGTGCCGGTGATTTATTTCTCGGTGTACTGGTGGAATACGCTGCACCAAGGCGCGTCGGTCTCGACCAAGGGCAGCAGCATGGCGGCGATGATGCTGCTCGCGATGTTGCTGATGAGTTTGGCGGCGTGGATGTATTCGATTGCCACCTGCTTGCGCCGCGTTCGCCTGCTGATTTTGCAGCGCGAATCAACAAATCGCTGGGTGCAAGAATTACCCGAAATTGCCAACACAATAAAGGCTGAATAATGGATTGGGGACTGTATTGGAATAGTTGGGCCGAGTTTTTTGCGATGGGTGGCTACGGGGTATATGTCTGGTGGTCATTTATTGTGTGTGCCATCGGCTTATGCCTTGAAGGGGTATTGCTGCACCAAGCGCGCGCAAAAACCATCGCCCAAATTCGCCGCGCGCACATGCTGAGCAAAATGCGCGCCGAGCAAGGAGCCGCCCAATGACGCCGCGCCGTAAACGGATGCTGTGGGTCGGCGGTGCGCTGCTGACTTTGGCTTTGGTAACTTTCTTTGTTGTGAACGCGTTTCGTGAAAATCTGGTGTTTTTCTACAGCCCAACGCAGATTATTGCTGGTGAAGCGCCACAAGGGCGCGCGTTTCGCATCGGTGGCATGGTCGCTGCCAATTCCTTGCTGCGCGAAAGTGACGGGGTCACGATGCAATTTGCTGTAACCGACACCGACAAAACCATTACGGTGAAATACAAAGGCCTGCTGCCCGATTTATTCAAAGAAGGCAAAGGCGTCGTTGCGCAAGGTAGTTGGGATGGCGCGGTGTTTACTGCGACCGAAGTCTTGGCCAAGCACGACGAAAACTATATGCCGCCTGAGGCGCAAGAAGCGGTCAACAAGGCGCACCAGCGTGCCGCCGAGAAGAAGGCTGCGCAGTAGTCGCAGGCGAATATATTCAGCAAGCACGGGAGCAAACCCCTCGCTTGCGATCAAGGAAGTAAAGATGAATAGCAAGGGTCAGTCATGATTGGTGAACTGGGTTTATTTAGTTTAATTTTATCGACGCTAGTGGCCTTGATCATGGGCGCGAGCGGCATTATCGGCGGGCTGATCGGGCAAAATGGGCGCAATCAGGCGCTGATGCGCATCACCCGTCCCGCTGCGGTGTTGCAACTGGCCTTGCTGACGACTTCGTTTGCGCTGCTCTCCGTCGCGTTTTTACAAAACGACTTCTCGCTGCTGTATGTCGCCAAGCAATCGAATCGCCTGCTGCCCGATATTTATAAATTCGCCGCCGTGTGGGGCGGGCACGAAGGCTCGCTACTGCTGTGGTTGTGGATGCTGGCTGGCTGGAGCGCTGCGGTTGCATTAATTGGGCGTAGTTTGCCATTAACAATCCGCGCCTTGGTGCTTGGCGTACTGGGTTTGGTTTCGCTCGGGTTGCATCTATTTGTGATTTTGACCTCCAGCCCGTTCGAGCGCCTGTTGCCCGCGGCCTTAGAGGGCAAGGATCTGAATCCTTTGCTGCAAGATCCGGGCCTCGTGTTTCACCCGCCGCTGCTGTATATGGGTTACGTCGGCTTTTCGGTCGCGTTTGCTTTTGCCGTTGCCGCCTTGCTCACTGGGCGACTCGATGCTGCGTGGGCGCGCTGGTCTCGCCCGTGGACTGCCGCCGCGTGGGTTTCGCTAACACTGGGAATTATGCTCGGTAGCGCGTGGGCGTATTACGAGCTGGGTTGGGGCGGCTGGTGGTTTTGGGATCCGGTCGAAAACGCGTCATTTATGCCGTGGCTGGCGGGAACTGCGCTGATTCACTCGCTGGCGGTGGCCGAAAAACGCAATGCGTTTAAGCACTGGACGGTGTTGTTGGCAATTGCGACGTTCTCACTCTCATTACTAGGTACCTTCTTGGTTCGCTCAGGCGTGTTGACGTCGGTCCATGCCTTTGCCACCGATCCAACACGCGGGATGTTTATTCTGATTTTGCTCAGCATCGTGATCGGCACCTCGCTGGCGCTGTACGCGTGGCGCGCCCGACTGATGGATGGTGGCTTCGCGATGGAAGGCGGTGGTGCGTTCACATGGTGTTCGCGCGAAATGCTGCTGCTATTGAATAATGTGCTGTTTACCGTCGCCTGCGCGACGGTGATGCTCGGCACTTTATATCCGCTGCTGATCGACGCACTCGGCATGGGCAAACTATCGGTTGGCCCGCCGTACTTTAACTCGGTATTTGTACCGCTGATGTTGCCGATGCTGATCTTGATCGGGATGGCCGGCACGATGCGCTGGAAACAACACGCGCCACATGACATCTTCGCCAGCCTGCGCTGGCCTGCCGTGGCCTCGATTGGTTTTGGGATTGCTTCGCCGTTCTTGTGGAGTAATCAATGGCGTTGGGGCGTTGCGCTCGCGCTGGGTATTGCGTTCTGGGTAGCTTTAACAGCGCTGCTCGATTGGTTGGGGCGGATTCGTTTGAATCTGCGCAAAGGCCAATCGCTGTGGGCAGCATTTTGGGCCTTGCCTGCGGCGTTTAGCGGCATGCATCTGGCGCATTTGGGCGTCGCGGTCTTTGTCGCTGGCGTCACGGTCGTGTCGAGCTATGAGCATGAGTTTGACGTGAAAATGGTGCATGGCCAAAGCCTCGCTGTGGCCGATTACCAGATTCGTTTTGACGGCATCACCCCCGAGCGCCAAGCCAATTACGCCGCGCTCAAAGGCACGCTAACGCTGCTGAAAAATGGCGCAGAAGTTAAAGTGCTGCGCCCAGAAAAACGCCAGTATTTCTCTAGCGCGATGCCAATGACCGAAGCAGCGATTCACCATACGACCACGTACGATGTTTACGTCTCGCTCGGCGAGCCGCTCGACGCCAATCCGTTTACCGGCGCATGGGTGATCCGCGCGCATTACAAACCGCTGGTGGGCTGGATTTGGTACGGATGCATCTTAATGGCGCTGGGTGGCGTGTTGGCGCTGTCGGATCGTCGCTATCGTCTGTCACGCTGGGGCAAAAAGACTACCGCCAGCACCGCGGAGGGCGCGCAATGAAACGCTTTGTACCGCTGATTATTTTCGTCGCGCTCGCCGCCTTGCTCTCGTATGGTTTGCGCTTAAACCCGCGCGATATTCCATCGCCGCTGATTGGTAAGCCTGCGCCGGTATTTACGCTTGATCGCCTCGATAACTCTGGGCAGTTTTCGACTGCCTCGCTCAACGGTCAGCCTTGGGTGCTAAACGTTTGGGCTTCGTGGTGCACCGCCTGCGTGGTTGAGCATCCGGTACTGAATGCGTGGAAAGACAAACTCGGCGCGCCGCTGGTCGGCTTGGCGTACAAAGACGCCGATGACGATGCCAAAAAATGGCTCGCGGGTCGCGGCAACCCGTATTCGCAAGTGCTGGCCGATCGCGACGGCCGCGTTGGGATCGACTTTGGCGTGTACGGTGTGCCAGAAACCTTTGTTATTGACGGCAAAGGCATTATTCGCCTCAAACACACCGGCCCAGTGACGGATGAAGTGTTCAAAGACAAAATCATACCCGCCTTGCAATCGGCGCGGGTAGCGGGGGCGCAATGATGAGCGTATTCAAACTACTGGCCGTGATGGGGTTGCTGCTGATGAGTTTGCACGCCAATACGGCTGCTTCAGCCTCCGCCGAATCTGCTCTGAGTAATACATTGAGTGACGAAGCAGTCGAAGAGCGGCTGATGTTGCTGTCGAGCGAATTGCGCTGTCTGGTGTGCCAAAACGAAAGCCTCGCCAGCTCGCGCGCGCCGCTGGCCGAAGACTTGCGCCGCGAAGTGCGCGAGCAAATTCGCAGCGGCAAAAGTAATCCGCAAATCGTCAGCTACCTGACCGATCGCTACGGCGATTTCGTCACCTACCGTCCGCCATGGTCGGGCAAAACCTTGTTGCTGTGGCTAGGCCCGCTAGCCTTATTGATACTGGCGGTGGGTATGTTTATGCGGGGCATATTGAGAAAAACACCCAAAGCAATACCTATTGCAGAGCCTGATGCCGCCGAGCTAGCCCAATTGCGCCGAGAATTTAGCGAGAATGAATCATGAATACCTTTGCCCTATGGTGCGCGGCGCTGATTGTGCTGTGTTTGCTGGTGTTGCTGTACCCGATGTTTCGCCGCCGCAACGAGCAAGACGATTTGCGCCGCGCGCGCTACCAATTGCACGACAGCATCGTCGCCGAATTGCAAGCCGACGTCGCGACCGGTCGGCTCAGTGAAGCGGCCTACGCCGCCAGTTTGGCCGAAGCCGAAGCGCGTTTAATCGCCGAAGTAGGGCGCGCCAACGCGCAAGCGCCCGATGCCGCGCAGCCCACGCGCAGCCAGAAAGTCACCGTCGCACTGATCGCGATCGGCCTGCCTTTGCTGGCCGGATTAATGTATCTGCAACTCGGTAATCCCGCCGCACTCAACCCCATGAGTCGCCAAGCCGCGCAACCCGCGGCGATGGATGCAGCCAAAATCGAAGGCATGGTCAAAAGCTTGGAAGCCAAAATGGCGCTCGAGCCCGATAACGCCGAGGGCTGGCTGATGCTGGCGCGCAGCTACCGCACGCTGACACGCTACGACGAAGCGGTCAAAGCCTACGAAAAAGCGTGGCCCTTAGTCCAAAAAGACCCCGGAGAAATGGCGCGCTTTGCCGGCTCGCTCGCGGCACGCGACAACAGCTTCGCTGGTCGACCAACACAGCTACTCGCCAAAGCCTTGGAACTCAACGCCAGCGAACCCGACGCGCTGATGCTTGCCGGCAGCGCCGCACTCCAACGCGGCGACTTTGACGCGACAATCACATGGTGGAACAAACTCCTCGCGCTCCTTGAGCCGGGCTCGGAAGACGAAAAATGGCTGGCTGAGGAAATTCGGATGGTGAAAGAAGACGCGCAGAAGGCCGCGTCGAAACCAGCAAGTGTGCATCAGCCGTGATGCTGCTCGTTAAATCGTTAAGGTATTTGGCCACAGGCCATATTTTGCCTAGGTTATGCTCCAATACCAAAGAAAAAGCCGAATCTAAGATTCGGCTTTTTCTTTGGTAGCTTTGTTGTAGTTTGGGGCTGTATTCAACCCAAAGCAGCCTATGGATGGTGATGCACTTTATTGGCAAGTAACTTTTGCACTTGCTTTACAACCTTATCACCATCTGGCAAAGGTGTTGAATTTCCACAAGAATCGACTAAATAATGCTCGTCTTCCGACAACAAAAACAGTATGTGTTTTTCCCCTTTTTTCATAGGGTATCGACTTGAGTCATTTTCCACTTGTACTCGAAATATTCTTGGTGTGTTTCCCTTTAAAGGCTTGATTGCTTTAACTGTATAAATCATAGCAGTTACGCCTTCTGGGTCACTTCCATCTACTTGCAGAGGATTGTTGCCAATTACCTCCCCAATGATTATTGAATCATGTTCGGAAACCTCTTTAGATAGTGATTTTTTATAACCTGAGATATTTGTATCTGGGTCAAGACAAAGCGAATAAGCATTACTATTGATATTCAACATAGCCACCACCATCAAAAGCACGCGAAATAATTTACTTGATTTCACAGTTGAATACTCAATAATTTATAAGGAGCTTTATTGTCATCTTGAGCCGCTGC
The DNA here is from genome assembly GCF_013423785.1 of Chitinibacter fontanus. Classification (NCBI taxonomy): domain Bacteria; kingdom Pseudomonadati; phylum Pseudomonadota; class Betaproteobacteria; order Neisseriales; family Chitinibacteraceae; genus Chitinibacter; species Chitinibacter fontanus. Next base: position 2,481,804 of record NZ_CP058952.1, read on the forward strand.
ATGCGACCCAGGCTGTGTAAAAACGCTTCAACACTCGACCGGTATAATTCTTGGAACTCCCCGCCAAGGATGATTCTATGCCCAGATTCATTGCAGGTGAAAGCAGAACCCAAACATTGCTGTTGCCTGAATGCTTGGAAGATTATGTCAGCGCGGACAACCCCGTCCGAGTTGTTGACCAGTTCGTAGAATACCTAGATTTAAAGGCACTCGGTTTCGATGGGGTAGAGCCAGAAGCCACTGGCCGCCCAGCCTACCATCCCAGCACGATGCTCAAGCTGTATATCTACGGTTACCTCAACCGAATCCAATCCAGCCGTCGCCTGGAACGTGAAGCCCACCGGAATCTGGAGCTGATTTGGCTCACTGCTCGCTTAATGCCTGACTTTAAAACCATCGCCAATTTCCGCAAAGATAATGGGCCTGCGATTTGTAAGGTCTGCGGGCAGTTTGTTCAGCTATGTCGACAACTCAGTTTATTTAGTAACGCCATTGTGGCAATTGATGGCAGCAAGTTCAAAGCCGTTAATCATCGCGACCGCAACTACACCAACAACAAACTCGCTAAGCAACGCGAGCAAATCGAAGCCAATATTGCTAGTTACCTGCGGGAGATGGAAATTGCAGACCGGCAACAGCCCGATATTGCAGAAGCCAAGGTCGCGCGCTTGAAGGACAAGCTGGCACGACTGAAGTCGCAGATGGCCCGCTTGGATGAGGTCGAGGCTCAACTCGCCAAGACGCCAGACAAACAGATTTCACTCACCGACCCAGATGCCCGTTCTATGGCGACCAGCGGCCGTGGCAGTGGTGTTGTGGGTTATAACGTGCAAACCGTTGTCGATGCCAAGCACCATTTAATTATTGCGCATCAGGTCACTAATCAAGGGCATGACCGTACGCAGCTGGCCAATATGGCCCAACAAGCCAAAGCAGTCCTCGCACAAGAAACACTAGAGGTGGTCGCAGACCGAGGTTATTACAACGGTGATGAAATACTGGCGTGCGAACAAGCGGGCATTACGGTGTTGGTGCCGAAGCCGCAAACCTCAGGCGCTAAAGCAGATGGGCGCTTTGGCAAAGATGAATTCCACTATGACCCAGTTCGCGATGAATATGTCTGCCCAGGCAATAGCCGACTCATTCATCGTTTTGTGAGCTTGGAAGCTGGGCGCTATATGAGCCGGTATTGGAGTTCTGACTGCCCACGTTGCCCGCTCAAAACCAAATGTACACCGAGTGATTACCGGCGCGTCAGTCGCTGGGAGCATGAGGCCATACTGGAAAAAGCGCAGCAGCGGCTGGAATTGCAACCAGATGCAATGCGTGTTCGACGGCAGACCGTCGAGCATCCCTTTGGGACGCTAAAAGCCTGGATGGGGGCAACGCATTTCCTAATGAAGACCTTGAAGCACGTCAGTACAGAGATGAGCTTGCACATACTCGCGTATAACATGAAGCGAGTAATGAAAATAATGGGAAATCAAGCAATGTTGGCGGCAATGAAGGGCTAAAAGGCCTATTATTTGCTGTTTTTAGCGGTGTTATTCATGAAGTTTTACGTTTACTTCGAGCAACGCGAGCGTGATTCAAATTGGTTAGGCAAAATAAGCCTCGTCGGAGTTGGCGTTTTTACACAGCCTGGACCCAATGCAGACCTTCTATTTCATCATTATAAAATGAAGTCAGGGTATGACTTTTGGAAGAACAGCGTTGCCTCACGAAAGCCTGTTTGAAATTCATAGATGCAAATACTGCCGTCTTCAAAAGTAATGAGTAACTTGGGCAGTTTGCTTGAAATCGATGGATTCGAATCAATAGATTTTAATGAACTTAAATGATATTTTTTTCGTAACACGAGGCCAAAGAATAAATACTCATCAATAGTACTATCGCCGAACTTTATAACTCTCGAAAGTAATACGACGGAAATTGTTGTTAAACCTAGCACAGCACCACCAAGAATATTCTTCGCAATTCCATAAGGTGAATTGAACTCTATAGTCGTGAAATAAGAGTACGAATAAATCGCTAAGGCCAGTACTCCAACCATAAAGAAAACTGGGGATTTAACGACAATTATATTTTTCATTCCGGATTGCTCTGGTTGCATGAACTTACGCTTCTGGCCGATTGCAGTCAATTCCATTTCAAAGATTGTAATGATTTTCAGTGCCTACGGCACATTGTTTTTTGTTGCGCGTTCCGCCGCGCAGACAGGCAGGGGGCTTTGCTTCGCCAAAGCCCCCTGCACCCCAAAGGCGCCCCGGGCGAAAAGCGCTCCGCGCCAAGCCTCACCTCGTCGCGAGCCTAGGTCTCGCTCCTCACCTCGGTTTTCGCTACACGGGATATCAAGCCCCCGATTAACCATCGTGGCGTATACACGCCTATGTGTTGCACTGAAGGTTATTCTAATTCTTGCTTTGGTAGATATACCCCTGTCGCAGTTTAGAGCGCAAAGCCCGTTTGAGCCGCGCCTTCGGACGGCGATTGGCGAGGCAAGCCGCCAAGCTCCGTCACGTCATCCGGCGCTCGAACGCCGGTTTAGTGCCTGCGCAGCATGCCATCTACGATACATACATGCCCATGTGTTGCTCTAAAGATTAATCTTTAATGGCCTTTGGTGGATATACCCTGATTACTCATTAGGGTGTAAAGCACCCATAGCGCTCGAATGTCGGTTTATCGTGCTCGCAGCAGGCCATCAGACTATTTTTGTAACCAATATTCCCGCATTAGCTCATGTGACCACTGCGGTTGAAGCACTTCTTGGCGCGGTAAAAACTCGGCCATGACGGGTTTAATATCGATCACGGGTGTGCCATCAATCGCATCGAGCTCGGTAACGTATAGCTTGGAGCCCTCAACTCGGCTGATGCGGCAAATGGTGCTGCCGATGCGGTTGGGGCGATTTTTACCGCGTTGCGCAAAAATGCCGACTTTGGGCCAGTCGGGGTTGTTGCGGGGGTGGCGGGCGGTGGTGGTGATTTTGTTGGCGGCGACTTCATGGAAGATAAACAGCACTTCGACGTGCGAAAACGTCTCAAGCCCTTGCAAGGCCTCGGGTGTGAATCCTGCGCTGAGGGTAATGCACGCTTGCTCGCCACCCCAAAAATCATCTTCGGTGTGTGCTCGAATGGCGCTGACATAGCCGATGGCTGCGATTTGGGTGTGCACTGACAATCCTCCATAGAGTTGCTCAATCAATTAAGCGTTCATCGCCGCGTTGCCGCATTCACATAATCTATTCGGTGCTTGAGCTCCCGATTGCGTGGCCAAGCCTTTTTTGAAGCGGGCTTAAGCGCTGTGGAAACGATATGTTTTCTTTTGGCGCTATTCAATCAGCCCATGGTGCTTAGGTGATGCATCTCACTGATTTTCCACGCTTTGGGCGCTGGTTACAAAAAATAACTCGGCTAATTTGGATGCGTTTCATACTGCGATAGGAATCAACGCACTGCGCTTGGATGGTGGGCGTTAGGCGCGTATGGAGGAATAGGATGCGTTTTTTGCACAATAAATGGCTTTGGGCGGGGGTGCTGGTGTTGACTATCCCCATGCATTTTCCGCAATGGTTTGCTGGTTTGCCCACGCCGATGCGTAAAACGCAGTTGGAATGGGTGATTAATCTGAATGTAGGCTACGCGCATTTATCGCGCGGAATGAATATGTATACGATCGACAGCCTGTATTCGGCAGTCACCCCGCGTGACTTGCCAATTTTGGCTCAATTGCTAAACGATCCAGATCTCGTCAAACGCATGACCACCGCCGAGGTTTTGGCCCGCCTCGGCCCAGCAGGGCAAGCCATTTTGCGCAACAGCTCAAGTGAAGAAGCACAGAACGTGTTACACGAGTTGGCTGAGGCTCAAAAAGCCAATAAATAGCGGTAAACGGCCAAATAGACGGGGTTCGTTTAGTCTTTTATGCCATTTTCCACTGCCCACACCGCGGCTTCGAGCCGTGAGCGGAAGTTCAGTTTGCGCAGCAGGCTTTTAACGTGGACTTTCACGGTGCCTTCCGCAATGCCGAGTTCGCGGCCAACCAGCTTGTTTGATAGCCCTTGCGCCAGACATTGCAGGATTTCTTGCTCGCGCTCGGTCAAGTGGGCGATTTGCTGGTTGCGATCGGTAGTGTCGTCTTCGCGCAGCGCAACGGCGAGCGCGCGGCCCAAGCGTTCGGGGATCGCCATTTGCCCGTCGAGCGCCTCCGATAGGCGCGCGATGATGTCTTCGGGTTCCATGTCTTTGAGTAAATAGCCATCGGCGCCGGCGCGCACGGCATTAACCAGATCGCGGCTTTCGTCCGATACCGTGAGCATCACCACCTTGCTATCCAGATCGAGCTGTTTGATTTCTTTTAGCGTCGCAATCCCGTCCATGTCTTTCATGTTCAGATCCAGAATCACCAGATCGGGTTGCAGTTCGGCGACGACTTTCACGCCGTCCATGCCGCCAGCGGCTTCGCCGACGACGGTAAATTGCGGGTTGAGGCCAAGTAGTTGCACGACGCCTTTGCGAAACAGCGGGTGATCGTCGATGACGACAATGCGATATTGGTCGTTCGTCATTTAGTTTTCCTGATGGGTTTGTTGCGCCGTCGTGTCGCTAGCGCTGGAAGCTTGGTTAGAAAAAGGCGTGCTGGGAATAAAACGCAGCAACACTTGTGTGCCTTGCGGCTGATTGGCTTGCAGGCTCACGCTGCCCCCCAGACTGCGTGCGCGGTCGCGCATGATGGATAAGCCATAGTGTTGCGCGCGTTCTGGGTTGGGGCCGAGACCTTGTCCATCGTCGCAGATGCTGACGACGATTTCGTTGCCAATCCATGCTAAATGCACATTGGCGCTGCTTGCTTTGGCGTGGTGGTGCACATTGGCGAGCGCTTCGCGCACGATTTGCAAGACGTGAATTTCTTCTTCGGCGGCCAGTTCAACCCCGAGCAGGTGGTTGGCCAGTTGTATTGCGATGCCGGTGCGTTCGGAAAACTCTTTCACTGTGGCTTCGAGCGCGCTACTTAAGCCACCTTGATTGATTTGTAGGCGGAAAGTGGTGAGTAATTCGCGTAATTGGCGATACGCGGCGTTCAGCCCTTCGCGTAGCTCTTGCAGCGTGGCTTGCGCATCGTCAGGCTTTTCGTTGATCTGGCTTTGCAGGCGCAAAACTTGGATTTTTAAATACGATAGCGCTTGCGCGAGCGAATCGTGCAATTCGCGCGCAATCACCGAGCGTTCTTCAAATAAGGCCAAGCGGTGCAAGGATTGTTTACGCCGCGAACCCGCGAGCGCAGCGCCGAGGTTGCGGCTCACGTCTTCTAATACTTGGATTTGCCATGGTGCCAGCGTAACGCCATCGGGTAGCGTCAGCGGCATAATGCCGTAGGTAATGCCGCTATCGAGTAGCGGGAAAACCAGCTCTTTATGCGTCGGTTTGGGTTGATCGGCACTGTGTTCTACACAGCTGGCGCAATCTTGCTCCAGACAACCCAAACGGATGCCTTCTTGCTGGTTGTTCGCCAGTTTAAAGGCAGATTTAACCGGAATCGTGCGTGGGTTGGTTTCGGTGAGGCACACCGCAGCATTTTGTAGTGGAATAAATTCGCCCAGTACCTTCAAAACGGCATCAAAAATCGCCTGATCAGGCTCGTGATCAGCCAGTAAAGCTTTGATGCGATAACGCAATTGCAGGGCGGTTTGGTTTTGCTCGAGCGCGGCGGTTTTTTCGGCGACTCGGGATTCTAGTTCGCTATAGCTGGTTTCGAGTTCGTCGAGCATTTGGTTTAGCGCCGTTTTGAGAATTTCAATCTCGCCACTGGCAGGGGTTTCAACGCGCACATGGTATTCACCAGCTTGAACCTGGTTGGCGACTTGTGCCATTTTAAATATGGGGTATGTTAGTTTACGGTATGCCCATAATAGGGTTGTGGTAAATACCCCTAGTACGATCAATAAAGAAATCCACTGAAAACGAATCAGACTTTGCAGCTTGTTTTCGTGCGCACGTTCCAGCTCGCTTACAAATTGATCAATCTGGCTCACATATTGATGAGTGCTTGGCAATAGTATGCTGGCGTACAGAGAATCATCACGTTCAAGACTAGGGCGAATCTCGTTTTTCCAGCGTGATTCTATTTGATTGAAATGAATTCGAATCGGGTTATTAAGTTCACGCGGAATCATATTTTGCAGACTAGGATGATACATCCGTCGTTCAAACTCGAGCACAACGTCATCTAATTTGGGGTGTGTGCCTGGAAGCGGGTCGGCAGGAGCTAGCGCCGTGGCTGTGATCAGATAGGCTTGTTTACGCAAAGAGCCCGCAATATTAATCGCCTCCGCCCCGCCAGAGGAGGTATTGGCAATCCAGCTACTAATCAGCAAGCTAAGAATACTGGGTGTAACAAGTAATAATAATGCGAGTGACAGGCGCACCACGATTGAACTTGGCGCAAAAAACGGGCGAATCAACAATATTGCCCCCAGCGAGAGTGAACAAAAAACGCTTTATAGCAAAGCCGTATTTTCCAGTGACCTGCCCACTCACTATATACCTCTGAGTGAGTAGCAGCGGTAATTCATACCCCTTAGGTGTAATTGTGAGAATGGGTATGAACGCCTATCTTGTGAAGGATACAAGGAGACGTTATGGGTATCGATTTGTCTAGACGAAGTATCTTGTTTGGACGTAAACCCAAGCTAGACGAGGTTGCTCATTTTTATCCGCCTTGGGCCGTAACAGGGTTTACGGACCAATGTACCCGTTGTGGTGACTGTTTGAAGGTGTGCCCGACGCAAATCTTGCACAAGGGAGATGGTGGGTTTCCCGAGGTCGATTTTCAAGCAGGTGAATGCACATTTTGCGGCTTTTGCCGCAGCGCCTGTACTGCAGGCGCATTAAACGCACCTCAAACATGGACACAAGCAATCAGTATTAGTTCGGCATGCATTGCCCAGCAAGGCGTTGACTGTCGGGTTTGCGGAGAATCGTGTGAGCCGGCTGCGATTAATTTTAGATTGCAAATAGGACAGGTCGCGCAGCCGCATCTTGATCCTGAGTCTTGCACCGGTTGCGGTGCTTGCATCGCGCCTTGCCCAGTTCAGGCAATCAGCATACAGCATCGATAGGGTTATCAATTCAAATGAATATTTATAGTCTGGTGGTTAGGGTCGCGGCGGAGCGAGTCGATGAAGTTAAAGCAAGTTTGATCACGATCCCTGGGCTCGAAGTACATCAAGAGCACGAAGGGCGAATTATTGTGACAGTGGAAGATGTGGCAGGGTATCGGACCAGTGATGCTTTGGTCGAGATTCAATGCTTGGATGGCATTATCTCGACGACGTTAGCGTATGAATATTGTGATGATGAGTTAGTTTTTAGTCCGAATTCTTGATTAGCAGCGAACGGTAATTGGGCTGCGCCAATTTAGCAAATGAGTGTCTGGGAGGTTTATCCTATGAGTTTTGATCGTCGTGAATTTATCAAGGCCACAGCAGTGAGCGCTGCCGCCGCCAGTGTTGGTATCCCCTTGGTGGAAGCTGCGCCTAAAAAAGTAGCCGCGCCAGTAGCGAAAGGTGGCGATAACTCTGTACGTTGGGATAAAGCGCCTTGTCGTTTCTGTGGTACTGGCTGTGCCGTGCTGGTGGGAACCCAAAATGGTCGTGTAGTTGCTACGCAAGGTGATCCCGATGCTCCAGTCAATCGCGGACTAAATTGCATCAAAGGCTACTTCCTTTCCAAAATCATGTATGGCGAAGACCGCCTCACTCAGCCTTTGCTGCGCAAGAAAGATGGCAAATACGATAAAAATGGTGAATTCACGCCGGTGAGCTGGGATGAAGCATTTGGCATCATGGAGCAAAAGTGGAAAGAAGCACTTAAAACCACTGGCCCAACGTCGATCGCGATGTTTGGTTCGGGTCAATGGACGATTCACGAAGGCTACGCCGCCAGCAAGCTGATGAAGGCGGGTTTTCGCAGTAATAACCTCGATCCAAATGCGCGTCACTGCATGGCCTCTGCCGTTACTGGCTTTATGCGCACTTTCGGCATGGACGAGCCGATGGGCTGTTATGACGATATTGAAGCGGCTGATGCTTTTGTGCTGTGGGGCTCAAATATGGCCGAAATGCACCCGATTCTATGGAGCCGCATTACCGACCGCCGTTTGTCTAATAAGCACGTCAAGGTTGCTGTGCTATCAACCTATGAGCATCGCTCTTTCGAGCTAGCCGATCTGGGCGCGGTGTTTACGCCACAAACTGATCTGGCGATGATGAATTTCATTTGTCACCACATCATCAGTACGGGGCGCGTTAACAAAGACTTCGTTAAAAAACACGTCAATTTCAAACTCGGTGAAACTGATATTGGCTACGGCTTGCGCCCCAATAATCCGCTGGAAGTAAACGCTAAAGCTAATGGTTACCCCGGCGCGGATGGCAAACCCAAAACTATGCCAACTGAAGCCAAAGAGATCACGTTTGATGAATTTGCAAAGTATGTATCTGAATACAGCGCAGAAAAAGTCAGCAAGCTTTCCGGTGTGTCGGTAGAAAAACTGACCCAATTGGCTGAAATGTACGCCGACCCAAAAATTAAAGTCACTTCGTTCTGGACCATGGGCTTTAACCAGCACACCCGTGGTACTTGGGCGAACAATATGATTTACAACATCCATTTATTAGTAGGCAAAATTGCAGAACCAGGGAATAGCCCATTTTCACTGACTGGCCAACCCTCTGCCTGTGGTACGGCGCGTGAAGTGGGTACATTTGCGCATCGCTTACCTGCTGATATGGTCGTTACCAACCCCGAACATCGTCATCACGCCGAAGAAATCTGGCAACTACCTGATGGCACGATTCCGGACAAAATCGGCCTACACGCTGTAGCAATGGCACGTGCCATCAAAGATGGCAAGGTGAAAGTATATTGGCAAATGGCCAACAACAATATGCAAGCTGGCCCGAATATTAATCAGGAGCTATACGCAGGCTGGCGTCGGCCAGAAGTTTTTGTCGTGGTATCTGACCCATACCCAACAGTATCGACTCTGGCTGCCGATCTGGTACTACCCACAGCCATGTGGGTAGAAAAAGAGGGGGGCTTTGGTAATGCCGAGCGTCGTACTCAAGTATGGCGCCAGCAGGTGAATGCGCCGGGCGAAGCAAAGTCTGATTTGTGGCAACTGATTGAATTCTCAAAACGCTTCAAAGTGGATGAAGTTTGGCCGGCTGAATTGATCGCTAAAAAACCGAACTACAAAGGTAAAACCCTTTTTGATGTGTTGTACGCCAACGGCAAAGTCAATAAATTCAAAAACGACCAACTACAAAAAGGTTTTGAAAACCTAGAAGCGAAAGCATTTGGTTTCTACGTTCAGAAAGGCTTGTTTGAAGAGTACGCTGAATTTGGTCGTGGGCATGGCCATGATCTGGCCCCGTACGATATGTATCATCAGGTGCGCGGTTTGCGCTGGCCTGTGGTCAATGGCAAAGAAACCAAATGGCGTTATCGCGAAGGCTATGACACTTATGTCAAAAAAGGCGAAGGCGTCCGCTTCTATGGTAACAAGGACGGCAAGGCCAATATTTTCGCGCTACCGTATCAGCCTGCACCAGAAGTGCCGGATAAAGAATACGACATGTGGCTGTGTACTGGTCGCGTATTAGAACACTGGCATACCGGCACGATGACGCGCCGTGTGCCTGAGCTACATAAGGCCGTACCTGAGGCAATGGTGTTTATGCATCCTGATGCCGCTAAAGAGCGTGGGTTACAACGTGGCATGGTTGTCAAGGTTAAGTCCCGCCGGGGTGAAATCACTGCTCGTCTTGAAACACGTGGTCGGAACAAGCCTCCAAAAGGCTTGATCTTTATCCCGTTTTTTGACGAGGGGCGTCTAGTGAATAAATTAACGCTTGATGCCACCTGCCCGATCTCCAAGCAGACTGACTTCAAGAAATGTGCGGTAAAGGTAAGCAAGGTCTAATGGATGTATAAGCCTGAAGGTTAAATTCAGAAAGGCCTTTGGGCTTATACCCCTAATTATGAAAGCTACGATCAATCGCCGGCAATTTTTCAAAGACAGTGCAGCAGCCTGTGGTGGTGCTGTATTGCTGGGGAGCGGCTTAACCATTTTGGCTAGCCAGCAGGCGAGTGCATTACCAGCGCAAGCGCTACGTCCGCCCGGTGCATTAATCGAGGATTTATTTCAACAGGCCTGTGTGCATTGTGGTTTGTGCGTGCGCGACTGTCCTTATGACACTTTAAAGTTAGCTTCCTTAGGGGAAGGTATTGGTTGGGGAACGCCATATTTCACCGCGCGCCAAGTGCCTTGCGAAATGTGCGAAGACCTTCCATGTGTAAAGGCTTGCCCAACGGGAGCTCTCGATCATGCGTTGAAGGATGTTAATCAGGCAAAAATGGGTATTGCTGTACTTCAGGATCAAGAAAATTGCCTGAATTTTTTAGGTTTGCGTTGCGATGTGTGCTATCGGGTCTGTCCAGTAATTGATCAGGCAATTACTTTGGAAAATGTACATAACCCGCGATCTGATCGGCATGCAATGTTGTTGCCGACCGTACATTCACAATTCTGTACTGGTTGTGGAAAGTGTGAAAAATCCTGTGTATTGCCAGAAGCTGCAATTCGAGTGTTGCCATTATCCATTGGTAAGGCTCAGTCGGCGCAGCATTACCGCAGGGGGTGGGACGAAAAAGCAAAAGCTGGTGGTTCATTACTCGGTGATTTGCCTGCGGTTGAGGTCAATCTTCCGCCTGAAGCAGAGCCAGCAAGATGAAATGGCTATTCAGCCATCGCTGGTTGCTGGCACGACGGATTAGTCAGTTAACCATCTTGACGCTGTTCTTACTGGGACCACTTGCTGGTGTTTGGTGGGTCAAGGGCTCTTTGGCTTCGAGTTTGAGTTTTGGGTGGCTGCCATTAAGTGATCCATTGGTGATGATACAAAGCTTACTGGCAGGGCATCGGCCCTTATTTGAGTCGTGGGTTGGTGTTGTTTTGGTCCTTGGTTTTTATGTATTGGTGGGCGGCCGAGTATTTTGCAGTTGGGTATGCCCAGTAAATGTACTGACTGATTTTGCCCGTTGGTGTCGTAATACCTTGCAACTAAAGGGTGGGGCACAAGTACAACGCAATACGCGTTATTACGTGCTTGCGCTAGTGCTGTTGTTGTCGGCCTTTACTCACACCGTGGTTTGGGAGTGGGTTAATCCGGTAACTGGATTGACACGTGGGCTGTTGTTCGGAATGGGGTTAGCGTGGTTGTTGGCTTTGGCAATTTTTGCGTACGACATGTTGCTTGTGCATCGCGGTTGGTGTGGGCATTGGTGCCCTGTCGGAGCATTTTATAGCCTGCTTGGACGATTCTCTTTGCTCAAGGTAAGTGCTGCTCGCAGGCCAGCCTGCGACGATTGCATGGATTGCTTTAAGGTGTGTCCCGAGCCGCAAGTGATTCGTCCCGCACTGAAAGGAGAGGGAAGTCCAGTGATCATTTCAGGCGAGTGCACTAATTGTGGTCGCTGTATTGAGGTTTGCGATGAACAGGTTTTTAAAATAACCCACCGATTTAATACAAGGGTTGAATACATTTCACCTTCAAACATTGAAATCAAATAGGAGATAAAAATGAGAAAACTGGCCTGTCTGTGGGGTATGGTATTCGCTTTAGTATTAAGCTCAATCGGTGCAGTTAGTGCCGAGGAATTAAAGTCTCTGCGCGGTACCGAGGCAGTTAAAGGGGATGTGCCTTCGGAAAATTATCGCTATGAACGCGACAAAGTAGCTCAGCAGAGGCAATTTGTTCAGCAGCCACCAGTGATTCCTCATACTACGAAGGGTTATTTAATCACCAAAGAATTTAATAAATGCCTAGATTGCCATAGCTGGGATCGAGCAGCTGATTCTGGTGCTCCACGGGTATCAGTTACTCATTTCAAAACGCGGGAAGGTAAGGAATTAACAAATATTTCACCACGCCGCTACTTCTGTACGCAATGCCACGTTCCGCAAACAGATGCGAAACCGTTGATTGGTAATAACTTCAAACCGGCCGATGGTTTGGTTAAATAAGGATCTGAACCATGTGGATTTGGATGAAGACAAAATGGGAAAAGGTCCGAGCCGTAAGGCTTGGTTTTTGGGGCTTAATTGGTATGTTTGTGCTTGGGATTATTTTCTGGGGTGGGTTTAATACCGCCTTGGAAATGACGAATAAGGAGCAATTCTGTTTAAGCTGCCACGAGATGGCTGACAATGTATTTCCTGAATATCAGGAAACAGTACATTACACCAATCGCTCTGGGGTTCGTGCGACCTGTCCTGATTGTCATGTGCCGCATGAGTGGGGCCCGAAAATGATTCGGAAAATCCAAGCTTCCAAAGAGGTTTGGGGTAAGCTCACTGGCTCTATTAATACCCGAGAAAAATTCCTCGATAAGCGGATTGAATTAGCGCAGCATGAATGGAAACGGATGAAGGCCAATAACTCGCAAGAGTGCCGTAATTGCCATAACTATGAATATTTTGACTATATGGAGCAGAATCGTCGCTCTGCTAACGCGCACCAGAAAGGCTTAAGTAGTGGAATGACCTGTATTGATTGCCATAAAGGGATTGCGCACCATTTGCCAAATATTAACCAGCATATTGGAGATGTAGACAAAGCGGTGAGTCCTGATGTGATGCACCCGCCTCGGAGTGGCGCCAGCAATACAGCCTCTATAGTCGCCGAAGATATGGCGGGTATCGAATAAGCGCTTCCATTTTTGTGGAGCAGTGGTGTCTTGCCTATTTGTTTGGCTTGAAATTCGCTGCGATTGGCCATAGTTAGCGTGTGAGATGTCCTTTAGCCCCCTTGAAACTAGCCAACTCTAGTATTCAAGGGGATTTACCCAGGTTTATGCTTCTCAATGAGTCGATATTAGGAATGTTGCAAGATCGTTTTGGTAGAGCCATTGATTACTTGAGGCTTTCGGTCACAGATCGTTGCGATTTGCGCTGTAGCTATTGCCTGCCTGCACGCTTTAAAAACTTTGAAGAGCCCAGCCACTGGCTAACTTTTGCTGAGATCGAGCGCATTGTGGCTGCATTTGTTAGGCTCGGAGTTAAGCGAGTACGGCTAACTGGTGGCGAACCACTATTGCGCCGCAATGTGACTGAGCTGGCTAGTCGTCTTAATGGTTTGGGTCTTAACGATTTGTCGTTATCAACCAACGCTACTCAGCTTGCCAAATACGCTAAAGGTTTGAAGGCTGCAGGCGTGACGCGCATCAATGTCAGCCTCGACAGTCTTGACCGGCAGTGTTTGCATCAAATCACGGGCAGCGACGCTTTTGACCAAGTGATGGCCGGGTTGGAGGCCGCGCGTGCAGTTGAACTCAGTCCAATTAAGCTCAATATGGTGGCCATGAAAGGCATCAATGAGTCTGAAATTGATGCCATGGCTGATTTTGCCCTCAACAATGGCTATATACTGCGGCTAATTGAGGCCATGCCGATGGGCGATACTGGGCGCAGCGCCCAATTCCTCGATCTTGGTGCCGTACGTGAACGCCTTGTGGCGCGCTACCAGTTAGTTCCTGAGGCTCTCGAGCTTGGGGGGGGGCCAGCACGCTATTGGAAAACGCCCTCCGGTAATGGCCGCATTGGTTTTATCACACCCTTATCGCAACATTTTTGCGCCAGCTGCAATCGGGTGCGGCTCACCGTCGATGGCACTTTATATATGTGTTTGGGGCAGGAAAGCAGCTTTGAGTTTCGGCCTTTGCTGCGCGGCGGCGCATCGGATGCTGAGTTGGAAGCTGCAATCTTGTCGGCCATTGAGCTTAAACCAGAGCGTCACGAGTTCAACGAGCAGCCTGCCAAATTAATCCGCTTTATGTCGCAAACTGGCGGCTAACCAAGTAGGATTGGTTTTTCTTTTTCCTTCCTTTTTTAGTACTGGAGCGACTTTGCCCATGCAAAGAGTGATGGCAATTTCGGGCTTTTCCGGTAGCGGAAAAACCTCTTTGGTCAAGGCGCTATTGCTACATTTCAATGCTTATGGCTGGTCGGTCAATGTAATTAAGCATTCGCATCATGCGTTGGAACTTGAACCGCCGCACAAAGATTCTGCTCAGTTTCGTAAGGCCGGCGCTGCTGAGGTGATGGTGATATCGCCATATCAAATGGCGATTATGCGCGATTTACCCGATGCCACCATGCCGTCACTGGCTGAGCAACTGGCACGATTGAGTCCCGCTGACATAGTGTTATTAGAAGGGTTTAAACACGAGGCAGTGGCTAAAATCGAAGTTTGGCGTGCCAGCACCGGCAAACCGTTGTGCAGTGACCCGCATACCGTTGCGATCGCCACTGACAGCCCGCAACAACTGCCAGCCACCACATTGCGCGTACTCGATTTGAACGACAGCGCCACGGTGGCGCACTTTATCATCGATTATTTTCAGGAAAAAAAACATGCTTGATTTTGCTGCCGCATTGGCGCAATTACTGGCGCAAGCGCGTCGCGCCCAGCTTACCGAGCAGGTGGATTTAAAGCAGGCTTTGGGCCGCATTTTAGCCCATGATGTAATCGCGCCGCTGGATGTCCCCGGCTTTGATAACAGTGCGATGGATGGGTATGCCTTGCATATTCCCAATGGTGATCTGGATGTGAATTCATATCAAATTACCCAACGCATTACCGCTGGAACTGTTGGGCAAGCCTTAGCGACCGGCGAGGCAGCACGTATTTTTACAGGTGCCCCAATCCCTTTTGGCGCCAATGCAGTTGTGATGCAGGAAAATTGCAGCGTTGTTGGCGATCGAGTGCAACTGGCATATCCAGTTAAACTGGGGGCCAATATTCGTCGCGCCGGTGAAGATGTCCGCCATGGACAGGTGGTGTTGAGTGCGGGGCAGCGTTTAAACCCAGCGATGATTGGTCTGGCCGCATCGTTGGGGATTGCTCAGTTGATGGTTTTCGCGCCATTACGCGTGGGGCTATTTAGTACTGGCGATG
Organism: Chitinibacter fontanus; assembly: GCF_013423785.1. Classification (NCBI taxonomy): domain Bacteria; kingdom Pseudomonadati; phylum Pseudomonadota; class Betaproteobacteria; order Neisseriales; family Chitinibacteraceae; genus Chitinibacter; species Chitinibacter fontanus. Next base: position 2,496,826 of record NZ_CP058952.1, read on the forward strand.
AGCTAATCGAGCCAGGATTGCCGTTACCCGTTGGCAAAATTTATAACTCAAATCGCTATACCTTGTTTGCCCAGTTGCAGGCGCTCGGTTGTGAGTTATTGGATTTGGGAGTCATTCCCGATCAATTCGATGCCACAGTGAACGCCTTGTCCGAGGCGGTGGCACAATGTGATATTTTGATCACCACTGGAGGGGTATCTGTCGGTGAGGAAGATCACGTAAAGGCTGCAGCACAATACCTCGGTGAATTGAATCTCTGGAAAATCGCCATCAAGCCCGGCAAGCCTTTTGCCTATGGCCGCATTGGTGGCGCGGATTTTATCGGCCTTCCAGGCAATCCGGTTTCGGCATTGGTTACGTATTTATTGTTGGTACGACCATTTATTCTTGCGCGCCAAGGTGCGACACAGCTTGAGCCGCAACGTTTGCCGCTGCAGGCAGATTTTGAGCTGTCTAAAGCTGGTGATCGCCGCGAGTTTTTTCGCGCGCGCGTCAGCGCTAGTGGGCAAGTGAGTCTCTTTCCACATCAAGGCTCCGGCGTTTTAACGTCGATGGCTTGGGCGGAGGGTTTGGTTGATGTGCCAGCTGGCACAACTGTGCAGCGCGGCGATACAGTGCAATTTTTGCCCCTTACAGCCTTGGAGGGTTAATGTTAACGATTTTGTATTTCGCGCGGTTGCGCGAAGTCTTTGCCTGCCAATCAGAAATTTTGGACGCACAGCCAGCCACGGTGCGGGATTTAATTGCGCAACTGGTAGCGCGCGGCGGCGCGTGGCAAGCGGAGCTCGGAGGGGCAAGGGTATTTCGAGTTGCCATTAATCAAGAAATGGCGCAACTCGACGATCTGATTCCGGTTGGTGCAGAAGTGGCGATTTTCCCCCCAGTCACAGGTGGATAGCGATATGGATAGAGTGCTAATTCAAGAAGCAGACTTCAATGTTGATGTTGAACTTGAGTATGCAAAAAAACAGGGGGATGTTGGTGCAATTGTGATTTTTATTGGGAAAGTCCGAGATATAGCCCCTGCGTCCCATGCTAATTCGATATTCTTGGAGCATTACTCTGGAATGACTGAAAAAGTACTTTCGGATCTATGCTCACGCGCACATGCCCGCTGGGATTTATCAAGCATTACCTTAATTCATCGCATTGGAATGTTGACGCGAAATGACAATATCGTATTGCTAATAACCTCGAGCCCACATCGCAAATCGGCCTATGAATCTAGTCAATACATCATGGACTTCTTGAAAACCGATGCCCCTTTTTGGAAAAAAGAGATTACCGAGAGTAGTTCTATTTGGGTTGAGCAAAAAGAATCTGATTTAATATCCGTAAAGAGTTGGGACTAATTTAAGGTTTTCCATTCGCCTTCGCCCAGCATTTTGATGCTGGTGCTATCGACCTATAAATGCAATCCACCTTGGCTTTGGCGTGCAGGAATAATGACTTTGAGTGTGTCGACGAGAAATTTTACTCGAATCAGGGACGATCCAATCTAAGTTGGCGAGCCGAAGCATGCTTTCCATCATGCCGGTGGCTTGGCGCAATGCGAGGCCGATAGGCATTTGATAGTGAGGCAGAACTGGATGGCGGCATCGCTGAAAGTGGGGTTTCTTCCACGTTTACCTGTGGGCTCCGCAGCCCATTTCAGTGTTGGATCGAGCCAAATCATCAATGCGCCACGTGACTTTTACGCCGCGTGATACTTTGGCCAGTTGTTGGTTTTGTAACTGCTAGGTAAAGGTTTGCTCATACAACAATTCTATCAGCGGCGCGAAGCCGCTGATTTGTGCAACAAAGCCATTTCTATGCCAAAAAAAGCAAAATGTGGTGATATTTCGGTGGTCGAACAGGTTAGATGTGGAGCATGAGTATCGCACTACTCACACTCAAGCAAGCGGCGCAGGCGAAACGGAAGTAAGGTAATGCGCGTTTTACTCCCCATGAAAACCAAATAAACCCACCGAGATGTAGCACGATCGATGCGAGCAGCATGCCAACTACGAATGAATCTGATTGTGAGTTATTCGGAATTTCTGCGCCGTGGACGATGCCATGCAACAAGCCACTAGCAATAACTACAAAATTGCAAATGGCGCTAGGCAGACGCGGGGTGATTAGCAGTGATAACCCGAGTAGGCCAACAGATAGGGCTACTATGTATTCGACACTAGTCAACAAATTAACTGGCACTGGGGCATATACCCCTGCAATTAGGCTCAATAAAAAACATAGCATCAATATGACTTTGGTTTTTAAATCGGCTTGTGCCGCTGCCAGCATACCCACTGCAAGCATGGCCAGCAAATGATCCATGCCTACCCAAGGGTGGCTAAAGCCCAGTAATAGACTATCTGCGTGACCTTGTGGGTGTGCGAATGCAAACATGGGTAGCAAAGCCAATGGTGCGATTAGATATTTGTGTTTCATGCGAACTCCCTATCATTTGCAAATGAGCATGCTCGTTTCCGCCGTATTTGTTGCGGCATAATTTAATCAGAGCATTTGCTGCAATTTTTCCTGTAAGTTTTCAAGTTGTACTGGTTTGCTGAGCATGCCGCTGATTTTAGGTAGGTAACTCTGTTTTTCATTCAGAGAAAAACGAAAATGCGTGGCTTGATCAATCCCCGTGAGTAATAAAATCGGGGTTGAGCGTATGCTGGCGTAGCGCGAGTCCGCACGTTCATCGCGGAGTTGGTAGACCAACTCGAAACCAGCGGTATCCGTTTCCAGCATGGCTTCGGTCACAATCGCGTCGGGCTTTTCGGTTAGCGCCAGCTTTCGCCCCTCGACGGCTGAATGTGCGCAAATGACGGCATAGCCGTGGGCGGCTAATTGCGTGGAAAGTTGTTCACAGAGCGAGACATCATTGTCGATCAGCAGAATTTTTTTGCTCATGGTATCGGCCTCGGATTACTTCAGTAGCTCGTAAATCACATTGCGTTTTTCCCACGCCTCGTTGCGCTCATACATATCGATCGGGAACTCCATTTGTTTGAGTTCAACTGGCGCGGCCTGCTTATCAACTAAGCCCAGAGCAAGGGCGACGCCGTACAAAATCGCTTCTGGGCGCGGCGGGCAACCCGGGATGTAGTAATTCACCCCTAGTACTTTATCCACGCCACCAGTGACGTTATAGGTATCAAACCAAGCCCCACCACCTGTGGCGCACGAGCCAATCGCAAAGACTAGCTTGGGGTTTGGGATGGCTTCATAGGCCCGTTTGACCAGTGGCAACGTAGGACGGGTGACAGCACCAGAAATCAGCATGGCATCGGCATGGCGAGGTGAGGCCACCAGCTTGATTCCAAAACGCTCGACATCGTAAAACGGTGTAAGAATATTCAAAATTTCAATGTCGCAGCCGTTACATGCGCCGGTGTTGCAGTGATAAACCCAGATGGATTTTTTGAACATCCGCTTGCAGAGATTTTTAAGCATGTTCGGCTCCTATTTTTTGCTTGGGCGCTGGTAGTTGTCGGATTCTTTGAGTAGCTCTGTCGAGAAGGTCTCGCTGGTTTTACGGATCAGAGCCCGCTGCTCAAGGTTGTCGTAGCGGAAGCCTTTTAGATTGATGCGATCAATGGCATTGGTTTTTTCCATCTCGTAGCAGCGACCACAGCGCTGGCAGCTCATCATAAATAGCTCCATGCGCGTGGTGATATCGTCTTTATCATCGCACGCGATTTCAAAGCTATTACTCATCGTGATGGCCTGCTCTGGGCAGATGTCGGCACAGCGCCCGCAATAAGTGCAGCGTGAGCCGTCATACAACATCACCCGTAATTCCTGGCACACATCGCGGACCAAAATGCAGCGCGAAGGGCAGTGATCGGAACAGCCGCCGCAGCCAATGCATTTCTGGTGATCAAACACCGGTTGCCCCCGCAAATTAGCAGGTACGGGTGGGCGCTCATTTGGGTAGTCAAGCGTTACGACCCCCGGTTTCATTACCATCAGAAGCTGTTTGATTTTGCTGGTTAGCCACATGATGATCTCCCTTAGAAGACGATGGCGGCGGCAATAGCTGCCAGCGCAATCAGAAACAGCACGCCGAAGTAGCGAATCGCTTGATCGATCCGGTAGCGTGGGTGGGTGGCGGATAAAAGCCCGATCAGCAGGAATACCACGGCGGTCAGCACTAACTGCAAAGCCAGATCGATTAGATAGAAACCTGAGCCTAGCAATGGAACGAACATGGCGATTGGCAAGTAGGCATAAAACATCTGCTTGAGCATCATGTAGTACTTAAATAGCGCATAGTTGGGGCCGCTGTACTCGATAAACGGGCCTCCCAGCAGCTCTTGCTCGGCCTCAGCGATGTCAAACGGCTGGCGTGCTACAAAGGCTTGCAGGCCAAACAAGCTCACCGCAATCATAATCACGCCAGGCAGGCCAAAAGAGGCCATTGGCGTGCCATAAATAACAGCGTTCAGATCGAGGCTGCCAGTTTTCAGTACGCCCAGCAGCAGCACCATAAATAAAATTGGCTCCACCATAATCATCGTGGTCATTTCACGGCTGGCGCCGATCAGTGCGTAGATATTTTTGCTAGCAAACGCGCCTAGCAACACGGCCACACCGCCGAGGGTCAGCAGATAAACCAGCGAGATTGCGTCGGCATAGGGCGTCAAGGCTGTGGCATGGCCTGCGACGGGAAGGATCGCAATCACACATAGGATGGATGCAAACGCCACCAGCGGCGCTAACCGAAATGGTAGGATTCCTGATGAATCAATGTTTTCCTTGCCCAGTAATTTGAGTACGTCATAGTACGACTGCGCCAGTGGAGGCCCTTGCCGGCTTTGTACCCGCGCCATAACGCGCCGCACCACGCCATCCAAAAAAGGCGCAACGGCCAGAAACAGCAGCAGATTGCCAAAGACCTGAGCAATGCCAATAGTGATTTCAGTGAATGAGCTCATTTTTTCACCTGTTGCAGATATTTTCTCGACATCGCATCAAGCTCCGCTTTGGAAACCGAGCTGGATTTGCCTGATTGCAGATCAACTACCGCCACACGATCAGTGCAAGAAAAGCATGGGTCAATACTGCCCATGATGATGGGGAAGTCAGCAAATTGCTCATCCAACAACATCAATGGCACGGCCTGTAGGTTGGTAAAGGTCGGAGCGCGAACCCGCCAGCGTTCGGGGCGGTTATCCTCACCGGTAACAACGTAGTGCACCGATTCACCGCGTGGTGCTTCGACCACGGTAATTGCATGTCGCTGCGCTGGGATTTTGTCCTTCATTTCAACAAATATTTCGCCGCCCGGCATCTTGTCCAGGCACTGGCGGATGATCTTGATCGCCTCGAAGGTCTCGACAACCCGGATTACTAATGTGGACCAAACGTCGCAGCCATCGAGTACCGGTACTTCAAATTTCATCTCGTCGTAAGCGGCATAGGGGTGATCGCGACGGGCATCAATATCGACACCGCGCGCACGCGCCACGGGGCCGATCAAATTCCAGTCGATGGCCTGCTGCTTGGTGATCGTACCGACGCCTTTGGTGCGTTTATGGATGGACGTGTCTTTTTCAATCGCGCGATAAATAACCATCAGCTCGTCTTCGATTTTTTTGATCACATCCAGAATGTCTTGTGCAATTTCTGGCGTAATGTCACGACGCACACCGCCAACTAAAATCATGCCGTAGGTTTTGCGATTGCCGGTGAGTCGTTCACACAACCACATGATCTGTTCGCGCACGCGCCACGCCTGCATAAACACCGTATCAAAACCAATCAAATGGCCCGCCACGCCTAGCCATAGCAAGTTGGAGTGGATGCGTTCGATTTCGAGCATCATGGTGCGGATAAATTCGGCGCGGCGCGGAATAATCAGCCCCGCGGCCGATTCCACTGCCTGCGAAAACGCGGTGGCATGCACCGAGCCGCAAATACCGCAGATGCGTTCGGCAATAAATGGCACTTCGTTGTAGCTCACCTGAGTCTGGCACAGCTTCTCGATACCGCGATGCGTCATAAAGCCGCGATAGTCACAGCCCTTGATGGTTTCACCATCGACATACACGGCAAAGTGTTCGGGCTCGTGCAAGCTCGGGTGAAAGGGGCCAACTGGCACGATCTTGGTGCCGGGAGGTGCTTCATCGAGTTGATACGCGACATCCTCGGCGCCTTGCGGAACGAAATCATGCGGAACATCTTTACGCAGTGGGTAGATGCCCTCTGGCCAATCATCGGCCAGCACTAATTTTTTGGGTTTGGGGTGGCCAGCAAAGCGCAAGCCCAGCAAATCGGTGACTTCGCGTTCCGACCAGCCGGCAGAAGGCAGGTCGGGCGTAATGGATTCGAGTACCGGGTCATCAACAGGAGCAGACGCACGGCAGCAGACAAAACGGTTGCTATCGTCCAGTGCATAGGTATGCACCATTGCTAGCGTGCCGTCACGCTCGATGTTGTCATAACCGATGCTGCACAGATAGCGGGCGCCTGCGTTGGTGATGATCTGGCTTGCTTCACGAAAACCGGCGCGCTTTACATCGATGTAGATGGTGCGCTCATCGGTTTTTTCGACGCACACCACATCATCACGCAGGCGGGCAATCAGTTTGGCTTCCAGTTCTTTTCTTATCGACATGGTGGTAACTCCGGAAAATCAGGCGCCGCGCACATTGCCGCCAGTCCATTTCATGAACTTTTTAAAGGCGTCAAAGATATGACTGCTCAAGTAACGATTGGCATTATTTAGGGTTTGGTATCCGCACAGCCATACTGGTGCTGTGCGCTCTTCTGCGCCACCAGCACGGCGTAGCCACAGTGCGGCGAGCAGCGCCACCACCAGCATGGCTATCATGACTAGCGGTAGCGAGAAGGCAACGGCTGAACCATTGGTTGCAGCAAAGCTTACGCCTGCATAGTGTTGCGACAGGGAGGCGAGCACTGCAGGTGTGCCCAGCGTGTGGGTTAGCACTCCTTCCGAAGTCGCCAGCACGCGCCCAAACAGTTGCACAAACAAGTAAGGGAAGAAGCCTTGTACCAGACACACGGCAGCCAAAATCAATTTAGGGGCTAGCATCAATTGGCTGACTTCGTGGACCTTGGTTTTTTCATTCCACTCGACCCCCACCGAGGTAAAGGTCATGCCGTAGAGCTTCACGTAAGTGGCCAACGTCATCGCGCTGGTTACCAATGCAATCACGCCGAAGATTACAAAAATGCCAGCCGCTTTGCCCGACAGCAACGTGGCTGCCACGATGGCCCACTTGCTGGTAAAGCCCGAAAAGGCCGGCACGCCCGAAACGGCAATCGCGGCGATGCCGGCGATAATGGCAGTGATCGGCATCAGCGCAAACAGGCCGCCGAGCTTGTCCAGATCTTTGGTGCCGGTGGTGTATTGCACACTACCCACACACAGGAACAACAAGCTTTTGAAAATGGCGTGATTCAGTACATGCAAAAACGCGCCCAAAATGGCCAGCAGCGCCAGTGCATGCAGCGCGGCATTGGGGCCGAGGTAATAGCGCGCTGCACCGATCGCCAGAATGATGTAGCCGATCTGGCCGATGGAGCTATACGCATTCAGGCGCTTGGCATCGACTTGTTTCAGCGATTGCGAGGTGCCGATAAACAGAGTCACCACACCAATCACCGCCACCGCCAGCCCCCAGTACTGCAACTCGTGCGCGGGCATGCTCTCTGGCGTCATCCAGAACAGGGTGCGGATCAGGCCGTAGATGCCGGTTTTGAGCATCACACCTGACAGCAGCGCGCTAATCGGTGACGGCGCTACCGAGTGCGCATCGGGCAGCCACAGCTGGCCCAGCGGAAACATACCCGCTTTCATGCCAAAGCCGAGGAAGGTGAGCGCCAGTAGCAAGGTACGCAGGCCGACATCGAGCGTGCCCAACTGCTCGGCGATTTGATGTAGTGGCGTACCCCAGCCGCAGCCCGGAACCAGCAGCCCCGCCGTTAGCACCGTCGCCCACGCCAGCTGCATCAGCAGCAGGTATTTATTGGCGCTGCGCACAATCACCGGGTCGTGATGATCAAAGCGGATTAGCCAGAATGAGGTCAGCGTCATCAGCTGCCAGGCGATGGTAAACCCGGTGCTCAGGTCATCCACCGTCACCAGCGCGATCATGCCGGCGATAAACACGGGGTAGCAGAAATAAAAGCCGCGCAGGCTGTAATGGCGGTAATGGTCCATCTGCATATAGCCAATGCAGTACAGCGCCACCACGCTGGCAATCACCGCGATCAGCAGCAAAAACACCGCCGAAAATCCATCCACCAGCAGCGGGATCGTGAGCCCAGCCAGCTGCAGATCAAAGCTGGCCGGCGCGCCCGGGCCGCTCAGAACATTGATAGCGCTGCTGGCGAAAAACAGCCCGGCCAGCACCACGGCCAGTAGGTTAACGATGCCTGCCAGTTGGCGTTTGCTGGCGATTAGTGGGGTAATCAGGCCCGCACCCAGCAAGATCGCCAGGCCGGTTTGTAAATGCGGATAGATCGTGGTGTCCATCTTAGTGGCTCCTTCCGGCGTGCTGGCACAGCAGATCAATCACTGTCGCCGCGCTGTCCTGTATGGCTGGCTCCATCTGCAAGCCAAAGTCGATGTTGTGGGCGCTGATGCCTAGCAGGTAAACCTGCTTGCCCTGTTGTTCGAGTAATTGCGCGGCCATTGATAGCGCCAGCTTGTGGGTCGAATAGCCGCCGCCGGTTTCCAGCTCGCGCAGCTTGCCCAAAACCAGCGAGCCGGGTGTTTGCCCGCTGCCGCTAATCGCATCCACCAGTAAGATGTGCTCGGCTGGGCCTGAGGCCAGCGCAAACACATGGTTTTCGATCACGTCTTCGACATTCAGCGCCGCATGCGGGCTGCCGGAGGGTAACTGCTGGGCCAAGGTGTCGGCGATATAGCAGCCCACGCCATCGTCGCTACGCAGCGGGTTGCCGATGCCCACAATCTGCGTGGGGCGGCTAAAAATTTGGGCCAAATCGTGGGTAAAGCTCATATCTGTTCACCCAGCGTTTTGATTTGCCGATAGGTATAAACCGGCCCATCGGTGCAGACGAGCGTGCGGCCTACTGCGCAATGCTGGCATTTGCCAATGCCGCATTTCATCAGCCGCTCCAGCGTCGAGATGATCGCGTCTTCGCTCATACCCCGTTTTAAAAATTCGCCAATCACGCTGTTAAACATCACCGGCGGGCCGCAGACAAAGGCCACGCTGTTATCGACCGGCACCTTGGCTTTTTCGATCAGCTGATTCACATAGCCCACTTCGCCCGTCCAGCCTTCTTCGGGACGGTCGATGGTGATGAAAGTCTCGAAGCCAGCGTTTTGCTGCCACTCGCGAATATCCGGCTGGTACATCAGATCTTGGCTGCTGCGCGCGCCATACAAAAGGATGATGCGGCCGAAATCTTCGCGGTGTTGCAGCGCATGCACGATCGAGCTGCGCAGCGGAATCAGGCCAATGCCTCCGGCCACGTAAATGATGTTTTTGCCTTTAATGTCTTCAAACGGAAAGCCATTGCCAAATGGCCCGCGCACGCCGAGTTTGTCGCCGGGTTTGAGCGCGTGTAGCGCGTTAGTTACCTTCCCGACGGCGCGCACCGAAATATGAAAGCGATCGTTTTCCGGGCTGGGCGGTAGCGACACGGCAAATTCACCGGCGCCAAACACCGTGCACATAATGAATTGGCCCGATTTGATGCGGAACTCGCGCTCGACGTCTTTATTCGTGAAAGACAGATAAAACGTCTTTACCTCGGGAATTTCGTCGCGAATCTCGTCGATATTCACCACCTCGGGGAAGGTCACAATCGGGCACAGGCCGGTGGTTTTACAGTTGCCATGCTCGTGATTGCCGTGACAATTGGCCATCAGTTTTGCCCTCCGGTGATTTCGCGGCGGATGTATTGCACAACATTGGGCAGGCCAATATCGCCAGGGCACACCCACTGGCAGCGGCCACAGCCCACACAGCCGGGGCGCAGGTATTTTTTCGATTGCGGGTAAGACAGCTTGCAGAAAAAACGCTTATTGCGTCGGTCTTCCACCGGCTGACGCGGGTTATGGTCGCCAGCCATGCGGGCATAGCCTTCAAACGAGCACGAATCGCGCATGCGCAGCCGTTCGCACTCGCCGCATGCCGTTTGTGTGTCTTCAATATTGAAGCAGCTACAGGTTGGGCAAACGAAAGAGCAGGCTCCGCATTCCAAGCATTGATCGCCGATATATTCCCAGGTTTCCTGCTTTACAAAACCGGTGGTGATGCGATTCATTACGCGGGAAATCCACGCTTTATTGTCGGTGGCCATTTCGGGGAATAGATCAATGCAGTGATCGACGACGGCTTTTTGCTCACTAAGCTGAGCGGGGCTGGCTAGTTGCCATTGATGGGCATCCGCCAGCGCCTGGCCTTTCTCGCTCCCCACTTTAACCAGATAACCGTCTTGCAGTTTGGTCAGATCCAGATCAAAACCTTCATCGGCATCCGGGCCTGAGTGCGTACAGACGCAGAAACATTGTGGGAAGGGGTTGAGGCAGGTATTGCTGATCAGCAGGCATTGACGGCGATGTGCCAGATACACATCATCAACAAATTCTTGCCCGAGGAAAAAGCGATCCAGCACCAAAATGCCGGATAAATCACAGGGACGTAAGCCGAACAAGACCTTCGGTTTTTCAAAGTATTGTTTGGACATCGTCACACTTTGGGCTTCGCTGTCATAGCGGTATTTCAAAATTCGCTCCATTTGCGGGAACAGAATTTCTTTTACCGGCATCGACGGAATCGGCGCTTCCAGATTGAGCGCGGCGACATCAGTTAGCTGATCAAAAAACACCTGCTGAGTTTGTGGGTCAACCTGCGGGCCATACACTTCATGCGAAGCCTGCAGCTCTTGGGCCAGTTGCTTGATCTCGTGTGAGGATAAAATATACATGGACATCTGTGCTTAGCCTCGCTGCTCATGCTTCTTGGATTTTGATCGGAACCACGCTTTCTTCACCGGCGGCGTAGGCGTTCTCATACGGCAGTAGAAAATCGGAAATCATGTTTTTGATGAAGTAAGGGATATAGGCGGTGCCGTTTTGCACATCCGGCGAAATCTTCACCGCAATCTTCATGTGCGTGCCAATGCTGGAATGCACATTCACCAGCCATTTATCTTTGACTTTCAGGCGCGTCGCATCATCGGGGGATATCTCGATATAGCCGTGTGGGTAGAGCCATAGCGTTTGGTCGTATTCGCGGCGTGGCACGATGGTTTTGCGCATCAAATTATTCTGATGCCAGTAGTGCTGCGCCTTGCCGATCATGAGCGCGAATGGGAATTCAGCGGTGGTGGGCGATTCCCAGTATTCGATATTGATGGCGTTAAATTTGCGCTGACGATAGCCAGCAAATGCTTTGGGGTTCCAGTGCTGACCAAAGCCTTTGCTGAGTTGTGCATGGCTTAAGTCATGATAGCCTGGGGTATGTTTAGCTAAATCATTAAATACGCTGGCTGTATCGTTATACTGCCAATCATGCCCCATGGTTTTGGCGATTTTCTGAAACAGAGCCCAGCCAGCCAAGACGCCGTGCGGGTTATCGACATTTTTATGGGTGATCTGTACCCGTTTATCCGCCGCGGTATAGGTACCATCGGTTTCGTTGTAGGCCGGTAGCGGAAACACCACGTCGGCTAGTTCCATAAAGGCATTTTTGTAGGCACAGGAATACACCACAAAATCCAGCTCGGCGATGCGTGCCTTATCGCGAATAATGCCGTCGTCGTGATCAATGGCAAACAAGGCCTTGATGGGGGAATCGGGTGTCGCCAGCGCTTTGAACACGCTATTACCTAATTCACCCGACACGCCCATATCAAAGCTGCCTTGCAAATTGCTAATACCAGCCACCGGAATCACGGCAGAGTTTTCATTGTCCATCCGGTCGGTGAGCAACGCCAGATTGGTAATGGCATCAATCGTAGGGCGATCCAGCCCGGAAATGCCGCTAGAGAACAGAATAACAATCGATTTAGCTTGCTCAAGGTGTTTGGCCTCTTCCTCGATTTCCTCATAGCGGATACCACTGGCACGCTCTAATGCCACTGAGGAAATACTGCGCAGCGAAGCCACGTATTCGGCGTAGCCCGGTAGCAAATCAATATTGGCACGCCGATCATGATTAACCGTACGAATCGCCAGCAAGGCTTTCGCCAAGGCATTCACTAGCAGGCCTTTGGTGCCAGGTTTTTGTTGATAATGCTTGGTGGATAGCTTGGCGATTTGCGTGCGCGAGCTCGATAGCGTAACCACCCGCGCGCCGCGGCGCTGAGCGGCATGGATATTGCCGCCAATAATTGGGTTCTGGCGGGTGATATCGGTGCCGACTACCAGAATATAATCGGCTTTATCGATGCTGGTCAGGCTGCCATGCGCACCCGGGTAGCCAAACGCATGTTCAAGCGAGGCCATACTTTTGCGATGCCCGGCCTCAGCGCCGATACCTTGAATGCGGGTGTTAAAAACCTCGTGCGCTAAACGTGCCAGTGTGAAGTTATCTTCATTGGACGATCTGGCGGAAGCCAGAATCCCAATTTCTCCTGCTTCACCATTCAATTGCGTCAGGCGCTCAGCAACCAAAGCAATGGCTTCCTCGTAGCTAGCCGGGCGAAGCTGGCCTTGCTCGCGAATCAGTGGGGTCGTGATGCGCTCGTTGGTGCTGAGCAATTCATTCGAATGCCAGCCGCGGATACAGAGCTTGCCCTTGCTGACTGGGTGGGCGATCAGTGGTGCAACACCAAAGACCTTTTGGCCATCGGTTTTAAGAAACTGCCCGCACCCGGTACCGCACAGGTTACATACGCACGCCTTGTAGTTCATCGCTTTCATAAGTGCACTAGCCTTTACGCAGAGACATGGCTGAAAAAAATGATTCTTGCTGTCGGAAAAGCTAGGCAAAACCTGTAGCGTCAAGCTGGGCTACGGGCGCGACCATCGGGATGGTTTGCAATTGGTATTGAGTCGCACCAATTGCAATAATCCTATTATTTCAAATGCTTATACTCTTCCGCTGTTGTTGCGTTGATTTCGGTACTTAGCCAGAAATCAGCTTTTGTAGTAAAAAATTCTATTACTACGAAAGTGATAGACGTTGTGCGATGTCAAACAATCTGGTTTTCGAGAAGGGAGGGATGATGAGGGGGGATTTGGTCGGCAAACAGTGCGCAGTTGCCGCGGGTTTTTATGAGCACAAAGGCTAAATAAAATGCCAGCTAGCGTGGGAAAATTGCCTTGCTAAGGTGCCGGCGCAGTGGTTGTCGCAATTTTGCAACTGCTGGTGCTGTACTTGCGCCTGCTTGCGACACACTGATTTGCCTCAACAGTGAAGCTATAAATTGCTGCTAGCCTGTAACCATCGTTGGGCGTGTGGGGTAGAGGCGCTATGCATGAGTTGAGTCTGGCCGAGAATGTGATTCGTATTGTTGAATCGGCTGCGCAGCGTGCTAAAGCGCAGCGGGTCAGCCGGGTGCGCTTGGCGATTGGTGCACTGGCGCATGTAGATGCCGATACGCTGCAATTTTGCTGCACTCTGGCCGCACGCCAGACGCTCTTAGCCGAGGCGCAATTTGAAATAGAACAAACTCCGGGGCGGGCGCATTGCGCCAGTTGCCAGCTGGATGTTGAATTAAACCAGATTGGTTTTCCCTGCCCGCACTGCGGCGGTTTTGAGCTGCAGGTGATTGCGGGAGAGGAAATGCAGGTATTGGAAATTACTGTAGCTTGATGGGTATATTTTTACAGATCAATATAGACATTGTATTTACGAATATACCCCATTGCTAAATGATGTTTCCTTGATGCAAGGAGCTAAATGATGTGTACCACCTGCGGCTGCGGACATGGTGACGTAACGATCAATGGAATTAGCCCGGTGCGGCGCAAACGGGCTGCTGCAACACTGCCCAGTGGCCCGCGTTACCGCGTGGCTGGGCACGTCGAGCGTGCTGCGGTCGGGCCATTGGGCGCAGCTCATGCGCCCGAGGTTGACCCCGAACGCACGCTGCGGCTTGAGCACGATATTCTGGCCAGCAACGATGGCTTGGCCGCGCAAAATCGCGCCCAGCTGGCGGCGCAAGGCATTTTTGCGCTCAATCTGGTATCCAGCCCCGGCTCGGGCAAAACCACGCTGCTGGTCGAAACTATCCGGCAGTGGCAGCAGCGCACTGCGGTGGCGGTGATTGAAGGCGATCAGCAAACCGCCAATGATGCCGAGCGGATTCGCGCCACAGGCGCTCCGGCGGTGCAAATCAATACTGGTAAAGGCTGTCATTTGGATGCGCATATGGTGGCGGGCGCACTGGCAACGCTCCATGCCGAGCAGGCCTTGCGCGACAACAGCCTGCTGCTGATCGAAAACGTCGGTAATTTGGTTTGCCCGGCGGCTTTTGATTTGGGCGAGGCGCATAAGGTCGCCATTCTGTCGGTAACTGAGGGCGAAGATAAACCGCTGAAATACCCCGATATGTTCCGCGCCGCCGATCTGATGATCTTAAGCAAAATCGATTTGCTGCCATATCTGGATTTTGATGTTGAAGCTGCGATCCGCATGGCGCGGCAAGTGCGCCCCAATTTGCCGGTGATTTGCTTATCGACCAAATCGGGTGAAGGCATGGATCAATGGCTGGCTTGGCTGCAAGCGGGTTGCCGCCAAGCACAGATTGTGCAGGCTTAAATGTCAACGCAGCGCCAGCGCATCGTGGTGCGCGGTCTGGTACAGGGGGTGGGGTTTCGCCCCTTTGTGTATCGCTTGGCACACGGCTTGCAGCTCAAAGGCTGGGCGCGCAACGATGGGCAAGGGGTGACGATTGAAGTCGATGGCGCACCCGAGTTACTCACGCAATTTGCGCAGCGCTTGCGCCAAGATGCACCGCCGTTGGCGCAGATTGATTCGATCGACGTTGCTGCAGTCAATGCCGATACGCCGTTTAGTACATTTGATATTTTGCACAGCGAAGCCAGCCCGCAGCACGCGGCCAGCATTGGCGCCGATACGACCATTTGCCCCGAGTGTTTGGCCGAATTATTTGACCCGAGCAATCGCCGCTATCGCTATGCCTTTATCAATTGCACCGATTGCGGCCCGCGCTACACCTTGGTGTCGCGGCTGCCGTATGACCGCGCTAATACTAGCATGGCCTGTTTTGCCCAATGTGCCCCGTGTTTACACGAATATCGCGACCCCGCGCATCGGCGCTTTCATGCCGAGCCCAATGCGTGCGCTGATTGCGGGCCTGCGCTGCAGTTGCTTGATGCCGCAGGCGGCAGCATTACGGGCGATGCAATTGCGCAAACACTGGCGTTGCTCAAGACTGGGCAGATTGTCGCCATCAAAGGCTTGGGCGGTTTTCATCTGGTGTGTGATGCGCGTAACCCAGCCGCAGTAGCGCGGCTGCGTGAGCGCAAACAGCGCGAAGAAAAACCACTCGCGGTGATGGTGGCCAATGTGGCGTCACTGGCCGAGTTGGCGCAGATCAGTGATGCTGAGCAGCAATGGCTAGAATCCGCTGCGCGGCCGATTGTGTTGTTGTCAAAACAAGCAGGTGCCGATGATCTTCTGAAGGGTATTGCCCCACAGGTCAATACCATCGGTGCATTGCTGCCCTATACGCCTATTCAGTATTTGCTATTTCACGAAGCTGCAGGCCGCCCGGCGGGGTTGGACTGGTTGCAACAGCCACAAGCCTTGATGCTGATGATGACCAGCGCCAATTCGCATGGCGAGCCATTGGTGATTGAAAACGCGCAGGCGATGAGCCAGTTGGCTGGCATTGCCGACGCGTATTTATTACATAACCGCGATATTGTGATTCGCTGCGACGACAGCGTCATGCAGCTTGATACCGGCGGTGCGCCGCAGATGATTCGCCGCGCGCGTGGCTATACGCCGCAGGCCATTCGCTTGGCGAAAAACACCGAGCCGATTTTGGCGCTGGGTGGGTTTTTTAATAGTGCCTTGTGTCTAAGCCGCTCTGACCCGCTAGGCGATCAGGCCTTTTTGTCGCAGTACATTGGTGACCTAGATCGCGTTGCCAATTGCCGCGCCCTACAGGCGGCGACAGAGCATTTGATGCATTTATTGCAAGTGCAGCCGCGGCTGATTGCGCATGATCTGCACCCTGATTTCTTTAGCACGCAACTGGCACAGCGCTTGGCGGCAGAGTGGCAAATACCGACGCTGGCGGTGCAGCACCATCACGCCCATCTGGCGGCGGTAATGGCCGAACATCAGCTTGAAGGGCCGGTATTGGGCTTGGCGCTGGATGGAATTGGTTTGGGCGAAGTTCACGATTCATTGAGTGCCAATGCGCATAGCGCGTGGGGCGGCGAGCTACTGTTGCTTGATGATGCCCATTATCAAAGGCTGGGGCATTTGCGCCCATTGGCGATGCCCGGCGGCGATAAAGCTGCGCGCGAACCATGGCGGATGGCGGCTGCCGTGTTGGCGCAATTGGGGCGGGGCGATGAAATTGCGACGCGCTTTGCTGGGCAAGCTGGTGCAGGCATGCTGGTGCAGTTATTAGCACGCAATCCGCAGCAGACCAGCAGCATGGGGCGCTATTTTGATGCCGCCGCCGGTTTGCTGGGCGTGTCGACGGTGATGAGTTTTGAGGCTCAGGCCGCGATGCAGCTCGAAGGCTTGGCCGCGCAATATGGGCCGATGCGGCTGTCTTCGCAAGAGTCTCATTTATTTAAATTGCAGCAAATGATGGCTGGGCTGACCCAGCTTGATCTGCTGCCTTTGTTAGCGCGATTAGCCGATTGCGCGGATGCCGCGTACGGGGCGGCATTATTTCATGCAGTTTTGATCGAGGCCTTGGCGCAATGGCTGGGCCTCACGGCCGAACGGCAGGGTATTCGCACCGTTGTCGCAGGTGGCGGCTGCCTGTTTAACCAAGTGCTAGTGCGCGGGCTTCGCGCTGCGTTGGCCAAGCGCGGGTTGCGGCTGTATACCAATCAGATGGTGCCGTGCGGCGATGGTGGTTTGGCACTGGGGCAGCTGTGGGTCGCACAACGCAATTTGGATTAATTGCCACTGGATCAGCTCACCAGCATGGCTATGGTGTTGCAATTCTAAGCGCTTATTGCATCGATTGAATGTGGATCAAACTTCCTGCAAGCTGGCCGTGCTTCAATCATCAAAGCACAGCTTTCAGCAAGGAGCTTTTATGTGTCTGGCTATCCCCGCGCGCGTTGCCGAGCTGCTTGACGGTGATCAGGCGCGTATTGAATTGGGCGGCGTGCACAAGGTGATCTCGATTGCCTTGGTCGATGAGGTCGCGGTCGGCGACTATCTGATCGTCCATGTCGGCTTTGCCATCGGCAAGCTCGACCCCACCGAGGCCGAGCAAACGCTGGCGCTGTTTGCGCAAATGGCACAGCTCGACCCCGCCAACCCAGTCCCGTATCAGTGAGGCGCGCATGAAATACATTGCTGAATTTCGCGATGGCGAGCTGGCCCGCGGGCTGGCCAAGACCATTGCCGCTACCGTCAACCCCACGCGCGAATACCGGCTGATGGAGTTTTGCGGCGGGCATACGCACGCGATTTCGCGCTATGGCCTGCAAGATTTGTTGCCCGCTAATGTGCGGCTGATCCACGGCCCGGGCTGCCCGGTGTGCGTGCTGCCGATTGGCCGCATTGATAGCGCGATTGCGTTGGCCACCCAGCACGATGTCATTCTCTGTACCTACGCCGACACGCTGCGCGTCCCAGCCAGCGGTGGGCTATCGCTACTGAAGGCCAAGGCGCAGGGCGCGGATATTCGCATGGTCTATTCCAGTGCCGATGCGCTGCGCATCGCGCAAGACAACCCCAGCCGCGCGGTGGTGTTTTTCGCGATTGGCTTCGAAACCACCACGCCCCCCACCGCCGCCATCATCCTGCAGGCGCAGCGGCTGCAGCTGGCGAATTTCAGCGTGCTGTGCAATCACGTGCTCACCCCGGCGGCGATGGTGCACATCATGGAATCGCAACAAGACCCCGCCGCGGTGGCGATTGATGGTTTTGTCGGCCCCGCTCATGTCAGCACCGTGATCGGCTCGGGGCAATACGAAGGCTTTGTGGCGCGCTACCAGCGCCCGGTGGTGATCGCCGGCTTTGAGCCGCTGGACGTGATGCAGGCGATCTTGATGCTAATCCAGCAAATCAACACTGGCCGCGCCGAGGTCGAAAACGAATTCACCCGCGCCGTTAGGCGCGATGGCAACCGCAAGGCGCAAGGCTTGTGCGAGCAGGTCTTTGAATTGCGCGATAGGTTCGACTGGCGTGGGCTTGGCGAAGTGCCACTTAGTGCGCTGAAAATCCGCCCCGAGTTCGCCCAATTCGACGCCGAGCTGCGCTATCAGGTCGGCTACGCGCAAGTCCCCGACCACAAAGCCTGCGAATGCGCCGCGATTTTGCGCGGGCACAAGCGCCCAGCCGATTGCAAAGTCTTCGGCACCGTCTGCACGCCGGATCACCCGCTAGGTGCGTGCATGGTTTCGTCGGAGGGGGCGTGCGCGGCGCATTATACTTATGGGCGGTTTAGGGGGGGGGGGTGATAAACAAGCAAGCCTGTATAAAAAGCATTAGAAAATATCATATATATCTTGCGTATATTTTATCTTTTTTAGGTGGTTAAATTGAAAAAACTTATATTTGCGCTATTTTTGTTTTTTATTTCTTGCTTGGCGCACGCAGATACTGGCGCGGAGGATTTTTTGCGCTTAGAAAAATTGATGGTTAGCGCAACAGACAATCCTGTGAAATTTTGTACTGATCGTGGGTTGAATAAACTCGCAATCATGATGATTGTAGGGCTGACGCGAAAAAATGATGAGCAGGCACATGACTATGCTTTTCAAAAATCGGGCGTCGAGCTTTTAGATGCTCAATTGGCGAATGAGGAAGAGATTTGGCGTAATACCCACAGTCCTGAAAGTGTTGCGCTAAGTAAATTTGGTAATTGTCTTGCTACAGAAAACCAAGAGTTTGAAGCAAAATTTAAGCAGGTTGCGAAAATTTGTTTCAATAACTCGCAGTTTCCTATGATGGTCAAAATACTAAAAGATATTAATGCAACAAAAGAAAGGGTGTATGCAATCTTGGCTAAAAATCCACCTTCAATGCCTATGGCGGACGCTAGAAAATTCACTGATGCGATGCTAGCAACAACGTCAGATGAAGAGGCTCTAAACTTAGGTCGTCAATTTTTCGCATCATGCATGATTGCAAATGCACAGGTCGCACCGTAAAGCCCAGTCGCGTTAGGCATTGGGTCGCACGAAATCGCCATTGAGAGGAATCGCAATGCAGGATGAAGTCATTCAAATTGGTAATCTTCAATTCAAACGTAGTGACATCAAGCAGCATTGGGTGGATTACGAATCAGCCAAAGAGCGCGCGATCCGGCTTGAGCAACAGGGTAATCACTACATCGGTAGCCCATTTGGTTTGTTGCTTGCCGGTGTGGTATCGACTTGGCTACGCAAAAAGAAGCGCCAGCCCGATGCAAAACAATATTTGCATATCAAAACAGCGAAAGATGATTATTGCTTTTCTGAGGATGAAGTAGATTTTGGTGTTTTGCTGGAAAAACTAGGCAAGTGAACTTTGCTTGAGTAGATCTTCGATTGCTATCGAAATTGGTTGGTGGCTTATATGGCTTTTGAGTTATTACGTATTCCGGAAGATGAATTGCCCATGGTGAAAGAGCAGTATCGCTTGCATATTGCTTCGTACCGCGAGATGTGGGTTGTTGATGCTGAATCTTCTGAATGCTTGCTTTTCGTAGGGCGAGATTATCTTGATCCAACTGTTCCAAGCCTTTTTGTGCTTTTAAATAGAAATCAGAACGAGAAATATTATTTTGAAATATTGGAGCGGCGTTATTGCGCCCAGAGACATTTGGAACATTGGCTGGTGCCAGAGGATGCAAAGCCTGATTATGTTGTAGTTCTTAAATTGGGTGATGATTGTAAATTGAATCCAGACATTATCAAGACGAAGATTTGTAAGGCGATGCAAGCTCTAAATGAAAGATCAGATATTGAGTTTATTTTCATTCCACACTGGAATAGGTGAGACGAGCTCGTAGGATGAGTATCGCCTTGCTCAACCTACCCAACACTCCAATGAATCACTCAGCAGGCCCACCATGAAAACCTACACCCGCCCCCTCGATTTGAAAAACGGCCGCGTTGATATGAGCCATGGCAGCGGTGGCCGGGCGATGGCGCAGTTGATTGATGAGCTGTTTGCGCGCCATTTTGCCAATGATATTCTGGCCGAGCAGGGTGATGGCGCGGTGCTGCCGCCAGCCCATGGCCGGCTAGTGATGGCCACTGATAGCCATGTGGTGTCGCCGCTATTTTTCGCCGGTGGCGACATCGGTTGCCTTGCGGTGCATGGCACGATCAATGATGTGGCGATGATGGGCGCGCGGCCGCTGTATTTATCCGCCGGGTTTATTCTGGAAGAAGGTTTTCCGCTGGCCGATCTACAGCGCATTGTGGCCTCGATGGCGGCGGCGGCGCGCGAGGCCGGGGTGCCGATTGTCACGGGTGACACCAAGGTGGTGGAGGCAGGCAAGGGCGACGGGGTGTTTATCACCACCACTGGCGTAGGGGTGATGCCTGAGGGTATTGACCTAAAAGCATCAAATATTAAGGTGGGCGACAAGATACTGGTGTCGGGTATGTTGGGCGATCATGGCGTGGCGATTATGTCGCAACGCGAAAACCTGACTTTCGAGACCACCATTCAATCCGATACCGCGGCCCTGCATACGCTGGTGGTGGCGATGCTGGAATCCGTGCCCACGCTGCACGCGCTGCGCGACCCCACGCGCGGCGGGCTTGCCGCCGTGCTGAATGAATTTGCCCACGCCAGCGGCCATGGCATGGTGATTCGAGAGGCCGCCATTCCGGTGCGCAGCGAAGTCGCCGCTGCTTGTGAATTGCTGGGGCTCGATCCGCTGTATGTGGCCAATGAAGGCAAACTAGTCGCCTATTGCGCCGCTGCCGATGCCGACGCGCTGCTGGCCGCGATGCGCAGCCACCCGTTGGGGCGCGATGCGGCGATCATCGGCGAGGTGATCGCCGATGAACACGCCTTTGTGCAGATGGAAACCGCATTTGGCGGGCGGCGGATGGTGGATTGGCTCAATGGCGAGCAGCTGCCGCGCATTTGCTAAACGACTAGCTGTAGGGCATGAATCAGCGCCATTGGGCTAAAACGCTGCGCTAAAACATGTAGTAAGGCGCGGCATCCTTTACAATAGCGGCCTATTCGATGTTAGGCAGCGGTTTCACCATGGCTCAAAGACTGATTTTTCTCGATACCGAAACCACCGGTTTGCGCGTGGAAGACGGCAACCGTATTTTGGAGATTGCTGCGGTTGAAATGATTGATCGCAAGCTCTCGGCCCCAGATCGACACTTGCACCGCTATATCAATCCCGGGCGCGATTCGGAAGAGGGCGCGTTGAACGTGCACGGACTGACCACGCAGTTTCTGGCCGACAAGCCCAAATTTGCCGCCATCGTTGATGAGTTTCTGGAGTTTGTTCGTGGCAGCGAGCTGATTATTCATAATGCGCCGTTTGACGTCGGCTACCTGAATATGGAGCTAGGCCTGCTCGGGCGCGGCAAAATCGAAGATTACGTCGAGCGCGTGACCGACACGCTAAAAATGGCCAAAGACCTGTGGCCGGGCAAGCGCAATAGCCTTGATGCCTTGTGTGACCGTTACGAAGTCGATCGCTCTGGCCGTACTTTGCACGGCGCCCTGATCGACTGCGAGTTGCTCGCCGAAGTCTATATGGCGATGACGCGCGGGCAAGACAGCCTGCTGATCGATTTTGAACCAACCAAAGAAGAAGCTGCCGCCAACGCGGCTCGCCGTAGCATGCGCGCGCCGCTGATGATTACCCAGCCTAGTGCTGAGGATTTGGCGCTGCACCACGCCTATCTGGATGAACTCGATAAAATCAATAAAGCCGATTGCCTGTGGCGTACTTTAGAACCTAAACCTGCCGCACCTGAGGCTTAACATCATGAGTGTTTGCATGAATACCACCGAATTAAAAACCGCCGCGCACGCCGCTTGGGAAGAGGGCGAGCTAGCGCAGGCCGAACAACATTTCCTCGCCGCGCTGGCGATCGACGAGCAAGACGCGCAAACGCATTACGATCTGGCGCTGCTGTATAAAAACAGCGAGCCCAGCAACTGGCCCAAGGCGCAGCAGCACAACGCACGTGCGCTCGAAATCAAGCCTGACGACGAGGCCGCATGGTGGAATCTAGGCATTGCCGCCACCGCCAATCAAGATTGGGCGACGGCGGCGCAAGCATGGGCCAAGTTTGATCAGACCTTTAGCGCCGAGCAATTGGCTGCGCTCAGCACCAGCAGCGAGCGCGTCGCGATTCGGATTCGCATCGGTAAGCAGCAAGAAGTAATCTGGGGCGAGCGGCTAGACCCGGCGCGAGCGCGCATCCATGGCGTGCCGCTGCCCGATCTGGAAATCGGCCACGGCGATATTCTGCTACTCGACGGCGTACCGCGCGGCGCGCGTGAACTCGATGGTGTGAGCTACCCAGTGTACGAAGTGCTGGAACGCATTTATCAACATACTGCAGCTACGTATGTGATTGAAGCCGAAGTGCCCGATGAATCTGCGCAAGATACCCTGTTTAAAGTGGCAGCCGATGCGAAACTGCCGATCGCTGATTTTGACTTCAACGTCGCCAGCGAAGCGCCAAAATGGCTGGTGGTGCGCCAATACGGCGTCGCCGCAATCGAAGATCAACCCGTAGCCGACCTGATCGCCGCATGGCTCACCGCGCGTAGCGACGTGATTATCCGCGACGTTTACGTGGCGTATCCGGAAGAGTAAATGCAAACGGCCAATTTGCTCGATCAATTGCGAACTGCGGAAGTGAGATTGCATGGCACGCAGATACGGCAAGACCATGAACAACTGTGTCAGTTATTACATGCCAATTTTGTCGAAATAGGGCGCACAGGGCTGCAATTTGATCGAGCTAACATCATTGAGGCTCTCAAGGTTGAAACGCCTTACCGAGTTTGGTCGCAAGACTATGAGTTACAAGTCTTTAGCCCTGAGCTGGTGTTGCTGCGTTATAAGTCTGCCAAATTGCTCGACGATGACCAGTTAGCAAACTGTGCAGTTCGCAGTTCGATTTGGAAATTGGAAGCCGAAAATTGGCAAATGATTTTTCACCAAGGCACGGCTATTGAAGCGTTTAAAAAAACGCAAAATTATTCATAGTCCAAAATCAACTCCAGATTTGATAGCCTTGTTCGCTGGCTTATTACGAAAACGCTTATGAAAAAAATCGCCCTCGTTCCCGCCGCCGGTAGCGGTAGCCGGATGGCCAGCGCCACGCCCAAGCAATACCTCGATTTACTTGGCCAGCCGCTGATTGCACATACGCTGCGTGCCTTGCTCGGTGCGGCGCAGATTGATCAGGTTGTCGTCGTGGTCTCGCCCGAAGACGAATGGTGGGGTAGCTATGATTGGGCGGCTTTGTTGGGCAGTCTGGAGCGCCTGCAAGTACTGTGCGTCGGCGGAGCGAGTCGCGCCGAATCGGTGATGAATGGCCTCGCGGCAATCGACGCGGCCGATGAGTCTTGGGTGCTGGTGCACGACGCTGCGCGCCCTTGCCTGACTAGCGCACAAGTCGATGGCATGATTACTGAGTTGGAGTATGACGCGGTAGGCGGTATTCTGGCTGTGCCGGTGGCAGATACCCTCAAGGTCGCTGCGCCGGAGCAACGCATTGCGCGCACCACGCCGCGCGATGGCCTGTGGCAAGCGCAAACCCCGCAAATGTTCCGCCGTGGCGAGCTTCTCGCTGCATTACAAGACGCTTTGCCAGAACATGTAGCCGACATTACCGACGAAGCGAGTGCGCTTGAGCGCTTGGGTAAATCACCAAAACTCATCATGGGCAGCCCGTGGAATTTGAAAGTGACTTATCCGCAGGATTTGACGCTGGCTGGGCTTTTATTGAGAGTTGAACGATAGCATTTCTAGCTGTACGCAATTATCCTTGCATTCTGCTATCGGCTGCGTTGTTACAAACACTTCGTTTGGTATTGCTTAATTTTTTGCCGATGGGTGAAAAAAGTGCGTGACGTGCCAGCTTGGCACACTAAATACTGGCTATAAAAGGGTGGGTATGAATACAACGGATAATACACAAAGCAAACAATCTGATGAGCTACTTGAAAAACAAGAAAAGCTTGCCACTGTTAACAAATCAGCTGGAGCAGTCTGGAAGTATTTGTTAATCGCTATCGTTTTATCGATATTAATTCCTTTTTTTGGTGTGTTGATTTCAAATTCAGGTTATTCATTAATGGCGGCACCCGTCTATGCGGGTTTTATATTCTTTGGTTTTATTGTTTTGCTGCCATTTATCATGTTGTTTAAATATTTTGTTGGCAAGGCAGACGAATCAATGGAAAGACTGGAAAACGCCAAGCAAAAAAATGAATGAGTATATTCCTCATCAAGTACTAATAAGATTTAGGTGACTTGACCAATATATTATTGATTGAAGGACATTGTATGGCATTACCTTTTCGAATCGGCCAAGGCTGGGATGTGCACCGTATGGTGACAGAGCGCCCGTTAATACTGGGTGGGGTGCATATACCCTATGAAAAAGGCTTGCTCGGTCATTCGGATGCCGATGCTTTGCTGCACGCCATTACCGATGCCGTGCTCGGTGGCGCGGGTTTGGGCGATATTGGGCGGCATTTTCCGGATACTGCGCTCGAGTTTAAAGGCGCCGATAGCCGCGTGCTGCTGCGAGAAGCGGTGGATCGCGTTCGGATTGCGGGCTGGCGAGTGGGGAATGTGGATGCGTCGATTTTGATTCAGCAGCCCAAAATGGCGCCACATATTCCGGCCATGGTCGCTAATATCGCCGCCGATTTAGCGATTGATCCAAGTTGTGTGAATGTCAAAGCCAAAACTTACGAAAAGCTCGGCCCAGTGGGTGAGGGCAATGCGGTTGAGGCGCAAGCAGTGGCCTTGTTGCTACCAATGAACGAGTAATGCAACCAAATAAAAGCCCGGTTTAACCGGGCTTTTATTTGGCTCGCGTGTTTAGATCACACGGCTTGTTTGCGACGGCGCATTGCTAAGGCTAATAAACCTAAACCCATTAAAGCATAGGTTTCTGGTTCGGGTAGCGGTGCTACGCCTTGTAATTGAACTACATCGATTTCTTCCCAAGCACCCAGATTGTGATCGGTGTTCACGTAAATTTTGAGCGCTTGCGTCAGAAAGCTGGTTGCTTGCCAGCTAGTGCGAAAATCGATCACGTGGCCGGGCTGGCTATTATCCACGCCTTGCTAGGCTTGATATGCAGTGCCGTGGTATTGGCTGGAGAGTTAAACTAGGTAATACTTCTGGCAAGATACCTATGAAAAAAAGGATAGAGATATTTCCTTGCTTCTTCTAGTAGCCAAATACTCGATGCAATGGCGATACAGATTGGCCAGTCGCTCCAGTTCATGCCGTGGGTGGCAAACAGCGCCTGTGCGGGTGGCCAATGAACGGCGATGATCTGCAATGCCAGTACGCCGCTGAGTGATAACCACAGCATCCGATTGCTGAAAAAATGCGGGTTAAAAGCACTTGATTGCTCATTGCGCGCATTAAATACATTGAAAAACTGAAATAACACAAAGGTGGTAAATGCCATCGTAGCTGCGCGCTCCGCGCTGCCTTGTGTGAGTGACCATGCGAGCAAGCCCAAAGTACCCACCATCATCGTGCCGCCGCAGGCCACAATACGGGTCAGGCGGCTGGTGCTGAGTACTGCCGCGTCACGGCTGCGTGGGGTTTGTACCATAATGTCGGCGCGTGCTGGGTCGAGCGCCAGTGAAATGGCCGGTGGGCCATCCATGATGATGGCAATCCATAAAATTTGAATTGGGGTAAACGGTGCGGGTAAACCCAGTAGCGGGGCGGCAAATACCGTGAGCACTGCGCCGATGGTGGTTGAAAGCTGAAAACGCACAAACTTCAGGATGTTTTCGTACAAAGTACGCCCCTGTTGTACCGCGCTGACAATGGTGGCGAAATTGTCATCCGTCAGCACCATGGTGGCCGCTTCCTTAGCTACTGCGCTGCCTTGTTTGCCCATGGCGATGCCGATATCAGCCGTTTTGAGGGCAGGTGCATCGTTAACGCCATCGCCGGTCATGGCAACCACATGCTGATTGGCTTGCAGTGCGGTCACAATTTTGACCTTATGTGCGGGTGAGACTCGGGCAAAAACAACGATTTGCTCAATCTGCTCCGCCAGTTGCGTTTCACTAAGTAATTCCAGCTCGGTGCCAGTGATACTGCGGCCAGCCAGCCCTAGCTGCTGTGCAATGGCCATGCCTGTAGCCTGATGATCTCCGGTGATCATTTTGACGGCAATCCCGGCTTGCTGGCAGTGAGCAATCGCGGTACGGGCTTCTGGGCGTGGTGGGTCTTGTAAACCGAGCAGCGCTACAAAGGTCAGCTCATTGATATGTTGGTGCAGCGAGGGGGCCGCAGCAAATTGGCTGGCTGAAATTTGGCGGCTGGCGATCAATAAGCCACGTAAGCCTTGCTCGGCCATTTGGGTGTAGGCCGCTAAGATGTGCTGTCGTTCTGTTTCGCTCATGGTGCTTAACCCTGCGGGATGCAAGCTGTGGCTACTGAGTGCCAGCAAAACCTCCGGTGCACCCTTAACGAAAATATGCAGTGTGTCTCCCACTCGGTGAAAAGTGGCCATGTATTTATGTGCGCTATCAAAGGGGATTTCGGTATGGCGGCTGGCGATTGCCGATTCGCTGCCCAATTTATGCGCCAAAACCAATAATGCCGCCTCCATTGGGTCGCCAATAATTTGATCCTGCAGCAAGCGGCTGTCATTGCAGGCCACTAATGGCGCGCAGAGCGGCGCAAAGTCAGGTAATGCTTGCTGATCCCGTGCGCTGATATCACCACTGCGGTGATAACCTTCGCCGCTGATATCAAACCAGCGTTGCTGGAAGTACACCATCTTGGCCGTCATTTGATTGAGCGTGAGCGTGCCGGTTTTATCCGAGCAAATGACTGTGGTGCAGCCTAGCGTTTCAACGCTGGCCAGTCGTTTAACAATGGCATGCTGTTTGGCCATTTGATGCATGCCTAGCGCCAAAGTAACGGTCACAACGACGGGCAAGCCTTCGGGTATGGCCGCCACGCCCAGCGCGATTGCATTGAGCATAATTTGCGCCAAGGCTTCGCCGCGTAGCCATTCCAGCCCTGCCAATAGCAGCACCATGATGATGGCGATCAGCCCTAGTTTCTTGCCCAAGACATCTAGTTGTAGTTGCAGTGGCGTGGCAGCTTCGCTGGTACTGGCTAATAAGGCGGATATTTGCCCCATTTCAGTATGCGCGCCAGTGGCTGTGATTAGCAGTTCTGCACGCCCGCGCGTCACCAAGGTATTCATATAAGCCATGTTGTGACGCTCGGCCAGCGGGGTATTGGCCGCAAGTGCGGAGCCGACCTGTTTGGCGCAGGGGAGTGATTCCCCAGTCAGGGAGGACTCGTCAATTTCCAAGCTGGCGGCCAATATCAATCGTCCATCGGCGGGGACGCGATCCCCCGCCTCCAGCAGCACAATGTCACCCGGAACTAGCGCACTCGCTTCAAGTGTCTGCAGCTTGCCTTGACGCCGCACCTGCGTTTGTGGGGGTAACATGGCCTTGAGCGCAGACAAACTTTGTTCTGCGCGGTATTCCTGATAAAAACTCACCAAGGCATTGATGAGCACCACACTCAAAATAATGACGGCATCTTTGTAATTACCGATACTGGCCGAAAGTAGAGCTGCCCCGATTAATACCAAAATCAGTGCACTGCGAAATTGGCTAAGAAAGACCAACCAGCCACTGCGGCTGGCCGTTTGTGCCAGCGTGTTGCTGCCGAAAGTATTACGATGCAGATTGACCGCAGCGGAATCTAACCCGCTGGCGGTGTTCACATTGAGCCGGGTCGTAATTTCGCTGATGGTGAGCGCATGTGCATGACTAAACGCGGGGCTAGCATGCGGTAACGGGGGACGAGGCATGGCACAGACTCTGCGCGGTATGATATTTCAGTCTAGCTCTTGTGCGCTGAGCTGCTTGCTAAATACGCTGCTTGGCGCAGAATGCCACGCGATGAGCATGCTGTCGTTTTTTTACATTTTAAGGGGTATGAGTGTGTCTAAATCTATTAATGTAGTTTGGGGGCTTATACTCTATCTGGGTATCTTAATGCAGGCTCAGGCGGAAGTGGTCGATAGCTTTGCGCCGCGCCATAAGCTGGCTAGCCAATTAGCCCCAGCCCTGCAGGCGGCGTTTCCCACGGCATCGATCAAAGCGTTTTCGGGGCAGATTATAGTTAACGCGCCTGATGAGGCCAGCTTTCGGCAAATTCGTGCCTTGGCCGAGCAACTGGATACCGTACAGCGCAGTGTAACGATTACGGTCGAGCAACGTGCGATGCAACAAAGCCAGCAACAGGCAGTAGACGTTAATGGTGGGGTCGTGATCAGTAATCAAGGCAGTGCCGCCCATTTGGGGCTAGAGCTAAGTCAGCAGCAAAAGCAGTCCGAGGTCAGCAGTAGGCAAAGCTTGCGCACACTCGAAGGTAGTAATGCAATGATTATGCTGGGGCAGCAGCGCTTTATTCCGCAGCTCAGTTTTATATACCGGCCAGGGTATACGATTGTGCAACACGGTGGTGCTTGGCAAGCGGCAGGTACTGGCTTTTATGTCGCTCCGGCTTTATTGGGCGATGGGCGCGTTAGTTTAAAATTGGCGCCACAAAGCAGCAGTTTTAATCGCGACGGTAGCGTAAACGCACATGAAACCTATAGCGAGCTAGAAGGCCGTCTCGGCGAATGGCTACCGATTGGTGAGACGCGCAGTGAGGGCTCGAACGATCGCCGTCGGATTGCCGGCGTTGACCAGCAATCGAATCAAAGCCGATTTACGGTGTGGGTGAAGGTAGATTTGGCGCCTTAGTGACTCTGAGCGATAAATTGCAGGATTTCTTGCTCTTGTAACGCGTAAAACGGGTTATAACGCAGGCGCAAGATTTCATTGCCGCTGATTTGCAGTAGCCCGCGCTCGCCAATCAGGCTTTGATTGAGCTTGAGCGTGTGATCATTCGCTTGCTGTGCCGGATCGCCAAATAATGGGTCTTGCGGGGAAAATGGCAGCGCGATATGCGACAGCGCAAAAATCCCGTTGGGCCATTGGTAATTCGTGGGGTGAATCGTAGCCTGCATCGCGCCCGCCGGGGTGTCTTCAATACTCACTACTGAACCTTGGTTTTGCTGGCGATTAGTCACAAACTGCAGCCGATACGGGCGGGGCTGGTGCGAGTCGGCCAATTTCAGTGCCCAGTCGGCAGCGCGCGGATTGAGTAATGGTGAGTATTCGGCGTAGCGATTCAGGTCAAACAGCATCAGCTGATGGCGATTGGGCTTTAGCTGCGACATCAATAGCGTCACCACAGGTTCGGCCACCACCGTGTTGTCCACGGCGCTGAGAAACACATTGGTCGGAGGCCAGTCGTTCAGCGGCGCGCGTGCAAGCAATTGTTGGTGCAGATATAGGGTAAATTCGCGCATCTGCACCGCCGCGTTAAACGGAAATGAATTGTATTTGTACGGGTTATATTCTGGCGCCAGCTCGCTCCATGCGGCGGCACCTACACCGCTGATCGGCGCGAGATAGCTGACCCATTTGGCGTATTTGGCCGCAGAGGTGACCGCAATCGCGGGTGAAATCAGCGTCATGCTGCGAATTGCCGGCAATGGCTCACCACCCATGCGGGCTAGCTGATATTCACATGCCAGTGTAGCGCCAGTGGAATAGCCGACGACATGAATCCGCTGGTGTGTTTGCGCCAATTCGCGCATTGCCAAGCGGACAGCACCCGCGGCATCTTGCCATTTAAACTGGGTCAGCGCGGCTGGTGCCGTGCCGTGCCCAGGTAAGCGCAGCCCGAGCACGGTGTAACCGGCTGCGTGTAGTTGGAGCGCCAAGGCTCGCAAGCTGTAGGGCGAATCCGATAGCCCATGCACCAACAAGACAGCCTCGCCGCCAGCTTTGCCCGGCAACAGGTAGCTTAAATTCCAGTTTTGCGGGTAATTGAGCGGGTTGGTGAGCGAGGTCTTGGCAT
Source organism: Chitinibacter fontanus (assembly GCF_013423785.1). Classification (NCBI taxonomy): domain Bacteria; kingdom Pseudomonadati; phylum Pseudomonadota; class Betaproteobacteria; order Neisseriales; family Chitinibacteraceae; genus Chitinibacter; species Chitinibacter fontanus. The sequence goes on from NZ_CP058952.1 coordinate 2,527,075, forward strand.
AGCGATTAATTAATCGCTGCTGATCGGCGCTGGTGTGGGCAATAATCTGGCTTTCAACATCGACCAGTAGTTGTTTTTCCAATTGTTGATATTGCGAAAACCGCTGAATATCAGTGCGCTCAGCACGGTAATCACCCACTGGCACATGCGTATGCCACACCGACAGCTCGGGCAGTTTTTTGACCCGGACAATGGCCAGCAAGACCACTGGGGTGACTAAGCCAAGGATGAAAAATAAGAGTGGGCGGGGCAAATAAGGCAGGCGCATAGGGATTTTGGCGATCAGCAATGCAGTGATCTTAAACCATAAATCCGATTCTGTTTTGCTGCTATCAGCGACCGAGTAGATCGAGCTATAAGCAGCAAGCCCAGCGTGTTGGCGACAACCCTGGGCTTGCTGGGTGGCGGGGTGAATTTAGAATGATTGCTGGTAACGCACACCCACCTGAGTTTTATCGCCGAGTTGGTTATCGGCGTTATGGCGGTAAACTGCATTAAACCTTAGGCGAGCACCATTGCTGATTTTATTGGAATAGGCCAATTCCAGATCTGTTTCAGTGGCAGGTGACGCCAGATCAATCGCAAGGTTCTGATAGCTTGAGTTGCCAGTTTCACGATCTACCTGTGGCAGCAGTAAATTCATTTTCCCTGAGCTAACCCGCATCGGCTGGCTAACGGCCAAGCCCAAACTATCGTTGTCGGCGATCACTTTTTGCTGATACAAACCTAAGCTCCAGTTGTTTGTATTGGTTTGGGTGCTGCCAATCAGACCCGATCCGTCAGATGTGCTGCGCCCCAAGTTAAACTGCCCCAGTAGATGCGTGTTTTTGCCCAGTGCAATCAAACTTGATACGCCACCAAATAAGGTTTGGCTGTGGCCAAAATCGAGGGCGCCTGAGTTGCGTGAGTAAGTGCCTAGCATCCCGCCGGATTCGTTTAGTTGCCCGACAGTTAATTTCAACTGCATTTTGCCAATATCTTGCTGATATTCAGCGACCCAGCCGTTTTGTTGGTTTTGCGCATGGTATTGCGTGGCATTGGCGGCAATATCAAAGTTATTGATTAAGGCAAAACGCATCGCTTGGGTATTACCAAGCTGATAACCTAGGCCAACATAGCTGAGGCGGTCATCACTAAGGGTAAAGTAGGGGTTAGAAAACTGCGTGGTGAAGGGGAGATTTTCGGCATTGGCACTGCCACCAATAAAGCGTTCAACCAGGCCTTGGTTCCCCGTGGCAATTTGCCATTGGTTCGACAAATTTTGAATCAAATTAAATGCATGAACGCCCGTCTTTTCGCCATCATTTGCAATGCTGTATTGCAAGCTGGTTTGGCTGTTTTTGCGCTCAACCAAAGCGAGATCACGGTCCATTTTACCAAACAGGTGATCCAAATCGGTTTGTGAGTGCTGATCGGTAACCCCGGCAAAATCGTAGTCGTAGGCACGACCAATATCGTCGGTCGCCGTTAAAGCAATCCCCGAAAAAGCTTTGCTTTGAATCAGGGCATTGGTTTTCAGCGCTAACGGTGCCAATGCGTAGTAGCCCGCGTTATACACCGCCACTTTGGGCGCGCCGACTGGCTGTAAGGCACGATCGGCATTGACTAAGCCCCAGCCGTAGACGGCATCAGGGGTACCCACTGCGGATGTACCCAAATGATCTGCGGTGCGGAAAATAATGGTGGCGACCTGATTGGCTGTGAGGTACATCCAGCGGCTGTAAATATCTGCGGCTACACCCGATACGACTGGTGCGGCCATCGATGTGCCCGACATATAGGCAAATCGATTACCCGGATAAGTTGAGGCGATATTCACCCCGGGTGCTACCACGTAGAAATTACGTGTGTCGCCAGCTCGGTTGGAGAAAGAAGCAATGGTGTTATTGGCATCGACCGCGCCGACTGCAATCACTTGCCCTTTGGCCCATGCCTCTTTGGCGTAACGTGCAGGCCAAGCTGGATTGGCCAGCCCGCTATTGCCGGCCGCAATCACTACCAATTTGCCGGCATTGACAGCTTGTTGCAGCCCAGCTTGCCCAAATGGGCCGCTGGCCCCCAAGCTCATGCTTAAAATTTTGGCGTTTGATTTTGAAGCAAAATTCATCCCGGCATTAAAGGTCGCTTCATTACCTGAGCCTGCTGCATTGAGCACTTTGACAGGAATAATTTTGACTTCAGGTGCTGCGCCTACCATCAAATTGCCATCGGCAGCGGCACCGATAATACCTGCAACATGCGTGCCATGGCCATTGTCATCCATGGCTAGTGCACCGGGTGCAAAGGCGTTGTAGCCGGCTAAGATACGCCCTTTGAATTTGGTGTTATTCAGATCAACACCAGTATCAACCACTGCCACATTGACGCCCGCTCCGCGTGCGCCCATTAAATAGGCGGTGTTGAGTTTGACCTTGCTTTGCCACCAGTTGTACCCATTTTTGAGCTCGGTTGGCAGCGTTTTATTGTTGGAAATATCTTCGGGTTGTAGATCGAGTGTCTGCGTGACTAACTCATCAGCATAAATCGATTGATTAAATGCAAGGGGCAGAATGGCTGAGACAAAGAGCAGGGCTGGGCGCATCTTAAACTCTCCTGTAGGTGTGGAGTAGTAAATACATTAGCGATTGCTAATATATGACGCTGTATTGTCGAGTTCAAGCAAAGCTGACAGCCGGTAGTCAATCCTTACAAAATTAAAACTATTTAAATATTAAATACTTAGCAATCGTCAGTCTGAATGTTGCTGGGTTGACTTAGCCCTTCTTCAAGCTGACGATATAGTTGGATTTTGCCTTGCAAGATCGCCGCGTAGCCGCCTTGCCCCTGATGCCAATCAGGCAAAACGTAGCGGATTCCTTCGGGGTATTCGTGTATGTCTGGCTTGTGGGTATGGCCGTGGATCAATACCGGGGTATTGTATTTTCGGAGTGCGGTTTGAATTGCGCCGGCATTAACATCCATGATTTGCATCGCTTTGCGTTGATTCATGGCTTTGGATTTATTGCGCAGTTTTTCTGCTTCCCGATTGCGAATACGGCGGGGTAAATTGAGCCAAATCCATTGCACAAGTCGATTGCGTGCGAGTTTGCGATAACGCTGGTAGCCGATGTCATCAGTACAAAAAGCATCACCATGTGCTAGTAGTACTCGCAGACCATCAATTTGTATGATGCTTGGATCGGGGATAATGCTTAAGCCTGCTGCTTGTGCAAAGCGCGGGCCGGGTAAAAAATCGCGATTGCCGGGCATGAAATAGACTGAGACTCCATGCTGACGCAATGCCGCCAGCGCGTTGGCGATCTTGGCATAAAACGGATCGTCCAGTTGATCGTCACCCAGCCAATATTCGAATAAATCGCCGAGAATATAAAGTGCTGAAGCGTGTTGAGCCCGCTGGTATAGAAACGTAAAGAATGCCCTGAGCGTAGCAGGATCGGCAGGCGAGAGATGCAGGTCAGAGATCAGTAACGTAGGGCTAGTCATGGGTCGGGGCATAGTAAAAAAGCACGGAGTAACTCCGTGCTTTAGATTGAAGGTTCTGCCGGCGAATGAGCTTAAGCGAGTACTTCGGCTTTAATAATCAATACGTCGTCTTTCGGCACGTCTTGATGAAAGCCATTGCTACCGGTTTTAACTTTTTCGATCGCATCAACGATGTCTTGGCCTTCAACCACAGCACCAAATACCGCATAGCCCCAGCCTTGTGCTGTTTTGCTGCGGAAGTTCAGGAAGTCGTTATCTGCTGCATTGATAAAGAATTGTGCAGACGCTGAATGTGGATCAGGTGTGCGCGCCATCGCAATGGTGTAGATGTCGTTTTTCAAGCCATTGTCCGCTTCGTTCTGAATGCTTGGACGTTTGTCTTTTTTCTCTTTCATGCCCGGCTCAAAACCGCCGCCCTGAATCATAAAACCATCAATCACGCGGTGAAAAATCGTACCGTCATAGTGACCGTCATTAACGTATTGCAGGAAGTTTTCAACGGTAATAGGGGCTTTTTCGGCATTCAATTCCAGAACAATATCACCCTTGCTGGTGCTGAGCTTTACTTTAGACATCGAGATTTTCTCCTGTGTATTTAATTGATTTCACTACTGAATTATTTGCTGGCCTTGCTCGCTTTTGAAGCAGTTTTTGTCGCTGCCTTATCCGCCTTGGCTGGTAGCTCTTTGGCGCTGAGTAGGATGATATTTTCGGCAGGCTGATCGCCGGGCACAGTAGGTGCTTTGGCAATCTGATCAACAACTTCCATGCCGCTCACTACCTTGGCAAAAACGGCATAGCCCCATTTATCAAAAGAAGGGTAGTTCAGTGAATCGTTGTTCACCAGATTTATATAAAACTGACTGGTGGCGGAGTGAGGAGCGCCAGTGCGCGCCATAGCCACCATGCCGCGATCATTTTTCAGACCTTTCTCAAATGCCATCTTGGCTTCATTTTCAATGGCAGCTTTAGTTGGCTTTTGCTCCATTTCAGGCGTGAAACCACCACCTTGTACAACAAAATCTTTAATGACACGGTGAAAAATAGTGCCATCATAATGTTTGCTTTTCACGTACTGCAAAAAATTGGCTACAGTTTTTGGAGCTGCTTCAGGGTAAAGCTCGATAACGACTTTACCTTTGGAGGTGATCATTTCAACTTGCGGATTAGTGGTGGCGGCTGCTGGGGTAGCAGTTGCAGTAGCTGCAAAACTAATCATGCTTGACATGGCCAGTGTGGTGGCAAGAACAAAGCGTTTCATTGATCTTCCTGCTGTTTGATGACGGAATGAAAAATATCAACGAATCATACCACGGCAGCGGTGTAGAATTGTGTGTCTGATGGAGCTCTCTTATGTTCAAATTACCCACACTTGATCAAGTTATTGGCGAATTCGATACGGTGCTGCGCACTTTAGCTGCGCCAGCTGCCAGCATCCGCCCACATCCAGATCGTGAGCTGGCCGAAGCTGAGATGAATGACGCGGAAAAGACCCATGCCGCGGGTTTGATGCGGGTAAATCATTGCGGCGAAGTGTGCGCGCAAGCTTTGTATCAAGGTCAGGCGCTAATAGCCCGTGATCCTGCCGCGCGCGACGCCCTTAAACAAGCGGCCGCCGAAGAAGTCGAGCATTTGGCGTGGACGCGCCAGCGTTTGGATGAATTGGGCAGCCATCGCAGCTTACTCAATCCGCTGTGGTACGCCGGCTCGTTTGCCATGGGCGTGACTGCGGGTGTGGTGGGTGATAAATGGAATTTGGGCTTTCTGGCCGAAACCGAGCGCCAAGTGACTGCGCACTTGGAAAGCCATTTAGAACTGCTGCCAGAGCAAGACGCGAAAAGCCGTGCCATTGTGACGCAGATGGCGATTGATGAAACGAGTCACGCTGAGCAGGCTATTGCGCTCGGGGCAGCGCCACTGCCTGCGCCAGTGAAGCAGTTGATGACGCTAACATCGAAAGTGATGACCCATTTGAGCTATCGGATTTGAGTTAAATCAGAGCATGGCAAAAAAGAGGTATGCCGTGTGAATTTCTGACTATGTTTGTACCAGCGAAAACGATATAAAGCCCGTATGAATAATAAATAAGTAGGTGTGGCGAGATGTCAAACATGTTAGCTCCTGCGGGAATTGTGGATTACGTTGAGCATAGTGCGCTCGATAAAGTGGCACTACCCATTAATCGCTTGCTGGTGATGGCCATCATCGGTGGCATGTTCATCTCTCTGGGTGGTCTGTTAGCTTTAGTGATCGCTGGTGGTTCACCCGGTTTGCAGGCCAGTAACCCGGGCTTGCTGAAGTTTGTCTTTGGTGCGGTGTTTCCCTTGGGTTTTATTGCAGTGGTGCTGACCGGGGTGGATTTATTTACTTCCAATTGCGCAACGCAAATGGTGCCATTACAACGGCGCAAAATTAGCGCTGGGACTGTAGCTAGGGTTTGGCTGCTTTCCTATGGTGGCAATTTTATTGGTGCTTTGTTTACAGCTTGGGCTTTTGCCTATATGACTGGGCTATTTAAGCCTAATGAACCTGCGACTTTATATTTATTAAACGTGGCGCATCACAAGCTAGAAAACCCATTTGTCACCACGTTCTTTAAGGGGATGTTGGCAAATATTTTAGTCTGTGTTGCTGCTTGGCAAGCCTATTCAGCAAAAGACACGCTAGGTCGAATGTTTGCGATCTGGCTGCCGGTGATGGCCTTTGTGGCGCTGGGCATGGAACACAGTATTGCGAATATGTTCTTTATTCCCGCTGCAATGCTTGCTGGACTTGACGCGAGCTGGGGTGATTTTCTATTGCACAATTTGTTGCCCGCAACACTGGGCAATATTGTTGGGGGTGCTTTGGTAATTGGCTTGCCCTATGCTTGGCTGTATCAGCAAGATGCTTGATGGGGGGGGTATTTGCCTGTAGCCATTAATTTTATTGAAGCAGGGTAATATACATTTAAAAAGGGCTCATTGGTGAGCCCTTTTTGTTGCCGGAAATTAAGAATAATGAATTTTTAATCGGCTTCGCGCACTTCAAAGTCGTGGCTAATCGGTACAACTTGACCAAGCATGATCGATGCTGAGCAGTATTTCTCGGCGGATAATTTAATCGCCCGTTCAACCACCTCTGGCTTGAGCGCTTTGCCCGTCACAATGAAATGCAGATGGATTTTAGTAAATACTTTCGGGTCGGTTTCAGCGCGTTCGGCATCCACTTCCACGACGCAGTCGCGCACATCTGCACGACCTTTTTTCAAAATATGAATCACATCGTAAGTTGAACAACCCGTCATGCCCATCAATAACATTTCCATCGGGCGTGGCCCTAGGTTGCGGCCACCGCCACTTGGAGGGCCATCCATCAAAACGGCGTGGCCGGATTCAGATGTCGCAAGAAAACTTACTTCTTCTACCCATTTGACACGAACTTTCACCTGTTTCTCCTTTTGGCCTTACGCCGCATTGAACTCTTTAAGTGACCTATTTTAGCGGGAAAAGCCTGCCAACGCCCATTTCAATAGGGTGTTTTATTTTGGTGCGGCCGTTTATCGCGTTGCACCAAATCTGCTTGCCTTACACGGGCATGTCATAGATAATCGCTTCTGACATCAAGCCTGCTTGGTGTCGTCTCCTCCATCCTCCATTTTTGGTGGATTTCGCGCAATCTGGGCTACCCTAGATTGCGTTTTTTTTACCCTAAGAAGCACTCCAAGCAGGCTTATGCACACTGATTGCATAAACTCTTTGACAGGGGGTTCACTTCTTCGTTAGAATTCTCGACTTTCTCAAAATCAAAAACGTGGACTAGCAGTCATGAAAACCTTTTCTGCCAAGCCGCACGAGGTGAAGCGCGAGTGGTTCGTTGTGGACGCCACAGACTTAGTGCTGGGCCGTCTCGCTGCCGAGATCGCCAAACGCCTGCGTGGCAAACATAAAGCTGAATACACCCCGCACGTCGATACTGGCGACTACATCGTTGTGGTAAACGCAGACAAGCTCCGCGTTACTGGCGATAAAGCTACATCGAAAAAATACTACCGTCACACGGGTCACCCAGGTGGTATTTACGAGCGTACCTTCACTGAAATGCAAAATAAATTCCCAGGCCGTGCTTTGGAGTTTGCTGTTAAAGGCATGCTACCAAAAGGCCCATTGGGCTACGCAATGATCAAGAAGATGAAAGTTTATGCCGGCAGCGAACATCCGCATGCTGCGCAAGAACCTAAATCGCTTGCAATCTAAGCAATCGCGAACTAAAGGAATTGCATCATGGTAGGTAAATACAACTACGGTACCGGTCGTCGCAAGAGCTCAGTTGCTCGTGTGTTCATCACCAAAGGTACTGGCAATATCGTGGTAAACGGTAAAGATCTGGATCAGTATTTCGCTCGCGAAACTGGCCGTATGATCGTTCGTCAGCCACTGGAAATCACAAGCAACCTCGAAGCTTTCGATATCATGGTAAACGTAGTAGGCGGCGGTGAATCTGGCCAAGCTGGTGCGGTTCGTCACGGTATTACTCGTGCTTTGATCGAATTCGATGCAGCTCTGAAGCCAGCATTGAAATCAGCAGGTCTGGTTACTCGTGACGCTCGTGAAGTTGAGCGTAAGAAAGTCGGTCTGCGTGGCGCGCGTCGTCGCAAACAGTTCTCAAAACGTTAATTCGTTTTTCGAGTTCTACAGAAAAGCCATCCTTCGGGGTGGCTTTTTTATTGTCTGGCATCATAGCAAAGGGCGATTTAGCGCTCTTTTTTACGGCTAAATCTGCCTAGCTTGCGCATTTTGATTTATGATCATGCTGACATTTACTGAGGATAAAGGCATGATCAAAGTAGGGATTGTTGGCGGTACGGGATACACCGGTGTTGAATTGTTGCGACTGTTGTCGCGTCACCCCGATGTAGAGCTGCGTGCTGTTACTTCGCGTAAAGAAGCTGGTATGAAAGTCGCGGAGATGTTCCCTAGCTTGCGTGGCCGTGTCGATATTGCCTTCTCTACCCCTGAGGAAGCCAAGCTCACCGAATGCGACGTGGTGTTCTTTGCCACCCCCCACGGCGTAGCGATGGCGCAGGCGCGTGAATTGCTCGATGCCGGTGTGAAGGTCATCGACTTGGCCGCCGATTTTCGCTTGAAAGATCCGGCTGAGTTTGCCAAATGGTATGCGATGGAGCATAGCTGTACCGATCTGCTGGCTGAGGCCGTATATGGCTTGCCCGAGGTGAATCGTGCCGCGATCCAGCAAGCCCGCCTGATCGGCATGGCAGGTTGCTATCCAACATCGGTGCAATTGGGTTTGTTGCCGCTGTTGGAAAATGGCAAAAAACTAATTGAAACCACGGGTTTGATCGCCGATTGCAAATCGGGTGTATCGGGCGCTGGCCGCAAAGCCGAAGTGGGTACGCTATTTGCCGAAAGTGCAGACAACTTCAAAGCGTATGGCGTAAAAGGCCATCGCCATTCGCCTGAAATCATGCAAGGCTTGAGTGAGATCCACGGTGCGCCGGTGCAGCTGACCTTTGTTCCACATTTGACGCCGATGATTCGTGGTATTCACTCAACAATTTATGCACGTTTGACCGAAGAAGGCAAAAATACCGACATTCAGAAACTATTTGAAGAGCGTTTTGCTAACGAAGTCTTTGTCGATGTAATGCCGGCTGGCTCATGCCCAGAAACGCGTTCAGTACGCGGTAGCAATACTGCGCGGATTGCTGTTCACCGCCCAGGTAATGGAGATTTACTGGTGATTTTGGTGGTGGAAGACAATTTGGTGAAGGGCGCTTCTGGCCAGTCGGTGCAGGTAATGAATCTGATGTTCGGTTTGCCAGAGCAACACGGTCTGGATGTTGTGCCTTTGTTGCCGTAATCCGGCATGCCCATTAAGCGTTTATATCGAGCCCATCGGGCGCGGCTGACTGCCGCCCCTTTGGCTCTTCGTCCGCAGGATACCTGGCGCCGCAAGCTGATTCGGTGGGTATTGCTTGCTATGCTATTGTTATCAATGCTTGTAGTGGGATACTGGCAGGGGCAGCGGCAGTTGCTTGCCTCTCAGGCCCTCGTTCAATCTGAGCAATATTCGGCAGCGCAGAAATCACAAGCACAGATTGCCTCATTGAGTGCGCATGCTGCGTTGTTGGCGCAGCAAGTGACCATTTTAAAGTCAGAACGCGATACTCTGGTGCGCCAACAAAATCAGGCGCAGCAGGATATATCGGCGATGCGCGAGACAGTGTCTTTTTTTGAATCCTTGCTGCAGAGTAATGATCGCTCTCGCATTGCCAATTTTGTGGCCTGTGATCTGCAATTGCTTGAGCCTGGAAAATATCGCTATCGCTTGTTGCTGGTGCAAGGAATGAATCGCACGGATGAGCTCTTGGGACGGCTGCAAGTGAATTTGCAATTTGTAGAGGCGGGTAAGAAGGGAAGAATTAGCCTCGGTATTGATCCGCTAATCCCCGTCAAAGCCAAGCACTATGCCAAGTTGGAAGGTGAGTTGGCACCACCTGCTGGAGCAAGTAATTTGCTTATGGATGTGCAGTTCTTTGGTGAACAGGGTAATCAAGTACAGGCCAGTTGCCAGAAAAAAATCTAAGGAGACAGTATGTTTAGCAAGAAAAAAGGCAGCACCAAAATTGATAGCCTGATTGGGCATGGCACTACTTTAACCGGCGATGTGCAATTTGCTGGTGGCTTGCGCGTAGATGGCGTTATTCTCGGTAATGTGAGCATGGCTGATGAAAAAAACGGTACCTTGGTGATTAGTGAAAAAGCCCGTATCGAAGGTAAAGTGCAATGCAGCCACTTGATTTTGAATGGTGAGATCCGTGGCCCGATTGAAGTAAGTCATTATGTAGAACTGCAAGCAAAATCGCGTATTGTTGGTGATCTGGCGTACAAAACGCTGGAAATGCACCCAGGCGCTGTTATCGAGGGCCACCTCGTGCATGTTCATAATGGGAAGCGTGAAGAAGTTTCTCCCGCAGATGTGCCGCGTACTGAGCCAAAAAAAGCGTAAATTTGTCTGCGCCGGGCAAGCTGTCGATTGACCTTGCTGCTGCAGAAGCGGATAATCCATAGTGTTTTAGTCAACTATTAATTTCGGAGCTGTAATGACCACCGAGACCGACATGCCAATGCCGTTTATTTTCACCGACAATGCAGCAGCAAAGGTGAGCGAGCTGATCGCCGAGGAAGGCAACCCAGATCTGAAACTGCGCGTATTTGTGACTGGCGGCGGTTGTTCTGGCTTCCAGTATGGTTTTACCTTTGACGAAATTGTGAATGAAGACGACACGCCGATCACTAAAAACGGAGTTACTTTACTGGTAGACCCAATGAGCTATCAGTATTTGGTTGGTGCAGAAATTGATTATGTAGAAAGCTTGGAAGGCTCTCAATTCACGATCAAAAACCCCAATGCGCAATCAACTTGCGGCTGCGGATCTTCATTCTCGGTTTAAGCTAATCGGGCTGAATGAAAAGCGACCATGCGGTCGCTTTTTTTATGGCTAAAGGAGTGCAAGCAATGGCTAGTTTGCGTGTCATGTCGCTGCCGCCTAGTACGACATTACCTGCCATTGACCTTTATCTGGATCAGGCACAGCGTGCTCGGTTATTGCAAATAGCGCATCCAGAGCGTGCCTTACAATTTAGTGCCGCCCGCTATTTGGCCATTGATTTATTGCAGCAGATGGGGGTACAAGCTAATTTATGCACTCAGCCCAGCGGACGCCCCCAAGCGGTAAATTGGTTAGCAGCAGATGGTTTGTCCTGGAGCCATACTCAGCTGTGGGCTGCTGCAGCACTGGGTATAGGGCGCGTAGGGGTAGATATTGAAACAATTCGGCCACGAAAAAACCTGCTAGCGATTGCCAAAAATTACTTTTCTGCTGCAGAAGTGCAAATGCTACTAAGTTTGCCGTCACCAGAACAAATCAAGCAGTTTTATATGCTGTGGGTTGCCAAGGAAGCACTACTCAAGGCGCAAGGAACCGGGATTGTCGGTGGCTTGTCTCGCTTTCAATTGATAGCTAGTGAAGGGCTGTGGCGTTTAGTCGTCGATGATGCCAGTAGCTGGCAGGTGCAAATTTGGCAGTTGGATGACAATAGCTTACTTGCTGTGGCTAGCGATACGATACAAACTTGGCAGCTGCAAGCTGATTCCCAGATATCCCAGCAATTAATACTGCAAACCCAGAGTTAGTTGACATCCAGCGTTAGCATGTTTGAACTTTGAGTTCTATAAATAACTCATCGGATTGCAAGGCGGTGATGATGGTGGATATTCCTAAAGGTGGCTCTGCGGCGCTCAACCCTGATCTTAACTGGAGTCAGGTGCAGGAAACCATCCTGATGTTGGGTATTGTGGTCGCGCAAATTCGGCATGCTATGGAAGACAGTAGTATTTCATTGAATACGCTGGCCAATTCTTTTTCGGCGACGGCCAGTCATATTGAGGCTTTAAAAGAAGCCTTATTGGAAGTGGGGCAGCAATTACCGGCAGAATTAAATATTGAAACCCGAGTGGCGGAAATGAATGAACAAAACATCAAATCCGTGATGGCGTTTCAATTTTTTGATCGGCTATCGCAGCGCTTGGATCATGTCTGTGGCACGGTCAGCGCACTGGCTGAATTGGTTTCAGATCGCCAGGCACTATTCATCCCGAATGAATGGCTTAAATTGCAGGAACGCATCCGCTCGCAATACACGATGGAGCAGGAAAAAATGCTGTTTGATGCGATTTTGAAAGGGGTCTCAATCAGCGAAGCGATTGAATTAGCCGGTAATGTCCGCCTCGCTACGCCCGCTATTAGCGATGGTGAGATCGAACTTTTTTAAGCGGTCGTGGTAAGCAATCTATAAAAAACGCCAGTTAGGACTGGCGTTTTTTAATGGCGTGCAATTTACATCAAGCTAAATGCCAGCATGCCGACGCCAGCCCCTGTTGTGCCGAGAATGGTTTCCATCACAGACCAGGTTTTTAGCGTTTGCGCCTCGTTGGCGCCGGTAAATTTACCGAATAGCCAAAAGCCTGAGTCGTTGACGTGACTGAGCACAATTGAGCCGCCGGCAATGCAAATCGACAATGCAGCTAGCTGCGCGCCTGAGTAGCCAGCCAGTTCAACCACCGGCAGCACCAAACCTACGGTGGTTAAGCAAGCTACCGTCGCCGAGCCTTGAATTACCCGCACCGCAGCCGCCAGTACAAAGCAAGCCAGTGCAATAGGCAAACCTGCACCAATCAATGCATTGCCCAGCGCAGGGCCGACGCCGGAATCGACTAATACTTGCTTGAAGACCCCGCCAGCCCCTGTAACCAACAAAATAATCCCGGCGGGTTGGATGGCTGCGCTGCAGACTTCCATCACTTTCTCACGGCTCATGCCACGCCGTAAGGCCAGACCATAAATCGCTAACAAGCAGGCTGCCAAAATGGCCGTGAATGGGTGACCAATCAATTGCAACCATGGGTATAGCGCGCTCTCGTTATCCACAAAACGTGCCACGATGGTTTTCAGACCAACCAGCAGCAGTGGAAAGAGCACTAGGCAGATACTGAAGCCAAATGACGGCATCTGACCCTTACCTAAACTCGGCTCACTCACATCGGCTGGCAAGGCGAGGGTGACGTGCTTGCTAATAAAATTGCCAAAGATCGGGCCAGCTAGCAGCATGCCGGGGATGGCCGCGGCTAAACCGAGCACAATCATCCAGCCAAAGTCCGCTTTCATCTGTGAGGCGAGTAGCATCGCGGTAGGGCCGGGTAATAAAAATGCGGCCGAGGCGGCGACACCGGCAAATAGTGGAATCGCAAGTTTGATCACATTGCCACCGGTACGACGGGCAACTGCAAATACGACGCCGATCAGCAGCACAATCGCCACATCAAAAAATAGAGGTAGGGTACAAATCAGACCGGCAATCCCTAGCGCATAATTGGCGCGGCTATGGCCGAATTTTTCCAGTAATTTCACAGCGATCTGGTCGAGTGCGCCGGTTTCATGCAGGATTTTGCCAAACATGGCCCCGAGGGCGACGACGATGGCCAAAAAGCCCAGCGTTCCGCCCATCCCTTTTTGCATCGTGTCGGCGATTTTATCGACTGGCATGCCAGAGAAAATCCCCGCGCCAATCGACACCAACATCAGCGCAACAAAAGCATGCAGCCGCGCTTTCATCACCAAGAACAGTAGCAATAGTACCGAGCCTAGCGCGGTGAAAATGAGTGTAAAGGTATCCATGCGCTTACTCCTCCGACTCAATAGCTACTTTGGCTGCAGCGACGACTTCGGGCAATGGCCGCGAAATATCAATCCGTACAACATCTATTTCGCTGGCATCAGGGCGCTCAAGCGTTGCAAACTGCGAGTCGAGCATGCCCGCTTTTTGAAAATGCCCTTGTCGAGCGCGCAAACGCTCGGCGATTAGATCATATTCACCATCTAAAAATAAAAACGATAGATTCGGATTACCGAGACGTAGTCGATCACGGTAGGCTTTTTTAAGCGCAGAGCACACAATCAGCGAGACCGAATTGGTGCGTTGCATGGCAAAAGCGGCATCGTTGAGTGCGGCTAGCCACGGTGCACGGTCATCATCATTGAGTGGCTGCCCGGATGCCATTTTTTCGATATTGGCGCGCGGATGAAGAAAATCGCCATCGAGTAGCGCTGCATTCAGCGCCTGTGCCAAATGTGTAGCTACTGCGGATTTGCCGCAGCCCGAGACGCCCATCAGGACATAAATTTTAGATTTTGCTGCTTGCATATTCGACTCCATTCGAAATGTTACAGGTAACATGTTATGCGTAACATTTTGCGCCATTTTACTTTGTAGTGGCAATCACTTTTGCTACATTTTTGATTTAAATCAGCTTGGGATTATGCTGGGGTTTAGTCTGAGAATTTAAATTTAGAGGTATATTGTTTAAGATTAATTCAGTGAATGTTTATAGCGACATACCGTATTGGGTATATCTGTTGGGTGAGATGAACTTAAATACTGCTGCCCAAAAATAACTCAAACCCAAGGTCTTGGCTTGGGGTGGTAAATGTTTCACCGTTTATGCGGGCGATCAAACGTAATGCAGCGCATCGGCCAATTTCGTGGCGCGGGGTAATCACGCTGGCCAACTGGGGTTGCAGGGCGAGTCCAATATCGAGATGGTTAAAACCTGCAATACTGATCTTGGCTGGTACGGCTAAACCTTGGGCTTGGGCCGCGAGCAGCGCACCTGCGGCAATATCGTCATTGGTGCAAAACACGCCATCCAATTGTGGCACTTGCGCTTGTGCTTGCTTTAATAGCTCGCCCCCTAGGCTGAAAGTGGAAGGGGCATTGGTGTGGATTACATGGCTGCTTAAGCCTGCAGCACTCATCGCTTGCCGATAGCCGATTTCACGCATGCGGGTTCGATGATCAAGCCGGGCTGCGAGATACACAATCTGCCGTTTGCCACGCGCCAACATCGCGTTCACCATTGCGGCGGCGGCTGCAGTGTGGTCCAAGCCTACCGCCTGATCAATCGGCGTAGCGGGTAAATCCATGATTTCAACCACCGGAATCGCCGCAACAGCCAGCATTTTTAGTGCCCGCTCGGTGTGTAACGATTCGGCCAAAATTAGCCCATCGATATGAAATGACAACAATTGTTCAATCTGCTCGGCTTCGCGTTCGGCGTCGTAGCCGTAATGCCCGTACATCACGTGATAACCTGATGGTAGGGTAACCTCTTCAATACCTTGCGCGACGGCTGCAAATACTTGATTGGACATCGATGGAAGTAATACGCCGATGGCGCGGCTACGATCGTTAGCCAGCATTTCGGGAACACGGCTAGGAATGTAGCCTAGTTGTGTCATTACTTCGGCAATACGTGCTGCCGTGGCAGGCGCAACTAGCTCCGGAGCGCGCAAATAACGGCTGATGGTCATTTTGGATGTGCCGACTAAATTGGCCACATCCTGCATTGAAGGGCGCCGATGTTTGTCGTTCATGCCTGCGCCTGTTTGCTACACACCGGGCAAGCGGGGTCTTTTTTGTACCGCATTTCGCGCCAACGTGCACTGCGCGCATCATAAAGCTGTAAGCGACCCAATAAAATGTCGCCACATCCGGTAATCACTTTCAATGTCTCCGCAGCCTGCGCGGCACCAATAATGCCCACGAGTGGTGCAAAAACGCCGAAGGTTGCGCAGGGGCTATCGTTCGCTTCGCCTTCATCGCCAAATAAACAGTGATAGCACGGCGCTCCATGCTGTCGAGGATCGAAGGTGGTGATTTGGCCATCAAATCGCACCGCTGCACCGGAAACCAAAGGCTTTTGGGCCAGTACACTCGCACGATTGACTGCATGGCGAGTTTCAAAATTGTCGCAACAATCGACAACGACATCGGCCGCTTGCATGAGATCGAGCAGGCGAGCATCGTTGGCGCGCTCGCCAATGGCATTAATCGTGATATCAGGATTGAGTGCGCTCAAGGTTGCTTTGGCCGATTCAGCCTTATTACTGCCTACGCGTGCTTGGGTATGGACGATCTGACGTTGTAAATTAGTCAGATCAACTTCATCGTCATCAATGATGGTTAAGGTGCCGATGCCCGCGCTGGCCAGATACAGCGACAGGGGAGAGCCGAGGCCTCCTGCGCCAACAATGAGTACATGCGCGGCACTGATTTTTTCTTGCCCTTCGATGCCCAGTTCATCCAGCAAAATATGGCGGCTATAACGCAATAATTTTGCGTCATCCAGTTCGATATGGGCACTGCGGGTTGGGCAAGCTGTCATGATGCGAGGGCCACTACAAAAGTAGAAGCCCTGATTATAACAATCAGGGCTGTGCTTGGCTTAAGCCATATCAAGGCTATAGGGTATCTGGTGATTGCTTAAAGATAGCGCCGTAACTCTTCAGGTGTATCGTCGTGATCGCCATGCGGGTGGTTTTCCCAGACACGGACATAAACGTCGCGGCTTTTGATATTGTGCTCTGGGATAGTGCGGTTGTCGTAGTGGACTTCTTCGCAATAATGCACCAGCGCACGTTTAATTTTCTGCATGATGCTGTTATCCAGATGAAAGCCCGCTTCTTGCAGCCGTGTTTCTAGTTCTAACAGCGTGTGCTGATCAATATGATATTGCACCGCAATGCGGTTTTGGCTGGCAAAAACTTGGCTTTCCACGCCGGGGATCCGATTGAGTAGTCGCGCCGCTTGGCTCGCCTGCTCGAGTGGTAGCGCACTAAATACAATATCGCGATGCTTGATATCGTCATGATGTGGTTTCATGGCAGCCCCTTCGATAAGTCTTATCGTAGTTTTAGATTAAACCTTTTTCGGGTTTTATGCAGCTGCTTTCGGATATTTGTAGCTAGAAAAAAATCGCTCGGATGGTTAGCTGATGTGGTGATGGGGTATTTCCTTGCAGGTGTTATTCAATCTGAGCTTCAAAGAAATACCCCTCAGTGGATGTTTCCAACTGAGGGGTATTTATTAGCTCAATCAGCTTAGGCGTTTATTTTGTAGCCGGTTTGTTGAGTAGTAGTTGCTGAACTTTCAATACATTCAACGCTTGCTGCAATTGATAGTCGGATTTGGATGCCAATTCGCGAGGATTTTCTTCGCTTTCGGCGGTACTTGCTGCTTTCACACTCGGTTTGCTGGTGACTTTAGGTGCTTCGCTAGGGCTTGGAGTTGCTTTGCCCGCATCTTTGTCAGTCGGATTATCAAGGTGACGTCCCAGATCGGCTTCCCGCAAGCGTAGGCCAGTATCTTCTTTACCGTTGAGTGTTGCTTCTTCAGCGATGATATCTGGCGTAATGCCTTTAGCCTGAATCGAACGACCATTCGGTGTGAAATAGCGGGCTGTAGTTAATTTCAAAGCACTTTTCGCATCAATTGGCAGAATGGTTTGTACCGAGCCCTTACCAAAAGTTTGGGTGCCGACAACCAGTGCACGTTTATGGTCTTGCAATGCCCCAGCGACAATCTCAGATGCCGATGCAGAGCCACCATTGACCAGCACCACTAACGGTACTGATTTCACGTCTTTAGGGGTGGCTTTGAAGTAATCTTTGCCTGAGTCCCGCTGGTAATACTGTGGGCTAGCAGTTAATTTGATTTTCGCGTCAGCAGTGCGGCCTTCGGTGTAGACCACGAGTGCATCTTTAGGCAAAAATGCGGCAGAAACACCTACTGCACCATCGAGCAAGCCACCTGGGTCATTGCGTAAATCGAGCACCAAACCCTTCAGGGGCGCTTTGTTTTCTTTGTACAAGGCATCGATAGCCTGAGCCAGACTTTCGGTGGTTTTTTCTTGGAACTGTGTGATACGAATGTAGCCATAACCAGGCTCTGCGAGCTTAGATTTCACACTTTGTGTTTTGATGATGGCTCGTTTTAGTGTCAGTACTAAGGGCTTTGATTCACCTTTGCGCAAAATGGTTAAGGTGACCGACGTGCCTGCTTTGCCGCGCATTTTAGACACGGCCTCATTCAGGGAAATGCCTTGTACCTGAAGGTCGTCAATTTTAACGATGTAGTCGCCAGTTTTGATGCCGGCGCGATAAGCAGGGGTGTCTTCGATCGGGGATACAATTCGAACCAGACCATCTTCCATATTGACTTCAAGCCCCAAGCCGCCGAACTCACCCTGTGTGTTGGCTTTTAGATCTTTGAAATCGTTTTCATCCAGATAGCTCGAATGAGGATCAAGGCCTGAAACCATGCCTTTGATTGCTTCATTGATGAGTTTTTTATCTTCAACAGGCTCGACGTAACTTTGCTTGATTAAACCAAAAACGGTTGAAAAAGCGCGCAATTCATCAATGGGGAGCGGGTTGCTGCTGGCTTCTTTGTCCGCTGTGGCATTAAATGACAGACTCAGTACGGCGCCGAGACCGGCGCCTGCAGCCAAGAGACTAATTTTTTGCCAGCGGCTGTAAGGCTTGTTGGACATCCAGAGTTTTCCTGTTTGTGCTTGTTATTTGGCCCACTGCAAGGGGTCGAGTGGGCGACTATTCTGTCTGATTTCAAAGTATACGCCAGATTCTGCCATGCCACCGCTATTGCCGACAGTGGCAATCACATCGCCTGGCTTGACGTTATCACCAACACGTTTGAGAACGCTTTCATTGGCGCCATACAGGCTCATATAGCCGCCTCCATGATCAATGATCATCAGGTTACCAAATCCGCGTAACCAATCGGCAAATACAACACGGCCACTGGCAATGGCATGCACTGATTGGCCATTGTTGGCCTGAATCATTACACCCTTCCAAGTGCCACCTTCACCGCGTGGTGCACCAAATTTGCCGCTAATAGTGCCTTTAACAGGTAAGCTTAGTTTGCCTTTCAGTGATGCAAAATTGGCACCTGCCAATGCGGGATCTGGTAGCTTGTTATTGACACTAGGGGCTTCCTCTTTTGGCTCAGGCTCGGCCGTTGGAGCTGGCCGGCCAGCCGCTTTGGCCTGCTGCTCCAGCTTGGCTTGGCGGGCGGCTCGTTCTGCTTTGGCTTTCGCTTGTTGCTCGGCACGTTTTTTGGCTGCTTGTCGTTGCAGTTCGAGTTGGCGTGCTTGTTCTGCTTCCTGTTTTTTGATCAGCGCATTAAGTCGCTCAGTGAGTTGGGTTAAACGCTTCTCATCTGCCGCTAGCTTCTGAATTTGATTACGCTGAGACGCAATTTCTTTGGAAAGCTGGGTAACTACCGCTTTTTTCTCTTGCTGTTCGCTTACTAATTGTTCCCGCTGCCGTTGTTTATTGCGGGCAATTTCTTGTAATTCAGCATTTTTTTGCTGGATTTCTTCTGACAGTTGATTGAGCTCACTGAGCTGTGTTTCAAGCTGCGTGGCCAGTAGTTGTTGCGAACGCGCGAGATGTTTGTAGTAGGTTAAGTCTCGCGAGACTTGGTTGGGGTCTTTCTGATTAAGGAGCAGGCGCCACGCTTCGAGTTGCCCTAATTTATAGCGATTTTTGAGTAATGCGGCTAAGCGGTTTTGGCTGGCGCGAATATTGACGCGGGTACGCGCAATATCGGCTTCCAGTTTGGCCAATTCGTTGGCTGTCAAGGCTCGCTCATGCGCGAGTTCGCTAAGCACCCGATTAGCTTCGGAAATGGATTGCTCTGAGTCTTTTAGTGCGTCTGCCGCTTCACTGCGTGATGATTCGTTGGCGGAAAGGTCTTTCTGTAATTGCTGGATTTGGCCACGCAGATCTTTGAGCTCTGCTTGTTTGGCTTCTTTTTCTTTCACGTTGACACTGACCGCTTTACTCGCAGCCGGGGCTGCGAGTGCGGGATGGGCAGCGCTGAAGCTGGTGATAATCAGCGAAACAAGTAGACGTACATGCACAGCATTAACTCGAAATACGGTTAGATGGCATAACTCTACTTGATTCGCTGCATTCACTAAACCCAATTCATACTATTTACAGAAAATTGATCAGCGATTGTCCGGTCATTTCTGCTGGCTGGTTTAAACCCATCATCGCCAGTAACGATGGCGCGATATCTTTGAGTGCCCCACCAGGTGAGAGGCGGGCTGGGCGGCCGATATAGCAGAATGGCACCAAGTCAGTAGTGTGTTGAGTGTGTGGTTGGCCAGAGTTTTTATCGAACATCATTTCACAATTGCCGTGGTCGGCTGTGATCAAGACTTCACCGCCGATAGCCAATTGTGCGGCAACCACTTTGCCGACGCATTCGTCGAGTGCTTCAACTGCTTTGACTGCGGCATCAAAAATACCGCTATGGCCCACCATATCGCCATTGGCGTAGTTACAAATGATCGCGGCGTATTGCTTGCTATTGATAGCCTCAATCATTTTTTCGGTCACTTCAGCCGCAGACATTTCTGGCTTTAGATCATAGGTCGCTACTTTTGGCGATGGCACCAAGATACGATCTTCACCAGCGAATTCTTTTTCTTCACCGCCCGACAAGAAATAGGTTACGTGCGGGTATTTTTCAGTTTCGGCAATCCGCAGTTGTTTTAGACCCAAGCCAGCGATGTATTCACCAAAGCCGTTTTTCACTTTTGCTTTGGTGTAGGCCACTGGATGGCTGTAGGCTGAACCGTAGTCGGTTGCGGTGCAGAAGTAGCCAAATTTCGGCTGACGTTGTGGGTGCTCAAAGCCATTAAAATCAGCCGCTGTTAGCGCGGTAGTCAATTGGCGTGCGCGGTCGGCGCGGAAATTCATAAAGATGACTGCATCGCCATCTTCCATGCGGGTTGGTGTACCGATCACAGTGGCTGAGACAAACTCATCGTTCTCGTCACGCGCGTAAGCGTCTTTCAAGCCATCAAGTGCCGTTGCAGCGGCATACAGGCCAACACCGTCAACGATCAGTTTGTACGCTGGCTCAACGCGCTCCCAGCGAGTGTCACGATCCATGGCCCAGTAACGACCCACAATGCCGACGATTTTCGCATGATTTGCATCACACACAGTTTGCAGGCGTTGCAGGTAGAGCTCAGCGCTGCGCGGTGGCGTATCACGACCATCGAGGAAGGCATGGACACGGATGTCGCTGACACCTGCTTTTGCTGCAGCTTCGATTAAACCAAATACGTGGTTTTCATGGCAATGCACGCCACCATCGGACATTAAGCCCATGATGTGCAGCGCTTTGCCATTTGCTTTTACGCCGTCGATCGCTTGCTTGAAAATGGGGTTTTCACCAATCGTTTTATCGGCCACATCACAGTCAATCCGGCTAATATCCTGTTGCACAATACGGCCTGCGCCAATGTTCAGGTGGCCCACTTCTGAGTTGCCAAACTGACCCGCTGGCAGCCCAACGAATTGTTCAGAAGCATTAATGGTAGTAAATGGATATTGGCTAAATAAGCGGTCAAAATGATGTTTGCGAGCATGCAAAATGGCATTGTCATCGCCACCGGTGCGGTAGCCAAAGCCGTCAAGAATTAAAAGTAGTACGGGAGTGATTTGTTGTGGCATGACAAAGTCCTATGGTGATTCGCGGTGAGCTGCCTAAAAATATTTGCAGTCTGCGGTTGCGAATAGATTTCAAACACGGTTAGTATTCTAACTCAAGCTGATGTTAGATCGTCGCAATTTGGCATAATGCTGATTCGGCTCAAGCCTACAGCCAAAAAATAAATAAAAGAAATCAATATGATTGAATCAATTGAAGAGATGGATGATGAGCACATCGACCAAGCGTCACGGGCGATGAAAGCAATGTCTCACCCTTTACGCCTGAAAATCTTATGTGTTTTGGCTGATCAAGAGGTGAGCGTACAAGATATTGTGGAACGAGTTGGTACCACACAGTCGAATATTTCACAGCATTTAGCTTTGATGCGCGAGAAGGGTGTGTTGCGGACTCGCAAGGATGCAAATCGGGTTTACTACCGCGTGGGTGATATTCGCACACTGGTGGTGGTGGCGATGATGCGCGATGTGTTCTGTGGCTTTTAGCTTTCAACTTCGTGCATTGTGGCATTTAAAAAATACGCCCTAAGGGGCGTATTTTTTTATCTGCGCGTCGAGCTCGGCCTTGCTGATTTTTCCTATGTGTTTCCCCACCAGTTTGCCTTTGGCATCAAAGAATACGGTGAAGGGTAATCCCCCCAAATTATTGCCCTGGCTGCGCATTAAATCCATTGCGCTATTACTGCCAATTAGGATCGGGTAATTGACGCCAATTTGTTTGACAAATTGGCTGGTGGGGCTAGGTTCGTCAATTGCAATGCCAATAAATTGCACTTTGCTAGCATATTGTTTTTGTAGCGCAACCATTTCCGGCATTTCAATCCGACATGGACCACACCAGGTTGCCCAATAATTGACGATCAGCATTTTGCCTTGCCATTGCTTAGTTGCTTGCGCCTTACCCGTCAGATCCGGAAAACTCTGAGCCCAGAATGGATCTGCAGCCCACGTGCTAGCGGCTGTTGAGCACAAGGCAAGGATAAGTAGCCATTTTTTCATAAGGTAAGGTCCTATGTGGGCCAAATTAGCAAACTTGATTGGCGCAGATCAGGGCTTTATGAGCTGCTAGCGTTGCTAAAAATGGTTTTGCCGCTTGAAAGCCGATGACTCGCTGTTGGATTTCCTGACCACTTGGCGTGTAAAAAATCAGTGCAGGTGGCCCATAGAGCTGGTATCTGGCCAATAGCGCAGCAGAAGCTGCATTATTGTCAGTTACATCGACTCGAATTAACTGGTATTGGCTCAGTGCCGCTTGCACTGGCTGCTGGCTTAGTGTTTCACGTTCAAACTCAATACAGCTTACGCACCAGTCGGCGTAAAAATCGATCATTACTGGGCGGCCTTTGGCTTGTATTAAGGCCGCATCCAGTTCACTGGTACTGCGAACCGTTTTAAATTGCAAGGCATGCTCTGCTTGCATACCCAGGTAGGGTTCCCATAGTGGACGCGAAACCCAGATTGCCATAGCGAGCAATACCACTCCAAAAACAATTTTCACTGCTTTCATGATCCGACCGGATAGGCGTGGTAGCACGGTCGAGCCAAAAGCGCCAATCGCCAATAGCGGCAATCCCAAGCCCAGCGCCATGCTATAGAGTGCCGCTCCACCCAATATTAAATCGCCGGTCTGGCCAATATAGGCCAAGGCAGCCGCCAACGGCGGAGCAATGCAGGGGCCGATAATCAAGGCGGACAATAAGCCCATAACTAAGACCGAAGTCCATTTTCCACCCGGCAATTTCATGCTTGCTTCATTTAACTTGCTTTGCAATGAATTAGGTAGTTGCACATTAAACAAACCAAACATGGATAAAGCCATGGCCACGAAGAACAGCGCAAACAACGCAATTACCCAAGGTTGCTGCAGCGCGACGACTAAAAGCGTACCGGTTGCGGCGGCTGCGACCCCAATGATTGTGTAGGAAATGGCCATTCCTTGTACATACACCAAGGTTAGGCTGAACGCATGCCAGCGTTTGGCAGCTTGCTGTCCGATCACGATGCCCGAGACAATTGGGATCAATGGATACATGCAGGCCGTGAGGGCAAGACCAATGCCGGCAATAAAAAAGATACCGAGGGTACCAAAAAAACTACCCCCGAAAAACTGCTGGTCGGGGGTGGTTGGGTTGCTTGAACTGCCAAAAAGTTGTTTAAGCGCCGGGCTTTTGCTTTCCCCTATCTTCAGGGTTTGCGTTTGCGGGGGGTAACAAATGCCCGCTTCGGCACAGCCCTGAAACTTCAAGGTAATCGCCTGTTGTTTGGCAATCGGTTGTGAGCTGCTTAAACGAACAATTAACTGGTTATGAAATACGGCGACCTTACCGAAGCTTGGATCGTTTTTTATTTCTCCGCTGGGCATCTGGGTGTTGAGCGTTAGCCCGGTTGCTGTCGCTGATATACGATCTCGGTACAGGTAATAGCCAGGCGCAATCGTAAAGCGTGCCTCGATTGTATTATCATCAATTTGCACCAGCGTAGGCTTGAAGGCTTGGTCTGGTGGTAAAAAATCCTGATTTGCCCATGCCAGCATTGAAAAAAAGCACATGAGCAAGCAAGTAATACAACGCGACATCATTCGGTCTGGCCTTGTTCAAAATTGCGTGTTTCCTGCGCAATCCATTGCAGGTAACTGGGCGCGCCAAGCAAAATCGGCAGCGCAATTATTTCGGGTACATCATAAGGATGATTTGCCAACAGCCATGCCTCAAGTGCAGGGTAGGCAGCTTGGCTGGTTTTGATCTGCAAAGGAACTTCCGTTGCCGTTTCGATTCCATCATTCCAGTGGTAAGTAGACTTTACCGCGCCCATTTGGTTCACACAAGCAGCTAGCCGAGCGGTAATAATCCCTTGTGCCAGCTTAGCGGCACTGGTTTCATCGGGGCAATTGCACCATACTACGAGCGCTTGTTGAGGAGTATTCATGCCGTATTTAGTTTTTGCCAGTTTATTGGCATATCCGTTTCTCGAGATCATGTCACTGGTTTGGTTATCAGGCACGATCGGTACATTTGCCACTTTGCTATATGTGCTCTGCAGCTTTGGCCTTGGCCTGTTGATGCTGCGGCATCAACGGCTGGGTATTGGCTTAACATTAATGAATGATATTCGCACGGGACGTTTGGGCTTGCATAGTTTGTTTAGCGTTGCCCGTTATTATATTGCAGCTGTGCTATTGATCATTCCGGGCTTGATCGGTGATGTGATTGCGGTGATTTTACTCCTGCCATGGGGAAAGTCAGCACCAACAGTCGGTTCGACGGGCGGTATGCCGCCGCAAGATGGCGTTATTGATGGCGAGTATCGCCGTGTTGACCCAGCCGCAGAGCACGGCACTGATCATACCCAGCAGCGTATAGGCCAGTAACTTAGCAAATTAGCAGTGTGGCAGGCAATACGGTACTGCCAGTTACGGTGATGACTTTGCGGCGATTGGTTTCGCCGCTTTTTATTTTCACCTGCCGTTGTGGTACGCCAAAAAAATCGGCTAGCCAGACAATAAGATTTTGATTGGCCTTGCCATCCACCGGTGGGGCTGCGAGGCGAATTTTGAGCGCATCACCATACAGCCCCGCGCATTCGGTTTTTTTGGCACCGGGTTGAATATGCAAGCGCAGTGTTATCTCATCCCCTGCGATGCTAAACCATGCGCTCATGCGCTAGCCAATCACTTTGACGCTTTGCAAAATGATGGGTTCTAACTGAGCAATGACCACCCCGAGTATCAATTGAATCAGCAAAATCAATAACAATGGTGAAATATCTACCCCGCCAATTGGGGGGATAATCTTTTGAATCGGCCGCAAAAATGGTGCAGTCAGCCCGGTTAGTGTGGGCATCAATGGATTGTAGGGCGCGATCCAGCTCATTACTGCTTGCCCAATAACAGCGGCAAACAATAAATATAAAGACATTTTGATTAATTCCAGCGTTGCCGTGAGTGCTAAAGCGACCATCGACGCACCAGAAGAAAAATCAAACGGCCAAGGGGTAATGGCCAGTAGCAGTGAGTGCATGCCCAGCGCGGTGATCCATGCCAATAGCAAGCTAGTACTATCGTAGCTTTTGAATGGCGGGATCAGTTTGCGTACCGGTAAAACCAGCCAATTGGTGAGTGCTAATACAAACTGCCCGAGTGGATGTCGAAAAGATACCTTGGCGGCTTGTAAATAAAACCGCGCCAGTAGCAACAAAATCAGAAATTCAAGCAAATTGCGGATTAGGAAATCCAGAACGCTGGTTAACATGCGCCACCTCTCAAAGGTTTGCTACTCAATTGATTACGGCTCAATGTCACGGCCCAGTTCTTCACCCAGCTCACGCGAACGAGCCGCTGCTGCCGATGCGGCCGCAATAATTGTCGAGCGTACCTGACTGGTCTCCAGTGCCTTGATCGCACGTTCGGTGGTGCCGCCTTTTGAGGTGACTTTTTGCTGCAGCGTGCCAGCATCATCCTCGCTACTGAGGGCGAGCTTTACGGCGCCGGCGAAGGTCTGGTAAGCCAGTTGATGAGCCACATCGGGAGCAAAACCCTGGGCTCGTGCGGCCGCTTGCAGTGCTTCCATAAAATAGAAAATATAAGCGGGGCCACTGCCAGAAATGGCTGTAATGCCATCGATCTGCGCTTCGTCTTCAACCCATACTTGTTCGCCGATCGATGCGAGGATGCGTTGTGTTAGCGCACGATCTTCAGCGGTCACCGATTCATTAGCGAATACGCCGGAAATGCCCGCTTGCACTAAGGCGGGGGTATTGGGCATCACACGAATGATTCTCTGATGTCCAGCCAGAAACTTAGATAGGGTATCGATGCGAATACCCGCGGCAATCGAGATGACGAGTGCATTGCCCAGTTGCGGTAGCACCTCGGCGGTGACGGCTTTGAATTGTTGGGGCTTAACGGCAAATAAAATGGCTGTACTGGCGGGAAGCGCTTCGCTAGGTGCGGATGTACCGATACCGTATTGTTGGGTAAGCGCTTGGCGTTTGGCTGCATCAGGCTCGACCACGTGAATTTCATTGCCGCTAAAACCTTGTGCCAGCATGCCACCAATCATGGCTGTGGCCATATTGCCGCCACCGATAAAGGTAATGATCATTGCTTTTCCTGCTGTGAATAGTGGCGGGCGCCAAAAATAGCACTGCCCACACGAACCAAAGTTGAGCCATTTGCGATGGCTAATTCTAAATCTGCGGACATGCCCATTGATAAGGTGTCCATGGTAAAACCTGCTTGAATCAGCTTAGCCTGACATTGTTTCAGTAATTGAAACTGTTTGGCGAGCTTTACTTCATCATCCGTTGCCTCAGGGATGCACATTAGGCCGCGCAGCTTTAGCCGAGGTAGCTGTGTGACTGCGGCGGCTAGCTCGAATAATTGCGCTGGTGATACCCCAGACTTACTCTCTTCACCAGAGACATTTACCTGAAGGCAGACATTGAGTAAGGGCAAATGTTCCGGGCGTTGTTGATTGAGGCGCTCGGCAATTTTGCTGCGGTCAATTGCATGTACCCAGTCAGCACATTCGGCAACTTGTTTGGTTTTATTACTCTGCAAGGGGCCAATGAAGTGCCAGTGCAGCTCGGTGCAGTCTGCCAGCTCAGCATATTTCTGACTTAATTCTTGGGCATAATTCTCGCCAAAGTGACGTTGCCCCAACATGTATAATTCTCTTACTGCTGATGCAGGGAACGTTTTACTCACTGCCAGTAAGCTGATTTCTGCCGGATTTCTTGCACAGGCTGTGCATGCAGCGTCTATCCTGCCTTGTACGCCTTGCCATGCTTCAAATAACGTTGCCATAATGAACAGATCTTTGTCAGGATGCTCACGAACCCGCCAATGACGGCGCCGCAGACCTGATTCGTGAATGAGAGGAAGAATTATAAATGGAAATCTCGGAACTCTTAGCGTTTTCGGTCAAGAATAAGGCATCCGATTTGCATCTGTCGGCAGGATTGCCACCGATGATTCGCGTTCATGGTGATGTACGTCGCATTAACTTGCCTGCAATGGATCATAAAGATGTCCATGACATGGTGTATGACATCATGAATGATGGTCAGCGCAAAGTGTACGAGGACACCCTAGAGTGCGATTTCTCTTTCGAAATCCCTAATCTGGCGCGGTTCCGGGTGAATGCTTTTGTGCAAAACCGAGGGGCTGGTGCGGTTTTTCGGACGATTCCATCAAAAGTTCTGACCTTGGAAGAACTAGGCTGTCCGCGTGTGTTTCAGGATATCGCCATGAACCCACGTGGTTTGGTTCTGGTTACCGGGCCAACAGGTTCAGGTAAATCGACTACTTTGGCGGCGATGATTAACTTCATCAACGACAATGAATATGGTCATATTCTGACCGTGGAAGACCCGATCGAATTTGTACACCAGTCTAAAAAATGCTTGGTGAATCAGCGTGAAGTCGGGCCACATACCTTATCTTTCTCCAATGCGCTGCGCAGTGCATTGCGGGAAGACCCAGACGTTATTCTGGTGGGTGAGATGCGCGATCTGGAAACGATTCGCTTAGCATTGACCGCTGCTGAAACGGGGCACTTGGTATTCGGTACACTGCACACAAGTTCCGCAGCCAAAACCATTGACCGGGTAGTGGACGTATTCCCTGCCGCAGAAAAAGAAATGGTGCGTGCAATGTTGTCGGAGTCTTTACGCGCGGTAATTTCACAGACGCTACTGAAAACCAAAGATGGCACCGGTCGGGTGGCTGCGCATGAAATCATGATTGGCATCCCTGCAATTCGAAACCTGATTCGGGAAAATAAAATTGCCCAAATGTACTCGGCGATTCAGACAGGGTCAGCGCATGGGATGCAAACGCTGGACCAATGTCTGCAAAATCTAGTGCAACGCAATATTGTGTCTGTAGCCGAGGCGCGCAATAAAGCCGCAATTCCGGATAACTTCAAAGGTTAAGCCGCTAGCAGGAAGGTTGAAGAATGGAAAAAGAACAAGCCGCGAAGTTTATGCATGATTTACTGCGCCATATGCGTGGAAAGAATGCTTCGGATTTATTTATTACGGTGGATTTTCCACCAGCAATGAAAATTGATGGGCGTGTGACGCCTGTGTCCAACCAATTATTGACGGCACAACATACCAAAGAGTTGGCGCGGGCGATTATGAATGATCGTCAATCGGAAGACTTTGAAGCTAATAAAGAATGTAACTTTGCCATTAGTCCGGGCAATATGGGGCGCTTCCGGGTGAATGCATTTATGCAACAGGGCCGCGTGGGTATGGTGTTGCGAACCATCAACTCGGAAATCCCGAAGCTGGCCGAGTTAAATTTGCCCCCTGTACTGGAAGACATTGCTATGACCAAGCGTGGCTTGGTGATTTTCGTAGGCGGTACCGGTTCGGGTAAATCGACCTCGCTGGCAGCCATGATTGGCCATCGTAACGAAAATGCATACGACCATATCATTACGATTGAAGACCCAATTGAATATGTGCACGAACATAAAAATTCGATTATCACGCAACGTGAAGTCGGGGTGGATACTGATTCATGGATGGCAGCGCTGAAGAATACTTTGCGCCAAGCGCCCGATGTGATTTTGATTGGTGAGATTCGCGACCGTGAAACGATGGATTATGCGATTGCCTTTGCTGAAACGGGCCATTTATGTATGGCTACCTTGCATGCAAACTCATCCAATCAGGCGCTGGACCGGATTATCAACTTCTTCCCGGAAGAGCGTCGGCAGCAGTTGTTGATGGACTTATCCTTAAACTTGAAAGCTTTTGTCTCACAGCGCTTGGTGCCTCATGCCTCGGGTAAGGGGCGAGTGGCAGCCGTTGAGGTGATGCTCAATTCGCCGCTGATTTCTGAGCTGATTTTCAAAGGCGAAGTTCATGAAATCAAAGAAATCATGAAAAAATCGCGTGAATTAGGGATGCAAACTTTTGACCAATCCTTGTTTGATTTGTTCGAGCAAGATCGAATTACCTATGAAGATGCTTTACGCAATGCTGACTCGGTAAATGATTTGCGTCTGCAAATTAAGCTCAATAGTGCGGATGCAAAAAAACGGGATGTACTGGCTGGGCTCGATCATTTGGATATTGTCTAGGTGCAAGGTCGAAGCAGCATTTTGTTTATGAAAATAACTCCTTCGTTTAATTTCAAACTCAGCTCGCTCTTGCTCGCCCTCGCTGGTGCTGGCTGCTTTGGTGTTGCCAGCGCCGCGATGCTGGGGGAAATTCAGGTGCGATCCGCGTTGGGGGAGCGTTTTAGTGCCTCCATTACCGTGGCTGCGGCTGAAGACGAGGATTTGTCTGCCAATTGTTTTCGCCTAGTGTCCCCGCAGGATGAGAATGCGAATGGAGTGTTGCGTCGTGCCCGACTAACTTATCAGTATGAAGTCGGTGGTGGTCGCTTGCTTGTTAAGGGTGATGAAGCCGCTAATGAGCCCGTAGTTACACTTGGAATTCGTGTGAAGTGCCCGGGTGAAGAGGAGCGGGTATTTCAGCGTGATTATCGAATCTTGCTCGATCCACCAGAATATAGGCCCAATATTGTCTTGCCCGCTACAAATGGAGCCGTTGCAAGCAAAGGTGGCTCGACTCGCCGCAAATTACCTGCCTTAGGTACGGTTTGGTTAAGCGAAGAGGGAGATTCAGTAGCCCGCATCGCTGCCAGCTATTATCCGGGGGATAAAACTCGGCAGCAGGCCATGGTCGAGGCCATTTATGATATCAACCCAGATTTGCCGCAGAATACCAATGCTAAATTAGGTGGTGATTGGCGTATTTTGTTACCCATGCCAGCTAGCAAAACAGAGAAAGTCGCTCCTGCGCCAATAGCACGGGTTGATCGTTTACCGGTAGCCCCCAAAAACCTAGAGGCACTGCCGCGTTTAACTCTAGGTGCCGAACTTCCCGACTTGCCAGTAACGAAACCAGAGTCGTCCTCGCAGCCTGAATCTAGCGGGGCAGGTGAATTTCGTTTACGTCTGTCTGAAGCTACCTTAGATACCTCAAAAAATAATACGCTGACACCTGATCAGGCACTGCAATTGCGTGAGCGTTTGCTCTCGCTCGAATCTGATGATCAGGCTGCCCAAATGTTGCAGCTTAAATACCAGATTAACGAGCTGGAGAAAAAGCTGGCTCGTACGCAATCAGGCCCCGCTGCAGCTAATGATGATGGTAGTACACAGTTAGAAAGCCAACGAAGCTGGCTAGACTTTTGGCCTTTGCTGGGTTTTTTGCTGATTCCGATTGGCTTTTTGGCTTGGCGGCGTTGGCAGAGTGAGCCTTCGCAAGATGAGCTGTACACCGTTATTTCACCATCTACGGCCTATCTGAGTGCGGGTACCCGCACCGGAGTTGAGCCTCACATTCGTGGTCAAGGGGTGACTCTCGGTGGCTTAGACAGCAATGAAATTGGTACCCCGATTCATCGTGAACACAGTAATGAGGATTGGCATAACTCTGACATGGATGTGGTTTCGCCGGGCAATGTAACGGAAGAGGCACAACTATTACTAGATCACGGTTTGGTTCCGCAAGCTATTAATCTACTCAATCATGAAATCGCGCAAATGCCAGCAGCGCTTGCCTTGTGGATGAAACTGTTTGAAATCTTTCAGCGCAATAATATGCCTGAGGCATTTCAAGAAAAAGCAGTGGCTTTCCGTTTGCAATTTGCCAGTGATGGCCTGTG
Organism: Chitinibacter fontanus; assembly: GCF_013423785.1. Classification (NCBI taxonomy): domain Bacteria; kingdom Pseudomonadati; phylum Pseudomonadota; class Betaproteobacteria; order Neisseriales; family Chitinibacteraceae; genus Chitinibacter; species Chitinibacter fontanus. The sequence goes on from NZ_CP058952.1 coordinate 2,558,196, forward strand.
GCAAAATGTGCAGGAACTAGGTCGAACTATTGATCCAGCCAACCCATTGTATCAATCGATCGAGAGTCAGGCAGAATCGGGCGCCGCGCTTGATGTGGGCTTTACGAATAATCAGGATGACTTAGCTTTTGCTTCTGCTTTGCACGCTGGTGCTGGTTTGGATATGCCGGGTCAAATGCTCGATGACACTGATGCATTGCTGGCGGAGGAATTGGCAGGTAAACCAGATATTGAACTAGAGCCAGTCGAATCTGAACCTGAGCTGATTTATTACAGTCAGAGTGATGTGGCCTCGCAGGATGAGCATGCTGTGGAAGAGGCCATTGAGCTGCGTTCGCTTAATGGTGATGATGAAATTCAGATTGATGCAGTGCAAAGTGTGGATGATCTGGAGATTAAACCAGCTCCTAACTTATTTTCCACTTTGCAGCGTGATCCAAAACTCAGCTTTAAATCTGACGATCCCGCTTTACAGGAAGTGGCGCAATTGATTGATGCGGGGCAGCGCAAAGAAGCCTTCAAGTTATTAGAAGAAATGCTCTACAAAGGGACGATGTCTCAACGGTTAACGGCATCAAAATGGTTGGACAAAATGTTAGGCACATTTGGTCATAATTAAGCGTTACATCGAACAAAAAACCGCAGAGCTTTGCCCTGCGGTTTTTTAATGAAGTTATTTAATCTCATGCCAGTCGATGATAGCCCGGTAAGGTTAAGAACTCGACAAAGTCATCACTGGTGGTGATTTGCTCAAACATGCGGGCGGCTTCTTTCAGCGTTGCGCTATAACGCCCTTGCTGCTCGATCTTTGCCACTTCTTCTGCCAGTAATTGCTCAAAAAGTTCGCGGGTTACTTTGCGACCATCGTCGAGCACGCCTTTGTGCGAGCGTATCCATTGCCAGATTTGCGAGCGGCTAATTTCGGCGGTGGCGGCGTCTTCCATCAGGTTATGGATGGGAACGCACCCCATGCCAGCCAGCCATGAGGCCAGATATTGCACCCCGACTGAAATATTGCCGCGCACACCCACTTCGGTGATGGGCGCTTCCGGCTGGAAATCTAATAAATCACTAGCCATAACTTGCACATCCAGCCTTTGCTTATGAATTTGATTGGGGTATAGCCCTAAAACAGAATCCCAAGCTGCCTTGGCAATAGGTACTAGACCAGGGTGTGCCACCCAGCCGCCATCATAGCCATCGCCGGCATCACGTTCTTTGTCGGCACGGACTTGCGCCATGGCTCGCTCGTTCGCTTCGGGGTCAGTTTTGACGGGGATATAGGCCGACATACCGCCCATTGCCGGAGCTCCGCGCTGGTGGCATGTTTTGAGTAGCAATAATGAATAGGCGCGCATAAATGGCACTGTCATGGTGATTTTGCCGCGATCAGCCAAACAGAAATCATCGTTGCTGCGGAATTTTTTGATGCAGCTAAAGATATAATCCCAGCGCCCAGCGTTCAATCCGGCAGAATGCTCGCGCAATTCGTACAGGATTTCATCCATCTCAAAGGCTGCCAGAATCGTCTCAATCAGCACTGTGCCTTTGATGCAGCCATGCGGTGCTTTCAGCTCGGCCTCGGCCCACGTGAACACATCATTCCACAAGCGCGCTTCCAGATGTGATTCCATTTTAGGCAGATAAAAGTAGCAGGAGCTTCCGAGGCTAAGCCGATATTGTAGGTTGTGAAACACCACTAAGCCGAAATCAAACAACGAACCAGACATGATTTCGCCGTCGACTTCGACGTGTTTTTCCATCAAGTGCCAGCCACGCGGGCGAGTAAGTAGCGTGGCAATTTCTTTATTGAGTGCGTATTCTTTACCTTCCGGGCTGGTGTAGCTAATCGTGCGGCGATAGGCATCGTAGACGTTAATTTGCCCCTCGATCTGGTTTTCCCAGGTCGGGGTATTGGAATCTTCAAAATCGGCCATAAATGATTTGGCGCCTGAATTAAGCGCATTGATCATCATTTTGCGCTCAACTGGGCCAGTGATTTCGACGCGGCGATCTTGCAAATCTTCTGGTAGCGTGCTGATTTTCCATTCGCCGTGACGAATGTGTGCCGTCGTCGGCAGAAAGTCGGGTTTGACGCCTTGATCGAGCAACACTTGTCGAGCTAGGCGGGCAGCCATTAATTCACGGCGGCGCGGCTCGAATAATCGGTGTAGCTCTGCCAGAAAGGCGAGTGCATCAGGGGAGAGTATCTTCCCGAACTCGGCGCTGATATGGCCTTTGACGCGGATACCTGCCAATGTCGTTGACATATCGTGTGCTCCCTTCATGTACCTGCAGCCTAGCAGGGCTAGGCTGTGTATTTTTCGCTAACAAAACAGGGAAGGGTATCGCAGCATAAGCGCTGCCCCCTCGCTTGATCAGTGGAACTGCTCGGCTTCGGTAGAGCCTTTGAGCGCGGTGGTCGATGACTGGCCTTGTTGGATCACTTGTGTAATCTGATCAAAGTAGCCGGTTCCGACTTCGCGCTGATGTTTCACTGCAGTAAAGCCACGATCTGCCGCCGCAAATTCGGCCTGTTGCAGCTCGACAAAGGCGGTCATGCCTTCGCGTGCGTAGCCATGTGCCAGATTGAACATACCGTAGTTCAGGGCGTGGAAACCAGCTAAGGTAATGAACTGGAATTTGTAGCCGAGTGCGCCGAGCTCTTTCTGGAATTTGGCGATGGTTGCATCATCCAAATTTTTCTTCCAGTTGAATGATGGCGAACAATTGTAGGCCAGCATTTTACCGGGGAATTTTGCGTGAATCGCTTCGGCAAATTTGCGTGCATATTCCAGATCGGGCTTACCGGTTTCACACCACACCAGATCAGCATAGGGGGCATAGGCCAGGCCGCGAGAGATAGCTTGCTCTAGACCGGGATACGTCTTGTAGAAACCTTCCACAGTACGCTCGCCAGTGCAAAATGCTTTGTCATTGTCATCGACATCACTGGTCAGTAAATCGGCGGCTTCCGCATCGGTGCGGGCGACGATAATAGTCGGCACGCCCATCACATCAGCCGCCAAACGGGCTGCAACCAGTTTTTCCACGGCTTCGCGCGTTGGCACTAATACTTTGCCGCCCATGTGGCCGCATTTCTTGACCGAAGCGAGCTGGTCTTCAAAGTGCACGCCAGCGGCACCTGCTTCAATCATGGCTTTCATTAACTCGAACGCATTCAGAACGCCACCGAAGCCCGCTTCGGCATCGGCCACGATTGGTGCAAACCAGTCAATGCTATCGTCGCCTTCGGCGTGATGAATCTGGTCAGCGCGTGCCAGCGTATTATTAATGCGGCGCACAACTTGCGGCACGGAGTTGGCCGGGTACAGCGATTGATCGGGGTACATTTCACCCGCCAAATTGGCATCTGCCGCCACTTGCCAGCCAGAGAGGTAAATGGCTTTTAAGCCAGCTTTCACTTGCTGCATTGCCTGATTACCAGTGAGTGCGCCCAAAGCATGCACATAAGATTGCTCATGCATGAGTTTCCACAGCTTATTCGCGCCATGTTTCGCTATCGTATATTCCTGCAATAAATTACCACGTAGACGTTCAACGTCGGCTGCTGAATACGGGCGTTTAACTCCTGCCCAGCGGGGGTTGGTTTTCCAATCAAGCTCAAGTGCGGCGATGCGTTCAGTTGCGGTACTCATGGCATACTCCCTGTGATCTCTCAAAGCGGGCGAATCAAGAATAACTAGCTGTTTTTATTGAAGCAGGAAAATTTTGCATTGCAACAATTATTGCGATGCACAATAAATTGTAGTCGAAAAAAATTTACTACACATTGGGATAATTACTTAGCGCTGCTGCTTTTTCAGCAGAAAAGCCCTTGAAATGGTGTGGCTTATCCCCATCTATCGCTCATTCGCAGTTGGAGGACATCATGAATCAAGAAGTAAACCCAGAAACTCAAGAAGAATTGGCAAACCAAGCGGTTGAGCAAGAGGGCGCTGAAGTTGCTGCCCCGACTACCGATGAGCTACTGACGCAGGCCTTGGCGGATCTGGAAAAAGCTCGCCAAGATATTCTGTATGTACGGGCTGAAGCAGAAAATGCTCGTCGCCGTGCGCTAGAAGAAAATGAAAAAGCCCGCAAATTTGCAGTTGAAAAATTCGCACGTGAAATCATTTCAGTGAAAGACGCGATGGACATGGCGCTGCTGGATCAATCGGGCAATTTTGAAGGCTTGAAAATGGGCGTCGATTTGACCGCCAAACAGTTGGTTACCGTGTTCGAAAAGTTCGAATTGCGTGAAATTAACCCCATGGGCGAAAAGCTCGATCCTAATAAGCATCAAGCGATTTCTACGGTGCCAAGCGAGGAAGACGCCAATACCGTGGTGCAAGTGATGCAAAAAGGGTATGAGCTTTCTGGTCGTACTATTCGTCCGGCCATGGTAGTTGTTGCGGCGGCCAAATAAGCTGCACGTTTTCAATAGCTTGCAATGACTTTTGTGTGATTGAGCTCTTGAAAATATAAATGGTATCCCCACTTAGTAGTTATGGTTATTTGTAAACACTGCCGCCTTTAAAACTTGAACAATTCAAGGTGGCAGGCACTAGAGATGAAGGAAAATAAAATGGGCAAAATTATCGGTATTGACTTGGGTACAACCAATAGCTGTGTAGCTGTTATCGAGAACGGTCAACCTAAAGTAATTGAAAATGCAGAAGGCGCGCGTACTACGCCGTCGATTATCGCTTACCAAGAAGATGGTGAGATTTTGGTTGGCGCGCCTGCGAAACGTCAGGCTGTAACTAACCCGAAAAATACTTTGTACGCTGTTAAGCGTTTGATCGGTCGCCGCTTCGAAGACAAAGAAGTGAAGAAAGATATCGATTCAATGCCATTTAGCATCGTACAAGCCGACAACGGCGACGCTTGGGTTTCTGTGCGCGACAAAAAAATGGCGCCACCGCAAATCTCTGCTGAGATCCTGCGCAAAATGAAAAAAACCGCCGAAGACTACCTCGGTGAAGAAGTGACTGAAGCGGTGATTACCGTTCCTGCTTACTTTAACGACAGCCAACGCCAAGCGACTAAAGACGCGGGCCGTATCGCGGGTCTGGACGTAAAACGTATCATCAACGAGCCAACTGCAGCGGCAATGGCGTTCGGTATGGACAAAGTCGCTAAGGGCGACCGTAAAATCGCCGTTTACGACTTGGGTGGCGGTACGTTCGATATTTCGATTATCGACATCGCTGACGTTGATGGCTCAACAGCATTCGAAGTATTGGCTACTAACGGCGATACATTCCTCGGCGGTGAAGATTTCGACCAACGTCTGATGGATTACATTATTGCCGAGTTTAAGAAAGAGCAAGGCATTGATCTGAAAAACGACGTAATGGCATTGCAACGTCTGAAAGAAGCGGCTGAGAAAGCGAAGATCGAATTGTCATCGAGCGCGCAAACTGAAATCAACTTGCCATACGTGACCATGGATGCAACCGGTCCAAAACACTTGGTAATGAAGATTACTCGCGCGAAATTCGAGTCTTTGGTGGATGACTTGATCGCTCGCTCAATCGAGCCATGCAAGATTGCATTGAAAGACGCAGGCTTGAAAGCTTCTGACATCGACGACGTGATCTTGGTCGGCGGTCAGACTCGTATGCCTAAAGTAATGGATGCGGTAAAAGACTTCTTTGGTAAAGATCCACGTCGTGACGTGAACCCTGACGAAGCGGTGGCTGTTGGTGCTGCATTGCAAGGCTCGGTATTGGGCGGCGATCGTAAAGATATCTTGCTGCTGGACGTAACGCCATTGTCTTTGGGTATCGAAACTTTGGGCGGCATCATGACTAAGCTGATCCAGAAAAACACCACGATCCCAACCAAAGCGTCACAAACGTTCTCGACTGCTGATGATAACCAAAGCGCGGTAACGATTCACGTGTTGCAAGGTGAGCGTGAGAAAGCGTCGGCGAATAAATCGCTGGGTCAATTTAACTTGGGCGACATTCCACCAGCACCACGTGGCGTGCCACAAATTGAAGTGACTTTCGACATCGACGCGAACGGTATCTTGCACGTTGGCGCGAAAGACAAAGCATCAGGTAAAGAAGCGAAAATCACGATCCAAGCTTCTTCAGGTTTGTCTGAAGCTGAAATCGAAGCAATGGTGAAAGACGCTGAATTGAACGCCGAAGAAGACAAAAAACTGCACGAATTGGTGACTGCTCGCAACTCCGGTGAAGCGATGATCCACCAAGTGAAGAAAATGTTGACTGACGCGGGCGACAAAGTAACGGCGGATGAGAAAGTTGAAATCGAAGCCGCAATTGCTGAGCTGGAAGGCGTGGTAAAAGGCGACGACAAAGAAGCGATCGAAGCCAAAACTGAAGCGCTGATGAAAGCAAGCCACAAAGTTGCTGAGAAAATGTACGCGGAGCAAGCGGCACCAGAAGCTGGCGCACAAGCTGCAGGTAGCGACGCTAAGGATGACGGCAACGTAGTTGATGCTGAATTTACCGAAGTTAAAGATAAGTAATTTGGCATAACCATTAGGCACAGCGCTTGCATTGCGGGCGGCTGTGCCTTTTTGTCTCATGGAAAAGCATCATGGCAAAAAAAGATTTTTACGATATTCTGGGCGTTAATCGCGACGCCTCAGATGAAGAAATCAAAAAGGCATATCGCAAGCTGGCGATGAAATACCATCCGGATCGCAATCCGGATGCGAAAGATGCCGAAGAAAAATTTAAAGAAGCCAAAGAAGCCTACGAAATTTTGTCGGATGGTCAGAAGCGCTCAGCTTACGATCAATACGGCCATGCTGGTGTTGACCCGCAAGCTGGTATGGGCGGCGGTGGCTTTGGTGGCGGTGGTTTTGGCGATTTTGCCGATATCTTTGGCGATATCTTTGGTGGTGGCGGTGGCCGTGGTGGTCGAAGCAATGTGTACCGTGGCGCTGACTTGCGTTACAACATGGAAATCACGCTGGAAGAAGCGGCGCGTGGTGTTGAGAAGCAAATCAAGATTCCATCGCATGACGAGTGTGATAGCTGTAACGGTACTGGCGCTAAGCCAGGTACGGAGGCGAAAACCTGCCATACATGTAATGGTCACGGCCAAGTGCGTGTGGCGCAAGGTTTTTTCAGCATTCAGCAAACGTGTCCGACCTGCCATGGTACAGGCAAGTACATACCTGACCCATGCCGTAAATGCTCGGGCACTGGCCGCGTAGCCACTCACAAAACGCTTGCAGTGAAAATACCTGCAGGTGTGGACGAGGGCGATCGGATTCGTCTATCGGGCGAAGGTGAGGCTGGCGTGAATGGCGGCCCTCCAGGCGATCTGTACGTCGTTACGCACATCAAGAAACACGCGGTGTTTGAGCGTGAAGGCAATGATCTGCATTGCGAAATGCCGATTAGCTTTACTGTGGCGGCTTTGGGTGGCGAGATTGAGATTCCGACTTTGTCTGGCAAAGCGCGGATTACGATTCCACCTGAGACACAAACCGGTCAAGTGTTCCGTTTGCGCAGCAAAGGTATCAAAGGCGTGCGCAGCGCAATTACCGGTGATTTGATGTGTCATGTGGTGGTCGAAACACCAGTGAAGCTCACAGGCCGTCAGAAAGAGCTTTTGAAAGAGTTTGAAGAAATCAGTCAGGGCGATTCGGATAAACACAATCCACGTGCTAAATCGTTCATGGATAAAGTAAAGGATTTCTTTGCTACTTGATGGGGTATATTTACAGGGTTCATATATAGCAAGGGCTCTGTATGTATACCAATAAAAAGGCCATTCAATGAATGGCCTTTTTTGCATTCCAAGCTATTTGTGTTTAGCGGGTTAGCGCACCGGTAGGGGAAATCATGGTTAGCTCACCAAAATTTGAACCAGCACGTTTGGTGGCGTTGTAGTCCACCACAAAACCGCCGAGGTCAAATCGATTCAGTGTGGTTAGCGCGTTATAAACGGCGGCCCGACTTGGTGCTTTGCCAGCGCGTTTTATCCCCTCAACAACAATACGCGCGGCAATATAGCCCTCTAGCATGGCGTAGCTTGGGTATTTCGCGATGGCCGCCAGCGATTCTTTTTTACCCGAAGAACCAGACCCCAATTCCGCATACACGTCGTCTTGGAATTCTTGCACAACACGCGCGCGAGTGTTGTACGGGTAAGGCATAACCTGACTGATACCTAAGCCATGGGCGGTTTTCTTACCGATTTGTTTGCCAACTTCTTCAAATTGCACTGCAGAGAGTGCATAAATTTGTGAAGTGCCACCATGGTTTTTATATTCCTGCACGAATGTCGCCGCTGGTTTGGTGACCGCAACCAGAATTACAGCTTCAGGGTTGATTTTAGCCAGCTCTGCTGCCGCTTTGCTGCTATCGCCAGTTTTGCCGTCGTACCAGGCTTCACCCGCAATTTTTAGCTGTTTTTTTGCCAATGAGGCTTTAAGGGCGGTTACGCCAGCATCGCCAAAACCACCTTGTTGCGCCAATACGCCAAACTTTGTCACGCCCAAGTTTTCATTAAGCAATTTCACCAGACGATCGATTTCTTGGGTGTAGCTGGCGCGGGTATGGAAAATATAAGGGCTGCCAGGGTTACGCAGTGAGTCGGCCCCTGTGTGCACACCCACCAGTGGTACGCTATTGGTATCGAGCACTTTAGATTTGATGAGCGCCGCAATATTATCGGTGCCGTAAAACGAAATCAGCGCCGTTGCATTTTCTTTTTCAATAAAATCTTGGGCATTTTTTACCGTGGTTTGTGGATTGCCTGCATCGTCACGGACTACGTGATTGATCAATTCACCATTCACCCCGCCGCGGCCATTTACCTGATTGAAATAAATCGACGCGCCCAAGGCCATTGCTTTACCTGTTTCGGCAGCTAGACCAGTGGTGGGTACCGATTGGCCAATCGTGATATCCGCGTAAGCCTGTGAGACTAGCGCGAGGCTAGCAGCGATGATGAGTTTTTTTAACACGATGCACTCTCCCCTTTGCATGTGAATTGATGCGCCTCATCTTAAATTAATGTTGGCTGGTGGTATAGTGTTCGCTGAATTTGGCGGAGAATTTGCGATGCGGCGTGGCGTTTACGCAGGTAGTTTTGATCCTGTAACCAAAGGTCATCTATGGATGATCGAGCATGGCGTGAAGTTATTTGACGAGATGATCGTCGCAATCGGTGAAAATCCGGATAAAAAATACACCTTTTCGCTTGATGAGCGCGTGGCCATGCTGCGTGAAACGACCAGCCAAATGCCCAATTTGCGCGTGGAAGTGTTTGAAAACCGCTTTTTAGTCGATTATGCCCGTGAGCAAGGGGCTCAGTTTATTCTGCGCGGGATTCGGGAAGCCGCAGATTACGAATTCGAACGCAAAATGCGCTACGTCAATGCGGATTTAGCGCCCCATATCGATACTATTTTCTTAATGCCGCCGCGAGAAATTGCCGAAATTAGCTCAACCATGGTCAAAGGCTTGGTTGGGCCACAGGGATGGGAAGGGGTGGTGAAACAGTATGTGCCAGACCCGGTGTTTATGCGCTTATTGCATGGCCATAAAACTGTCGCAAAATAACCGCACCATCGTTGCACGGCACTATTAAAGTGCAAGCCAATGAATGTTGAACCAAGAATTGAAAGGATGCAGTCGTGAGAATTGGAACGCCGCTTAGTCAATCTGCTGTGAAAGTGATGCTGCTCGGATGCGGCGAATTGGGTAAAGAAGTGATTATCGCGCTACAGCGCTTAGGTGTCGAAGTCATTGGTGTTGATCGTTATGATAACGCCCCTGGGATGCAGGTGTCGCACCGCAGCCATGTGATCGATATGAGCGATGCAAAAGCTTTGCGCGCACTGGTCGAGGCGGAGCGCCCCCATTTCATCGTGCCGGAAATCGAAGCGATCGCTACTGATGAACTAGTGCGCATTGAGGCTGATGGCTTGGCCACGGTGATTCCCACTGCGCGCGCAACGCAACTGACGATGAACCGCGAAGGCATCCGCCGTCTGGCCGCCGAAGAGTTAGGCTTGCCAACATCGGCCTATCGGTTTGCTAACTCATTGGCTGAGTTGCAAGCTGCGACGGTTGAAATCGGTTTTCCATGCTTGGTGAAACCGGTGATGTCATCATCAGGCAAAGGTCAGTCGTTGTTGAAGTCGGCAACTGATGTGGAGGCTGCTTGGAACTACGCAGCAGCTGGTAGTCGCGTCGATCATGGTCGCGTGATTGTCGAAGGCTTTGTTGATTTTGAATACGAAATCACGCTACTCACGGTGCGCTCGCTCGGCGAAGATGGCGATATCAAAACTTCATTCTGCGCGCCCGTAGGCCATTTACAGGTAAAGGGCGATTACGTCGAAAGCTGGCAACCGCAACGGATGAATCCAAAAGCGCTGGAGCGCGCGCAAGAGATTGCCCGTAAAGTCACCGGCGCATTGGGCGGACGTGGTCTGTTTGGCGTTGAGCTGTTTGTTAAAGGTGACGATGTGTGGTTCTCGGAAGTCAGCCCACGCCCGCACGACACTGGCTTGGTGACTTTGATGAGCCAGTATTTCTCTGAGTTCGAGCTGCATGCCCGCGCGATTTTGGGTTTGCCAGTCGATGTGAGCCAGCGCGAACCAGCTGCCAGTGCCGTGATTTATGGTGGCATGGAAGAAGCTGGTATCGCCTTCGATGGCGTTGCCGCTGCCTTAGCTGTGCCGCGCAGTGATTTACGCCTGTTTGGCAAGCCTGAAGCCTTTGAACGTCGTCGTATGGGCGTAGCGCTGGCTGCCGGCAGTGATACCGATGTGGCGCGGGATCGCGCCAAGTTGGCTGCGGGTTTGGTGCAACCTGTAGTGGTTGAATCGTAATTAACCGTTTGGACAATTTGGCATTATTTTTGTACTAAAAGCTCACAGAGAAGGCCGCAGGGTTTGATACACTGCGGTCTTTGTACGTCTACACCAGTCAAAGTTGAATTCCATGGATCTCACCAGCTATCGCAATCGCCTTGCCAAAAACGCCCGCCACTGGGGCAAATGGGCGCGTCGTCAGGGTTTGCAGTGCTATCGCATTTACGAGCGAGATGTGCCCGAATTTCCGATGATCGTTGATATCTATGGCGATCGCGTGCATTTGCAGGAATACGATACCGGCTGGATGGAGTCGGATGAAGACTATTCGGCATGGATCGACGAAATTCACGCTGCGACTGCCGACGTACTCGGCCTGCCGATTGAGCATGTATCGCTGAAAATCCGCAAGCGGATGAAAGGCCTGACTCAGTACGAGAAAAACGAAGAATCGGGCGAATTTTTTGTCGTTGAAGAAAACGGCCTCAAATTCGAAGTTAATCTCGACGCCTATCTCGATACCGGCCTGTTTCTCGACCATCGCAATACGCGCAAACGCGTGATGGGCGAAGCTGCTGGTAAGCGTTTCCTCAATCTATTTAGCTATACCGGTGCGTTCAGTGTGTACGCGGCCGCCGGTGGCGCTGCAAGCTCGCTGACGGTGGATTTATCGAATACCTATTTGGAATGGGCGGGTCGCAACTTTGCGCTAAATGGTATGGATCCAGCCAAGCATCAGCGCGTGCGTGCCGATGTATTTGAGTTTTTGCGCGAGGCGACCTGCAGCCCGCAAAAATACGATTTGATCGTGATGGACCCGCCAAGCTTTTCCAACTCGAAAAAAATGCTCGGCGTACTCGATGTGCAGCGCGATCATGCGTATTTGATTGAGTCGTGTATGAGCATGCTCGCGCCCGGCGGCGTACTGTATTTCTCGAATAATCTGCGCAGCTTCGAGCTGGACCCGATGTTTGTCGGTCGTTGCGAAAACCTGACCGCGCAATCGATTCCGGAAGACTTCCGTAATAAGCGCATTCATCAGTGCTTCCGTTTTACTAAGTAAGTGCTGAGTTTGGTATGAGCTATCCGTTTTACCCTGCGCCGCTGGTGCTGCTCGATCTGGAAACCACCGGCGCCAAGCCGGCGAGTGATCGGATTACCGAAATTGGTTTGGTGCATGTCAATGCCGAGGGGGAGGGTATTGCCACCTGGAGTAACTTGGTTAATCCTTGCCAGGTAATACCCCCGTTTATTCAGGAATTAACTGGTATTGATAACGCGATGGTGGCCGATGCGCCGACCTTTGCGCAGCTCGCCGATCAGGTGCTGGAAAAACTACAAGATCGCGTGTTTGTTGCACACAATGCGCGCTTTGATTACACCTTTTTGCGCAATGAATTTAAGCGCCTTGGCATGACTTTTCGCGCCAAAGTACTGTGCACCGTGCAGCTCTCGCGCAAACTGTATCCGGATGAATTCAAACACAGCCTTGATGCGCTGATTGCGCGGCATGGCTTGGAATATCATGGCGAGCGCCATCGTGCGCTGACCGATGCTGAGCTGATTTACCAGTTTCTAAACGCAGCGGTAAACGATTTGGGTGCTGAGCGTGTGCAGCAGGCGATTGATGAGCTGATTCGTCCGCCCGCCTTGCCGCCGCAAATCGACGAGAAAATCATTGACGATTTGCCCGATACCGCTGGCGTGTATATTTTTTATGGCGAGCATGACGAAGCGCTGTTTGTCGGTAGCAATAGCAATCTGCGCCGCCGTGTATTGCAGCATTTTGGCAAAAAAGCAGAAGAAGGGCAGGGGGCATCGTTGGCTGCAGCGCTGCGCCGGATTGACTGGATCGAAACCTCGGGGGATCTCGGCTCTGCTTTGCTTGAACGCCGCTTGCTGAGCGAGTTACGTCCGCGCTTTAACCCTGCGGTACGGCAAAAGATCGATCAAACTCAATCTGTATGGGAAATTGTGTTGCCTGAGTTGGGCGCGGTTAAGCAAGCCGCAACCCTGCAGCCCAAATTACGGCCTCTGAGTGAAATCGCGCAAGCCAAAGGTGATTTATTTGGGCCATTTCGTGGGGCACGTGAGGCACAAAACGTACTGAACCGCATTATTAAAGGGCAGGCTTTATGCCGCGTGGTTTTAGGGTTGGAAAAGCCCAAGAAGAGCACTCTGGGTCAGGCTTGTGCTGCGTTGGCTCAAGGGGAATGTCGTGGCGCTTGCGTGGGGCGCGAACCGCTGAGTATGCACCATGCACGTTTATTGGCTGCGCTGGCGAAACACAAGCTAGCGCAATGGCCGTATGCTGGGGCAGTTGGAATATTAGAAGGTCCCGAGTGGGCACAAGTAATGCATGTCTTTGATCAGTGGGTATACCTCGGTGAGGTACATGACCAAAGTGATTTGGCTCAATTGCTTGCCAGCCCATACCCTGCTTATGATCTGGATATGGCTAAATTGATCCGCGCACAACTGCGTACAGCAACCGCGATCGAGCTATTGGCATAATAAATTACTGCCCTACCCGGTATTCTGCGCGTCGCCAGCAGGTGCGGGCATCTTCATCGGGCCAGCAGACAATCGTGGGGCTTATGCTGGTATGGCGCGGAATCGACCGCGGCTGCATAGATACCATCATGGCAAACGCAGTGCTGGCCGCAATAGCCGCTAGTAGTATGCTAATTTTTTCAAGCATAGGGTTTTCCCTAGTATGGAAGTTCGCCCCAAGTATATTATTTCTCTTCTCTAAAGCAAGTTGAATTATTCAAGTAAGTAATAGATTGGTATTTGGTAATAAACTAATATTTAGTGGCAATAAAAAAGCCAAGCCTGAATCGGCTTGGCTTTTTTATTGCCCATTGGGAAACTTAAGCGAGAATGGCTTTGATATCGTCGCTTTCGCTGATGGTATATTTTTTAGCGTTGGCTACTAACTGGCTGCCGTCAAATTGACCGATATGATAAATCGTACCAAATGAGAACGTTGGTGCCGCTGCACCTTGCCCGCCGCAAACTTCCGCGCCACGGCGCACATTATCCGCCATCCAACCTGGCAGACGCAGGTGGTAAGGATTGCGACGTACTTCTTCAACGTGGCACGCCAAGGCCGCGATCAGGTCTGCCGTATCTTGCTCATTGGTCGCGATCAGTGCATTCGGAGCATCCATTTGACGCCAGAATTCGCTCTGCACGATGGTGCAGCTGTGATTGGCTGCTTTAAGCGCATCAACAACTAAGTAATGCGTGCCAATGTGAGCCGAGTGGTAATCATTATTGTGCGGGCAAACTACAACGCTTGGTTTGTGTTCGCTGATGATTTTGGCGATGACAGCTACTTTTTCTGCCCATGCCGCAGGATCTTCATCACGCGTTTTAGTAGTCACAGACATCAGCCCGCCAGGGATAGTTTCCAGCAAGCCCCAGCCCAGATATGCACAGGCATTAGATACTTCGACCCAGCGCTCTGGCTGGCGTTTAAGGCCAGAGCCTTGCGTTACCGCAACGTTGATTACTTTAAAGCCCGCTTCACGGCCCAAGCGTAGCGGCAGGGCACCAATAATGCATTCATCGTCAGGGTGCGGGGCAAAAATCATCGCAACAGGCGCATCTGCAGCCACAGTAGGGGCTGCAGCTTTGCCTAGGGTGCTTAAATCGCTAAACAAAGGTGCATCTTTTTTTTGTAATAGCTCGTTATGCGCTTGCACGAGTGCGAGGTAAGGATTGCTCATTCGATGATCGCTCCAAAGGTGAGTGAAAATGACGCCCTGCGGGCAATATGCGGCCAAGCGGGGCGCGTCAGAATATGCAAGAGTATAGGCGCTCTGCCCGAGCCGACCAAGTGCTTTTGCTTGCAACCGCTACGGGCTCTGATGTAACGCAGAATTTTGTGCGCACCTTGATACAAAAGCTCTCACTCGATTGCGGCATAATGCTGAGTTGGCCGGAAAAGTACAGCTTCGGTGTTTCAGAAAGGATCAATTCGCAGCATGCGGTATTTTTATTCTTCATTAATCGTCACCCTGTGTGGCTTGGCGGGTGCTTGGGCGATTGGCGGTTGGGCTGGGTTGTGGATTGCGTTCAATCTGGCCTTGTTAGAAACCAGCTTGAGTTTCGACAATGCGGTGGTCAATGCGTCGGTACTGCGGCATTGGGATGAAAAATGGCGTCAGCGTTTTCTGCTGTGGGGCATGCTGATTGCCGTATTTGGCATGCGCGTTGTATTTCCACTGATTATTGTCGCGGTGATCGCGGGCATGGCGCCTATGCCTGGCCCAATGGCCTTATGGCAATACTGCAATACCGGTGTGTGGCCACCCCATGATGTTTTGTCACTGGCGATTATCAATCCCGATCGCTATGCCGCGATATTGACGTCTGCTCATATCGAGGTGACGGCATTTGGCGGGGCATTTTTGCTACTGGTTTTTTTAAACTTCTTTATTGATTACGAAAAAGAAACGCATTGGTTAGCGCCGATGGAAAAAGCCTTAGCGAAGTTAGGTAAGTTAGAAATGGCAGCTGTGCTTATTAGTTTAGTGCTGCTGTTAGTAATAGCCGCTACCATGCCGCAAGCGGAAGCAATGCGCTTTTTGGTGGCAGGGATTTGGGGCGTGGTGGTGTTTGTACTTGTCGACGGTTTGGGGGATTTGATCGGCGATGGGGGGGCTGCGGCAAAAACAGGGATCGCAGGGTTTATTTATCTGGAAATTCTCGATGCATCCTTCTCGTTTGATGGTGTATTAGGCGCCTTTGCATTGACGAAAAATATTTTCCTTATTGCCATTGGGCTTGGAATTGGGGCAATGTTCGTGCGCAGCTTCACCTTGATGTTAGTGGAGAAAGGCACGCTCAATGCATTTAAATATCTTGAGCATGGCGCATTCTGGGCCATTGGTGCTTTGTCGGCCGTGATGCTGTTGGCTGCGCGCTTTCATATTCCGGAAGTTATCACCGGTGGCGTGGCCGCCTGTTTGATTATATTGGCGGCACTTCACTCATGGATGGTTAAAGATTAGTAGGGTATTGCTTCGTAGATCAATTTTGATAGGCTTTACGGGGTTATACCCATAATAGCTTTACCTAGTTTGCATTACATTGCTATCAACCTTATTGCCACCGCGCATCGATTGCTGCGGTGGTTTTTTTTCGCCAAATTTTGCCTGCGGCAAACCACTCAAACAAATTTGTCTTCACTTGAGCTTTGGCTTTTGCGCTGAGTCAGCTAAAAACAAATGAAAATCAGATTTGCTGATGAGGGGTTGAAATGAAAAATAATATCTTGCCATTTGCGCTAGCGCCCATTGCCGCTGTCTTGTCGATGATCAGTTTTTCAGCGCAAGCAATGACGATCGGTGAGCTGCAGATCAAGTCCCACATTGGGCAGCGATTTAAGGCGGAGATACCATATCGGCTCAATGGGGATGAAAGGCTGCTTGAAGACTGCAATCAATTACGCCCAAGCGAGAGTGATTCAACTTATCTGGGGCCTGCAAACCTGCAAATTGTACCCAGTGGTGATGGTAGCTCTGGGGTCATCAGAGTCACCTCGCAAAAACCTGCGGATGAACCCATTATCGGGTTTGCTTTGCATGTGGAATGCGAGAATATCAATTTAACGCGCGATTTTACCGTTTTCCTTGACCCCGCTCCTGTGGTCGAAACCCCGGTCGTGTCTAGCCGAGATTTCAAACTAGTTGCGCCCAAAGCGCGTGAGCCCGCCCCAGCTGGCAAGGCAAGCATCGTGCAAAAAGACACCACTCTGCCGCAAATTGCACAGCGATATTACTCACCATCCTCTGCTCAGTTTGCGCGCTATCTTGAAAAGTTGCAGCGCAGTAACCCAGGCATTGGGCCTGAAGACATCATTGCCGCAGGCTCGCCAATCGTATTGCCACCTCGTCCCAAAGCAAAGCTGTCCCCAGCAGCTGAAAATTTTCCAGCCGCTCAAAATGCAGCAAATTTATCTCCTGAGCATGGTCAATTAAGGCTCGAAGGTGCTGAGCGAACCCTGCCACAAACTAACGCCAAAGTGAATGCTGACGCCTACGTGAAAGAGTTGGAAGCTAAAGTTGCTGAGTTAAGTGATCTCAGAAAAAAGCTACAAGCTGAAATCGATGCGTTAGACACTCGGTTGGCACAAAACTCCAAGCAATTGCAGCTCGAGTCGGGCAATTTAGCTAAATCCGTGGCTGCGATCCCCAGCAGCGCACCAGCTGCTACGCAAGTACCAGTAGTTGCTGCAGCGTCAACACCTGTGCGTACTACGGTACAGTCACAGTTTGCTTGGCAATGGCCAGCGCTTGGTCTGTTAGGCTTGTTGGGCGGTGGGGTTTGGTGGTGGGTACGGCGTCGTGCCGAAGATGATTCATACACGAATGCTAATCTTGGGCTAAGTGTAAATGCATTTGCGCCTGCTGTTGCCGCGCAGCGGCAGGGGGCTACGCAATTTTCCTTGTTGCA
The DNA here is from genome assembly GCF_013423785.1 of Chitinibacter fontanus. Taxonomy (NCBI): domain Bacteria; kingdom Pseudomonadati; phylum Pseudomonadota; class Betaproteobacteria; order Neisseriales; family Chitinibacteraceae; genus Chitinibacter; species Chitinibacter fontanus. The sequence goes on from NZ_CP058952.1 coordinate 2,575,480, forward strand.
ACATCCTAATTCGGCAATCGAGGTGACGGATGGTGAGTCGAGTAGCCTAGAACAAGCGCAGTTTTTCTTGGCTCATGGCGATACCTTGCGGGCGATTGAGTTGCTGCAGCAACTGGTTGAGGCTGATCCGCAGGACGTGGAGCGTTGGTTAATGCTATTTAGGGTGTATCGGCAACAGGGTATGAAATCCGATTATATTCAGTTAGCACATCGTTTTCGTGCTCAGGAGCCGGCGCCTGCTGCCGACGATTGGGAGTTGGTTCGCAGTATTGGTTTTAAATTGGCGCCCGAGCATGAGCTATTCGCTCGTGAAGAATCGATACCAACTCATACCGTGGCACCATCTGCAGATACGCCACTTGAGTTGGCAATTGTGAATCTCAGCAGTTCTTCGTCGCAGTCTCCACAGGCTGATAGTGCAGAACAAATCAATTTGATTGAGATGTTTCAAGCAGCCAAACCTGTCGAGCAGCGGGCTCCCGTCTTACCTGCGACTGAGGACGTGCTGGATAACAATTTGATTGTTCCTCCACTGTCAAATCGGACGTCAGAACAAGAAGATAAATCGGATGTCGAAAAGTTAGACTTCGCTGTCAATGATATTGAGTTTGAAGATGATAATAAGCCGGTCGACAAATAAGTACGCAGTAATAAAAAAGCCCACCTAGGTGGGCTTTTTTATTGCTTGAGCAATGCTTAGTGTGTTTCAGTGTTCGCGGTTTCGCCACGAGTTTTCCATAGGGAGTAGAGAACACCAGCTAGCAATAGTCCAAATGTCACGCCAAGAGATACTGCGGTTGGAATTTTGAAATCAGTGAAGCCTTCGTGGTTAAAGTAAACCAAGCCAACTTTGACCCCAATAAACACCAACACCACTGACAGCGCATATTTCAGGTAATGGAAGCGATGAACCATAGCTGCCAATGCAAAGTACAGTGCACGCAAACCTAGAATTGCAAAAATATTCGAGGTGTAAACAATAAATGGATCCTGCGTAATCGCAAAAATTGCCGGGATGCTATCGACCGCAAAGACCAAATCTGCCGTTTCTACCAAAATCAAGGTTAAAAAAAGCGGGGTTGCCCACCAGCCTTTGGCCAAGCCGTGATCTTCGCCTCGTACCCAAAACTTTTCATTGTGCAGGGTAGGGGTGAAACGCATGTGTTTGCGTAGCCATTGATAGAATTTATTGTCTTCAATTTTTCCGTGTTCATCATCGGCAATCAGCATTTTGACGCCAGTGAAGATCAGGAATGCACCAAACAACACTAAAACGCCCTGATATTTAGCGACTAAAACGGCGCCCAGACCAATCATGACTGCGCGCATCAGGATTACGCCTAAAATCCCCCAAAACAGCACGCGGTGCTGATACATGCGTGGCACGCCTAGGCTGCTGAAAATCAGCGCGATCACAAAAACATTGTCCATCGACAGTGATTTTTCGATCAAATAACCAGTGATGTACTCCATCCCTGCCGTTGCCCCGCGATACCACCACAACCAAGCACCGAATGCCAGGCCCATGAAAATATAAAATGCGGATAGCTTCAGGCTTTCACTGACTGTGATTTCATGCTGATCCTTGTGTAGTACGCCAAGGTCAAAGGCCAGTAAGCCAATCACCAAGGCAAAAAACATCAGCCATACCCAAAGTGGATAACCCACCCATAATGCACTCAATAAATCCATAAACTGCCCTTACCCTGTTAGGGATTACAATATTAATAATATTTCTATGTATAGCGTTGTTTGCCGCGATTTACACTATGAGCATAAATCTGCCAATTAGTTTCATTGATAGTCACTGTCATTTGGATGCGACTGAATTTGATGCCGATCGTGACGAAGTTATTGCGCGCTCCCGATCAGTGGGGGTTACGCGATGGTTGGTTCCTGCCGTGACGGCACAGACGTTTTCAAAAACGATCTCTATGCAGCAACGTTATGGTGCGGATATTGCACTTGGTATGCATCCAATTTATGAAGCACAGCATCAAGAATTGCATCTGACCCAATTGCGGCAGGCACTTGAGCTGGGCAATATTATTGCGGTTGGTGAAATTGGTTTAGATTTTTATCTCCCGCAGCTTGATGCAGCCCGGCAAATTTTCTTTTTTGAAGCGCAATTACGACTTGCGCGCGATTTTGACCTGCCAGTAATTGTGCACATCCGTCGTAGCCAAGATCAAGTGCTGAAGTATTTGCGAAAGTGGCGAGTAAAAGGCGGCATTGCTCACGCGTTTAATGGTAGTGAGCAGCAAGCCGACGAGTTCATCAAGCTAGGGTTTTGCCTTGGTTTTGGTGGCGCCATGACATATAGCGGTTCACAGCGAATTCGTCGTTTAGCTCAATCAATCCCACTGGAGCAGATCGTGCTTGAAACGGATGCCCCAGATATTCCTCCAGCCTGGTTAGCTGGCCCACCTGCAGAGCGTAATGAGCCCGCTCAATTGCCACGTATTGCAGAAACCCTTGCGCTATTGCGCCAAACAACGCTGACGCAGATCTCCGCCCAAACTTCAATCAATGTGCAAAACTGCTTATTTATGCGCTAGTTGGTAGGTATATTCAATTTTGCCTTATTTTGATTGATGTGCGTTCATATACCAGCCTGTGTATCTCTATGCACTCAGGCTTGTGTGGGTAATTAATCTCGCTGATCTGATGCGTGCCAGGCCGCTGTAACCCTAAATATAAATTCTTACACAAAACATACTTTACAATGTCATAATTTGATGGCTTAATTGACGCAACAATAAAAATACGTAGTAAATCAATGCTTTAGAAGTTTATTATTTACTTATGGAGATTTTTGAAATGCGTATGATTCAGATTGTTGCAGCCCTTAGCTTACTCGCTGCAGGTGTAACCCAAGCCGCTGTTGTTGATGTTCATTCGATAGGGGTATGGAATAACTATTTTTCAGATCGCTCGGTGCAGGAGTTTGATATAGCTGGGCCTGGGAAATACACGTTTAACTTCAAGTTGATTCCAAAGACTGTAAATGAGTCCATCATTACAAATATCACTGCGGTTAACTGGAATCTGGCGACTAGCGATTACAGAAAAATATTTAATTTTTCCGCAAATACAGCTAGTCATGGTGCCAATTCATTTGACAGTGGTTTAATTTCATTTGAAGCCACTAAAGCTGGTAAGTATCTGTTTAATATTAATTTTGTTTCTAAAGGGGCATGGAACGGGCAGCTTGCTACAACGGTTGCGCCGGTGCCTGAGCCTGAAACTTATGCTTTGATGGGGATGGGTATACTCGGGCTTTTAGCTGCACGGCGCCGTAAATTGAGCTAAACAGCTGTTTAGTATCTGTTCTGACTTTAAAAGCTCGGCATTGCCGAGCTTTTTGGTTTTTATAAAGTTACAAAAATATTAAACCAATCAATGGTTTAATATTTATGACAAACGGTAGGCAATATTAGCGTGTGCTGTTTGAGATCCTGTCTAGTTGTTGTTAAGATCCCGTCATAAAAGCGTGGTGTGAAATATCTCACACAATAATTTGTTTTCAAAACTACATACTTTGAGACTACAACATGAAGATCATCAATCTGTTTTTGACTGCCGCATTATTGAGTGTTGCCGTTGGAGCCCAAGCAAAAACTATCTTTTTGCCAAAAGATAAGCTGTACTACTTTTCTGACGATGCGAATGTAACGAACAAAGCCTCCACATTTACATCAACTACTAGTAAAGATAAGTTTAAGTTTGAAAAAGCTGGAGATTACATTTTTAGTGCCGTCTTCACACCCAGCCAAGGTAGCAGTTTGCAATTGGGGTCAATGCAAGCTCAGGTGAGCGTTGCAGGAGGTTGGACTAATCATTCATTTACTCAGCTCGCTAACGGCAATTGGGCTAGTACTTATCAATTTACAGCCAAGAAAAACCAGAGCTTTGACTACGCTGTTCATTTTACTGGTGGTGTGGGTAAAGCGGATATCACATTAAATACGGTTGCTCCAGTTCCAGAGCCAGAAACTTATGCATTAATGGGCTTAGGTTTGGTTGGACTTTTTGCCGCTCGCCGTCGCAAATCAGCCTAAACTGCTAAATCAGTCAAAAGAAAAAACCCGCTTTTGCGGGTTTTTTCTTTTGACTAGCAAAAATACTGCAATATGAATATTGCATTTCTACCGACGAACGGCTGGCTATATTAGTACTCCCTGTTTGTTTTTAGCTGAACCCGTCTGTAATATTCAACCCGAATAATAAGCTCACTAAGTGCCTAATTACTCAGGTGCTTACAATAATGGCCTTATCACATAAACCACTGGAGTTTTAAAATGAAATTGGTTCAAACTCTGATTGCAAGTGTAGTACTCTCTGTTGCGGCTGTATCAGCTCAAGCTCAAGTATATTCATGGGGCCAACATGGTCCTTTGGAGTCTAAGTCTGCTTTAGTGAATGGCTCTTTTACTGACTACTTCAATTTTTCGTTATCAGCTACCTCAAATATTTCTGGTTTGCTGACGTCAGTTACAATCCCTACTTTTGTTAGCCTGGAAAGTGCCGCAGTAACCCTATACAAAGGTGCTGTTGATAATAATGGCAATGTACAAGCTGGTTCGACATCTGTCGGTAGTTTTGCTCTCGGTGATCTAAAAGCAAAAAGCTTCTCAAGTCTTGGTAGCGGTTCTTACTTTTACAAAGTTTCAGGCGTAACCAATGGTTCATTGGGTGGCTCTTACACATTGTCATCTAGTGCGAATGTTGCTCCAGTACCAGAGCCAGAAACTTACGCTTTGATGGGGCTGGGTCTTGTTGGGTTATTAGCTGCACGTCGTCGTAAAGCTAAATAATCTGCTGGTTTAAGATAAATAAAGCCCGCAAATTGCGGGCTTTATTTATTTGTCATTTCTTTCTGCAATATAAGCAAACCCTGTTTGTGTATTACTCATATGGTAAGTATTATGTCGGTGATATATTCATGCCGGATCTAAGCTTTTACTGATGCTTGTTCGGCCAAACTATTTGAGGATTAATTCATATGAAATTGTTTGCTCCTATTGCTGCGGTTGTTTGCTTTGCTTCGGTGAATGCTAGTGCCGCAGTCGTCGAAGTTATTGATCTGGGTTATTTGAATGTGGGTCAGCAAATTACTCGCACAATCAATGTTGCAGCGGGCGAATTTAACCACCAGCTCAACTTCACTTTTGCTGCGAGCAACCACAATGGCGGAGGTAATGGTGGATCTGGCTCTGGTTCTGCCAAGCCTGCCCAAAAATGGGGCTTTGATTCTTCGATCACCTTTAAAAACTTAGAATTTAGCTCTGTCGGCTTGTTTAAGAAAGGTGATCAAGGGCCAGTACTAACGTTCAAGGCTGGTGATAAAGCCGATTTGAGCGCATTTGATCAGTTAGGTTCTGGTGAGTATTACTATCAAGTAATTGGCTCGGCAGGAAGTGGTGCTTCATACACGATTAATGCAAAGAACGTAGCGCCCGTGCCTGAGCCAGAAACATATGCCTTGATAGGAATGGGGTTGTTAGGATTGCTGGCAGCTCGTCGCCGCCGAGCACAGTAAGTTGCGGTTTTAATTAGTCAAAAAGGGGCGTTTAGCCCCTTTTTGTTTGTCCAGCAGGTATCTACAGTGCCTTATTCTGCTTGTTGCTCCCAAGGCAGCGGGACGGCAATATCATTGAGAATAAACTTGCCGCCTTTCAGTGAGGCTTTGGCGGATAACAGTTCGCCATTGACGCGAATTAGATTCTGATCGGCCAACTTGTTGATCTGTCCTTCAACAAATTGGGCAGCCAAGAAGTCAATATCGGCGTGGTTAACATCCCCAGCATCACCGTTCGAGCCGCTGAACATATTGCGCGCTTGCCACATCACCAAGGTTTCCACTACTTTGCGTGGGATTGCAAAATCAGCTTTGGCATCGAGCTTTTTCACTAAATCAACGGGTTTGTCCAGATCGGCCTCAACAAAACCTTTTAAGCCGACTGAGCCAGAAAAATGAATCTGCCCATTGGGTAATTTCACCTCGAGTTTTTTGATTGCAAACTCGGGATCGTTCTTTAGAAGTGGTAAGCCATGAATTTTGGCTAATTTGGTCAGTGCCTCTGTCAGTTGATCACGGGTAAGTTTTTGTTTTTGTAGCAAGGTGACTTCATCACTGATTTTAGCCAGTGTTTTGCCATGTAAATGATTGGCCTCAGCAATCAAGACTGCTGGACCGTAAGGCTTATCGTTCAGAAGTAGTTTGCTCAAATCCAGTTGAGCACTGCCGTTAATAAATTCGCCCGCTTCGCTCACTTTACCTTGATACATCAGATTTTCTAACTGCAATTTGAGCGGATTACCTTCGAGCATGTTTAAGTCAAATTGCGCCACTTTGGCGATATTGCTGCCAATCATGATGCCATTGGCACCTTTACTTTGATTTAAGTTGATGCTCAAACCTTTAAGGGCAAAAGAGCCTTTATTTTTGGCTTCACCCGATAAGCCTGGGATGGTGGCATCAAATTTAACTCGATTGAAATCGCCACCATAATCAAGGGTTGCATCTAATCCTTGCCATTTTGCCTTCACACCGGATAGTGCTTCTTCATAATCAAAACTGGGTACCGTAATTTTCATTACGCCATCATCATTGAAGGCAATGCGGTTTTCGATGGAGATAGGTTTTTGTTCCCCAAAGAATTTTGCCAAGAATTTTTGGGTATCTTCTGAATATTTAAACTCGGTACGAACTACTGCTTTGTAGGGTAGAGGGTTAAATTGGCCAAGTAGGGGCAGTGGGCCATGCTGAACGTGGTTGGTGTAAGTCACCTCGAACATCTGCAGCTTTTCACCTTCTTTCTCGAGCAGGAAACGATACAGTTCAGGGTTAACCTGCAAAGTGGTCGTTTCAGTCGAGCTAAGCCAGCCGCGCTGATATTGATGAGACTTCACGATAAAGTAAGGCAGTTTGCTGATCCAGTCGTGCTGTTTGAGCATCGTGGTTTCGACTGCTTGCCCGGCATAATAGCTGCCACCCAAATAGCCTGCGCTCAACACGAGCAAACTGAGTGCACTACCTGCAATTACTTTACGATTCACCGTGAACCCCTAAAAATGATTGACGTCTACCATCACTGAGATTATATCCGAAGGATATAAAAACAGGCGCCGCAGCGCCTGTGATTATTTGGATCAGACTTAGATCCGACGGGCAAGTTCCTCAGCGGTGCCAAGGTAAGAGCTTGGCGTCAGTGCTTTGAGGCGATCTTTTGCGTCTTGTGGAATTTCGAGCCCATCAATAAATACGGCCAGTGCTTCTTTGCTGATGCCAGTTTTGCCGCGCGTCAATTCTTTCAATTGCTCGTACGGATTAGGCACGCCATAGCGACGCATTACGGTTTGGATCGGCTCGGCCAATACTTCCCAGTTATTGTTCAGATCGAACATCATGGCGTCGCGATTGGCCATCAGTTTGTTCAAGCCTTTCAGTGCTGCAACGTAGCCGAGCAATGAGTAACCCAAACCCACACCCATATTGCGTAATACGGTTGAGTCGGTCAGGTCACGCTGCCAACGTGATACTGGCAGCTTTTGGCTCAAGTGGAACAACACTGCGTTGGCAATACCCAAGTTACCTTCGGAGTTTTCGAAGTCGATCGGGTTCACTTTGTGCGGCATTGTTGAGCTGCCCACTTCGTTTTTGTTCACTTTTTGCTTGAAGAAGCCTAAAGAAATGTAGCCCCAGATGTCTCGGTTCATATCGATCAAAATCGTGTTCGCACGGGCGAAGTCGTCGTACAACTCGCTCATGTAATCGTGTGGCTCGATCTGGATCGTGTAAGGGTTAAAAGTAATGCCGAGGCTTTCTACAAAGCGGCGGCAGAAGCCTTCCCAATCGAGTTCAGGGTAAGCAGAGAGGTGGGCGTTATAGTTACCCACCGCGCCGTTGATTTTTCCGAGCAATTCAACATTGGCGATGCGGCTCAGTTGGCGCTCCAGACGGAATGCCACGTTGGCCATTTCTTTACCCATCGTGGTTGGAGTTGCAGGTTGGCCGTGCGTACGGCTCATCATTGGCGCGTCAGCCAATTCGTGCGCTAGCTCTTTGAGCTTGGTGATGATTTCAGCCAATTTTGGCAACATCACGCCTTCACGCGCACCTTTGAGCATCAATGCGTGCGACAGATTGTTGATGTCTTCGGATGTACAAGCGAAGTGAATGAATTCGCTGGCAGCAGAGACTTCTGCGTTGCCCGACAGACGTTCTTTCAGCCAGTATTCAACCGCTTTTACGTCGTGATTGGTGGTGCGCTCGATGGTTTTCACTTCCAACGCGTGCTCGGTACTAAACTGCGCAACTACGGCATCGAGTTCGGCAATGGTTGCTGCCGAGAATGGTTTGATTTCTTCTAGTGCAGCTTCGCTGGCCAAAGCTTTAAGCCAAGCCACTTCTACCGTCACGCGATTTTTAATCAGGGCGTATTCACTGAAATGGGCGCGCAAATCGGCCAGTTGTTTTTCATAGCGGCCGTCTAGCGGCGAAAGCGCGGTCAGTGCAGAAAGTTCCATAATGCCAACCCGTCCGTAGGTCTTAAGTCGATCAAAGGCGAGATTCTATCACAGCGCGCGGCCGATGTTGGCGTTTGCGTGACAGCCGTCTGGTACAGTTTTAGCGGCTAATCAACAGCTTGGCGATTGGGCGATGTGTCTTGTTTGACTTAGCACGATCATGCGGCCACGAACAGTGATCAACCCAATTTGTTTTCAGGCTTGTGACGTTCATGACGAATCTGCCGGATGGCATGTAAGAAAGAGTGACAAGCTGGCTTTTCACATGAATAATGGTAATACCTTACAACGTGCTCGCGACCCAGTATTACTAATCAGTAGGGCGACGAGGCGAACTAGCCCTGTACTATTCTTGGCAGCTCAATGAAGTGCAATGGCGATCCGCAAGATAATGGATGGAGAGGCGTATTTAAATGAGCGGTTTTACCCAAATAACTCCCGAATGGCAGGATTGGATTATTGAAAACCTGCAGCGCGGCTGTCAGGCGCAATCGATCGTGGAGATCATGATCGAGAAAGGTTTTGATCCGATGTTTGCCAATGCGGTAGTGTTTCACTTTTCGTCTAGCCCAACTGAGCGCTACGCTCAGGTTGAGAAGGGGGCAGACGCAGCCAGTTAATACCAGTGCAGCGTTTCAGGATGCTGTCATGGTAAAAGCAGCTTGGGCAATATACCTATTCGGGTATGTTGCCCTTTTTATTTTGGGGCTGGTGCTTGGCTTGTATACCCCTAGCTTTGTCGGCCAATAAAAAACCCCGCAGATTCTGCGGGGTTTGAGAAAAGCTTCGGTACCTCGAAGCCTTGTAAATTTACTTAATTTCAGCCATGGTTTTGGTTAACGTTGCATTGGCGTCGTCACCATCGAGCGCCCAGCTGAAGTTACCACGCAGACCTTTGGCCTTCAGGTAGTCGTTTTTCAGGCGGATGGTTTGCACGTCGTCATAGCTCCACCAGTCGCCCGTGGTGGTGTACAAGTACAGCTGTTTGGTCACTGGGTGGTATTTGCGGACCCCAGCCACATCTTTCAGCGCTTTGTAATCACCATAACCGGCTTCGGTTTGTACGCCGACTTTACCCGCAGCGCGCGTTTTCTTCTGATACAGACCATCATTGGTGCTCGCTACCCCGCCAAAGCCGCGACCATAGTACGGAATACCCAGCACGATTTTATCGGCTGGCATGCCATTGGCCATCAGTTTGGTCAGCGCATCGTCGATGTTGTAGGTGCGGGCGATGCCGACGGTTGGATCGGCTGGATCTGGATACAGGTGTGAATGGAAGTTGGTGGTGTCATCCCAATCACCGTGGAAGTCATAGGTCATGACATTCACCCAATCCATCGATTTGCTGTATTGCGCTGGCTCGGTTTGGTCGATTTTCTCGCTACCCGCGCCAATGGCGGCGGTGAGGTAGAATTTCTTGCCACCTTGGCTCGCGCCGTATTCATCCAGCTGTTTGCGGAACTCGGCCATCAGCAAGGTGAGGTTGTGCTTGTCGTTGACCGCATCCACCACGTTATTGCCAATCCCTTGTACGCCTGGGTATTCCCAATCGATATCGATACCGTCGAAGATACCTTTGGCCACGCCAGCACCACCAGCCGGGTCGCCGCCCGATTTTTTCAGATTACCTTTGAGGTAAACATCGATACACGAAGCCACCAGCGCTTTACGGTTGGCATCGGTTGATGCTGCGGTGGAGAAGTAACGCGACCAAGTCCAGCCACCCAGAGAAATAAAGATCTTCAGGTTCGGGTTTTTGGCTTTCAGTTTTTTCAGCTGGTTAAAGTTACCTTTAAGCGTGCTTTCCCACGTATCGGCAACGCCATCGACTGAGTCTTTGGCCGCGTAATCCATCTGGTAATCAGCCCAGGCATCGCCACCATCGCCGGCGGTATTGCCATCGTTGGCTTTATTAATGCCGCTATCACACTTGATGGTGCCATCGGCTTGTTTGTAGATATTGCCAAACGCGTAGTTGATGAAAGTCAGCTTGGCCGCTGCGCCGCTATCTTGCACCGCTTTGGCAAAGAAGGCGCTGTCGTACACACCCCATTGCGTGAAGTAAGAACCGACTTCACGGCTACCCACCGGTGCTGGTGTCGGGGTTGGGCCAACTGGAGTTGGTGCTGCCGTTGGCGCCGTAGTTGGTGCAGTGGTTGGCGCTACCGTTGGGGCTGCTGTTGGTGCCGTGGTTGGAACCACTGTGGGTACAGTGGTCGGTTTTGGCGTCGCTGTCGGTGCTGTAGTTGGGGCCGTCGTAGGTGCGGTTGTCGGCGCTACGGTCGGTGCTGCAGTTGGCTTCGGCGTGGCGGTTGGTGCTGTAGTTGGTGCGGTGGTCGGTGCTACCGTTGGGGCTGCCGTCGGCACAACGCCGCAGCTACCGCCTACTTTCCACAGAGTTGGTGTGGTTGCTGGAGTCCAGCCCGCACCCACAAAGGCGGTATGCGCGCTCAGGGCGGTGTAGCTTACGCCGTTGTAGCTCACGACATCGCCGGTTTTATAGCTGGCGCCTTCGGCCCATACGGCACATGTGCCCGCTGGTGGTGTAGTCACCACTGGAGTCGCCGTTGGTTTTGCGGTGGGAGCTGTGGTCGGCGCGGTGGTTGGAACCGCAGTTACAACTGGAGTCGCGGTTGGTGCGGCAGTCACTACGGCGGTTGGTGCTGGAGTCGTTGTACCTGTTCCGCAAATGCCTGCATCAGCCCAAACGCCCCACGCGCCAGCTTTGCTTGGATCTTCGTTGAGTGTCCACCATTTATTGGTGTAATTGTGGCCGTTTTGGCTCACGGTGGTGCCAGTAGCGCTATAGGTGGTGGTGGCAGACCATGGTGCTGCGCAATCTGCAGCCATGACTTGGCCGCCAATCATCACGAGCGAACCCGCGATGATCGTTTTGGTGAGTTTATTCATCTCTTCCATTCTCCGTTGATTTGTATTGCGCCCATAATCGCTACCTCAGATCTGGTGCTCACCTTTTGCTAGGTGTTGTGCGCACCTTCTCTTTGTAAGGTTGGACGCAAACGAAGCATGCGCTCAGGGAGAAAGAAAGTAAATAACTGGTATCACAATTAATGTTTCGTTAATGCCAGTTGGGCTGGTGCTAATTTTGTTTGAGCTTAGGGAGTGCTTTTCCGTGCTCGCAACAGTCGATTATTTGCCAACCAGCATCGCTAAGATCAAAGTCATTTTTAGTCAGCCAATCGGGACAAAAATAGGTTTGAGCATAGCGCTCCCCACTATCACAGAGCAAAGTCACAATGCTGCCGGCTTCACCACGTTGATGCATTTCTTGGGCTAATTGCATAACACCAATCCAGTTGCAACCGGTTGAGCCACCGACTTTTTTGCCAATTTTCTTGCTTAGCCAGTGCGTGGCAGCCAAGCTGAGGGTGTCGGGGATTTGCAACATCCGATCGATTACCGATGGAATAAACGATGCTTCAACACGAGGCCGGCCGATGCCTTCGATGCGCGAGCCCTTATCTAGCGTTAAATCTTGCCGCCGGTGCTGGTAGGCATCGAAGAACACTGAGTTTTCCGGGTCGACGCAGGCAATACCACTGCCGAGTCGGCGATAGCGCACATAGCGCCCCAGTGTCGCGCTAGTACCACCTGTACCGCAACTGGCTACGATCCATTTCGGGATCGGAAAGCGCTCGAGCGCCATCTGGCTAAAGATCGACTCTGCGATATTATTGTTGGCGCGCCAATCGGTAGCGCGTTCGGCATAGGTAAATTGATCCATAAAATGGCCGCCGGTTTCTTGTGCCAAGCGTTGTGATTCAGCGCTGATTTGGCCGGGGTTTGCCACAAAATGACAGCGTCCACCATAGAATTCGATGGCGGCAATTTTCTCGGGGCTGGTGCTGGCCGGCATCACGGCAATAAATGGCAAATTAAGCAGGCGAGCAAAATAGGCTTCGGACACCGCAGTCGAGCCGCTAGAGGCTTCGATCACCGTACTTTTCTGATGTAGCCAACCATTGGCCAGCGCATACATAAACAGCGAACGCGCCAAGCGGTGCTTTAAGCTGCCTGTTGGGTGACTCGATTCGTCTTTCAGATAAAAATCAATGTTCGGGTAGGCGGGTAGATGCACGGGTATCAAGTGTGTATCCGCCGAGCGATTGTAGTCAGCCTCGATGGTCTGGATTGCCTGATTGAGCCATTCACGATCGTGCATTGATGCCATCTCCCGTAGGGTATTGATTGGTAATCATCATTAAAGCTGATCTACAACCCTACACCCATTGGGAGTATTGCTGATGTTATAGCTCTAGCTCGGGTTGTTGAATAATTCCTTGCCGTACTTCCACGCTAATCTGCTCATCGGCAAAGCGCACTTGCAGGGCATCCCCAGCACGTACGGCCAGTGCGCTGCGCACAATTTGACCGTTGGGGCGGCTGACTAAAGCATAGCCGCGTGACAGGACTTGTTGTGGGTCCCATGGCATGAGTTGCAACTGTGCTTGCTTCAAATATTGCTGGCGCTGCTCAAGCATACGCTGGATTGCACGCTGTAAACGTTGCTGTTTTTGCTGCAAAACGGGGCGAATCAGTGTCGGATTGGGGCGTGCGTAGCTGAGCTGCAATGCTTGCCGTGCCAGCGCCTGCGTGCGCTGCTGCTGGCTAAAGCGCATGGCCTGTTGTAAGCGGCGTGCTTGATTGTGGAGGTCAGTTTTTTGCTGGCTCAGTCGTTGCCCCGGATGAATGAGGCGTCGCGCCAACTGATCAAGTTGCTGCATCCGTTGTTGAAGCTGATATTGCAAAACGCGCAGTTGGCGCTGCTTAAGTTGGCTTAGACGCTGTAGCAATTCTGCCCGATTTGGGCTGACCAGTTCGGCCGCTGCAGTTGGCGTTGGCGCTCGAACGTCGGAAACAAAATCGGCCATTGTAAAATCAGTCTCGTGCCCAACCCCGCTCACCGTCGGAATTGGGCAAGCAGCAATCGCGCGTGCAACGATTTCTTCATTAAAGGACCACAAATCTTCTAGGCTGCCACCACCGCGGCAAATAATCAGTGTATCTACTTCATTGCGGCTGGCGGCCTGCGCAATCGCGCGCGCAATCTGCTTGGCCGCATCAGCGCCTTGCACGGCTGTGGGATAGAGAATGATCTCAATATTGGGCATCCGGCGCGCTAGCGTCGTCAGGACATCGCGCAGTGCCGCAGCAGCAGGGGATGTCACAATCCCAATTCGACGCGGAAAGTGCGGTAGCGCTTGTTTACGCTCATTCGCAAATAGCCCTTCGGCGGCCAATTGCTTTTTCAATGCCTCAAAGCGCTCAAATAAAGCGCCTTGACCCGCCATACGCATCGCCTCAATAGTTAGCTGAAAATCCCCGCGCGCCTCGTAGAGCGACACCACCGCACGCACTTCTACTTGCAATCCTTCGCGCGGAGCAAAGTCGAGTAGGGCTGCTCGGCCGCGAAACATGACGCAACGCACTTGTGCATTCGCATCTTTCAAACTGAAGTAGCAATGGCCTGAATCATAACGCTTAAAGTTAGAAATTTCCCCCGCAACCCACAAGCTAGGGAAGCCGGTTTCTAGCAACATTCGCACGTCACGATTCAGTTGTGTGACAGACACTACAGCTTTTGAGGGACTTGACAAATCAAGATTCACGCCGAAAACACCTTGAGTAATCCACAAAATCCAGTTTCTAAGCCCTTTGCAGGGTAAATTGAATCTTGTAGTTAATAAATACGATTTAAGTTGCTGATTTTTATAGATAATATATTTTTGCTATAAGCAGTGAAAAGCTGATTATATGCAGCATTTATGCCGCTTTTAGCGCAGTTTTACGCACTTGCTCACAAAGTTATCCACAGGAAGTGTGAGTAAACAAAAAAACATAATTAGATCTGCTGCTTAAGCCACTTTTTGTTCTGTGCACACTGTTGTTGAGCCGCCTGCGGATTTGTACGACAAGCCACCGCAAACGATGGCAAAATAGCTTGGCTGCGCTTGGGCGCTGTAATGATAACCTCTTCCCGAAGCGGTAAATAGCGGCTAAAGTTACGCGGTTTTCGCGCAAGACTTCAGATCCACTTTTCATCTAAGGTTTAAACCACTATGTACGCCATCATTCAGGCTGCTGGCTGGCCGATTTGGCTGATTATCGCCGCCTCTGTTGCCACTGTGACTATCATCATCGAGCGTTTGCTCTCTTTGCGTAAATCCCAGGTGTTGCCAACGGGTTTGCTTGCCAAGGTGGTACAAGAATACCGTGCGCAAGGGGTTAATGCTGAAACGCTCAATAAACTGGCGGTTTCCAGCCCATTAGGCCGAGTTTTGGCGGCCGGTTTAAAGAACGTGAAAAGCTCACGCGAAATCATGAAAGAGTCGATCGAAGAAACTGGTAGCGCTGTCGCGCACGATCTGAATCGTTACCTTTCTACCCTTGGTACTCTGGCCGCGGTGACGCCATTATTAGGTTTATTTGGTACCGTCATCGGGATGATTGAAATTTTCGGCTCGCAAGCACCGAGCGGTGGCGGCAACCCGGCTGCGTTGGCCCATGGTATCTCGATCGCGCTGTACAACACCGCTTTCGGTATTATGGTGGCGGTACCTGCGCTAATGTTCTATCGCTACTTTGCCAGCAAAGTGGATGACTTTGTGGTTGAAATGGAACAGCAGGCGATCAAGCTCGTAGAGGTTGTTCACGGCGAGCGCCACCACTAATTCACTGGGAACGGGCTGCGAAGCCCAAATACTGCAGACTGGATTTAATTTGCAGGCGGAAAGCGGCTCAAAATCCTCATTTACCACATGTAAATTCCGGTTTTTCGTCGCTTTCAACCTTGTCTTTAGGCTTCTCGCTCCGTTCTTGAGGCCTGTTGAGGTTAGAAAATATGAAATTTCGTAAAGGACGCGCGCGCGTCGAACCCGAAATCAACTTTATCCCGTTGATCGACGTCTTGCTGGTGATTTTGATTTTTCTGATGGCGACGACGACGTATTCCAAATTCGCCGAGCTCAAAATCAATCTGCCAACGGCCGATGCGGAAAAGCAAGTCGAGCAACCGCAGACTATTCAAGTTGGCATTTCAGCCAATGGGCAATACGCGATTAACGGCGACACTACTGCGTTTGCCAGCCCAGACGAATTTGCAGTGCTGCTACGTCGTGCCGCAGGCAACAATGCCGACCCGATGATTGTCATCAATGCCGATGCGCAAACCAGCCATCAGTCGGTGGTCAATGTAATGGAAGCGGCGAGAACTGCCGGATATGGCAAGTTGACGTTTGCGACGCAGACTACAGGGAAGTAATTGGATTGATTTCAAAAACGGCGCTTAGGCGCCGTTTTTGTTTCGACAATTGAATTTAACAAGGGTCTAGTATTGAGAGTTGTAATCGCGGTATTGTTGATTCAAATTTTCATTGCAGCTGAAACAATCGCAGGGGAGTTAAAAACTGCGGCGGTTATTTTCCAAAATGAGCATTTAAAGTCCGAATTAATGCCATATAGCATTAAGAAAATGAGCGGAGGCAAACTAAGAGCTTGGGTAAAAAGAACTGTTTTAGACCCAATCCAGATACATGGTTATGATGCTCGCTATGAATACGAGTGCGGAACCTATTCATCGAAGCTTTTATACGCCACGTCTTGGGATGCAAATGGAAATTATAGTGAAGTTCGATTTAGTGAGAAAATACCTCCAAATGAAATGATTTTTCTTCTTGAAAAGTCGGATGTAGATGCGGAGTTTATTTGTTTGGCCACTATCATCAGGTAGCTTTAGTTTCGTAGGTTAGGCGATAGAGCAGCCCTAGGTGAGTTGAACTGATAAGCCGAGATTAGCGGCTGTGCGCCGCGGCACTGACTTTCTTTGCTTCGCCAAAGAAAGTCAGCAAAGAAAGGCGACCCCGCATCTGCGTCGGCTACGCCGATGCCCTCGCTGCGGACAGTCGAGGCGGCGATTGCGCTTAACAAAACAGGCGCAACCGAATTCCCGCCCCGCCTGTTCCTCGCTCGGCGCTGCTGCAGGGGAGATGGCGCAGCCCGACGATTACCGCATATACATGCAGTGGTGTTGCTCTGAAAGCTAGTTCAATTATTGCTTTGATTGATATACCCCTGTGCTAATTAGTACAGATTGCCCGTGGAGACGCACCGTTCGGGAGGTGATTGGCAAGGTTTTAAGCCGCAACCTGTTTGAGCTGCGCGACGGTAGCGCGCAGCGAGTTTTGCGGCGCCTTGCCAATTGCCGGACGGACGGGGTTTCGCGTCGATCGGGCGCGCAGGGGTTGTTAGGGGTTGGGCAAGACCAACCCCTAACTCGTCCGGCGGGCGAAACCGCCGGTTTACCGCCTGCGTGAGCAGGCCATACAATCGTTGCTGAATAAACGCAATCGCCGTAGGTATTGCGCCATTATTGATCTTAACCTTCCGGCGTATTGCCGCTGCGCGGCGAATACTCCTTACATTATTTATGAACCTCGAATCCCTGATCCATCGCCTCTGGTATCGTCGCTCGCTCTCGCTGGGGGCGCTGCTGTTGTGGCCGCTCTCCTTGCTGTTTGCCGCGCTGGCTACGCTCAATGCCGCGCTATTCAAACTCGGGATTAAAAAATCCACCCGATTGCCGGTGCCGGTCATTGTGGTGGGTAATATCACGGCGGGTGGTACCGGCAAGACGCCGCTGACGATTGCATTGGCGCGTGGTTTGAGTGCGCTCGGTTGGCGGGTGGGGATTATTTCGCGTGGTTATGGCCGTGCTGATGATGACGGTGCGGTGCGTGCAGTGGCTTTGGATAGTTTGCCTCGCGATGTGGGCGATGAGCCGCTGTTGATGCGCCGCTCGCTCGCTGATCTGGATGTGCCGGTCTTTGTCGCGCGTCGCCGTGCAGAGGCGGGTAAGGTGTTGCTGGCGGCTTATCCGGGGGTGAATCTGCTGCTGTGTGACGATGGTTTGCAACACTATGCGCTGGCGCGTGATTTTGAGATTTGTGTCGTCGATGCAACGCGCGGGGTGGGTAATGGCTTGCGTTTGCCTGCAGGACCATTGCGTGAAGGTGTGGCGCGGCTAGCTACGGTGAATGCGGTGGTGATTAATGGGGTATTGCCCGCTGAGTTAGATAATAATTTACCTGCGAAGCAATACGGTGGTGAGTATGTGTCTCGCCATCAAATGCAGCTACTGGCCGAGCGCTGCTATCGGCTGGATGATCGTAACGACACTCGCACTGCGGCTGATTTTGCTGCGCCATTGCACGCGGTGGTTGGCATCGGTAATCCACAACGCTTTTTCAACACGCTATTAGGCCTAAGTTTTAGCTACATCGAGCATGTTTTCCCTGATCATCATGCGTTTACGCTGGCCGATTTGCCCGCCACGGGCGAGATCATTGTCACAGAAAAAGACGCGGTGAAAATTGCTGCGCTACTCCGCTCGGCTGACACTGAGCACGTATGGGGTGGTAGAATCTGGGTTTTGCCGGTCCAAGCGGTGATTTCCCCTGACTTGGCGCAGCGCATCGATATTCATTTGAAAGCATTGAAAGAGAAAAGGTAAATCATGGACGCCAAATTGCTTGAGATTTTAGTCTGCCCAGTTTGCAAAGGCCCCTTGGTGTTCAAAAAAGAAGCGCAAGAGTTAGTGTGTAAAGCTGATCGGATCGCTTTTGGCATTAAAGATGGCATCCCTGTGATGCTGGAAAGCGAAGCGCGCCAATTGGCCGCTGACGAAGAAGTTTAATTCCACTCGCCCAGCACAGAGATTGCCGTCCATGAGCTTCATCGCCATTATCCCCGCCCGCCTTAAATCGACCCGTTTACCGAATAAACCGCTGGCCGATATTGCGGGCAAACCAATGGTCGTGCGTGTGATTGAGCAAGCACTCAAATCTGACGCTGAAATGGTCGTCGTTGCTACCGATGATATGGCGGTGCAAGACGCGGTGGTCGCGGCGGATTACGCCTGCATGCTGACCCGCGCCGATCACCCGTCGGGCACTGATCGCTTAGCGGAAATGGTTGATCGCATGGCATTGAGCGATGACGCGATTGTGGTGAATGTGCAAGGTGATGAACCGCTGATTGATCCGGCGCTGATTAACGCGGTGGCGGCGCAACTGGTGGCCAATCCGGCGCTGGCGATGGCAACTGCCAGCCACTCTATTGATAACGCCGAAGATTTTTTTAATCCTAATGTGGTTAAAGTGGTCTGCAATGCCGCTGCTGAGGCGATGTATTTTAGCCGCGCGCCGATTCCGTGGGATCGTGATTCTTTTGCCGATGACAATAGCGATGAAGACTGGGTATTGCCCGCTGAACTAGATGCACAAAGGCATATCGGCATATACGCTTATAGGGCTGGATTTTTGCGCGCCTACGCGCAGCTAGCTGCATCCAAATTAGAAGACATTGAAATGCTTGAGCAGCTACGGGTGCTCTGGCATGGCTATAAAATCGGCGTTTACCGCGCGGCCCAAGCGCCCGCCGCAGGTGTCGATACGCCCGAAGATTTAGCACGAGTGCGTGCCGTATTTGCGCAGGCGTGATGAAGTAAAAAACAACTAAAACAGCAGCAGATCACAGTTTTAAGTAGATAGACAAAAGTATTCAGGCAAGGCTAGGTCGCCAAGCAGGGGAACTTTGGGTTTTAAACTTATTTTTTATGACACGATGGGGAACAGAGCAATGCGATTAATTCTTCTGGGCGCACCAGGCGCTGGTAAAGGCACTCAAGCTAACTATATCCGCGAAAAATTCAATATTCCACAAATTTCGACGGGCGACATGCTGCGCGCCGCGGTGAAAGCCGGCACGCCACTGGGCCTAGAAGCCAAGGCGATTATGGATGCGGGCGGTTTGGTGCGCGATGACATCATCATCGGCTTGGTGAAAGAGCGCATTGCGCAGCCCGACGCGGCCAATGGCTTCCTGTTTGACGGCTTCCCACGCACGATTCCACAAGCTGAAGCGATGATCGCTGCCGGCGTGGATATCGACTACGTGGTGGAAATCGACGTACCGGATGCCGCCATCGTTGATCGTATGGCCGGCCGCCGTGTGCATGTGGCTTCAGGTCGCACTTACCACGTGAAATACAATCCACCAAAAGTGGAAGGTAAAGACGACGAAACCGGTGAAGACCTGATCCAGCGTGACGACGACAAAGAAGAAGTGGTACTGAAACGCTTGGGCGTTTACCACGAGCAAACCGAAGTATTGGTGGGCTTCTACGGCAAAATGGCCGCGTCTGGCGACGAAAAAGCGCCAAAATACATCAAAATCGACGGCACGCAAGCCGTTGAAGCTGTGCGTGACCAGACCCTGAAGGCGTTGGGCGCATAAATCTACGTACCGCAACTTAAAAAGCCGCATCAATATGATGCGGCTTTTTTATGGGGACCGTCCGCGCGACAGGAATTGCTGTGTTTTGCGATGAATTGGGCTAAAACTAGAAATATTCGGGAGTTTCATGATGTTTCTAGGCCTAACCTATATCAGCCATTCCAAACGCAAGCTAACTGAAGATATGCGCATGCAATTGATGCGAGAGTGTCAGGTGCGCAATGCGCACAACGATGTGAGTGGTTTATTGCTGTATCAAGAAGGCTATTTTCTGCAATACATTGAAGGCCAGCCGGATATGATCCGCATGGTTTTTCAGCGGATTATGCAAGATACGCGCCATGAAAATGTGGAGCTCATTAGCGAAGAAGTGTTGATGCAGCGGAGATTCCCGCTCTGGACAATGTTTTTTC
Source organism: Chitinibacter fontanus (assembly GCF_013423785.1). Lineage (NCBI taxonomy): Bacteria > Pseudomonadati > Pseudomonadota > Betaproteobacteria > Neisseriales > Chitinibacteraceae > Chitinibacter > Chitinibacter fontanus. The sequence continues at coordinate 2,595,741 of NZ_CP058952.1, forward strand.
GTGACTATGATTTTGTATATCCGCACATTCGGCAAGACTACGCCGAGCTCACCAGTTTGGCCAAGGTGATTGAAGCGTTGGAGAATGAGCCAAATTTGCAGAAAACGATGTTTGATTTTCTCAAAAATACCCATGATCAGGATAGCTAATCGACACATCATGAGCTGTAGCCCCTATTCTAGCGGCAGGATTACCCATTAAGACACATGCAATCGGCGTATACTGAGCATGCAATGCAGATGCATCAACGCCGACATTTGTGCTGTGAACTCGCCACGTGTGTAGCCAGATTGCTAGTACTGTTTCTGTATGTATTGCGCTGTAGTCATTCTATTCTGAGTCTTGTAAAGCCATACCCATGGAAAAAATCATTTTTGAAATATTTGCCACCGTGCTGGCAACCATTTCGGCCTTGCTACCGATTACCAATCCGCTGATCACCGTATCGATTTTGCCAGGGATGGCGGCGCATTTATCCGCAGCAGAGCGCGACAACCAGGTGAAACGTGCGTGTATTTATATGGCAGGGATTTTGGTCACTTTCCTGCTGGCTGGCGCGCTGATTATGGATTTTTTCAATATTTCGATTCCCGGCTTGCGCATCGCCGGGGGCTTAATCGTGAGCTATTTTGGTTTTGATATGCTGTTTGGCGAGCCGCACGATGCGAGCAATGCGCCCAATAGCAGCAAACGTGATATTTCGTTTACCCCACTGGCGATGCCATCACTATCCGGCCCCGGCTCGATTGCGGTGGTGATTTCGATGTCGTCGGGCGTGCATACGCAAACCGCTTTGCCGGTGTGGCTGGGTTATCTGACTGTGGTGATTGGCATCTTGCTGGTAGCGTATATTTCATGGCTAACGCTACGCGCCTCAACCAAGCTGTATCGCGTCCTCGGCGAAGACGGCATTAATGCCATCTCGCGGATTATGGGCTTTTTGCTGATCTGCATTGGCGTCCAATTTGTGATTAACGGCATTGGCAATCTACTGCACGACCCAGTTTTTTGGCCATTAGCGAAGTAAATTTGAAATTGACGCAATAAAAAACGGCACCGTGGTGCCGTTTTTTATTTAAACCGATACGAAATTAAGCTTGTTTAACTTTACGACGACGTGCAGCCAACAAACCTACCAAACCCATGCCCATCAAAGCATAGGTTTCTGGTTCTGGGACTGGAGCGACTGTAGTCACACTCAACTCCACAGTACCACCGTTAGTGAACGATAAGCCTCTCCAATTGACAAATAAGTTGTCACCATCAAAACTCAGGTTGTTGTTTGTTAGTTGAGTCATACCATTGTTTGATAGTACGGTGAATGATTTAAAATCATTGAACTGATTCTTTGTGTCTGAGATTTTAAATCCACCGAAGGTGCCGCTGCTGTTAAATCTATTGGTTGTTAAGAAATTAATAATAATGTTGTTTTTATTTAAGCTGATATTAAATGCATTTTGAAAATTTATAGTTTTGTTTGAACTTAATTCTGTTGGAGCGCCAATTGGGTTGTTTAGGCTACGGGTGTAGTATTGGAACTGTGCTGTTTTTCCATCAAACACTGCTGCGTGTGAAAGTGTTGAAACCGTGGCAAGAACTAGAGCAATAAGTGTTTTATTCATTAATATCTCATTGAGTGGATTTGGTTAGAGAATGTTTTGTGCTATTTCGGTCGTGAAGCTTTGCTGATCTTTAGAATGATTGCAGTTTTATAAAATAATTATTGCAATATAAAACTACAATAATCAAAAAAAAGAGCTGTTAAGCCTTAATGGCGAACGAATTCTAGTTCTAATCTTGCGTGTAAGCGACAAATTGGTTTGGTTTGTGTTGATGTGTGTACACAGATTGTTGTTATATTAATTTATGGTAATTTTATTAAAGATTAATTGAAGGGTTTGTTTGTATATTTTTAAATTATTGTAAAGTTGTGTAACTTTCAATTTGTGTTTAATTTTTTGGAAGTGCTCAAGTGTTAAGCCCGTTGAATGCATATGAGCTTTCCATCACTCGTAGCTAGGCCATTTTTCGTTTGCCAAATCGCTACGTCGTGTCAATTACTTTTTCTCAGCTGGTTTTTGATCGATTTCGCCGTCGAGATATTCCCAAGCCTGTTGATAGCCAGCGCAGTGCATTGCAGGCATACAAAATTTAGTGTGTATTTCTCACGTAGCGTTTTGATTTTGTCGACCAAGCTTTCGGACTGTATTGTGTCTAAATGTATGCCATAGTTTGGTGCAATACGGCGCGATCAGACTGCAGTAGTGCGGTTATTTGCTACATTGCTGGCTATGCCTTTGCTCTCTGGTCCCGGTTTAATCGCGGGCGCGCGCGATGTCATCTAGCATCCATTTCCAAAAAGTCTTACCAGTCTGGCTGGTTATCTGATGGTCGTGATCGACATCTTGCTGGTGGCGTATATTTCATGGCTCACGCTACGCGCTTCGACCAAGCTGTACCGTTTGCTCGGCGAAGATGGCATTAGCGCCATCTCGCGCATCATGGGCTTTATGTTAATTTGCATTGGCGGGCAGTTTGTGATTAACGGCATTGGCAATTTACTGCACGACCCGGCTTTTTGGCCGTTAGCGAAATAAAACTTCAATCGGTGCAATAAAAAAACGGCACCGAGGTGCCGTTTTGTCTTTGCTGCGATAGCAAATTAAGCTTGTTTTGCTTTACGACGACGTGCAGCCAACAAACCAACCAATCCCATGCCCATCAAAGCATAGGTTTCTGGTTCTGGGACAGGGGCTACGTTAGCTGTAAAAATAACGCGGTCAAATGCATTTGAACCATTAAGATTTAGGTTATTGCCACTACGCCAGCCCCCATAATTTAGAGCTGTTGGCACTTGATTGGGGCCGCCAGCCCCAACTGTGTGCCAACTTAGGCGGCTGCGTTCATTCGATCCGTTTGTATCTGCTTGGTTTTGGCTAATTGTTTGTCCCAAACCAGCAAAACCGATTGAGTAATTATTGTAGTACCATTCGCTGCCATTTGCTGAATGGGTAGTATTCAAACTGGTAAATGTTTTTACATCTTCTATTTTGGCAGCAGCTGCAACATCAATAACATCAGTGCCATGCTTTCGAGCTCCAATCATAACCCATTGCCCTGCTTTTACATTGGCGAACAAATTATCAATTGAATCCGTGCTGCTATAGCTATTGCTATAGGCTAATGTCCAACCCCAATTGCCAGTAACCTGTGTGAATGACAGGTCATTCTGAACTCCAACAGGGATAAATGCAGCTTGAGCGGAACCAAACGTGAATGCAGAAGCGAATGCCAGTGCCAAATGTTTGAGTTTCATTTGTTTTCCTATGAATTATGAGTATAAAAAGCGCTTAGCGGCGCCCTTATATCATATCAGGGAAAACACCAATTCTTTCTGTATTATTACTGTAGTGCATCAGGTATGTTATTTTGTTGTGATCTGAGTTACACACCGATTGCTCACAACTTGGGTTAGGTCTTTCGATAAGCAATCCAGTGTAGTCAGATTTTCCATCCCCCTGAGCCAGGTCATTTGCCGTTTGGCCAATTGCCGTGTCGCCGCGATACCTTTTTCTCTACTGGTTTTTAGGTCGATTTCGCCATCGAGATATTCCCAAGTCTGGCGATAGCCCACGCAGCGCATTGATGGTAGATCAAGATTGAGCGGATATTTTTCTCGCAGCATTTTTACTTCTTCAACCAAACCGCCGCTGAGCATCGTGTCGTAGCGCGTTTCAATGCGCTGATGAAGTACCGCCCGATCGCTAGGCAAGAGTGCAATTTTGAGCAAATTATATTGCAGCGTGTCTTGTGTTGGTTCGGCTAAAATCGCCGACATCGGCCTGCCAGCCAGAATGCAAATCTCAATCGCGCGCTCGATCCGTTGCGAGTCATTGGGTGACAGGCGCGCGGCGGTGATCGGGTCGAGCGCCACGAGGCGTTCGTGCATCGCGGGCCAGCCTAATTTCAGCGCATCGGTATGGATTTGCTCGCGCAGCGCCGCATCTGCTTCTGGCAAATCATGAATGCCTTGTTCTAGTGTATTGAAATACAACATCGTGCCACCGACCAGCACTGGTACTTTACCGCGCGCGGTGATGTCATCCATCAGCGCACGGGCGTCGGTGCGAAATTGCGCGGCCGAATAGACTTCGGTTGGGTCAATAATATCGATTAAATGATGTGGCGCACGCTGCAATTCTTCGCGCGTGGGTTTGGCTGTGCCAACATCCATATCGCGAAACACCAAGGCTGAGTCGACCGAAATCAGTTCAACGGGTAAGCCCGATTCGAGCAAATGCATCGCTGCGGCGGTTTTGCCGCTGGCGGTCGGGCCCATGATGAAGATGGCGGGAGGTAGTGAATGCTTTGTCATTTTATTGCCCCCGCATAAAGAGTTTATCCAAATCATTCATGCTCAAGCGAAACCACGTAGGACGGCCGTGATTGCATTGGCCGCTTCGTTCGGTGACTTCCATTTCGCGCAGCAGCGCGTTCATTTCGGGGATCGTCAATTGGCGATTGGCGCGCACCGAGCCGTGGCAGGCCATCGTTGCGAGTAATTCATTGCGCCGACCGGACAGCACTTGCGAAACGCCGACTTGGCGAATATCGCGCAGCATCGCTTGCGCGAGCTCCACCGGATTGCTGTTTTGCAGCAGCATCGGCACCGCGCGCACCGCCAATTGCGTTGGCGATGAGACTGAAATTTCCAAACCTAAGCCAACCAACTCTTCGGCGTGATCTTCAACAGTGGCGACGTCGAGCTTGTCGGCGGCGAAGACATGCGGGATCAGCAAGGGCTGCATTGGCATGGCTTGCAGATCGAGCGCGGTTTTGAGTTTTTCGTACACCACACGTTCGTGCGCCGCGTGCATGTCGACGACAATCAGGCCGTCAGCCACTTGGCTCAAAATATACACGCCGTGCAGCTGCGCCAAAGCAAAGCCCAGCGGCGGAATCGCCGCGTCGTCGGCTTCGGGCAGCGCGGTGTTGCTGGCGCTGCCGGCGGGTAAATAATCATTGGCTGAACGGCTTGGCACTGGGCGTATGGCTTCGAGTTGCTTCATCCAAGCTGGCTGCGTGCCAGTACTGGCTGGGGTATCGCGGCGTAGATCGCCAAATTGCGTGTCGTAAAACGCCATCGGTGCAGCAGACGAGGGCGCGTTGTCGCGGTAGCTGAAGTGACTGCGCTGCTGAGTTGATTCCGATCCATGACTGGAATTCGCCTCGCTTGAGTATTTTCCAGTGCCGGAGAATGGTTCGTTCGAGCTTGATCCATAGCTGGCGAACGGTTCGTTAGCCATTGGCAAGGGCATTGCTTGCTGATGGCGATAGGCCATCTGTGCATAGTCTTGTGGTTTGAGTTCGCCTTGGGGTATGGCCGCAGAGCTTAATACTTCACCGGTTTCTGGGTCGATACTTTGTGGGGTATCTTGCGTTGCAGCGCCGGCGGTGGTTTTGGCAAGTGCTTTTGAGAGGCTGGTGATCAGAAAACGGTAGATCGCTTGGCTTTCTCGAAAGCGCACTTCGATTTTGGTCGGGTGGACATTGACGTCGACACCTTCAGGATCGAGCTCCAAAAATAAGCAAAACGCTGCGTGCATATTGTGATGCAGCACATCGCGATACGCCTCGCGCAGCGCGTGTTGGACGACTTTATCGCGCACAAAGCGCCCATTTACAAAGAAAAACTGTGCGTCACGGCTCGATTTGCCCAAGGTCGGCGAACCGGCGATGCCATACAATCTGAGATTGCCAAAGCCCTCGTCAACCGGAATCCCAGTTTTGACAAATTCTTCGCCGATAATTGCCGCAGCGCGTTTATTCAAATCGCCCGCTTGCCAGCGATTTTGCGCGCGGCCATTGTGGATGACGGTGAACTGCACTTGCGGGTTGGCCAGCGCCAAACGCTCGATCATCGCAGCGCAATGCGCGTATTCGGTCGCGTCGGATTTCAGAAACTTTTTGCGCGCTGGTACTTGGTGATACAGCTCGTGCACTTCAATCGTGGTACCCGCTGCGAGTGCGGCTGGCTCTGGGTCAAGCATGCGGCCATGATCAGCTTCAACACGCCACGCGTACTGCGAGATTTGTCCATTATCGTTAAATCTACTGGTTAAGCTTAAGCGCGAAACGGAAGCAATCGACGCTAAACCCTCGCCACGAAAGCCCAGTGTACCGACGCGCGCCAAATCTTCCATGCTGGCGATTTTACTGGTGGCGTGGCGGTGCAGTGCTAATTCCAAATCGTCTTTGGCAATGCCGCAGCCGTCGTCGATGACTTTGAGTAGTTTTGTGCCACCGGCTTGCAATTCGATCTGCAAGTTTTTACTGCCCGCATCCAGACTATTTTCAAGTAACTCTTTTAACGCCGAAGCGGGGCGCTCGACCACTTCGCCTGCGGCAATTTGGTTCACTAAGTGATCGGAAAGCAACTGAATACGTGGCATTGGTTGAGTTTGGTCTAATATGAAACAAGTGAGGTCGTCAGTATATCAGTCGACCTGTGATTCTTGAGATCTAGGGTGATATTTGATGGGTACCAAGAAAATCAGCTGCATAATTATCGATGATGACGCGATTATCCGTAATTTAATGGGAGCTTTGTTGCGCCAGCTTGCCTTTGAAGTCATTGGCGAGGTGGGGCACGCGCACGAGGGCTTGAAAATGTGTATGGATCACACGCCCACCGTGGTCTTGCTTGATATTCATTTGCCCGAATCAGATGGTCTAGAGTTACTGCCGCAATTACTCAAACTCACCCCACAGCCCAAGGTGATTATGGTGAGTGGTGAAGCCACGGGGGAGCGTGTGCGCGAGGCACTGAGCCTTGGGGCGAGCGGATTTGTGGTCAAGCCATTTACTCCAGCCCGCCTGCTTGATGCGATTGGTAAAGCCGTTGGGGTTAAATTATAAATCAGGGGTTTTGCGCAATGCGAGTGCGGGCCAGTGGTGGATTTTTGGCAAAATAGCGCTTAATACCTTTGAATAAGGCTTGCGCCATTTTTTGCTGATAGTCGTCATCGATCAGCTTGCGTTCTTCATCGGGGTTGGAAATAAAAGCCGTTTCCACCAAGATTGACGGAATATCGGGTGCTTTCAAAACGGCAAAACTGGCTTGCTCGACATTCGGTTTATGCAAGCGGTTAATACTTCCCAGTTCCCCCAGCATGGCTTTGCCTAACTTCAAGCTATCGTTAATGGTGGCTGTGGTGGTTAGATCGAGCAGGGTTTTACGTAAATCCTCGCCGCCTTTTACCTTTACTCCGCCAATTAGATCGGCATCATTTTGCGTTTGCGCCAGCCAGCGCGCAGCCGTGCTGGAAGCACCACCTTCCGATAGTGCGAATACCGAGCTGCCATTGGCATCGGGGCGAACAAAGGCATCTGCGTGAATGGAGACAAACAGATCGGCCTGCACCGCACGCGCTTTGCGCACTCGCACGCCCAGCGGAACAAAGAAATCAGCATCGCGCGTCATGACTACGCGGAAGTTGGGTTCGCTTTGTAGTAAATCACGCAAGCGTTTGGCTATTTGCAAGACCACCGCTTTTTCGTGATTCCCGCCCGGGCCAACCGCGCCAGGGTCTTCTCCTCCGTGACCTGGGTCGAGCACCACGGTGATTAAGCGATCAACTTTAAGTTTGCTGCGATCCACTGTTTCGGTGGGTTTATTCTCGGTTGGTTTTTTGTTTGGATCGCTGGCTTTGGCCTCGGCAGGTTTGACATTGCTTGCTTGGCTGGCGGTTTTCTCTGCCGGTACGGCGGGGGGAACCACATCCATTTTTAGCTGTGAGTTGTCATTGAGGAATGCGAGCAATTCATCGGTTTGCACCGCAGGGTACAGGTCGATCACCAAGCGGTGCTTGTATTCGGCGATAGGATCTAGCGTAAAAATCTGGGGTTTCACTGCGGCTTTTAAATCCAACACCAGTCGTACTACGCCCGGCTTATTGCGTGCGGCGCGCAGCAGCTTGATGTACGGGTCATTGTCACCCACTTTACCGGCGAGGCTTTGCAATTCATTATTTAAATCAATGCCCTCCAGATCAACGACTAGGCGGTCCGGATCTTTGAGTGAAAATTGTTTAAAGGTTAGCGGAGCACTCGACTCGATGGTGACTCGGGTATAGGCATTCGCAGGCCAAACACGTACGGCGACCACGCTGGCGCTCGTTGCGGCTAAACCCACTGGGGTAACCGATAGCAATAGCGTCCCCGCCAACCCGCGCAACACATCGCGTCGCCCGAGTTTTGATGGTGCGGTGGCGATTAAATGCTGAGCGATTTTAGAGTGTTCTGACATGCCAAACCTAAAGGAGTCAATGCGCTAAGTTGCAAACGGCGCCCCTCATGCTCGGGGGCTAATTCAATGAGCCAGTCTGCGCGTGGCAGCTGCCCTTGTGCTTTTTCTGCCCATTCAATCAGGCAAACTGAGTTGGGGTTGAAGTAATCGCGAAACCCTGCATCTTCCCATTCGCTAGGGTCATTAAACCGATATAAATCAAAGTGATAAAAGTATAAGCTAGAAACAGTATAAGGTTCAACCAAGGTATATGTGGGGCTTTTCACTCGTCCGGTAAAACCCAGCCCACGCAACACGCCGCGAGTCAGGGTGGTTTTTCCTGCGCCCAGATTGCCATCTAGAAACACAGTAAGCCCGGGTTGAATGGCTTTTGCTAATTGCGCCCCGAATGCGATCGTGGCGTCTTCGTCGCTTAAAAAAACTGAAAAGGCGTTATCATTGGGCTGCATTGACGCAATCTTCCGCGGTTAAAATTGATATACATGACGCACACAGGCTCTCGCCCCGCACCGGATTATCCACAATTAGCACAGTCAATTAAAACTTGGGCGCAAGCTTTGGGTTTTGCACGTGCGGCAATTACCGGCATTGATTTGAGCCACGCCGAAAGTGGCCTAAACGCTTGGTTGGCCAAGGGCTTTCATGGCGAAATGGATTATATGGCAAGGCACGGGCCAAAACGTGCCCGACCAGCGGAATTAGTACCAAATACTGTGTCAGTGATCAGTATTTTTATGCCGTATCTGTCGGGAGGGCAAGCTCCAGATGCAGTTCTGGCCGATACATCTAAGGCGTATATCTCACGTTATGCCTTAGGGCGTGATTATCACAAAGTTTTGCGCAATCGTCTGCAGCAATTGGCGGATCAGATCGCCGTCGCTGTGGGTGAGTATGGGCATCGCGTTTTTGTCGATTCGGCACCGGTGCTGGAAGTGGAGCTTGCAAAACAAGCAGGTTTAGGTTGGCGCGGGAAACATTCGCTATTGCTTAATCGTGAGTTTGGATCGTTTTATTTTCTGGGCGAAATTTTTACTGACTTACCACTCCCCGCTGATTTGCCGCTTCCTGCTGAGCATTGCGGCAAATGTACCGCTTGTATCGATGCCTGCCCAACACAGGCAATTGTTGCGCCATATCAGGTCGATGCCCGCCGCTGTATTTCCTATCTGACGATTGAGTTAAAAGGCGCGATTCCGCTTGAGTTTCGTAAGGCCATCGGCAATCGGGTGTATGGCTGTGATGATTGCCAGCTGGTTTGTCCATGGAACCGTTTTGCTGCGCAAAGCCCGGAGACTGATTTTGCGATTCGGCACGGCCTCGATAATGTGACTTTGCTTGAACTCTTTGCCTGGAGTGAGGCAGATTTCATGCAAAAAATGGCGGGTAGCCCGATTTATCGGATTGGTTATGCCAAATGGCTGAGCAATCTGGCGATTGGTTTGGGCAATGCCGCGCCAAATCCTGCGATTGGCGCCGCTTTATTGGCGCGCCAGCAAGACCCGAGTGAATTGGTGCGTGAGCATGTGGCGTGGGCCTTAAAGAATGGCGGGTATATTTAGCTGGGCTTTTTCAAGCAAGGAATTGCGGGCTATACCTTGCTGTATATTGCGTCGCGCTTCTGCGAGATAATCTGGTCGATAGTCAGCAAGGCCTGGCTAATTTGCAATGGTTTGCTCAAATACGCGCTAAACCCCAACCGGAGTGCATCGTTGATTTGCTCGGGGAGGGTATTGCCAGACAACGCTATGCACGGGGTATGACGGGTGCGTTCGTGTTGTTGCAATTGTTCAAAAATCATCGATCCGGTGGCATCCGGCAATTGCTGATCAAGCAAAATCAAATCAGGTGCAATCTGCATTGCTAAGGCAATGCCTTCTTGACCAGTTTGAGCGGTAAAGAAATGGTAGTTCGGCCGTTGTTTGGCCAGAATATTTTGCATTAGTTTTTGCGATAGCAAATCGTCTTCGATATACAGCACCGTACGTGAGCTTTCATCCTGCGCAATTGGCACAATATTCGGGCTTAAATCTGGGGCAACCGCAGCCGGTAATTCAATCCAGAAGCAGCTACCTACCGCAAGCTCGCTGCTCATCCCCACCGTGCCTTGCATCATTTGGGCTAGTTTTTTGGTAAACGCCAGCCCGATCCCAGTGCCTTCCACGCTAGTTTGGCTATTACCTACCCGGTTAAAGGCGGTAAATAGACGTTGCTGATCGGCTTCGGCAATGCCCAAGCCGGTGTCTTCCACTTTGATGCGCCAGCTACCATTGGGGACGCGTTGCGTCGAAATGCTAACCGAGCCATCTGCTCGATTGTATTTAATGGCATTGGAGATCAAATTCAGTAGCATCTGTTTGAGCCGACGAGCATCCGCCCAGATAAAACAGGGGATAGTAGGGGGGCTCAGATGCAGTGCGATGCCTTTTTCTTTGGCGAGTACTTGGGTTAGCTCGACGCAATCATGAATACATGCGCTGACATCAACAGATTCAAGCCGTAACGCCAATTTACCGGCTTCAATACTGGCCAGATCGAGCACCTCATTGATTAAATCAAGCAAATGCTGACCTGCTTTGTGGATATAGCCGCCCAGAATTTGATTGTCGCCTTGACCATCGGCTTCGATTACTTGTGCAAACCCAAGAATGGCATTGAGCGGAGTGCGCAGCTCATGGCTCATGTGTGCCAGAAAATCTGATTTGGCTTTATTGGCTTGCTGCGCTTGATCGCGAGCCTCACGCAGAGCAGCCTCGCTGGCTTTTAGCGCGGAAATATCATGGATGCAAAATAAGCGACCAATCGGTGCGTCACGATATTGCAGCGGGCAGCTGCTCACTTCAAATACCTTGCCATCGCGCAGGGTGAAGGTTTTTTGCTCGTCAATATAGGGGTCGTGAAAAAGGGCGGTGACCCAACGTTCAAAACTAGCGCGATCTTCCAATAGGTCTTTGAAGTCGGCGAGCTGATGATGGAAGGTTTGCTCTCCTTCGTGCCGCCATGGCCACATGGTGGTCATGCGGTGATTGTAATTAATAATGTGTCCGTCTAGATTGGTGACCAGAATACCGTCGATCGTGGATTCGAGTGTGGCCGCCAATAGAGCGCTGGTGCGAGCACTTTCATCTTCCAGCCGTTTGCTGGCGCTGATATCGTGAGCTGAGATTACGCACAGCGTTTGCGCGTCCTGTTTGACCAAGCGAACGGTTTTGTTGACATAAACAAAGTGCCCGTTTTGATGTCGATATTCACTTTCAACTTGCGAGATTTCCTGGGCACCCGCACTGCGGACGTCCTCCCAGAAAAACACATCCTGTAGACCCACTTCAATCGTCGAAATGGGCATACCAATTAGTTGGCTTTGCCGATAGCCTAGTAAGCTTTCGCAAGCGGGGTTGGCCGCCACAATGGTTTCGGTCGTTGGGTCGACGACGAGGATGGCAGTGGCACAAAAGTCACTGAGCAAATGGGTGGGGATCATGCGCAATTTTCGCTTGGGCTAAAATAGTACGTCATCCGTTTGCGAGGATTTAGATAGGCTAGCACTGGCCGTGGCAACTGGCTGGCTTTGAGAGCCTTGCTGATATTCAAGTCGGGATGCCTTTCCAAATCAAGCACCATTGCTTCTTCACGTCCGATGGCCGGATCATGCACTAAGACTTGTGGTTTAAGCGGGCGCGACGAGTTCACCGCCACGACGAGACCATAATGCTCGTTCGATAACTGTACGAGTGTCCCTGGTGGGTAAACCCCCAGACTGCGAATTAGTACATTCATCGGCGCGGGGTCAAATTTGGCTTTCTGATGCGAAAACATCAGTGCCAGTCCTTCATGCGGGGTGAGTGAATCGCCCGGATTGATTTTATTGCAATAGTTATCGTAGGTATTGGCGACCACCAAAATACGCGCTAACGGGTCGATTTGTTCCAGCTTAAGTTGTTTCGGGTAGCCGGTGCCATCGCAAAATTCGTGATGCTGCGCGATGATGCTCAATACCTCTGCGGGCAAGTTGGCGCGTTTTGCGGCATCAACTCCCCATTGGCAGTGTTGTTCTAGCAAGGTCTTTTCGGCGCGGTTTAGGGTGTCGGTTTTTAATAAAATACGATCAGGTACTTCAACCTTACCAATATCATGCAGTAAAGAGGCCAGCCCCAAGCGCTCAATGGTCGCGCGTTCTTGTTTCATTTCTTTGGCTAACAACAGCGCTAGCACCGTGGTGTTGAGTGTATGAAAATATAGATCATCACCCATCGCTTTTTCATTCATTAAATGAATCGCAATGTCATTGTCGGTTAGCAGTGAGTCGAGCATGGTGCCAATTAGCTGCTCGGCGGCCGCGATGCTTTCACGCGGGTTGCTGTGCACTTCTTTATTTAGTTTGCGCACGACCACTGCTGCTTGGCTAAATGCTTTGGTGCATTCGGCTAGCTGAGCTTTGCGGCGCTGTTGTTCGGCTTGTCGCAGGCGTTTTGCCTCAAGTTCGGCCGCAATCACCGGATCAATTTCAAGCGCTGCTGTTTCATTTTCCACGACTGGAAGACTGGCGATCGGTGCAGCATTAGGCGCACAATCACTTTTTTCAGGAATGTAGCGAATCTGCTTTAAACCCAGTTTTTTAAGCGTATTAATCTGCTCGTCAGATTTAACCTTGAAACTGCCGAAAGGAAATGGGTGATCCATCCAATGTAAATCTAGTTGGATGAATAGCCCAATTTGTAATTGATCGGGTGAGATGAATACAGCCGTGTCTTCTGAAGCCATGTAAGCGAAAGCATTTACCCTGTGAAATCGGCTTCTAGTATGGCGCATTTTGAATAAATTGGTAGGCTTTGAAGAGTGATTGTGCATGCAGCCATTGATGATTTATCCCTTGGGTGAAACCGCCTTAGTGCTTCAGGCAGACCTTAGTGCGCAGCCGCGGTTGATTGCGATGGTGCGCGCGTTTGAAACACGCCAGACTGGTCAAGCGCTGTATCAATTGATCTTGGGGGTTGGCAATCTCACCGTACGCTTTAATCCACTACAACAATCAGCCGAAGCAGCCTTGAGCTGGTTACAGCAACAATGGGAACTGGCCGCCAATCAGCTCGACGCATTTGCACCGACCTGCGTCGAGATTCCGGTGCAATACGGTGGCGAAGCCGGGCCTGATTTGGCCTCTGTGGCCGAGCAAGCGGGCATGACGCCGCAGCAGGTGATCGAGGCGCATGCCACGCCAAGCTATGACGTGCTGTGCATTGGGTTTTTGCCTGGTTTTCCGTATTTGGCCGGTTTGCCAGCATCGATTGCGACGCCACGGCACGCTGAGCCGCGTTTGAGCGTGCCCGCGGGCTCGGTGGGGATTGGGGGCGCGCAAACTGGTATTTATCCGTGTGCTAGCCCGGAGGGTGGCAGCTGATTGGGCGGACTGATTTTGCATTATTTGATCGCCACGCCAGCCAGCCCTGCCGCTTGCGGGCGGGTGATTGTGTGCGCTTTGTACCCCAGGAGCGAGTATGAAAGCCCCTCATCCATTAATTTTGCAAGTAGAAAAAGCCGGTGTGCAAACCACGGTGCAAGACTTGGGGCGGCCACAAGGTGCCAGCTGGGGGCTGCCGGTTGGTGGCGCGGCGGATGGTTTTGCTTTGCAAGTGGTGAATTTGCTGCTGGGCAATCCGCATGATGCGGCGGCATTGGAAATCACGCTGGGCGGTTTTCGCGCCCGTTTTGCCCACACCAGCTCGTTTGCACTGGCGGGCGCCGATTGCGATGCGCGGCTGGATGGCCGTCGCCTATTGCCCAATGCAGTTTATCGCGGGGTGAAAGGGCAGGTGTTGAGTTTGGGCACGCCTTTGTATGGCGCGCGCAGCTATCTAACCTTGCCCGGTGGCATTGAGGTGCCTGAATTATGGGGCAGCCGCTCGACGCTCTTGGCGGCCGGTTTGGGCGGCATGGCGGGACGTGCTTTGATCAAAGGCGACCAACTCGCCGCACGGCGGCGGGATAAATCGCGTCCGCAGTGCGCGATTGCGATGCCCGAGCGCGGCGAAGTGTTGCGCTTTATTGCCGGCCCGCAGTGGGAGCAATTGGGTGGTGAGGCGCAAAAGTTGTTTTGCAATCAAAGCTGGAAAATCGATATACAGAGTAACCGTATGGGCTTGAAGCTATCTGGTAGTATGCTTCAGATGGAGATACCCCTAGAGATGGCCTCGCATGCAGTAATGGCCGGTACGGTGCAATTGCCGCGTGGTGGTCAGCCGATTATTTTGCTCAGCGATGCGCAAGTGACTGGTGGCTATCCGGTGATTGCGCAAATTATTCAGGCTGATTTGTGGCGACTGGGGCAATTGCGCGCGGGTGAGAGCGTGTATCTGCTGCCGGTTGATCAGCCGACTGCGCTCGATGCCTTGGCCTTGCAGCAAGCATGGTTCAAACGTGTGGCAGCTACGCTGGCCGCGCACTGCAAACATGCATAAATCGAGCCAACATAAATAGAAGAGGTCTAAATGCAGTGCGCAAGCGCGGTTGTCTCACTTACAATGGTGTCATGAAAACTCATCTCGATTTAAATGCTGATCTGGGCGAAGGCTATCCCTTGGATGCGCAGCTCATGCCGCTGATTAGCTCGGCCAATATTGCCTGTGGTGGTCACGCCGGCGATGTTGATAGCATCCGCGCCACCGTGCGTTTGGCGCATCAGCACCATGTACGCATTGGCGCGCATCCGAGCTACCCCGACCGCGAAGGCTTTGGTCGCAAAAGCATGACGCTGACGCCCAGCCAGCTGGTGTTTAGCCTCACCGCGCAATTGTGGGCGATCAAAGCCGTGAGTATCGAAGAGGGCGTGTCGGTGGCCTACGTTAAACCACACGGCGCGCTGTATAACGACGCCGCACGCGATCCCGAACTGGCGCGCCAAATCGCGCAACTAATCCGCGAAATCGACCCCGATCTAGCGCTAATGGGGCTGGCTGGTAGCGAGCTGGTGCTGGCAGGGCGTAATGCAGGTTTGACAGTGATCGAAGAAGGCTTTGCTGATCGCGCTTATTTGCCCGATGGTAGCTTGATGCCGCGTGATCAGCCCGGTGCGGTGTTGGAACAGATTGACGACGTGGTGGTGCAAGCCCTAGCGCTCAGCCAGCGGGTAGATTCGCTCTGTCTGCACGGCGACAATCCTGCCGCCATCGCTCAAGCTCAAGCGATCCGCACGGCATTACAAAACGCCGGAATTCGGATTAGCGCCTTTGATGATCCGCGTGACGCGATTGTCGGTGATCCGGCTTTGAATGAAGTGGCGCTGGATAGTGATTGATGGGGTATTGCTATCAAGCTAATTTTTTATATTGGCTCTGTGGCAATACCCTACGGTTATATTTTATCCAGCCAAGCTAGCAAAGCTGCGCTCAGTTGTGGTTGGGTGCGATCGCACATCATCGCGTGACCGGCTTCGGGCAGCATGATTGGGCTGACTCCCCATGCTTGCGCGGTGATTTGTACATCGCTAAACGGGATGATGCTGTCGTCGCCTGCGCCAAGTACCAGCACCGGAAACTTTGGAAAGCGGGGTAGGTTTTTCCACCATTGCGGCATCCATAGCTCGGATAGCGCCGTCATGGATTCAAGCTGTGCGTGCTGGGCGAAATCGTCAACTACGCTCATTGGCGTGTTTTTGGCGAACAGCAGATGTTGTAGTAGCGCCGATTCGGGCTTGCTGGTATGGCCCAGTGCAAAGCTTTGCAGCCCCATTAGCAAATTGGGGTGTAGCGCCGACATATAGCTGAGCGAGCCCGATAAGCCATACGGTGGAATGCTGGCGATCAGTGCGAGGCCAGCGATGGTGTGGCGCTCGGCAATTTGTTGTGCCAGATAGCCGCCCAAGGAATGCCCGATCAGAATACATGGCTCGCCTATCGTGGCGAGGGTGGCTTCGACATCGGCCAGATAATCATTGATCGTGGCGCTGGCAAGCATCAGCGCGCCTTCGCTGTGGCCGTGGCCGCGCAGGCTCAGCGCGTAGCTTTCCCAACCCGCAGCGGCCAGATCTTGCTGCACTTGTTGCCAGCACCACGCGCCGGCAAATGCGCCGTGCAGCAGCAGGATTGGGGGGCTTTGCGTTGAATGCTGGGCGGGGACATGCAGTAATTCCAGTTGGATCGGGCTGAAGGCCATGGCAATCTCGGCTTAGGTACTGCGTTTAGGGGTTAAGGGCTCCAGCCCATCGGCGGCGCGCAGCGCGCGCGATAGACGTTGACCCAAATTCATCAAATCAATGCTGTGCTGATCGGCACGCAGGCGACAATAGTGCTGCAAGGTTTTTTGCGCAGGTAGTCGCGAATTATTAAAGCCATACACAATCCGGTTGGCGCAGCCATCGGCACCGATGGCTAGCGCGGTATCGTCGAAAATGGTGCGAATACGCTGGTAATAGCTCTCGAAACGCTTATCACTGCCCCATAGATTGACGACCAGTATGCCTTGGGGGCTAAGCCGCGTGCGGCACAGATCAAAAAACGCATTGCTGGCGATATTGTCCGGCATGCCTTGCGGGCCGTAGGCGTCGATCATCAGCACATCAAAAGCTTGGGTGCAGATTTTGAGCCAATCAGCGCCATCGGCACAATGCACCCGCAGGCGCGGGCTATCAAATGGAATCTGGAAGTGATGGCCCAAATCAATCACGCGCTGATCGATCTCGGCCACGCTAATCTGGCTACTGGGTAGGTAGTGATGACAATACTTGGCCAGCGATCCACCACCCATGCCAATCATGCCAATTTGCTGGGTATGTTCCTGTATCAAAACACTGCCAAGCATTGCACGTGTATACCCAAGCATTAGATCATTGGGCTTGGCACGTTTCATCCGACTCTGGACTGTGGCCAGATCAAACATTAGCGAGACTTCATCGCCTTCATCGTAAACAAAAGGTTTACCGGACTCGGTTTCGCGCAGCAGTGCGGCAAAGCTGTCGCTAAAAAAATTGGTGTTACTTGAAGTCACAAAAATCCTAGTTTGGTCAAAGTTTAATTGGCAGGGAGGTCTAAACTGATCATGTTGAAGACGCTCTCTTAAAGTTGGCCCAACACTATGATCGCAGCAATTGAAGCTAAGCGGGCAGGATTATTTAGCCGTCAGCACATCTTACCCAATTTAATCGCCGGAGTCGTGGTGGGCGTGGTCGCGCTGCCGTTGGCGATGGCGTTTGCGATAGCCAGCGGGGCCAAACCCGAGCAGGGGATTTATACCGCGCTGATCGCCGGGATCGTCGTTGGCCTGTGCGGCGGTAGCCGCTTGCAAATCGCCGGGCCAACCGGCGCATTTATTGTGATTTTGGCGGCGATTACTGCGCAGCATGGCATTGTCGGGCTGGAAATCGCCACAATGATGGCCGGTGTGATTTTGCTGCTGATGGGGCTGGCCAAGCTGGGCGGGGTAATCAAGTTTATCCCCGCGCCGGTGATTGTGGGTTTTACCGCGGGCATTGGCGTGATTATCTGGACCGGCCAATGGCCCGCTTTTTTTGGTATTCCCAGCCCTGCGGCGACGCATTTTCACGAAAAACTATGGTTAATGCTGCACAGCCTGCCAAGTTTGCATCTGGCCACCACTGCGCTGGCGGCCTTGGGGCTGAGTCTGCTGTTAATCACCCCCAAAGTACCGTATCTAAATAAACTGCCCGGCCCCTTGGTGGCGATGCTGGTGGTGACGCTGATTCAATATTTTGGCCAGTTTGCTGGTGTGGCGACCATCGGCTCGGCCTTTGGCGGTATTCCGCAAGGCTTGCCCAGCTTCGCCTGGCCCGATATTACGATGGCGCGGGTGATCGAGCTGATCGGCCCGGCGTTTACGATTGCGATGCTCGGCGCGATTGAATCGCTATTGTCGGCGGTGGTCGCCGATGGCATGGCGGGTACGCGGCATGACTCAAATCAGGAGCTGATCGGGCAGGGCTTGGCCAATATGGTGATTCCGCTCTTTGGTGGCTTTGCCGCCACCGGGGCGATTGCCCGCACCGCGACCAATATCCGCAATGGCGGTACCAGCCCGTTGTCCTCGGTGGTGCACTCGCTGGTGCTGTTGCTGATTTTGCTGTTTCTCGCGCCGCTGGCAGCGAGCATTCCACTGGCCGTATTGGCGGCAATTTTGTTTGTCGTGGCGTGGAATATGAGCGAAGTGAAGCATTTCTGGTATATGGCCACGCACGCCCCGCGCGCCGATGTGGCGGTGTTGCTGATTACCTTTGTGCTGACGGTGTTTGCTGATTTGGTGGTGGCGGTGAATATCGGTGTGATATTGGCAACGATGCATTTCCTGCGCCGCATGTCGATGTCGGTCGAAGTTTGCCCGCAAGATGAGAAAGAGCTGGCCATGGACCTACTCAGCCAAGGCATGGTGGAGCTACCGAAAGGTGTGCTGGTGTATGCAATTGAAGGGCCGTTTTTCTTTGGCGCGGTAGAGAATTTCCAGCGTGTATTGCACGATACGCACACCGACCCCAAAGTGCTGATTATCCGCCTGCAACGTGTGCCGTTTATGGATATGACCGGCTTGCAAACATTAGACGAAGTGATCGCCGCACTGCAAAAACGCGGTGTGGTGGTGATCTTGTGCGAGGCCAATAGCGCGGTGGCTGCAAAACTAAATCGTTCCGGGGTTGCCAGTACCGTTCAGATTGATAATTTGCTACCTAGCTTTGCCGCAGCGATCAATCGTGCTGATGCGCTGTGTCAAGAAGGGCCAAAATAATTCTAAAAATATCAAGCAGGGATCCTTTTTGCTCCCGCCGCGCCCTATCTAGCGCGCGGTGCGCAGGGTAGAATTGCGTTTTTCTGCCTACTTCTAGCGACCCTGCGTGTATGTCTGCTTCCCGTATTTCTCCAGCCTCTTTGCCTTCGCACCCGATTGGGGTTTTTGATTCGGGCGTCGGTGGCCTGACCGTCGTACGGGCTTTGATGGATAGGCTACCGTTTGAAAATATCATCTATTTTGGTGATACCGCACGCGTGCCGTATGGTGTGAAATCGGTGGCGACGATTGAGCATTACACACAGCAAATTGCAGATTTTTTGCAGCAACAAGACGTTAAAATGCTGATTATTGCCTGCAATACGATGGCCGCGGTGGCGGCGGATAAAGTGCGCGCTAGTGCCAAAGTGCCGGTTCTCGATGTGATTGAAGCGGGCGCAAAAAACGCCGTGGCGCATACCAAAACCGGCGGCATCGGCGTGATTGGCACGCCAACAACGATTAATTCAAATGCCTATGCGCGCGCAATTCATCAGCTCAATCCGGCCACCCGTGTTTATTCGCAAGCCTGCCCGTTGTTTGTGCCGCTGGTGGAAGAGGGCTGGTTAGAGCATGCCGTGACGCGGCTTACCGCGCAGGAATATTTGAAGCCGGTGTTTGTGGAGTCGATCGATACCCTCGTGCTTGGTTGCACGCATTACCCACTGATTAAGCCTTTATTGCTGGATGTGTGCGGTAATCGTATGCAGCTGGTCGATTCGGCTTTGTCGATCGCCGATCAAACGGCCGAAATATTGCAAAGCAGTGGTTTAGCTAATCCCGCGCACAGCATGCCGGAATATCGTTTTGTGGTGACTGATTTGCCGGTGAAATTTCAAACCATTGGTGAGCGCTTCCTCGGGCGCAGCCTTGGTAAAATTGAACTAACCCAGCTTTAAACCCCGGAAAGTACCAAAAATACCAAAGCCCGATGAAATCATCGGGCTTTGCTTTGCGTACAATATGAATTACGCAACCGGCATGTTATGCCGATTGCCGACGCGCTTGCTGCCGATCAAACAGGATACATTCGATAGCTTCGCGCATCGAATGGGCTTTGAAGGTTGAAAACGCGCTTGGCCGCTGCGTGATTAATTCATGTAAACCTTGCTCTAGCGTTTCCAGCTCGCTATCGGGCAGCTCATATAGCCAGTCGTAGGGCGCGGAGCCAATGCTGGGCCTGTGCATAAATGACACCTTTTTGACGAATGCTTTCTTGAAAGTTAATCGAATTTTTGGTTTTTTAAAGCAACTACAGATGAATGGCGGGCCGCTTTTCTCTGTGCGGACATTGAGTTCATCAGGCGTTTTAGCCGAGGTATATAGCCATGTTATATGGGGTGACCATCATTTTTGCAGCATTATTTGCGGGCGAAGCGCTGTCGCGTTTGGCGCATCTGCCGGTGCCCGGCTCGGTAATGGGCATGCTGCTATTGTTGCTGTTGGCTTTATGGCGCCAAGGTTTTGATGCCCGAGTTACTCACTTTGCCACGCATTTATTGCGTTACTTAGCACTGCTATTTATTCCCGCTGGCGTAGGTTTAATGACCTTGAGCGACAAAATTGGTAGTCAAGGTTTGGCTTTGATATTGACGATGGTGTTTTCTACCCTGATCACCATGGCGGTGACGGCGTGGGTTTTGCAGTTCTTGTTAAAGCGACAAGCGGCAAAAAATCAAGCGCGCTCACAGGAGGTACAGCCATGACTTGGCAGACTGTTTGGCAGCCATTGACGCAAATTCCAATTATCTGGTTGCTGCTAACCCTTGGCGCCTATGTGATCAGCGAAGGGATTTATCTGGCGGCGGGGCGTTTTCCGAAATTGCAGCCAGTACTGCATCCGGTATTACTGAGTGTGATCATGCTGATTACATTGTTGCACTACACCCAAGTATCCTACGGTACTTATTTTGCGGGGGCGATGCCAATTCATTTATTGCTGGGCCCAGCTACGGTGGCTTTGGCAATCCCTTTGTATGCCAATTTGCAGCGGGTTCGTGAATACCTCGCTCCGTTGTTAATTGCTTTATTGGTTGGCTCACTGCTCGGGATTTTGTCTGGTTTATTGATCGGACACGCACTCGGTTTATCGCCGACGAGTTTGATTTCAATCGCGCCAAAATCAGTGACGACCCCGATTGCAATGGCCTTGGCCCAGCATGCAGGTGGGAATGTGTCGCTAGCGGCAGGATTTGTGATCTTGACTGGGATTTGTGGTGCCGTATTAGCAGTGCCTTTGTTTCAATTACTTCGTGTTGATAATGAAATTGCGCAAGGTTTTGCTATGGGGATTGCTGCACACGGGGTGGGAACCTCTCGCGCTTTGCAAATGTCTGAAACAACTGGAGCATTTGCTGGGTTGGCGATGGGATTGAACGGGGTGCTGACATCGCTGATTTTATCGCTGGTGTTAAGTGGCTGGTTTTACTTCTTTTAATGAAATTAATGACATTCATTCGGACGATGCACTTATTACGTCATGCAAGTCTGCGTTGGCTATTTAGCGTGCTGGTGCTGCTAATGCTGGGCAGTAGTATGGCGGTGCAAGCACAGCAAAGTTCGGTTTGGCCGCAGCAGCGCTGCGCCTCGTTAGCCAGCAAGAAGGCCGCGCATTGCGTAGAGGTAAAAGCTTGCTGCGCTGAATCTGATATGCGCTGCAATAGCCCACTGTGCACAGATATATGCCAACTTGCCGCGCCATGGGCAATGCTCAATGTCCCCGCTGCAGCGAGGTGGCATTTTGTTGCTGTAAAAGTCGGTACATTACCGCCCGCGATAGCGGAGGTTATACTTGTACCACTGGATAAACCCCCTCGATTGCATACTGATTGGGCATGAGCTGCGCGCTTTGCCCACTGCAGTAATGGCGTTGATAGATACGCCATGCTGATCATGTTTTAATTACTGGCAATTGAGGAGTATTTTCCATGCAAAAACTATTGATTTCACTGATGCTGCTCACTGCATCATTTAGCTACGCTCATTCCGAAGCCGAGATGGCCGCGATGGTGGCCCCCCATGGTGGACAGCTGAAAATGGTGGGGTGGTACCATTTCGAGTTGGTAAGCAAAGGCCAGCAGGTGAATTTGTATTTGAGTGATCATGCGGGTACGCCTAAACCGAGTAAGGACGTCAAGGGCACCGTCACCGTACTGGATGGCACACAAAAACAGGAGGTGACCTTCACGCCACTGGCCCCGAATCAGCTCCGTGCTCAATTAAGCCGCAAGCCAAGCAAAAATGCACAGCTCGAAGTGAAGCTAACCTTCCCAGATGGTCGCAGTGAGCAAGCACAATTTGACCTGCAAGCGCCGGCTAAGCCGGCCGCCAATCATAGCCAACACCACTAAGGAGAGTGCGATGAAAAAAATCTCGTTCGCTTTGCTGTTGGCAGTGCTTAGCCAGTCAGGCTGGGCCGCGCTTGCCGCAACGGTGTATAAAGATCCCAATTGTGGTTGTTGTGAAGCCTATGCAAAATATCTTGGGCAAAATGGTTTTGCGGTTAAAACAATCAATAGCAATGATATGAGTGCCGTAAAGCAACGCTATGGCGCGGATAAACTAGCTAGTTGCCACACCATGCGTGTTACGGCCGCAAATGGGCGCCAATATACCGTTGAGGGGCATGTACCAGTCGCAGCGATTCACAAGCTGCTCAAGCAACAGCCCGATATTGTAGGAATTGCGCTGCCTGGCATGCCCGCCAATTCTCCGGGAATGGGGCCGGAAAAGCCGGGTAGCTTGACTATCTATGCTTTGCAGAACCAGCAAACAACCAAGGTTTTCTCGGTTGAATAATTGATGGTATTGCTTGCTAGGTATTGTTGTTTCTGATTCTTGAGGCAATACCCTGGCTTGTTTGCGCAAAGGTCACCCAAGCGAAGGTGGCCTTTTTTATTCCCTGCAATTCACTGGTTTTGTGCTGTGCAGCATGGTATGCTGGGATGACCTCACAGCCTAATCTTGGCTAAAGCTCAAGCCTCACTTTCTGTTTGAAATGTACTGCCAACCTCTATCTGGAGACTTAGCATGGCGTTTTATTTTGAAGATTTGAAAGTCGACCAAACCGCAGAATATCGCAAAACTCTGACCGAAACGGATGTCGTTCTGTTCGCTGGCTTAACTGGCGATAATAATCCAATGCATATTGATGCCGAATTTGCACATCAAACCCGCTTTGGCGAGCGTATTGTGCACGGTATGCTAACGGCGAGTTTTTTATCGACCGTCATCGGGATGCACTTGCCAGGCCCGGGTTGTATTTATATGGCGCAAAATATCCGCTTTGTGCATCCGGTACACATTGGTGAAACGGTCAGTGCCCGTGCGCGGATTGTTGAGTTGTTTCCTGATAAGCAGCGCGCCAAACTAATCACTGAATGCTGGGTGCGGGATGTAGTGGTGTTATCGGGCGACGCCTTGGTCTGGGTGCCTAAACGTCCAGCCTAGGAGCTTGCGGGCGTGCTTGCGCGCAAGCTGGAACAAGATTATTTGTACTAAAAATAAAGCCTCGCAGTTGCGAGGCTTTATTGCATGCGTCAATGTTGACACCTATTTGATGGCATGGGCCACCAGCACCATCACGGCGGCAGAGGCCAGACGGGTTTTGACGTCATCCGCACGGCTGGTTAGCACAATTGGCACGCGTGCGCCGAGTACAATGCCGGCCGAGTCGGCGGCGGCAAAGTAACTCATTTGCTTGGCGAGCATATTGCCCGCTTCGATATCGGGAACGACCAAGATATCGGCTTGCCCAGCGACGGGTGAGTTGATTTTTTTGGTCTTGGCGGCAGCCATTGAGATTGCGTTATCAAAGGCTAGCGGGCCGTCCAAAATTGCACCATGGATTTGTCCACGATCAGCCATTTTGCACAGTAATGCCGCATCCATTGTTGATGGCATTTTGTCCGTGACGGTTTCTACCGCGGATAGTAGTGCGACTTTGGGGCAGGGTATGCCCAGAATATGCGCCAGATCGATCGCATTTTGTGTGATGTCGGCCTTGGCGGCCAAGCCTGGTGCGATGTTGATCGCCGCATCAGTCACCAGTAGTGCGCGCTCATAAGCGGGGACATCCATCACAAAGACATGGCTGATGCGCCGTGCGGTGCGCAGGCCGGTGGCCGAGCACATCACCTCCGACATCATCTCATCGGTGTGCAGGCTGCCTTTCATGAGCGCTTGCGCTTCACCGTTGCGGCATAGTTCTACCGCTTTTTGCGCTGAATTGTGGCTGTGCTCAGCCCCCACGATGCGCACACCGGTGATTGAAATACCTTCCGTTTGTGCTAACGCGCGAATTTTGGCTTCCGGGCCGACCAAAATTGGGATAATCAAATTTTCTTGCGCAGCTTGCATTGCGCCCAGCAGCGAGTCGCGATCACAGGGGTGTACAACGGCGGTGGGTACGGGGGGCAATAAATCGGTTTTGGCGCGCAGATTAGCGAACACATGATGTGCACGCAGCGTAAATTGTGGCGCTTCGGCATATTCGCTGCGCTGGCTACAGCTTGGGGCGATGACATGAATTGGCCCGCTACATAGCTGCTCACCATGCTGGTTCTCGCACGTGGCATCCAGAATAACAATATTGCTCTCTTCGTGTTTGCTGCTGACCGTTAGGGTGAGCGACAAAATATCGTCTTGTTCAATCCAGCCATGTGCTTGCAAACCGTGTTCGCGAATTAATGAGCCGGGGCCGGGAAAGGAATTAATTGCGGTGGCAGTGAGAAACAGAAAAATACCGGTGGCGGGTACCTTAATCACGCCCTCGATTTCCTTCTTTCCCGCCATCATACCCAGCATATCAATATCGCTACGACGTACCAGATGTTGTCGGTGATATTGCTGGCCTATGCTCAGATCAGCAAACAACAGATTTTCGACGCTCATGATGCTTCCTTTGGCAATAATTTGCCGGCCACCGCCGCGGGGCTAGCCTACGGCTGGATCGAGTCGGCGTGAGAGGATCAGGCGATAATATTCATGCCGCCATCCACATAAAATGTTGAACCTGTGAGGCGTTTGGCCCCTTCCGAACACAGGAAGGCTGCCGCGGCGCCCACATCATCAATATCAACCAGTTCGCGCATAGGGGCGTGTTGCGATGCTTGAGATAGCAGGGCGTTAAATTCAGGAATCCCGCTGGCGGCTCGCGTCATAATCGGGCCGGGTGAGACGGCGTGCACACGGATTTTTTTGCTACCCAGCTCGTTGGCCAGATAGCGCACGCTGGCTTCAAGTGCCGCTTTGACTGGGCCCATGACGCCATAGTTTTGGACCACTTTTTCCGCACCCAAATAGCTCATGGTCAGCAGCGTGCCGCCATTATTCATCAACGGTTCGGCCAGCTTGGCCATGCGAATAAACGAGTGGCAAGAGACATCCATCGCCAGTGCAAAACCAGCAGCCGAGCTATCGACTACGCGTCCGTGCAGGTCGTCTTTGAGGGCAAAGGCAATTGAATGTACGCCGATATCAAGGCGACCCCAAGTTTTCTGGATTTGCGCAAAAACTGCTTCCAGATCGCCTTCTTCCTGCACATTGCATTTGAGCACAATGGCAGGCTCAAGCTCTTCCAGCAGCGGGGCGATAAAGTCTTTGGTGCGGTCGGTCTGGTAGGTAATGGCGAGCTGTACACCTTGTTCTTTGAGCGCTTTAGCGACGCCATAGGCAATTGAATTGGCATTGGCCATGCCAACGATCAACGCGTATTTTCCTGCAAGAGCTTGGGTCATTTTACTGCCTCATCACGATCATCAAAGTGGAGGCATCGCAGTTCACCCGCACAGGGTTTGCTGCGATGCGAGATGTATTGATCCTAGCTCTTTGGGGTTTATTGTGCAATGCAATATATTGGCTTGTTTGATGTATTGCAGGCTGAGAGTGAATAAAACCCCTCCCGCTTCGTGCTAGGTAAAAGTTCGGAGGGGTATAGCCTTGAAAGGTATGGAGTGTTTGCAGTTGCGACAAATACACTGGCGGGTATTTTGCGCACTTAATCTGGCGCAGTGTTAATGGGTTTTGTGCTTGCCAGTTGCGGTATGGCAATGAATACTTCGCTCACTTCAATAATGAGATAAGCCGTGTTTGCTGCTGCTTTTGCCGCCCTGATGGCGACCGATCCAAATCACAAAATCGCATTACTAGAGCAGATCGATTTGACCGCCGTATCTGCCAATATCGACCAGCTGCCGATAAACAAGGTCGAAAGCCCAGGCCGGCCGCAGAAACCCGCTCTGGTGCCGCCAGCACAAGTGCCGCGTAGGAGCAATTTGCGCGCAGTCGAAAACCGCGCAGCCTTATTGCATGCGTTTGCGCACATAGAATTTAACGCAATCAATCTGGCGCTTGATGCGATTTATCGTTTCCGAGAGATGCCCGCGCAGTATTACGCCGACTGGTTGCGTGTCGCGGTAGAAGAGGCTTACCACTTTAATTTATTGCGCGCACATTTAAATAGTTTAGGTTTTGATTACGGTGATTTTGACGCGCACAACAGCTTGTGGGAGATGGCGGTGCGTACTGACGCCGATGTGATGGTGCGCATGGCTTTGGTGCCGCGAATCCTAGAGGCGCGTGGGCTCGATGCGGTGCCGCCGATCCGCGAAAAGCTAGCTACGGTCAAAGATCTACGTGCTTGTGAGATTCTCGACATTATTTTGCGTGATGAAATCGGTCATGTACGCATTGGCAATCACTGGTATCACTGGTGCTGTGAGCAACGCGGTCTCGAACCGATTGCGACCTTTGTTGCACTATTGCGTGAATATGATGCGCCAGTGTTTCGTGGCACATTCAATCATTTGGCGCGGTTGGAGGCGGGTTTTAGTGAAGACGAAATGGCGCTGATCGAGTCGCTCAAAACATGAGAGGTATTCGCTGTTAGCCTAGACAAGGTATGGCGTACATGCATATGCCATACCGGTGTATTTTAGACGGGCAACAAAAAACCCGCAGGCTTAACGCTGTGCGGGTTATCTGATCAACACCGAAGTGTTTGGTGCCCAGGGTCGGACTCGAACCGACACACCTTGCGGCGGGGGATTTTGAGTCCCTTGTAATTGGATTTTTGCGTATTTTGTTGGACGATGAAAATGGATAAAAACATTTATTTATAAGGGTTTATGGTCTTTTAGGGTCTGGGGTTGTCTAATGGCATCTTTGAAATAACTGTGTACAATCCTGTGTACAGCATTCTGAGTGTGATTGCCCTTTGTGTGGAGCCCGAGATGAAAACCAATGTGTCCATTAGCGAAGTGATTGCGAAGCTACAGCCTCGCAAATTCCTTAAACTCGAGTCGATTGCCCCTTATGGGACTTTGGTGCTGCGCAAAACAGGGAAGGGTAGTGTCGTGTTTTATTGGCGGGTGACTATTGGTTCCAAGTCGCCAGCCTATCAAATTGGCCTGTATGACTCCTCAGCGCCTCCATTGAGTAAATCGCCGACGCCAAATGGTTACTCGCTCAGGGCTGCCCGTATGGCGGCTGAGAGCATGGCTGAAAAGCACTATGCCGCCCTGTCTGATGGGGGCTACGAGACCGTTATTGCGCAACAACAGCTGCAAGAACAAGCACTCGCCAAAGAAAATGCTGCGGCAGGTCATTCCTTAGAAAAACTGTACATGCTGTATGTTGATTCATTGGCCACACGCAATCATGAAACAGCGAAGCAAGCCCGCAATCTGTTTGCCAAGAATGTGGCAGCGGTCTTTCCGGAGATTGCTAATACTCAGGCGAATCGAGTGAGCTCAGAACAGGTCGTCACGGTACTTCGTGATATCTGGTCGGCGGAAAAATACAACACCGCACGCAAATTGAAAGCCTACCTGCACGCTGCCTATGCCATGGCTAAAAATGCGGATCACAACCCCACCGTGGCAGAAGAATTTAAAGTCTTCGCAATCAAACAGAACCCAGTTTCCGATATTGAAGGCGTTAAGCCCAAAGATACTGGCGTCGACAAAAATGCACTGTTGCCTGACGACATGCGCAAATACTGGCAAGTGATCTCCAAGGCAGGGGCGCAGACTGCATTTCTGCGCCTGCATCTGCTGTTGGGTGGGCAGCGGCTTGAGCAGCTGGTGCGCCTGAAAAACTGTGACGTGCACGAAGACATGTTGGTGCTGTGGGATAGCAAAGGACGCACTGGCTCGGTAAGGCCCATTGTCGTGCCTTTGATTCCTGCTGCTTTGGCAGCGCTGAAAGAGCTTCAAGTGCAAGGTGAATACGCGCTATCAGTTACGCCTGGTCGCCCCTTGAGCACCAGAACCGTCAATACTTGGGCGCAAAACATCGTCGGAGAGCAAATTCCTGCTTTCACTCTCAAGCGGGTTCGCTCTGGCGTGACGACCTTGCTGAGCAAACTGCAAGTCAATGCCGAAATCCGCAACCATCTTCAGTCGCATAATTTGCACGGAGTGGAAGCGCGCCATTACAACATGTACGACTTTGCCGAAGAAAAACGAAAGGCCCTCGAAGACATGTATGCTTTCTTGGTGACTAGCTCTAAATAGCAGAGGCGTAAAGTTGTTAAGGTCTGCTACCAGATGGTTTGCAGGCATTTGTGTTGCTTGATGAAGTGTCGACAATTCGGCCAAAACAGCCGTTCAGCATATCGGCTCCCAATGACATCTCCCTGATGAGTAACAGACCATAATTTTTGTGTTTTTTTTAAAAAATTGACCGTTGTTATTTATAGTTAATCGGTCTAATATTTGTGCATGACTACGATTTCCGATCTTCCACGGCGTCCACGCGGCCGCCCAGCGCACAATGGCCTTGATTATGCTGATACCAAGGCTTTGCTGATTCGATGTGGCGTTGAACTGCTCACGCAATATGGCGTGAGCGCTACGGTGATCGATGATGTACTCAAGCGAGTCCAGGTACCCAAAGGATCTTTTTATCATTACTTCGCAAGCAAAGACGCTTTTGTTGACGCAGCGGTTGAGGCCTATGCCGACTATTTTGCCCGCAAGTTAAATAGTCACTTCCAAAATCAAGAGCTGGCACCGTTGGCACGCATTTCAGCGTTTGTTGACGAAGCTTGCGCGGGGGTCGAGCGCCATGATTTCACGCGTGGATGTCTGGTCGGCAATCTCGGGCAAGAAGTCAGTTGTCTTAGCCCGAATTTACGCCAGCGATTAGAAGATATTTTTTGTGACTGGGAGCATCGGTTGGAACAATGCCTGCAAGAGGCGATTGCCTCAGGCGATTTAGACAAAGAAGCCGATTGCGCTGCGTTGGCACATGTTTTCTGGATCGGCTGGGAAGGGGCAGTTCTGCGCGCGCGTCTGGTTCGAAGTTGCGGGCCAATGAAGGCTTTTTTGGATTTATTCATGCAGGCGCTACCCCCCGCATAATTTTTTTAATTATTTATAGTTTATTGGTCTAATTTATTCAGAAGGAGACAGGCATGTTTAAAGGCATTTTGATCAGCAAGGATGACAATGGGTACCGTGCGGCATACCAAGAGATTGATGAAGGTGTGCTACAGGAAGGTGATGTGACTGTCCGTATCGAATGGTCCACGCTTAACTACAAAGATGGCTTGGCAATTACTGGCAAATCACCAGTAGTGCGGCGCTTTCCGATGGTGGCCGGAATTGATTTTGCTGGCGTTGTGAGCGAGAGTCTGCACCCGCGCTGGCAGGCTGGTGACCGGGTTTTATTGAACGGCTGGGGCGTTGGGGAAACTCACTGCGGTGGTTTAGCTGAACGGGCCAAAGTAAAAGGCGATTGGTTAGTGGCTTTGCCCGATAGACTCACAGCTCGCCAAGCTATGTCGATAGGGACGGCGGGCTATACCGCGATGCTGTGTGTAATTGCGCTGGAAAAACATGGAATACGCCCAGAAAGTGGCCCAGTGCTGGTGACAGGTGCCAACGGCGGGGTTGGCAGTTTCGCCGTAGCCTTGCTGGCCATTCAGGGTTACAGCGTTGTGGCCTCAACCGGGCGGATGGCGGACGCCGAATATCTCAAATCGCTAGGCGCAGCGGAAGTGATTGATCGTGCCGAACTGTCTGCGCCCGGCAAAGCCTTAGGCAAAGAGCGCTGGAGCGCGGTGATTGATTCGGTCGGCAGCCATACTCTTGCAAATGCCTGCGCCATGACCCGCTATGGCGGTGCTGTTGCCGCTTGCGGGCTGGCGCAAGGG
Organism: Chitinibacter fontanus; assembly: GCF_013423785.1. Classification (NCBI taxonomy): domain Bacteria; kingdom Pseudomonadati; phylum Pseudomonadota; class Betaproteobacteria; order Neisseriales; family Chitinibacteraceae; genus Chitinibacter; species Chitinibacter fontanus. Next base: position 2,625,968 of record NZ_CP058952.1, read on the forward strand.
TTAGATTTCCCTGCATCTGTGGCTCCGTTTATCCTTCGAGGAATTACGCTCTACGGCATAGATAGCGTAATGGCCCCGTTGGCTATTCGCGAAGCAGCTTGGAAAAGGTTGGCCCAAGACATTAACGGAGTTAATCTTGATGCCATCGTTACAGAAATCAGCTTGTCCGAGGTGATTCACGTGGCTAAAGATCTGCTAGCTGGCAAAGTGCGCGGACGTGTTGTAATTGATGTTACGCGCTGATTCGATTGGCGTATTTTACAGATCAAGGAGTAGCTTGCTGGGCTGCATAAACTGCTTGCATGTATTCTCATTAATACTTTGCATATTACGCACCAATATAACCAAAGCTGTTGCGGAATACTGAACTAGGCCGCTAAACAAAGTTATAAAAATCGTTGCTTTAGTAGAAGTGTCAATGCTGACGGCTAAAAATAGGGCCGCTAAATATGCAGTTGCGGCCTTATTCATTGCTAGTCTTTGTAAAAGCTTTTTAAACTTTAGCAGGTATTTAAATTAGAAATTACCTAGGCGAAGCAGGGCGGTGAATTCATCTTATGATAACGTCCTTTCAATCCTTTGATCCGGAATAAGCCACAGAATCGCGACAGTAATATAAAGAGCTCCAGCGAACAGCTCTTGATAAAAGGCTAACGGGATAGCAAAGACGTAGAGGATGATTGACCAGTTGCCTTTCCGATCCACCCCAATGGCTTTTGCGAGGACGGAATCTGGCCCATCTGCATGGATAAATGCCCGCACCAAAATCCAGTAAGCAATGGCCGCCATTAGTAGCACACAACCATAGAGTACAACTGGCAATTTAGCAAAATGGTTTTCACCCATCCATCCTGTGGCAAAAGGCAATAGTGACAACCAAAACAGCAAGTGAAGATTAGCCCATAACACTCTACTATCAACTTTTCGAGCAGCATGAAGCATATGGTGATGGTTGTTCCAGTAAATGCCTACATAAACAAAACTTAAAACGTAACATATGAAAACAGGTAATAAAGGTCGTAGTGTCTCAAAATTCTCACCGTGTGGCACTTTAATTTCCAACACCATAATAGTAATAATGATGGCAAGAACGCCATCACTGAAAGCTTCTAAGCGATTTTTTTTGCATATATCCTCTTAATTTTGCAAGCCGTACAGACAAATAGTGAAATAATATTAGTAGAATTGCGACATATTTGTATGTCATTAGTATCTGATGGATTATAATCGAATTGAAGATGGGATGAGTAGATTGTGAAATTAATCAAATGCAGGATGTGAAAAATAAGACGACACTGATTATCAGAACTTGGTACACAGTAATCTTTCGATGAATTCAAGCATTCAAGTTAAAGTTTAGCACCTACATAAAATAGTCAATCCAATTGACAAGTGGAAAATCTTTAAGAAAATGGACTAGTATCTGAGGGGTGACTATGCAATACATTATCAAAATTAAAAACCAAAGAGCTACAAATATACGATTCACGGCAAGTCCTTTCTGATTCCTCTCAATACCGAAATATCAAAAAATGAAAATCTCAGAATAAATTTAAGCAATAGTGTGATTTTATTATTTTTTGTGCTTCCTTCGTCATCGCTGAATTTTTGGTTAATTATTACTACTATTCGGCCGTACCTAAGTTCGTCGAGATAAATGCTCCAGTTAATCACGTCTAATAGATCTAAATAAAATACAAGAGCAGAAATAAATCCCTTAAAGTCTATTCCTCTTCTAGGCCAAAAATCAATTTTAATAAGAAGCATCGGGTATGATTTACGTAATATACATTAAGTATGATCAAATCTGCGAAGTTTTTATGCAGTTTCGTCCAGAATTTTTTGCGAAATAAAGCAATGAGTCAGCTCTTTCCTTGAGTGAATGGTAGTCGTCGTTTTCATGCAAATTGGTGCATCCATAACTCGCTGTTACGCCACCATTAAGCACGCCAATCGTACTCCAATCATAACGATTGAGAGACTCTTTAAGGCGCAGAGCTATACGTTCTCCATCGATGGAGTTTCCTTTGATTACTAATATAAATTCTTCCCCACCAACTCTTGCAAAGTAATCTCCATTATGAATGCTTCCAATAACAATGGAAGAAAATTCATGCAATACTCGATCACCGACTGCATGGCCGTATGAGTCATTAATTTTTTTGAAATGATCAATGTCGATTGCTATTATGCATAAATTGACATTGTTTTTTTTACTGAAGTCAATAACGATGTTGCATATTTGTTCAATTCGATATCTACTTAAGGCGCCGGTTAAATGATCATAGTCAACCATTGTTTTTAAATTAATGTTTCTTCGTCCTAACCTAAAAAAAATATAAATTAAAGTCAAAGCTAAAATAAAAGCAATAGCATCGCCAATAAAATCACTGGCAGCCCAGGCAATCAATTTCTCAGTTTTTACGTAAGTCCGTACAAATAGTTTTTCACCTGCCATTGTTATGGTATTGTTTGACCATAAGATATCCCATCGTTTTTTTTCAAAGTCCCAAAAGCTAATGCTAGTATTAGTGGCGAACTGATGGCCCAACAATCCTTTCCATTCGGTTTGTAAGTCTGCTTCATAAAATCTATTTTTTACAGTGACACCAAGTTCGCCTAGCCTATTACCATTATGAGATGAGGATTTATAAGATACAGGGAGACTTATCTTCATAAAATAATCATTGCCGCATGAATCACCTTTCTTTAAAAAAGAAATTCTCCCTGAGCCAACATAACAATCTGAGTCATTACTAAATTTTGGTGATTTTTGCGATCGTTCATCTGATATGGAATCTGGCTCAGTAATATATTCATGCAAATATTTTCCTTTTGGGAAAAAGCTCTTAAGTGCTAAGAAGTTAGCTTTTTCTTTTGCGGTATCACCCTCTATTGAGGCGTAGATGTGAGCAGAATCATCTTCCTGATTTTTTTCACTTGAAATAAGTGCTGCCAAGTATAAAATTCTTACATTTGCACGCTGAAAAACACCACTTATCTCTGACCAGTCTATTCTGTTGATTAATTCTATTTTGTCCCGTTCTGAAATTATCCTAGTAGAAAAAACAAATATAAAACAAATTACGACAATGCAAATTATTGAATGCAGAAAGCTGTAGAAGTACCTCTCTACTTCAAGAAAATCCATGGTATCTCCCTGCGATGATTGGGCATATTAAATTTTGGCTGCCATTCATTACTTCCTAGGCTTGGCGTATTTAAAAATTAAGTAAATTATAAAAAATGGAAATAGTTAAAGTGAATTAAAGCTCACAATCCAGTGCCTTGAAGCTTATATCTTCAACATGAGGGCTAAGGCATTTTTTAATTGAGAAAAATGAGTCAGACTTTAAATATTTTCTCAATTGATCTTTGTTTTTCCAAACTTCTAAGGTGACAATTACCGGGCATGACTCACCATACTCATGAACCTCAAATTTCAAACATCCATACTCATTTTTAATAATAGAGTCCATGGATTTTAACGCTTTCTTAATTGGATGGTAAGAGTTAGCTTTTAGAACTATGGTTGATACAATTGCTAATGTCATAAAATTCCATTGCCATATTTTTTAGTTTTAAGGTGAAACATAAAATAACAATTGTTAATTTTCTTTAATGTTTGTTGTGCTATTATTTTCAATACTCAATTTCATATCAAGCATCTTTGCTTAAAACACTTTTGAGGAAAAATGAAAAATCTTAAGGATTTGAAGTTACTTATCAAAGTAAGCGAGACATTAAATTTATCAGATGCAGCAAATGAGATGAATCTCTCGCCTGCGGCTGTTAGCATGGCTATAAAACGCCTAGAGGATGAGCTTGGTGTAAATTTACTTGTACGCTCCACACGTAATGTTCGATTATCAGGAAGCGGAGAAATTTTTATCGATTACAGCAAAAGGGCTTTAGAACTACTAGAGGAGGGCATCGATAAGATCACTGCAAAAAACAGCAAGATAAAGAAAAAGATACGGATTACAATGCCATCCGATCTGGGCCGTAGCGTATTACTTTCGTTTCTGGATACTTACCAAAACGAGAATAAACAAATCCAGTTTGAAATATTCTTCACGGATGAGATTGTTGACTTTTATCAAACAAGAGTGGATCTGGCTATTAGATGTGGTCTACTTCCTGATTCTGGCTTAATCGCTCTTCCTATCATGCCTGGCAATCGACGAATTCTTTGCGCGTCTCCTGAATATCTAAGGTCAATTGGCGAAGTGACTCATCCCAATGAACTTAATAAATTCTCCTGCTTGAGCTATTACATCAAAGGAAAAGCTCAACAAAATTGGTCTTTTTCAAAGGGTGAAGAAAAAATCACTGTCACTATAAATCCAGAGTTTATTTCCAATGACGGCTGTGTCGTGAAAGAGTGGGCACGGCAAGGCCGAGGAATTGCTTACAAATCTCATCTAGACGTAGTGGATGATTTAAAGAAAGGTACTCTTGTGCAAATTTTGCCCGATTGGTCGGGTGAAGAAGCACCGATCAATTTGATCACAGCTGAGAAACTTGGCAATGAATTTGGTCGGTCATTTCGCGATCACCTTCAAATGGAAATTGGTGGCTATTTAAATAACTAAACAATGTCGTCTATTTGTTTCAGAGTCGTCGGTATTGTTTGGCCATTAATTTCAGATGAATTTATTCTTTTTAGTTTAACCGAGAAAGAGTCGATATTTTTATGTAGCAGCTGGGCGAGTTCCTGATAACGTAGAGATGCTCTTGATAACATGTATGAATGAAAATCACACCATTCTTCAAAAATAGTTAAATTATTAAAATCATCCACATTTTGATATATAAAATACTGCATACATCCTGGCTCATTTGGCATCAAAACCGATAAACTCACTACTGCTTCGCTGGCTAATTCATATTTGTTGGGGTGAATAATGCATGTTGAAATTAGAATGAATGGCTCCATAGGTGTAGCCCCAGAAAAGTTATAAGATGGCATAATGAAGTTCAGACTAAATATATCTAAATTACTGTTTTGACCGAAGGGTTACAATTAGTGAGAGCTTTATTTTGATGGACCTAACTGTATCCGGATTGGAAATAATTAATTTATACGTGAGCTTCATGGGAAATAGTTTATAAATAGGGTATGGATCAGCGGTTTGTCGTTGCTATGAAAGTAGCAGCATGAACAAACCAGCCTCCATCCACTAAAAAACCACCAACATGCAAGCTATCACATAGCGTGGAAATCGCATGGTGCATGCATCAACGTTCTGTTTCGATCCAACCACGGAATGGCGCGTTGGGCTTACCGGTTTACGAAGCTCCCATTTTTGCGACGCTATCATTCCGTTTTGCTTCATTACCAAGAGCGCATTCAGCATCGCATTGCACCACGCAACTGGTATGGCTGAAGGCTTGCTGCTATAGAAGGAAATGCTCCCGTCGCCATGAAAATTTTTGGGAGGCAAAATCACTAAGTTATGATTCCTGTGGGCAACAAAGCCCTCAGGTTTTGAAGTGATTAAGCTGCTGCGTTAAGCCGCGCGCAATATGATCCACTTGTGCCGCATTTTCGGCACTATGCCCAATCGAGGTGCTGGTTTCCTCAACCATTTGGGAAATATCCTCCACACGCGAGGCAATATTATTACTGGCCATTCCTTGCTCCCGGGTGGCATCAGCCACTTCGTTCAGGTGGCTTAAGGTGCTTTGCGCCCCAGCACAAATGCGCTCCAACGATTGAGTCACATGCTGGCTGAGCAGTACGCCTTGTTCTACCTGTGGCAGCGCACCTTCCATCACATTGACGATACTGAGTGTGTCATTTTGCACTGCGGTCAGCATCTGTTCGATATCGACGGTGGCGTGCGAAGTGCGCTCAGCCAGCTTGCGCACTTCATCGGCCACCACTGCAAAGCCGCGGCCTTGCTCGCCCGCGCGGGCCGCTTCAATCGCCGCGTTGAGCGCCAATAGATTAGTTTGTCCTGCAATATCTTTGATCACAGCGGCAATGCCGGAAATCTCGCGTGCTTTGCTATCGAGTTGGCGAATTTGCACCGTGGCATCCGATACGGTGCTGGCAATTTGCTGCATGGTGGTGCTGGCATCAGTAACTTGTACGACACCGGCGCTAGCCAGCTCGCTGGCCTGCTGCGAGGTTTGCCGTGTAATCTGCGAGCTATCCGAAATATGGTTGATGCTCACTGTTAGCTCTTCCATCGCCGCCGCCATCGAGGTGGTGGCATCGGCTTGGCGCTGGGCGGCTTGTGAGATTTCTTTGCTGGAGCCGGCAATCTGGCTGGCTTGAGTCCCCAAGTTTTCAGCGTCGGCGCGAATCTGGCGAATGATTTGGCGCAGTCCTTGCGTCATTTCTCCTAGGTTGGCCAGCATGCTGCCGGGGGCGGCCTGCCCCACATCGGCTTGCAGGTCGCCATCGGCGATGCGGCGCATAATACAGATGGCATCCTGTGGCTCACCACCGAGCTGGCGCACAATGCTGAGCGTAATTTGCCAAGCCAGCAAACTCAGTAATAGCGCCATTACCCCTAGTTGCAACAGTCCAAGCCAAAAATTGCGTTCAAATTCATGGTCGATGTCATCAATGTATACCCCTGAGCCTAAAATCCAGTCCCAGCCTTCGATTAACTTGGCGTACGAGAGCTTGGGTTCCGGCGTGCTAGAGCCAGCTTTGGGGAAGTAATAATCGACAAATCCGCCGCCAGCGAGGGCGACTTTGCTCATTTCCCGAATAATATATTTGCCCTGAGTGTCTTGTTGATCACCTTTATATTGGCCTTCTATTTCAGGCTTGGTCGGTTGTAGTACGTAAACCTGCTTGGTGTTGAAGATGAAAAAATAGTCGCTTTTGTTGTAGCGGACATTGCGCAGCGCAGCCACGGCGGCTTGCTGGGCAACGCTATCTGACATTTTGCCTTGCACACTTTGCGCGCGAAAATGCTGCACAATGGCTGCCGCGGTTTCGACCTGATTGCGAACTTGGGCTTTACGGCTGTCGAGCAAATTTTGGTGTTGGGTACTTAATTGCAGCTCACACAGGATTGCCATCCCGCCAAGGGCTATAAAGCTCAAAATTTGTAGACGTATTTTGATTTTTAAACTCATCAACCACTGCATGGTAAATCTCCCCGTACTTTAGTACGAAAATATAGTATCTAATCACAATAAATAATTAATTAAAGAATATATGGACAAGTGCGATTTCAAATTTACCAAAGCCAGCAAGGTAAAGATTTACCTGTCTCATTAAATTAATCAAAAATAACTTGTATTTGTTAGTGATGATCAAAGGCACTAAAAACAAATTTTTTTGAAGAAATTAAATCTTTTTCTTTTAAGTTGTTTAGATTTGCAGCAGATAAGATTCCTCCATCAACTGAAATCGTACTGAAAAACATGCTAGAGTCAATTAATTTTGATGTGTAGTTCAGTATTTCCCCAGCAGTTATGCCGCTTGATTTTAAGAAGTCATATGCTAATGGAGTTATTTTTTTTAAAACAACAGACTCGAGTCCGGAGTTATTTCTGTACATCTTAATTATTTTTATCTCGGATCCAGGGTGGTCTGCCTCAATTAAAAAAATATCGTTAAATCGCATGTTGCTAAATAATATTCTTTCATTCAACGGATTTTCCTTGTTTCTAAGGTCAATTACTATGTCTTCATTCAGTAGTGATGAGGTTATATATTTCAAATCTGTGACATCTTTACTTACTGTTTGACAAAGTCCAAGATTTTGAATCCATAATGCATTCCTGCTTGTGTTGCATGTTGCTAATATGAAAATATCTAATTCTATCGAGTTTTTAATCAGCTGAATAAGGCAGTGTCCAATATAAGAGTCTCCACCTAAAATTAGAATGTTGTTCTGTTTCCTAAATTTGTTATTTATGATGTTTTTCATATACGACATAATTGTATATGCAGATATTATTGTTAAAGGAAGTGCTGCTGCTGATTTTGGCCCCATTTTCATTGGTAAATGACCCGCAAGTGAATGGTGAACTGCTTGTAGTTCGGAATAGCATCCGGGTCTATATATTGTCCCTGCATACCATACGAAATCCCCAACCTCAAATCGATCTGTTTTTGTCCCTTTTGATTCTACAACCCCCACTGCATCCCAACCCGGGCGCAAATAATTTCTGAAATTGTTCGTTTTCGAATGGTAAAGATCATTAAAGTCAATATTGTTGCTAGATACGGCTACTATTCTAACAATCAACTCTTCATCTTTCTTTTCTGGTTTTTTTGTATCTATTTCTACAAGCTTTCTTTTTTCTGTGTCTAATATGATTGACCGCATTTTATTTTTTGGTCTTTGTGGTTATGTTGTTTTTTGAATAGGTTGTTATGTTGATTTTTTGACTTTAATATTTTTTACGTCTATGGCAATTTTCCTGATTGCGGAGTATGGATGGCGCAATAAAGCATGTAAGCTTATGTTTGGGTTTTTATCGATTTTCGTATGCATTTCGAATCGCATGTTAGACATATGTGACGCTGACGATTTTTTGCATCAAATATTGATTTTGTTGAGTTTAATGAAACCCATTTTGCGCATTTGTAGCAAAATACATTATCTTCAGGTTTAGTCATTTTCTTTTTATACTAGATAACAATCTGATATCCGTAATTATCGCCATGCTTGGCCTTTAAGGATCTTATATGGCAAAAAGGATTTTCCCCATAAAAATCGGTAAATTTCCTTGACATTAATTGAGTGTCATTGAACCCTGAGTGTATTGATGCATATTCAATTGATTTTCCATCTAGAAGGAACTTTATTACAAAGAACAACCTAACCGAATCTAATATATGAGAAAAGATTGAGCCTTCGTTTGAAAGGTTTTTTATTAAGTTTGTTGTGGTGATTGAAAACTCATGCGATGCTGAGATTAACGAATGATCAGTAGTAGGATTCTTGGCTATTAGGTGCTTTATTCTCTGGTATAGTCTTATTGTGTTGTTGTGAAACAATCCCGAAAGTAGGCCGTTTCTATTTAATTCTGCGTAAAATGATTTTATTAAGAATAATTCTGTTGATGTTCCGAAGTTGATGCTGTTTTCTTTTATTTCGAAAATCAAATCGTAAAAATGCTTAACTTCAGACCTTGGTTTGTGCGTGAGATATTTTTCTAAGCAGCATTCTTTGCTTGTTGATTCTGGATTAATTGTGAAACTTATTGATCTGGCTTTGAATTCAGTGTTGTGGCAGTCGAATTCTATCCATAAATAGGTGTCGGCTTTTACAAACATCCATTCTCCATGGCTCATGTTTTTTGATGAACATAAATCAAAAACTCTTAATTTTCCTGATGTTAATTCTATTATGGTTGGTGAAGTAAATAAGACATAGTTTTTATTTTTAAAAATAGTGCCATCAATGTTATTAATGAAAATCATGATTTATATGGATTCCATTTAATGGTTGCTTGATATTTTAAATTATAAAATTGATTTCTTAACTGGGTTATGATTTTCTGTTTTTGGTGAAGCTGTATTTGTCTAGCTTCTGGGTGTGGGAATGTTGTACATTTTTATTATATTTCGGCCTATATCTGGCTTTTTTACTGGTGGTAAACATTCTGTTTTCATTGATGTTTGCTTTTCGTCTTTGGTGGATTTTTATTGCCCCGATTAGGTATTGTAAACTAGTATTTCTAGTTTTATTTTAAGCGTCATGAAATTATGTTTTAATATATTTTTAATAATAAATTTTAAAGTTTTGTTTATTGCTGTTTTTTTTGATTAATATAAAAATATATGTATTTAGTAGGCTTTGTTGCGGCTTTGTTGCACAAATCCGCGGCGTAGTGCCGCTGGTAGAATAGCTACATGAGCAAACCGGCGTCCAACAAGTACAAAACCACCAACTGGCCAAGCTATCACGCAGCTTTGAAATCGCGTGGCGCATTAATGATTTGGCTTGATCCAATGCTGAAATGGGCTGCTGAGCCCACTGGCAAGCGCGGACGAAACCCCACTTTTAGCGACGCTGCCATTCAATTCTGCCTCACCATCAAATGCCTGTTTGGCCTCGCATTGCGCCAAGCAACCGGCATGGTTGAAAGCCTACTTCGGCTCGCCAACTTAGATTGGAACGTTCCTGATTCGAGCACGATCTCTCGTCGATAAAAAACGCTGAAAGTCACGATTCCTGCCCGTCAAAGTCAGGGGGGACTGCATTTACTCGTCGATAGCACAGGATCAAAATGCTCGGTAAAGGTGAATGAAAAACCAAGAAACATGGCGCTGAATATCGGCGTCAATGGCGCAAAGTTCACCTCGGCATTGATGCCGAAACCCTTGAAATTCATGTGATTGAAGTCACTGACAACAAGACAGGCGATGCGCCCATGTTGCCAGAACTGTATGAAGCAGATCCCCGAGTCTGAAGAGATAGCAGCGATTTACGGTGACGGCGCTTACGACAGCAAGGAATGCCACAACGCCATTGCAGCTCGCGGAGCGACTGCCATCATTCCCATGCAAAAGAACGCACAATTCCGAAAGGAAAATACGGTGGGTGCGCGAGCTAGAAATGAGATTTTGCGAGCGACCAAACGCTTGGGTCGGAGGATATGGAAAAAGTGGTCGAGCTATCACTGGCGCAGCTTGGTGGAAACTAAAATGTGTTGCTTTAAACTATTGGGAGAGCGCGTGATGGCGCGGGACTTTGATTGTCAGGTTGCTGAGTTGCAAGTACGTGCAGCGATCCTAAACCGCTTTACGCAATTGGGCTCCCCGACGACGGTGCGTGCGGGATAAATCTGTCTGGGGTTTGGGGTAGTTCATCCTCAAACTGATTTGTCCAACAAAGCCCCGTTCATCACCAATTGATCCAATGCTAACTGTGTTTTCAGTGTCCGTTTAGTTAAGGATTACAGCCTCAAGATACTCGCCTGTGGACTTCAGCTTCTCGGCCTAAGCAGAAGCCTGACATGTAGAAATTCAGACTTAATCCGAAAGTTTAGTGAATGCACAAGACTTTTCGCGTGCTTGCCATATGGTTGAATCAGCATCACGTATCTAGAATCTCGTTCGATGCTTAGACTGAAATTACTAAGGATAACGCCATAATTGAACAACTTCTTAAAAATACATAGTGCTTTTTTGTGCCCGCTATTATCTGATTAGCGAATTTGTAAGATAATTGACGCAATTGATTCATTTTAAGAAGCAGCTCAGTATCATGAATAAACGATTCGCCCCTGATTTGACCGCTTTTCAGGCAAGATACGAAGCGCAAAAAATTGCTTTCGGCCCTGTGGTCTTTCAGTGTGTACGAATTGCTTGGCAAAAAGGCTTGCTAGCCAGCCTAGCGCAAGGGGCGTTGAGTTGTGAGCAATTGATGGCGAAGCATCAAATGAGCGCTTATGCACTGAATGTATTACTTGAAAGTTGCTTATCTGCAGGGGTGGTCGCGTCAGTGAACGATTGCTGGCAGCTCGAAAAAACCGGCTATATGCTGGTCAATGATAAGCTCACGCAGGTTAATTTTAATTATGTTCACGATGTATGCTGGCAAGGTTTGTTTGATTTAGAAAAATGCCTTGATGCCGAGCAACCCTTGGGTTTGGCGCATTTAGGGCCATGGCAAACTATTTATCAAGGTTTATCGGATTTACCGGAGCCAGCCAAAACATCATGGTTTGAATTTGACCATTATTATTCCGATTCAGCTTTTCCTGAAGCCTTGCCTAAAGTCTTTAAATCAGCGCCGCAGCGCTTGATGGATATTGGGGCAAATACTGGTAAATGGGCGAAACAGTGCTTGGATTTTAATCCAGACGTTGAGCTCACATTAGTTGATTTACCCATTCAGCTGAATGTTGCGCAGGCCAATTTATCGGCTGCAGGCTTATTAGGCCGCGTATCCTTAGCTCCGCGCGATTTACTTTCGGCAGATCTGGCGTTTCCAAAAGGGCACGATGTCATCTGGATGAGCCAGTTTTTATCGTGTTTTTCGCTAGACAATATTGGCCGAATATTAAGCAAAGCCGCCGAAGCGCTGCCCACGGGCGGCAAGCTGTATATTCTGGATACGTTTTGGGATAGACAGCAATTTGATATTGCAGCCTATTGCCTGATCAATACTTCGCCTTATTTCACCTGCATGGCCAGCGGGAACAGCAAAATTTATCGTGCTACTGAGTATATTGCCTGCGCAGAGCAAGCAGGTTTAGTGCTGGGCCAAAGTTGGGATGGTTTGGGAATTTCGCATACTTTGCTGCAATTTCACAAAACCGGCGCTTAAAACATAAAGCGCCAGTTTTTGAGGCTTGCCTAGGCCGCGGTTTGTGCCCAGCGCTGGAAAATCAGCGAAGTATTGATGCCGCCAAAGGCGAAATTATTGCTCATCACATACTCGCATTGCATTTCACGCCCAGCTAATGGCAGATAATCCAATGCGCCACAAGCTGGGTCGAGCGAGTCGAGATTCACATTGCCCGCAAACCAGCCGCCATTGAGCATTTCAATGCTCATCCACGCTTCTAGCGCGCCACAAGCGCCGAGCGTATGACCAAAATAGCCTTTGAGTGAGCTCACAGGCATTTTGGCGCCAAACACGCGATGTGTTGCCTGACTCTCAGCAATATCGCCTTGATCGGTTGCTGTGCCGTGCGCGTTGACGTAGCCAATGTCACTTGCGCTTAAATCGGCGTTGTCGAGCGCAAGGCGCATCGCGATTTCCATCGTTGCACTTTCTGGGCGGGTCACGTGTGCGCCGTCCGAATTGCAGGCAAATCCGACGATCTCGGCATAAATATGCGCGCCGCGCGCTTGGGCGTGTTCGAGTTCTTCCAAAATCAGCGTGCCAGCGCCTTCGCCGATCACTAAACCGTCACGGTCTTTATCGAATGGGCGCGGCGTGGTGTGCGGCGTATCGTTCTTGGTGCTGGTCGCATACAGCGTATCAAACACCATCGCTTCGGTCGGGCACAATTCTTCTGCACCGCCTGCCACCATCAGTTTTTGCTGGCCATATTTAATGGCTTCATACGCGTAGCCAATACCTTGGCTGCCTGAGGTGCACGCGCTCGAAGTCGGAATAACGCGGCCTTTCAAACCAAAATAAACGCCGATATTCACCGCTGCCGTGTGGCTCATCATACGCAAATACGAATTGGCATTCAGGCCATTCACGTCTTTTTCAATCAGCGAATAGCCAAACGCCTGAATCGCCTCGGTACTGCCGGTCGACGAGCCATACGCGACGCCCATTCGCCCATCCTGAATTTGTGGATTATTCAGTAAGCCCGCATCTGCTAGCGCGCATTCGGTGGCGTACACGGCCATCTGCGCAACGCGGCCCATCGAGCGCGTGTGCTTGCGAGTGTAGTGCGCGGGCAGCGCAAAATCAGGTACGGGGCCAGCCAAATGCGTATTGAGGTCGCGATACTGCGCCCACTCGTCAATACGGCGAATGCCAGTTTGGCCCGCACGCATGGCATTCGCAATCGTAGCCCAATCCGAACCCAAAGAAGTAATGCCGGCCATTCCGGTGACAACAACACGTTTCATATTTGCTTAATGTGGCTTTGTTTTATGCAGGGTATTTTACCTGAGCGCGAGGGGTCATTACCGCGCGATGATCAATCAGAGCTGTTCGCGGCTTTAACACAGCCCGCCGTTCACCGAAATCACTTGTCGTGTCGTATACGCCGCGCCTTCACTCATCAAGTAGCTCACTGCGGCGGCCACTTCCTCGGGGCGGCCCATGCGAGCCATTGGAATCATTTTTTTGATTTCTTCCAGCGCGGGTAAATCGTCGACCATTTCGGTTTCAATCAGACCCGGCGCGACGCAATTGACGGTGATTTTGCGGCTGGCCAATTCAAGCGCTAGCGCTTTGCACGCGCCGATCAAGCCAGCTTTGGCGGCGCTGTAATTGACTTGCCCACGGTTGCCAATCAGGCCCGAGACCGACGCAATCGCGACGATGCGACCGGCTTTGCGGCGGCGGATCATCGGCATCGAGAGCGGATGAACGACATTATAAAATCCATCCAAATTTGTCCCGAGCACCAAATCCCAATCGTCGTCAGACATGGCTGGAAAAGCCGTGTCGCGCGTAATGCCGGCGTTGATCACCACGCCATACGGTGCGCCGTGTGCTTCAATATCCGCTTCGATCGCCGCGCGGGTTTGCGCGCGATCACTAACGTCAAAGCAAATCAGCCGCGCTTGCCGTCCCAGCTCGGTGATTTCAGCTTGCAGCTGGCGCACGCTCGCCTCATTGCTGCGATAGTGCAAAATCAAATCAAAACCGTCTTGCGCCAGTTTGCGCGCCATCGCTTGGCCTAGGCCACCGCTCGCGCCAGTAATTAAAATTGTGTCGTTCATGCTGCTAAAAATCCCTCTGGGTTAGGCGGCTGAAAGCCGTTGATGCGGGCGCTGAGTACGATCTCGCTGCCGTCGCTGTGTCGCCCCGTGACCGTTGTTTCAAACACACCCATGCCGTTGTCGCCTTGAATCACTTCGCTGCACTTGACGGTTAAGTGCGTGCCTGGTTTAAAGCTGGCGACATTGCTCTCAAAAGCGCGGGTGCCGAGTAAAAAGCCGATTTTGGGCGCTTCGCCACGCACGTGCGCGCGGCAACCACTGAGCGCTGCGACCGCTTGCGCCATGTATTCAATCGCCACATACGCAGGCACGTCGCCGTTGAGCGCCGCATCGTTAAAAAAATGATCACACGGTACGGTTAAGGCCGCAGTGAGGTTTTGTTCGTCAAATTCGATGATTTCATCGAGTAAAATCATCGGCGCGGCGTGCGGTAAAACTTCGGCGGGAGTGTAGCGGCTCATGGTTCAACTCCTTGGAAAATCAGGCTGACATTATTGCCGCCAAACGCAAAAGAATTACTCATCGCAGTCTTGAGCGGGTAGCTTTGCCCAGCCTGCGGCCAATGCAGAGCGGGCAAACTCGTATCAAAGTCACCATCGCCGATTTGCGGCGGCAAATGCTGCATTGGATTGAATTGCTTTTGCAGTAATAAATAACAAAAAGCCGCTTCAAGTGCGCCAGCAGCACCTAGGGTATGTCCGGTTAGCGCTTTGCTAGAGCTGCTTGGCGGCAAATACGCTCCAAATGTATCTACAACGGCTTGGCTTTCCATCGCGTCGTTCAGCGGTGTGGCGGTGCCGTGTAAATTTAAGTACGAAATCTGCGCGGGGCTTAGTTGCGCATCGACTAAAGCCGCTTGCATCGCAGCACTGGCACCGCGGCCTTGCGGGTGCGGGGCGGAAATATGATGCGCGTCGCAGCTCGCGCCGTAGCCAGCGAGGCGTACTGGGCCGATGTTGTGACTCATGATGAACAGCGCGGCCGCCTCGCCGATATTGATGCCGTCCCGCGCTGCGCGAAACGGATTGCACGGCGCAGCACTGACCGATTCGAGCGCGGCAAAACCATTCAAGGTCAATCGGCACAAGCTATCTACGCCGCCGCATAGCACGACGTCGACCAAGTTCATTTTCAATAAGCGCCGCGCGGTGATCAGTGCACGTGCGCTGCTCGAACACGCGGTCGAAATCGTATAAGCCGGGCCTTTGATCTGATAAAGCTCGGCCAAAAATCGCGCCGGATCGCCCATTTCATGACGCTGGTAGCTGTAGTTGGGCTGAGTGGGCAAACCTTGTTCGAGCTGCGCCAGCGCGCTCTCGCTTTCGGCAATCCCCGACGTACTGGTTCCCAATACAATCGCCACGCGCGCTGCGCCGTATTGCGCTAGCGCGGCCTGTATCGGCGCGTCGATTTGCAAGGCTGCAGCGTACAGCTGTTGATTGTTTCGGCTGTGATAGTGCGCCAGTGCGGGCGGCAGCTGCGGCAGTTCGCCCTTGGCTTGGCCGACCCACGTTGGGCGTTCAATCAGCGCTGCGTCGGCGGGTGTCAGTCCGCGCTGGCCCGACAGTAGGGCCGTGATGTTGCCGTCAAGACCGATACCCAAGGGGGATATCAGCCCCAGATGATTTAAATAGGCGCTCACTCGGGCAATACCTCGATGCTTAGCTGGTACTCAGGGCGGATGAGCGTGATTTTACCGTCTTCGCGCACGATCTGCGCCTGCCTTTGCTGGCGAAACCACCATTCTTCGCCACCGTTTTGCTCAATACGTCGCCAATCGGCGCCGAGTTGGGCGTTTGCGCGCGCATGCGTCATCTCAAAATCGCGCCACACTGCCGCCAAGGGCATTTGCGCTGGCCACAGTGGGCCGGGCTCGGTGATGAGCTGATTGCCTTGGCGGGTAATGCTAAACAGCCTTTGCCCGGTGGGGGTGATTGCAACCACGCGCAAAGTCTCGCCATCGCTTTCAACCCGCGCCGTAAACGCCACGACGTGCTCGCCAGCCGTTAGGGTGAGCAATTCACTTTGCGCCAAGGGGCCAAAAGCGCTGACTTCAAGCATTGGTGCCTGCTGCACGAAAGGTGTGAAACTGGTGCATGCGAATAAAAGCGAGCACAGTAGGATGAGCAATAAGCTGCGTAAATGATGGATCATATTGTTTGCTGGTGCTGTGTGCTTAATGATTGGACGCGGGCTAAGGGGGCGAAAATAAAAGCAAGGCTAATGCCAAATAACACCATCAAGCCAAACGATTGCGCGGCGGGAAGGCTGGACATCGCTAGGAGCCCAAATGACAGCAGTGTCGTACTCGAATCGAGCATGACGCCCAGCATCGCGCAGTGACTTTCTTCTCCCGATTCGCGAAAGAAAATCGCGTAATCAATACCCAGTGCCAGTACGATCAGCAAAGCAAAGGCTGAAAAGAGATTCAGTGCTATACCCATTAGGCCAAACAGCGCCAGCGCGCCGAGCGAGGCTAAAACCGACGGCACAATAATCAGCGTTGCGCCGCGCCAGCCGTGGCGTGGCACCATCAGCATGAGCATTGCCAGTAAAGATGCCGCAGTGAGCGCGAGCGCCAGATTACGGTAACGTGCCATTAAATCGGATAAATCATCGACCCGATCGACAAAGCGCACGCCGTCGACGCGAATCTGCGCCAAAGCGTTTTTGTCTTTAATGTTCGACAGCAACACCAGCGAGGCGTAGCCACGCTCGGTTTTACCCAGCCACAGCAGCGCATCGCCACGGCCTAAATCACGTTCTAACCAGCTTTGCACATCAATCGTTTTTGCCGCCGCCAAAGCCGCGCGATCGGCGTTGATCGCCGTTTCGCTCAAGCCCAACTCGCGTAGCCACGCGCTGTATTGCGGCGCAGCGAGCGCGTGTTGCAGGGTGGCGATATTGCGAGTTTGCGTCGCCATATCAGGCAATTGTTGCGAGATCGCGCGCACCGAGCTGACTTTTTGTTGCGCTAAAAGCGGATTAAGCTGCGCAAGGAGCGCGTTTTCACGCTGTAAAACCTGTTCGGCATCGCGTCCTTCGACGAGGAAAAATTGATTTTCGGGCGCGTGCGGAAACAGCGCTTTAATGCGTTGCTCCATCTGGCCCAACTCAGGATCAACAGTATAAAAACTATGCAAATCGTCGTTGGCGCGCAGCTGGCTTAAGCCGTATAGCGCTGGAATCAGCAGCAGAACTAGATATTTTTTGCTGGGTATTTGTGCGTAGAGCTTAATAATCGATTCGGTTAAGCGCATACCCTTGGTGTTGGGCTGGTAGTGTTTGAGTAAAACCGGAAACGCCATCACTACGGTGAGGTAGGCGGCGATCAAGCCGGTCGATGAAAAAACCGCGATTTCGCGCAAGCCCGGAAACGGTGCAATCGCCAAGGCCAAGTAACCCGTCACGCTGGTTGCAACGCCATAAAACAGCGCTGGACGGAGTTGCTGCACGGCATGAGCGATCGACCAGTTGCGATCCGCCCCCAAGCTATCGGCAAAGCAATGCGTGCCATAATCAATCGCGACGCCAATGAGGCTCGCGCCAAACACCAAGGTGAGCACATGAATGCTGCCAAACACAGAGCTCGTGGCCAAAATCGCAACGCCAGTGGCGACCAGCAGGGGAATCAGGCAAAACAAGATTGCGCTGACGCGGCGAAACGCCAGCCACATCAAGAGCACCGCGCCAAGCCACGAGCCTATCCCGATGCGGTTGATTTCTGCTTTGGCGGTTTTGCTCGCAAGATCGGTATGCAGCGCCACGCCGGCGGCCAGCGCATCGACGCCGGGGGTGTGTTTGGCAAAGCTCAGTGCGGCCTTGATCGCACGTGCGGTTGGGGCAGGGCCAGATTGGGCGTTGTTGCCTTCATCATTGCCGCCATCGTTCCCACTATCATCGAAGGCTTTGGTTTTGCTTTTGGCTTCGATCAGCGCCCAGACTTTGTTTTCGCCGTGTAGTAACACCACGCCGCTGCTGGGGTCAAAATCAATGCCCTCGGCGAGCCGACGGCTGATTAAATCGCCGGCCAAAAATAGCGGGTCTTGGCTTAATAGGGCTGCGCGCAAGCTGCCCAGCGGGCCATACAGTTGCGCGGCTTGATCTTGCAAAAACTGCTCAAGCTCGCCGTGTTTGAGTAGCGCTATCGTTTCAGGCTTGGCCAGCGCGTAACGCAAGGCCTTGGCGCTTGCAAAAGCATCGCCGCGCGGCTGGCGCAGCGTCACGCGGCTAAACGCGCCAGATTGCAGCAGTTGCGCAGCGGCTTGATCGGCAGCGGCAATCGCCGCAGGCGCGGTGCTGGCACCGATCAGTAGCACATGGCGCTCGCCAATTTGCTGCTCAAGCTGTCGCACCGCACGTTGCGCGACCGGATCGCTTTCGCCGCTTGGCAACAGCGCCATCAAATTGGTTTGTACTGGCAAACCACGTAGGAATAAGTTGGCGAGCAAAATACTCATGATAAGTATTGCCACGCACCATATTCTAAATAAGGCTTTTTGCGATATACCTAACATTATTGCAGTATAAATTTACGTTCTTCGTCGGCGCTGAGCGTGCCGGCGGGGGTGACATTGCTGAAGGTGTAGTGCGTGCTATCGCCATTTTTTTCGGCGATATCGAGCTGCTTGAGCGTCGCTGCACCGCTGAGCGTCAGGCTGTTGGCAAAGCTGGCAAATAGGCCGCCTTTGGGCGTGAGTTCGAGTTGCCAGTTTTTCCCGTCAACTTTGCCGCTAATCGTAAAATCGCGCTCGAGCACCGCCCAATCATTGCCGACCAAAGCCATAAAAATCCGCGACACTGCGCCATAGCCGGGCTGGGTTTTTGCGTCGACACGGGCGATGGTTTTACCTTTGACGCGTTGAATCAGTGTCTCGCTGGTAATCACCGCGTCGGATGCGTAGGGTTTGGCAATTTGCCACAGCAGACCTTTGTCTTTGAGGTAGACAAATTCACCGCTTGAAATGAGTGGTTTGTTTAAATTGGCGATGCGTTTTTCTTGGCGAAATTCACCGCGTTGCGCGTCTTTAAGCGTCACCCGCGCTTTAACGTCGTCGAGCAGCGCGGCCTTGGCGCTGCTGGTGAGCAGCAGCGTGATGAGCAGTCCAATACGGACGAGGGAAAACACTTTATTCGTTGACAGTCGATTCATGGTTGTAGCCCCAGTTTTTCAAACAGCACTGCGGGCGAGACGTAGCACATTTCGCGTGTTTGCATATTGACCGCCACTTGTACGGTGTGGCCCTTGGTGAGTAAATCACCGCTCGCAACGTCGTGAATGCGGTAGCTGATTTTTAAGCGGTTTTCCCACTCGACGATGCTGGCGCTCACGCGCAATTTTTGCCCGTAAGTAGCAGGGCGCGAATAGCGAATATTCAAGTCAATTACCGGCCACGCATAGCCTGACGCGCGCATGCCCGGGTAATCATAATCAAAGCGCTGCAAAAGCGCGCAGCGCGCCAGCTCGAAATATTTCACATAATGCCCGTGCCAGACGACTTCCATCAGGTCGATATCGTGAAAGGCTGGCGTGACTTCAATGCTGTGCGTGAGGTTTGCGCTCATGCTTTGCCACCAGGCACGCTGAAGTTTTGCGCTTGAATCGCCGCGATCGTCGCGCGTAAATCGGTGTCGAGCGCGCGATCTTCCAATAAATGCGCTGAAATTGCGCGCACTTCTGTGATGAGCGCACCAACGCCGCTGGATAATTGCGACGCTTTGAGTTCGCCCTGCGCCATTCTGAGCTCAACGCCTTGCACTGCAGCGAGCGCATGCGCGGCGACGACTTGCTCGGTCAGTTGCAATACGCGCAGCGCGTCGCGTGCGGCAATCGTGCCCATGCTGACTTTGTCTTGGTTGTGGCATTCGGTCGAGCGGCTAAATACACTGGCTGGCATCGTCAGTTTCAGCGCTTCGGCGGCCCACGACGACGCACCGATTTGCACCGCTTTAAAGCCGTGGTTGATCGCGCGACGTTCGCCGCTGGCGCCGGATAAATTACTCGGCAAACCGTGGTTGTAGCGAGTATCGACCATCAGCGCGAGCTGGCGGTCCATCAGGTCGGCCAGATTGGCGACGCAGTTTTTCAGGCTGTCCATCGCAAACGCGATATGCCCGCCGTAGAAATGCCCGCCGTGCAGCACGTGTTCGCCTTCGCCGTCGATGATCGGATTATCGTTCGCGCTATTGAGCTCGTTTTCGATGAATGATCGCAGCATCGGTAGCGCGTCGGCGAGCACACCGATCACGTGCGGCGCGCAGCGGATCGAGTAGCGATCTTGCAGGCGCAAGCCTTCACGCGGCGCTTCGCCTGCGAGTAAATCATCGTGTATCCACGCCGCTACTTCATTTTGCCCCGGATGCGGTTTAACCGAGAACAGCTTGGCGTCAAAGTGATAGCTATTGCCGTCGGTTGCCAATGAGGCCAGTGCAGTAAGGCGCGCGCACAGTTTAACGAGGTATTCAGCGCGACTGTACGCAATGCACGCCAAACCCGTCATTACCGCGGTGCCGTTCATCAAGGCCAAGCCTTCTTTCGGCGCGAGCGTCAGCGGCGCGATATTGAGAGCGGCAAAAGCATCACTCGTGGGGTATGGTGTGCCATCCTTGTAAATTTGGCGCTCACCGGCCAATACGGCGGCCACGTATGAAAGTGGCGTTAAATCGCCACTCGCGCCGACCGAGCCTTCTTCGGGAATCACTGGCACTAAATTCTGGTTGATTAAGGTTGCCAGTTGTTCGAGCAAAACCCAGCGCACGCCCGAATAGCCTTGCGCCAGTGAGAGCAGCCGCGCAGCTAAAATGGCGCGGCCAGTGTAGGCGTCGAAAAACGCGCCCAGACCGCAACCGTGATAGGTGTAGAGGTGCTTGGGCAGTTCAGCGACCAAGTTTTGCGGAATACCAACGGTGCACGAATCGCCGTAGCCCGTGGTCACGCCATAAATTTCGCCATGCTCGGCGAGCAGATTGTCTAAAAACTGGCTGCCGGCATGAACGCGGCGGCGAAACGCGGGGTCGGCAGAGAGTTGCGCGCCGCTGCCGTTGGCAATCGCGAGGATGTCTTCGATGCTCAGGCGCTGCGCGCCAAATTCTATCGGTGTGGCGATCTTATTCATGCTCGCTCCAGAAAGGGTAAAAGTTAAACCACTGCAACGGGGCAAGCTGGCAATAATGGGTGAGTCGATCGGCGTAGCGTTGCGCAGATTGATTTAACCACGCCTCGCGCTGCTGGCGCGGGACGATTTCAGGCTCGCTTAAAGTTTCAAAATACAGGTGCAGACCGTCGCTTTGTTTGAGGCACACGGCCAGCACCAGCGGGCATTGCATCATCAGCGCGAGCAAGTGCGGCCCCAGAGGTAAGCGCGCTGGCTGGCCGAGAAAATTAACGTCTAGCGTGCGAGCGGTCGCGGTCGTATTTGTGCTGTGAACTGGAACGCGATCGGCGGCAATAACCAGCCATTCGCCACGTTCGACGCGCTCAGAAAGTTCGGCGGCCAGTGCTGCGTTAATGTCTTCAACCTGAATTAGCCGAATTGTTCGCGTTTGCGCGCGCGCGGCCAAAATTCGGTTAAATTGCTCGGCGTGTTGGGTGTGTACCAGTATGTTTAAACGCAGGCTTTCATTGGCTTTTGACAGCGCCTGCATCGCTTCGGTATTGCCCAAATGCGCGGTGAGCATAATGCCGCCTTGGCCTTGAGTCAGCCGTTCGAGCATCATTTCGCGGCCAAGGCAATGGACTTGAGCGTGATCGATGTCGTTCGACCATGCATGAAATTTGTCGAGTATGGTGTCGGCAAAGCTTAAAAAATGCCGCCAGCTTAGCCAGTAAGTTGCTCGCAGATGAAGTTGTGGCGCGAACTGCGCTAGCTTCTGTAGGTATTGCTGCGAGGCTTGCCGCGCAAGTCGGCCAAAAATAAAAAACCACGCCAGCACCGGGTATAAAATCAGCGCAAACAAGGGGCGACCGCCGAGTGCATAGGCGTGCAGCATCAATTTCATGCCCCAATACGCGATTTGGCCGCCGCGTTCTTTTTGCACACTCCACGCTGTGCTTGGCTGGCTTGGATTCATCGCTGAAACCACCGTGCGATCAGGCGTGGGCTGCGCCAGAGCATGCCGAAAAACAATTTGGCATGCATGCGGGAAATCAACACATTGTCGCGCCAGACGGCGAAATGCGATACGCCATCGAGCGGGTATTGTACCGGGGTCGGCAATTGAAGAATCCGCATGCCCGACCAATACAGCCGCACCATCACTTCAACGTCAAAATCCATACGGCTGCCAAGCTTTTCGCGCTCAAGCAGCGCACACGTTGCCGCCAGCGGATAGACGCGAAAGCCGCACATCGAGTCTTTAATTGCGAACGATAGCGTGTTAATCCACACCCAGATATGCGTGGCGTAGCGCCCATACAGCCGACCTTTGGGTACCGACTCGTCGTAAACCGGCTGACCGGCAATCAGCGTAGCAGGCTGAGTTTGTGCTGCGCGAATAAATTGCGGTAGATCTGGGGTATGGTGTTGACCGTCAGCATCAATCTGAGTTGCGTGGCTATACCCTAATGATTTTGCCCAGAATAAACCGGCGCTGACTGCGCCGCCTTTGCCTTGATTGACCGCCAAGCGTTTTAGGCTGACCCAGTCGGCGTGTTGCTGGGCTAATTGTTCAAGCACGCTTTGACACGCGGCGTGGCTACCGTCGTCGATCAGCAAGCAGGGTAGTTTAAATTCACGCAGCGATTCGAGCACCGCTCCAATCGCGTGCTCGTGGTTGTAAACCGGAATGACGATGCAAGGCTTGAATTGACTCATGCGGCAAACACCAAACGTCCCGACGAGTGCGCGCCTTGGCTTGAGGTATACGCAAAGCTCAGGCGCTGCCGCGTTTCATCCCAATCCAGTTGCAAACTTAATTCAGCGCCCGGCTGGATAATTTGTTGGAATTTGATCACGTCCATGCGCTGAAATTGGCCCGTAATCGCAAAATACTGGCGCGCCAATTGCGCCGCCCAGTGAATTTGCGTTACGCCCGGCAAAATCGGCGTGCCCGGGAAATGGCCAGCAAAATAGGCAATGTCGGCTTTAACGTGCAGCTGCAATTGGCATTGTGCGCCGTTGACTTGCTCGGCGACGATTTGCGGTAGCAGCACCGCGGGCATAAATAGCGCGCTGAGTGCGGCCTGCGTGGTTTTGCCTTGCGCATTCATCGGTAAGGCTGCAACAAAACGCCAGCGGCGCGGCAACGCCAAGGTTTCAATTTGCCCGGTGAGCTGTTTTTTCAATAGTTTGATGAACGCGGTTTTACCCAGTTGAGCAAGGAGGGCGTTGCCTGCCAGATTAAGCACTAACACCGCATTCAAACTCTGGCGACCTTGCTCATTGGCGGCAAATACCGCAGCATCGTCCACCTCGGGTAAATGGGCTAAGGCTTGCTCGACGCCAACCAAGGCGATGCGTTTTTCTTCGATTTTCACAATCCGGTCGAGCCGCCCCAGCAGGGTAAAGCTGCCGTCGCTGGCTAAATTGGCCGCGTCGTCCATCGTATGCCATTGCGTATCGGGTAAATGCGCCGAGCAAATTTCCAGCGCGCCGTCCTGATTGACGCGCAAAGCGACGTCGGGCAAGGCTTGCCAAGCAGCCGATTGAGCGCCTTGCGTGCGCCATGCCACGCCGCCGGTTTCGGATGAACCAAATATTTCCTGAATCGGTAGCGCGCTGCGCTGGCTGATTTCACGCGCCACTTCAGCGCCGAGTACGCCTGCAGATGAAAATAGGGCCGCTAAATGTGGTGCAACTTCATGCCAAGCAAGGTGTTCGCCCATGCGCTTGTAGTGTGCTGGGCTAGCGACCCAACTCACTTTGGCGTGCGCTAGGCTGAGCGCAAATAAATGCTCGGGGAAAAACGCCGTCTCGGCGGCAAACACCCGCCCGACTGCAATCGGCCACAACACGCGAAACAGCAGACCATACAAATGCTGCTGGCTCACCGTGCTTAAAATCACCGAATCAGCGACTTGCGCGCCGAATAGACTTTCCAGTGCTTGCACTTCAGCAAGCAATTGCGCATAGCTTTTGCGGATTGCTTTGGGCTCACCGCTTGAACCTGAGGTGTAAATATATAACTGGCACGCCGTGCTATTGATTTCTTGCAGCAGGTATTGATGCCCAGCGGGCGCGGCAACAATCAGATCACTGATGTTCAGGCCAAAGTCTTCGTCGTCCGACAGGCGCAGCGTACACGGCGTAGCGTGCACGCGAGTTTCATCGCCCGGTAAGTGCACGATTTTGCCGGTTTGCCAGGCTGCAAACAGCGCGACAGCAAACCAGTATGCGTCGCGACAAAACAGGCAGATGGCGTTTTCGTCGTGCGCGGCCAAAGTGTGCGCCAAAGCGGCCACTTGCGCGGCAAACTCGGTGCTGGAAATAAGCCGATCTTGTTGAAATGCAAAATCGTAAGCAGGGGTATTGCTATCTAGCCATTTATTCATATTTGCTTCTTGCGAATACGCTGCCGTAGTATCCATTCGCCAGCCATCAGTAAACCCATCAAGACATAGGCAATCAGGCCATTGTATAAAGTCCAATCTTCCCAACTGGCATACAGCGCCGTCCACAGCGCGATACTGCCGTTGACGATGAAAAATCCGCACCACACTTGCGTGACTCGCCGCGTGTAAACGACTCCACTGTCAGGTAAGTCGGGCTCGGTCAGGCGCGCTAAGCGTTCTATCAGGCTTTGCCCGCGCCATAGGCTGCTGGCAAAAACGCCGAGCATCGCCAAATTAATTAGCACCGGATAATAGCGCAGCAAGTCGGCCTGTTTTTGGATGTACAGTATGCCTGCCAACGCAAGAATAATAGCGACTTGCAGCGCTATACCTGGCTGGCGATAAGCGCTCAGACCACGCATAATTGCCAACATTAGCAGCAGCGCGGCAAAGGCATCGGTGCTTGCATGTCCGAGTGAAAAATACACCAGCGCAGGGTAGGCCAGCGCCAAGAGCGCCCCGATCAGCGCCAGTGCCGCTTTCATTTAGGCTTGCTGTAATTTGTAAACTGCGTCGACGACGTCTTGCACCGTGCGCACTTGTTTAAAGTCTTCAGGGCTGATTTTTTTGCCGACTAAAGATTTTAATTCGGCCGCCATATCAACGGCATCGATGCTGTCGATTTCTAGATCGGTGTAGAGCTGCGCGTCGGGGGTGATGCGGGCTGGGTCGATTTCAAATAGCTCGGCAATAATGCGGACTACTTCACTGTGAATCGCCGTTTTATCCATGTTTCTCTCTCTATTATTTTTTATTGGCGCTGCGCGCTGACAAATTCAGCCAAACTGCGAATTGATGCGAAATGCTGGCGATTTTCGGCCGAATCGCTTTGCAATTTAATGCCGTAGCGTTTTTGTAGGCCAACGCCTAATTCAAGCGCATCGATAGAATCAAGGCCTAAGCCTTCATTAAATAAGGGGCTTTCGGTATCAATATCGTCGACCGTAATGTCTTCAAGATTCAGCGTCTCAATAACAAATAATTTAATTTCGTTGATCAGCGTGTTGTCCACGGTTTAATTCCTGAGTGTAAAGTGCGGTGAGGTCGCTATTAAGGCGGCGAGCGGCAATGGGGTCGCTATGGGCTTGGCGATAATGACTTAAATCGATATCGTCGAGGACCTTTAATGTCATGACGAATCGGCGCGGCGGAATTTTGTACCACTTCTCGTTCTTGGTCAAAGTCGTTGGGCTAACGGTGATGAGCACTGGCGTTAATACCCGCGCGCCTTTGATCGCGATCGTCGCTGCGCCACGGTGAAATTGCAGGCTTTGCCCGGGCGTGGTGCGTGTGCCTTCGGGAAAAATAATCAGGCAATCGCCGTTTTGCAGTGCGTTCACCCCGTCGAGCACCATTTGCTCGCTGCTGTGATTCGGGATAAATCCTGCCGCCGTCACTGGGCCGACCATGCACGGGTTGCGCCACAGGCTGCCTTTGACGACGCAGTTAGGCTCATTGATGTGCGCCATCATAAACACGACATCAAGCAATGAAGGATGGTTGGCAATCACCAGCTGGCCGGGCCGGCCGAGCAAATGCTGGCCTTCGATCTGCCATTGCATAATCCCCAAAAAGCGCATCCAGCATAAAAATTGGTAAAAAACCCAATGAATGATTTTCCTAGCTTGCTGTTGGCGGCGCGTAATCGGCGTTGCCATATTCATCAACGGGAAAAATAAACCCAATAAAGAGCCACCAATACCAAAGCTGCTAAATGCAATTGCTGTACCCACTAGGCGTCGAACCCAGTTCAGTTTCAGTTGCCAAGTCATAATTTGGTCCATTCCCAATCACAATCATTTCCAGTCGTGATTAATTGGGACTGGCTAGATTGCCACCAGCTGAAAAAATCATGTCTTGGGTTGGAGGGATGGTCGCTAGATTTTGCGATTGCACTTAACTGCAGATTGGCTGTACCCGTATCAATCATGCAGGAAAGGGCAAAGCGTTGTTTTGTTTCCAAATCATCAGGGCTCAATACCTCAGGGACTGCTTCGTCTGAGTACATCAGCAAGACCTGAGGCTCTGGAGCGTCACAGAGCATGCCAGCAACCTCAACGAAGGCCAATGGCAATGTGTCTAGGCCGGCGCTGATTGCGCTACACTCATCTTTCTGTTGTGCCAGAATACTCCAAAGTCCTTGCGCTGCATTGTGCACCGAATGACTAAACATTGCGGGAGATATGAGCTCACCATGCGCCAAGGTTTTGAGCATCTCTACAGTTTGTTGTATTTCCCCATGTCTCGAGGCAAATATGCATCGTATTGGTGTATTTTCAGGATTGATTTGATGAGCCAACTCTAGGTTAATACGCGCTAGAGCAGATAAACGGCGGCGTTGCAATGCAGGGATAAAATCAAGGCGCGGGGTAGTATCGTTATCGTTGTGCCAATGCCTAGTGCGCGAAATATTGAGTTGGATTGACCAAAGTGCTGTGCGCATTGCGGGTAAAGCCATCTGTGCAGTGTGAAAAATACATAAATTTATAGCTAGACAATTATGGCATGAATTGAATTTGTATGCATGTAGTGTTCCAAGTTAGTATTAAGTTTGTTCTTTTTAATCGTTAGATGAATGGAGTTTGTATTGATGAAAAAAGTGATTGTACTGATTTTAGCGCTAATGTTTAGTCTGCAAGTTCAAGCGAGACAAATGCCAATGGAACAACCCCCGCGCGTAATTTTTACTGAAAAAATGGGTTCAGGCATGAGTGCTGAGCAAATCAAATCGAATATTGTGTCAGCGGGTAATCGATTCGGTTGGATGGTGATAGGGAGTGAAGAAGGGAAGGTTACACTTCAATACAATAAGGGCAATGGTAAACATGTGGTTACTATTGCGGTTGTGTATGACATGAAAGGCTATCAAATTAATTATGTCGATAGCATTAATATGAATTATGAAGTGGAAAACGGCGTTCCAAATATTCATCCTAATTACAATCGCTGGGTTTTTAATTTAAATAAAGAAATCAATAATTCAATGTACTCAAAATAATTCTGTGATGACATTGAATCGCCCCTAATTTCGTAGCCGGTTTAGTCTGCTTTGGCCGAGGTGCCGATGTCGAGTGCAAGGTCTGAATGGCCGCAACACATCAGGTTGCGGCCATTGTATTAGGCTATGCTTTTCGGTTTTCTTGGCTTGCTAGCCCTCTGTCTCGGCTTAGCTTCTCGCGTAAGCATCAGGGGATCAATAGTTGCTACGGGCGCGATAGTATCGAACCATTTTTCGCGGCCGAGTGTTCGTAGCACGACAACCAGTGTGTGTAGCGACGAGCCGTTGCCACATTCCAAATTTCGCAAAGCTCGGACGCTAATCCCAGATCGGTCTGCAACGGTCTTTTGGTCTAGGTTCCGGCTAATTCTGAGCCTTTTGATTTTCTCTCCAAGCTCGGCTTCGATTTCATACGAGGTCAATTGCATTTGAGCTGATCCTTGGTTGGCTGCGCCAAAGGCTTGCGTAGCCCATTTAAATTAATGGGCTGTATTGTGCCTCTTAAGCTTGAATTGTTACATAAAAGGCAGAAATGTGCTGTTTGTTGCAGTGCGTTCTTTTGGGTTTTCGGGTTTTTGTCACGTTGCTTCAGCGTCGGTAACGCCAAAATCATGTTGTTGATGTCTGCGTAAGAGTATTATTTTAGCTTTTAGCGGCATTATTATGCCTTTAATGACAATTTTTCGCTTTAATCGGCATAAAAATGCTCATTGTTGCTCGTGTATTGTACTAGAGGCTAACAATCGATATTTTTGGGTTGCCATGTGCAACCCAAACAGCCCCCTTCATAGAAGGGGGCCGAGTGAGTGATTGCCTCTGCGTTAATTGGCATGCCGTATGGCCTTTGTGTTAAGCATGCCCCTCGTTTCTGCCCTAAATCATGTTCCTTTTTGATGGCTGACACAGTCAGCGCAATTGAGTATTTCGCTCGATTAAAGCGTCTGGAGGATTTCAGTCGCCAAACTGATTTCCCCATGCGATGTGCGCGCCAACGCACATCGCCATTCCACCGTTCATTGCATCATCTTTGCGTCTTGTCGTCTTCACAGCTCTTCCTGACTTTCGATCAGGCATCATGGCCGAAAAGACCCGCTCATACTCTTTCGGGATTGGCGGAGTCGTTACTTCCGTTCCGAATTGGTGCCACCCAATTCGGACCTCCAAGAGCATTTCGCACCACTTAGTTCACATCTTACGTTCATGCAGGAACGCTACTGGCTCACATTACGGCAATAACAAAGGGCTGAAACCTCGTTTCAGGGAACCGAACCGGGAAAAGCGTCTCCCTTACTCCTTAAGTTATTGTTGCTCCGTGATGCTTCCACCAATTTGCAGGCACTGTTGGCCCTATATAGCTTCTGCACTTTCCATCTTGGACCCATACGGCCCGTTTACAGGGTTAAGCTCTCAGTCCAGCTTGCAGCTTCCATGTCGCTACTCATGGTCACTGACACGCTCGGCCGATGCGTCCAAGACACTTGTCTTGTCGCACCGAGGCATACCTCACGATATGCGGTAACGCAGCCCTCCTGGATGGCACAACTTCCGCGATTTTCTCGCGGCTAATTGGGTGAGACTCGCACTCACTTTTCATATGAACAGGAATATCAGGGCATTTGCTCCCTGAGTCCGTTTCGTGTTCGCACCGGCACGCCGAGTGTTGCTCGGCTATTCACGAGATAAAGCAATGGGGTTACTCCGAATCGATGATTCGGGATTAGTCCATTGCCTCCCTCTTGCACGCAGCAAGCTCCATTACGAGCACTACGCGCTACAAGACTCTCTGCTGGCAAGCAGATTCCAGCACGGCTGGAGATGACTGACGATGGGCGTTGGCGCGCCCCTCGTCGAACAGTGTTCGATGATGTTGGCGCATCCTTCGCTACAGATTCCTTTTGGTTTGTCCACGCTCGGTATAGCGCCGCATTGCGGATCGTTGCGTGGAAATTTGATTTTTTGCTTCTAAATTCCCAGTTCATTTATTCACAGAGCCCCTTTCTAATCGCATGCACCTCCATTGGGTTTAGCGCTATACAAAGAATCTAATTCTGTGTGTAGCGCCATGCTTGCCGCTTTCAATATCAAAATCCCAAAAAACCTGACCGCAGCAATGCAGCTGCTGCAGTTGTATATGCAATCTGGCCATTACTACTGGATAAGTGGGGTTGTCGCACGGCCAAAATTGCATCGTCTGGTTGTCAAATTGAATGCATTTCGGATTGCGCGAGATGCGCCAGGGCGAGCCTATGACAAAGCAAAAGGTTTAGCGTCTACGCACCTTGTCGTGTGCGAACTGAGTCATGGTGAGCTGCTCTGGGTACTTGTGGGTACAGCAGGGAAAGGTGGTTTAATCGACCCTGAGCAGATAGACATCGGTACGATTTACGATTCGCGTCTGGCCGGCCAGCATTTGCGTTTCAAGCACTATGAGTTGCTGCATACAGAAAAACGCATCAAGCAAGTTCGCGACACGACATGGACGTGGCGAATTGCACCGCAGCGCTACAAAGAGCACGAAGCATTTATCGTCCAGCTTATCCGACAGCGTGATAGAGATGGTCTGAATACAGAATTGGTGGCCCTGGCTGCCATGCCACAATTTAGTGGGGTGCGCGGGCAGGTACTCAAGTTGTTCGCTGAAACTAAAAAACTGGGTCTGAAATTTAGATTGGGAGAACTCGCCGTTCCGACATTGCCTTATATGACTCGCATGAGTATTTATACTGAGCCAGCTAGGACACTGGACACTCTCTGTGAAACTGTTTTATGAATTGCTCAAGCGCATATCAAGCAAAGGCATGTACTCGCCATGCCTTTGCTCCGAAATGGCTTATTCGTAAGTAATGTGAACGAGGGGGCGAGTTAAGTTCGCGCAAAAATAGCGATATTGACTAAACCAGCCACGGTGGCGGTATTGATAAGGGACATACGCATCGTCAATCGCTAAGTTGTGCTGCGTGTACTCAGCGTGCTGATGTCGCCAGTAGCTTAGTCGTACTCGAAAGCCATTCCACTGCAGATTGATTGACTGGTACTGGGCGCCTATTTGCTTGGCTTGTAGAAAAAAAGCTTGAGTCTGCATTTCAATTGACGGCAGTCGCTTGATGCTTCTTGCCAGTTCTGGGGATAAACACGGTAAATGTTGAAGTAATGTGCTGGACATATTGCGGTGACCTATATCAGATAAAAAATCCCGAAACCCTCTTCTCACGGAGGGGGGGGCGGGACTATACGGGGTGAGAATACCGGGATATAGGAACCGGCCAGCACATGGCTGCCCGCATAGCCCGCCCATAGGCGTAGCAATGCTCGCACCGCACCGCAAAACGTCATCAAAACGAATTGCAGCGCTGGTGCGCCTAAATCTCCCGAGTTCTCACGCTCGACCACTGAATTGGCAGTGGCGGGCAGACTATAAGCGAAAGCAATTAAGATTGGCAATCATCCGGCTAGCTTCGGTATGTGACATCGACTTGCTCCTGAGGGATTAGCAAAGGCATGCTCCTCGTTCATGCCTTTGCTGTTGATGAAGCGACGCGTGAGAATTGAATTATTTCAGCATGCCCGAATGAGTATTCAATGATGAGAGAAGAGACTCGATGTCACTACGCCGCCACGCGGCGATGCGCAGGCCGAGTTTAACTTGAGCCGGAAAACGGCCAGTTTTGATGCCCGCATACCAAGTTGCCCGCGAGACGGGAATGATGGCCAGAACTTCTGGCAGGCGTAACAGTGAATCTGTGGTGTTCATTACTTGTTTCCATGACCCCAAAGGATGATCCGGTCATGTGCCCTCTGTTTTGCATGTATTCCTCGGCCGACGATTGGGTTGCTCGCAGGTATCCGGTTGCGTCAAACGACGCGTGAAAAAGTATAGGAGGGTGGGGCGGGCGTGATGACGGCTTTGTGTGCCCTTCAATCAAAATATTTTTTGATGCGAAAAAAATAAAAATGGGTGGGGTCGATGGATGAAGAACATGTGCGGCGGGGTGAGGCACTGCGAGACAAACTGTGTACGAACCTGTGTACAGCAAAAAGTTTGGCTTGAATGATGAGGTTGGGGGTGGAAATGAAAAAACCCGTTAAACTCTTGAAGTTTAACGGGTTTTTGGCATATGGTGCCCAGGGTCGGACTCGAACCGACACACCTTGCGGCGGGGGATTTTGAGTCCCCTGCGTCTACCATTTCGCCACCTGGGCAGGTGCTGTGTAGAGCACGCATATTAGAGATGTAGTCGCGGTTTGGCAAGTGTTTTCTGCGATATTTTTCGCTATTCGGCTTTTTTAAGCGCCAGTGCGCGCTCGTAGAGTGCATTGCGTGGGGCGCCAGAGATCGCTTGTGCTAGCGCAACCGCTTGTTTTAGCGGTAATTCCGCAACTAATGGTGTCAATAGGCTGTCATAGCTGCTGCCTTCGGCTTTTTCAGCTGGCGCGGCGGCATTAACCACGATCACTGCTTCGCCGCGTTGTTGATTGCTATCATTGGCGATCCACTGCGCCAATTCGGCCAGTGGTGCACGGCGAATGGTTTCAAAGGTTTTGGTCAACTCGCGCGCTAATACTGCCTCACGCTCGTCGCCAAACACCGCGGCCATGTCGGCCACACATTCAGCGATACGGTGCGGGGCTTCATAGAATACGGTGAGGTAAGGTAATTGGCTTAATTTGGCTAATTCATCGCGACGCTGCTTGCTTTTGGGCGGCAAAAAGCCATAAAACAAGCTATGTGCGCAGCTAAACCCGCTGGCTGATAGGGCGCTGGTTAATGCTGAGGCGCCAGGAACTGGGATCACCTGAAAACCAGCGGCGTGTACTGCGGCGGCCAATACTGCGCCGGGGTCTGAAACAGCGGGAGTGCCAGCGTCTGACACCTGTGCTACGGTGTCGCCCGCGGCTAAACGAGCAATAATTTTTTCCGCCATGGCGCGTTCATTGTGTTCGCGCACGGAAATCATTGGAGTGCTAATGCCAAAGTGCTTGAGCAATTGCCCAGTAACCCGTGTGTCTTCGGCTGCGATCACATCTGCTTGGCTTAGAACGGCCAGCGCGCGCTCGGTAATATCACCGAGATTACCGATTGGCGTGGCAACCACATATAATGCAGACTTGCTGACAGGAATATCAGGCTTATGCACGTGAAAAATCTCCTTGGCTGGCGAGTAACCCCTCGCAGCACTGCTACTTTGGCAAAATGGGCACTGAACAAATCGATCAGTGCAGCCCAGATGATGGGGCTAAGCACTCTACTATACGGGGCGCTGGCCTGCTCGGCCACTCTTGCACAGGCAGAGGAGACGCAAAGTCCGGAACCAAAAGGTTATATTGCCTTGCTTTTGCCGGGCAACGCCAAGGCATTTAAGCCTGCGGTTGATAATATTCGCACCGGTGTGCTGGCTGCAGAGCGTGTGCATGGCGATGCAGATATTCCTTTGGTGCGGGTTTTTGATACGACGGATAAAGAAGAAGATATTCAGGCTCAGTATAAAAAAGCCGTAGCAGGTGGTGCGTCAGCCGTGATCGGGCCATTGACCAAGTCGGCGTTAAATTATCTGGCCGATAGCACCGAATTAACTGTGCCGGTGTTGGCGCTGAACGGCTTTGATCAAACCACTTTGGCGCAAAGTAAGCTTTATAGTTTTGGCTTAGGTATTGAAGGTGATGCAATTGCTGCCGCACAACTGATGAAGCTGGAGGGCGTGCAACAGCCAATTGTGCTACAAACTGCGGATTCAACTGGCCAGCGTTTAACTCCTAGTTTTGTCGCGAGCTGGCGTGCACTAACAGGGGCTGAGCCTGTGATTGTTACCATCGCGAATCCCAAACGTGATGCGCCTGCGCTGAAAGCACAGCTTGCTGAGGCTGTAACTGACGCCATATTTCTGGCCATGGATGCCAAAGCAGCCCGGATTATTCGACCATTCTTAGGAAATGAACGCGCGGTCTATGCGACCAGTCAGGTCAACCCTGGCCGCTTGCCGACCACAATGCTGGTTGATTTGACCGGCATTAAATATTTAGACATGCCATGGCTGGCTAATCCCAACCAAGAAGGTTACGAGCTTTATAACCGTACTCGATCCACTTCCAACGATTTAGAACGATTATTTGCGCTGGGGGTTGATGCTTGGCAAATCGCCGCCATCTTAGCCAAAGGGGGTACTGTGGAACGGCTGGAAGGTTTAACCGGTACTCTCAGCCTTGGCCCTGATAATGTTGTGGCTCGTGAAATGACAGTGCGCACCATGGGCCGCACGGAAACACCTCGTGAATGATAAAGGCGCTGACGCCGAACAACGTGCTGCGCAGTATTTATTGCAGCACGGCTTACGTATTGTGGCCAAAAACTGGGCTTGCAAACACGGTGAGATTGATTTGATCGCGCAAGATGGTGCGACCTTGGTTTTTGTTGAGGTTCGGCTACGACATTCGAATCGGTTTGGCGGCGCGGCCGCCAGCATCACCCCAGCCAAGCAGGCCAAACTTTGGGCGAGTGCCCAGCTGTATTTACAAGGCATCAAATCACCACCTGCGTGCCGATTTGATGCGATTTGTTTTGATGGCCAGACTATCAGTTGGCTAAAAAACTGCATCAGTGCCTAGCCGTGCAGGCTGGGAGTTGAGGCAATTATTTTAAAAAGAAGGATAACCACATGGATTTGATTCAACGTGTTCAGCAGCACTTTGAGGAAAGTATTGCCGCTAAAATGGCTGCAGTAGAAGTGCTCAGTCCAGCAATCGCGCTGGCCGCCGAAAAAGTTGTTCAGACGTTAATTGCCGATGGCAAAATTTTGGCATGTGGTAATGGTGGCTCGGCTGCCGACGCGCAGCATTTTGCCGCCGAAATGGTAGGCCGCTTTGAACGTGAGCGTCCAGGTTTGCCGGCGATTGCACTGACAACTGACTCGTCTGCATTGACAGCGATTGCCAATGATTATGACTTTGACTTGGTTTTTTCCAAGCAAGTGCATGCGCTGGGCCGCGCTGGCGATATTTTGGTGGCGATTTCGACTTCGGGTAACTCGGCCAATGTGATTTCAGCAATTCACGCTGCACACGATCGCCAAATGACGGTGATTGCCTTTACGGGCCGCGATGGCGGGCAAATTGCCGATCTGATGACTGGTGATGATGTCAATATCTGTGTGCCACATCCGCGTACTGCCCGCATTCAGGAAGTGCATATCACCGCAATTCACGCCTTGTGTGATGCGGTTGACTTTATGTTGCTAGGGGGCGATTGATGAAGCGTTTACTTAGTACCGCTTTACTGGCCGCCAGCTTGGGTTTGTCCGCTTGCGTGCCACTGGTTGTGGTTGGCGGCGTGGCAGTGGGAGCTTGGTTTGGATCGGATCCGCGCCCCACGGCGAGTATCAAAAAAGATACCGAGTTGGGGGCCAATATTGACGCCAAAATTCGCGATGAATGGCACGAGAAAGTGCATGTATCGGTCAATACCTTCAATGGCCAAGTGCTGTTAACCGGTGAAGTTCCAGATGCGGCAAGTAAGGCAAAGGCTGAGCAGTTTGCTCGCTCGTTTGCCGATACCAAACGGGTATACAACGATTTGTATGTTGGTGCGCTATCTACCACGGGCGAGCGTTTTAATGACGCGCAACTCACCACACGGGTAAAGAGTGCCTTGCTCGCTTCTGGTGGTGATCTGGCTGCGGTGCATATTCAAGTGATTACTGACCGCACCGTTGTATATCTATTGGGAATGAGCCCACCGGCTCTGGCCGATAAAGCGGCCAATATTGCCGCTTCGGTCTCTGGGGTAAGCCGGGTTGTGAAGCTGGTGCAGCCTTTGCAGGCGCTACCGCAATAAAATAAAACGCCACAAGCACATTGTGGCGTTTTATTTTAGGGTATATCAATAACGACCATTTCTGCATTGGTCTAAAAAGATATACCCATTGAATTATGGTTTGAATTGCTGCTGGATGTATTTCAGCAGCAGTGCTTGGGCTGAGGCAGTTGGATGTAGCTGATCCGCTTGGAAATATCGATCCTGATCGATGATCGGTGCCAGCAGGAATGGACTTAAGCTGAGCTGGTATTGTTTGGCCAGTGCGGGATACACCGCAGCAAATTGCTGGGTATAGCTCGCGCCATAATTAGGCGGCATCTGCATTCCTATCAAATGTACTTTGGCGCCACTTTTTTGTGCCTGACTAATCATCGTGGCCAGATTGTTTTTGATCCCCGCTACTGGCAGGCCGCGCAAGCCGTCATTAGCGCCCAAGGCTAAAATGACCCATTGCGGTTGATGTTGTTTGAGGCTGGCGGGGAACCTTGTTAGCCCTCCGGCTGTCGTCTCACCTGAGACGCTGGCATTGACGACACGAAACTTTTTACCCTGCCGCGCCAGCTCTTTTTCCAGTAATTTGGGCCATGCCTGTTCGGCCGCAATACCATAGCCGGCCGACAGGCTGTCGCCAAACACCAAAATAACCGGCTCGGCCGCTTGCACCGCGTGCATAGCCAAGGCGCTACCGATACTGATAAGGATACGTTTGAACATGTCCGATCTAACTCCTGGCTTGATTGAGGTGCGTAATGTCCACAAGCACATTGCCACCGACGCACAAGCACTTACAATTTTGCATGATATTGATTTCAGTGTACCAGCTGGCGCCAGTTTAGCGATTGTTGGTCGCTCGGGCTCGGGCAAATCGAGCTTGCTGGCGCTGCTGGCGGGACTGGATTTGCCAAGCCAAGGCGAAATTAGGCTGCAAGGCCAGGCGCTGCAAGCGTTGGACGAGGATGGGCGAGCCAAAGTTCGCGGCGAGTTGGCGGGCTTTGTGTTTCAGTCGTTTCAATTGCTACCCGAACTCAATGCGCTGGAAAACGTGATGCTGCCATTAGAGCTCGCAGGCGCGCCTGATGCCGAGCAGCGAGCGCAATATTGGCTGGAGCGAGTAGGTCTGTCGCATCGGCTTGATCACTTACCGCGCCAACTCTCTGGTGGCGAGCAGCAGCGCGTGGCGCTCGCGCGGGCGTTTGCACCCAAACCGGCGGTGCTATTTGCCGATGAGCCCACTGGTAGCCTCGATAGCGCCACCGGCGCGGTGGTGGCCGATTTGTTATTCGATCTAAATCGCGAAATGGGTACCACGCTGGTGCTGGTGACGCACGACGAAACGCTGGCTGCACGTTGCTCGCATCGCTTGCGGCTGCAAGCTGGGCAGATCACCGAATGGCTGGCGCCTGAAGAACGCGAGCAACTCGCAACGGCGGTGTGATGATGAGCAAGCTTGCGATGCATTGGGCACCATTGCGCCTCCACTGGCGCTTATTCAGTCGCAGCATGGCGGCGGGTGAATACAAAACGCTGCTGCTGGCCTTGGTGATTGCGATTGCCTCGTTGACCGCAGTGGGTATGCTCACCGAGCGTGTGCAGCGCTTGCTGCTCGGGCAGGCCAATCAATTGCAGGCCGCCGATGCCGTGCTGGTGTCTGATCACGCTATTGCCCCCACTGCGGCGCAACTGGCGCAGCAATTCGGCTTGCAAACCGCGACGACGACTACTTTTCCATCGATGGTGAGCTTTGGCGAGCAGACGAGTCTGGCTTCGGTGAAAGCCGCCAGCGCCAGCTATCCCTTGCGCGGCAAACTGGCTCTGCTGCCGCCCGCACAAAATGCAACGCTGCGCAGTGGCGATGCGCTGATCGATGCCCGCTTGCAAGCCATGCTGGGCGTCAAGCTTGGGCAGACGATACAAGTGGGCCAGCTCAATCTGACCGTACGCGGCATTATTGAGCGCGAGCCCGATGCGGCGTTTGATTTTTCCAGTCTGCAAGCGCGGCTGTTGATGAGTGACAGCGATTTGGCCGCCAGTGGTTTGCTCGGCTTTGGTAGCCGCGTTAAATACCGGCTGATGGTGGCCGGTGACGAAGCCAAGGTCGCGCAGTGGCAGGCGAGCATGAAACCCAAGCTGGGGCGCGGCGAGAGCCTTGAAAATGTGCGCGAATCCCGCCCCGAGCTTAAGCAGGCGATTGATCGCGCCGAGCGGTTTTTACGTTTAGCCGCTCTATTGGCTGGCGTGCTGGCTGCCGTCGCAATTGTGTTGGCCGCGCGACGTTTTGCGCTGCGGCATTTTGACACGGTGGCCTTGCTGCGCACGCTGGGGGCGAGTCAGCGCAAAGTGCGGGCGATTTTGCTTAGCCAGTTGTTATTGCTGGCTGGTTTTGCCGCTGCATTGGGCGGTGCACTGGCGTGGTTGGCGCAAACGCTGCTGGTGTGGCTGATTGCGGCGCAATTGCCGGCACCCCTGCCCGCCGCCACATTGTGGCCGTGGGCTTGGGCGAGTTTGCTGGGCTTGGTCTTGTTGCTCGGCTCAGCTGGGCCAGTGCTGCTCAGTTTGGTCAAAACCCCGCCGCTGCGGGTATTACGCCGCGATATGAGCGTGAACGTCCAATGGGTTTGGCAGTATGGCATTACCCTCGTCGCCATGGCGGGTATATTGTTGCAGGTAGCTCAGGATATTAAGTTAGCGGCAATAGTTGGTGGGGGTATTTTGCTGGCGCTGGTCTTGGTCGCCGCTTTGTCGTATGGAGTGTTGCAGGTGTTGCAACGTTACCTCAAACGCGGCAGCCCCAAAATTGCTTTGCGCCAAATGCTGCGCCAACCCGGCTTGCTGCTGGCACAACTGGTGGCGCTGACCTTGGGGCTGTGTGGTTTGTGGCTATTGACCGTGGTGCAAAACGATTTACTGACCGCGTGGCGCGCGCAAGTACCCGCCAATGCTCCTAATCATTTTGCAGTGAATATTCAGCCAGAGCAGCAGGCGCAATTTAGCCAGCTGTTTGTTGCTGCTGGATTGCCGCAGCCCAAAGTGCAGCCGATGATTCGTGGCCGCTGGGTGCTGCATAATCAGCTGCCGGTCAAGCCCGATAGCTACTCCGAGCCACGTGCGCGGCGGCTGTCTGAGCGCGAGTTTAATCTATCGTGGGGTGAAGACGAGCGCGCTGATAATCAGCGCGTACAAGGCCCGCCCTTAGATCAAAATCGGCCTGGCTGGTCGGTGGAAGCTGAGCTGGCCGAGCAGCTGGGCATTAAAATCGGCGATGTGCTGACGTTTGAGATTGCCGGAGTGCCCCTTAGCGCGCCGGTGGTCAATTTACGCAAGGTGAATTGGGGCTCGTTTCGCGCTAATTTCTTTGTGATTGGCTCTGAAGTGATGATGCGCGAGCAGCCTAGCAGTGCGATCAGTAGTTTTCATTTGCCCAAAACACAAGCGCAGCTGATTCCCAATTTGGTTCACGCGCTACCCAATGTGACGGTGATTGATGTGGGGCAGGTGTTGGCGCAGGTCGAATCGGTGATTAGCCTAGCTTCAGCGGCGTTGCGGCTGGTGTTTGTGATGTGTGTGCTGGCCGGTTTGACGGTGTTGCTGGCGGCGCTCGATACGAATGAAGCTGAGAGACGGCGCGAGGCAGCTTTGCTGCGCGCCTTGGGTGCGGGCGCGCGCCGGATTGCGCAAATCTGGTGGCTAGAGAGCTTGTTCCTCGGCGCAGTCGCTGGGCTGATGGCGGGCTTGGTGGCGGCGCTGGGCGCTTGGTATGTGGCCTACAGCGTGTTTAATTTGCCGTGGCTGATAAATTGGGCGCTGCCGCTGTATTCGGCTGTAGCAGGCATGCTACTAACGGCGCTGACGGTAGGGCGGCGTTTAATGGTGTTGGCACGGACCACGCCACTGTTAATGTTGCAAGCCGATTAATTGGGCTGCATCGAAAAAGCGATGAACTGTTGCGCTGCCAACACGAAAATGGTGCGTGGCACTAATTACCGCAATTATTTGTGCGAGATTTGTGCCAGCGCAAAACATCTATGGCCTGCTAGGCGCATCCTCAGCGCTAATATTGATGTGAGGTGAGCCATGTTTATTCTTGAGCAAGGGCAGGTAGAGCGCTTGTGCCAGTCTTATCTGGGCGGAAACGCGACTTCCGTAGAAAAAATTACCGGCTTTCAGGCGGATGTGTATTTGGTGCAAGTAGGTCGTTTGCGCGCAGTGCTCAAATGCTATCGCCAGCCTCATCAAGCGCAGCGTGAAGCGCAGGCGCTCAATCAATTGCGTCAATACGTGCATGGTTTGGCGCTGCCTGAAGTCATTGCGGTGCATCAGCCGGGGCAACCGGGCGAAGCGCTAATCCTGACCTACATTCACGGCGCGCCCGCTAGTCATGAGCTAGAGTCGCCAATTGAGGTCGATCGCTTTGCCGATGATTTTGTCGACTGGCTGCGTGGCCTGCATGCGATTAGTTGCGAAAAAGGTTTTCAGGATGAGGCCGGGCAGTGGTATAGCCAGTTTGCCGAAGCTTATCAGGCCGATCTGCACGCCCGTGTGGCGTGGCTCAATGGCGCTGCAGCGGCGCAATGGATCAG
This sequence comes from Chitinibacter fontanus, assembly GCF_013423785.1. Classification (NCBI taxonomy): domain Bacteria; kingdom Pseudomonadati; phylum Pseudomonadota; class Betaproteobacteria; order Neisseriales; family Chitinibacteraceae; genus Chitinibacter; species Chitinibacter fontanus. The sequence continues at coordinate 2,666,246 of NZ_CP058952.1, forward strand.
CAAACCGCTGCGCGAAGATTTGATCGAATTGGCCGGTAAATTTAACCAGTTGCCGCTGTCAAATCGTCAGACCAGCAGCATTATCCATGGTGATGCGCATGCGGCCAATTTCTTGGTTGATCCTGATTCGCACCGACTGTGCGGCGTGATTGATCCGGGCATGGTGCGCTTTAGCCACTGCGAGCTTGATCTGGTGCAGCTCGATACCGTACGGCCAGATTTAAAACTGCTGGGTAATTACCTGAATAAATCGGATTTCGATGCGGGTATACGCCTGCGGCTCTCATTCTTTGAGGTGTTCAGCGATATACGTCAGATCGCTCAAACGGGTGTGTGTGACGAATCAACCTTGCTACGCAAAATCAGCAAGGTACAGCGCCTACTGGATGCGGCGGCGCTGGCTAGCGCGGTTTAAGATTTAATCTGCAAAATATTCAAAGCCCTGATTGCGGTAAGTAATCAGGGCTTTTTCTATGGTCAAATTGCTTAATGGTGAGATGCGTGCTCACTGCTTGAGCTGGCGGGATGATGGCTGTGTTGATCCATTTTGATCACGCCCTCAAAGCTCGACATCTGGGCAACTTCTTTGGATGTCATGGCTTTTTCAGCCACGTTTAAATCTGTCAGCAGGCGTTTAGCATGATTTGCCGGCACCCCAGCCTGCAATAGCAAGTGAGTTGTGATTTCGCCCGCACATAGTTGTGCTTGCCAGCCGTGGCTAGATTTCTGCAATATGGCACGACCACCGCGCCCGCCTTGTTGCCAGCCAGCAATCGCATATTGTTCAACAATCACGACAGGTTTGACTGCAAGAGGGTTGTCGGCTTTATCCCAAGTTGCTTTCAGGCTATGGATGATGTCTGAAGTATCATCAGCCAGTGCCATATTGGCGCTAAATAATGTAGCGACGAATAATGCGGCACCTAAGTATTTTCGAGTAATGCGCATGCCAGTATTTCCTGTGAACTATTAGTGAGCCGCGTGTGCAGTTGAGGAGGCTTGATAGGTCATCGCCTCGATCTTGACCTGCACGGTGACCACGCCCGCTTTAGCAAACGTCAGCGTCAGTGGAAATTTTTCGCCTTCTTTCAGCGGCTGCTTTAAGCCCATTAACATAATGTGATACGTGCCGGGAGCAAGCTTGGTCTCGCTGCCTGCGGCGAGCGGCAATGCGCTGATCTGGCGCATTTTCATTACCCCATCGACCATTTTCATTTCATGGATTTCAACTTTGTTGGCGATCTCGCCGCTGACTTGAACCAATTGATCATCGCTGGCGCTGTTGATCACCATAAAAGCCCCTGCATTGCTTGCGCCACTGGCGCTAGCGCGCGCCCAAGGGTGTTTAATTTGTAGTTCTCCAACGGTGTATTCGTGAGCGAAAGACAGCACTGACAGGCACAGCAGCGCTGCGCTGATAAAGCATTTTTTAAGCATAGGTATTGACCAATAAATAGAATATAGAGGGTATAGCGATAGGACTGTTTCTATTCAATAGGTGGGGCGTGACTCTGGGGGTGGGTATAGGAGGCGGTCGGTATAAAAAAACCTTCATTTCGCACCAGTCGGAACGAGCTGGCGTGCTCTCGAGCAGAAGGTAAAACCGACGGCGCAACGGGGGGCGCCAGATGTTGAATTGCACTGCTGACACAAATAGGACACGGTAGCATGCCGGTATCGGCGGTCTGTGTTGGCGCACTGGTGGCTTGCTTGCCCGCAGCGACACTACACAGCACGAGGCCATCGAGTCCTGATTGACTACTTTGCATTTGCGCCGCATGCGCAAACGGCAATAGCCAATGCATGCATAGCGCCACGAGGGCGATGCAGACTAGGCTAACAGTTTGGAAGCGGCGTAATTGCATGATGAATCAGTCGAAAATTTCGCAGAGTTTACTGCAGAAGCTAGGTGTTGTGAAATAGCTGTCGTTCACAAACGGCGGATTAAAGCTTAAAGCCCAAGGTAATTCTCGTTCAATACCCGCAAAAAGGCGTCGCCGTATTTTTCTAGCTTGCGATCACCCACGCCGCTGATGCGCGAGAGTTCGTAATGATCGAGTGGGCGCAGGCGCACCATTTCTTTGAGTGTCGCGTCGCCAAAAACATGGTAGGCCGGCGCTTCGATTTCGTCGGCGAGCTGTTTACGCAGTTTGCGCAAGGCTTGCCACAGCGCCTGATCGGCCTCGCTGCTAAATTCGCTGCCTTTATCGCCGCGATAGCTGAATTTTTCGGTGCGGGCGCGCAGATAAAGGGGCACTTCGCCTTTCAGATAGGGACGCGCCGTATCGGTCAGCTGCAGCCCGCCATGCCCTTCGGGCGCGAGCTGCAATGCGCCTTTGGCAAGCAATTGGCGAAACACCGCACGCCAGCTGGCTTCGTCGATGTCTTTGCCAATGCCAAAGGTGCTGATTTTATCATGCAGGTATTCTTTAACTTTGGGGCTGACTTTGCCACGCAGTACGTCGACCAAATGCCCAACACCAAAACGATTGCCGGTGCGATAGACGCACGACAGCGCTTTTTGCGCGGCTTGGCTCATTTCGACCAATTGCGGCGGATTGAGGCAATTATCGCAATTGCCACACGGAATGGTCTGCTCGCCAAAATAGCCCAGCAACACGGTGCGGCGGCATTCGGTGGCTTCTACGAGGCCGAGCATCGCATCGAGCTTGCGGCGTTCTACATGTTTTTGCTCCTCAGGGCTGCCGCCTTGCTCGATCATTTCGGCCAGTAGCATTACGTCGTTCAGGCCGTAAGCGAGCCAGGTATTCGCGGGTAGCCCGTCGCGCCCGGCGCGGCCGGTTTCCTGATAGTAGTTTTCGATGCTTTTGGGTAAATCCAGATGCGCGACAAAACGTACGTCGGGCTTATTGATCCCCATCCCGAAAGCAATGGTTGCTACCATCACCACGCCTTCTTCACGCAGAAATATTTGCTGGTGTTTGGCGCGGGTACTGGCATCGAGCCCTGCATGATAGGGCAGCGCTTTGATTTCCTTGGTGCGCAACCAAGCGGCGGTGTCTTCGACTTTTTTACGTGACAAACAGTAAACGATGCCCGAATCGCCTTCATGCTCGCGGCGCAAAAAGGTGAGCAGTTGATCGCGGGCGGTTTTTTTCTCGACGATGGTATAGCGCAGGTTTGGGCGATCAAAGCTGGCGACAAATTCCTGCGCGTTTTCCAGTCGCAAGCGCTGCTTCATTTCGGCACGCGTCGCGTGATCGGCTGTGGCGGTCAGTGCAATGCGGGGCACTGCGGGGAAATCATCCGCCAGCACCGAGAGTGCCAGATATTCTGGCCTGAAATCATGCCCCCATTGCGAGACGCAATGTGCTTCGTCAATTGCAAACAACGAAATATGCGCTTGGCGCAGCAGGGCTTGAAAACGGCTCGTCATTAAGCGCTCGGGCGCGACGTACAGTAGTTTGAGTTTGCCGTTCAGCAAGCGCTGTTCCACATCCCGTGCAGCATCGGCGTCGAGGGTCGAATTCAAAAATGCAGCCGCTACGCCAATTTCCAGCAAGGCCTCGACTTGATCTTGCATTAAGGCAATGAGTGGGGAAACCACAATCGCGCAGCCATCACGTACTAGGGCCGGAATTTGATAACACAGCGATTTGCCGCCGCCGGTTGGCATTAAGACCAGCGCATCTTGCCCTGCGCACAGCGCATTAACGATTTGTTCCTGCATACCACGAAATGCACGATAGCCAAAAACGTGCTCAAGGTAATGCAAGGCAGAATGGGGGTGGGATGCAGAAGGATTAGACATAAGCAGCGGTATTGTACGCCGCTTCAACTCAAGCGTCGCGTCTGGGCGTAAAGTGCTGCTTGGTATTTCAGAAAATTAAGGGGTATTTGTTTGGGCGCTAATTTTAATGAGCTCTAGTCGCTAATACCCTATAGGTGCTTGTCTTGATGATCCATGATTGCCGATTGTGTCGTGAGCGGATGCAGGCGTTCATCGAGTAGCGATTTCTTTTTGCCAAAACGTGACCACGGGATAAATGGTAAACAGGCCAACACGATCAGGGTAATGATCAGAAATTCCAGCATGTAATGCTCTTGGCGTGAATTTAAGTTGGCGTCAGTATAAATTCAGCTTTGGTCTTGTGCAATGCAGGTGGAGTTAAAAATTGGTTAAAACATACAGAATAAGAAAGAAATTGTTTGTTGGGCTGATTAACGGTCTACGGGGTTTCCCTAGGTAGAATAAGGTGTGGCCGTAGGCCACACCCAGCTTAATGCTTACAAGCCAGCCTCAACCAGCATTTCACGAGTGAGCAAGAACACAAAACCATCTCCTGATTCTGTCGGCAACCATACAAATGGCAAGGTTGGGAATTGCTCTTCCAGCACATCGCGGTTATGACCAATTTCAACTACCAACACCCCGTGTGGGTTCAGATGTGCGCTTGCTTGAGCCAAGATTTGACGCGTGATATCAAGCCCATCTTCACCGCTACCCAGCGCCATTACTGGTTCGTGCAGGTACTCCGGTGGCAATTCTTCAACACTATGGGCATCAACATACGGTGGATTAGAAATAATCAAATCGTATTTCATATCCTGCACTGCTTCGAATAGATCCGAGTCGAGCAGGTCGATGCGATCGCCTAGGCTGTAGTCGAGCACATTGATTTCGGCCACATCCAGTGCATCAGGTGACAAATCCACCGCGTCAATTGCAGCATCCGGGAACGCATGTGCCATCAAAATGGCCAAGCAGCCTGAGCCGGTGCATAGATCAAGTGCATTGTGAATCAGCTCAGGGTGCTCAATCCAAGGGTCTAAGCCATCGTTGAATAAGATTTCTGCGATGAATGAGCGTGGCACAATCACGCGCTCGTCCACATAGAATTTGAAATCGCCCAGATATGCTTCTTTGGTAAGGTAAGAGGCCGGTTTGCGGGTAACTACCCGCTCTTGCAATACATTGAGTACTAGCTCAACTTCTTCTGGCAATAAGCGGGCATCGAACACCGGCTCCAGTCGGTCGATTGGTAGTTTCAGCGTGGCCAAGATTAGATACGCTGCTTCATCCCATGCTTCACTGGTGCCGTGGCCATAAAACAGCTCGGCGGCATTGAATCGGCTGACGGCAAAACGGTGCAGGTCGCGCACTGTGGTCAGATATTCGCGGGCGGTTTCGTACATGGGAATTCTCCGTTCAGAGTGTTAGGTCGCCAGTTTACGCAAAATTGCACAGACTGTGCGCAGATGTTAGCGCGAAGCGGTTTTCTGTCATGACTCATCACTACGGGTGAGGGGTGTGGCCGCACTCCATAACGAGCGAGTAGTAGCTTGTCAGAGTGAGCTGCTCGAGCTCGCAATGCCTTGATTCACCTCAATATCTCCCAAATATGGGAAAAACCAAGGTTTCTCCGACCGTATGGGTAAATTCAACCTCCATGGCGGTATCCAGCGCGGCGTGCTTGGTGTAAAGTGCCGCTTTAGTTGAAATTGCACATTGGAGTGGTATGGGTATGACGTTTGCAACGCTTGGCCTTGCGCCTGAAGTTCAAAAGGCAGTTGCCGAGCAGGGCTATGAAACCCCGACCGCGATCCAGTCACAAGCTATTCCGGTTATCCTCACCGGACAAGATGTATTAGGTGCAGCACAAACCGGTACCGGCAAAACCGCTGCGTTTACTTTGCCGATTCTGACCAAAATTATCCGCCACGCTAGCACGAGCGTATCGCCAGCGCGCCACCCGATTCGCGTGCTGATTTTGGCGCCAACGCGTGAACTAGTCGATCAGGTCTACGATAATGTGGCAACGTATAGTAAATACACTGGCCTGCGTAGCCATGTGGTGTACGGTGGCGTCGATATCAAGGCGCAAATTCCAGCTTTGCGTAATGGCGTAGAAGTACTAGTCGCCACACCTGGCCGCTTGCTCGATCATATTCAGCAAAAAAATATCAATTTATCGCAAGTTGAGATTTTGGTGCTCGACGAAGCCGATCGCATGCTTGATATGGGCTTTATTCTCGACATCCGCGAAATTTTCAAACTGTGTACCAATCGCAAACAAACGCTGCTGTTCTCGGCCACGTTTGCACCGGAAATCGTCAAGCTCAGCAATGAGTTTATGAATAACCCGGTCAAAATCGAAGTCGCCCGCCAGAATTCGGCCAATGAATCCGTCAAACAAGAGCTGCATCCGGTGGAAACCGGCCGCAAACGTGCCTTGCTAGCCCATTTGATTCGCGTGCACGATATGAGCCAAGTGATCGTGTTTTGCCGCACCAAAATTGGCGCCGAGCAAGTGTCACGCGATTTAAAACGCGCTGGCTTTAATTGCGAGGCGATTCATGGTGATCGCGATCAAAAAGCCCGTACCGAGGCACTCAATAAATTCAAAGCGGGTGAAACCAAAGTCTTGGTCGCTACCGATGTGGCGGCGCGTGGTCTGGATGTGACCGATTTGCCATTTGTGGTGAATTTCGAGTTGCCAACCAATCCTGAAGACTACGTGCATCGCATTGGCCGTACTGGGCGTGCTGGCGCTACAGGCATTGCGATTTCACTGGTCGCTCCTGAAGAAGACAAAGCCTACAACGGTATCAAAGCTTTGCTTAAGCGCGACCTGCCCTTGATTCCGGTGCCAGGTTTCTCGCCAGGTACGATCCAGATTATTGACGAGCGCGAATCGACGCGCGAGCGTATTGGTTCAGATCGTGGTGAGCGCGGTACTAGCCGCAATGGCCGTGGTGAGCGCGATCGTTTTGGCAAACGCGACGCAGGCGTTCGTGAAAGCGCGCCAACGGGTGATCGTATGCCATCGCGTGCTGCCCGCGATGCAATGGATATCCCTGCGTTTCCTAGTGATCTACCGAAACTACCAAAACGCGCTCCGCAAATTGCCGCGTTATTCTTGCCTAAGCGCGCGCCGCTCACTCAAGAGTAAACAATAAAAAAGGGCCGTAAGGCCCTTTTTTAATGCCTAAACAACCGGCGTTTCCCGCGCAAGCTACCAGAGATAGCCCAGACCAAGACCCGCATAGAACTCGCCATTGTGTTGTACCAGCGGGCTGTTTTTAATCCCGCTAGCGTAAAACTCGTAATTGACTGCGGCCATGCCGATCCAGTCTTTATTAAAGCGATAGCTGGCGATTAATGCCGCCATTGGCGAGACCGTAGTGCCGGTATTCCATGCCGGCCGAGTGGCGGTCGCTTCGCTACTGGATACGCCGCCGAAATAGTAATTAGCCATATTTTCACTACGCACCATCACACCAGCGCCCGGCATGATCAGCCAATTGTCTTTGACGATGGGAAAGTCGGCCCAAAACAAGGCTTCCTGTCCCTTGCTGGTGCCTGTGAGATCGCTGGATGCGCGTACTGTGATTAGCGCGTAAGGTGTGACTAGATTGGCACCAACTCCGCCTTCAAGTTGCCATTTGCGTTTTTGCATGCCTACGAATGCGGGCGTTTCAGTAGGATCAAGGTTGCCAAAACGAACCCGGCCATATAAATACGCCGCCAGATCGCCTTCTTTGTAAACGTAATAGCGTGCGCGATCCCCCAAATACATCAGGCGATCACCAAAATATATTCCACCTGGAATGACGTAATGCGAATTGTCTTGCGCTGCGTAGCGGGCTTTGCCACCCAGCACTACGCCGCCAAGCACCAGCCCTTTAGGCACCGGGCTGGTGGGGGAGCCATTCGAGAGTGAATCCAGAGCGCCAAAATCAATTTCTGCCTTGGTAGGTATTGCCGTCAATGCTGCGGTTAGCATGGAGGCTATAGCAATACCCTTGGGTGTATTGATACGGCTCATTCTGTGTATCCCTGTGCTTGGATTGATGTCTTGATTGTAACAAATGGCGCTAGCGGCACAGCGGGCGGTTGCCACAGCGCGCCGCTAAAGAGACAGCCGAAGGCGTTATTCTGCTGCGATCAAGCGCACAGCCAGTGGGGGCGCGCCATTGGCGATTGGAAATAGCCGATCAATATTGGGGTGATTGCCAGGGTTTTTTTCAGCATCCAGCGTGTGTTCGGCGTAGATGCGCAAACCTTTTTGCGCTGCGATATCGCTGATAGCGCCAAATTCTTGATACAGCGCGTGATACACGCGCACGCTACCCGCTTGTCCTGGCTTGTTGTCAATCCGCGCAACAATTTCATCGCCGTTGAGTAATTCGATGGCGCTTAAATGTTCAACAGTCGGCAGTGTGGCGAGTTGTTCGGCAAAATTCATGGTGACACCTTGTCAACGAGTGGAATGGGTCAGGCGTTATAGCATACAAGCGCGCTGTGCGCTCAATCGGAGAAAAAATCATGATTCGTGCATTCAAAGTGTTGTGTATGACGGCTGCTTTGACCGCAGCTTCGTTGGCGATGGCCGAGCCTGGCCAAGGCCCCGGTCATGAAGGAATGCCTAAAGGTGATGTGAGCAAGGCAGACTTTCTAAAGCATATGGAAACGCGCTTTGACAAAATGGATACCAATAAAGATGGTGTTTTGTCAGAAGCCGAACGCAAGGCTGCACATGAGCAAATGCGCGCTAAACGTGAAGAGTTTCGTAAAGATCGAATGGGCCGTAAAGCCAGCGGTGTGAACTAAGCGAGCATCGGCAATAAAAAAGCGGCGCAAGCCGCTTTTTTATTGCTACCAAACAGCGGCGTATTCCGATTATCGGATTAGGCGCGAGCCACATCTCCCCAAATTTGGTCTAGTGGTAACTGGCCCGCGATAATGCGGCTGTCGAGCAGATTGATGACCGAGCAATCAAATTCGGCGCTGTTGCGCAGTACCGGTTTTGGCAGGAGTTGGTCGTTCTCATTAAAAAGTGATAGTACCAGCGGCGTACTGTCGAGTTTGCCGCGCTGCACGACTACCGCGGTTTCACCATTAATTAAATGTACGACACTGCCGGGGGGGTAGAGTCCCAGGGTGGAAATAAACAGCTGCGCCAATTTTTGATCTAAGCTGCCCGCATCACTATTGAGCGCACTAAACATCGCGGCATCGGCCAGTTGGCGCCGACGGTAGCCTCGGTTGGACAGCATGGCGCAATAGCGGTCGGCCAGACTCAAAAGCCGCGCTTCAAATAAAATCTCGCTGCCTTTCAGCTTGCGTGGGTAGCCGCTACCATCAGGCGCTTCGTGGTGTTGTTCAACACAATCGAGCCAGTGAATATCAGACACGCCCAGCATGCGCAGTTGATCGCGACCAATTTGTGGGTGAGCTTGCATTTGTGCGCGTTGTTCGTTGCTTAACGGGCCTTCCTGCGCCGCCAAAAGGCTTTCTAGCGCATGCATGCCGATATTCATGGTTAATGCGGCGGCAATCACCGAGGCGCGCTGGATTGTGTTTTGCCCTAGATTGATCAGGCTTAATTCGGCCACGATGGCCACATCCACCGCATGGCGAATCGGATACGGCGTTTCGATTTCAAGCAAAATGGTACCCAAAGCCACTTCGGCCGACTGCTGGCAGGCTAGCTGAATCATCTGAACCATTGCATTCACTGAGGCAGGGAAGTTTTCCGCAGCCAGCGGGTCGCGCAATAATTGCTCCAGATCCAGCCGTGCTTGCCGAATCAGTTGCAAAGAAGATGGAGATGAAGTGGACATAGTTGAGTGCATGCAATCAGATTGGCTATATTAGCCCATAACATGTAAAAACAGCGTGAGTATGTACCCACGCTGTTACAAAATATGCCATTTCGATGCAGAACGGAATACAGTTATTCCGCTTCATCCATCCAAGTCATTTGAATCGCTTCCAAGATTTTCTCGCCACAATGCTTGGGATCATCGTCAAAACCTTCGAGCGCCAATACCCAGTCGCGCAAATCGGTAAAGCGAATCGTCTTTGGATCAACGTCGGGATATTTATCGGCTAATTCAATCGCGATATCGCGGGTGTCGGTCCATTTCATCTTTATACTCCTGCTATGTATTGCTTGATGAGCAAGTGGAGCTATGTTCTAGCTGGTTATACCCGATTAATGATGTTCACGAGCGTGATTGATGGTGTATTTTGGTAGCTCAACCACCAAATCGGTATCGGCCACTTCGGCCTGACACGACAGGCGCGAGCAGGCTTCTAGGCCCCACGCTTTATCAAGCTGGTCTTCTTCGAGCTCGTCGGCTTCATTCAGACTATTAAAACCTTCGCGTACCAGCACATGACAAGTGGTACAGGCGCACGATTTTTCGCAGGCGTGTTCGATTTCGATGTCATTGGCCAGCAGCGCATCACAGATGGTAGTGCCCGGTTCGACTTCGAGCACGGCGCCATCGGGGCAGAGCGAAGCATGCGGCAGAATAATAATTTGGGTCATGGCTAATCTCTTTTATCAATCGCGCTTAAATATCGGAAATCTTGTGGCCAGCCAGGCCGCGTTTTACGGCCGCATCCATCCGGCGGCTGGCAAACTCGCCGGTGGCGGCATTGAGCTGTTCGGTGGCGGCAATAATGGCATCGGCTTGCGCTGCGGCACTTGCCGCTTGCACGGCCGCAATCGCGGCATCAATACTGGCGCGCTCGCCGGCGTTAATCAGATCGCCATCGGTATCGAGTGCGACCAATACCGCAGTGACAATACTTTCAGCTTCAACGCGGGCCTCAGCAAGTTTGCGTGCCTGTACGTCGATTTGCGCATGCGTCATTGATTCGGTCAGCATGCGGCTGATTTCGTCGTCTGATAGGCCATACGATGGCTTCACCGCAATGCTCGATTCAATCCCCGTCGATTGCTCGCGCGCTGAAACCGATAGCAGGCCATCGGCATCCACTTGGAAAGTCACGCGAATCCGCGCCGCGCCAGCGACCATAGGCGGAATACCGCGCAACTCAAAACGCGCCAAGCTGCGACAATCGCTGACCAATTCACGCTCGCCTTGCAGCACATGAATCGCCATTGCGGTTTGGCCGTCTTTAAACGTTGTAAATTCTTGCGCGCGTGCGGTTGGGATCGTGCTATTGCGCGGAATGACTTTTTCGACCAAGCCACCCATGGTTTCGAGGCCGAGCGAGAGCGGAATCACATCCAGTAATAGCCATTCATCGTCGCCCTTATTGCCGGCCAACACATTGGCCTGAATCGCAGCGCCAATCGCGACGACTTTATCGGGGTCGAGGTTGGTCAGTGGCTCTTGGCCAAATAATTCGCGTACGGCTTTGCGCACGTGGGGCATGCGCGTTGCGCCGCCGACGAGCACGACGCCTTTCACGTCTTCGATCGCCAATTTGGCATCGCGCAGCGCTTTTTTGACTGGCAACAGCGTTTTGCTGATTTGGTGCGCGGTCATTTTGTGGAATTGCTCGGCGGTCAATTCCAAATCGATCACCGCGCCATCGGACAGCACAGCGGTGATGCGCGTAGTGTCACGGTCGGTGAGCGACTCTTTCGCTTCACGCGCACGCGTCAGTAACAGGCGCTGATCGTTGGCATTCGGGCCATGAATATCGGCTTGCTCCAAAATCCAGCAGTAAATACGGTGGTCGAAATCGTCGCCGCCCAGTTGCGAATCGCCGGAAGTCGCACGTACTTCAAACACGCCGCGCGTTAGCTCCAGAATCGACACATCAAACGTGCCGCCGCCCAAGTCGTAAATCACATATGTGCCTTCGGCTGCGTTATCGAGGCCATACGCAATCGCAGCCGCGGTCGGCTCGTTCAATAGGCGCAAGACGTTCAAACCTGCGAGTTTGGCCGCGTCTTTGGTCGCTTGGCGCTGTGCGTCGTCGAAGTAGGCGGGTACGGTAATCACTGCGCCAACTAGCTCGCCGCCAAGGCTTTCTTCTGCACGCGTTTTGAGGGTTTTTAAAATTTCGCTGGAGACTTCAACCGGGCTTTTCACGCCTGCACGCGTCACCAGTTTGAGCATGCCCGGCTCGTCAACAAAGCGATACGGCGTCGCCAAATCGGCGATGTCATTAATGCCGCGCCCCATAAAGCGTTTGACCGACACCAAGGTATTGCTTGGGTCTTCGTTTTGCTTTGCTTGCGCGGCGTGGCCAATGAGTAATTGCTCATCCTTGCCGTAATGCACCACCGACGGTAACAGTGTGCGGCCATCGTGATCAGGCAGGCAGACTGCGCTACCGCTTTTGACGGTAGCCACCAAGGAGTTGGTCGTACCCAAATCGATACCGACCGCGAGGCGGTGTTGGTGAGGGGCCGCTGACAGGCCGGGTTCGGCAATTTGCAACAAAGCCATTGGCTTAAATCCTAAAAATCTAATCGATTAAATGTTTTAAGGTATATGCCTGAAGCGCTTTGGGGGAAAGAGATTCAGGGATATACCCTTATTGCTTAGAAAATGTAGCAAGGTTTACCAGCTTGCTACAAATACAACAGTTTAGTCGTGGGCATGCCGCATTGCGGCTAACCCACCCCATATCCGCATGGGTTTTTAATACAAAACGGCCTCAATTGCATCGCCAATTTCTTGGTCGAGCTTTTCCATAAAGCGTAATTTTCGCACGCTCATTGCCGCATTCGCAAAGTCTTGCTGCGCGTCGATTTGCGTGGCGAGTTTGTCTTCTAAAGCTTGCATCTCTGCGCGCATTTCACGCGCCAGGTTTTCGAGCGCATCGACGTTTTTGCTTGCTTTTGCATCGCCAATGCTTTCACGCCATTCCATTTGCGCCATCAGAAAATCCATCGGCATCGACGTATTGGTTTCTTCTTGCGTATCTACGCCTGCCAATTGCAGTAAATAGCGCGCCCGTGGCAGCGCCGATTTCAGGGTTTGATACGCTTCGTTAATGTGCGTGGCGGCCTGTAGGCTCGCGCGGCGCTCGGCATCAGACGCGGTGGCAAATTTGTCTGGATGATACAAGGCGACTAGCTCGCGATAGCGGGCGTCGAGCTGTTTGGCATCAACCGCAAATTGGCTAGGCAAACTGAACAAGGTGAAATGCGATTGGCTAAAGTCGATCATGAGTGGCCGCAGGAGGTGAAAATCAAATTAGAAAGGCTAGCCAAGGTGGGCGGCAAGTACTTGCCGCGACCACATGGGCGCCATCAGGCCACAATTAAACGCCAAAGCTCTCGCCACAACCACATTCGTTTTTCACGTTCGGGTTGTTGAATTTAAAGCCTTCGTTGAGGCCTTCTTTGGTGTAATCCAGCTCGGTGCCATCCAGATACGCCAGCGATTTGGCGTCGGTATAAATTTTGGTACCAAAGCTTTCAAACACCAGATCGTCTGCGTTTTCCACATCGACAAACTCGAGCTTATATGCCATGCCGGAACAGCCTGAGGTTTTAACCGCCAGACGAATACCAAGGCCTTTGCCGCGTTTTTTGATGAAATTAGCAACGTGATTGGCTGCCGCTTCACTTAATGTCAGTGCCATTGCTTGCTCCATTGGGGTATATTGCTACAGCCATTCTTGCGTATCGGCTGCGGCGCTATACCTAGGGAATTATTTGCCGTGCTTTTGCTTGTAGTCTTCAACCGCTGCTTTGATCGCGTCTTCAGCCAAGATCGAGCAGTGGATTTTTACCGGTGGCAAAGCTAATTCTTCAGCGATTTGGGTATTTTTGATCGCCAAAGCTTCGTCCAATGATTTGCCTTTGACCCACTCAGTCACCAGTGAAGATGACGCAATTGCCGAGCCGCAGCCGTAGGTTTTAAATTTGGCGTCGGTAATCAAGCCGTCTTCGCCGACCTTGATCTGCAATTTCATCACGTCACCACAGGCTGGCGCGCCGACCATGCCGGTACCAACGGTGTCATCACCTTTATCAAACGCACCAACGTTGCGTGGGTTTTCGTAGTGGTCGAGTACTTGTTCGCTATATGCCATTTCGTGTGCCTCTTAGCTAAATCAAAAGTTCCCCAGCTGCGTTACTTCGGCTTGCCGTACTCGATGTACTGTCTGCGCCTGAAGTGCCTTGCTGGAAAACTTTTGAATATTTAAATTCTTTCCAGAATCAAACCACCTTTAGGGGTGGATCGTTTTTTTCTTGGCAAAAGTCCATGCAAATTGGCGTGGATCGTTATGCCAGACAAGGCGCGGAGCCGCGCCGTTTACTGCTGTAAACAAGCGGTTTCGCAACGCCGTATGGCGTCACGAGCCGCAGTCAATTTTTAGTGGGCAGCCCATTCGATGGTCGAAATATCAATGCCCTCTTTGTACATATCCCACAACGGCGACAGTGCACGCAGCTTGTCGATCTTGCCTTTGATGAGTTCAATCGCGTAATCGATTTCCGCTTCAGTGGTAAAGCGGCCAATCGTGAAACGGATCGAGCTGTGCGCCAATTCGTCAGAGCGGCCCAAGGCGCGCAACACGTACGATGGCTCAAGCGACGCTGAGGTACATGCTGAACCTGATGACACCGCCAAGTCTTTGAGCGCCATAATTAGCGATTCGCCTTCAACGTAATTGAAGCTGACGTTCAGATTGTGCGGAACGCGTTTGTCCATATCGCCGTTCAAATGTACTTCTTCGATTTCTTTCAAGCCATTCCACAAACGATCACGCAGCGCGCCGATGCGTTTGTTTTCTTCGACCATATCTTCCCGTGCAATCTTGAACGCTTCGCCCAGACCGACGATTTGGTGCGTCGCCAAAGTACCTGAGCGGAAACCACGCTCATGACCACCGCCGTGCATTTGTGCTTCCAGACGGATACGCGGTTTGCGGCGCACGTACAAAGCGCCAATGCCTTTCGGGCCGTAGGTTTTGTGCGCTGAGAAGCTCATCAAGTCGACTTTCAGGTTCGCCAAATCAATGGCGATTTTGCCGGTCGCTTGTGCGCTATCAACGTGGAACACGATGCCACGTTCGCGGCAGATTTCGCCAATCGTTGCGATGTCTTGAATTACGCCGATTTCGTTATTTACTGACATTACAGAGATCAAAATCGTGTCTGGGCGAATTGCCGCTTTCAGTGCTTCCAGATCAAGTAGGCCGTTTTCTTGCACGTCCATGTACGTCGCTTCAAAACCTTCGCGTTCCAGTTCACGCACCGTGTCGAGCGTGGCTTTGTGCTCGGTTTTTACCGTGATGATGTGCTTGCCTTTAGTTTGGTAAAAGTGCGCCGCGCCTTTAAGTGCCAGGTTGATTGACTCAGTTGCACCTGAAGTGAAGACGATTTCTTTTGGATCACAGTTAACCAGCTTGGCCACTTCCTCACGCGCTTCTTCGACTGCCGCTTCCGACTCCCAGCCAAATGGGTGAGAACGGCTAGCAGGATTGCCGAACATTTCGGTCAGGTAAGGAATCATCTTGGCTGCAACGCGTGGATCAACTGGTGTCGTTGCTGAGTAGTCAAGATAGATTGGTTTTTGCTGAGTCATGAGACGTTGCTCCGGAAACGATAGGCAAATACAAAAATGGCTTGCCGATAAAATTAATGGGCGTTTAGTAATGAAGGACGCTGATCTTTCACAATGCTCAGCGTGTCGGCGCAGCGCTTGATTTTTTCCTGCTGCTTCTCGATCAGGCTGCCCAGCGTCACTTCAGATAAAAAGCCATGGATGGTGGCATTGAGGTCGGTCCATAGGTCGTGGGTCATACAGCGTGACTCATCACGACAGTTTTCGCGGCCGCCACATTGCGTTGCGTCGATGGGCTCATCCACTGCTTGGATAATTTCGGCTACGGTGATTTCACAGGCGGCACGCGCCAAGCAATAACCGCCTCCCGGGCCACGTACACTTTCTACGAGTTCGCGGCGACGCAGCTTACCAAACAGCTGTTCGAGGTAGGAGAGCGAAATATGCTGACGCTCGCTAATGCCCGCCAGCGTGACAGGGCCATTGGCTTGGCGTAGCGCCAAATCCAGCATCGCAGTCACGGCGAAGCGGCCTTTTGTGGTCAAGCGCATGGTGCATCCTTGTTGAAAAGCATAGGGCGAATCGTAAAATAACCTAGTGTTTTAGTCAAGTAAAAACCCGACTAGTTCAGTCAACTATTTGCGAGGGGCTTTTTGCTGCTTAATCGACAATTTTATTGAGGTAAGTCGGATCAAACTTATCGGCCGTTGCGCGCTCTTCGGCGCAATCAACGCCGAGGGCTTCCAGACGAGCGAGCACCATTTCGAGGCGTTTGTCGGTGGTGACTGAATGATCAAGCAGACCGTGAATGGCTTTGACCATCGGATCATTCATATCCGCCCCAACGCCATAGGCAGAAAAGCCCAGCTGCTCGGCTTTTTCTTCGCGTGCTTGTTCAATTTGCGCCGCCAAAACCCGTGCGGGGATGCCGATCGCTGTCGCGCCTTCGGGTACGTCTTTGACGACCACCGCGTTGGAGCCGACTTTTGCCCCGTCATGTAGCGTGATCGGGCCGAGAATCTTGGCGCCAGCGCCGATGATGACGCCTTTGCCCAGCGTTGGGTGGCGTTTGCCGTGGTTCCATGATGTACCGCCGAGCGTCACGCCATGATACAGCGTGCAATCATCGCCAATTTCAGCAGTTTCACCAATCACAATGCCCATGCCGTGATCGATAAAGACCCGGCGACCAATGGTTGCGCCTGGGTGAATTTCAATACCGGTGAGAAAGCGGGAGATGTGCGAGACCATGCGGGCTAGCAATTTGAAATCACGTAGCCATAGGCCGTGCGCCAGCATGTGCAGCGTTAAGGCATGAAAACCGGGGTAACAGGTTACAACTTCCAGTGTCGAGCGGGCGGCGGGATCGCGGTCAAAAACCACGCGGATATTTTCACGCAAACGGGCTAGCATGATCAAACTTCGTTCTGGCTGGAAAGACTGAGTATTTTACTCGGTTTCTGTTCCACCCGAAAGTCGTGTGCAGATTTGGTGTTAACTTGCTTGGGTATGTAGTTGTAGGCTTCTACTGGAAAAGGTTATGCGTTGATACATCGGGTGGGTAATGCAAAAGGCAGTACTGGGTACTGCCTTCCGATGACTAGTAGGTAGAAGATGTGATGCCGTTGCTTGCAATAACTTTACTTCGATCAAACGCAATTAGCTTTGTCCAAAGTAGCCGCCCCACGGTTGCAGCACAATTTGTTTTTTATTCACCGCGCCGCCCATTAGGCCGTGGCCATCCATTGCGGTGATTTTGTCCCAGTGTTTGGGCAGATCTATCGTTTGTGCTTGATCGCTCAAGTTAAAGGCAATTAAAACCTTGTCGCCATCAAAGCTGCGGGTAAACAGCAGTACGGGCTCTGCTGCGGGTAAAAACTCAATGTCACCTTTGATCAAGATTTCTTGTTTACGGCGCCAGGCCAGAAAGCGACGGGTGAAGTTCAGGATCGAGTCGCGCGGTTTTTCTTGCGTATCGGCGCTGGCTAAGACATGTTCGGCCGGTATGGGTAGCCACGGCGTCGCGCTGCTAAAGCCTGCGTGTGGCTTACCCGCTTCCCATGGCATTGGGGTGCGGCAGCCATCGCGGCCTTTGAACTCGGGCCAGAATGCTTTGCCGTACGGGTCTTGCAGTAATTCATATGGAATCTCGGCTTCGCTCAAACCTAGCTCATCGCCCTGATACATGCAGAATGAGCCGCGCAAGCTGCCTTGAAGCACCACCATTAGCTTGGCAAATTGTGGCCCGCCTTGGTTTTTCCCCCAGCGGGTGGCCACGCGTGGGACATCGTGGTTGCCGATCGACCAGCACATCCAGCCCGGTTTGGCGAGCTGGGCGAATTTGTCTTCCATGGTTTGCACTTGCTTGCGAATGTGCGCCGCGGTGAAGGTTTCGGTGAGCAAATCAAAGCTATAGGCTTGGTGAAATTTATCGCCGCCCTCGGTGTATTCGGCCATCCGGCTGGGTGAATCATCGTCCCCAATTTCACCGACGCTGGCTGCGTCATATTTATCTAATAATTTGCGTAGTTTTTTTAGAAATTTAATATTTTCGGGCTGCGATTTGTCATACAGATGCTGCTGCATGCCATACGGATTGGTGGCAGCCACGCTGCTGGTATCGGCGACCAAGGCTGCGGGATTGTTACGCAATTGCTGATCGTGAAAATGGAAAATGCACGCGTCAAAGCGGAAGCCATCCACGCCGCGTTTCAACCAGAATTCCACCTCGCCCAAGATGGCTTTTTGTACCGCTTTATTGTGGAAGTTCAGATCCGGCTGGCTAGTCAGGAAATTATGCAAATAATACTGGCAGCGGCGGCTGTCCCATTGCCATGCGCTGCCGCCAAATACCGATAGCCAATTATTCGGTGGTGTGCCATCGGGTTTGGGGTCGGCCCAGACGTACCAATCTGCTTTGGCATTGTCGCGCGAGCTGCGGCTTTCTTTAAACCACGCATGTTGGTCTGAAGTATGCGATAGCACTTGATCAATGATGATTTTTAGCTTGGCTTTGTGCGCGGCTTTGAGCAGTACATCAAAGTCGTCCAGCGTGCCAAATAAAGGGTCAACGTCGCGATAGTCGCTGACGTCATAGCCAAAATCAGCCATCGGTGACTTGAAGAAAGGGGAAATCCACACTGCGTCGATATTGAGCGCTGCAAGGTAGGGGATCTTGCTGATGATACCCGGCAAGTCGCCAACCCCATCACCATTACTATCTTGGAAACTACGGGGGTATACCTGATAGATCACCGCGCCGCGCCACCAGTTGGGGTTTTTCTTCGCCATCTTCAGGTTTCCTCACTGAATGTGTGTCAATTTACAAATTGCTTGGGGTTTTTCCGTACATAGCTTGCGTCAATGTAAGCCATGCGAATAAGATTCTTGTGCACTGCAAGCTAATTAGCTTTGACTATAAATAATAATTGCGCAAGAAAACAAATCCCACAACGAGGCTTGAATGATTCCTCTCGATTCCGCACAAATCGCCGCAGTCTGTGCAGGACAACACGCAGATCCATTTTCATTTTTAGGCATGCACCAGCATGAGGGCCAATTGCAAGTAAGGGCATGGTTGCCCGCTGCCAGTGAATGCAGCTTGCTGGAAGTGAAAACTGGCAAGGTGCTGGCGCAATTGGAGCGTATTGATGAGCGCGGTTTTTTTGCCGTGGTGGTGCCGCGCCGTAAAAACCATTTTGCTTATCGCCTGCGGGTGACTTGGCATGGTGAAACGGTCGATATCGAAGACCCTTACCGTTTCCCGCCAGTTCTTGGCGATATGGATTTGTGGCTACTTGGCGAAGGCAATCAGCTGCGACCGTACGAGCGCCTCGGTACCCATTTTCGCACCATTGATGGTGTAGAAGGCGTGGCGTTTGCGGTGTGGGCACCGAATGCGCGCCGTGTTTCGGTGGTGGGTGATTTCAATTACTGGGATGGCCGCCGCCATGTCATGCGTTTGCGCCGTGAATGTGGCGTTTGGGAAATTTTCCTGCCGAATGTACACGAAGGGCAGGGCTATAAATACGAAATTATTGATCAGCATGGTGCCTTGCAACTGAAGGCCGACCCGTATGGCTTTTCGGCTGAAATGCGGCCCGCCACCGCATCGCGCGTCGCGCGTTTGCCCGCTTGGGTTGAGGGCACGCAAACACGTAAAGACGCGAATGCACTCAATGCGCCAGTTTCGATTTATGAAGTACATCTGGCTTCTTGGCGCCGTCGCCCCGAAGAGGGGAATCGCTGGTTGAGCTACCGCGAGCTGGCGGTGGAGCTGATCGATTATGTGAAATACATGGGCTTTACCCATATCGAATTGCTGCCAGTGAATGAGCATCCATTTGATGGATCATGGGGGTATCAGCCGCTAGGCCTTTATGCGCCTACGTCCCGATTTGGTACCCCTGATGATTTTCGCCATTTGGTGCAAACTGCGCACGAGAATGGCATTGGTGTGATTCTCGATTGGGTGCCGGGGCACTTTCCAACGGATACGCATGGTTTGGCGCAATTTGATGGCTCTCACCTGTATGAGCACAGTGATCCGCGCGAAGGGTTCCATCAGGATTGGAACACGTTAATTTACAACTTCGGCCGTAATGAAGTGCGCAATTATCTGATCGGCAATGCGCTGTACTGGATCGAGCGCTACGGCATTGATGGCCTGCGTGTCGATGCGGTGGCTTCGATGTTGTATCGCGATTATTCACGCAAAGACGGTGAGTGGATTCCGAATCAGTTTGGTGGCCGTGAAAATCTCGAAGCCATCGATTTTATGCGCCGGATGAATGAGGTCGTCGGCGTTGAGCGGCCGGAAGCGATCACGCTGGCTGAGGAATCCACGGCTTTTCCATCGGTGTCGCGTCCGCCAGCAATGGGCGGGCTGGGTTTCCATTACAAATGGAATATGGGCTGGATGAACGACACGCTGCGCTATATGCAGCAAGACCCGGTGCATCGCAAATACCATCACCACCATATGACTTTTGGCTTGGTGTATGCATTTAGCGAGAATTTTGTACTGCCGATTTCGCACGATGAAGTGGTGCACGGCAAAGGCTCAATGTTGGCGAAAATGCCGGGCGATTGCTGGCAGCAATTTGCTAATTTGCGCGCTTATTACGCCTATATGTGGGCGCATCCGGGCAAAAAATTGTTGTTCATGGGCTGCGAATTTGCGCAGGGGCGTGAATGGAATCACGACACCAGCCTTGATTGGCATCTGGTCGATGATCCTGAAAATGGCTGGCACCGCGGCGTGCAGCATTTGGTGCGCGATTTGAACCGCGTGTATCGCGATTCGCCTGCGCTATATCAGATCGATTTTGATCATCGTGGTTTTGAATGGATTAGCCATGATGACGCCGATAATTCGATTTTCAGCTTTATCCGCAAGGGTGAAGCCGAAGATGAATTTATTATCGTCGTGAGTAATTTCACGCCGGTGCCGCGTCATGGCTATCGTTTGGGCGTACCGCGCGCTGGGGTTTACACCGAAGTATTGAATTCGGACTCGGAATACTACGGCGGCAGCAATACCGGCAATCTCAAATTGGCAAGCGAGGGTATTGCTGCCCATGCCAGAGCTGATTCGGTCTGCATGACGATACCCCCATTAGCTGCCGTGTATCTGCGCTGGAGCGCCGAGTGATGATTGCGGCGGGAACCCCCTATCCGTTGGGTGCAACCTTTGATGGTGATGGCGTTAACTTTGCATTGTTTAGTGAAAACGCCCGCCAGGTTGAGCTTTGTCTGTTTGATGCTAGCGGCCAGACCGAAACGGCGCGCTTGAGTTTGCCTGAATGTACGCATGGCGTGTGGCATGGCTATTTAGCCGATGTGCAGCCCGGGCAGGTGTATGGTTATCGGGTGTATGGCGATTACGCACCCGAGCGCGGGCAGCGCTTTAACCCGCATAAAGTCTTGCTTGATCCCTACGCCAAAGCTGTGCTGGGGCGCTATGTGAGTGATGATGCTCATTTGGGGTATGATCCGCTGAATGTTGGCCAGATTAGTCTGCAAGATAATACCCGTCTGGCACAAAAATCCATCGTGGTGTTAGAGCCATTTGATTGGGGTGCCGATGCCGCGCCGAAAACACCGTGGGCGCAGACGGTGATTTATGAAGCGCATGTGCGCGGCCTGACGCAATTGCACCCCGATATCCCCGAAGACATACGCGGCAGCTACGCCGCCGTGGTGCATCCGGTGATGCTGGCGCATTATCAAAAGCTTGGGATTTCTACGATTGAATTGCTCCCCGTGCATCTGCACGCCGACGAGCCGCGCTTGCAAAAATTGGGTTTAGAAAACTACTGGGGCTACAACACGCTGAGCTTTTTCGCTCCTGAGCCCACTTACTGGTCGGGGCGCGCTGGTACAACGCCGCTATCGGAATTTCGCGCCATGGTTAAAGCGCTGCATGCAGCCGGGATCGAAGTGATTCTGGATGTGGTGTTTAACCATACGGCCGAAACCGACGAGTTTGGCCCGACCTTATCGTGGCGCGGTATTGATAATGCCACTTACTATGTGCTCAATGCTCAGCAGCAATACGAGAACTGGACGGGTTGCGGCAATGTTTTCAATATCAGCCATCCGCGCGTATTGCAGCTGGTGATGGACAGCCTCCGCTACTGGGTGAATGAATGTCATGTTGATGGTTTTCGTTTTGATCTAGCGCCGATTTTGGGGCGACTAGATGGGCGCTATACCCACTTTGCACCGTTCTTTTCTGCTTTGGCGCAAGACCCGCTGCTATCCCAAGTCAAACTCATCGCCGAGCCATGGGATATCGGCACTGGCGGCTATCAGTTGGGGCATTTTCCTGCCGGCTGGGTGGAGTGGAATGACCAGTATCGCGATGTGATGCGCAAGTTTTGGTTGCATGATGGTGTGACACGTGCGCTGTTTGCGCGGCGCTTTGCGGCATCCAGCGATCGCTTTCAAGCGGGGCGTCGCCGCCCTGAGGCCAGTCTTAATTTCATCACCGCGCACGATGGTTTTAATCTGCGTGATCTGGTGTCGTACAACCACAAACACAATCACGCCAATAAAGAGCACAACCGCGATGGCCATGGGCATAACCTGAGCTGGAATTGCGGCTTGGAAGGCCCGTCGACCGACGAGGGTATTAACCTGCTGCGCCTGCGCGCTAGCAAAGCGTTATTGGCAACTTTATTGCTAAGCCAAGGCACGCCGATGTTGCTGGCGGGGGATGAATTGGCGCATAGCCAGCAAGGCAATAACAACGCCTACTGCCAGAATAACCCGATTACTTGGCTCGATTGGAGCCACGATCACGCTGAACTTTGCAACTACATTGCCGAGCTGATTGCGATCCGGCGTGAATGCCGCGCGCTCATGCAAAATGAGTGGTGGAGTAGCCAACCCGATGCAGCAGGCATCACTGATGTGATTTGGCTCAACCCATCCGCCAGCCCGATGCAGCCGCACGATTGGGAAGATCATGGTGGTCGCGCAATGATGGTGTGGTTATCCAAGCAGTTTTTAGTGCTGATGAATGCGTCGGCGCATCAGGTGCATTTTCATTTACCCGTGCTAGAGCAAGGCACATGGAATATGCGGCTCGCCAGCACGGGAGATACACAATCCGATTTTTCAGGCCGCGATTGTCGCGTTGCGGCACGCAGTATTACGATTTTAGAACTACAGCCATAACACAATTTGAGGTTAAGTAATGAGTATCACCACAGTTGCAACCCAGGCTTTTGCAGGTCAGCGCCCCGGCACATCGGGCTTGCGCAAGAAAGTCACCGTTTTTCAACAAGCTGGCTATTTAGAAAACTTTGTTCAGGCGATTTTTGATGTCGTGCCTGAGCTCAAAGGTGGCACGCTGGTGCTGGGGGGCGATGGCCGTTACCACAATCGCGCCGCAGTACAAACCATTTTGAAAATGGCCGCAGCCAACGGCGTAGCCAAAGTATTGGTTGGTCAAGGCGCATTGCTATCAACGCCAGCGGTGAGCTGCGTGATTCGCAAGCATGGCGCAGTGGGCGGTATTGTATTGTCGGCTTCACACAATCCGGGCGGTCCTGATGGTGACTTTGGTATTAAATATAACGTCACCAACGGCGGCCCTGCGCCAGAGAAAATCACCGAAGCGATTTACCAGCGTACGACGACGATTAGCGAATATCACACGTATAGCTCCGCAGATATTGATATTGAAGCGCTGGGTGAATATACGCTGGGTGGTATGCAGGTGGTGGTGATTGATCCAGTGAGCGATTACGCCGAATTGATGGAAAGCCTGTTTGATTTTGCTGCAATTCGCGCCTGGTTTGCGAGTGGCAAACGCATGCGTTTTGATGCAATGTGCGCCGCTTCTGGCCCGTACGCAACGCGCATTATCGAAGGTCTGCTCGGCGCGCCCAAAGGCACGGTGGTCAATGGTGTGCCGCTCGAAGATTTTGGTGGCCTGCATCCCGATCCAAACCCAGTGTATGCCGACGATCTGGTTGCGCACTTAACAGCTGCCGACGCACCCGATTTTGGCGCTGCCAGCGATGGCGATGCCGATCGCAATATGATTTTGGGCCGCAACTTCATCGTGACGCCGTCCGATAGCTTGGCGGTGATGGCGGCCAATGCCACTTTGGTCAAAGGATACGCGGGCGGTATCGCAGGTGTGGCGCGCTCAATGCCAACCTCGTGCGCCGTGGATGCGGTGGCAAAAAAACTCGGTCTGCCGTGCTTTGAGACGCCAACAGGCTGGAAGTTTTTTGGCAACTTGCTCGATGCGGGCAAAGTGACGCTCTGCGGTGAAGAAAGCTACGGCACCGGTTCTGGCCATGTACGTGAAAAAGACGGCGTTTGGGCGGTGCTGTTCTGGCTGAATTTATTGGCGGTCACTGGCAAGTCGGTCGAAGAAATCGTGACAGCCCATTGGAAAACTTACGGTCGTCATTTCTATTCTCGCCACGATTACGAAGCGCTCGATATTGAAGCGGCCAATGGTCTGATGACGCATTTGCGTAGCCAATTGGCGAGTTTAGCTGGCCAAGCTTTTGGCAGCTACACCGTGGCATTGGCCGATGATTTTGCCTATGACGATTCGGTGGATGGCTCACGCAGTGAGAAGCAAGGTATTCGCATTATCTTTACCGACGGTAGCCGCGTGGTGTACCGCCTTTCTGGCACAGGTACTGAGGGCGCGACTTTGCGCGTGTATTTGGAAAAATTTGAAGCTGATACCAGCCGCCATGGTGTGGCAACGCAAACGGCTTTAGCCGACTTGATCCAAATCGCAGGCGAAGTGGCGCAAATTGCGACGCGTAGCGGGCGTACCCAGCCGACTGTTGTGACCTAATTCTAACTATTTACAACAAGACTAATTAGCAGTGCGCAAAGCCGACCACGGCTAGAAAATCAGGAGAGGAATCATGGAAGTTCAATTAATCGATAAAGCCACCTTGGCCCGCCAATTACCTAACCGTGCAGTGGCTTTAGTACTGGCAGGTGGACGTGGCTCGCGTTTGAAAGCATTGACCGATCATCGAGCCAAGCCCGGCGTGTATTTTGGCGGTAAATTTCGGATTATCGATTTTGCGCTCTCTAATTGTATTAACTCGGGTATTCGCCGCATTGGCGTGATTACGCAGTACAAATCACATTCGCTGATGCGCCACTTGCAACGTGGCTGGTCGTTTTTGCGCAATGAAATGAACGAGTTTGTCGATGTGCTACCGGCACAGCAGCGTGTTGATGAAGAGCACTGGTATCGCGGAACGGCTGATGCGATTTACCAAAACTTGGATATTTTGCGTACTTACCGCTCTGATTACGTCGTGGTGCTGGCGGGTGATCATATCTACAAGATGGATTACTCGCGGATGCTGGTCGATCACGTATTGCTCGGCGCCGAAGTCACCGTGGCATGCATCGAAGTGCCACGCAAAGAGGCCAGTGCATTTGGTGTGATGGCAATTAGCGAAGATCGTAAGATTTCGGCTTTCGTTGAAAAACCTGCCGATCCCCCTGCAATGCCGGGTAAAGACGATGTGTCTTTGGCTTCGATGGGCATTTATATTTTCAACACGGCGTATCTTGAGCGCCTGCTGGAAGAAGACATCAAGCTTGAAGGTTCATCACACGATTTTGGTAAAGATTTGATTCCTAAAGCCGTGTCGGAAGGCAAAGCCTTTGCCCACCCATTTGGTTTGTCGTGCGTGCTCGAAGATCAAAACGCGCAACCTTATTGGCGTGATGTCGGTACGGTTGATGCGTACTGGGAAGCCAATCTTGATTTAGCCTCAGTCACGCCTGAGCTGGATGTTTATGATGAAGCTTGGCCGATCTGGACGCTGCAAGAGCAATTACCACCGGCTAAGTTTGTGCAAGACCGCAATGGCAGCCATGGCATGACGCTCAATTCTCTAGTGTCGGGTGGTTGTATTGTATCGGGCTCGCTGGTGATCAACTCGGTGCTATTTTCACAAGTGCGCGTGCATTCATTCTGCACGATTGATTCAGCCGTGATCTTGCCGCAGGTGACGATTGGCCGCGGCTCGCGCCTGCGTCGTTGTGTGATTGATCGTGGCTGCGAGATTCCGGAAAACCTGATTGTCGGTGAAAACGCCGAAGACGACGCCCGTCGCTTTTACCGCTCGGAAGGCGGCGTGACCTTGATTACTAAGGATATGTTAGCCAAGTTGAAATAATCGTCCGCTGCCATCAGCGGGTCATCTGGTGACTGAATAATCCACATCAGATCAACGTTGATGCGAGAAAAAGGAAGTGCCAATGCAGATTTTACATGTATGCGCCGAGATGTTTCCGCTGCTCAAAACCGGCGGGTTGGCGGATGTCAGCGGGGCTTTGCCACAGGCTTTGGGGCAACAAGGCGCAGATGTTCGAGTGCTATTGCCTGGTTTTCCGGCGATTTTTGCTGGTTTGCAAATCAGTGGTGAGGTGGCCACGTTCAATAGCTTTGCTGGACAGATCAAAGTGTTGTTTGGGCAAACGGCGCAAGGGGTGGGCGTGTATGTGATTGATGCGCCGCATCTGTATGCGCGAGGCGGTAATCCGTATCAGGATGGCAATAACCATCCTTATGCTGATAACCATGTGCGTTTTGCGGTGTTAGGCTGGGTGGCGGCGCGCTTGGCCGAAGGGGCTGATCCATTCTGGCGCCCCAGCGTCGTGCATGCGCACGATTGGCACGCAGGCTTAGCGCCAGCCTATATTGCCGCGGCAGGGCATCCTGCCCGCACGGTGTTTACGATTCACAATCTGGCGTATCAGGGCGTGTTTTCGCCTTCTGACTTTGCTGCGCTCGATTTGCCAGCCCATTTCTTTAGCGTGAATGGCGTTGAATTTCATGGGCACTTGTCGTTTATGAAGGCCGGCATTTATTTTGCTGATCGCGTGACGACGGTATCGCCTAGCTATGCGCATGAAATCACCGTCCATGAGCAAGGTTGCGGTTTGGATGGCTTGTTGCGTGATCGCGGTGAGGCACTGTCGGGCGTACTGAATGGAGTGGATGAGGCGATTTGGGATCCAGCTACCGATGCGCTGATCGCAGCTAATTACACCGCAGATAAACCCGCTGGCAAAGCCAAGTGCAAAGCCGCGCTGCAGCAGAGCTTGGGCTTGCAAGAGAGCGCAGATGCGCCGCTGTTTGTGGTGGTGAGCCGGCTGACCGAGCAAAAAGGCCTGCATTTGGTGCTAGAGCGCTTGGCAGAAATTACCTCGCGTGGCGGGCAATTTGTATTGCTGGGCAGTGGCGATGCGCAAATGGAAGCCGCTTTCCGGGTGGCGGCGGCTGAAAATCCAGCGCAAATCGCCGTCAAAATTGGCTATGACGAAGTGTTTTCGCATCAGATTATGGCCGCAGCCGATGTGATTATGGTGCCGAGCCGATTTGAGCCTTGTGGTCTCACCCAGCTTTATGGCTTGAAATATGGGGCTCTGCCGTTGGTGCGGCGAGTTGGCGGGCTGGCCGATACGGTTATCGATTGTAGTTTGGAAAATTTGCAAGAGGGTATTGCGACTGGAGCTATATTTGATGGATTCTCCGGTGAAGAACTCACCCGGGGTATCCGTCGGATGTTTGCGCTATGGGCGCGACCGAAAGAATGGAAAGCGGTACGTAAAACCGCGATGAATTGCGACTTTGGCTGGCAAGCTGCAGCGCAGCAGTATATGCAGTTATATCGCGCATTGGGCGCTTAGCGGCAACGGTTTCGAAGCACGATCATGGCTCAAACTCTGCGCGAAAATCCGCATGTACTGTGAATATATGCTGGTTTGCTGCGCACAGTTTGACTTGTATTCGTGTTTCTCGGTTGTTTCTGAGCTGCCGTGTTGGATTATCAAAGCTTAGATCTAGAACAATAGGCGATTGCTGTGCGTAATCGCTTCAACAAGATTTAAAACCCTGGAGTGCATTCGATGAGTATGCCGTTTCAATACGATGTAACCGATCACCACGATGTACAGGCGATTAAAAAAGCCATCGCCAATAAACTGATGTATACGATTGGTAAAGATCCGATCGCCGCGCAGCCAAAAGACTGGCTGGATGCGACATTTCTAACCGTGCGTGATCAGATGGTCGAGCGCTGGATGCAAACCACCCGCGCGCAATACTCGCAAGATGTGAAGCGCGTGTACTACCTCTCGATGGAGTTTCTGATTGGCCGCGCTTTATCCAATGCCTTGCTGGCGCTGGATATGGAAAGCACAGTACGCGCTGCACTGGATGAAATGGGTATTGATTACGATGATCTGGTGCATATGGAGCCTGATGCCGCACTGGGTAATGGTGGCTTGGGTCGCTTGGCCGCATGTTTCCTCGACTCGATGGCAACGTTGGGTATTCCGGGGATGGGGTATGGGATTCGCTATCAATTTGGCATGTTCAAGCAACGCATTATCGAAGGTCGTCAGGTTGAAGTGCCGGATACTTGGTTGGGCTCGGTCAATATTCTCGATTTTCCGCGTGATGAAGTATGCTACCGCGTGCGCTTTGGTGGCCGTTTAGAGCTCGATGGCAAGAAGACCCGCTGGATCGATACGCAAAATGATGTCTTGGCCGTGGCGCATGATGTGATTATCCCTGGCTTTGATACCACGGCGACTAATACGTTACGCTTGTGGACGGCACGCTCGACGCGGGAAATTAATCTTTCCAAATTTAACGAAGGCGATTATTTCTCGGCGGTGGCCGAGAAAAATATCTCGGAAAACGTTTCACGCGTTTTGTATCCGGACGACTCGACCTACAGCGGGAAAGAGCTGCGCTTGCGCCAAGAATATTTCTTTGTTGCCGCCAGCGTGCAAGACATCATCCACCGCTATCGCATGACCCACGATAATCTGGATCATCTGGCCGATAAAGTGGCGATTCATTTGAACGACACGCATCCGGTACTGGCGATCCCTGAACTAATGCGCGTGTTGCTCGACGAAGCGGGCTACGAATGGGATGAGGCTTGGGCGATTACCAGCAAGGTGTTTAGCTACACCAACCACACGCTGATGTCTGAGGCGCTGGAAACCTGGCCGGTCGATATGCTGGGGCATTTGCTACCACGCCATTTGAAGATCATTTTCGATATCAATGATATGTTCCTCAAAGAAGTGGCGGCCAAATTTCCGGGTAATACTGATTTATTACGCTCGGTATCACTAATTGAAGAGCACGGTGATCGTAAAGTACGGATGGCGTACTTGGCGGTGGTGGCGAGCCATACAATTAATGGCGTGTCGGCGTTGCATTCTGATTTGATGGTCGAGTCGATTTTTGCCGATTTAGCCAAAATCTTCCCTGAGCGTTTTACTAATGTCACCAACGGCGTGACTCCACGCCGATGGTTGGCGCTGGCTAACCCACAATTGTCGAATCTGATTGATCGTGAAATCGGCCAGACTTGGCGTGTGCGTTTGAATGAATTGGCCGAGCTAAAATCACACATTGATTTTCCCAAATTCGTGCAAGATTTCCGCGAAGCCAAACACGCAAATAAAGAGCGTTTAGCCAAGTATGTTGCACGTAATTTAGGTGGCGTCATCAACCCAGACTCGCTGTTTGACGTGCAGGTGAAACGCATTCACGAATACAAACGCCAGCTGCTGAATGTGTTGCATGTGATTACGCGCTACAACCGCATTTTGCGTGACCCCGATGCCAAAATTCAGCCGCGTGTGGTGGTGTTTGCCGGTAAAGCGGCTTCGGCCTACAAAATGGCCAAGCTGGTGATTCAGCTGATTAATGATGTGGGCATCAAAATCAATAATGATTCACGCGTGGGTGACAAGCTCAAAGTGGTGTTTATCCCCAACTACAGCGTGAGCTTGGCCGAGATCATTATTCCGGCGGCGGATTTATCCGAGCAAATTTCTACCGCAGGGACTGAGGCTTCAGGTACCGGCAATATGAAATTTGGCCTCAATGGCGCGTTGACGATTGGTACGCTTGATGGTGCGAATGTCGAAATGCTGGACGCAGTGGGCGCGGATAATATTTTCATCTTTGGCAACACCACTGAGGAAGTGAATGCGCTACGCCGCAATGGCTACAATCCGCGTGCAATTTACGAGGGCAATAGCGAATTGCGTGAAGTGCTTAATCAATTGGCCAATGGTTTCTTTAGCCCGCAAGATCCAGAGCGCTACCGCGTGATTTTTGATGTGCTGGTCAATTGGGGCGACCATTATCAGCTCTTGGCCGACTATGAATCGTACATTGCTACCCAAGACAAGGTCGATGCTTTGTACGCCAAGCCGGATGAATGGGCGAAAAAGGCAATTTTGAATGTGGCAGGGATGGGGCATTTTTCGTCTGACCGCACGATTGCCGAGTACGCCGAAAAAATTTGGCACACGACCCCGGTCAAACTTTAATTTTACTTTTTGCAGTAAACTCACGGCAGCCTACATGGGCTGCCGTTTTTATTGGTTTAATCAGTCCAAATTTGAGAAGAATAATGAACAAAACTCAGCCCCAGCAGGATAGTCATTTATTTGAAGAGCCCATCAGCAGTGCCCGCGTTTTTGATGGCAATTTACTGCATGTGAATCGTGACACCATCCGTTTGCCCGATGGCTCTGAGGCGACGCGCGAGTATATTTTGCACCCTGGTGCGGTAATGATTATTCCGCAATTGCCCGATGGCCGTCTGCTCATGGAGCGTCAATATCGCTATCCATTACATCGGGTGTTTATCGAGTTTCCGGCTGGTAAATTGGAAATCGGCGAAGATCCACTCGAATGCGCTAAGCGCGAATTGCTGGAAGAAACCGGCTACTCCGCTGCAAGTTGGGAATATCTCGGCGTATTGCACCCGATCATCAGTTATACAGACGAAGAGATTAAGCTGTTTCTGGCGCGGGATTTAACAGCGGGTGTTGCCCAGCTCGATGCGGGTGAGTTTGTAGAATGCATTAGCATGAGCATGGACGAGTTGGTGGAAGGGGTGATCGATGGCTCGATTACCGATGCAAAAACCGTGAGCGGGATTTTCTGGGCACAACAAAAAGGCTTGAAGTAATCTTTATGGGTATATGAATGAAAAGCATTTAGCAAGAGCTCTACAGTCATATACCCGTCATAGATTATTCGTAATCATCCTCTCCCTCGCACAGTAATGCGTCTTGCACTACAGCTCGGGTTAGGTGAGGTGCAAACAAGGCAATAAAGTCATACGCATAACCCCGTAGGTAGGCATCTTTGCGCATCCCGATATGAGTGGTAGAGGGCTCGAATAAGTGGCCAGCATCAATAGCGGTTAATGCGGTATCGCGTTCCGGTTCGTAGGCCATACCAGCCAGAATACCAATGCCGAGGCCAAGTTCAACGTAGGTTTTAATGACGTCGGAGTCGATGGCGGTGAGGACTACATTGGGCGTTAGATTGTGCTCTTCAAATGCGCGGTTGATTTTCGAGCGGCCAGTAAACGCAAAATCGTAGGTAATGAGTGGCCAAGCAGCAATGTCTTGAATCGTGAGAGGGCGATTTAAGGTTGTGAGTGGGTGCGATTTGGGCACAATAATGCAGCGATTCCAGTCATAGCAGTTCAGCATCGCTAGCTCTGGATAGTGATCAATCCCTTCGGTGGCAATTGCCAAGTCTGCACTGCCATCGACAACCATTTCAGAAATCTGGGTTGGGCTACCTTGTTTGATTGACAAGCGTACTTTCGGGTAACGCTGTAAAAAGGCTTGAATCACCTTAGGCAAGGCATACCGCGCTTGCGTGTGGGTGGTGGCGATAGTCAGGCTACCATTTTCTACTTGAATAAATTCTTCACCGATTCGCTTCAAATTTTGCGATTGCATTAGAATACGCTCAGAAATTCGAAGAATTTCACGCCCGGGAGCGGTGATATCAACTACACGTTTGCCGTTCCGGATAAAAATCTGCACCCCTAGCTCGTCCTCCAGCAGGCGGATTTGCTTGGAAATGCCCGGTTGTGATGTATGCAGCTTTTCAGCCGCTTCGGAGACATTCAACCCTTGTTTGGCGACTTCGACCAGATAACGCAGTTGCTGCAGTTTCATCACACCCTCCCATCAAAAGAACTAATGCTTCTATTATGATAACAGAATAGTATAAAGCGTTCTATTTTCAGCAGTTATCATGCATGCAAATGTAAAAATTAAAAGGGTAGAGCATGGAAGTTGCATGGTATGGCTTTGTGGTGGCAGGGCTAGTCGTCGGTTTTATTGTTGGAATGACAGGGGTGGGTGGTGGTTCCCTGATGACCCCGATTTTGTTGTTTTTCGGTATCAATCCAGCTACCGCCGTGGGCACTGATTTACTCTATGCCGCAATTACGAAAGCTGGTGGCGTCTATGTACATCAAAAAAATAAAAATATCGACTGGAAAATTACAGGCTGGTTAGCGCTGGGTAGTGTTCCAGCTGCGGCGCTCACTCTTTTGGTTTTGCATAATCTGCACACGGATACCAAAGCGCTCAACAGCATTATCAAACAAGGTCTAGGCGTTGCGCTGCTGTTTACAGCGGTGGCCATCGTGTTTAAACAGCAATTGATTGCAGTTGCGCAAAAACACGCTGGCGATGCATTTCATGCAGCGGGCCCACGCCTGAATCTAATGACTGTGTGCGTAGGTATTTTGCTTGGGGCGATTGTTACGTTAACCTCAATTGGTGCTGGTGCATTGGGCACCGTGGCATTGTTTATCCTCTATCCATTGTTGCAGACGAAACGCCTCGTGGGCACCGAGATCGCACACGCTGTACCACTGACCTTAGTGGCAGGCTTGGGGCATGCAGGGATGGGCAATATGGATTGGAGCTTGCTAGGCTATTTGCTAGCAGGTTCATTACCTGGAATTTATCTAGGCAGCCATCTTTCGGGACGAGTTTCTGATACGGTGCTTAGACCTTGCCTGGCTGCTATGTTAGTCTTTATTGGCTGGAAACTGGTGTTCTAACTGAGATAGGTTAAATGATGGATTTTGAACATAAATTAAGCGAAACAATCGCTTTATTACACCGCATTGCGGCAGAGTACTCACCTGCGGTATTTGCCAATTCTTTCGGTGCTGAAGACATGGTGATTACGCATCTTTTGGCCAAAGAAAAAGTGGGTATTGATATTTTTAGTCTGGATACCGGGCGTCTACCGGTTGAAACCTACACGCTGATGCAGGAAGTAGCGCAAGCCTACCCAAGCCATCCGATTCAGGTGTTTTTCCCGAATACTGCCGCAGTTGAGCAATACGTCAACCAGCATGGTATCAATGCATTTTACGAATCGGTTGAATTGCGTAAGTCATGCTGTCATGTGCGCAAAATTGAACCATTACAACGTGCTCTAAAAGATAAAAAAGCTTGGGTGACAGGTTTGCGTCGCGAGCAATCACCTACGCGCACAGATCTAGGTTATCAAGAGTTTGATGCTGGTAATGGGCTGGAAAAATTCAATCCGTTGATTGAATGGACTGAAAAAGAAGTTTGGGCTTATATCCGCGCTGAAAATATTCCATATAACAAATTGCATGATCAACACGTGCCATCCATTGGCTGTGCGCCCTGTACGCGCCCGATCGCAATGGGTGAAGATGTGCGTGCCGGTCGCTGGTGGTGGGAAAACCCAGAAAACAAAGAGTGCGGCCTGCATGTAAAGAAAATTTAAAGTGGTTTCGCAAATTTGGTAAAAAGCAAAACGCCCAAAGATTTGGGCGTTTTTTTATACTTGCCCAATTGACACGTTATCTTGGCATCTCTAAATTGGTATGATGCTGTGAAATGTAACATTTTGCATCTTGCAGATGAACGCCGCATTTTTGCTTGCTTTGGTCCGATGTGCGATTCAACGCTTGGATCAACTGGTCTGATTTTTCTAACATAAGCTTGCTGATATCTAGCTGGGTTACATGCAAACCTTAAGCTAAAAGGGAGTAATAAATGAGTCAAATCGAATTTTTGATTGGGGTTGATGGTGGCGGTACAGGTACTCGCGTGACAATTGCGGGTATGGATGGCGTTGAGAAAGTGCGTGCTGAGTCTGGTCCATCTGCTTTAGGCCAAGGCATCGATAAAGCTTGGGCCAATATCACAGCAGCGATTATCGAAGCCTTTAAAAAAATTGGTATTGAGCAGCCCGACTTTGCGCGTTGTGCGGTTGGTTTTGGTCTT
This sequence comes from Chitinibacter fontanus, assembly GCF_013423785.1. Taxonomy (NCBI): domain Bacteria; kingdom Pseudomonadati; phylum Pseudomonadota; class Betaproteobacteria; order Neisseriales; family Chitinibacteraceae; genus Chitinibacter; species Chitinibacter fontanus. Next base: position 2,700,140 of record NZ_CP058952.1, read on the forward strand.
TCAGGGGTCACAGTCAAAGCTTGGGCCCAAGAGTTTGAAAGTAAAAACCCAGGCTTTGCGCGTATCGTGGTTGAGACTGATGGCTATTCCACCCTTCTCGGTGCTCATAACGGCGCGCATGGTGCAATTATCGCGATTGGTACTGGCTCGATTGGTGAGGCGTGGCTACCTACCGGTGAACGCTTGGAGGTTGGCGGCTGGGGATTCCCTACCTCAGACGAAGGTTCTGGTGCATATTTGGGTTTAAAAGCAATTAATCATGTGCAACGCATTATGGATGGCCGTCGGCCATTAACTGATTTTGGTCGCAAATTACTAACGGTGACTGGTGATACACGTGAGCAAGTTTTTGCTTGGATGGGGAAAATGAAGCAGACAGAATGCGCTTCACTTTCTCCAATCGTGATGGAGTTTGGTCAAACGGATGCCGTTGCTCGTAGTTTTCTGATTGATGCAGGGCAGGAAATTGTTAATATCGCCGCCGCTTTGCGCGCGACCGCACCTGATTTGCCGATTGCAATCTGTGGTGGTGGCCTGTCAGAGGCTTTGCGCCCGTATATACCCGCCGACTTTTTGGCTACAACTTCACGAGCCCAAAAAGATTCATGTGCCGGTGCATTGATCTTGATTGCGCGCGAATATTTGTGATCTAGGCAGGGGGAAGGGAAATGCAGAATCAAAATAAGCTATTGGTGTTAAAACCGGATAACGACAGTGCAACGCCTTTGTATTTGCAATTCGGTCACAAACTGGCTGCTGCGATTCATGCAGGTTTCTGGAAAGCAGATGACCCCCTTCCTTCCGAGCGTACCTTTTGCGATGTGCTAGGAATATCGCGTGTCACCGCGCGAAAAGCGCTCGATCTGCTGTTTGAGCAAGGTCTCATTTTGCGCCGCCAAGGCTCTGGCACCTACATCACACCAAAACTCGAGCAGCCACTAACTCGCTTAACTAATCTATCTGAGATGCTCAAGCAACGTGGATTTAGGCCCGCGTCAAAATGGTTAAAGCGCGAGATTTGTCTGGCTGGTTCTGAAGAATTGTTGCGCCTGAATTTAAGTCCAAATAGTCGTGTTGCCCATCTTGAACGTTTGCGCCTAGCTAACGATGTGGTGATGGCGGTCGAGATTACGTCTTTGCCTTATCACTATGTCCCTGATCCTGAAAAAATAGGCGAGTCGCTCTACGATTTCATGCGTGATGCGAACCTGACTGTTGTACGAGCAATACAGAATATTGGGGCGGTTAATGCCTCCGCTGAATTGGCTCAACTAACCGGCGTTGAAGTTGGCGCTGCTATGCTGCATCTAACGCGCGTGGGTTATTTGGAAGATGGTAGTGCGATAGAGCTAACACATTCCTGGTTTCGCAGTGATTACTACGATTTTGTGGTGGAGTTGTATCGTTAATTGTTGTGAAGCGGCACACCAAAAAGCGTGATCGGCATGGCCGACACGCTTTTTTTTTCAAAATGTTGCGTTGATGATACAAAAACACACAAATGCAAATGTAATATTTGTGCCGATTTTTCGTATGTAGATGCTGTGATTGCAGTTGCTGTCAGTAAAAATGTCAGGGTTTTTTTGTACTTTTTGTGGGTGAGGCGATTCAATTAAGGCATTTTTCCTACGAAATTTTTTCTCTTTGATAGGCTATTGCGCTGATTCTTCTAAGAAAAAACAAAGTTTGGGCTCTGCCAAATGTAGTTGAGTTTCGCTATTCGGGTTTTTGCCTACATATGGCCAAGCTTCGCCTTGCTAGTAAACATCAAGTGGTATCTATGCCGCGGAGATTTGGTCTTATCGATGGATGGATTTGCATCGTTTCTTGTGTTCACCCTCACATTAATTTGCGGTAATCTTGCCACTGTAGTTTTACGAGTCAGGGTACATCCGGCACCAAATTCCATACTTTGTGTGGCTTCTCGTTTAGGGAGTTGGATAGAGTGCAGTGCGTCAGCTGGCGCAAACAAGTCATACAGTTAGAACGTGCTTTCTGCATTTGTATGAGATCTAACAAAGATATTGACTCGAAAATTTATTGTGCTTTAAAGTAGTTTTGCAGTTGTAAACATCCTGTATTTTTTTGCGACCCAGTGTTGCTCATGTCCATGTTAGGAGTTGTTATGAACTTTAAGCGTTCCGTTCTCGTTGGTGCTGCAGTATTCGCTGCATCAATCATGTCTGCTCAAGCTGCAACTAAAGTTGAGTTCTGGTCTCATTCATTGGCTCCAACTTACGATGCATACCACAAGCAAGTTGTTGACAAGTTCAACGCTGAACACAAAGACATCGAAGTTGTTCAGAAAGATTTGGGCTGGGGCGCAATGAAGCCAGCTATCGTTGCTGCAGTTGCTGAAGGTAACGTACCAGGCTTGGCATTGGTTCCAACTAACTGGATGGTTGAAATGGCTCCTAAGCTGTTGACTCCAGTTGACAGCATCATCAATAAAGCTCAGTTCACTGGCGCTGCTTTGGCAAATGCGACTACTGACGGCAAAATCTACGGCTTCCCTTCTTACCAAGTTACTGCCGTAATGGTTTACAACAAAGACATGCTGGCTAAAGCTGGCGTGAAACCAGAATTCAAAACTCTGGACGACGTATTCGCTGCTGCGAAAAAAATCCAAGCTGCAACTGGTAAACCAGGTTGGGCGCCAAAACTGCAAGACGGTTTCACTGGTTGGTTCATGTTTGAAGGTCTGCCAGTTATTCAAAACGGCAAAGCTGTTTACAACAGCCCAGCTCACGTAGCTTTGGTTCAAAAATTTGCTGATGCTTACAAAGCAGGTACTATCGTTAAAGATACTAACCTGACATTTGACGAACAAATCGCTATGTTCGCAAACGGCGGCGTTGCTATGTTCGCTGAAGGCGGCCACGCAGTTAAGAAAATTAAAGACGCGAACCCAGCTGCTTACAAAGCTGCTGACGTAACGACTTTCCCATTGGGTGACAACGGCAAGTTGGCATTCGGCGGCTGGACTACTATGTACGTAGTTCCAAAAGGCCAGAAAGACATGAAATCAGTAGGTGTGGTTGGTAACTTCATCACTGGTGAGTGGGCTCAAGAGCAATTCGCTAAAGCTTCTTACACATTTGCTTCTACTAAAAATGCAAATGCAGCTGCAGCTAAAGACCCAGCTCTGAATGACATGACTGATCCAGGCAAAAAAGCATTCAAAATGGGTGGTTTGGTTATCGACAAAACTCGTCACTTGTTCCTGAAAGATTTGCCAGGTAACGTTGATGAAGGCGCATTGTCTAAAGCAATGGACGCTAAAATCGAAGCTGCTTTGCAAGGCCGTATTTCTGTGAAACAAGCTTTGGATGAAGCAGTAGCTGATTCTAACAAACGTCTGTCTGCTAAATAATATTAGCTAGTTAGATTAGAGCGGTAAGTGCGAATAGCACTTACCGCTTTTTGCTTTTTGGATCTAATATAATTATTTAATTATTTATGTAGTGGGCTAATTGGCAATTTCTATCTGATAATAAAGCTCATATTAATTTGAAATTTTAGTTTTGTAGTTTAACTGTTTGATTTTGTAAGGGTTTTGCTGTTGTGTTGTTGGGAACGAAGTGAGGTTTTGCTGCGCAAAAAGGGTAATGCAAATATGTAATTTTTGCATTGCCTAAGTTATAATGCGGGCACTGTAAATGCGTGCGTGTTTGGTTAATATCAAGTCACAAACGCTGAGTATTGGGTTATTATCTACCTTGTCTGTAACGCACCGAAGAGTCGAAACGTGAAAAACTCCAACTTTATGGCCTATTTCTTCTTGGCCCCCGCCTTGATCTTGATGGGTGTTTTTGTATTTTGGCCCGTGGGTTTCAACACCTATTTGGCTTTTAATCATTATGAAATTGCAGGGGGAGCTGTAGAGTGGAATAACTTTGATAACTTCCGCCGCATTTGGGAAGAGGATCTTTTTCATCAAGCGGTAAAAAATTCATTGTTGTTCTTGCTAGTGGTTCCATTTATCCAGTTGCTTTCGCTGTTGATTGCTAAGCTGGTAAATAACAAGATGCCTGGCATGACCTTCTTCCGTGCGGTTTACTACATTCCAGTTATTACAGCAATTTCAATTGCCGGTATCGTTTGGCAGTTCGTATTCAAATACGATGGTATGTTGAACTCATTCCTTTCAACCATCGTTCATCTGTTCCATATTTTCCCGCAAGACAAAGTTGTTGATATCGATTGGTTGGGTGATCCAGATATCGCAATGTACTCGATCATGATTTTTACGCTGTGGAAAGGTTTGGGTTACTACATGGTACTGTATCTCGCAGGCTTACAAGCTATCCCTGCAGAGGTGGAAGAAGCCGCGATCCTTGACGGTGCAAATGCTTGGGAGCGTTTCTGGAAAATTACAATTCCTATGGTTAAACCGACCATTCTGCTGTGTACCATGCTTTCAACAATCGGTGCGTTGAAAGTGTTCCTAGAGGTATTGGTATTAACAGACGGTAAAGCAGAGACATATACCGCGCTCTACTACGTATATGACCAAGCGTTCCGCAACTATGACTTCGGCGTTGCTGCTGCAGCTGGTCTGGTTGTGACCTTCTTCTGCATGATCTTGGCCGCTATCCAATTCCGTTTCTTTGGCGATAAATAATCGGCCAACTAGGAGAAAATAATATGTTTAAGAGTAAGGAATTGAACCGCCTCGTTACGATGGCACTGCAATATGCAAGCTTGATGGCGTTCGGTTTGTTCACGATGTTTCCACTGTTGTGGGCGGTGTCGTTCGGTTTGTCGAGCGATGGTTCTTACGCCTACTTGTTCCCACAAAGTTTTGTGCCGCACGTTAGTGGCGGTGATGGTACCTACAGTATTGGTACTACCTTGGTATGGTTTGAGCGTGTATTCGTTGAAATTCCATTTTCAACTTATTTCAAAAACTCTGTGATCATTACGACCTTAGCCGTAGTGGGTACGGTGGTGATTTCAGTTCTTGCGGCCTATCCATTAGCGCGGATGCGTTTTGCTGGCCGTAATTTCATCTTTGTTGCCATTATTGCAACCTTGATGCTGCCACAAGAAACTGCCTTGGTACCGAACTACATCACCATCGTAAAGCTGGGTAACTTTGCAGATTGGCTGCAATTAACGTTGACTGGTAGCGATGCTGCGACGTGGAAAAAGCTGATTGGTATGAATAGCTATCTGGGTGTGGTATTGCCAGGTATCGCAGGTGCTTTTGGTATCTTCTTGATGAAGCAAGCGTTTGAAGCGGTTCCACAAGATTTGATTGACGCAGCCCGTGTTGACGGTGCGACAGAAATGCAGATTCTGTGGCGCGTGATGTTGCCAGTAACTACGCCTTCAATCGCTGCGTTGGCGATCTTCACCTTGGTTAACCAATGGAATGAGTACATCTGGTCTTCAATTGTGATGCGTGCAAAAACCATGCAGCCATTGGCGGTTGGTGTATTTAACGACTTAACTGGCCCGTTGTCTGGCTCGCAAAATACATTGATGGCTGCCATCGTCTTGACGGTGATCCCAGTACTCGTGTTCTTTGCCTTCACACAACGATTCTTTATCTCCGGCATGGATGGCGCTGTTAAGTAATCAGTAGCCCATGTATCGGTGTAACTACATACCTAATTTGAGAATTAAGGAAATTTAAAAATGGCTAGCGTAACTCTTAAAAACATCAAAAAGAACTACACCAAAGATGTATGTGTCATTAAAGGCGCGGATCTTGAGATCAAAGATGGTGAATTCGTTGTATTCGTAGGCCCATCTGGCTGCGGTAAATCAACGCTGATGCGTATGATTGCCGGTCTGGAAGACATTACAGCGGGTGAGTTGTACATTGGCGATACATTGTCGAATGACATCCACGCGTCAAAACGCGGTATTGCGATGGTGTTCCAGTCTTACGCACTGTACCCACACATGACTGTGTACGATAACATGGCCTTCGCTCTGAAATTGGCTGGTACACCGAAAGCCGAAATCGATCAGCGCGTGAAAAAAGCCGCTGAAGTATTGCAAATGACTCATTTGCTAGAGCGTAAACCTAAAGCATTGTCAGGTGGTCAGCGCCAGCGTGTTGCGATTGGTCGTTCAATCGTACGTAATCCAAAAGTATTCTTGTTCGACGAGCCATTGTCTAACTTGGACGCTTCATTGCGTATGAATATGCGTGTTGAATTGTCTAAATTGCACCAAGAATTGAAAACCACCATGCTGTATGTAACGCACGATCAGGTTGAGGCGATGACCTTGGCTGACCGTATCGTGGTATTCAATGCGGGTGTGATTCAGCAGGTTGGTACGCCGCTGGAAATGTACGAAAACCCATCAAACTTGTTCGTAGCTGGTTTCTTGGGCTCACCAAAAATGAATATTTTTGAAGCGCAAGTTGTTGGCGTAGAACAAAATGCAGCGGTTGTTCGTTTGCCAAAAGGCATTAGCGTACGTGCGGCAGTTAATGCTTCAACTGCGAAAGTAGGCGATAAAGTGACCTTGGGTATTCGTCCTGAGCACATCCAATTGTGCGCTGACAATGATCCAGAAGGCATTCCAGCACGTGTTGATTTGACCGAGCACTTGGGTGATATCGTATTGGCTTACGTTGAAATTCCAGGTATTAACGAAATCATTTGCGCGAAATTGCCATCAAATATGACTGGCCTGAAATATGGTGATTCAGTACGCATCAAATTCCCAGAAGCGCATAGCATGTTGTTTGATGCTGAAGGTATCGCGTTCAAACGTGTTCGTGCTTAATTATCTAAGTGTCTCAAAAAACCCGCTACGGCGGGTTTTTTTATTGCCGTGGCTGGCTGCCGCTTCTTATTTTTATTGGGTATATCCTTGTGGCCTAGTGTTTTCTTGCATTCTACGGGCATACATATGAAAAAGCCCGCGCTAGCGGGCTGTAAACTTAGGGTAATTTAAATACCTATTGAGCCGGGCTAGTGCAGCGCCGATGGATTGCCTCGATTTGTTGCAAGATCTCATCGCTTAAATGAATCTCTTGAGCTGCAATATTTTCTGCAAGCTGGTCCATCTGAGTTGCGCCAATGATAGTGCTGCTGACATACCAGCGACTATACAGCCACGCGAGGGCGAGTTGTGCGGTGCTTAAGCCATGTGTGTGAGCCAGCTCGTGATAGGCCTTAATCGCAGCGGGTACATGCGGTTTGAGGTAGCGAACACCAAAATTAGCAAATTGAGTCATCCGGCCTGAGGCTTGCGGATTGTCGATATATTTACCTGACAATAAACCAAATGCTAGCGGGCTATACGCCAGTAAACTCACTTGTTCGCGATGGCAGGCTTCACTGAGTCCGTGATCAAAATTTCGATTGATCAGGTTGTAAACATTCTGAATCGTTTGGATCGTAGGGAGATTTTCGCGCTCCGCTACTTTAATAAATTCAGCTACGCCCCATGGTGTTTCATTAGAAACCCCGATATAGCGCACTTTGCCGGCACGAACCAAGTCGGATAGTGCTGAAAGTTGCTCTTGTACGCTTGGCGCATTAGCGTATTCTTGGCTGGGCTCATAATAAGTTTGTCCAAACATCGGTACATGTCGCGCAGGCCAGTGAATTTGGTAGAGATCGAGATAATCGGTCTGCAAGCGCTGAAGAGAAGCATTACACGCAGTGATGATTTGCTCGCGTGTTAATTGTGGGCCACCACGAATCCATTCCATGCCACGATTGGGGCCTGCCACTTTGCTGGCAATGACTAGCTTATCGCGGGATTGGTGTTGCAGCCACGTGCCAATATAGCTTTCGGTTACGCCTTGGGTGCCCGCCTTGGCGGGAACAGGATACATTTCAGCGGTATCGATGAAATTAATACCCTGTGCTAAGGCATAATCGAGTTGTTGGTGGGCCTGCGACTCAGTATTTTGTTCGCCAAAAGTCATTGTCCCTAAGCAAATCTGCGAAACCTGTAGCGTAGAGCGGCCTAATTGGGTGTATTTCATGGTTTTTTGCTCGCTGCACTTACCGCGCTCACTTTGTAGCCAGCGCCACGCAAGGCCGCCAAGAGCCCATCGCTACCTTTGACTTGTGCTGCACTAACAGTAAAGAACGCATCGCCTTTGCCTAACGGAGTTTTTAGTCGTTCGACCAGCGCTTGATTGCGTTTGGCTTTATGGTTTTTGCGCCATTCTTTAAACCACGCTTGTTCTGCTTTGGGTAGGGCGATGGTTTCAAATTGGGCCAATGGATCAATCGATTCGAGATCTGATTTGATATAAGCCGCCATGTTTTTCTTATAGGCATCTTCTAGAGCGGCTTGATTGGCGATAAAGGCATCTATCAGGATCAGTTGCCGCGCCAAGGGGATGGACTGAAATGGGTTGAGCTGTTGTTCTATGCTTTCGAGGGCAAAATAGGGCTTATTAGTTTCGGTCGCATACTGGAACACGTACTCATCCATCGGCACGTTTTCTTTGCTCTGGCGCGGAGAGAACAGCAACATGGTGGCCGCCCATGGGTGCAGTTTGGCCGATACATTGGCTGGGTAGCCGCGGGCGGCAAGTAGCGGTGTGATTTTCGCGTAGCGCTCAGCCCCTAATGCATTGGCAAGTGGAGCATCCTTGCTGACCATCGCCTGAGCGAGTTGGATCGAAGAATTCATGTCGCTGTAGTATTCGGTGCCAATAAAGCGCGAATTGAGCAACGCTGGCTCAACCTCGGGCTTGAATTCAACACTGTGACCTTCCGGCGTTTGCACTGTTGCTAACAACCACGAGGGGTTGGTATTGGCGCTTTCGATTTTCCAAAGTACGGCTTTGGCATTGGTGTTCTTTTCAGCACTGGCTGAGCAGCCCATCAGGCTAAGACAGGCACAAAATGCGAGAGTCAATACAGGGTGTAAACGTGCAAACATACGAACAAACCTTTATGCAACGAGGTACGAAAGTCCATAAGTATATACGGGAGGTGAAGCGCTGCGCAGTGATTTATCGGTGTGCATGCATTGATTAATGATGTTTAATCCGGCGGCATTTTTTACTGTTATCAATTAAAAAGCCGCACCTCATCAAGGTACGGCTTTGCTTTGATTGGAAGGACTTGCTTACCAGTTGGTCTCACGCTCTGGGCTAGCTGAAATTTGGTGGATGCTTAAATCGGCTCCATTGAATTCTTCTTCATCACTGAGGCGGATACCGACCGTTTTTTTGAGTAGGCCATAAACCAGATAGCCACCGACAAAAGCAATCACCACCCCTAAGAGCGTCCCAACGAGTTGTGCCAGAATACTTACTCCGCCTATGCCACCCAAAGCTTTGCTGCCAAATAGGCCTGCAGCAATACCGCCCCATGCGCCACAAATGCCATGTAGTGGCCAGACCCCTAGTACATCATCGATCTTCCATTTGTTTTGGGTGACCGTAAACAGGTAGACAAAGATGCCGCCTGCTACACCACCAACGACCAGCGCACCAAGTGGATGCATGATATCTGAGCCAGCACAAACTGCCACCAAGCCAGCTAAAGGGCCGTTGTGGATAAACCCCGGGTCATTTTTACCCATCACCGTTGCAACTAGCGTGCCGCCCACCATGGCCATGAGTGAATTCATCGCAACCAAGCCGGAAATGCCTTCGATTTTTTGTGCGCTCATCACATTAAAACCAAACCAGCCAACAATCAGAATCCACGCGCCCAAGGCCAGAAAAGGGATGCTTGAAGGTGGATGTGCCGCAACGCGACCCTCTTTGCTGTAGCGGCCACGACGCGCACCAAGATGGAGCACCGCAGCCAAGCCAATCCAGCCGCCAACAGCATGTACAACGACCGAACCCGCAAAGTCATGGAAGGTGGCGCCAAACCACGCTTTAAATAAATCCTGCACACCATAATTGTTATTCCACATCATCCCTTCAAAGAAGGGGTAAACCAGGCCAACCAAAATGAATGTAGCGGCTGATTGCGGATGAAATTTGGCGCGCTCTGCAATCCCGCCCGATACAATCGCTGGAATAGCTGCCGCAAACGTCAGTAAAAAGAAAAATTTCACCATGCCATAGCCGCTGGCAGCATTGAGCTCGCTGACCGGAACAAGCATATGAACGCCATAGGCAATGGTATAGCCAACAAAAAAGTAGGCAATCGCTGATACTGCAAAATCGGTCAGGATCTTAACTAGGGCATTCACCTGATTTTTTTTGCGCACAGTACCGAGCTCCAGAAATGCGAAGCCGGCATGCATTGCCAAAATCATAATCGCGCCCAATAAAATAAACAGTACGTCCGTACTGGTGCGAAAAGCGTCCATGTGTACTCTCGTGTGTGATCATTTTTATGGCATGTGCACTAGCAAAGAGCGTGCCAGCGCTCAAAGCTGGTGCGAAGTGAAGATATTCGTCGGCGGTTTGGTGCTCTGTTGAATATCTTTGCTTGATTATGGTGCGTTGAGCGGTGTGTGATCGTGGTCTTTGCGTTAATTTGGTGCGCAGGTTTGAGCTGAAGGGCTACCAAATTAGCTGAGGAAGGAATGCCGTTTGTATAGTTTTAATGGGTATGTGCTTGCGGATATTTATTAATATGCCTTCATAGCCCATACATGCCATAGTATGCCGCGTTAGATCATGCCAAGACGTAAAAAAACCCGCCGTGGCGGGTTTGGATGGCTTAGCCTTAATGCTTAGGCTTTTTGTGCTCGCTCGTAGCTCGTCATGATTTCAGCTTCGGCAGCGGCTTTGTCGCCCCAGCCAGTCACTTTAACCCACTTGCCTTTTTCTAGGTCTTTGTAGTGCTCGAAGTAGTGTTTTACTTGGGCGAGCAGCAATTCTGGAATGTCTTCCAGTTTTTCGATGTGAGCGAACATCGCACAGACTTTCGGTACAGGAACGGCAATGACTTTGGCGTCCATGCCCGATTCGTCTTCCATGCCCAAGACACCCACTGCACGGCATTTGATGACCATACCTGGTGCTAATGGGAATGGGGTGTAAACCAGCACATCTACAGGATCACCATCCAGTGACAAGGTGTGTGGCACGAAACCGTAGTTCATTGGGTAAGACATTGAAGTACCCACGAAACGGTCAACGATGATCGCGCCAGATTCTTTGTCGAATTCGTATTTTACTGGTGGTGCATTGGCAGGAATTTCAATGATGACGTTGAAATCTTCCGGCAGGTTTTTACCTGCGGCAATTTTGCTGATGTCCATGAGCTCTAATCCTGAGGGTCTAGTTTGACAAACCCCGCGATTATATACGCCCAGCTCACCAAACTGATAGCGTCAGATCACTTTATCTAATCATTTTCATGTATTTTGCATCGCAATATATATTGTGTTTTGCTGGCAGCATATACAATTAAAAAGCCCGCATTATTTGGATTAAGCCAATGAAACCACATTATCTAGCCCCGCTATTTGATCCCCGCGTTATTGCGGTGATTGGTGGTTCTGAAACACCAGGCTCGGTTGGTGAAAAAGTAATGCGTAACCTGGTGGATTCGGGTTATACCGGCAAAGTGTTTCCGGTTAATTTGCGCCATCAAACCGTTTTTGGGCTTGAAACAGTCAAAACGATAGCCAAAGTTACGGAAAAAGTGGATTTGGCTATTCTCACCACGCCTAGCAAAACGCTGGCCGAGTTAATCGAAGGTTGCGGCAAGCAAGGCATTCGTTTTGTGATGGTGATGTCGTGGGACTTTGTGGGCACCGACGCCAAAGGCAAAGTCTTACTCGATAAAATTCTCGCGCGTGCGCGGCAATATGGCATGCGTATTCTCGGGCCGACTGCATTTGGTTTTATTCGTGCCCCTAGCAAATTACTGGCCTGTAATCATCAAGGCAAAGTCAAAAATGGCAGCATGGCCTTGGTGTCGCAATCTTCGGCGGTGACCTCAGCGATTCTGGATTGGGCAGAATCACAGGATTTGGGTTTTTCGTCGGTTGTATCACTCGGCACTGCCGCTGATATTGATGTGGGTGATGTGCTTGATTATCTGGTTGCCGACCCGAAGACCAAATCAATTTTGCTATACATCGAGGATTTAAAAGATGCGCGCCTGTTTATGTCGGCGCTGCGAGCTGCTTCGCGCTCCAAAGCGGTGTTGGCCTTGAAGGTTGGACGATTTGATCATGATGATCGAATAGGGCGTACCCACTCGGAACGCCTAATCGGTGGCGATGACGTATTCGATGTTGCACTCAAGCGCGCCGGGGTATTGCGTCTGCGCTCGATTAATCAATTATTTACTGCCGCACGTGTTTTGGATGGCTCCTATAAGACCAAAGGGCGGCGTCTGGCGATTATTACCAACGGGATAGGCGCTGGGATGATGGCGGTCGATCGGGCTCATGAATTGCATGTGCAATTGCCACGCTTAAGTGCCGAGACGATTGCCAAGCTGGACGCTTTCTTACCGCCGCAAGCTCAGCACCATAACCCCGTGGATATTTTGGGCGATGCTAGTGCCGAACGCTTCAAGATCGCGACGGAGATCGTATTGCACGATCCCAACATTGACGGAGTACTGGTGGTGTTCACCCCACAAAGTGGCACCGATGATATGGCTACAGCAGAAGCAATGATTGCTTTGCGGCGAACCACTGAAAAGCCAATTTTACTGTCGTGGATTGGTGGTAAAAAAGTTGAAGGAAGCCGAAAACTACTCTCGAAAGCACAGTGTGCGCACTTTAGTTCACCTGAAAATGCCGTAGAGGTGTTTTACTCGCTGGCGTCATGGCAGTACAACCAACAATTATTGCTACAGACGCCCGCACCGATTGGCGAAATGGAAGAGCCCGACTTTGAAACGGCACACATGATTATTGAAGGTGTCTTAGCCAGCGGGCGCGAAGTGCTCGACGAAGTCGAATCCAAAGCGTTGCTGCGTGCCTTCCATATTCCGGTTACCCTCACGGTGCGCGCTAAAACCGCTGATGACGCGGTGACTGCGGCCATGGGCTTGGGCTTGCCCGTGGCGCTGAAAATCGATGCCGAAGGCATCCTGCACAAAACCGATATCGACGGCGTGGTACTCAACCTCAATAGTTTGGTGCAAGTCGCATCCGAGTCGAACAAAATGCTTGCTCGTGCACATGACCGGCTCGGCTCGGAACACGTTCGTGGTTTGGTGATTCAGCCCATGCATGGTAAAAAATCGGGCCGCGAGTTGATGGTTGGTGTCTCGCGTGATCGCGCCTTTGGTCCAGTGATTACTTTCGGTTTTGGTGGTATTGCCGTGGAGGTATTTAACGATGTGGCAGTCTCGTTGCCGCCTCTGAACGAATACCTCGCAGAAAACTTAATTCGCCGCACACGTGTCAAAAAAATGCTTGGTGCATTTCGTAATCAGCCGCCCGTTGATATGGCTGCCGTTAAAATGGTGTTGATGCGTGTTTCTGAAATGGTGTGCGAATTGCCGCAGATTCAGCAAATGGACATTAACCCTTTGGTCGCTGATGAAAATGGTGTTGTTGCCGTCGATGCGAAAATCATTATCGCGCCCGTTCCTGAGCAGGCACGACGGTATAGCCATATGGCGATACACCCTTATCCGGCGCATCTGGCTAGTGTGACGCAGCTTAAAAATGGTATGCCCATGGCCTTGCGGCCAATTCGCCCAGAAGATGCAGAGTTAGTGGCGACTTTTGTGAGTAATCTTTCTGATGAAAGCCGCTATAACCGCTTTATGAGCACCTTGAAAACCTTGCCTCAGGCATTGCTTGCGCGCTTTACTCAGCTCGATTACACGCGGGAAATGGCAATTGTTGCCACGGTGGAAACTGGCGGTGGTGAAATGATTATTGGTGTGGCGCGTTTTACCGCAAACCCCGATCGCGATAGTTGTGAATTTGCGGTTGTGATTGACGATCGCTGGCAAGGAAAGGGGCTTGGGGTAAGATTGATGGATGCGCTATTTAATGCTGCGCGTGATATGAATCTAAAAGTAATTGAAGGCGAGGTGCTCAGTAGTAATAAGACCATGCTTGCCTTTATGAAACATTTGGGCTTTAGTATTGGGCCACATCCAGATGATGATGGCCTTAAATGGGTGGTAAAACCGTTAAACTGATAGGAGCAATGCATGACTGCAATCGTTGATATTGAAGGCGTTGGTGAAGCATATGCAGCAAAATTAAAAGATGCTGGTATCGCCACGGTTGAGGCTTTGCTGGAAAAAGGCAAAACCCCCAAAGGGCGCGACGAATTAGCAGAAGCAACTGGTATTTCTGGCAAGCTCATTCTCAAATGGGTAAACCATGCTGATTTATTCCGCATTAAAGGGGTGGCGGGCCAATTTGCCGAATTGCTCGAAGCGGCTGGAGTGGATACTGTTGCAGAATTGGCTCGACGTAATGCTGCAAACCTAGCCGAGGCATTGGCTAAAACTAATGAAGAGAAAAAACTCTCAGGCTCAACGCCGAGCGAGTCACAAGTGGCAAACTGGATTGCTGAAGCAAAAGACTTGCCGCGTGGGGTTGAATACTGATTTGCTCTAGTTTGGGGTAGAGTGCAATTGAATAAAGGCAGCTTTGGCTGCCTTTATTTGTTATGGCGATAGCGCAAAAATTATGTCAAACCAAGCAAAATTCTACTTTGAGTAGCCTCGGTGACTATTCGGAAGTAATACAGATTTTCTGTGCGAAAATTGCATAATAATGTTTAGCAGAACTGGTGAGAGTTATGTCTAGGGATGTGCTTGAGATATGAACAGATATGAACATGACGGTAAGTCATTGATCTAAAATATGGCGCGTCCAGCAGGAATCGAACCTGCGACCTTCAGCTTCGGAAACTGACACTCTATCCAACTGAGCTATGGACGCCGAGAGAGGCCAGATAATAACTGCTTTGGAACTGTGCGTCTAGCAGGCTAGAGCTTGTAGTGCTGGGGATTAGCGGTATAATTGCACACTAGAAAAGCTATATAAGCTCGATTATTAACGACTTCTACAAGGGATGACAGCATGAGCGGATCCAACGCAACTGCGTCTAAGGGCGTTGCTGGTATGGTTCTGGCAGCTTTGATTGGCGTGCCACTGGTTGTATATTTGCTGATTAAATTATTTACATCTGGCATGTCGACTAATCTGACTAGCTCGACAATGACCTCAGAAGCCGTGTCTGCACGGTTGCAGCCTGTCGGTGTTGTGAAAGTCGTTGAAGGTGGTGCGCCAGGTTCACGTACAGGTAAAGGTGTTTTTGAAAGTGTTTGTATCTCCTGTCACGGGGCTGGTCTGGCCGGTTCGCCTAAATTTGGTGATGCTGGAGCTTGGGGCGCTCGTATTGCTCAGGGTTTTGACACGCTGACTAAACACGCGCTGGGTGGCTTTAACGCGATGCCTGCTAAGGGCGGCGCAGCTGATTTGACTGATGATGAAGTTAAGCGCGCGGTTGCCTATATGGCCAATGCGGGTGGTGCGAAATTTACTGAGCCTCCTGTCGCTGGTGCTGCGGCTGGCGGTGCGGTTGATCCAAACACCAAAGGTAAAGAAATTTATGGCTCTACCTGTGTGGCCTGTCATGGCTCGGGTGCTGCTGGCGCACCAAAATTTGGTGATAAAGCGGCGTGGGCTCCACGTTTGAAAGATGGTGTTGATGCTGCAATTGCCATTGGGGTGAAAGGTTTAAATGCAATGCCGCCTAAAGGTGGTTACGCTGGCTCGGATGAAGAGTTTAAGGCAGCAGCGCTGTATATGATTAATTCATCGAAATAATTAGCGCTAATGCAATAAAAAACGCCGCAGATTGCGGCGTTTTTTATTGGTGCGTGTTTTATTCTTTATCGAGCGTTTTACTCAAATTACGCGGCGTATCGATATTGTTGCCGCGGCTAAGTGCGGTGAAGTAGCTCAATAACTGAAAGGTTATGCTATATAAAATCGGGTTTAACAACGGCAGTTTGCGAGGCATTTTAATATAGTGAAAATGCTCACTGGAATTTAGCTCCACGTCGCTGAGCAGATAAATCTCACCTTGCCGAGCTTTTACCTCCTGTAAATTAGCGAGCATTTTGTCGGCATATTGATCCCATGGCAGGCAAGCCAGTACGGGGATATTTTGATTAATTAGGGTCACGGGGCCATGCTTGATTTCGCCAGTCGGATAACCTTCAGCATGCAGGTAGCAAACCTCTTTCATCTTCTGTGCGGCCTCGAGGGCAACAGGTAATTGAATATTACGCCCGATCAAAAACACATTTTCCAGCTGTGCCAATGAGCGAGCCCATAATTTCAGTTGGGGGCTCAATTGCAGCGTTTCTGCTATTGCGCGGGGCAATTGATTGAGTTCTGCAATGGCGGCGCTGGAAAAATGTTGCCGTCCCTCGGCTAACTTTAGCGCGACGAAATAGAGGCATAGCAATTGGGTCGAGAAGGTTTTGGTTGAAGTGGCGCCAATTTCTTTCCCTGCAAATTGCCCTAAGTGATATTTGCACAATTTACCCAAGGTGCTGGTGTTTTGATTAGAAACCAGTAAAGTCTCTGTATAGCCGATTTGTTTCGCCAATCGTAATGCTGCAACCGTATCTGCAGTTTCACCCGATTGAGATACGGCAATAACCAAGGTGTCTGGTTCAAAGAGAGTCTGTTGCCGATAGCGAAACTCACTTGCAAATTCAACTCTAACGGGAATGCCTGCCAATTGTTCGATCCAGTATTGCGCAATGGCCGTTGCATGATGGCTAGAGCCACTAGCTAACATTAATACTCGCTGATAGCGATGTGATGATCCGGTCTGGTTCAAAAATTGGGCCAACTGATTATCAAGATAATGATTAATCAGTTGTGCCATGATTAATGGCTGTCCCATGATGTCGGCTAGCATGTGATGTGCAAAATGGCCAGCCATATGCGCCGGAACGGGGTCTTTACGCAAGAGTTCAGCATTGGCGCCATAGCAACTGACTTTATGTGGAGTTAGCTCGGCAATTTCCAAATTGTCTAGCTGCACTAATAATGCGGCATGTTCACGAATTAAATTGGGCTCATTGGAAAAGTAGCAGCCATTGGGCGTTTGAGCGATATACAGTAGCGGGCCTTTGCTGGCACATAGCAAACAATCTTCTTGTTCCGCCTCAACAACACAACATGCGAAATACCCGATGATCTCTTGCATAGTTAATTGCAATGCGAGCCGCAGGTTACGATGTTTACGGTTATGCCAATCGATTAAGGCGGCCACAACGTCTTCTTTACGTTGCAGATTTTGCGCATAACCCAGAGCTTCTAGTTTGCTAACTAATTGAGCTAAGTTTTCAATATGGCCCAGTACAGCCAATAGTAATCGCTCCCGAAATGCAATGGGGCTGTTGTTATGCGGATAAAGGCTCAAATCGAGCAAGCCAACTGCAGCACTGGCATTGAGCTCACTGGCTCGGTTGGGATGTTCAATTGTGACTTGATGGCCTTGTGCATAGCCGTAGCTGAGATGGTAAGTCTGTTGGCCGAGCTGACTAATGGCGTGGCTTAAAATTACGCTGGCATCGTGGGTGGCAATGGCGCCGATCAATATGCTCATCGAAAGTAGGCTTCAATTTTGTTCTGAGATATTTATATCCTAGTCGGCGCTTGACGTCGCGCAAAGCGCTAATTTGGCTCGCTTAGGGTTTGGAGCAGGGCTAAATTTGGTGCTCTGAGGTAGAATAGCGACCTTTAGATTCGAGCTGCTGCCGCCTGATTGATGTGGGTGGCGCTAATTGTCTGATTAAATAGAGAATTCAAATGGCCAAAGTGAGCAAACCGCAGTTGCCCGAAAGCTATGAAGCTGGCGTGGCCGAGCTCGATGCGCTGATTGCCCAAATGGAAGCTGGGCAAATGCCGCTGGAGGCCAGTCTGGCGGCTTACCAGCGTGGTACCGAGCTGCTACGTTTTTGCGAGAGCAAGCTGGCCGCCGCTGAACAGCAAGTTAAAATTCTGGAAGCGGGCGAGCTCAAACCCATGTCGGATACAGGGGCGTAATAAAGCATGACAGCAACTGCATTGCAATTTAAAGATTGGATGGGGCAAGTGCAGGCTCAGATGGAAAGTGCCTTGAGCCACTATCTGCCAGCCAGTACCCATATTCCCGAGCGCCTGCATGATGCCATGCGGTATAGCGTGCTCGATGGCGGTAAACGCGTGCGTCCTTTGCTGGTGTTTGCGGCTGGGCAATTGGTCGATGCCGAACCGCAACGCTTGCAAGCGGTGGGCGCTGCCGTGGAAATGATCCACGCATATTCATTGGTGCACGACGATATGCCACCGATGGACAACGACGTATTGCGCCGTGGTAAGCCAACCGTTCACATAGCCTTTGGTGAAGCGACTGCTTTGCTGGCGGGCGATGCGCTGCAAACTGCGGCGTTTGATGTGTTAACAGCCAGTACTTTGGCAGATCAGCCACAAGATCAATTGAAAATGGTCAATATTCTGGCCCGTGCTTCCGGTAGTCTGGGTATGTGTGGCGGACAAGGCATTGATTTATATAGTGTGGGGCAAGCGCTCACCCTGCCTGAGCTAGAGCATATGCACATTCTGAAAACCGGTGCGCTGATTCGCGCCGCCGTGTTGCTCGGCTCGTATTGTGGCACGCCGCTCAGCGATGAGCAGCGTACTGACTTGGATCATTACGCCAAATGTATTGGCCTGGCGTTTCAGGTGGTTGATGATATTCTCGATTGTGAAGCCGATTCGGCCACCCTCGGTAAAACCGCGGGCAAAGATGCCGCAAACAATAAACCGACCTATGTGGCATTACTTGGAATGAAGGGGGCGAAGCAGAAGGCTGAAGAGTTGAAACAAGCCGCGTTTACAGCCTTGGCTTCATTTGGTGAAAAAGCCCAGTTATTGCATGCCCTTGCTGGGTATATTGTTGATCGCAAGTATTAATATTGTCTTCAGGCTTATACCCTGTGGATGGGATGAAGTGAAATGAATTGCCCTGTGAAATATCCCTTACTCGATTCGATTGATAGCCCGCACGATCTGCGCAAAATTGATCGCAAAGATCTGCCGCAAGTGGCGCAAGAAGTGCGCCAGTTTTTGTTGGGCTCGGTCAGCCAAACTGGCGGCCACTTTGCTTCCAACTTGGGCGCGGTTGAGCTGACTGTGGCGCTGCACTATGTGTTTGAGACGCCGCACGATCGTTTGGTATGGGATGTAGGGCATCAAAGTTACCCGCACAAAATCCTGACTGGCCGTAAACATCGCATGCACACGATGCGCCAACAGGGCGGTCTGGCTGGTTTTCCCAAGCGCGATGAATCCGAATATGACACTTTTGGCGTGGGCCACTCGTCGACTTCAATTGGCGCTGCGCTCGGTATGGCTGAAGCCGCGCTTTTGAAAGGCGAAAAGCGCAAAGCGATTGCCGTGATTGGCGATGGCGCAATGACGGCCGGGCAGGCGATTGAAGCACTGTTTAACGCCGGCCATCGCGATTTAACCGATCTGCTGGTGATCTTGAACGACAACGAAATGTCGATCTCACCGAATGTGGGCGCGTTTAATAATTATTTGGCCAAGCTGTTGTCGGGCAAATTTTATAACGGTATTCGCCAAGCTTCGGGCAAAGTGCTCGATGCAATGCCGCCGCTCAAAGAGCTGGCGAAAAAGGGTGAAGAAAGCGTAAAGGGCTTTCTGACCCCTGGCACTTTGTTTGAAGAAATTGGCTTTAACTATATTGGCCCGATTGACGGCCACGATATGGAAACGCTGGTATCGACATTATCTAATATTAAAGAGCTGCACGGCCCGCAGTTTTTGCACGTCGTCACCAAAAAAGGCAATGGGTATAAGCTGGCAGTGGCCGACCCAGTTAAGTATCACGCGGTTACCCCCTTTACGCCTGAAGACGGTATGACGGCGGGCAAGAGCGGTGGCAAGCCAAGTTTTACGCAGGTATTTGGCGACTGGCTGTGTGACATGGCCAAGCTCGATGAGAAGCTGATTGGCATTACACCAGCCATGCGCGAGGGTAGCGGCATGGTGCGTTTTCATGCCGAGCATCCTGATCGCTATTTTGATGTCGGTATCGCCGAGCAACACGCAGTGACGTTTGCCGGTGGTTTGGCCTGTGAAGGGCTAAAACCCGTCGTGGCGATTTATTCAACATTTTTGCAACGCGCGTATGACCAACTCATCCACGACGTTGCACTACAAAATCTCGATGTCACGTTTGCTATTGACCGCGCCGGTTTAGTTGGGGCCGATGGCCCAACGCACGCAGGTAGCTTTGATTTGTCTTATCTGCGCTGCATTCCGAATGTGGCCATTTTGGCTCCGGGCGACGAAAACGAATGCCGACAAATGCTGTATACCGCGTACCAATACCCGGGCACGGCCTGTGTACGCTACCCGCGTGGTAGCGGTATGGGTGCGAAGGTTGAGGCCAATATGGTCGCGCTGCCTTGGGGCAAGGGCGAAATTCGCCGTGAAGCGGCGCCAAGCGAAGGCAAAAAAGTCGCGATCTTGGCCTTTGGCACGGTGCTGGAGCCTGCTCTGAAAGCGGCTGAGGCGCTCAATGCCACAGTTGCCAATATGCGCTTTATCAAGCCGCTGGATACTGAGCTAGTGGCATCGCTGGCCGCAAGTCACGATCTGATCGTGACGGTGGAAGACAATGCGATTATGGGTGGCGCGGGTAGTGCCGTGATCGAAGCGATGATGGCGAACGGCATTTGCAAACCGGTGCTGCAATTAGGCTTGCCGGATAGCTATGTTGAACATGGCGAGCAAAAAGCCATCCTAGCCCTCTGTGGCCTTGATGCGACGGGCATTGCAGCGAGTATTGAGCAAAAACTAGCCACGCTGTAATTCGCACCGAACTTCATTCATTACCGCAGGGCTGCCCATGCACACTTTGGAACAACTGTGTACCGGGCAGCTGCTCGGTATCACTCGCCTCGATTTGTCGGCCAATCTCAGCGAATTTCCGCGCCAGATTTTTGAGCTGGCGGATACCTTAGAAATCCTCAATCTTTCCGGCAACCAGCTCAACAGCTTGCCCGACGATTTGCCACGACTGCACAAGCTGAAGGTCATTTTCTGCTCCGATAATCACTTTACCGAGCTGCCCGCCGTGCTCGGGCAATGCGCGCAGTTGGAAATGGTGGGCTTTCGCGCCAATCAAATCAGCCACGTTCCTGCCGCTGCTTTGCCAGTGCAATTGCGTTGGCTGATTTTGACCGACAATCAACTGACGCAATTGCCGGAACAATTAGGTCAAGCTACGCGGCTGCAAAAGCTGATGCTGGCGGGCAATCAACTGAGCGAATTGCCTGCCACGCTGGCCAACTGCCACAATCTCGAATTAGTGCGTATCGCCGCGAATCGCTTTGAAGCGCTCCCAGAATGCCTACTCAACTTGCCTAAACTCGCGTGGCTGGCCTTTGCGGGTAACCCGTGTGCCGATCGCGTTGAAGCGGCGATGGTGGCGAAGTACTCCGTGCCAATGGTGAGTTGGAACGAATTGCGCTTGGGCGATATGCTGGGCGAGGGCGCATCGGGGCAGATTTTTGCTGCAGATTGGTTTGAACACGGCGTGCAGCAAGGGCGACGCGTAGCGGTCAAACGCTTTAAATCGGCCGTCACCAGCGACGGTGTGCCGCGTTGTGAAATGGATGCGTGCATCGCCGCGGGCACGCACCCCAATTTAATCCCCGTACTTGCCCAGATTGACGATGCAAGCAAGCCTGCGCTGGTGCTGGGACTCATCGATCAGGACTATCAAATCCTTGCAGGGCCACCTAGCTTGGCAAGCTGTACGCGCGACATTTTTACGCCTGAGACGCAATTCACACTGCACGTGATTTTGAATATTTTGCAGGGTATAGCCTCGGCAATATTGCAAACCAATGCTCATGGCTTAATACATGGTGACGTATATGCGCATAATATTCTGTATAGGGTCGATGGCGAATGCTTGTTGGGTGATCTAGGCGCAGCATCTTTTATGCCAGCGGAACATCGCAGTGCGTTAATGGCCATTGAAATGCGGGCTTTTTCCTGTTTGCTTGATGATTTGTTAAGTCGCTGTTCTGTAGCGGCAGATCATCAGCAATGGCTTGCCTTGCGGGAATTGCAGCAGCAATGTGGCAATGCAGAACTGCGCTTAAGACCTGACATGCCATGGGTGGCCGCAAAATTGGCCCAAATTAGTGCGCGAGTGATTGAGTGATTATGATGCTAGATGCCATCTGGGCTTAGGGATGGCTTAAGGGCTCGCCGCGGCCTACTAGATAGAGCAGGCGTTTGAGGGCGGCCATGTCGATTGGTTTACTTAAGTAATCATTCATGCCCGCTGCTAAATAATGATCGCGAGCCTCGCTCAGCACATCTGCAGTTAGTGCAACAATAGGCAAACGAGTAAATGAGCCACCCAATTGCCGAATCCGGCGAGTGGCCTCCGCACCATCCATGACTGGCATTTGCCCATCCATTAATATCAGGTCAAATTGCGCTTGCTGTACTGCATTGATGGCTTCTTCGCCATTATTGGCAAAAGAAACCTGTTGACCCAGTTTCTGTAATAAGGCGCCAATCACCTTCAAATTAATTGGATTATCATCCACGGCTAAAATGCGGAGACTAGAGAGCTGTTCGTGATCGGCAGCGGCGCTTGTGGCAACGGGTGCCTCGCAATCATGACGCGGTAAATTAACGGTGAAGATCGAACCTTGGCCCAAGGTGCTTTCAACGCTGATGTCTCCTCCCATCATTTCCATCAATGTGCGCGATATTTCCAGACCTAAACCTGTGCCGCCATATTTGCGGGTGGTCGATGTGTCGCCTTGGTTAAAGCGCTGAAATAACTGCGATAAAGTTTGGGCGCTCATACCAATACCGCTGTCTTTCACCGCAATTTGAAAATGCTCTGGTTGAACCTCTAGGCTAATCTCGACTTGTCCGCATTCCGTAAATTTCACGGCATTGCCAATTAAATTGAACATGACTTGCCGTACACGGACTTCATCCCCCAATTGCCAGTGATGAAAATCATCCGGCAAATTCAGTTGTAATCCAACTTGCTTGATTTGTGCCTGGCCGAGTAATAGCTGCTGCACTTCATTGAGCAAGCGTGCCAAATCATAGGGCTGGTTTTCTAGTGTGAGTTTGCCCGACTCCAGTTTGGCAACATCTAAAATATCATTGAGTAAGGCAAGTAAGTGGCGGGCAGAATTGCGTGCCGTGTCGGTTAATTCGCGTTGGCGAGGGTTTAAGCTGGTATCTGCTAGTAAATCGAGCATCCCGACGACGCCATTCATCGGGGTGCGAATTTCGTGGCTCATATTGGTCACAAACTGGGTTTTGGCATTGCTGGTTTGCTGAGCCATCAGACTGGTTTGTTCCAGTGTGTGATTAAGGACTTCTAATTCGATTTGTCGCTTATTTGCTAAGGCATATTGGCGATAAATCATAATCATCAGCCCGATCAGCAAGATAAACTGAAAAACGGCAATCAGGGTGGAAATCAGCGCTTGTTGCTGCACTGTTTTCGAGCGGATATCGGCTTCGTGAGCTGAACCTAGATTTGCTTGTAGCAAAAACTGCCCGATGCCTTCTTCGAGTAAATTCAGCCGTGCCTGAAGCGATCTGAGCCACATTGCATCGTAGTCTTGAATGGTTTGTCCATTAAGACGCTCATCACCGAATTTCACTAGCTCAGTGATGGCTTGCACTGTTTTCTGGTTAGCTGGCTGGCTTGATAAGGGGAGAGCCGTTTTTGCGTGCAAGATGATTTCGACACGGCTGACAAACATGTCATACCGCGTTTGCAAGCGTTCAAGCTCCGCCGGATTACCCTGCGTGAGGAGTGTACGGTCAATCTGAGCTTGCAGGCGATGGTATTCAATACTCAACTGCGTGTAGGGCCACACCGCATTATCCACGCCAACCGGCGCGTACTGGCGCAGGGTGCTCAATTGCCGTAACTGAAAAAACACAATCAGTACGAAAGTGAGTAATAAAAAAATCGCCGCAGAGATCAGGATTGATCGCTCTGCTTGGCGCCAGCGATTTAATAGCTGGCGCATGGTCTAATCATCCTTGCGCGGCATTATTGCACCTCAATGGTGGCAATTTGCCAAGCTGAACGACCATAAAATAGCTCGCTTTGTAGTGCTTTATTGCTGTCGTACGGATAAACCAAAAACAGTGGGCCTTTATCACGCGGCATCAATAGTTTGCCATTCAAGGTACGCGCCAATATCGGGCGATACTTGCTCGCATCTTCAAGTGGCACCATGGTGGCATAATCGTTCAGTGCTTTAATTTGCAACTGCGTACCGCTTGCGCCGACCAGGGCTAGTACATCTTTTAGCAATGGGCCGCGAAAGACACTTTCGCCCGGATACCATGGGTTGGTGGTTTTGATTTCAGCCCAGGGTAACTTATCCAGTTGTTTGGCATCGAGTACCGCCAGATTTCCCTGATTTTTATTGCTAATTTTCCCGCTGAGCGTAAGTACGGCTTTACCAGCGGGGGGATCGAGAGCAACCGCATAGGTGGAAAAAACCAGCATCAACGCTGAAATCAATACGCCCCAAGGTTTCATGCTTCACTCCTTAGTTTCAACCGCAATAAACTCAGCGTAGACCAGAAAAGTAGATTTGATAACTGAGCCCCAGTAGCCTGGCAGTGGTAGTTATGGCGTATGGTCGGTGCTTCTCAATATTTCGTAGCAATAAAAAACCGGCCCTTAGGCCGGTTTTTGTGGGTATTGCTTGCAGATACTCACTAAACGAGGAGCTTGGCGCTATACCCTTAGTTATGCAGTGCCAACATCAAGCCATTCAGACGTTTAACAAACGCTGATGGATCTTCCAGTTGGCCGCCTTCCGCCAGCAGCGCTTGGTCAAACAGCAATTGCGTCCAGTCACCAAACTTGTCGCTCGCTGATTCGGCTTTCAGTTTGCCGACCAATGGGTGCGTCGGGTTCACTTCTAAGATTGGTTTGCTACCTTGCACGTCTTGGCCGGCTGATTTGAGCAAGCGCTCCAAGTTCGCGCTCATGTCGTTGTTTTCAACCACGAGGCAAGCTGGGCTGTCGGTCAGGCGATGCGTCACGCGAATGTCTTTGACCGATTCGCCGAGTACCGATTTCATTTGCTCCAGCACGTCTTTCAGTTCGGTCGCGGCAGCTTCTTGCTGTTTCTTTTCTTCTTCGTCGGTAAATTGCTCCAGATCCAGCTCGCCCTTGGCAACCGATTGCAGTTTTTTACCTTCGAATTCAGTTAGACCCGAGAAAGCCCACTCATCAACGCGGTCGCTCAGCAAGAGTACTTCGATGCCTTTTTTGCGGAAGACTTCGAGGTGCGGGCTGTTTTTCGCTGCGGCGTATGAATCCGCAGTGATGAAGTAGATCTGCTCTTGGCCTTCTTTCATGCGGCCCAGATAGTCTTTCAGCGATACGGTTTGTTCGGCCGAATCATTGTGCGTTGACGCAAAACGGCACAGACCGGCAATGCGCTCTTTGTTGGCGAAGTCTTCGCCGACGCCTTCTTTCAGCACTTTGCCAAATTCGCGCCAGAACGTGGCGTATTTCTCTTGATCTGCTGCTTCTTCCGAGTTTGCCAAGCCTTCGAGCATGCCAAGGACTTTTTTCACGCAACCGGATTTGATCTGCTCGATGTCTTTGCTGTGCTGCAAGATTTCGCGAGATACGTTCAGCGGCAGGTCAGACGAGTCGATCACGCCGCGGATAAAGCGCAGGTATTGCGGCAGCAATTTTTCGCTGTCTTCCATGATAAATACACGGCGTACGTAGAGCTTCACGCCATGACGGCGCTCACGGTCGTACAAGTCGAATGGCGCGCGTTGCGGTACATACAAGAGCTCGGTGTATTCCTGACGGCCTTCGACTTTAGCGTGGCTCCACGCCAATGGCGCTTCGTAGTCGTGCGCAACGTGTTTGTAGAATTCGGTGTATTGCTCATCGGTAATTTCTGATTTGCTGCGCGTCCACAAGGCGTTGGCTTGGTTAACGGTTTCTTCGCCTTCGGCCGGTTTGATCGAGCCGTCTTCATTGTAGCCCGCTTGCGCTGGCATCAGGATCGGTAGCGTGATGTGGTCAGAATATTTACGGATGATGGAACGCAGTTTCCAGTCGCTGAGGAATTCTTCTTCGCCTTCTTTCAGGTGCAGCACGATTTCAGTACCGCGGCTTTCTTTAGCAACATCTTCCAGTGTGAATTCGCCATCGCCTGCTGACACCCATTGCGTTGCGCCAGTTTCGCCCGCGCGACGCGTGGTGAGTGTTACTTTGTCGGCAATGATAAACGCCGAATAGAAACCCACGCCGAATTGACCGATCAGATGCGCGTCTTTTTGCGCGTCGCCTGAGAGCTGGCTGAAGAATTCTTTAGTACCTGAGCGCGCGATCGTTCCGATGTTTTTGATCACTTCTTCGCGGCTCATCCCGATACCGTTGTCGGCGATCGTGATGGTTTTCGCGTCTTTATCAAAAGAGACGCGGATTTTGAGTTCAGCATCGTTGCCGTACAGGCTGTCGTTATTGATCGCTTCAAAGCGCAGCTTGTCGCACGCGTCGGACGCATTCGAGACCAGCTCGCGCAGGAAAATCTCTTTGTTGGAATACAAAGAGTGAATCATCAATTGCAGTAGTTGTTTAACTTCGGCCTGAAAGCCTAGGGTTTCTTTACTCATGGTTTTTATTTCCCTAATAAGTGGGTTGCAGACAATGGAGGATAAATGGGGCTGCTTTAACGCTCTTCAAGACCCTGCGTGCAGCAGGGAGATTGATTTGGGTCGATTGCGAGTTAGGCAAATGATTTAAAACGTTGTTTTGTGGCTAACTCGCGATTTACTGACAAGAGTTGTGAGCAAAAGCTTGTTATAGTGTCGTCAATCAGGGAAAACGGCAGAGGTCGGTATGTTGCGTCGTGTGGTGTTTAATCAGAAGGGTGGGGTGGGTAAGTCAACCATTACGGTTAATCTCGCGGCGGTCGCTGCTGCGCAAGGCAAGCGGGTATTGGTCGTAGATCTAGACCCGCAGGGCAATAGCAGCCATTACCTACTGGGTGCATCAGCGAGTGAGGCCACGCCGACGCTGGCTGATTTTTTTGAGCAGGTGCTTAATTTCTCGCTGTATGCCAAAGGCCCCGCCGAGTTTGTTCATGCCACGCCGTTTCCCAATCTGTTTATTATGCCCTCGCACCCAGCGATTGCCGAGCTGCAAGTTAAACTAGAGTCGCGTTACAAAATCTACAAATTGCGCGAAACGCTGGCTGAGCTGACCGGCCAGTTTGACGAGGTGTATATCGATACGCCGCCGGCGCTTAATTTCTTTACCTTGTCGGCCTTGATTGCCGCCACCGGCTGCCTGATTCCGTTTGATTGCGATACTTTTTCACGTGATGCGCTACTGGGGTTGATCGCACGCGTGGAGGAAATCCGGCAGGATCATAATGCCGAGTTGCAAATCGAAGGGATTGTGGTCAATCAATATCAGCCGCGTGCCAGCTTGCCGCAGCGCTTGGTGCAAGAGCTGGAAGCGCAGCATTTGCCGGTGCTGAAAACCCGGCTGTCGAGCTCGGTGAAAGTGCGCGAATCGCACGATAAGGCCGCGCCGCTGATTGCACTCGATGCCAAGCATAAATTGGCACAAGAATTCACAGCGCTGTATGGCGAATTGTCAGGTGTGGCGCAAGACGCGTATATTGCTGAGTAAACCAAAATAAATATCGAGGATGAGCGAGATATGACGCCAACGACCAAAACTGGCCGTGTCCTGATTGTTGACGATGAACCGTTTAATCTAGAAATTTTGTCCGAGCATCTGAATGATGCGGGCTACGAAACCGCTACCGCGATGGATGGCGAAGAGGCGTGGGAAGTGCTGCAGGCTGATCGCATCGGCTTTGACACCATCTTGCTCGACCGGATGATGCCGCGCATGGACGGCATGCAAGTGCTGGCTAAACTCAAGCAGCACCCCGAGTTTCAGCATATTCCGGTGATTATGCAAACCGCAGTAGGCGCCGCCGAAAACGTGCAGGAAGGACTTGCTGCTGGTGCGTATTACTATCTGATCAAGCCGTTTCAGCGTGAAATGTTACTGGCGATTGTGGCTGCCGCGGTGGGTTTTCACACCGAGCGCAGCCAGCTGGAACGCGAGATTTCTGAGCACGCCGATTCCTACAAGCTGCTGGTCAATGGGCAATTTCATTTTCGCACCTTAGATGAGGCTCGCCAGCTCACGCTTTTGTTGTCCCGCGCTTGCCCAGATCCGCAGCGCGTCGCCTTGGGTTTGTCGGAGTTACTGGTCAATGCGGTCGAGCATGGCAATTTGGCGATTAGCTACGGAGAAAAAACGCGGCTATTACAAATGGGCCGCTGGCAGGATGAGGTTGAAGCGCGCCTATTAGATCCTCGATATAACACCCGCAAGGTTGTCGTTAGCTTTACTAGCGCCGAGCAAGAGGTGCAAATTCGTATCAAAGACCAAGGCAGCGGTTTTGATTGGCAACCGTTTTTGGAGTTCTCACCTGAGCGCGCTTTTGATCCGCATGGGCGTGGTATCTCTATGGCTCGCATGATGTCATTTGATAGTGTCGAATATCAAGGCTGCGGCAATGATGTGCTGGTTCGCATCCGCAAATGATTTAGCAATGGATTAATAATTGTTTCGCTATCGTAAAGCTTTTCTCGCCATTTTCCGCACCCTGTTATTGATGCTGCTGTTTTATATGCTAATGGAATACGGGCTGGATTTGCTTGATCAGGTGTGGATTTTGCATCTGGACTCCCGCTGGAAGGCCTTTGGGTTGTTGCTGGGATTTAATATTATTTTGGCGTGTTCTTTGCCAGGGGCGATTGAGCAATTCAAACAAATATTGGCTGAAAGTCGCCAAGGCTCGCAATAGTCATAAGTACGCAAAGATAGTACCCAGTAAAAAGCCCGATTATGCAATCGGGCTTTTTACTGGGTATTGCCATGCGGTGCTTGTTTTTGTTGATTTACAGAGCGATACGCTCTGCAAGATAAGCTTTTACTTTAGCCGCATCTGCTTCGATTGCATCAAAACGCTGTGGCAAATCTTCCAGACCAACCAAACCCGCTGGGCGTGCTGGTGGCTGGTTCAGCGCTTCGACCATCGTGGTTTCGAATTTGGCTGGCAGCGCGGTTTCCATAATCACCATCACCACGTCGTTGCGGCGGTGTGCCTTGGCAGCTTTGTAGCCGTCAGCGGTGTGCGGGTCGATCTGCACGCTGAATTTCTCAAACACTTCACGAATGTTTACCACGCGGTCTTCGTGCGTGCTGGCCTCGGATTTAAAACCATATTCATCACGCATTTGCGCAAACTCGGTCGGGCTAATTTCAAAGCCGCCGCCGGTTTCAACTGACTTCCACATCGCGGCCAGTTTGCTCGCATCGCGGCCGACCAGATCGAATACAAAGCGCTCCAAGTTTGACGCTTTGGTAATGTCCATCGATGGGCTGGATGTCTCGTAGGTACGATCCAGACCGCGTGGGTGGTAGCCGCCGGTTTTGAAGAATTCGTCGAGTACGTCGTTTTCATTGGTGGCAACGACCAATTGACCAATTGGCAAGCCCATCTGGCGCGCGATGTGGCCAGCGCAGATATTGCCAAAATTGCCTGACGGTACACAGAAATCAACCACATCGCCGACGTTTTTCGCAGCGGCGAAATAGCCTTTGAAGTAATACACGACTTGCGCGACGATACGGCCCCAGTTGATCGAGTTCACCGCACCGATTTTGTATTTGGCTTTGTAAGCCGCGTCTTTGTTCACGTCTTTCACGATGTCCTGGCAGGCATCAAAGAAACCGTGCACCGACAAGTTGTAGATGTTTTCGTCTTGCAGGCTGAACATTTGCGCACGCTGGAACGGGCTCATTTTGCCGAATGGGCTCAGCATGAACACATTCACGCCTTTTTTGCCGCGCATTGCGTATTCCGCTGCCGAGCCGGTGTCGCCTGAAGTCGCGCCCAAGATATTCACTTGCTCGCCTTTGGCGGCCAGTACGTACTCGAACAGATTACCGAGCAATTGCATCGCCATGTCTTTGAACGCCAGCGTCGGGCCGTTCGACAATTCCTGAATCACCAAGGTGTCGTCGAGCTTGATGATCGGCGTGATTTGATCTGCGTCGGCTGGATTGCGGCCGTTGCAATAGACTGCAGCGGTGTAGGTTTTGGCAATCAGCGCTTTCAGATCATCAGCAGGGATGTCGTCAACGAAATGACGAATCACCGCGAAAGCAAGGTCGGGGTAGCTCAGCTTAGCCATCTCGGCGAGCTGTTCAGTTGAAAATTGTGGGTACGATTCAGGAATCGACAAGCCGCCATCAGCCATCAGGCCGCCAAGCAGAATATCGCTAAATTGTTGGGCGGCAACACCGCCACGGGTAGAAATGTATTTCATGGGTATAGGCCCGTAGATATTTATTTAATTGGTCTGCGTGTTTATACCCATTTGGGTATTGGGCTGCGTAGGGCGGGGTCGCGTAGTGGAACCCGTCTTGCAGCCGTGGTTTTTAGCCGTTCAGGTGTTCCAAACGCAGCTTCACGACCTTGCCAATCGTCGATTGCAGCAATTCAATTTTCGCAATCGCTGCATTGACGTTTTTCTCAACTGCCGTGTGCGTCACGATCACGATCTCGGCTGAATCACCGGCGGGTTTTTGCAGCATTGCATCGACTGAAATCTGGCCTTCGGCAAGAATCGTCGTTACATCGGCCAACACGCCTGGCAAATCTTTTACAGTCAGACGCAGGTAGTAGCAGGTTTCCACTTCGGTAATGGGCAGAATCGGCAGATTCGCCATTGCCGTTGGCTGGAATGCCAGATGCGGAACGCGATGTTCTGGGTCGGCGGTGTGCAGACGAGTGATGTCAACAAGGTCGGCAATGACTGAAGACGCTGTTGGTTCAGCGCCAGCGCCTGGGCCGTAGTACATCGTGGCGCCGACTGCGTCGCCTTTGACCAATACCGAGTTCATGACGCCATCAACATTCGCGATCAGGCGTGAAGCGGGGATCAGCGTGGGTGATACGCGCAATTCGATGCCATTAGGACGGCGGCGAGTCATGCCGAGCAATTTGATGCGATAGCCCAATTCGGCAGCGTATTTAATGTCGGCCGCTTCAAGTTTGCTGATGCCTTCCAGATAGGCTTTGTCGAATTGCACCGGAATACCAAACGCAATCGCGCTCATGATGGTGAGCTTGTGCGCAGCATCGTGGCCTTCGATGTCGAACGTTGGATCTGCTTCGGCGTAACCCAGATGTTGCGCTTCAGCCAAAACATCGGCAAAGGCTGAGCCTTTGTCGCGCATTTCGGTCAGGATGAAGTTGGATGTGCCGTTGATAATGCCAGCAACCCATTCGATTTTGTTCGCAGTCAGGCCTTCACGCAGCGCTTTGATTACGGGGATGCCGCCAGCGACTGCGGCTTCAAACGCGACGATCACACCTTTTTCCTGCGCTTTGGCGAAAATTTCATTGCCGTATTCGGCGATCAGTTTTTTGTTGGCAGTGACAACGTGTTTGCCGTTTTCAATCGCAGCTAAAACGAGGTCTTTGGCGATGGTCGTGCCACCGATCAATTCAACGACGATATCGATGTCGGGGTTGTTCACCACATCCATCGCATTATCAGTCAAGGCAACGCCTTCACCTACGAGCTCACGCGCGCGATCCAGATCACGATTGGCGGCCATCGTCACCACAATTGGACGACCTGCACGACGCGCGATTTCTTCGCCGTTACGCTTCAATACGGTGGCAGTACCGCCACCTACAGTCCCCACGCCACATAGGCCTACGTTGATTGCTTTCATGTTGATCTTCCTGATTGATATTTTTAACTACAAATTTTCGTTACTTAACTTGCAATGCTCAATTTATTTGGTGGCAAATTCACCGGTGGCATGGCGTTTACGCCAGCCTGCTAAGAAGCGTGCGACGCGATTGATGGCTTCAGTTAGATCATCGATATTCGGTAGGAATACCACGCGGAAATGATCGGGTTGGTGCCAGTTAAAGCCAGTGCCTTGCACAAGTAATACTTTTTCTTCTGTGAGTAGCTCGAGCATTAATTGCTGATCGTCGCTCACAGGGTAAATTGCCGGATCAAGGCGTGGGAACATATACAGCGCTGCTTTGGGCTTGACGACGCTAACCCCCGGGATTTTACTGAGCATCTCATACGCCAGATCGCGCTGTTTGGCCAAACGACCACCTTCGCAGACCAGATCGTTAATACTCTGATAGCCGCCAAGCGCAGTTTGGATCGCGTATTGCGCCGGCACATTGGCACACAATCGCATCGTGGCCAGCATATTCAGGCCTTCGATATAGTCTTTGGCTGGCTTTTTATTGCCCGATACGATCATCCAGCCTGCGCGATAGCCACAGGCGCGATAGTTTTTCGATAGGCCGTTAAACGTGACAAACAGTACATCATCAGCTAGCGAGGCAATCGATGTGTGTGTTACACCGTCGTACAGCACTTTGTCGTAGATTTCGTCGGCATAAATAATCAGGCCAAATTCGCGAGCCAGATCGACGATTTGTAGCAGTAATTCATCTGGATATAAGGCGCCGGTTGGATTGTTGGGGTTGATAACCACAATCGCACGCGTTTTGTCGGTGATTTTGGCGCGCATGTCTTCAATCGACGGATACCAGTGATTGGCTTCGTCACATAGATAATGGCGCGGTTTGCCACCGGCTAAGCTCACCGCCGCAGTCCACAGCGGATAATCTGGCATTGGTACTAGTACTTCGTCGCCATTATTGAGCAAGGCTTGCATACTCAACACGATCAACTCGGATGCACCATTGCCGATGTAGATATCATCCACGGTAACGTCTTTAATGTTTTTTTGCTGCGTGTAATGCATGACTGCTTTACGTGCCTGAAATAAGCCTTTGCTATCCACATAGCCAGCTGCATTCGATAGATTGCGAATGACGTCCTGCACTACTTCTTCTGGCGCATCAAACCCGAAGCTCGCCAAGTTGCCAATATTGAGCTTGATAATGCGGTGACCGTCTTCTTCCATCTGCCGCGCTCGCTCCGGAATCGGGCCGCGAATTTCGTAACAGATATTGAGTAGTTTGTTCGATTTAAGGATGGCTTCCATCGGTGTGGTCCGCGCAAAGGTTTTTCAGGGAAACTCCGTATTGTAGCGAAACATTCGTTATTCGGAACAAACAATTAAGTATCAAAACGCACAGCACAGCGCTTTTGCAATGATTTAAAATACGCAAAACGCCAAACTAGGGATCATCATGAAGCTGCATCAGTCAAAAGTTGAGCATTTGAACCAAATTACCGCTTACGATCAGGAGTCGGTTGACGTCAATCAGCAGCACTACGTTGGCAGTTTGATTGTATTGCCAGATGCGGTGCATCCTTGGCGACCAGCTCAATTTGCGGATTTACAGGCGCAAGATTTTGAGCTGTTGCTTGAGTATCAGCCCGAACTGATTTTGCTGGGAACTGGAAGTGCCATTCAGTTTCCGCACCCCCGGCTTTATGCTGCCTTGTCCGCCAAACTGATCGGGGTGGATGTGATGGGCACAGGTGCTTTGTGCCGTACTTTTAATGTATTGGTGGCAGAGGATAGACGTGTTCTCGCATTGGTATTACATAGCTGATTGCCGGCGCAATAGCTTCTAAGTCGTGACAAGCCCACTTTTGAGTGGGCTTTTTGGTTTTTACGATGGTCGAAGGCAAAGCCTACGCTATGATTTAGCTCGATTCTTGGCAGATTGAATTAGCTGTTTTTACAATGATTTTTTGTTGCGTTGTGGTGAGGGAGTCACGAATCTTCACCAGTGATCACCATCTTTATTAGGCTGGTAAAGAGTCTGGTAAGATAAATGAAAAGATATAAAGGGTAGTGTGGTATTACTGCATTGCTAATAAATACACTGCATAGGTGTTAGATCCGATTTGTCGATATATCCAATTGCAAGAAGACTATTGTGACTACGCCAACTGAAAAAGAGATGCTTTCATGCCCTTTGTTGCGATGAAATCCATCACGCTAAGATTGCGGATCGCGTTTTTGATCGTCGCAGCCACTACGCTATGTGCCGGTCTGGGCGCCCTCTGGGTTTTTCGCTCGGTTGATCAGACTTATACCAATATCTCCCATGAAAGCTATCCGGCAACACGAGCGATTGCCGGGCTGGAAAAAAATGCCCTTGAAGTTGCGTTAGCTTTGCATTTACTGTCGGGCGCAGATGATGAAATGTCTCGTGAAGATGCATTTCGCCAGCTTAATATTTTACTTAAACAAGCTCCCACCCATTTAAGCCTACTCGAATCATTGCACAGCACTGAAAATCAGGCGCTGGCTGCGCAATATGCTCAAATCACCAAGCAAGCAGCGGAAACTAATCAAATCGTCCACGACTTGATTGCGATTGATAAAGAAAATCGGCAAATCGTGCAGCAAGTCGAACAAATGCGACTAGGGTTTGAAAAGAAAATTGACCCCTTATTACATAATGCCAAAGAAGATTTATTGCTGGCAGCTGGCAAAACGTCAGCACAGGCCGGAATGCAATGGGCCAGAATGAATGAGAACGAAAAAGCCATGCGCTTGGGGATGAACGAAATCCGCGCAGAGACTTTTCGTCTAATTACGCTGATTGCCACGGAGGGCGAAGAGGGTTTTCGTCGAAAGGGTGGTGAAAATATTGATCGGCTGGAAAAAGCCATCGCACAAACCGAGCCAGAGTTTCGTGCCGAAGGCATGAAAATGATCAAGGTCTTACGCTCACCCATGAATAATGTTGGGCGTGAAGCATCAACTGCAATGATGGCTTTTTATCGGGACACCAGCCGGTTAACGCGTAAATATCAGGATGAAGTGAATCGCAGTGGTGATCTGATCACGCAGGATACCACCAATGCGGTGGTCAATCTGGTGAACACTCAAGTCCAAACGTTGACCGCCAGTGAGCAACTCAAAAGCAGCTACTATCAGCTTGCAAGTAGTCTGCGCAAAATGGTGTGGTCAGCCAACGAGGCTGCACTGAAGACGGACAGTGATAGCTTTCAGCGTATTTATCAGAATGCCTTGGTGATCACTCAGCAAATTAATAATCCATTATTTAAAAAAGCCCAAGCTGATAGCCGTGCCGCATTAGTTGATCTGGAGCAGCAGCATAAGCAAATTATCGAGCTGACCAAGCGACGCATTATGCTGTTGCAGCTACTCGACCGCTTGGCGAAAGAAAATCACAACGTCACTCGAGCATTGCTTGATACCACGCATGCCCTCAATTCATCCGTGTCAGGTGACTTAAGCGGCCAAGTAAATACCTTAGACGCAGATATTAAGCAAAGTACTCATTTAATGATGATTGCCACCTCTGTGGCTATTTTGATTGCTCTGCTCGTTGGTTGGGTTTATGTCTCGCGTAGTCTAGGTAATCGCTTAGAGCGCTTGGCGAGCTCAATGCGCTCCTTGTCGCAAGGCCAATTAGGTGAGGATTTACAAGTCCAAGGACACGATGAGGTTAGTGATATTGAATTAGGTGTATTGCAATTTCGCGCCTTGTTAATGCAGCAGCGCGAACAAACCGAAGCGCTGCGCCTAGCGCGGGATGAAGCGCAAGCCGCAGTGAAAATGAAAAGCGAATTTCTGGCCAACATGAGTCATGAAATACGCACCCCGCTGACTGCCATTTTGGGTTACACCAATTTGGTTGCTGATCACGAATTGAATGGTATTCAACGCCAGTATATTGGCCGGGCACAAAATGCGGCGCAGATGCTATTGGGCGTGGTGAATGATGTCTTGGATTTTTCTAAAATTGAAGCGAATAAATTGCAGATCGAAAGCAGCCCATTTGATCTGATGCAGCTGTTTAGCCAATTAGCAGGTACGGTAGCGATTCAAGCGCAGGCGAAAGGTTTGCGCCTTAGTTTTGAAATTACGCCAGAGGTACCAACGTGGGTGGTTGGTGATGCGCTGCGTTTGGGTCAGGTGCTGCTCAATTTGCTAAATAATGCGATCAAATTTACCGAGCAGGGTGATGTGAATTTGCATGTGCGCTGTGTGCGGGAAGATGAGCAAAACATTGGCCTGCTCTTTGTTGTGGAAGATTCAGGCATCGGAATTAGCCAAGAAGCGCAGTCAAGGCTATTTAGCTTATTTAGTCAGGCAGATTCATCAACGACGCGCCGCTTTGGCGGCTCTGGCCTCGGGTTGGCAATTAGTCAGCAATTGATTCAGCTGATGGGTGGACAGATTCGCGTGCAAAGTGAAGTCGGCTTTGGTTCAGAATTTAGTTTTGAGTTGTCTTTCCTAAAATACGCACAAGCAGAGTATCGGATTGATTGTGTCGTGCCGCGCCGTGCAGTAATCGCTGATAGCAGCCCAGATCATGCGCTACATTTATCGCAGCATTTGCAATTTATGGGTTTTGACTGTGTATTGCTCAATAACTCAGCTCAGCTGGCTGCGTATCTGCAATCGGGACATCAAATCGACTTATTACTGCTGGAAGTAAAACTGTGCCATGGCTCAGAGGCGCAATTGTGCGAACAAATGCAGCAACTTTATGCCACTGGTTTGCCGATGATTCTGCTCTGCTATGGTTTGGATGACGTTGAAATCACGCAAAATAGCAGTTTGCGGGATTGTCCTTTGCTCATCAAACCTTTGGTGCCAAGTTTGATTCGCTCGGTAGTCAGCCAGACGCTCAAACTGGATTTACCTGCCGATTTAGCTCGCAATCAAGCCTTGGCGGAACGCGAGGCATTGCAAGGATTGCGCATTTTGCTGGTGGAAGACACTGATCTCTTGCTTGAGCTTGGGTTGACGATGCTTAGCAATATGGGGGCGCAGGTCACACCAGTAAGTAGTGGCAACGCAGCAATTGCTGCGGTCATGTCTAGTCATTTTGATGTGGTGCTGATGGATGTGCAAATGCCAGAAATGGATGGTCGTGATACTACGCGGGCCATTCGCGCGTTGCCTGGGTTTGACGCGCTCCCCATTATTGCCTTAACCGCGCATGCAATGGAAGGTGAGCGGGAGTTGTGTTTGCAAGCGGGCATGAACGATCATCTGAGCAAACCAATCGATGCGCAAAAACTGAAGCAGGTGCTACAAAATTATCTGCCCACAGGGCCGCAAGCCGTCCGTTCACCGCAGGCTGTGGCCAGTGAGCCTGAACGAGGGCTGTTGCCTGGGGCGGGTATCGACTTTTTGACCGCATTGCAGCGGATGGGCAGCATGAAAATGCTCAAAAAAATGTTGCCGCGCTTTATCGAGCGGTTTGCCGACTCGGCACAGCAATTGCGCGTGCTGATTGGCAACGGGCAATTGGCGGATGCAGAACGGCTTGCGCATACTCTCAAAGGAGTGGCGGGGCAGGTTGAAGCTCTTGCTGTGATGCATGTGGCTGCCCAATTAGAGCGAGCCTTGCATCAAGGGCAAACAGATTTAACACCGCAGATATCGGAACTCGAACGGCTGCTGGCCGAGGCCTGTAGCCAAATTACACATTGGTTAGAGCTCAACCCGGTTGATGAGGTTGCTGTTACACATTAATGGGTATGCCGCTAGGAGCTAGTATTAAAAATGCATGTAGCGGTATACATGGCAATGTATAGCGAAATGCACCACACGTTCACCCATAAATCGCTTGACGAATAAGTCTCGGTTTGGCCATTTGGGTTAAGCGCTACCTTAGTCTTCTTCGCCTAAAAAACCACCACTCTGATGGGCCCATAGCCGCGCATAAATTCCGCCTTGCGCCAGCAGCTCGGCATGCGTGCCTTGTTCGACGATGTGGCCTTGATCGAGCACGATCAATCTATCCATCGCCATAATGGTTGACAGCCGATGTGCAATCGCGACGACGGTTTTGCCTTCCATCAGCGTATATAGGCTGGCCTGAATGGCGGCTTCTACTTCCGAATCGAGCGCGCTTGTGGCTTCATCCAATAATAAAATTGGCGCATCTTTCAAAATAACCCGCGCAATGGCAATGCGCTGCCGTTGTCCGCCCGAGAGTTTGACGCCGCGCTCACCGACATGTGCATCGTAGCCAACCCGCCCGTTGGGATCATTCAGTTGGCTGATAAAGTCGTGTACTTCTGCACGTTGGGCTGCCCGGATCATTTCGGCTTCAGTGGCATCTGGTTTGCCGTACAAAATATTATCCCGTACCGAGCGATGCAGCAGCGAGGTATCTTGGGTGACCATGCCAATTTGCTGGCGCAAACTGTCTTGGCTGACTTGCGCAATATCTTGGCCATCGATACGAATTTGGCCGCTTTCCAGATCATAAAAACGCAGCAGTAAATTCACAATGGTGGACTTGCCTGCGCCTGATCGCCCAACCAAGCCAATCTTCTCACCAGGCTCGATCGTGAGCTGTAACTGATCGATTACCGCTTTACCTGTATTGGCATGCCCATAGTTGAAGCAAACCTGATCAAACTCAATCAAACCTTGTTGCACTTGCAATGGCTTGGCATCTGGCGTATCAAGTACGGTTGATGGCTTAGCGAGCGTATTAATGCCATCTTGTACGGTGCCGATATTTTCAAATAAACCGGCCATTTCCCACATAATCCAGTGCGACATGCCACTGAGTCGCAGTGACATGGCAGTAGCCGCTGCCACTGCACCTAGACCGACTTCCGAGATACTCCACAGATACAGCACGGCGCCTGCCGTAGCGGCAATTAGCAGCATGCTAAGCACATGGTTCACAATTTCAAACAGGCTAACCAGCCGCATTTGGCCATGAACGGTATGCATGAATTCTTGCATAGCGGCTTTGACAAAACCCGCTTCACGCTGAGTATGTGAAAATAATTTCACGGTACTGATATTGGTGTAGGCGTCGGTAATGCGACCTGTCATCAGCGAGCGCGCATCGGCTTGGGCGCGGGAAACGCGGCTTAGGCGGGGCACAAAATACACCATGGCTAAAATATATAGCACCAGCCAAGCTAAAAACGGCACGACTAAGCGCAAATCAAAACCACCCGCCACCGAGGCCATCGTGACGAAATAGATGGTGACAAACACCAGAATATCGCAAGTAGTAAGTACCGTATCACGCACGGCAAGGGCCGTTTGCATCACTTTGGCCGAGATTCTGCCGGCAAATTCATCTTGGTAGAAACTCATGCTCTGGCCCAGCATTTGGCGATGAAACTGCCAGCGGAGCCGCATGGGGAAATTGCCCGCCAGTGTTTGATGCTTGATCAGGGTTTGCAGTGCAATCAGGACCGGACTGGCTAATAGAATGCCAAGCAGCAATAGTAGATTGTGCTTTTCGTGTTGCCACAATAATGCAGGAGGTGTTTTGCTGAGCCATTCCACGACATTACCCAGCATGCTGTAGAGCAACGCTTCAAACGCACCAGTTAGTGCAGTAAACAAGGCCAATAAAGCAATATACCAACGCATGCCACGTGTGCAGCCCCATACAAAGCGCAGAAAGTGCTTGGGATGTTGTGGCAATTGATCGGGATAGGGATGAATCAGTTTTTCAAAAAAAGCGAACATAGCTTACTGGCCAAGTAGACGGTAGGCTGATTCTAACTGATAAAGTAATGTCTACCTATCGGCAATCTGCACCATGCTAACGTGTCTTTCGTATTTCTTGTTGGGGTATATGCTTGTAGGCTTTTATTTTATTTGATTCTAGATAGATACCTTGATTAGATGGAAAATTCAGTCAACAAGTATGGGTTCTTAGAAAGAGGTGGAGCAGCGTGAAAAAACGGCAGCCGAGGCTGCCGTTTTTGCTGATGTTGCAGTGATCTAAGCTGGCTTATTTCGCGTTATCGATCACAATTTGACCATTAAATTTCACTTGGCCACGGAACATATAGTCTACGCAGGCTTTGTAGTCACCTGGCGTGGCTAGGCTAAATGGCATTTGGTAATCAACCAGCTGACACGCCCACGATACGCCACCTGGATTGTTGGCATTGTAGCCCCAAGATTTATCCAGATAAGTTTTCGTCGCTGCGGCAGAGCCGGGCTGGAAACCACGTTGAGTTGCGCAGCTCAGTTGCTCGCCAGTGATATCGACCCCCAGTGCTGTTGTGAATTGCTTGTAGGCAGCAATGCGGTTTTTGGCTTGCTGAACATCCGAGCCGCCACCACATTCAATGCCACCGTTGATGATGTTAATGGTGGAGCCAAAGCCCGGCTGCATATTGTTAGCAATATCGACCGCATTCGGAACCCAAGTGCCATCTACCACCCACGTCATTGGTGGTTTTGGTGATTGTGGGTAAACGGCAAACCAGACTGCTGAAGCAAAATTCAACCAGGTATCGGCAACTTTACCCGGATTGTCGAGTAGGACGCTGGCGTCGCCATAGAGTGACTTGCTGAACGGGCCATAATTGTAGTTGTAAGACAATTGCTTGCTACCACGGCCAAAGTAGTCCAGATTTTTGCCCTGAGCGTTCTGTCCGCAAGCATAGAAGATTGAGAAGATCGAGCTGCCAGCACCTGTGAAGCAATCTTGGTAGGCACCAATAGCAGAGCCTTCGTTATAACCCATCTCACGCAGATACCACAGCGCCTGATTCCATGTTGGAATTACTGTGTTTTGCTCCATCGTATCGAGGATAGGATTGTAATTGGCAGGGTAAGCTTTCGCGCCAGCGGGGGTGAGGGTAGACCAGCTGGCACCGGTTTCCTGCGTGAAATGGGCAAACGAAGTCGCCAGCAATTTGGCACAAATCTGATCGGCATTGCGGCCATCTGTGTAGTTGTCGCAATAAGCGGGGAATTTAGCGACTGCACGCAACAAGTTGGTGTATGAGTAAGCCACATTGCGAACCGGGAACAAACTATCAAATTTGCTAACCGAAATAATCCGTTCAACGCGTTTGACGTTATCTGGGTTGGCTGGGTTGCCTGGGGTAACCGCTTCGACTTGGGTATCGGGCAGTACGCGCAACGCGGCACGAATACGTGCGATGGCTTGCGTATCAGTACCTGCCTGACTCATTAAAGCGTTTTCTGAGCTAGTGAGCTGAGCATCGCTTGGATAACCCGCTGGGGCTGCAGCATAAATGATTTGTGGTTTATTGCCGCTTACTGGTGCTGGACTTGCGGTGGCCGCCGGAGTGGCCGTTGCCGCTGGGCTTGCGGTTGCAACTGGGCTCGCAGTCGGAGCCGCTGTAACGATCGGTGTTGCGGTTGGTTTAATTGTGGGTGTTGCTGTTGGAGTTACGGTTGCCGTTGGAGCGGGTGTCACGCCACCGGCTGCGCAGGTGCCTTGATCCAGCCAAGGAGATTCCCATGAATTGGTCACTTGCTTTGGCATATCCGATGCAGCAGCGTACCACTGCGCTTTCCAAGTATGCCCGTTGTAGCTAACGACTGAACCTGCGCTATATACGCTGGCCGTCCAGCTTGGTGCCGCACAGCTGCTTGTCGCTGGTGTTGCTGTTGCTACAGGCGTCACTGTTGGTGCAACTGTTGGAGCTGCGGAGGGGGATGTCGTTGGTGTCGCAGTAGGAGCAGGAGTAGCGCTTGCTTTTGGCGTTGCGGTTGGGGCGCTGGTTGGCGTCGGGGTCGCGCTTGGAGCTGCGGTTGGGGCTGGCGTGCTGCTGGTTGTAACACTCCACAGCGTCGGTGTAGACGCTGGGTTCCAGTTTGCGCCCACATACGCAGTGTGAGTGACAAGCGCTACGTAGGTTTTACCTTGATAATCGACTTGGGTGCCGGCGGTATAGGTGCTTCCTTCTTGCCAGGTTGCGCCGAAAGCAGAGCCTATGCTCAAGGCCAAAATTAGGGCCGCAGAGCGGGTCCGTAATTTACTCATCTCTTCTCCATCCTTTTTATAATTGGGACTAATTCAATTCGGTATTTTGCCGGATTGGAAATGGTAGTCAAATCAGATGGATAGCGTTTTTCTAAGTTGTTCAAACTGGCATTAGTATCATTAAAAGTATGAATACTCGAATGCCTTGTAAGCATTAATAGATGCGCTCGTTCGTCAAGCTTCAGTAAGTAGGTGGTGTTGGAGCTAATTGTAGAGTGATGCCACTGAGGTGTGATCTATCCCACAATTTTGTGTAGTCAATTTGATGCTCACTACTAATAAAAAACGGCAGCCGAAGCTGCCGTTCTGAGGTGCGATAACCGTAACTGCTTATTTGGTGTTATCCACTACCACTTGGCCGTTGAATTTAACTTGGCCGCGGAAGAAGTAATCCACGCAAGCTTTGTAATCGCCAGTATTGGCTAAGCTAAATGGGGTTTGGTAAGTCGCCAATTGGCACGACCAAGACACACCACCAGGATTATTCGGGTTGTAATTCCACCCTTTATCTAGGTAAGTTTTAGTCGCCGCAGCCGAGCCATCGGTAAAGCCTTTCGATGTACCGCAAGTGAGTTGCTCGCCTGTGATATCCACGCCCAGCTCTTTCGTGAACTCTTTGTACGCCGCGATACGGTTCAGCGATTGCGATGCTTCAGAGCCCTTACCGCACTCGATGCCACCATTAATGATGTAAGTGGTAGCACCAAAGCCAGGTGACATGCCATTGGCCACGTCAACTTGATTTGGCTTCCACGTGCCATCTACGACCCAAGTCATCGGTGGTTTTGGCGATTGTGGGTAAACCGCGAACCAGATGGCTGAAGCAAAGTTCATCCATGTGTCCGCCACCAAGCCAGGGTTGTCGAGTAAGACATTAACATCGCCATACATCGATTTGCTGAATGGCCCGAAGTTGTAGTTCCAAGACAATTGCTTAGAGCCGCGGCCAAAGTAGCTGAAGTACTGACCTTGCGCGTTTTTACCGCATGGGTAGAAGATTGAGAAGATCGAGCCGCCTGCGCCGTTAAAGCAATCTTGGTAACCACCTACGCCGCTGCCCTCGACCATGCCTTGTTCACGCAGGAACCACAAGCCTTGGCGGAAGGTTGGAATCGCGGTGTTTTGCTCCATTGTGGCCAATACGGCGTTGTTCTGGTCTGCGTAGCCACGTGCGGTTGCAGGTGTCAGCGCCGGCCAGTTAGCACCAGTTTCTTGCGCGAAGTGAGCAAACGAAGTTGCCAGCAGTTTTTTACAGATCAGGTCTGAATCACGACCATCAGTGTAGGTCTGGCAATACGCTGGGAATTTCGCTACGCCTTTGAGCAAGTTCAGATACGTGTATTTCACATTGCGCACAGGGAAGAAGTAATCAAACTTCGACTCTGGCAACACGCGTTCAACGCGTTTCACATTATCTGGATTGCCTGCGGCGCCAGCAGTAACTGCGTCAACCACTGAATCTGGGCGTACTTGCAATGCTTCGCGGATACGGTCAATGGTTTTGGTGTCAGAACCAGCTTGGCTGTACAGCGCTTGCTCTGCTGCAGTGAACTGGGCATCCGTTGGGTAGCCTGCGGGTGCGGTGATGTAAGTGATTTGTGGCTTGTACGACGCTGGTGCAGTTGTTGGTGCCGCTGTTGGCGCAACTGTGCTATTTGGCGTAGCGGTCGGTACTGCCGTTACTACAGGTGTTGAAGTCGGCCCAGCAGTCACAGCTGGTGTGGCGGTCGGTTTCGCTGTTGGGGTCGCCGTTGGTTTTACTGTAACAACTGGAGTCGCGCTTGGCACTGCAGTCGGCACAATTGTTGGCGCTGCAGTGATAATTGGTGTGGCCGTAGGTTTAGCGGTTGGAGCTGGGGTCACGCCGCCAGTGCTACAAGTGCCGCCTACTTTCCACAAGGTCGGGGTTGATGCTGGGTTCCAGTTGGCTCCGGCGTAAGCAGTGTGCGCAGATAGGGCGGTATAGCTCGCACCGCTATAGCTAACAACGTCTCCAGCCTTATACGTACTGCCTTCAGCCCATGCGCTGCAGCCTGCAGGTGCTGCAGTAGGTGCTGTTGTTGGCGCAATTGTCGGCGTGCTGGTTGGTGCCGCAGTGGGGGCGCTGGTCGGTTTGCTGCTTGGTGCTACAGTTGGCGCAGTTGTCGGCGCGCTGGTAGCCACGGCAGTTGGGGCAGGGGTTGCACCGCTGCTAGCGCCAACTAATTCCCAAGGGCCCCATTGCTCAGCGCCCGGAATATTATTTTGTGTCCACCATTTAGCTTTGTAATCATTGCCTTGATAGCTAACGACTTGGCCACCGGTATAGACAGCTTTGCTATCCCAAGCGGTTGCAGCCATTACTTGCACTGAACAGATTGCAGCAGGAATAGCCGCCAACATCCAACGATTTAATTGGAACATGAATCTAGTCTCCATCCTTATGTGTGTCGCCGATTCCGGTGCACAGCGTATTGGTTTCGACGGCTATATGCCGTGCCACAATACTAACTAAGGTCATGGGAAATTGACTAGTGCTGATTGTCACAGATGCAGTTTTGTTTCACTATTTTATAAATATTACAAAAATGTAATTTCTATCAAATTCACCTGTCATTATTGGTTTGATTT
The DNA here is from genome assembly GCF_013423785.1 of Chitinibacter fontanus. NCBI lineage: Bacteria > Pseudomonadati > Pseudomonadota > Betaproteobacteria > Neisseriales > Chitinibacteraceae > Chitinibacter > Chitinibacter fontanus. The sequence continues at coordinate 2,744,512 of NZ_CP058952.1, forward strand.
AAATCAAAATTTACGTTTCTGCTTAAATATCAATATGTTAGATTTTTCTAATTTAAGCTACTCAACAGGCTTCTATTTACGTTATTTTGGCCATGCCAATTCGGAGGGATGACCGAGCTGGGTTAATGTGTTCAGTAATTGTGGAGTTTGAAATAGATCACCACTATTAGGGGGCGCGATATATTGGTAATGCTGGTTGGCAAATATAAATTCGATGGCATAGGCGTGCAAATAGCCTCGATCAGCAGCAGTGCCAGCGTAGCGCTCGTCGCCTAAAATTGGGCTCCCCAAGCTTTTCATTGCGACGCGCAGTTGGTGAGTTCGGCCGCTTAAGGGTTTAAGTACAAACAGGCGTTGACCTTCGCCTAAGCCATAACTAAAAAACTGCGTAACCGCAGACAGGCCCCCATCTCGTACTAGTTTCCAGCTACCATTGCGACCTTTCTCCATGCCACCTTTCACCCAACCCTGTTTTTTGCTGGGTTTTTTGTCACTTAAAGCCAGATAGTATTTTTGTATCCGATGTTCGGCGAACAACTGTGAAAAATAGCGTGCCGACTCGCTGCTGCGTGCTAAGAGCAGGATGCCGGAGGTCATTTTATCCAACCGGTGTACCGTGAATAACTCGGTTAAGCCTGTTTGAATACGCACCAAATCCACCAGGCTGATCTGGTCAGCAGTGTGGTGAAAATCCAGATTCGCTGGTTTATTGATCACAATAAACTCGGGCTGAATGTCGAGGATGGTAATCACGGGGTTGAGACTCATGTTGATTTATTGATCCACTGATTGCCAAAATTGACCAGCAAAACGCCGACCACGATCAAGGCTGCGCCCAATAATCTTGGCCAGCTAATTTCGCGCAAAGGCAGGCCCAGCCAGCCAAATTTATCAAACAGCAAGGAGGCAATAACTTGTCCACCAATAATCAGCGCCATCATGCTGGCTGCACCGAGCTTAGGCGCGATTAAGGTCGTACCAAATACAAACATCGCACCCATTATCCCGCCCAGCAGCATCCACGGTTCGGCTTTTGGCAGCGCGAGCAGGCCGGAAAATTTTTGCCCAGTGATCAGTGACATCAGAATCAGGGTAATCATGCCAACTGCAAATGACACCAGTGCCGCAAGCGGGGTACTACCGCCAATTACGGCCTTTAATTGGTTATTGACCGCGGCTTGAAGTGGCACGATCAGGCCAATAATCAAAGCAAACAGCGTATAAAACGATTGCATACGGCATCCATAGTAGGTGGGGTGGCTGATTTTACCGCTTTCACGTCGCGGCAAGGCATAAGTTTGCTCGAAAAAAGCTATCAATCGTGTGCTGAGCACGTAAAATGAAAGCTCAGCAAATCATAAAAATAGGTAGTAGACCGATGCACCACATTAGCGCCATCGAACTGAAAACATGGCTAGATGACAGCAGTTTGATTCCCCCGAAATTACTGGATGTTCGCGAGGCATGGGAGTTTGCCTTGTGTCATATTCCCAGGAGCGAACATATTCCGATGGGTAATATTCCTGCAGATCAGGCGCGGCTAGACCCAGATGCCACTTATGTCGTGATTTGCCACCATGGCGTACGCAGCTATCAGGTGGCTGGCTTTCTTGAGCGGCAGGGCTTTGAAAATATGATTAATCTGGATGGTGGCGTCGCAGCTTGGGCAGAGCAGGTTGATCCGGCAATGGCAACATACTAAGCTGGGTATCGGGCTGTAGTGCTTTCTGCATTTTGACTAAATCGAGATACCTCAGGCGAGGCTGATTCATGTATCGAATACCGCAGTTTCTAAGTTTGCTTGAGCATGAATTGATCGAGCAGCCTGACCTCTATGCCGATATGAAAGCGGTTATGCAATTTGAGCCGCATTCTTTATTGGCTTGGCTTCCATTACTCGATTATGCCGAGAGCAAATTGGGTGATCTCGATACTGTAGTGAAATGGTTAACTTGCCCGCATGCCGATTTGAATGGCCAGCCCCCAGCTATTTTAGTCGGCACCCCCGGTGGTGTTGAGCGCGCAAAAGCCTTGATTGCGATTTATGAGCCGCCGCCTTGGCGTCAGCGTTAAATCCTTCAACCCCCATTGATGCAATAAGCCTACGACAGCTTACAATTTGCTTATCTTTTGCTCTGGACTGTGCTTAGATATGCTCTGGCTTGCGATTGATCGGCAAGCGAAAGGGGGCCAAATGAAAGCTATGCAGAGGCTGGTACTGGGGTTAAGCCTCTTCAGTTACGTGCCAATGGCATGGCCAACGACGCAAGCCCGCGCAGTGTTTTTGCTCAGTAGCGGCAACAGTATGCCGATGCTGGAAGTCAAAAACGACCAACCGCAGCGGGGTATTCTGAAAGATGTCGCGCTGGCACTGGCGAGCGAGCTAAATCGCCAAGCGCAATTTAAGGTCTTGCCCCGTAAGCGTTTAGAGCAGGAGTTGGTTTCAGGCAGCGCAGATTTATACTGCTACACCATGCCAAAATGGCTCAGCGCCGATGTGCAGTGGAGCCAACCCCTCATTCGGAACCACGATGTGATTGCCACCCGTGCCGATACACGGCCCCCCAAATCATTGGGCGAGCTGAAAGGGAAACCCCTGGGCACCGTGCTAGGATATGTCTATCCCGAACTTGAGCAAACGCTTGGGCCTGCTTTTCGCCGCGATGACGGGTTCAGTGAAACACAAAATCTGCGCAAATTACTTGCCAATCGGCATAATTATTTATTGATTAGCGAGGCTGAGTGGCTTTATTTGCGATCCAACCCCACCATGCGTGCGCAATTAAATCCCGACTATCTGCGTATCAGTAGTTATGACAATTATTGCGCCTTAAGCCGTAAAAGCTCCATTTCCTTACAATCACTCAATAGCGCAATTGCCAAATTGAAAAAACAAAACCGATTTACCGCGATTCAGTCGCAATACTATTGATTTTAATGAGCAAAACCATCAGGTTTAGCTTGGTAGAACTCTATCTTTTGTACATTCGCGGTTGTTGGTGGCGGGGCTTTTAAAATGTGAGGTTTCATTTTGCCAACCACGTGCATCTCACACGGTTTGCAGTCAAAGTCTAGGCGGTAGCTCTCGCTGCCCGAGCTGAGCGTCATCGATTCGGCCTTGATCTGGCCCTTCACGCCAATCACACCTTTGGCCTGTTTCGGGCACAAATTAAAGCTAAAGCGCAGGCAATGCTTGGTCACCATCAGCGGCACTTCACCGGCTTCTTCGTGCGCTTCATACGCGGCAGCGATTAATTTAACGCCGTGTTTGGCATAAAACTCGCGCGCTTTGGCGTTGTACACATTACCCAAGAATGATAGCGTTTCATCAGGGTATAGGGCTGGCGGCTCAACAGGCGCTTTACGTTCAGGCCTATACCATGCCGCAACGCGCTCAGCTTCTAATTTTTCAACGACATCGCGACGCAGCGCATTAATCACCGAAGCGGGTGCAAACCACGGTTGCGATAAATTAAGCGCCACGTCTTCGGCGTAGAACATCGTATTGCCGAGCTTGGCTAAATTGTCGCGTAGCGTGCTCCACGCTTTGTCGGCGTTTTGCGCGATTTCGAGCTGCAGCTCGACTTGCGCCGTCGCGCTACAGCCGTCTGCGTCAGTCATCGTCAGTGCGAGGCCTGAACTGGTTTCGTTCAAGGTCAGCCAAGCGCCGATTTTACGTTCGGCCGATTTTTTGGTCAGCGCTTGCTCCCACGCATGATCGCGGTTGCGGTGAATCGGTGTACCGGCTTTGAGGCCGACCAGTTCACTCATCATTTCATTCGGGAACACGCGCCAGATGCCGGCGGCTTTATTGGCCGCTTCCACTGTGTTCGCTTGCACGCCGATCACTTCCCGTTTTTTCATGAAGTTCAGCCCGTCGCCATTGCTCATCGCATCATTCTGATCGGCGACTTCGAGTTCAAAGTACTTGTCGGTCACTTTGGTGACGGTGCCCAGCGGCACGCCGACGTATTTGGGCGAATCAAATGCGCCGATGTCTTCTTTGCGCGCGGTGGCAAAGTAATCGGTGTGGCCGCGGTGGAACGATTTATCAACATTTGGGCGGAAGAAAATATCACTACGGCCGCTCGAAGCTGGGGCAAATTCGCTGCGGCTTTCCATGATTTCGTCGAGCAGCAAACGGTAATGCGCCGTGATGTTTTTGACGTACTGCATGTCTTTGTAGCGGCCTTCGATCTTGAACGAGCGCACGCCCGCGTCGATCAGCGCTTCCAGATTATTGGTCTGATCGTTGTCTTTCATCGATAGCAGATGTTTATCAAACGCCACCACACGACCATTTTGATCGGTCAGCGTGTACGGCAAACGACAGGCTTGCGAGCAATCGCCACGATTGGCGCTGCGGCCAGTGTGCGCGTGGCTGATATTGCATTGGCCTGAAAACGCGACGCACAGTGCACCGTGAATAAAGTATTCAATCGTCGCTCTGTCGCCCATGAAGTCGCTGATTTGCTTGACCTTACCCAAGCCCAATTCGCGCGCAAGGACAACTTGCGAGAAACCCACATCGGCCAAAAATGCCGCTTTTTCTGGTGTGCGAATATCGCACTGGGTACTGGCATGCAGTTGAATCGGCGGAATATCGAGCGAAAGTACGCCCATGTCTTGCACGATGAGCGCGTCAACACCGGCTTCGTAGAGCTGAATAATCTGCTGGCGCGCGGGTTCAAGCTCGGAGTCATGCAAAATCGTATTGAGTGTCACGAAAATGCGTGAATGGTAGCGATGCGCAAATTTCACTAGTTCAGCAATATCTTCAATCGAGTTCGCTGCATTGTGGCGCGCACCAAATCCCGGGCCCCCGATATAGACTGCATCCGCACCGTGCAAAATGGCTTCGCGGCCGATTTCGGCGTTTTTGGCAGGGGAGAGGAGTTCGAGTTGGTGCGGCAGCAGCATGGGTATTCCGAGGTTGAAGCTTTAAGGGGCGGAAGTATAGCGGAATCAAAGGCTTGTGCGGTATTTTTACGTGGTTTTTAACAGAAAATACTTAACGCTGGCGCGTTTTGGCCGCGGTTTTCTCGCTGTACATGGCCTGATCGGCTTGAGCGAGTAATTCGTCAGTACTAACGGGGTGCGCTGCGGAAAAATGCGCCATGCCAACGCTGAAAGAAATGCCGTATTCGGCTGAGAGGCGTTGTGCGTGTTCGCTTAAATCACGAATCCACTGCTGTGGATTTTGTTGTTCGAGCAAAGCTACAAATTCATCTCCACCCAGACGAAACGCCAATGCCCCCTGATAGCTAAGCTTGCGTGCGCAGCGTTGCAGAACCAGATCACCCACGTCGTGTCCGAATTGATCATTGACGGGTTTGAAATTATTTACGTCAATGTAAAGCAACGTGCCACTTTCTCCGGTTTGCAATTTTTGCGCTAGGTATTCAAACAGGGCGCGGCGATTGCCCAAACCAGTTAGCTCATCGGTATAGGCCTGTTGATACAGCGATTGTTGTAGTGCGCGGCTGCGAGCGTTTTCGTTGTGGAGTTGTTCAATCAGGTGATTGCGGTTATTCATTACTCGCAAAAAGGTCAGGCCGATCAGGCAAAAACCAATCGCAAATAAAAGATCGTCCACCGTATCTGCAAACTTTCCCCAGTAGCCTTGGCCGTTGAGTAAACCATCGAGGTAATCAAAGATATAGCCGAACCAATAAATGAGTACCCCGACAATAAATGGGCGCAGCAATGCTTCTTGATAATTGAGTTTACGCCAGATCAGAATGAGCACGGTGCTGGTTAGAATTACCCCATATAAATCATGCACATCAGGTAGCGGAATAAACTCTAATAGGGCGCGAAACCCCAGTAATAACAAAATCCACTGCCAAGTATTGATTTTGTCCATCCCAACCTCGCCCGCCCAAGTCGCCATTGTGCACGCCATCACAAACCTTCAGTATAGTGCGCAATGTTGTTTTTCTGTTTGAAATTAAGGCTTGGGTATGTGGCTAAGTGCCAATCATTATCTGTGTTTTGCTTGTATACCCTTGGGGTGTAATGTAATTGGTGAATTGAAAAGCAATTGCTTGTCACGCTAGCGCAGTTTCGTCATTTAAATGCGTTAAAGTGGCAAGCTCATTTTGGCTGTATTTTGTTGGTACTCATGGCATTTTGTTTTCGTTCTCTCGTTTTGCTGGGCTTGTTAGGCCAGATTGCGCTTGCGCATGCAACTGACCCACGCTCGTTTACGGTCAACGCCGAAGATGCTCGGCGCACTTCATTGCGTTTCCGGGTACAAGAAAATGAAACCCCGCGTAGTCCGCGCGAAATTGAATACCAAACCCGCCAGTCATACACCGTGCGGCACGTGCAATATTTTCCACTGGCCGGGCAGCTAGCCTACGCGGGGCTAAATCTTCCATATCATCGTATCGAGCAGGATTTCAAAAATAGCCGTCGTCGAGGCGACGATCAAACTGGCATGGGTGATCCAATGCTGGCCTTTGGGCTAGGACTGTATCGAATGCCGGCCTTAAGTCGTGAAGCCTTGCGCAGCTATGACGACGATGGGTTTAGTAGTGGCTGCCAGTTTCATATCTCAGTGCCACTTGGCTCCTATCAGGGCATGCGGGCGAGTAATCCCGGTGGTAATCGTTGGATGCTTATTCCGGAATGTCAGATTGGCTGGAATCATGGCGATTGGCTGCTAGAAGGCTTGGCCAGCTTCAATTGGTTTTCTACAAATCACGACTATCGTGGCACTAGTTTTAGTCAAGACACGCAATACAATTTCAAGCTCATTACCACCTATGGCTCACAACGCACGATGTATGGTGGTTTGACTTTGGAGTATCGCACCGGGGGTGCAACTAGCCGGGCTGGGCGTTCTGACGATAATGCACTAAATAACTGGATTGGCGGCGCGATGTTTTATTTCAAACTGGCTCCGGAAGTGAATTTGAAATTGATTGGCGAATTGCCGCTCAAAACCGAGGCTGGCTCCACGAAAAGTAGCGAGCTCTCCGCTGTGATCACTTACAACTGGTAAACCGCCTAGCTACCTCGGTTGGCACGCTGCCGATTAGCCCTAAGTGGCCTGTGGTACTATCCAAGCTCTTTTCAAGGTGAGTGCGTAGTAAGTAAAGCAGCAACTCGCCTTGGGCTTTGGCATGATCTGCCACTTTGTTTGATTTCTAATAGTTGTAGCTATGTCTTTTTCCGCTCTTGGCTTATCTGATCAGCTGGTTCGTGCCACCGAGGATCAGCAGTTTCATGCGCCTACGCCAATTCAGTTGGCGGCGATTCCGGCTATTTTAGCTGGGCAAGATGTGCGTGCTTGCGCGCAAACCGGTTCGGGCAAAACGGCGGCGTTTGTGCTGCCCTTACTGGCGAAATATCAGGCGTATCGCGCGCAACTCGGTAGCCTTGACCCTGATTTGCGCCCCAAACAAAAGGCGGTGCAAACCCTGATTTTGGTGCCAACGCGCGAGCTAGCTGCGCAGGTAGGCGAGACGATACGCGCTCTGGCCAAGCATTTACCCGAATTGCCTAAGCTCGCCTGCGTGTACGGCGGGGTGTCGATTAATCCGCAAATGATGGCGCTGCGGGGCGGCGCTGATATCGTGGTGGCGACGCCGGGGCGCTTGCTGGATTTGATCGAGCAGCGCGCATTGAGCATTGCGCAGGTGAAGCATCTGGTGCTCGATGAAGCCGATCGCTTGTTTGAGCTGGGGTTTAGCGATGAACTGAACCGCATTTTGAATTTGTTGCCCGTGCAGCGACAAAATCTATTTTTCTCGGCGACCTTTGCCCCTGCGGTGCAAGCGTTGGCCGAATATTTATTGCAGTCGCCAGCGCGTATCGACATTGCCCCAACGCCAGTGGCGGCACCGGATATTTGGCAACGTGCGATTGAGGTAGACGAAGGTGCACGCACGCAATTGCTGCGTCATTTGCTTCAAAGCCAAGGCTGGCAGCGTGTGTTGGTGTTTGTCGCCACCCAATACGCCGCCGAGCATGTAGCGAAAAAACTCAAACGTGCGGGCATCAAGGCTGAGGCGTTTCACGGCAGCTTTGAGCAGGGCAAGCGCAGTCAGGTGATTAGCGATATTAAAGCGTCACGCATTCAGGTGGTCGTGGCCACCGATTTGGCCGCGCGCGGCATCGATATTGCTCAATTGCCTGCGGTGGTGAATTACGACTTGCCGCGCTCTAGCACCGATTACACGCACCGCATTGGCCGTACCGGCAGGGCGGGCGAACGCGGTGAGGCGGTGAGTTTTATTACCGCCGATTATGCTGCGCATTTTCGCGTGATTGAAAAGCAGCTCAAGCTGAAAATCGAGCGGGAGCAAATTGCGGGTTTTGAGCCTAAAGAAGTGATCAGCGCGGCGGCTCCGGTATTGGTGGCCGACGATCATGGCGGGATTAAGGGTAAGCGCAAAAGCAAAAAAGACAAATTGCGCGAAGCGGCCGCTTTGGCACAGCAGAAAGAATAAGGCATGGGGTATTTGCCTTTGGATATTATTCAGTATTTGTTCTGAGCATATACCCTAGGGTTGTGCATGTTAGCGATGCAGAATAGCATCAATCTGCTTGGCACTATGTAGCTGTGCGATGGCCGCCTTGAGTTGAGCCGCAGGGATATTGGGTTGTGGTGCCAGCAGGCAAAAAGTATCTTGAATATCCACAGTTTGAACGATCCGTAATTGCTGGCCGCTAGGGCTGCGGCGATTAAACTCTTCCACATTCAAGCGGTTGGCAATACTGTGCTGCAGCTTGCCATTCTGAGTATTTTTCAGCAAAACCTCTTGGCTGGGTGAATCTATGCGCCGTATTAAACCACGCTGCATTTGCGCGGCTAATTTGGGGTAATGATAGCCAAGCACGGTACCCAGATTCAGAAAGCTGGCCTGCTCAAGATTGATTTCATGTTGCGGGTGTTGCGCAGCTTGGATAATGACGTTTTCTTGCGTAATGAACAGGCCACTCCAGCGCTCCGGTGGGATGCTTAGATTGAGCCACTTTGGATTCAAATGGCAGAGTAGATCGGCCTCGTTATTCTCCACTGCGCCCACGAGACGCTTGCGGGGTAAAATCACCCAAGCGATTTTGGCATCACTATTGCGGGCGATTTGTTCGAATAGCTCAATAAAAAGGCCACTGTGCGGCTGGTCATGTTGAAACACTATTTGTGGCGCATTCCAAGCCGAATCAATGGCAATCCGTAATACCCGCTCCGCGGCCATACAGCTGCTGCAGAACAGCGAAAAGATAAGCCAGAGCCAGAACCGATGCATTGGGGAAGTTCGCCTTCACAAATAGGGTTGATCTGTTGCCAATGTAGCCTAAATGCGGGGAAATGCTGGGCGGATCACACTTTCAGCAAGGCTTCGCGCCCTGGCAACCAGCGATCCAGATGCGGCTGCGCCAGTTGCGGATTGTGCGCCAGAATTTGCTCGGCCGTTTCGCGGGCGACTTCCAGCAAGTCCGCATCGGCCTCCAGATCGGCAAAGCGCAGCATTGGCACGCCCGATTGCTTCACCCCCGCCAGCTCGCCCGGGCCGCGAATTTGCAAATCTTGCCGCGCAATTTCAAAGCCATCGGTGTGCTCGTAAATCACTTTCAGCCGTGCTTTGGCGGTGTCGCCCAGCGGGCCGGTGTAGAGCAAGATACATAAACTGGCGTGTGCGCCACGGCCAACGCGGCCGCGCAGCTGGTGTAATTGCGACAAGCCCATGCGCTCGGCGTGCTCGATCACCATTAAGCTGGCGTTGGGCACATCGACGCCCACCTCGATCACCGTGGTGGCGACCAGCACTTGAATTTCATTACGCGAAAACGCCGCCATGGTGGCTGCTTTTTCATCGGCTTTCATTCGGCCATGCAGCAAGCCGACGCGGATTCCTTCCAGCTCTTCGCTCAATTGCGCGTGCGTATCAACGGCAGTTTGCAATTGCAGCGTTTCCGATTCTTCGATCAGCGGACACACCCAATACACCTGCCTGCCTTCAAGGACTTTGGCGGCGATGCGCTCAATAATCTCGTCGCGGCGCGCGTCTGAAATCAACTTGGTCACAATCGGTGTGCGCCCCGGCGGCAATTCATCAATCACGCTCACATCCAAATCAGCGTAAAAACTCATCGCCAGCGTGCGCGGAATCGGCGTCGCTGACATCATCAGTTGATGCGGGCTGCCGCCTTTTTCGCGCAGCGCCAACCGCTGCGCCACACCAAAGCGGTGTTGTTCGTCGACAATCGCCAGCCCGAGATTTTTCAGCTCAACGCTGGCCTGAAAAATCGCATGAGTGCCCACCAGCAGCTGCCCGCTGCCATCCGCTGCTGCAGCCAAGGCTTCGCGTTTGGCTTTGGTTTTTAGGCTACCGGCCAGCCAGATCACGTTGACGCCCAGCGGCGCCAGCCATTGGCTGAGTTTTTGGTAATGCTGTTCGGCCAGAATTTCGGTTGGCGCGAGCATTGCGACCTGAAAGCCCGCTTCAATTGCATGGCACGCAGCCACGGCCGCAACAATGGTTTTACCCGCACCGACATCGCCTTGCAGCAAGCGCTGCATCGGGTGTGTTTGGGTTAGATCTTGGCAAATTTCAAGCAGTACGCGCTTTTGCGCGCCTGTGAGGCCAAAGGGTAGATTAGCGACCAGTTGAGCAGCTAAGCGACCATCGGGCTTGATTTGAGGCGCGGTTTTTTCTCTACGTACTGCGCGCGCCAAGCGCAGCGATAATTGCTGCGCCAGCAGCTCGTCAAATTTCAAACGCTGCCACGCCGGATGCGTGCGGGCAGTGAGCAAGATTTGTGGAATATCGGGCGTTGGCGTGTGCAGCAATTTCACGCTACTGGCAAAGTCGGGCAGATTTAGCTCGTCCAGTAAAGATGCTGGCAGCGTGTCGGGCAGCGGCTCGGCTTTGAGTGCTTTGGCAATCAGCGTCGCGAGTTGGTTTTGCGAAAGTCCCGCGGTGGTCGGGTAAACCGGGCTCAGGGCTTCTTGTAGGCTAACCTCACCGCCAACGCGGATTTTGGGGTGGACCATTTCCGGGCCGAAATAGCCTCGGCGGATTTCGCCATACAAGCGCACGCGTTTACCGACGGCAAGCTGCTGCGCCTGACTGGGGTAAAAATTCATCAGCCGCACCATCACCGAACTGCTGGCGTCTTTGACGCGGGCGACCAGTTGTTTGCGCGGCTTGTAGTTCACTTCGCACGATAAAACTTCGCCCTCGATCAGCACGCCCGCGCCCAGCGGCGCGTCGGCAATCGCGTACAAATGCGTTTCGTCCTCGTAGCGCATCGGTAGATGCAAGACCAGATCGAAAGGTCGGGCAATACCGATTTTGGCTAGTTTGGCTTGCAGTGGGGAGGGAAGTTTGGCGAAGTCCATATCAGTTCAAACAAATGGGCCTAGGCCCATTTGCATCATTAGTCTATTGAACAATCGTTCTGTAATGATGGCACTGTAGCGGCAAAAGTTCACCGTTGCAATCTGCAGCCAGCTTTAACGTTTGATTTTGGCCAGAAATCGATCCAATGCTTTACCAAATGCCTGCCGATCGGCCTGACTAAATGGCGCTGGGCCTCCTGCTTGCAGGCCGGTACTGCGCAGCTCTTCCATAAAGTCGCGCATATTCAGGCGTTCGCGAATATTTTCCGCGGAGTAAAACTCGCCACGCGGATTGAGCGCCGCGACGCCTTTTTCCACCGTGCGCGCCGCCAGCGGAATATCGGCGGTAATCACCAGATCGCCCGGCTGCGCCTGCTCGACAATCCAGTGATCGGCCTCATCAAAACCATGCGACACCTGCACTGCGCGAATCACTTTGGACGGCGGTACGCGCAGCAATTGATTGGCGACCAATACGGTGGGGAGCTGCAGGCGCTCGGCGGCGCGAAATAAGATTTCCTTGATCACCACCGGGCAGGCATCGGCGTCGACCCAGATATGGGAGCGGCGGGTATCTTGCTCTGGATTCGATTGAGATTGATCTAGCGACATATACCCTTAGCGGCGCTCGGCCAGTTTTTTGCGGATTAGCGGCAGTGCGGCCAACGCCGCTTTTTCGCCCTCTAAAATTGCGACGTTTTTCTGGTCAAAATCAGCCGCGCCGATTTTGCCAACTTTGGGCGTGATCACGATATCGGCACGCGCTAGCTCTTGCTCACCGAGTTTTTGCCCCATGATCACAATCGCCTGATTCATCATGCCCAGCGTGCTAGTCGATGATTTGCCAGTGGCTTTGGCCGAAATATCCACGGCAATGACAAAATTCGCGCCCAGCTCGCGCGCTGCATCCACCGGCACTGGGCTTACCACGCCGCCATCGACAAATTTATTACTGCCAATCGTGGTGGGCATAAAAATGCCCGGAATACTGCTGGAGGCGCGCACTGCTTGGCCTACATTGCCACGGCTGAAGGCGACTCGATTGCCGTTGTCCAGATTGGTGGCGACCGCGGCAAAGGGTTTGGCGAGTTTTTCAAATGGTTTATTGCCGATTTGGGCGTTGACATAGTCTTGCAGCTTTTGGCCTTTGACCAGACCGCCGCCGAGCAAATTCACATCGCGAATCTGGCTCTCATCGAGTGCCACCGCGCGTTCTTGCAAGGTAAATGCGTTCATGCCGCTGGCGTACAAGCTACCGACCACGCTACCCGCGCTGGTGCCGCTGACGACATCAATTTTGATGCCATTGGCTTCGAGCATTTTGATCACGCCGATATGGGCAAAGCCTTTGGCTGCGCCACCGCCCAGGGCCAAACCAATTTTGACTGGGGCAGGGGTGACTACCGGTGCTGGGCTAGGGCTGGGAGGATTTGCAGTGCCAGTTGTGACGCAAGCACTCAAGAGCAAGGCACTGGCGCACAATGCGCCAAATTTAGTCGCTGAAGCGAATTGATTAATCATGACTCACCTTCGGTAACAGGAGGAGCTACGGGTTTGTAAATCGGAGTCAGCGAATCGACCCAAGCGGTAACGCCATCACATCGCCATTTCACATCAAAGTGGTATAAGCGCACACCATAAATACGGTATGGGTCGCTAGCGTAGGCTGGGCGTGGGTCTTGAGCCAATACCTCGCTTATTAGCTCGCGCAAATGGGGTATTTCGGCGTGGCTGATTTGCAGTTCGGCCTCGGCTGAAAACACCACCTGCAATTGCTCCGGTGCGCCGCTGACAAAGCCGCTGCGCGCATCGGGCAGGCTTTCGACAAATGGAATATACGGTTTGATATCGACAATCGGCGTGCCATCGACCAAATCGACGCCAGCAAAGTGCAGTGTGATGCCATCTTGCTCGTCAATTTTGATGAGCTCGACCAAAGACAAGCCGAGCGAGTTGGGGCGAAATGGACTGCGGCTGGCAAACACACCGACTTTGGTGTTGCCACCCAAGCGCGGTGGGCGCACCGTGGGTGACCATTGACCTGCGACTTCGTGAAACACAAATTGCAGCCAGACGTGCGAAAAATCGCTTAAACCACGCACGCATTCGGCGCGGTTAAAGGGCGGCAATAGTTTGAGCGTGCCAATGGCGTGCGGTGCTAACCGTGGCTGGCGCGGTATGCCAAACTTATCGGCAAATGGCGTAGCCAAATAGCCAAGTGGCTCAATGGTGTAAGTAGCGGTATTCACGCACGCATTGTGCCCAATCTGGGCCGATTGATACAGCCTAGATTGGACGACAAACGCAGTAATTATGTTACAGACTGTGCCACCAGATCGCGCCAATGAGCACCGGCGATACCCAGGCGCAAATTACACGGAATGCGGGCAAAATGCGCGCCGAGCCCTCAAGCTGCAAATCGCGGGTGATGCGCGGCCAAATGGCCCAGCCGACAAACAACGCCGATAGCAGGCCACCCGCAGGCAGCATGATATTGCTGCTGACATAATCCATTAGATCAAACGGGTTTTTGCCAAACAGCAGCACATCTTTGAGCACGCCAAACGATAGCGCAGCTGGAATGCTCAGCAGCCAGACGCTAAACCCTGCGGTCCAGGTTGCGGTTTTGCGCTCGAAATGAAATTCATCCATTAAAAACGCGACCAAAGGCTCCAAAATCGAAACCGATGAAGTGAGCGCCGCAAAAATCAGCAATAAGAAGAAGGCGACCGCAAACCATTGTCCCATGGGCATTTGGGCAAAAATCGCTGGCATGGTGATAAAGGTCAGCCCGGGGCCGGCGCTTGGATCGACATGAAAGGCAAACACGGCTGGCAAGACCAGCAAACCGGCCAATAAGCAGGCCAAGGTGGCCAATACGGTAATCCAGACTGAGGTTTTGCCCAGATTGGTATCGGGCGCGACGTATGAGCCATACGCGATCAACAGCCCCAAACCAACTGATAGCGAAAACAGCGCCAAGCCCATCGCATCCAAAATCATCGAGGCATTCACTTGCGAAAAATCGGGCGTTAGGAAATAGCTCACCCCTGCCATCGCCCCGGGCAAGGTTAAGGAGCGGCCGATCAGCAAGATCAGTAAGCCAAAGAGCAGCGGCATCAATACTTTACTCCAGCGCTCAATGCCTTTTTGCACGCCGCCCAGCACCACCAGCATGGTGACGCCTAGAAATAAGCTGGTGTATAAAATCGCCAGGCTTGGGTTGGCAATAAATTGGCTAAAAATATTACTTAGCTCAGTCACATTGCTGGTAATCGCCGCACCGGTGATCGACTGATACAGATACGCAAAAGTCCAGCCACCTACCACGGAATAAAACGACAAAATCACAAACGAGCACAATACCGACAGTCGCCCCGCCCACGGCCACAGGCCCCCTTTCAGATCGCGATACGCGGTAGTGGCCGATTTTTGTGCGGCACGGCCAATGGCCATTTCAGCCAGCAACATGCCGATGCCGACGGTAAAGACGCAAGCCAGATAAATGGCCACAAACGCGCCGCCGCCATTTTTCCCCGCCATATACGGAAATTTCCAGATGGCGCCAAGGCCGACGGCAGAGCCGGCAGTGGCAAGAATAAAGCCCAGTTTTGAGCCCCAGTTTGCGCGTGACATATTGATTTACCTGAATAATTAGATGTTCAGTGTGCCATGATCGAGCAATCAATTTGGTGTGATAAATACCAAAATCGGCCTCAGATCAGCCAGATTTGATCCGGCACAAGAAAGCGCAGCAGTATGCCGCTGCGGTGTACTGTGCTCAATTGTGGCTAGTGCTTACTATCTGGACGGCGATTGTGCAGAGCTGGAAACAGGATGTTTTGAGTTTTTGCCCTTAAATCGTCATCGCGCATCAGTTACAATGCGCTTTTGCTGCATTTTTCAGATTTCGTTTGGAGCCATCATGCCCGTAAATATCGCCCCGCTGGACCCTGCTGCTCTGTTGCCGATTGCCGGCGTAGAAATTGGTATCGCTTCTGCGGGTATCAAAAAAGTAGGGCGCAAAGACACGACTTTGTTCCGCATTGCACCGGGCGCACGGGTGGCTGGCGTATTTACCTTGAATCGTTTTTGCGCAGCGCCGGTTCGTATTTGTCAGGGGTATCTGGCTGCAGGTCATGAAATCCGTGCTCTGGTGATTAATACTGGTAATGCCAATGCCGGTACCGGCGTTGATGGCATGCAGCGCGCGCAAGCAATTTGCGCCGCAACGGCGGTCGAGTTGGGGGTGGAGGCCAATCAGGTGCTGCCATTTTCGACGGGCGTGATTTTGGAGTCGTTACCGGCCGATAAAATTATTGCGGCTCTGCCAGCTGCGAAAGCTGATTTCTCGGCCAGCAATTGGGCTGAAGCGGCGAGTAGCATTATGACCACTGATATCGTGCCCAAAGCATCGAGTACTCAAGTGCAAATCGGCGGCAAAACCGTGACGATTACCGGTATCGCTAAAGGCTCGGGCATGATTCACCCGAATATGGCAACGATGCTGGGCTATGTAGCGACCGATGCGGCAATTAGCCAGCCATTGCTGCAGCAAATGCTCAAATACGCCGCCGATCACTCATTCAACAGCATTACCGTCGATGGTGATACCAGCACCAATGACAGCTTTATCTTGATCGCGACCGGTCAAGCAGGTAACGATGAAATCGTCGATGCCAACAGCGCTGACTTTGCTGCGCTGCAAGCGGCGGTGTTGCAGGTATCGCAGTTCCTTGCCCAAGCAATTGTCCGCGATGGCGAAGGCGCGACCAAATTCATCACGATTAATGTCGAAGGTGGCGCAAGCTATGACGAGTGCAAAGCCGTTGGCTACGCAATTGGCCGCTCGCCTTTGGTGAAAACGGCGTTTTTCGCTTCGGATCCAAACTTGGGCCGCATCTTGGCTGCGATTGGTTATGCAGGGATCAACGATCTGGATGTGGATAACATCGAAGTGCGTTTGGATGACGTACTGGTCGCTATTAATGGCGGGCGCAACCCAGACTATCGCGAAGAGCAGGGTCAGGCCGTGATGAACAAGGCTGAGATCGCGATCAATATCAAGCTTAATCGTGGCGAACACAAGGCGACGGTATGGAGCTGCGATTTCTCGTATGACTATGTGAAGATCAACGCCGAATATCGCAGCTAATTACTGCATAGTTGTTGATGCCAACAGCGATATACCTTGGGTGGTATATCGCTGTTTTTATTTGTGAGTATGGTTTTCATGCAAATACCCATCTAAGCTGGCAATAAGGTTTGGGCCGTTGTTTTGCACAAGCGCGGGTAGTAGCTATAGTGAAATCATCCCGCCTTCGAGATGATTTTGCATGAGCCAGCTCCCCATTTCCGCGCCACTGCAAGCTACGCTCGATAAAATTATCAAGCTGACTAACTCTGACCGTTATGAAGCGTTTACCTATTGCGAGGCCGGCTTTGCTGCTGCACGTGCCGCCCATGATGATGCTGCGTTTATTGCGATTGCTATCCAGTATGGATTAGTGATTGATCAGCATGGCTATCCAGATGAAAGCATCAATATTCTGTATGAAGCATTGCAGCTGGCGCAGAGTTACCACCATTTTCATGATGAAGCACGCTTGCTCAATGTGATTGGGCGGGCGGTCTATACCCGTGCCGAGTATCGGCGAGCAATGCAAGCGTGGGCGCATTGTCTGGAAGTGGCAACTCTGGCTGACGATCAGGTGAGCTGGGTTTGGGCTAAGCTGGGGATCGCCCAGATCTATGATGCCCTAGATGATCATGCCACTGCCGTGATCTTGCTGCAGCAAGCACAAGAGCGGGCAGTGTACTTGCATGACCCCATTTTATTGCTCAATGTCCTGCTCAATTTAGGAGTTAACTTATTTCAGGAGCGCCAATTTGAGGCCGCGCTGCAAACGTACCACGAGTCATTGGCATTGGCGCGTGAGTTAAATCATCTGGACGATATTGGCGAAACGCTGTTTCGCATTGCTCAGCTTTTGCTAGAGCAGGGGCAAATCACTGAAGCGCTGGATCATCTTGGGCAAGCGCAACAAATTTGTGAGCAATCACACCACATGTGGGCGCTAGCCAATATCTATGGTGTTCGCGCACAGATTTACCAAGTGCAAAATCAAATCAGCCAAGCTTTGCTGGACGTGCAGCATGGAATTGATTACGCGAGCGCTTCGGGTTCGGCACATATTGAAATGCGGTTACGCCTGTTGCAATCACAATTGGCAGAACAAAATCACGATGCAGAACTTACCCTTGCGGCTTTTCGGGCGGCAAACGTGCTCAATAGCAAGATTAGCCCACATGATCATCGCCAGCAGTTGGCTGAGTTGGAGGATTTGGCAGGCTTGCGCCCCAGTTCTGGTCGTATTTTATTAGAGCTGGCGAATAATCCATTGCTGGAACGTTGCTCATTAGCCGAATTGGCCGCGATGCTGTGCAATGCCGCTGGGCAGATTATCCGGCAAGTTCGTGCGAGCTATTGGGAGTATCTACCCGATCAGCAGGCGCTTAGAAAGGTGCATCCGCAACTGGACGTGAATATCGAGACTTTTAACCCACCTTTGCTGCAAAGTCTGCAACGTGGGGAAACCATTGTGGCCCATAACGCACAGCACCATCAGTACACATGGTCGCTGTATGAGCGCTTGCTTCTACCTGAAAAGCTGCAATCTGTATTGATGATTCCACTGCGTTTAAATGAGAGTTTGTATGGAGTTTTACAGGTGGGCTATGCCGAAAAAACCAAAAACTGGAGCACGGATGAAGTTCAATATATGAATCAGCTCGCCATGATTGGCACCCGTGCGTTAGCTAATATTGAGCGGCATATTTTTCAGGCGGATATCGCCCGCTTAAATGCGCAACTTCAGCAAAATAATAATGAATTAGAAGCAAGGGTTGTTGAGCGTACCATTGAGTTGCAAAAGGCGATGGAGCACCTAATTGAAACTGAAAAGCTCGCATCATTGGGCAATCTGGTTGCTGGTTTTGCCCACGAACTCAATACCCCACTGGGCAACACGCTAACGGCTGCGACCACTTTGCTGGATAAAAACCGCAATTTGCTGGAAACCATCAATGCAGGGGTAATGAAAAAAACCATCTTGTTACAGTATCTGGATGAAACCAGCATGATTGCGGAATTAGTCGAGCGGAATGCTCGGCGGGCGAGCAATTTGATCGCTAACCTCAAGCAGGTAGCAGTCGATACCGCATCGAGTAAGCGGCGGCAATTTAATTTGCATCAGGTGATTGAAGAAACGGTTGCGACGCTAATTGTGAGTTTAAAAAAACGTAAAGTGAATGTCTTTAATGAAGTGCCTGACGATATTGAGCTCAACAGCTACCCTGGCTCTCTTGAGCAAATTATCAGTAATTTTATTAATAATTCATTGATTCATGGGTTTAGCTTGGATGCGAATGGTGAGATCCATATCAGTGCACAGCAAATCAATGATGAACAGATTGAACTTAGCTATTGGGATACTGGTGTTGGGATTGCTGAAAGTATTAAAAAACGAGTGTTCGATCCATTCTTCACTACGCGTTTTGGCCAGGGTGGTAGTGGGCTTGGGCTGTACCTGGTTTATTCACTGGTGACCGGTACGCTGGGCGGCGGGATTGAGCTTCGTGATCGGCCAGCGGGGGGCGTTTGGTTTGTGTTGCGTTTACCTATTGTGGCGCCTGCTGAGCCGTCGCAAGAGTTTGATTTGCTCCGGCATTGAGGGCAGTACAAAAACTAAACGGGGCATAAGCCCCGTTGTGGTTTTAATCATTCAGTTTGCTTTGGCCGCACCTACCGAAATGGTTCAGCGATCTCAAGTGCGAGATTCCTCGCGTCGTCGTGATCCAATTTAATAGGGTGTTTAAAGGCCCGGAACAAGTTCATCAACGCATCGTTGACCGTACTCGCTAAGCCTTCCATGAAGTTAAATCGCATTGCGAACTCCTTGAAGGTTTCACTATCTACGTCGCTGATTTTGCTGACAGGTGCTATCCCATGGTGCGATAGCTCGTTGCAGGAGTGTCGTCTCCTGCCTCGCCGGCGCAGTGGCACCGGCCTGTTGGCACAACCGTACGTGTTGCCCTAACCCCATGTTAAGGCAACGTATTCACTCTAGCACTGGCGGTAAAAAAAGAAAATAAAATTCAAAGTAGCTCATCAATGTGGTGAGCTGATACTGAGTTTGATTTCGCTAAAGCCTTGATAGGGCATAGTGAGGCTGTATAAACGATCACGACTTTCACTGCACAACAAGCATGGTTGGAGGCTTACAAGGCAATCTGCTGCATTTTCTAGGCTGCTGCTGGCGAGGTCATTGATCAATTCGGCAATGAAAAACACACGATGTACCGTTGTGATTTCGGGCAATAGTTGATGCAATACCGTCATTGGGGCGCCACGTAATAGATACCAGTCGTGTTCATGTACAATAAGGGCATTGAAATTGGCTGTTTGTGTGGGCTGTCGCACCGTATTGTGTGGAGAAATAGCCAAAATGGTGCACACCATGCTTGATTCACTGATCAGCGTGTTTAACTGGGCGACAGTTCGCGCGGTCTGGCTATGTTGTAGTTCCAGTAGGTTGCGTTTCACGATGCATGCTTCACTGTGGTACCAACCTGATTTTTAATCAAAAATTCTAAAAATCAACCTCCTATTAACATCTAATCGATCAACGATGAATATGCGAAAAATAACGCGAGTAGCGGCCGGCATTTTGCTGCAACCTGATGGACAGTTTCTGATGGCGAGCCGTCCTGCCGGGAAGCCATACGCAGGCTACTGGGAGTTTCCGGGTGGCAAGCTTGAAGCCGGTGAATCCGCGCTGGAAGCATTAAAACGTGAACTTCAAGAGGAGTTGGGTATTAATGTTACAGCCGCAACGCCGTGGCTATGTCAACGTTTTGATTACCCGCATGCGCTGGTTGAGTTGCATTTTTTCCGCGTAACCGCTTGGGAGGGGGCCATGCACTCGCATGAAGGGCAGCAATTTGCGTGGCAACAAGCTGGGCATTTGCAAGTGTCGCCTATCTTGCCTGCCAATGGGCCGATTTTGCGAGGGCTTAGCCAGCCACAGTTGCTAAGGTTTACCCCTGCAGGCTTGCTGGATAACGAGGCATTAGTTAGCCAGATCAAGCAATATTGGGCGCAAAGTGATGCATGGTTTGTGTTGCGCGAGCCGCAACTTGATGCTGATAGTTATGCTGCGCTGTGCCAGCAAATTACACAGTTGCCACGGCCGCATGGCGGCAAATTAATTGCGCATGGCTCCCTTGAATTGGCTTCACAATTGCCAGTGGATGGTATTCACTTAAGTGCTACGCAACTCATGGCCTGCACGAGTCGACCGCGTGGGTTTGACTGGGTTGGTGCCTCGACACATGACCAACAGCAGTTGGCGCAGGTACAAACACTGGGTCTTGATTACGCCGTGCTTGGCCATGTGAATAACACGGCTAGCCATCCAGATGAGCCCCCACTCGGCTGGGATGAGTTTGGTTGTTTACTCAAGCAAGGCTGGAGTTTCCCATGCTTTGCCATCGGTGGGCAGAGTGTGGCGACTTTGCCATTGGCACAGTCATATGGGGCGCAAGGTGTGGCCGTTTTACGAGCGGCTTGGCAATGCTAAAGCGCTTCATTTCCAAATATGTACTGATCTTTTTGTTATTGCTAGGAGCGCTCGTTGTGCTGGCTCAGCGCGATGGGTTATGGTTGTCTTTGTTGCAGCCTACACCTGCGCAGAATACGGTGCATCTAAGTTGTCCCAAATTACAATTGGGATGCCAGTTTACGATTGAGCAAACTCAGTATCGCATTATTGCCGACGAAGGGATCAGTGGGGCAAAGCCATTTACAGTGAAGCTTGAAGGTCGAGCTGGGCGAGTTGAGGGCAGCTGGCAGATGCAAGGTATGGAAATGGGGCCAAACAATTACCGCTTTATTGCCAATGGCGATACTGCTTGGCAGGCGAAGATGGTGTTACCAATGTGTACACAGTCACGCCAAGACTGGCTGTTGATTTTAAACATCGATCAGATTCAGGTTCAGATTCAAACATCCTCTGATGCTAGCTAATCACAGGCTGGCAATTGTGTGAAAAACTAGTAAGCTGGAGTGAGGAGGATTTTAGATGAAGAAACAAGCACTATTGCTGCTCGCAATGGTATATGCCGCAACTGCCACCGCAGGCAAAGTTTATCAATGGCGCGATGCGGATGGACGGGTTTACTACTCTGATCAGCCTCCACCCCAAGTCGTAGCCAAAGAGCGCCAAATCCGCCCCAATACCATCGGCAATGCCAGCCAGGCGCAAAGCAAAGCTAGCAAAGTGGCAGCGGAAGATGAAATCGTATTATGGGTGAGCGCCAATTGCGAGCCGGCGTGTTCTCAAGCCTTGGCGATTTTGGATCAACGCAATGTACGTTACGAGGTTAAAAACGCCGATCCCAGCAATGAAAAAAGTATGCTTGGGTTTTTTAATGCCGCTGGCACCATGCAAGCGCGTCCCCCGATACTTATTATCGGTAAAAACGTGCTTAAAGAATGGAATAGCCCAGTGTGGCAGGCTGAGCTGAGTAAAGCCGGTTATCCACTCCCAAAAGCCAAGCAATAAATAAAGGGGCCAATTTGGCCCCTTGTTGTTTTGCGCCGCTGTAGCGATTATTTGCTATTAAGCTCTTTATCTACGCTATATTTCGAGCCTGCGACTGTTGCTTCGGCTACAAGTCCAGTTTTCGTGAGCTGATAGACATAGATACCTTGAGCTACCTGTTTTGCCCCCGTTATGCCAACACCTTTTTCGCTGGCTTTGGCGGCGGCCGTGGCATTCGCATCTGCAGTCCAGCCACTGTTCACGAAGTTGTCAAACGCCGTTTGTTCGGTAAATACCAAGACTTCTTGGGTTTCTTTCGCGCCAAGTCCAAGGCCCACTTTACCTTGCACCATAGTCATGTAGGTTTTTTTGCCCTTGGAAACGGCAACCCCTTCACCGCCACCTGCACCTAAAAATACCGCAGTAAACCCACCTGTTCTAAACACAGCATAACCCGCTGCTTTGGCAATTTGTGCTTTGGCGGCAGGGTATTTTTTATAAATCTGTGCCAATGAATGTTGGCTTACCTTATCTATCTCGGCACGGCGTTGGGCGGGTGTTTTTTGCTGCTCTTTGCTTTCTGCGTGGCTTTTATCCGGCGCATTGCCTTCGGCCCAAATCGGAGTGCTGAGCGTCATTGCTGCGGCAGCGATGAAGAGTTGACGTAATAGCATGATAAACCTCGGGTTTTGGTTGAGTATTTAGTATAGCTGGCATTTTCTGACTGGTTTGTATGGATTGAAAGGTTTTGTTGTTGTGTTGAAAGGCTGTTCCTTATACTATTGCCGATTGCTACTGTGTATTGCACGATAGCTTGTATTACTCATGCAAGGGGCGGGATGAAAACCCAACTAAAAAAAGGCGTGTTGGAAATGTGTGTGTTGGCGGTGCTCGCACGTGGAGATAGTTATGCGTATGAGATTGTCAGCACCTTATCGAGCACGATGGAGATGAGCGAAGGCACGATTTACCCGCTGATGCGCCGGCTTGAGGCCGAGCAGTTTGTTAGCACCTATTTGAGCCAATCAAGTAGTGGGCCGGCGCGCAAATATTATCAACTGACCGAACTGGGGCGGTCTGCTTTGCAACAAATGCAGCGCGAATGGCTGGAATTTATCAGCGATGTCGAACAAGTGATACAGCAAGGAATCGCGAAATGAATCAACAAGAATTTATCGCGCAGTTAGAGCGCGCATTGCGCCAATTACCCGCCGCTGAAGTGCGGGATATTGCGTCTGAGTATCAAGATTACTTCGCCGAAGCGATTGCAAATGGGCGCAGTGAAGCTGAATTTTGCGCCGCGCTGGGTTTACCGAAGCAATTAGCCGCAGAAATCCTGACTCGTAGTTCCGTGCGTATCAGCAATGAATCACCAGTATTTGAAACTGCTGAAAAGTCAGGCTTTAGATGGTTCAGGCACGTATGGCATACATTTAAGCAAGCTCCGCTTATTTTTTCGCTGCTTGGTATTTTCACCTCAATCATGGGTTTGCTAGTGGCTAATTCTTCACTGGCTAGATTTTCTCCTATATTTTCGCCACTTATCGGGAGTCTAATGACCTCTTTAGTAGTCGGCTTGGCGTGGCGCTTTGAAATGAAAAAAACCATCGATTTTGGTGCGGACGATGTTCATTTTTCGAGAGTATGTATTCGTGCAATCGGGTTTGCCATCATGTGGGTCGGGTTGAGTCTGCTTTCGGATTCAATTTGCGATCTTATTGCTGGACGACCCATGGGCTTATATATGGCTGAAGCCCCAACCGGTGCGGAGCAAACATTTAATATGCTCTGGACAACCTTTGTTGCGATAGGTTTTGTCTTTGCACATGGCTTGATTATTTTGCAGAACCAATCGTTGTTGACTGCCACCAAACTGAGTTGGCGTGCAGCACGTCGTTATTGGTCACAATGCTTGATGCTTTTGATGCTCATGTTTGTCTCATCGCTTGCTCTGGTGATGCTTTTAATCACTCTGGGGAATTTAATGAAGGGTATGACAGGTGTTGAAATGTCAAGTGAGGTACTGAGGATGGGCTATTATGCGGTGCCAATTTTTGGCCCTTGGATTGGAATGATGTATTTGATGTCATATTCAGCGTGGGCCGCTGTTTTCCGCGATGGCTCGATGAGAACTGAAGTCCGCCACTCTTAAAAATCAAACCGCACCGGAATATAAAAAACCGACCTGTATGGTCGGTTTTTTATATTGAGTTAATCTATGGGGTATTGCCATCTGACTCAATTTAAAATTGGCCTTTGGTAATATACCCACGATGGCTATTTCTGCGCAATTCTCTCGCCGACGCCATCATTCCAGTCGTAATAGCCTTTCCATGCGCTATAGACCAGATTCGGATATTCGGCTTTACCTAGGCTACCGTTGTAGCGGCCCAGAGCGCGAAATAGATCGCCGTTCTCAATATCTAAATAATGGCGCAAAATTGAGCAGCCATAACGTAAGTTGGTGTTCATATCGAACAAGCTTTGCTCAGGGCTACCGATGGAACGCTGCCAAAATGGCATCACTTGCATCAAGCCACGCGCGCCCACGGGGCTGATTGCATAGCGGTTAAAGCGACTTTCGATGTGAATCAGCCCGAGCACCATTTGTGGATCAAGCCCCGCACGAGTGGCCTCATAGTGAATTGAAGTAAGCAATTTACGCCGTACAAACTCATCGGGGATACGGGTTTTTAGCCGCTCTGACATCTCATTGAGCCATGCCTCGCCTTGCGCTTTATCGGCAAACATCAACCTGGGTTCGATGCGATCAGCAATGCTGCGGCGCAGGCTGCTGGCGACCGAATCCGATAGATATTCTTCACGCTGCGCTCCTGCATGCGCGCTCGCGCTAACTAGGCTTAGGCAAAGAAGGGCGGGGGCAAAAAACTTCAACATATTGAACTACTTGTATAAATTGCGGGTATGCACTGAGCCGTAATTTTGGCCGCTACTTGCGGCAGGGTCAATGCCTTACAGCGATTTGGCCTGCTCGGAGGTGAGCGTCGGCACTTTATCGCGGCAATAAAAAAGCCCATTCGAGAATGGACTTTTTAAATTCTTCCGGGTATTGCTCGCTAAGCGATTCAAATTGTGCTTTGCAAGCAAATACCCGTGGTTGCAGCTTAGGCGATTTGTTGCTGAATAAAGCTCAGTGCTTCGCCAAGCGCGATTTTCTGCATTTCACCCGCACGTCGCGCCACGTATTCCACTTCGCCGTTCGCCAAGGCTTTATCGCCAATCGTGACGCGATGCGGGATACCGATCAATTCCATATCGGCAAACATCGAACCTGGACGCTCGTTGCGATCGTCGAGCAAGACGTCGATGCCTGCTGCCGTGAAGTCGGCGTACATTTGATCCGCAGCTGCTTTAACGGCTTCAGATTTGTGGTAGCCGACCGCAACGATCGCCACCGCGAATGGTGCCATTGCCGCTGGCCAGATAATGCCGCGTGCATCGTGGTTTTGCTCGATCGCTGCGCCGACAATGCGCGAAACGCCGATACCGTAGCAACCCATTTCCATTGGCGTCAGTGTGTTTTGCTCGTTCAGGAACGTGCAATTCATCGCTTCAGAATATTTAGTGCGCAATTGGAAAATGTGGCCCACTTCGATACCACGACACAATTCGAGCACGCCGCCTTTGCCATCTGGGCACACGTCGCCATTCACGACGTTGCGAATGTCGGCCACCACGTGTGGTTCTGGCAGGTCACGGCCAAAGTTGACGCCTGACAGGTGCAATTTCGGTTTGTTCGCGCCGCAGACAAAGTCGCTCATTGCGGCAACGGTGCGATCCGCAATTACGCGAATGTTCGCGTTAATGCCAACGGGGCCGATAAAGCCCGGTGGGCAGTTCAGATTGCTGCGAATTTCTTCATCAGTCGCGAAGCGGAAGTCGCTCATGCCTGCCACTTTGCTGATTTTCACTTCGTTCAGATTATGGTCGCCACGCAACAGCGCCAGCACGAATTCACCCGCCGTCGTTACCAAAGCAATGGCTTTCACAGTGCGATCGATCCCGATGCCCAATAGTGCCGCAACATCTTCGCACGCAGTTTGTTTTGGCGTGTCAACTTCGGTCATTGCTTGCGCAGCAGCGGCGCGTGGTGCCGCAGGAGCGAAGGCTTCAGCGAGTTCAACGTTCGCTGCGTACTCAGACGTTGGGCAGTAAGCGAGCAAGTCTTCACCCGCATCGGCCAAAACGTGGAATTCGTGCGAGCCGTCACCACCGATTGCGCCAGTATCGGCTGCAACCGCACGGAATTTAAGGCCTAGGCGCGTAAACACCTTGGAGTATGCCCCGTACATCACGTCGTAAGTCGCTTTCAACGAGTCCAGATCAGCGTGGAATGAATACGCGTCTTTCATCATAAATTCGCGCGCGCGCATCACGCCAAAACGCGGGCGGATTTCGTCGCGGAATTTAGTTTGGACTTGGTAGAAATTCACCGGCAATTGCTTGTAGCTCTTGATTTCCGAGCGTGCGATGTCGGTGATGACTTCTTCGTGCGTCGGACCAAAGCAGAATTGACGCTCGTGGCGGTCGGTGATTTTTAGCATTTGTGGGCCAAATACATCCCAACGGCCGGTTTCTTGCCACAATTCAGCGGGTTGTACTGCTGGCATCAGCAATTCTTGCGCACCCGCGCGGTTCATTTCCTGGCGAACAACGGCTTCGACTTTGCGCAAAATACGCAGACCCAAGGGCATCCACGTGTAAAGGCCTGAGCCCAGACGTTTGATCAGTCCAGCACGCAGCATCAGCTTGTGCGATAGCAGTTCGGCCTCGGAAGGCGCTTCTTTTAAAGTAGAAATGAATAATTGCGAGGTGCGCATGGTGGCGTAATCCAGTGTAGTAGGGCTAGCTCAAATGAAGCCGAGTATTTTAACCGATTTAAGCTGATTATTCAGCAGCAGGCTGCTCAGCTTGCGCGGCGCGTTCGGCTTCAAGCTTGGCGATTTCAGCGGCTTTTTGCTCGGCGCGTTTGGCGGCAAATTTTGGGCGTAGTTGGTTCATTAAGATGATGTCGCGGGTTTTCATGAGCAACAGCAACCAAGCAACCAGCAGTGCAGCGTAAATCATGTTGTCCGTGCGCACGGTTGGCAGGAACTTTTCAATCAGCGGATTGATCACAAATTGCACGCTACCGAGTACAGCCAATAGAAGTACCACTGTAGAAATTGCCCGTTCACGCAGGAAGGTGCCACGCAATAGCACACGTTGTTCCCAGCGGCTTAAATCAGCTAATTCAGGGACGTCATCTGGGCGGAAATAAAAAGCCATTACTTGTGTTCCAAATCATATGCAATGGCGGGCAATGTTACGGGAAAGTGCATATAAAGCAAGCCTGTACTTCCCGTTTTGTGTTGGGCGTGTTATCAATTGCGAATAAAAACGGAGACGAACACCTATGAGCAAGTTTTTTGCCCTACGCCAACTGTCGTTAGCCTTGCTAGTGACTGGTTTTGCCACGACGGTTCAGGCTGAAGAGGCCGCAACGGCTTCGACCCCGATGGCCTTAAAACCCATTTCCAATATGGAATTTACTCGCTCACAATTGAGTGAGGTTCTGCTGCCAGCTCACAGCAAGTTGGCACAAGCCAGTGCCGATTTGGCTGCGGCTAGCCGGAAATTCTGTGCGGCACCCGTTGCGAGTGGCTTTGCATCTTTGCAAGCGCAATATGTAAATACACTGGCGGCTTGGCGCACGATTGAAATTGCCCCATTGGGGCCGACGTCTGAACCCGAAGTAGGACGAATAATGGAAGGCGCAGCACAGTCACCTGAGCAAATTTTAACGCTGGCTAAGCAGCGGCCTGCCGGTGAGATGGTGGATGGGCAGGCTGCGTATGAGGCGCGGGTATTGCCTGCTTGGGGTATTGGCTTTAAAGCTATTGAATCATTGCTTTATACGGATAAACCCACTAAGAGTATGCAACGTTTAAGCCAAGCTGATGCTTGTGCTTATCTAAGTTGGCAAGCTCAGGTGGTGGCATATCACACTGAAACACTGCGGCGTGCTTGGCAAGGTTTAAACCGTGGGGTGGCGTATGATTTGAGCTATCCACGTACCTATCAGACGCAATATTTTAATCGCTTGGTGGAGGGCGCACGCGAGATCGGTGCTGCAAAGGTCGGTTTAACGCAAAGTGGCTGGCAAGATCAGCGCGCCGGAGCGACCGTTGTTGGTTTGCGGGCTAATGTGGCGGGCATTCGCGGTTTATTAACCGGTAATCAAGCTGGGATTGGTTTGGATGATTTTATGCTCAGTCGTGAAGATAAAGATAAATGGGCTCAGGTCGATGTTGCACTCAAGGCTTTGGAAGCGGCTCTACCCACCTCTGAGCAAGCACTGAAGCCGGCTGCGGCCAAGAAACTGGCTGCAGCAGGTAATCAGCTAGCCGACGTATTGGAAAAGCAAATCGCACCGCTGATGAGCATCAAAATCGGCAAAGTTCAGCCGCAGTAAGCTGTAACGAGCTAAGCCTATTTCGTGGGTATTTTGCAGTAATAGGCTTAGCTTGGCAGTGCGTCGACTTATAGCTCGTCGAGTAATTGCCCACCCCAGCCCCAGTTTTCTTCTCGGGTTTCGTCAAAGTTGACAATCACGTATTCGCGCGGCTTGCCCGCGATACGTTCCATCGTGCTGGTCATTTCTTCAACAATCTGCTTTTTTTGTTCCCGCGTGAGTTCGCCAGCTAGGCGGATATTAATGTAGGGCATAGTGCCTCCTAATGCTTACAAACATTTAACGAAACCGTCACATCAGCAATTTATCATGCAACCTTGATTTGCATGAGTGGAATAGGCAGATGTTACACCGATCTTTAGCGCTGATTTTGATTTTACTGATGGCACCCTGTTATGCCGATCTCACGGTAGGACTGTTTACCTCGCGTAATTCGGACCAGACTTTGGAAGATTGGCAGCCCGTACTGAACGATTTGGCGCAGGCTACTGGGCAGAAAGTAACTGGTGTTGTTATCAGTGATCGTGAAGAGTTATTGCGTAAATTGCAAAAGAACCAAGTGCAAATTGCCCGCGTAGATAACAAACTGGCGCTCGATGCCGTTGAAACGGCAAAAAGCGAAGTGTTTGCCCGTTTAACTCAAACTGGCAATCTCAACGATTATCGCAGCCTGATGCTAGTTAAAAAAAACAGCCCGATTAAAAATGCCGATGATTTGCTCAATCACCCTAAGCAATTGCGTTACGCGGGTGGCAAGGTCGGGGCAACCGCTGAATATTTAATTCCGCACTATCACTTGTTTTTCAAGCGCAACGTATTGCCGGAAAATTATTTCAAGCAATATCAGCAGTTAAGTGCCGAAGGGGCATTTGTGGCATTGGCGCAAGGTCAGGCCGATGTGGCGGTGAGCAATAGTTTCGACTTGGAGCAGCTCAAAGAAAAATACCCACGTGATTTTTCGCAAATGCGCGTTGTTTGGGAGTCGCCCAAGTTTGCTTTCGATCCTTTGATAATGCGAAATGATCTGCCTGCAACCCAAAAAAGTGCAATTAGCCAGTTTTTTATTAATTATGGCAAGACTGGGGCAAATACGGCGGTGGCACGGCAGCGTTTGTACTATGCCGATCAGTTGGCTGGTTTTGTGAAAGCAGATAATCGTAGTTTGCGGCAAGTGACGGACTTGCAGTTATTTCATGATTTATTCCGCCTGACATTCAATACCAAATTAAGCCCTGAAGCTAAAGTGGCGCAAGAAAAGTCATATTATCAACGGTTTGACTCGCTGGTGGCTTTGCTGGGCGGGGCGAAATAAAACGTGCGGATTATTTTTTGCGAAAAAACCGCACAAAGGGCTTGACGAAAAAAAGTCGATCCCGTAACATGCGCAGCCTTGAGGGGGGGATTACCCCAGCGGTCAACGGGTCCGGACTGTAAATCCGGCGGCTCAGCCTTCGAAGGTTCGAATCCTTCTCCCCCCACCAGAATTAGCAAAAAGCCCTAGTCAAATGACTAGGGCTTTTTTGTTTTCTGCGTTAGTTGGTACTAAAACTCCAGCGCAAATCAAATGGCTGTAGCGACTGCGAGCTACTCAGATAGTAGCCAGTGACCCATACGGTGTAGCGCGTGTTGGGATTCAAAACCTGATTGGGTACGGCTAGCAAAACGTTCTCGGCTTGCACAATGCTAGGATCATTGTCGTGGCTGCGCACGGTCAGCGCAACTTCACTGCTGCAATTGGCATAAACCTTAAACTGCCCCAAAGTTAACTTGCTGCCAAAATTACCCTGCAATGTGATCGGATAGCCTACCGTGCCACGGCTAAATGGAGTATCAGCCATCGGGTTTGGGGTTTCGGTGTTTTCCCAAGCGGCAGTAATGCGCGTTGAGTTGGCGTACGGGTAGGCGACGATAGCAAAATCAGCGATTGAAGGCTGGTAGTTGGCGTAGTCTTGCGTGGCATAGTCAACCCCAGTGCTGCTGCGAGCATAGCCGCTACCCATGCTTTCGTATTCGCTTAACATCACAATCCGATGCAAGGGCGCGTCAAATAAGGCGCGAATGGCATTATCTGCAGTGCTGCCATTCCCGCTCATCGAGCTGGCAATTTCACCGCTGTAGCTGAGCGTTGGTGTGAAGTTAAGGTCAATCCGCTCATGCGGTGTAGCTGCGGTAAAGCCGGGTAGGCCCGCCGTTTCGTAATGCGTCAGGATGTTGTTGCTGGCCATGTAGCTTGAATGTGCCGCCGCCGCGTTACTGATTTCGGCATTGATACTCAAGGTGGGAAGCCCTAGCTCTGTGCGAATACCATTGGTAAACCCGTTTAAATCTGCAATTGGATTCCCGCTGCGTTGATAGGGGTTCGCTCTGCCAGCGTTGGGCGCTAACTGAACCGGGCTGCTGGCTTGAGCAGGCATTTGCTCGCACAAATTGAGTTGCCGCGAGCTGCTCTGAGTTTGCAATTCCGCGCTGGTGCTTCCGCTTCCACCGCCGCCTCCGCAGGCGATTAAGAAGCAGCTGAGCAGGATAGATAGCCGACGGTAGCGTGAGTGCATAGACATTTTTCGGTTTCCTCTCCACGCTGGGCGAAGGTATTAAAGTGGTGGCTTACCACTGCAATATAGTGAGGCCGATCAAAATGCCAATCTTTACAGATCCATTTTTACGTTATTTTTTGATGACGATTCAAAGAAATTTTTGTAAAACTTAATGGGGCGTGCTGACTGCTGGATGTTTGCAACTGCCCGCCTAGAAATTGCCCGATGAGCTTTGCAGTGGGCCCTCAGCAATTAAGGCAATTTGTTCACGCAATTCCAGAATGCGGTTTTGCCAATAAATTGGCGTATTAAACCAAGGGAAAGCGGCAGGGAAGGCTGGGTCATCCCAGCGGCGCGCCAGCCACGCGCTGTAATGCAGCAAGCGCAAAGTTCGTAAGGCTTCGAGCAAATGCAATTCGCTAGGGTCAAAATCCATAAAATCTTCGTAGCCGTACAAAATGTCGTTAAGCTGGGCTTGTTGCTCGTGCCTCTCCCCCGATAGCAGCATCCACAAATCCTGAATAGCGGGGCCATTACGGGCATCATCAAAATCAACAAAATGCGGCCCAGCATCAGTCCACAAAATATTACTGGCATGGCAATCACCATGCAGCCGCACATTGGCGACTTTACCTGCTCGTGCAAAACAATGCTCTACCGCGTCTAAGGCCTGCGCGGTCACGCTTTGATAGGCTGCTTGCAAATCGCTGGGAATAAACTGCTGGCCAAGCAAAAATGCCACCGAGTCATGGCCATAGCTTTGTATGTCAAGAGTAGGGCGTTCGCTAAAACACTGAGTCTGGCCCACTGCATGAATCCGGCCGAGGAAACGCCCGATCCATTCCCTGGTTTCGCGCTGATCCAGCTCCGGTGAGCGACCACCGCGACGTGGAAATAACGCGAAGCGGAAACCTTGTTCGCTATGCAGGGTATTGCCTGAAAGCTCAATGGGTGCAACAACTGGAACTTCATACCCTGCTAGTTCTTTACTGAATGTGTGCTCTTCCAAGATTTGTTGGTCGCTCCAGCGCGCGGGGCGGTAGAACTTGGCGACTAAGAATTTGCCCCACTGCTGATCGTCGTCCAGCCCGATTTGATAGACCCGATTTTCGTAGCTATTGAGCGCTAGTAAATGGCCGGAGGTGCGAATACCCAGCTGTTCGAGCGCCGTTAAGATCAAATCGGGGGTGAGTTGGGCATAGGGCGCGTGAGCTAATGGGGCTGTCATGATGGTTGGCCAATCAAAAGTATGGGTGGAACATACGGCAAAGCGGTCCGGTTGACTATAGCTAGTGCATATTGCCGCCAGCGAACATAAAAATAAGTTGTAGTGCTAAAACAGTGAAATACCGCGCAGTTTTCACACTGTGCTTTGCTAGGTGCTAGCGATTTGCATGATAATTGGGCATCACTCGTAGGCAAAGGCCGTAAGGGTAGAACAGCATGTGGTCGCCATCGACTTCCGAACCATCGACAGTATTATCGCTGCTACAGCCGCTAGACCCAGTGCAGCAGCGTCACTCCGCGCGAATTAAACGCGAGCGGCGCTGGCAGCGGCAACGTTTGGCGCTTGGTTTGGCGTGCTTGTCATTATTATCCGGCGCCTTGTGGCTAGATGCTGGCGGGATGGTATGGCCAATATTGCTGTTGCCGCTAGGTAGTGCTGCGGTGTTTTTTTATGCCAGCTTTGCATTGCGGCGCAGTAACTCGGAATGGGAATGGCGTACGTCGGTATTGGCGATCTTTATTCCGCCGTTATTTACGACGGCTTGGGCATGGATGATGCGCGAACAATTGCCCGCCTCTAGTTTGGTATTACCCTTTGTATTGCAACCTATGTTATTGCTGTTGGCGGGTTTACCCTTGCTACGCTATGTTGCAGCCACTTTATTAAATCTGCTGCTCATTACCGCCATCATTGCGAGTGCGAGCTTTACATTTCTGCCTGCGGTTAGTGCCGTATTAGTGGTGGTGCTTGCGACGGTGCTGGGGATTAATACTGCTCAGCACTTATTGCAAAATCAGCAGCGTATGTTGGTGATGCGCCAGCGGGTGGCTGAAAATGCTGAAAAAATGGCCGAACGCAATCAAAAAATGCGCAAGTTGGCGTTTGAGGATCCATTAACTGGCTTGGCCAATCGCTTGCACCTGATTAATCAGTTGCGCCAAACACTGAAAAACCCCTTATCTGAAGCCGCTAATAGCGTGGTATTTCTCATCGACCTCGATTTTTTCAAAACGGTGAATGATCAATACGGGCATGCGGCAGGCGATGCTTTGCTGATTGAAATTGCCCAACGCTTTAAGGCGTTGGTGCGGCGTGGTGATCTGGTGTGCCGACTAGGGGGCGATGAGTTCGTTATTTTGGTGCGCGGGCTCAACAAACCGGCGGAAATCATCACCGTCGCCGATAAAATTTTGGCCAAACTAAGCGAGCCGGTCTGGTATCAGCAGCAACAGTTGCCACTCGGTGGCAGTATTGGTATTGCACCTTGGTTGCCAGATTTGCGCTCACCCGCTAGCTGGTTGAAAAGTGCGGATGAAGCAATGTATCAAGCCAAAGTAGCAGGCCGAAATCGCTATGTGATCGCAGATTTTGCAACCCAAGCACGGAGTGATACATGAGCCCCGCTTTGCTCCGGATTGAACAATTGAGCTTGTGTTTTCCGGGGGCCGAGCCGGTAGTGCGAGGGGTGGATTTACAAATATACGCTGGTGAAAAACTGGCCTTGGTCGGAGAGTCGGGCTCAGGTAAAAGCGTGTTGGCGCGCGCCATTTTGCAACTGGATCAGCGGGTGTGTGCCACCGGAGCGATTCAATTGCAGCAGCTAGACCTGTTGCGTGCCAGCCCCGCCCAGCTGCGTACTATTCGTGGACGTCGGGTGGCGATGATTTTTCAAGAGCCAATGAGCGCGCTTAACCCCTTGCAAACTATTGGGCAACAGATTGGCGAGGTACTGCAGCTTCATCTGGGGTATAGCCCGCAGCAACAGCAGATACGGGCGGTAGAGCTATTACAGCGTACGGGTATCGTCGATGCGGTTGCTAAATTGCGCCGCTATCCGCATCAATTGTCGGGTGGCCAGCGACAGCGGGTTATGATCGCGATGGCGCTGGCTGGCGAGCCGGAATTATTGATTGCCGATGAGCCGACCACCGCACTGGATATGACGGTACAAGCCCAGATTCTGAGCTTGTTGGCGGATATTCAGCAAGAGCGCGGGATGGCGGTTTTGCTGATTTCGCATGATCTGAATCTGGTGCGTCATTTTGCTGATCGCGTAGCGGTGATGCAGCGTGGGCAAATTGTAGAAACAGCCCCAACTCTGCAGCTATTTAGCCATGCTCAACATCCTTATACGCAGCAATTGCTGGCCGCGCGGCCGCAGCGTGTTGCCGATGAGTTGGCTGAGCAGGGGGCACAATGCCTTCAGGCGCACGGATTAAGTCACCAATATGCCCAGCCGGGACGGTTTTTCTGGCAGCATCACTGGCAAGAAGTATTGTCCCCATTAGATTTACAGTTGCATCAGGGTGAAACCTTAGCTGTGGTGGGCGAATCTGGCAGCGGTAAAACCACGCTGGTGCTGGCTTTGTTGCGCTTGTTGCAAGCAGGGCGAGGGGCAGGGCAAATCCAGTTGGGAGGGCGCCTCTTTAGCCAGCTCAAAGGCGCGGCCCTGCGCTTGGCTCGCCGTGATATTCAAATTGTGTTCCAAGACCCATTTTCTGCGCTCTCTCCGCGGATGACCGTCGGTGAAATTGTCGGTGAAGGCCTATTGGTGCATCAACCACAGCTGAGTGCCACCGAACGCGAGCAAAGCGTGATTGAGGTGATGCAAGCGGTGGGTTTAAATGCGGACATGCTGGGACGTTATCCGCATGAATTCTCAGGCGGGCAAAGACAGCGTATCGCGATTGCCCGCGCCTTGATTGTGCAGCCCAAAATATTGATTCTGGATGAGCCCACCTCAGCGCTAGATGCGACGGTGCAGCAGCAGGTGCTGCAATTATTGGCTGATCTGCAGCGCCAACGTGGCCTCAGTTATATTTTGGTCAGTCATGATATGGCAGTCGTGCGGGCATTGGCGCACCGGGTTTTAGTGCTCAAAGATGGGCTGATTCAAGAGCAAGCCAGCGTTGGGGAATTATTTGATGCACCACGGTCTGACTACACTCGGCGTTTGATTAATGCTGGCATGCTGGATTAGTACGCAAGGGTATGTTGCAGCAGCTAAGTAGCTACATAGGTTTGGTGAATATACTAATAGGCTCTATCTGTAATAGTGGTTAAAGTAGTATTTGCTAATATTTGTTTTTCTATTTTGGATTAGGTTTTACATGAAAATTGCAACTTGGAATGTTAATTCACTGAAGGTGCGCTTGCCGCAAGTACTCGATTGGATGGCGGCCAATCCTGAGGTGACTGCGCTGTGTTTGCAAGAAACCAAAATGGATGACCCGGTTTTCCCACAGGCCGAGATTGAGGCTGCGGGCTATCACGTCGCCTTTGCCGGGCAAAAAACGTATAACGGCGTAGCCATTATTGCCCGCGCACCGATTGAAGATGTGGTGATCAATGTCCCTGGATTTGATGATCCGCAAAAACGCTTGATTACTGCGACCGTTAATGGGGTGCGTCTCATTGGGGCATATATTCCCAATGGACAAGATCTGGAGTCAGATAAGTATCCGTACAAACTCGCTTGGCTTGAGGCTTTATTGCAGTGGCTACAAGCCCAGCTACAGCAGTATCCGCAGCTGGCTTTACTCGGTGATTACAACATTGCCCCCGAAGATCGTGATGTACATGATATTAAAAAATGGGCGGGTGGTGTATTAGTATCACCGCCGGAACGTGAGGCCTTTGCACGTATGCTTGCCTTGGGCTTGAGCGATGCATTCCGGCATTTTGAGCAACCTGAGAAATCATTTAGTTGGTGGGATTATCGGGGCTTTTCATTCAAAAAAAATGCGGGTTTGCGAATCGATCATATTTTGATGTCGCCGGCACTGCTGGCGCGTTGTAGCTCCTGTGTGATTGATGTTGAACCACGCAAGCATGAGCGTCCATCGGACCACACCCCTGTTATTGCTACCTTAGATTGAGCAAGAAAATGGATAAAGCGAAATTACTTTCGGGCAGTAGCCTGTTTTGCGAACTAAGCTATGAGGCGCTGGCAGAGCTAGCACAGCATGCACAATCGCGCCTGGTCAGGGCCAAGCAAGTCGTGCTCGCCCAAGGTGAACGCAGCGATGAAATGTATGCGGTGATTCACGGCCGTTTGAAAGTGATGCGCAGCAATACCGAAGGGCGCGAATTAACTTTGGCCATTTTGGAGGCGGGCGAGGTATTTGGCGAGCTGGCCATGCTCGATGGTGGCCCACGCACGGCCACGATTGAGGCCTTGGAAGACTGTGAGCTGCTGGTGCTGCAACGCGCTACTGTCGATCAATATTTGAATGCGCATCCACTGGTTATGCGTTCAATGATTCAAACCTTGTGTGAGCGTTTGCGCAGTGCCGATGAGCTGGTGCAGGACACCTTATTTTTGCCCTTGCCGCAACGGTTGGCCAAAGTACTACGACAATTGGCACAAAACCATGGTGATGAAACGAGTGAAGGCATACGTATTGACCTGAAGTTAACACAGCAAGAATTGGCCAATTTTGTGGGCGCCACCCGTGAAAGCGTGAATAAGCAGTTAAGCGCCTGGGAGACACAAGGGTGGCTGAGTATGCGTGGCGGTTATATTTTGCTAAGTCATGTTGATAGCTTGCCCTAAGCTACATCTCGCGATTAAGGCTGTCTGCACCTTAGTGCAGTAGCTTGGGTTAATTGAGTGATAAAAAACCTCGCCACTGGCGAGGTTTTTTGCTTTATAGGGGTTAATACCAATTCGGTACGTCATACTGTTGTAGTAAAGCTAAGCTTGCGAAATGTAACAAATCCAAATTGACTACATCTTACAGCGTCTGGCCTAATGATCGTTGTAAGCTTTTGTGGTTTTTAATTGTTGCGTATATAAGGATTTGGTTATGTTTTTGCGTTCTATGTCTGGTTTAGCTCTGACTTCATGCTTGCTTGTTATGTCGGCTAGCCCCGTCGCACTGGCGTTTAATGCGAGCTCGAATCTACCTGTCAATGTGGACGATAAAGGCGTAGCTTTACGTGGCTATGACCCAATGTCGTATTTCTCTGGCAAGCCAGTGCAGGGCGATGCAGAGATTAAATTCACATTTGAAGGCGCTACATACTACTTTGCCAATAAAGAAAACCTAGCTAAGTTCAAAGCCAATCCTGGCCAGTACGCGCCGCGTTTTGGCGGTTTCTGTGCTCAGGGGGTAGCCAAAGAGAAAAAGGTTGATACCGATCCACTGTCATACAAAATTGTGGATGGATATTTATTCCTGACGGCGAAGCCCGCTTACAAAGATTGGGTGGTTAATGTGGATGGCTACGTTAAGCAAGCGTACGTACGTTGGCCAGATATCAAAAATGTGCCACCAAAAGGGCTGTAATTACAGCTAAATTGCGCAAATTGGTATTAAAGCTCTTGGGGGTTGCGTTGAAGGCGCAGCCCTTTTGTTTTTTGTGAACTACATTACTCGCGGTATGAGCAGGGTGCCCCGCAATTGCCCGCTTCATTTATGTTAAGCTGGTTTTTGCAGATTGATAGAGATCTGTATTTTGCGTCTTCAGGGCGGGGTGAAATTCCCCACCGGCGGTAAATTAACCCTAGTGAGTTGATGAGCCCGCGAGCGCCCAATATTTTTTTGGGGTCAGCAGATCAGGTGAAACGCCTGAGCCGACGGTATAGTCCGGATGAAAGAAGACATACAGCGATTCGCCGTAAGGCGGAGGCGCTGTACTGCCGTGCGTTTTCAACGCAGGCATAGCCCTGAACGCTTTCTTGAACCAACAAGGAGCGTTTCCTATGAAAACTACGTTTGAGCAGTATTTCCAAAACACCACCCCGCAGCAGCGTGTTGAGCAGGCCATCGCGGCATTTCAAGCAGGCGAGGCGGCAATTTTGCTGGACGATATCGACCGTGAAAATGAAGCGGATTTGATTTGTTCCGCTAGCCAGCTGAGTTTGCCGCTGATGGCGATGTTGATCCGTGAATGCAGCGGCATCGTTTGCCTTTGTCTGAGTGCCGAGCGGGCCAGGCAATTGCAATTACCTGCGATGGTCGCGGATAATCAAAGCCGCTATGGCACCGCATTTACGGTTTCGATTGAAGCGGCCTTGGGTGTCACTACCGGGGTATCTGCTGCTGATCGTTTGGCAACAATTTCTGCTGCCATACACCCCGCAGCAGTACCTGATGACCTTGCCAGACCCGGGCATGTTTTTCCGCTCGTGGAGAATCCGGCAGGGTTGCACGGACGGCGCGGGCATACCGAAGGTGCGCTCGCGCTGTCTCGGCGAGCCGACTGTGGTGATAGTGCGGTGCTATGCGAATTGATGATGCCCGATGGCACGATGATGCGCGGGCAAGATCTGATTGATTTTGCGCAGCGGCATCGCTTGCCAATCTTGTCGATTGAGGATCTGGTGCAAAGCGTGGCTGAAGTAGTGTAAGCACGAATAGCCCCGTTCGCGGGGCTATTTCAGCGCAAAATTGGCGACAGCTTGGGCATGTAAATCGGCGGTATCAAACAGCGGTACAGCAGCGTCGCTCGCATTGACCAGTAGCGCAATTTCAGTGCATCCCAAAATAACCCCTTGCGCACCTTGCGCCACTAATTTGTGCATCACTTCGCGATAAACTTGCCGTGAAGCTTCATGAATCTGACCTTGGCACAGCTCGTTGAAAATAATCTCATTCACTCGCAAGCGATCGCTAAGTTCTGGCACGATGACCTCAATCTGCTGGGCGACTAAGCGGTCGATATAAAAATCCTGCTCCATGGTAAAACGCGTACCAAGTAGGCCAATTTTGCTGAGATTGGCCTGTTTGATATGGCTCGCGGTGACGTCGGCAATATGTAAAAACGGTAGGTCGGTGGCCGCCGTAATTTGATCGGCGACCTTATGCATGGTGTTGGTGCATAAGACCAGACATTCGGCGCCCGCAGATTGAAGCGTTCTGGCCGCTTGCGCCAGTTGCTCCCCCGCAACGTGCCATTCGCCCGCGCTTTGTAGGGCGGCGATTTCGGCAAAGTCAACGCTAAGTAACAGTATTTTGGCTGAGTGCAAACCGCCTAGCTGTGCTTTGATTGACTGATTAATCACACGGTAATAAGGAATCGTTGATTCCCAGCTCATGCCGCCAATCAGGCCGATAGTTTTCATCTGAACGCCTCGTTGATTTAATCAAATTGGTAATGTTTTTTCAGCGGGGCGGTAATTTGCCATGTGCAGCGCATGCCGGCAGGAAAGGTGGCTAAATCTCCGGCGCTAATGGTGACCGCTTCGCCATCGACGGGGGTGACGATCACTTCGCCTTCGAGTAGGTAGCAGGTTTCAGCACAATCATAGCGCCAAGGGAAGCTGGAGATACTTTTCTCCCAGATCGGCCAAGCGCTAATGCCTAATTCAGTTTGTCGTTCGGCGCCAATTGATCGTTCGATTTGAATGCGGGACATGATAATTCCTGTTTTGAAACATGGGTATAAGCATTGTAAAGCGCCGCTGGTCGTATGGGTGACGCTGGGGTTGTCAGCAAGTAAAAATTTATAGATAATGAGAACGGATATTAATTAGGTTCTCACTATGATTGTCTGTGTCTGCAATAACGTTAGCGATAAAGCGATTCGCAAAGCCGTAGAGCAAAACGGCGTGCGTACTTATATCCAACTGCAACGCACCACACAAACCGGCACTTGCTGCGGCAAATGTACAAGCTGCGCTAAGCAAGTGCTTAAAGACGCGGTGGAAACCTACGAAGCACAGATGCTAGCCGATTTGGAAGACTTAGCCTTCGCCTAAATTTTGGGGGTATACCACTGGATTTATTGCCTCGTGATTGATTGCGATGTATACCCATCCAGACTATGCAAAAAGCCCGAGTTTAACTCGGGCTTTTTGTTTGGACTACGGTCAGGGTTGGGCTTGCCCAACAGGCTGGCCGTGCCTACCTCGTTGCCTGCGTCTTAGGACGCTTGCGATTGCAGATAATTTGGCAATCCGATGGCTTTGATCAGATGAAGTTGCTGCTCTAACCAATGGGCGTGGTCTTGCTCGGTGTCTTCAAGCAAGGTCATCAGCATTGCGCGGGTGACATAGTCTTGCTCGGCTTCACAGATGGCAATCACTTTTTTCAATGCCGCAGCCACTTCGTATTCGGTTTGCAAGTCGAATTCGAGCATTTCTTTGACATCTTTGCCCACTCGCAATGGCGTGCGTGCGGCCACATTCGGGATGCCTTCCAGAAATAAAATCCGCGCAATCAATAAAGTGGAATGCCCAATTTCATCCTGGCGCTCATGATCGATGCGCTCGTAAAGTTTGCTATAGCCCCAGTTGTGATACATCTGGCTATGCACGAAATATTGATCTACCGAGGTTAACTCGGCTGCCAGCAATTCTGACAGCCCGGCGAGAACTTTTGCGCTACCTTGCATAATTGGTGCTCCTTGAGTCGGGCGGCTTAATCGCCGAAAGCTTGTGATTGCAGGTAATTGGTCAAGGACATTTCCTTGATCAGTGTTTGCTGAGTTTCCAGCCAATCAACATATTCTTCTTCGTCTTCCAGGATTTCTGCCAGCAAATCGCGGCTGACATAATCTTGGGCGGTTTCACAGGTTTTGATGGCATTGCGTACGCTGCTTAAAAAACCGGTGTAGAGCTGTAAATCACAGCCGAGCATTTCTTGAACATCTTCGCCGATCAATAATTTGCCCAGGTCTTGCAGATTAGGCAGCCCTTCCAAAAACAGCACGCGCTCGATCAATTTATCTGAGCGTTTCATGGCATCGATTGATTCGTGATAAACCTGATCATTCAGGCGTTTAAAGCCCCAGTTCTTGTAAATACGGGCGTGCAGAAAGGTTTGGTTAATTGCGATCAGCTCGTTGGCCAAAATGCCATTAAGCGCTGCAATGACTGTTTTATCGCCTTGCATCGTATTCTCCTGTTGGCTTAGCCAATCTGTGTTGAATAAAAAACGGCCTTATTCAAAGACCGTTATTTTTAAGAAAAGTGTACTCTTTTAGTCGGGAATATCAAGAATAATTTCAGAGCAAGTAATTGAATAGAAATACAAATAAAAACAATTCTTGATACGCCGTCGCATCCAAGTACAAGCCAGACTAATCACATAGGTAGTGTCATAAAAAGCCCGTAAAATAGGATGCACCTTTATGTGGAGTGATTTCGTGTTAGTTAGCCCAGAACAAATTGCCTTTGCCAAGAAACTCGCCGATGCCAGCGCCGCGGTGATTCGTCCCTATTATCGCAGTGGATTGACCATTGATGATAAATCGGATGCCAGCCCCGTCACGCAAGCGGACCGCGAGGCCGAGCTGGCGATGCGCGCACTGATTAATGCGGAACGCCCACAAGACGGCATTATTGGCGAAGAGTTTGGTGCTGAACGCGATGATGCCGACTGGGTGTGGGTGCTTGATCCGGTCGATGGTACCAAGGCTTTTATTACCGGGCGCCCCTTATTTGTGACTTTGATTGGTTTGCTGTATCGCGGCGTACCCGTGCTGGGCGTGGTGAATCAACCGATCGCAAACGAGCGCTGGATCGGGGTCGTGGGCCAAGGTTGCACTTTAAACGACCAAGCAGTGACGGTGAGTCAGATTACCGAACTATCACGCGCGCGCATTGGCACGACTGGGCCACAATATTTTGCCCCTGCTAGTCGTGAGGCATTTATGCAGTTTCAACAAGGTGGCCGCTTTACCGTGTATGGCGGTGATGGCTATCAGTATGCCTTGGTGGCGACTGGTGGGCTCGATGTGGTTATTGAGGAAGGCTTGAAATTACATGATTTTGCTGCGGTGGCGCCAGTGGTGATTGCCGCTGGCGGCATTATGACCGACTGGCAAGGCGAGCCATTAACCCGCACGAGTAGTGGCCGCGTGATTGCTGCAGCTACCCCTGAGGTGTATCAGGCTGCACTCAATATCATGAGCAAGGTTTAAGCATATACCCTGAAGGATCGCAAATGAAACCCCTCATTTCCGCCGAAGAATTAAAAGCAATTTTGCCGCAAGGCAAGGTCGTAGTTGTCGATTGCCGCCATGTATTGGGCAATGCCGAGGCTGATGCTGGCCGCGCTTCGTATTTGGCTGGCCACCTGCCGGGTGCCCGATTTTTGCATTTGGACGAGGATTTATCCGCGCCCAAAACGGGCCGCAATGGTCGCCACCCACTGCCCAATCCAGCCACTTTAGCAACTAAGCTGGGCGGCCTTGGCATCGCGCGCGATACGCATGTGGTGGCATACGATAGCAGCGGCGGCCCATTTGCTGCCAGATTGTGGTGGTTGCTGCGCTGGCTGGGCGCAGAGTGCGTACAAGTGCTGGATGGTGGGTTGGCGGCTTGGCAAGCTGTGGGCGGCGAGTTGCTCAGCGAAATCGCCGCAATTAAGCCGGTGAATTTTGACGTGCAGCTAAACGCTGCTTGCCATGTGAATGCCGACGATGTGCTGGCCAATTTGGAAAATGGTGAATTCCAAGTCGTTGACGCGCGTAGCGCTGAGCGCTTTATCGGCATTGGCGAAACGCTGGATCCGGTTGGAGGGCATATCCCAGAGGCGGCAAATCGGTTTTTTATGCTGAACTTGCAAGATGGCTATTTCAAAGCTGCCGATACTTTGCGTCAAGAGTGGGGGGTATTGCTGGGTGACCTAAGCCCCGCACAGCTTGTGCATCAATGCGGCAGTGGGGTAACGGCCTGCCATAATCTGCTGGCATTAGAAGTAGCGGGTTTATCTGGCGGTCGACTGTATCCGGGCTCGTGGAGCGAATGGTGCAGCGATTCGAGTCGGCCAATAGCCACCACGTGATTGCGTTTGCTGATCAGTCATTTTTCTCTCCGCCCTATATAAAGCGTACTCGCGTTTTTATGTGGGGCTTTTTTGCGTCAGTAGACAAGACGCAAGCCAAATGAATTGTGATGAACCGCGGCGAAGTCGTGACAGCAATGGTGGTAATTTCATGGCTTGGCTCTGCCTAAGAGCTTGCAAAGCTTGATAAAGGGCAGATCTGAGCCGTAAATATCATGCTGCTGCAATAAATATTGATCAGAGCCAAGTGTTTATTGGGGTTTCACAGTATAGAATGCCGCTCCTCTCCTGTTTCGCCAAGGACGCGACATGTCTGCTGCCAATACACTTACCATCACTGATACCTCTGCCAATCCTGCGCCGCTGGGCCTGATGGGCTTTGGGATGACCACCGTTTTGCTCAATTTGCATAACGCGGGTTTGTTTGAACTCAATGCCATGATTTTGGCGATGGGGATTTTCTACGGTGGGATTGCGCAAGTAATCGCTGGGATTTTCGAATCGAAGAAAAATAACACCTTCGGTATGACCGCGTTTACGTCCTACGGCATGTTCTGGCTGACGTTGGTGGCGCTGATTGTGATGCCTCAATTGGGTATTGCTGCCAAAGCCAGTGAACAAGCAATGGCCTGGTATTTACTCGTATGGGGTATTTTCACTGCCTTCCTCTTCATCGGCACTTTGCGGATGAATTTCATTACCCAGTTTAT
The DNA here is from genome assembly GCF_013423785.1 of Chitinibacter fontanus. Classification (NCBI taxonomy): domain Bacteria; kingdom Pseudomonadati; phylum Pseudomonadota; class Betaproteobacteria; order Neisseriales; family Chitinibacteraceae; genus Chitinibacter; species Chitinibacter fontanus. The sequence goes on from NZ_CP058952.1 coordinate 2,788,155, forward strand.
TTTTGGCTCTTTAACGGTACTGTTCTTCCTGCTCGCGATTGGTGACTTTACGGGCAGCGCTGCGATTAAGACTATTGCAGGGGTTGAGGGCATTATCTGTGGCGCATCTGCGATTTATTCCGCGATGGCCCAAGTGCTCAATGAAATCTACGGACGTGAAGTATTGCCGCTCGGTGGCAAAGCGCATTAATTGCCTCTAGTGAGCAATAAAAAAGCCGCACTGGCATTGTGCGGCTTTTTTATTGATAAGTTTCGCTGGCAGAATTAATTGAGTCGATTCCAGTTTTTCGTCGCGTTATTGAAAAAACCTGAATCACGGTAGGCTTTGTCGATCAGGCCTTTTTCACGCAATTTATCCAAGCCCAAGTTCAGCTGCTTCGCCGCCAAAGCGCCGTTCGGATCGCTTTTGCTCACTAGAAAATGTCGACTGCCTTGCAAGCCCACTTTGACGTTTTGCACAGGAACCAGTTTCTTGCCCCCTAGATCCATGGATAAATCAGGCGTGGGTTGAAATGGGGCTAGTAGTACATCGGCGCGTTTTTTGAACAGCATGCCGACCATGGAGTCCCAGCTCTGGGTTTTGAGTAAATTCGAAAACTTCAGGCTTTCCAGTGTCGCGACATCAGGCTTCCAGCTCTCGGCGACCACCGCGGTGAGCTTTTGTAAATCGGGCAAAGTGCGGGTTAGCCGCGCATCCACATTGTCAGCTGTGGTATAGAAGCCCGCTTCAAATTCACCGTTGCGAATCACTGGCTCGGAAATAAAGACTTTATCTGCCAGTGGTTTTAGATCAATTTGCCAAGCGCTATTGCCACCCATTGTGGCGCTACCGGTGGTGATTTCCTTGATGTAGCGGCTGTAAGAGTCACTGCTGTTATCGACTTTAACAATCTTGATTGGCAATTCATTGCCGCCGGCTTTTAGGGCTTGTTGCACCAAGACCAATTCAACGACATCGCGCCGGGAACCAGTACCACCGTAGTTATTTAATGTCAGTGGGTCGCGCTGGCCAATGAATTTTTGGTAATCGTTAAATACATCTTGCTGCGTCAGAATAGTAATTACTTTGTCGCTAGCCATGCCGGGGCTGCTGAGTGCGAGTAGGCTGATGGACAGCGAGGCTGCGAGCTGTTTGAAATGGCGCATCGGAGTTCCCCATGAAAAGTTCGCAATGAAATGATCATGGCAATTTGTAAGCAAAAAGGCAAACGGAGTTTTCCCTAGTGCCATGAACGAGGTTTTTAGCCAACATTTGCGGCCAAATAGAAATTAGCTATCAGGTGGATGAAAACTCTTGATTTGACGCGCTTCGCCCTGATCTTTAGAGTGGAGCAAGTTTTGTCTAAAAACCCACTAGGAGTATGAATATGGCCGTTCTCGTTGCTAAGCAAGCCCCTGACTTTACTGCTGCAGCCGTTCTTGGCTCTGGCGAGATTGTAGACAACTTCAATCTGAAAGCCGCTACTGCTGGCAAATACACTGCGATTTTCTTCTACCCACTCGACTTTACATTCGTTTGCCCTTCAGAGTTGATCGCGTTTGATCACCGTCTGGAAGAGTTCAAAAAACGCAATGTAGAAGTGATTGGCGTATCGATCGACAGCCAATTCACCCACGCTGCATGGCGCAACACCCCAGTTGAAAAAGGTGGTATCGGCCAAGTTGGTTACACTTTGGTCGCTGACGTTAAGCACGAAATTTGCAAAGCCTACGACGTTGAATTGGCTGATGCCGGTGTAGCATTGCGCGGCACCTTCCTGATCGACAAAAACGGCGTGGTACAACACCAAGTGGTGAACAATCTGCCATTGGGTCGTGATATCGACGAATTGTTGCGTGTCGTTGATGCGCTGCAATTTACCGAAGAGCACGGCGAAGTTTGCCCAGCTGGCTGGAACAAAGGCAAAAAAGGTATGAAAGCGGACGCTGCTGGCGTGGCTGATTACCTGGCTAACAACGCGCAAGCGCTGTAATCTTCTGCCAGTGTGCGGCCCACGCAAGGTCGCGTTAGCGCAGTAGTAAGCCCTGCAGCAATGCAGGGCTTTTTTGTATCTATTGGCTTTATAATTGCTTTATTGTGAGTTACGAGAAACTGCATGTCTCAACACGTTATTGCCCCACCACAATCTGGTATTAGCCCACTGAGCTGGTACCGTTCATTAGCCACTCAGACGGGGTTTATTGAGGACCAATCGCAAGCTGCGGCGATTGAAAAACTCGAAAGCTTGTGGCAAGCACTGGTGGTGTTCAAGCAAAAGCGCAATCGCTTGTTTGGCAAAACTTTACTGCCGACACCAGATTTACCACGCGGCTTGTATTTCTGGGGCGGCGTAGGGCGTGGCAAGAGTTTTTTGATGGATGCGTTTTACGCTGGCTTGCCATACAAACGCAAAAAACGCCTGCATTTTCACCACTTTATGCAGGAAGTGCATCGCGAGCTGCGCGCGCAGCAAGGCAGTGATGACCCGCTGGCTAAAGTGGCCGATAAATGGGCCAAAGCCGTGCGTGTGCTGTGTTTTGACGAGTTTCATGTTTCCGACATTGCTGATGCGATGATTCTGGGCCGGCTGATGGAGCAGCTATTTAACCGCGGCGTGGTGTTGGTAACGACATCCAACTATGCGCCCGATGGCCTGTACCCCAACGGCTTGCAGCGCGCTAACTTTCTACCAACGATTGAGCTACTCAAAGCCAAACTCGACGTACTGAACGTCGACGGTGGGCAAGATTTCCGCCTGCGCACGCTCACCGCCGCGCGTACCTATTTGCAACCGCAATCGGCCGAGACCGAGCGCGAAATGGCCGAGCTGTTTGCCAAAATGAGCACTGGTCATGATCAGGATTCACACGTCACCATCGAAGGGCGCAAAGTCAAAGCGCGCCGCCGTGCCGGTGGCGCGATCTGGTTCGACTTTGCCGTGCTGTGTGGCGATGGCCGTGGTCAGGCCGATTATCTGGCCTTGGCGCAGGAATATCACACCATGTTTTTATCGGGCCTGCCTAAGCTCAAACCCGAGCAAAGTAATTTGGCGCGCCGCTTCACGTGGCTGGTCGACGTGTTTTACGACCACCGCGTTAAGCTGATCATCGCGGCTGATGTGCCTGTGGAAGAGGTTTACGTGGAAGGCCTGCAAGCGAGCGAATTTTTCCGCACCGCCAGCCGCATGACCGAAATGCAATCGAAAGAATACCTCGCGCTGGCGCACCAAAGCGTCGAGCAGGCGCAGGCTGGGGTGATTGAGACTTAGCAAGATGTATCACTTTGCGCTGGCAATCCTCCTGCTTTTAAGTTCAATGGCACAAGCTATGCCTTGTGCATCTATTGAAGCTTGTGTTCAGTTAGTGGCAAAAAACTATGTACCAAAAGCCAATGTGCCGAAACGCCTTAGAGCGTGCGAAGTGACTACCTCGCCTGCCTTAGCAGTGGCAGAGCGACAAGAGTACTGGATTGTTTTTTCAACCATCGCTGCTTGTGGCGGCGGATCCAATTTGGCGACTGAAATGTTGCTATTGAAGTCACAGCAAAATCACTTTGATTTGTTGAGCCATATTGCGGTCGGTGGAAAATGGTTGCAGATTGATGACAGCATAGTCATGTTTGTTGAGCCAGATTGGTTCTACGTCCGGCTCGTTGCTTGGCCTCAGTGGGCGGATGCAGCAACGGCTAAGCAAGAAAACCACTACTTTATGCGATACGCTTTGATCAATGGCCAATTGCAGCAGCTTGATCAAAACATTTATCAGCAAGATGGCGGGCAGTTCAAACTGGTCACTGAATACCTTGCGCCATAAACGCAGCTGATCTCTGTCGCAACTTACTTTGTGTTAAGGTTTTGCTTTCACATACAATCAGAGCAAAACCATGGCCAAAGGATATTGGATCGTCCGCCTCGACATAAGTAATCTCGAACCCTTTCAAGCCTACGTCGCCGCCAATGGCGCAGCGCTCGCGCAATACGGTGCCAAGTATCTGGCTAGAGCTGGCCAATATCAGTGCGTAGAGGGCAATACCCGCTCACGCAATACCATTGTCGAATTCCCAACTTACCAAGCCGCACTCGATTGTTACCATTCCGTACCGTATCAAAACGCCAAAGCCCTGCGCGACGGCGCGTGCGAGATTGATTTGGTGATTGTGGAGGGGTACGAGGGGGTACAGCCGGGGTGAGTGTGGCAGCAATCGCTCTAACGCAAACATAAGTAATGTTGCTGATTATTTCGTACCTGATTCTGTGGATTGGAATTACTAGTGATAAATGAGAGGAACTTAAATTGATTCAACGGTCATTTCCACAAATTTTGCGAGATCTTCACAAGCTTGAATTCGATTATGCGGATGGTGAAGGAATCGATTTTGAGCCATATGATGATTTTCTAAGTGTGGCTGAAACCGAGAGCTGGTTTCGTGCATGGACTGGAAGTCCAGATGCATCTGGCGCTGAATTTCTGATTTTTGGCCAAGATGGTACGGGTGGGCTTGCTGCAATTTGGCATATACGGGACAACGAAGACCTACTCTCTCAACCCATTGTATTTTTTGGCTCAGAGGGTGAAATGGGTGTTGTAGCGCAAAATTTCTCTGATTATCTTTGGGTTCTTGCAAGTGGACATGGCCCACTTGAAGCGATTGCTTATCCTGATGACGCTCGCTCAGAGAATCCAGATTTCAAAGCGTTTGCTGAAAGATTTGCCAGTACACCACCGAAAAGGCTCAGCAATATTGTTGAAGTAGCGAAAGCAGAGTTTTCTTTTTTTGAAAAGGGCATCGAGTCATTATGCCGTTAGCAAGGCATAGGAAGCGGTTCGCTTTGGATTCTGAATCAATGATTAGAGTCGCAACTGACGATGACTTGGCCGACGTACTGCGCTTGTACCAAGAGCTGCGCCCGCATGACCCCACGCTGCCCGAAGATTTGGCAATCGAACGTTGGGCGCAGATCATTGCTGATCCAAACACGCAGATTGTCGTGGCCGAGATCGATGGCGTGCTGGCTGCGACGTGTGCTTTGAGTATTAATCGCAGCATCGCCAATGGCGCTAGACCGTTTGGCATCATCGAGCATGTGATCACCGCCAGCGCCTATCGCCGTCGTGGCCTGAGCCGCCAAGTGCTGGAGTTTGCGCTCTCCTTGGCGTGGCAGAAGGATTGCTACAAAGTGATGCTGCTGTCGGGCGAGCAGCTGACCGCCGCGCATTCGGTGTACGAGTCGGTCGGGTTTAAAAGCGGCGTTGAAAAAGGCTTTGTGATTAAGCCGCCGCCAGTGGCATTGTCTGCCCACCATCGCTTGCTGCCCACGTCGGTAGGCACGAACTTTGCTGATTTTAGCGATCTGATTACCCCTCGCGGAGCGACCCATGCGCATTATCATCGACGATCTTTCTCATCCCAAAGTCGCAGACTTACTCAATGAACACTTGGCGGGGATGTACGCTAGCTCGCCAGCCGAGTGCGTGTTTGCACTCGATTTAACTGCGCTGAAAGCGCCGGGAATTACTTTTTTAACAGCGTGGGACGGCGACGAGCTGCTCGCTTGTGGTGCATTCAAGCAGCTCGATGCCCAACATGCGGAAATTAAATCGATGCGTACCGCGCAGGGCTACCTGCGGCGCGGTGCGGCTGGGGCGATTTTGCGCGAGATCGAACGCCAAGCGCGCGAGCGGGGTATTGCGCGGATCAGTCTGGAAACGGGCACGACGCCCGATTTTATTCCCGCGCATCAGTTATATCGGCGCCACGGCTATGCCGAATGCGGCCCGTTTGCTGATTATCGCGAAAATGAATTTAGCTTGTTTATGTGCAAGCGCCTCGATGTGGCAAATTCTGTTTAGTGCAAAGATTGGGTGAATTTGATCTAGATGCAAAGCGCTGCAATCAGCAACGGCAGGTTAGAGCACGCAGTGTATGATGGCTGTTGTCTCATCTGGGCATCATTTGCCGTTTGATGGGATCTGTTTTACCAGAGCCGGCTCGCATTCAAACAGACCGGCCATAACAACAATAGGGATTTTATGAGCAAGCTTGCAGATTCTTCCTCTTCTACACTTTCTGGTCCAGCCTTGGCGCTGCTGTGGTTTGGTGCTGCGGTTTCGCTGGCCGAAATTTTAACCGGTTCTTTTATTGCACCCTTGGGGTTTGAGCAGGGCGTGCTGGCGATTGTATTGGGGCACTTGATCGGGGGCGTGCTGTTTTGGTTAGCTGGCTACATCGGCGCCCAAACCGGTAAATCGGCCATGGAAACAGTCAAGCGCTCATTCGGGCAGCGCGGCAGTATGTTGTTTTCGCTGGCGAATGTGGTGCAACTGGTTGGCTGGACGGCCATTATGGTGGCTTCAGGAGCGGCTGCCGCACAATTTTTGGTGCCGCAACTGGGCACTGCTGCGTGGGCGTTGATTATTGGTGTCTTGATAGCACTGTGGATTGTATTAGAGCTTAAAAATATGTCGCGCTTGCAGTCAGTAACTGCGGTGCTGCTGTTTTTATTGACTATTGTGCTGAGCTTTGTCGTATTCAACGCGCAAGCGGTGCATTTGCCGCCCAACGCCGGGCAGACTCTGGCATTTGGTGCCGCCGTTGAGCTGGCGGTAGCAATGCCATTGTCGTGGCTGCCGCTGGTGAGCGATTACACCCGTTCGGCTAAGCGTGCAGGCTGGGGGACGACTTGGGCTACCGTGGCGTATTTTATTGGCAGTTGCTGGATGTTCATTATCGGCTTGGGTGCTACGCTGTATGCTGGCTCAGGTGATATTGCGGCGATTATGTCGGCGGCGGGTTTAGGCGTTGCGGCAATTTTGATTGTGGTGTTTTCTACGGTAACCACCACCTTTATGGATGCTGCCTCGGCGGGTATTTCGGCTGCCAGTATTAATCCAAAATTGAACGAGCGCTGGGCTGGCATCGTGGCCGTAGTCTTGGGCACTGCGCTGGCTATTTTTGCCCCAGTGAATAATTTTGAAGCTTTTCTGTATCTAATTGGCTCGGTGTTCGCTCCGATGATTGCCATTATGTGTGCCGATTACTTCTTGCTGAAAACAGATGTTACCAGCCAAGCCGTTTGTTGGCGCAATTTGGCTTTGTGGTGCGCTGGTTTTGCCTTGTACCGCTATTCGATGACTTGGGATTTTGTATTGGGTAACACTCTGCCAGTTATGCTTATTGTGGCGGCAAGTAGCTTTGCTATTGGCATCGTTTCGCGCAAATTTCGGCCAGCAGCGCAGGCCGAGGCCGCCTAGATGGGTTTGTCAATCAACGGTTGATTGATTCGCGCAGCTTGAATCTGAAACTTTGAATCTGAAACGGGGGGCTTAGCCCCCTTTTTCATTGGCTGTATTTTCAATCGTGTACTGGGCTGCGGGGAGTTGGCAACTTGCATCTGCAGGGCAATCCGCTGATGATGTTGTATTGGCTTTAACTTATCTTCGCGAGGAAATATGCAGGCTATTGTGACGCTTAATCAACAGCTGGTGCTGGCTGAGCAACCCAAACCGCAGGTGGGTCCGGGGCAATTACTAGTTAAAGTGGCCGCCGCCGGGGTGAATCGAGCTGATCTGGTGCAGGCGCAGGGCAAATATCCGCCGCCGCCGGGTGAATCAGCAATTTTGGGTCTGGAAATTGCCGGCGAGATCGTGGCAGTCGGCGCTGCCGTCGAGCAGTTTCAGATTGGTGACCGAGTCTTTGGCTTGGTTGCGGGTGGTGCATACGCTGAGTATTGCCTGCTGGATCAACATTTATGCTGGTTACAGCCAGATACCCTGAGTAGTGAAGCTGCCGCAAGTTTACCGGAAGCCTGGCTAACGGCGTGGCTGAATTTAATCGAGCTAGGGCAATTAAAGGCTGGGCAGCGAGTGCTGATTCACGCCGGTGCCAGCGGCGTTGGTGCTGCTGCTATTCAATTGGCTAAATCACGCGGCGCTTGGGTTGCTGTGACGACCAGCTCCAGTGAAAAACAGGAATTTTGCCGTGCGCTAGGCGCAGATTTAGTCATCGATTATCGCCAGCAAGATTTTGCTACTGAAGTAAAAGCAGCAGGCGGCGCCGACCTGATTCTGGACACCATCGGTGCAAGTTATCTGGCTGGCAATCAGCGCTGCCTTAATCTGGACGGCACGATGATTGTGATTGGCTTGCTGGGCGGGCTGGAAGCCACGCTGAATTTAGGCGTGTTGCTGATGAAGCGTCAACGTGTACTGGGCTCGACACTACGCAGCTTGCCGTTAGCTCGTAAAGCCGAATTGGCGCGCGCAGTGGCTCAGTATGTATTGCCAAGTTTGGTGAACGGCGAGTTTAAAGTGACGCTAGACCGCAGCTTCCCTTTGGCGCAAGCGCAGGAAGCGCACGAATATCTGGCGCAGAATCGTAATTTGGGCAAAGTGGTGTTGTTTTGTCAGTGAAATGAGTTCAATAAAAAAGCCATGCGTATGCATGGCTTTTTTTATGTGCTTTTACTTAGCGCGTGGCATTTTTGCGCAAAGCAGCAATTTGCCGCTCGAATAAACCACGGCGAATCAGTTCAAGCTGCATAATGCTCTGCAAACGGCGAGCGGTTTGATACAAATAACTACGGGGTTGAGCTTGTTGCATCACTTGCGTGGTTTGTTCCTCGATCGTGATCAACTCAAGTGGCTCTAGCGATTTTGGATTCATCTTGCACTCCAGCTTTGTTTACTTCACGCTGAATTATATGCAGATTTAATAATCATTATCATGTAAGCTGATGTGCGGTGTTTGAGTGGCTAATAGTTTGATTTAATTAGGAAAGTGGTATTTTTGTGTATCACTTTATCGCTGTGGTTTAGCACCAAAACTGACAAATCCAGCGCAAAAAGATGGAGGGAATGCAATGTTTCAAGGCTCTATGCCGCAGCTGATGGCGGCTTACAATCAGTGGCAAAATCAGCAAGTTTATGCGGCCGCAGCACAACTGAGTGCAGAGCAGTTGCAAGCTGAACGGGGGGCTTTTTTTGGCTCGATTCAGCGCACCTTAGACCATATTTTGTGGGGGGATTTAATTTGGTTATCTCGATTTACTGGCGAGAAATTAGTGAGCTCACCTGCAAGTGAGCCATTATTTACTGATTTTGCCCAGTTGCATGAGGCCAGAATCGCCATGGATCAGCGGATATTGCACTGGGCAGATGGGCTAACTTTTGAATGGTTGCAAGAGCCGATTACATGGACAAGCCAAATGTATGGTTTTACCCAAACGATTCCACGCTGGGTACAGGTACAGCATTTGTTTAATCATCAAACGCACCACCGTGGTCAGGTAGGCACGTTGCTGAAACAATTGGGGGTGGATGTTGGCATTACGGATATACCCATGTTGCCGATGCTCAACGAAGTTTGATGCTTGTGCTCGCATGTCGTGATAGTGCCAATTCCTTAATTTAATGCTTTCATTATGCTGTCTATTTGCTCGGCAGCAGTGCTTGCTGGAGTATGCTATCGAGTCGTCGTTAAAGCCTAGTTGGCTGGTATTGGCGTAAAAATGTGCAGCAACCAATTATGCATTTTGGGTGCTGTGTTCTAGGGGCGCTTACCGCAAAACAGACCCGAGGCTAATACCACTCTGCTGGTGCTGTGCAATAAATTTGACATCCTTTTTTGATCTCGGAATGATGGTTTTACATGTTTGATTTTTATAGATAAAACGGGTTTTTATCTTGGCTTTAAATCTAGCATGTAGCGCAATTTGAAAGCCAGTCGTCAGCTGATTGGCCAGCAAACTAAAACCAATAATTCAAGGATGAGACATGCACAAAACCAATAAAATACTGCGCACTGCAGTGCTGGGCTGTTTACTGAGCAGCCAACTGGCTACGCCATTACTGGCCGCCGTTCCTGGCTGGTCTACTAGTAAGATTTCCATGGGCGGGGTGATCAACGGCGGGTCTGAATTGCCGTTATTGCAGCAGCGTCCTGTTGATTCGCTATTCACATATGCCGGTCAAGGCGGCGATGGTGACCGTGAAAGTATTCTCACGACCGACACTAAGGTTGCCAAACTGATGCAGTACATTCGTGGAATGGAAAGCAATCTGTCTGGCCAGACCTTTATGCCGACCATTGTGTTCTATACCGTTGACGGTAGCTCTAGCCATTACACGATTCAGCTCGATTTAAGTAATGACAGTGAAAAACACTATCTGCGCAACCACTATATCAATTTGATTAGCTTGCTCAAGCAATTGCAAGGTTACAAAGATGCCAAGCATCCAGTGCCTGCAACTTTATTACTCAACCCAGATTTTTTGGGTGAGATGCATAAATCCTGCCAGCCAGGCTATTGCCCAACGCCATTTGATTATGCCGTCCCTGTGGCGAGCGGTTTAAGCGAGGCATTTGATTATTTGGGGATTAACAAGGCTGATATTCCAGCTGAATTCATGGCCGGCGGCACGACGCTGCCAAACTACATTCGCTCACTCAATTGGCTGGTGCGTAAATTTGGCCCGGATATTCCCTATGGCTGGCACTACAACGTGTGGGCTGGCGATCAAACTGGGCATGGCTGGCTGCATCAAGCCAGCCAGAATGCTGCACTGATTACGCCACATGCTACAGCGGTGAAAGATTTTTTGCTGCAAATGAAGGTCTACGGCAACCCTGAAACCAATATGAACCCAGACTTTATCGCCTTTGATAAGTGGGAGCGGGACGTTTTCTCCAAAATGGCGCAAAACGGCCTGCAAGGCGGCTATTTATACAATGCGCCGACATATGGCGTGTACACCGAGTACGTTAAGCAAGTATCGCAGCAGTTGGGTAATAAACCCGTGATGCTGTGGCAAATTCCGGGCGGGCATTTGCAGGTCAATGGCGATGTTGATACCCGTGCTGATCATGCTAGCAGCGATGCGACGTACTTCCTTGGCGATGCCAATGTCGACTCGGCGGCGAGCAATCTGCAGGCGTATTACGGCAATCTGGCCATGCCAACCAATAGCTCGTATCTGCTCAATGGAGCCGTGACGGTAAAAGATTTCCTTAAATGTCCAAGCAGCGAAACTGGCTGCTGGCAGACTGGGCATCTGAATCAGCTTAAAGCTGCGAATGTGTTTTCGGTGATTTGGGGTGGTGGGTCAACCACGTCGATCGCAGGAACCGATAACGTTGCCGACGACGGTGGCTGGTTGTGGAGTCGCATTAAAGCATTGGGTCTTAATAATGGTACAGGCAGCAATGCGCCGATTCCTACGCCGGTACCAACAGCCACGCCCGTGGGTGGCAGCAGCTGCAATGCATGGCAAGCAACCTCGGTGTATCAGGCTGGCGCTTGCGTATCTAAAGGCGGCCAGAACTATACGGCCATGTGGTATACCGTTGGCGATGATCCTGCGACCAACTCTGGCCCCGATGGTAGCGGTAAAGTTTGGCGTACTGCAGCCACTACAAATACCACGCCAACACCTAGCCCAGTAGCGACTGCGACACCAACACCGATCGCCACCGCTAGCGCTACGCCGAGTGCAACGCCAGCGCCAACTGTTTCGCCTGCTCCGACAGCGACACCAGTCGTTACGGCGACGCCTAAACCAAGTGTAACGCCAACCGTCGCGCCGACTGCAACGCCAGCAGCTACTGCAACACCAAGTGGTGGTATCACCGCATGCGCAACAGCATGGTCAGCAAGTACTGCATATTCAATCGCCGGTACGATCGTTTCGTATGGCAAACATAACTACCAGTCGAAATGGTGGACTGTGAACGAAAACCCAAGCCAGACCGGGCAGTGGGGTGTATGGGCTGACCTTGGTGCTTGTCAGTAAATCGCTTTAGTTCGTGTTTGATACAGTGCAACCGCCCATTCATTTGGGCGGTTTTTTTATGTCAGTTTGCGCTGATTTGCCAAGCCCAATGGCTTGGGGCACACTGCCTGCACACTCAGTGGAGATGCGCATGCGAGCAAAAAACTCAACTGCGGGCCGCATTGCCCGTATTGGACAAGCATACCAGCGGATCGTGATGTATTTGCAATTGGGGGTGGGCATTCTGCTGCTCGTGGTGGCATATCACACGGGGTTTGAGCGATCCGCTTTACTGATGGCGGGGCAGAGCACTGCTGGGCAAATTGTGCGTTATGTGGCTGTTGCGCCTGTGCGCTCGAGTGAAGCGCCTTGGTTTAAGGCTGTGGTGCAGTTTCGGGTTGCTGATCAGTTAATTGAGTTTACTGATTGGAACAGTCGCGAATACGCGGGTGGAGTGCCTAGTAGCGTAGATATTTTGTATGACCCCCAGCAGCCACAACATGCGATGGTTCAGCGTGGCAATTTACTGGACTGGATGCCGTGGGCTCCAATGGGTGCGCTAGGCGCATTTTTGTTACTGGTGGGTATTGCTACTTATCTGCGTCGATCCATTGCCGTAGAAAATGACGAGGGTATGGCTTTGTGAATATTGCCCTGTAAGGGCTATAGGGCAATACCTGCCCTTGTTGCCTATTTCAATTTATTCCAGTTTGCCAAGGCTTCTTTTTTATTGCTGCCTTGCTGGCTGATTGCGCTGCAATTGCCATTTTTGCCAAATTTACTACATTGCACCCAAAAGCGATTGGAGCCAGCTTTTTGTGGCTCGGCTGGGGCTCCACATTTGGGGCAGGGTTGGGCAGTGGCTGCGGGGAGTTGCTCGCTCATTCGTCGACCTTCATCTTGATGAAACATTCAGATCCACAAGGATAACGCTTTAGCGCTGAAATTTCAGCGCTAAATGCCCTGCGTACGGTTTTCTGGTGGCCCAGGCAGAAAAAAAACCGCCGATTCAGCCAAGCAAATCGGCGGCTAAGTCCCCTGAGTGACTTTTCTTCTTCTAATGTACGGCTTGCAGCATTTCCTCGACGACTTTTTTCGCGTCGCCAAACACCATCATGGTTTTATCCATATAGAACAGATCATTATCCAAACCGGCGTAGCCCGCACTCATCGAGCGTTTCACCACCATCACGGTGCGCGCTTTGTACGCATCCAAAATCGGCATGCCGTAGATCGAGCTATTGGGGTCGTTCTTCGCCGCGGGGTTCACAACGTCATTCGCACCAATCACCAGCACGACATCGGCGCTGGAAAACTCGCTATTGATTTCTTCCATCTCAACGACGCGTTCGTACGGCACTTCAGCTTCAGCCAGCAGTACGTTCATATGGCCAGGCATGCGACCCGCCACGGGGTGAATCGCATACCGTACATCGACACCGCGCTCGGTCAGCAAATCCGTTAGCTCCTGCAAAGCATGTTGCGCGCGCGATACCGCCAAACCATAGCCGGGGATGATGATGACTTTTTCGGCGTTTTCCATCAGGAAAGCCGCGTCATCGGCCGAGCCGGAACGATAGTTTTTCTTGCTACCATCGCTCGCGCCGCCGGCCGCGACTTCAGCGCCGAAACCACCGAGCAGCACTGAAACGATTGAACGGTTCATCGCTTTACACATGATGTAGGACAGAATCGCACCCGAAGCACCCACGCAGGCACCGGCGATAATCAATACTGGATTATCCAGCGTAAAACCGATCCCGGCCGCAGCCCAGCCTGAATACGAGTTCAGCATCGACACCACCACGGGCATATCGGCGCCACCGATCGGGATAATCAACAATACGCCCAGTACCAAGGCAATCGCCAGCATCATGAGGAAAGCAGCTTGGCTGCCGGTGGCGTAATACGTGAATCCCAATCCAACCATCGCCAAGGCTAAAACCAGATTGAGCAAATGCTGGCCGCCAAAATTGACCGCCCGCGCACCAAATTTACCCGATAGCTTGCCGTAGGCAATCACCGAAGCGGTAAAGGTAATTGCACCGATGAATGCACCGATAAACAGCTCAATTTGTTGTGCGCCAGTGTGCGATACACCGGTGTGGAATACGGCCGCAACTGCAATCAACACCGCCGACAAGCCAACCAACGAGTGCATCGCGGCGACCAATTCCGGCATAGCCGTCATCGCGACAGTGCGCGCCTTGTAAGCGCCCACAATCGCGCCGGCAGCCATCGCGCCGACGATCAGCCAGACGACGGGTTTATTGGCAACAAAAAAAGTGGTCGCAACGGCAATCGCCATCCCGACCATGCCATACAGATTGCCGCGCAAAGCGGTTTTGGGGGACGACAGACCACGCAGTGACAGAATAAACAGTACGGCGGCGACGAGGTAAAGCAGGGCTGTGAGGCTAGCCATGATTATTTGCCTCCTTTTTTGGCTTTAAACATATCGAGCATGCGCTGGGTGACTAAAAAGCCGCCGAAAATATTGATACTGGCAAGGAAAATCGCTAGCGCACCCAGTACGCTGGTCAGCGTAATTTGTTGCGCATTGATATCAACGACTTGCAACATCGCGCCAACGACGATAATGCCGGAAATGGCGTTGGTGACCGCCATCAGCGGCGTGTGCAGCGCTGGCGTGACATTCCACACCACGTGGTAACCCACAAAAATCGCCAATACAAAAATCGTCAGGCTGGCAATAAAGGGATCGCTCGACACATGTTCACTAACGGGGAGCTGGGCAACCGCTGAAGCGGCGATAGATAAACTCGACATAATGCTTCCTTAAACGGTTTCAGTAATGGCAGCAGCGGGTGCTGGGACTGGTTCAGCAACCGGTTGTGCGACTGGGCTGGCTGGTGCAGCTTTGGGGGCCGCCGCGCTGCCAAAGTAGATGCTGCCAGCGTGAGTCACGAGCGTAGCTTTGATGATTTCATCTTCCAGTTGCGGCGCGTATTGACCTTCCTTATTGAGCAGCAAGCCTAAGAAAGTCAGTACATTGCGGGCAAACATGCTCGAAGCATCGGTGGCAACCAAGACCGGTACGTTGGCGTGGCCGACGATGGTGACGCTGTTGGCAGATTTCACTACTTCATCGCTACGCGAGAGTGGGCAATTGCCGCCTGCGGCCACGGCTAGGTCGATGATTACGGAGCCTGCTTTCATGGCGGCGACGGTTTCTGGCGTGATTAACACGGGAGCTGGTTTGCCCGGAATCAGTGCGGTGGTGATGATGATGTCGGCACTGGCGGCCTGCTGTGCAATCAACGCACTTTGGCGGGCTTTGTAGTCATCCGACATTTCTTTGGCGTAGCCGCCGGTGTGTTCGAACGCGGCGCGTTCTTCATCGTTTAGCTCAACTTCGATAAATTTCGCACCCAGTGATTCAACCTGCTCGCGCGTAGCGGGGCGTACGTCAAACACTTCGACAATTGCGCCAAGGCGTTTGGCCGTTGCAATTGCCTGCAAGCCCGCAACACCCGCGCCCAAAATCAATACGCGTGCAGGTTTTACCGAGCCGGCTGCGGTCATAAACATTGGCATAAAGCGTGGGAAATACTGTGTAGCGAGTAGCACCGCGCGGTAGCCCGCAATATTGGCCTGACTGGATAAAATATCCATGCTTTGGCCGCGAGTAATACGTGGGATGAGTTCTAGTGCGTAAGTGTCAATTGCTTTCGCAGCCAAGGCGGGTAACGATTCAAAGCGATGAATATTCATCTGCGCAACCAGCGCTGACTTGGGTTTATACAAGTCGATTTCTTGGGTATTGGGCTGGTTTATTTTTAGAATAAGGGCTTCATGGCTATACAGCTGGGTAGTATCAGCTGCAATTTGTGCTCCTGCCTCGATATACAGCGCATCTGACCACGTGGCGGCGAGGCCAGCATTGTGTTCAACCAATACCTGATGGCCTTGCTGACATAATTTTTTTACCGTATCGGGTGACGCGGCAACCCGGGTTTCCCCCGGCTGTATCTCTTTCGGGATCACGATCTGCATCGCTATCTTTCCTTCTGGGCAGGGCAAGAATCAATGTAAGGACTGGGAAGTCAGTACTTGGGCCACCAGAGCTGCGTGATTAGCATCTTCATAAATAAGCTGAATGACGCGGCTTAGGTCGGCTCTGCAAGCCTTTTGGTGCACTTCGCACAGTGCAATCATTTAGCCCGATCTAGCCTGAGCGCTGTTTGATGCAGGACAAGTCAGGGAAAAACCTTAGCTAAACTTTTTGTTTTGCCGCAAGAATTTGTTTGCCATCAAATCTTCATACAATGGTATTGATAATAATTCGCATTTGCATGATAATCATTCTCATCTTATTTAAAGCTTACAAGGTGGCGGTAATGAATGCGTATTTGGTTGGGGCAGATGTATTAGGCAATATTCCGCAAGTGCTGGCTCAGCATGGGATATCGGTACAAAAACACGTGAGTGGACGCAATGTGGCCCATCAGCGTAAACCGCCTAGTCTTAATGGTGCTGATTTGTTGATCTTGTTTACCGATTTTTTGAGCCACAACGTGATGAAGGCTTATCGGGAATTGGCTAATGAAGAAAATGTCCGCTTTGTCGCATGTCGCCGCTCGGTCTGTGCCTTGAGCCAAAGCTTAGAAAAGCTCAATGAAGTGCGCGATTGTACTGAATGCCCTAAACGGAAAAAGTGTCGATGAACTCCCTATGTAGCGAGTATGTCTCATGCTACAAATCCGACACTTGGGCATAAATATTCGTCTATTTTTCAGGCTTGATTTACCCTTCTCTACGAAGTTTTAATTACGATGGAGCGGATGGTCAAAATGAAAAAATTACTATTACCATTGCTGCTGGCTTCTGCATTTGCGCACGCAGAAACCGTAGTGTTCGAGGATGATTTCAATACCGATTTGAGCAAATGGGTAGGTCAGGGGGGGAAGCTACATCGAAGATGAATACATCGATCGAAGTAGACCCACTGAACCCAGAGAACAAAGCTGCGCGTTTTAACAAGCCAGTCAATATTGGCGACATCTTTAGCCAAACCAAATTTCCTGCCGGCAAATACAAAATTGTTTTTGACTACCTAGGCATGTGCGGCGGCAATTGCGGTGGCACCTTGGGGATTGATGAAGGTACGCCTGGCCGCAAGGAATACTGGATTGCCAGTACTGCGAATGGTTTCCCAAATCGCTTGAAAGACAGCAAAAAATGGGAACACTATGAGCTGGAGTTTAAAGCTCGCTTTGATTTTCACATCAAGTGGGAACAGTGGGATTCAGCTAAAGGCGAGGGTAAAGACGCCTTTATCGATAACCTAAAACTGGTTAGTTTGGAAGCGGCACAACCTGAAGATGCGAAGGCTGCAGTGGTTGCTCCTGTGTTGGGCGGTGCTCCAGCGCCAACTACGCCACAATCTGTGATGTACTTTACCGCATGGGGTAAAGGCCAAGGTTATTACGTCAAAAATCTGGATACCAGTGGTGCCGCAGGCAAAATCACGGTACTTGAGTATGCGTTTGGTAACGTCAAAGACAATCGCTGCGTGGTTGGGGTTGATAAAGCCGGTGTTGGCGCTGCCAGCGATGATTACTGGAACCCAGTACCTAAAGAGCACACTCTGGATGGCCAAGAAGATAAAGGTGACAACGGCTTGTATGGTCACTGGAATCAACTGAAACAGCTAAAGAAAAAATATCCAAATCTGAAAGTAGTGATCAGCTTGGGTGGCTGGACGTGGTCTAAATACTTCTCTGATGCGGCATTACCTGCTAATCGCGAAGCTTTTGTGAAGTCTTGCGTAGATGCCTACATCAAAGGCAATGTGCCAGATCAATCAGGCAAAGTCGTGCCTGGTATGGCTGCGGGCGTGTTCGATGGTTTTGATATCGACTGGGAATATCCAGCCTCAGCAGGTAATGATGGCAATATCGTCCGCCCTGAAGACACGCAAAACTTTACTGCACTGCTGGCTGAATTCCGTAAACAGATCGACGCAGTGAAGCCGGGCCTCTTGCTGACGATTGCAGCTCCAGCTCCTGCGAGCAAATCGGAAAAAATCGAACTGGATAAGATTGCGCCATCGCTGAACTGGATCAATCTGATGACCTACGATTTTACCGGCCCATGGTCGGCGACAACCGGTCACCATGCCACTTTGATTGGCGGAGCCAAAGATCGCGTATCAGTAGATAGTACCGTTGATGATTACCTAGGTCGTGGCGTGCCATCGAGCAAGATTGTCTTAGGTGTACCATTCTATGGTTACGGTTGGACAGTCAACAGCATGGAAAATAATGGTCTGTATCAACCCGCCATTGCAAAAGCTAAAGGCCCTCTTGAAGCAGGTACAGCACCGTACTCTTACATCAAAAAACTACCAGGTACCGTGTATCGTGATGATAAAACGCGCGCTGCTTGGAAAGTGAATGGCAAAGACGTATGGGTGTTCGATGATGTGCAATTGCTGAAAGATAAAATCGAATTTGCCAAGAAGAAAAAACTCGGCGGTATTATGGCTTGGGAGCTGTCGCAAGACACACCTGATGCCGAGTTGGTTGATACGATTTACAACGGGCTGATCAAAAAATAATCTGACCTGCCCATAACAAAAAGCCAGCCGATTCGGCTGGCTTTTTTATTGACCCCAACATGCTGCTAATAATTTAGCGTTGCAGTAATTTGAGAGCCGCTTGCTCGCCCCACCAACTAGCTTCTTCAAATACTGAAAGCCCACTTAAATCACTATGGGCAAATTGCACACGTCCTTGCTGCGATTGCAGTGCAGCTATTCCTGAATTGCTCAAAAATCCCGGTGTTGGGCTGGCCATTGCGTGGCCGCGCAGGGTGATTTCTACCTGCTCAATATAATGCCGTGCTTTCAGTGGGTTATCCCAACCGTAGACGGTGGCGAGATCTGCAATTGCAACTTCATACAGCGCCTCGGCACTGGCGTGTTCCAATCGTACTCGCACAGCGCTGGGTGATTCCTCTGCATACGCGTGGTAACAGCTCAGTACTGTCGCCGCGGGTTTAGCTACCCGGATGAGTTGATGGGTGCTATTGACGAATCCCAGGCTATGGCTGCCGTACACCACGTTATCCCACGCGAGCGGAGTATGGACTGGTTCATCAGGAAAGCGTTTAAGCAGAAAATTGCTGATTTGCCATGCCGCATGTGGGGCCTGATGCTGGCTGGGGTCAAAGCCATATTGTCGTAGATCAGTGATTTTAGCCGCGACATGCAGCGGCATCGCGCAAATAACCTGCTCGGCGATCAGTCGTGTGGTTTGCCCTTGCTGTACCACATCAATATGCACTTCGCTATCGTGTTCGGCCATGTGGACGGCGATGCCATCGATGGTTTTGATGCCTTGTTGCAGATGTAGCAACAGGGGGTTAAGTCCGGTTGGCCACGTGAGGACTGCGCCAGTTGCCGCATTATTTGCTTCGCCACCGCGTGAGGCAAAATAGTGCAGACCCGCCCAAGCCGAAGTTTCCTGCAGGCCGATGCCATAATCGTCGCGGCAGGCATAGTCGAGATACCACAATAAGCTTGGCGCGGTGTAGCCATGCTGCTTGAGCCAGGTGGCAAAGCTGATTTGATCGAGCGCTAGCCACGCCGGGTCGCGGCTGGAAAGGGCGATCGGAATACAAAATGCCTTGCGGCCATCGTGGCCTGTGGCGTGCTGCAATTGCTGTGTATGTGCAAAAAACTGCTGGTGCTGTGCTTGATCTGCGGCCGGCATCCCCGTGTGTGGCACCACACCATCTTGCCATTGCCCATTGATCCAGAGCCGATCTTCCGGTGAATGCACCAGTACCTGTTCGTTATAACTGGGTTTTTCGCCGTACGGATTATCCTCGATGACGCCCATTTCAAATAGCAATTCGCGCACGTGGCGCGAGGCGAGGGAGGGGAGCGGTAAATAATGTGCCCCACGAGGATAGCCAACGCCCTGCATGCTGCCTGCGGCGGCGTTGCCAAAGCGCTCAGGGCCGGTGACGACCAATAAATCGTCTGGATTTTGAAATCGACCCGATTTTCTCAGCCGCCAAGCAGCAAATAAACCCGCTGCACCCGAGCCTAAAATAGCCACGCGTACTTTTCGTGTGCTGCTTGGCTGCGCTATGGGGGTATGGTCTCGTAGCCTATGCCCAGCTTCCATTCCGGGTAAATACACCATGATTGGAATGCCAAAATGGCTCAACTCGCGACACGCAGGTAGTACGCTGCTTAAACCCAGCGCTGCACTAGCTTGCAAAAATTGGCGACGGCTAAACATTAGCGAATGACCTGCGACCAATCTTGCTCGAAGTAATGCACCAGCGATTGGTTGTTAAGCCGATTGGCTTCAACTTTGACAGGCTGCATATCGGGCGGGAAAAAGAACATTTGCCGCGTGGTTTCTGCATCCAAAAACTTAGTTTTCACGCGGAACGACGTCGGCGGCGTATAGCCCGGTTGCTGGCTCGCCAAAATGAACCCCCACTCGCCAAATGAAGGAACGAATGCGTGATAAGGGGTGGTATATAGCCCAACCTCTTTTAATGTCTCATTAATACACCAATACGAGCGGGGGGCATGTAGTGGCGAGGTGGATTGCACCACCATTAAGCCGTTTGCACTCAGGTGTTTTTTCACCAAGCGATACATCGGCACTGAATACAATTTGCCCAGCGCAAAATTACTTGGATCAGGGAAGTCGATGATGATCGCGTCAAAAACCTGCAGGTTTTGCTCGATCCATTGTGCGGCATCGGCATTGATGACTTTGACTTTCGGGTTGGACAGCGAGCGTTGATTAAACCCTACCAGCCTTTCGTTATGCGTGAATAAATCGGTCATTGCGGGGTCGAGATCGACCAAAGTAATGTGCTCGATATTCGGGTATTTCAAAATCTCGCGCACCGCCAGCCCATCGCCGCCGCCCAGCACCAACACAGATTTAGCCTGTGGCAGTTTTTCCAGCACTGGGTGCACCAAGGCTTCATGATATCGATATTCATCGCGACTGGAGAATTGCAGATTACCGTTGATATAGAGGCGTGTATCGTTTTTCCACTGCGTGATTAATAGTCGCTGATACGGCGTGGTTTGCGCGTGAATGATTTCATCGCCATATAGCGTTTTTTCACTCCAGCGCGTTAGGTGGTCAGCGCTTAACATCCCCGCGCTCAGTAGCATAAATGCCACAGCCCCCCGCAATAATTGCTGCCGAGGGTAGAGCAACTCTGCGCGGAAAATTTTGCTGGTCATCAGAGCAATGCCCACATTGATCAGCCCAAATAATAAGGCCGAGCGTGCCAATCCAAGATGGGGGGCCAGTACCAGTGGAAAGACTAGCGATACAGCCAAAGCGCCCATATAGTCAAAGGTCAGCACTCGGCTCACTAATTCGGCAAAATCATTTTTGCGTTGATTCAATATCCGCATTACTAGCGGGATTTCCATTCCTACTAGCACGCCAGTCACAAACACTAAGGCATATAGCACCGAACGAAATGGCGCGGCGGCCCAAGCAAACACAATAAACAGCAGTGTGGCAGACAGCCCGCCAATCAAACCTACGAGTAATTCAATTTCAATAAAGGTATCCAGCGTGCGTTCATCCGACACATATTTGGATAGATGTGAGCCCACCCCCATGGCAAATAGATAGCAACCAATAATCGAGGAAAACTGCAAAATTGAGTCGCCCAGCAGGTAGCTAGCCAAGGCGCCGGCGATTAATTCATACGCTAGCCCACAGGAGGCCACAATAAAAACCGAAAGGATGAGCAGCTTTTCTCGCATGGATATTTCGGATGAATTGATTCAGAATGACAGCATTATGCCTGAGCCCAGTAAGGAATATGCATGTTAGACAGCTATCTACCGCCATTAATTGGCTACCTCAGCTACCTTGCCAGCGGCATTGCCATGTTGGTGGTGTTTGCCATGCTGTACAGCAAGATCACTCCATATGACGAACTCAAATTGATACGCGAAGGCAATGTGGCCGCAGCGTTGTCATTTGGTGGTGCATTAATCGGGTTTTCCTTTGCGTTAGCCTCCAGCGCATGGCATTTAAATCAGTTGGAGTTTTTCCTGATTTGGGGGGCACTCGCTGGGCTGATGCAAATTCTGGCATACGCATTTACGGTGAAATGCATTAAGGGTATGCCCATGCAGATAGCAGAAAATAACGTAGCTGTTGGTGTACTGGCTGGAGGTATATCGTTGGCAGTTGGTGTGATTAATGCAGGGTGTTTGTCTTAATTTACCTGTTGGAGAATCAAAATGGTTTTTCAGTCGTCGGTATTTGAAAGTCGTCAAAAAATAGATGGTTTCCATCTAGGTGATTTAGAAGTAAAAGCTGGGCAAAGCTGCAAAGTGGATGGCTTTGTATTTGGCTCAATCACGATACGAGCTGGCGCTAAGGTTAAAGTCGATGGTTTTGTGTTCGGCAATGTTATTAATTTGGGCGGGGAATTTGCCATCAACGGGTTTGTGCTAGGGCGCAGGATTTACGCCGAGCCAGAAGATGATGGCCTGCGAGTAATCAATCCCAATCCATCCCTCCCCAAATCTAAATGGCCAGTCAGCATAATCCGGCGCATCACGCGTAAATAAAGCAAAGCCTTATTCTGTGTGAGGGTCGATTATGGATATGCATGATAAGGATCAATGGCGATCTGAGTTACTCGAAGAAGCGATGGAATGGGGTTTGGAATTTGGCCTTGATGTCATTTTGGATATTTTGAGCGGTTTATTTTAAGCATTTTTTCTGCCTAGCAGATGGAGCACATCATGAGTCTCGGTTCGTTTATTAAAAAGCAATTTATCGACATTCTGCAGTGGAATGAAGACAGCGATGGTGTGTTGGCGTATCGCTATCCGATGGCCGATTTCGAGATTCAGTACGGCGCCAGCCTCACGGTGCGCGAATCGCAAGCGGCGGTGTTTATTAATGAAGGCCAAGTCGCCGATGTGTTTGGCGCGGGCATGTATAAGCTCACCACGCAAACGCTGCCCGTGCTCACTTACCTGAAAAACTGGGACAAGCTGTTCGAGTCGCCGTTTAAATCGGATGTGTATTTCTTTAGCACGCGTCTGCAGCTCGGTCGTAAATGGGGTACGCCGCAGCCGATCACGATACGCGATGCGGATTTTGGTATGGTGCGGATGCGCGCGTTTGGTGTGTATTCGTATAAGTTGGTTGACCCGAAATTATTCTTCAGCGAAATCAGCGGCACGCGTGAAGTCTATACCCGCGACGACTTAGAGCTGCAATTGCGCAACCTCGTCGTCGCAACGATGACCTCCGCCTTGGGTGGCGCTGGCGTGCCTTTCCTCGATATGGCCGGCAATCAAGGCCTGATGAGCCAGAAAATCAGCGAAGCGCTGACGCCGGTGTTTGCCAAATACGGCCTTGAGCTCGATAACTTCGCGGTAGAAAACATCAGCCTGCCTGAAGAACTGCAAAAAGCCATCGACACGCGCATCACGATGGGCATGATCGGCAATATGCAAACCTATACCCAATACCAAGCCGCCAACGCCATTCCGCTCGCAGCGCAAAATGAAGGTGGTCTTGCCGGTATCGGTGCCGGCATGGCCGCCGGGGTGGGCGTCGGCCAAGTAATGGCCGGCGCGATGACCAATGCCTTGGGGCTGGGCGGCGTTGCTGCGCCAGCAGGTACAGGCGTCGTGATTGGTGCGGATGGCGGTATGGGCGTAGGTGTAATGGCAAGTGGCGCTCAGCAGCCAGTACCCACGCAGGGTAACGCTGCACCTGCCGCCGATCCAAACAGCCCACAAGCCAAACTCGGCCAGCTGAAAGGCTTGCTAGATCAAGGCTTAATTAGCCAAGGCGATTACGACAGTGCAAAAGCTGAAGTATTGAAGAAGTTGATTGGTTAATTGTTCGCGGCGTAAATGGAGCTGAATATGACTTTACTGCTGGGTATGGCGGCGATTGTAGGTGGAGTTTTGTTGTTCAATTATTTCTTTCCATTTATGCCGTGGACGAAACAAGAATGGTTAGCGCTGCCGACCGAATCCGAATATAGACAAAGGCACCCTACAGCCTGCAACGGGGAGCGAACTCATTGTGTCAAATGTGGTGGCGAGCAACAGCTTGATTTGCCTACATTCAATCCAGGCGTGATAAATCGAAAAGTCATGTGTATGAGATGTAAAGCAGTGCTTTGGCGTGTGTCATCCAAATAAAGATAAAAAGGATAAACAATGAGCGTACAGGGAGCCTGCGCCTGCGGTCAGGTGCAATATGAAGTCGATGAATTTTTTACCCCAGTGATTCATTGCAATTGCGACACCTGCCGCAGCGTGCTGGGTACGCCGTTTAATAGCGTGGCGGGGGCTAAGCGCGCGCATTTTCGCGTAGTTGCTGGGCAGGAAAAGCTCAAATTTTTTGAATCATCACCGGGCAAATCGCGCTATTTTTGCGGCGAGTGCGGCACGCATCTGTATGGCAAAAAAGCGGGGCAGGAAAACCTGATCGTGCGTGTTGGCACGTTGCGAGATGATCCGGGGATTCGCGGTGGTATGCATATCTGGACTTCGCATCGCAAGGCTTGGCTGGGGTACGAGGGATTGGCTGAGTATGACGAGTGGCAGCCGGGGCGGGGATAATTATGGCGATCGACCTTGAGTTTGAGCGCAAGAAAATAGCGGCCTTAGCTGTGTTTCAAGCGAAAACCTCAGAAACGGGCTGGCGATATCTAGTGCAGTGGCCTTGGTTTCTTAGGATGCAATGGGCATTAGGCTTAAAAACAAAGCCAAAGTATTTCAATACACTGATGGGGGAAACGATTCAAGGCTTATCTAGTTGTGGAGCGCTTTTACCCTTGGTGATTGTAGGGTGGACATCGGGTATTTCGTTTCAAAAAGTCATTGGTTTTTCCGTGCTTTTTCTGACTCTTAGTGCGCTGCAAGCGCTGGCTATCCGCTCTTTTGCGCGCAAAAAACAATTACCTAGCTGGGAAAGCCTTTAATGTTTCGTACCGCTTGCCCCTCGTGTGGCGCTGAGGTTTTATTTCGCTCGACGATTTCGGCGATTGCTGTTTGCGAATATTGCCAGTCTACGGTGCTACGCAGCGCCGATGAGGTCAAAGACATTGGCAAAATCGGCAAGGTGCTGGAAGACTATTCGCCGATTCAGATCGGCACGTCAGGGTTATTTGCTGGGCGCACATTTACCGTGATTGGCCGTATTCAGTTGCGCTACGATGCGGGATTGTGGAACGAGTGGTATGTCTCGTTTGATGATGGGAAATATGGCTGGCTGGGCGATACCTCTGGGCAGTATATGTTTACCCTGCCGCTCGGCGAGGCAGCTAATGCACCACAGTTTGAATATTTAACCCCCGAAATGCGCTACGAACATGGTGGGCGGGCTTATGTGGTGACCGATAAGCGCAGCGCACAATGTGTGGGTGGACAAGGTGAATTGCCGTTTGTGGTGGGTAATGGTTATGTTGCTAAAGTAGTTGATTGTCGTATCGCTGAGCGTTTTCTAACGATAGATTATTCCGATGTAAACGCAGCCAGACCCAATCCGCAGTTGTATGTCGGCGAAGCGGTTGAGCTGAAAAACCTGCAAGCGCAGTTGCTGCGCAGTGATGAGGAAATTCAGCGCAGCGCTGGACGACTCAAGGGTACGCCCAATGTGCTCGATTGCCCTAGTTGCGGCAATCAGTTGCAATACCGTGCGGGAGTTGCCACGCAAATCGTGTGTGCAGCCTGTGGTTCGGAAGTGGATTGCTCGGGCGACAAAGCGCTGGTGCTGACCAAGCACACCGAAGCCGAGCGCTATCATGCCACGCTCGATTGCGGCGATAGCGCGATGATCGATGGCACCAAATGGACGGTGATCGGCCTGATTGAAATGGTCGAAACCGATGATGAAGATTCGCACTGGACCGAATACTTGCTACATAACTGGCAGCAGGGCTTTCAATGGTTGGTTGAAGCCAAAGATGGCTGGTCGCGCGTGGCGGTGCTTAATGCAATGCCAGAGAGTTGGAGCGATGCACATGCCAATTTTCAAGGGCAACGCTTTCGCAAAATGTATGACAGTTACACCGCCAAAGTCGTATACGCGGCGGGGGCGTTTAACTGGCGGGTGAGTGTCGGCGATCGGGTTCAGTTATGGGAGTATCAGCAAGGCCAACAGCGCTTGTGCAAAGAGAAAAATAGCGCTGAACTCGTTTGGTCATTGGCGAGCAAAATTCCCAACCGACAAATCGAGCAATGGTTTAATAAAACCAATGTGCAAACCTTAAAATCAGATGCCGAACCGGGCGATCAGCGAAGTATGGCTTGGCGTTATACGCTGATTCTGCTGGCGATCAACCTGCCTCTAGCCTTGTTTGGCGATGATGTGTTGGAAGGCGTGTTCTGGACTGGTATGGCTGCCTATGTTTTGCATTGGCCACTTAATAAAAGCGAATCGGACGAATGAGCAACGGCTTTTACAAAATTTACTGCATCGCGATTATCACGATTTGCACCTTGTTCAATTTATCGTCATGCAGCAATTCAGGTTCATCGTCAGGGAGTAGTCGTGGCTGGAGCAGCGGTTCGTCTTCTGGCGGTTGGAGTTCGGGTGGTGGGCATAAATGAAGCATGAGCCATTACTAGAGTTGTCGATGACTAACCCCGTGCCACTTGGTCGACATTTAATTGCCGACTTTCAAGGCTGTACACCTACGGTATTGGCCGATCCTGCTTTGATTGAAAACGCCATGCTGGCCGCAGTCCAAGCTGGCCAGGCTCATGTGCTGCAACGCCATTTTCATCATTTTGGTCCTGAGCAAGGTGTGACCGGTATGCTGTTATTACGCGAGTCGCATATCAGTATTCATACGTGGCCAGAGCATGGCTATGCAGCGATTGATCTGTTTATGTGTGGTGCGGCCAACGCGGACGCCGCTTTGGCTGTGTTGCAGCAAGTCTTGCAACCTGCAGAATCGAGCCAACAAGTGATTTGGCGTTCAAGTATTAAGGGTATTGCCTCTTAGGCTTTAAATTTATTGGTATTTAAAGCTATACCCATCATCATTTTAGTCTGAGTGATTGCACAGGCAGATCAGCCGACTCAAGCGGCAAACCTTGCCGCTTTTGAGCGGTTTTCCCTCTCTCTAAGTCAATAAAACCGCGGCTCTAGCGGTTTCTTCTTGCTGGCATACATTGTGCTTGTATCTGTGCATTCATTTGGAGTGCGATATGCTGGGCAAAATCGACGACTATTTTCGTAATCAGGAAACTGCGCTGAAAATGCGCTCGTATCGACAGGAAATTTTGGCGTCAAATATCGCCAATGCGGATACGCCCAATTACAAAGCCCGCGATTTCGATTTTAAAGCCGCCTATGAAAGCGCCCGTGCAGGCCAGCAAACGGCGACTTTGGCCACCAGTAATGCTCGCCATTTGCAACCATCACTGACGATTGATCTGTTTGCTCCCGAACTGAAATACCGTAATGAGCGTCAACCATCGATTGATGGCAATACGGTGGAAATGGACACCGAAATGAAAGAATTTACCGATAACGCCATTCGTTATCAGGCTTCGGTGACCTTCTTGCAGCGGCGAATTGAATCGATGAAAACCGCGCTGACCGGCCAATAAGGATTAACTGATGTCGATGTTCCGAGTTTTTGATGTAGCAGCTTCTGGCATGCGGGCGCAATCAGCGCGCCTGAATGCGGTGGCAAGTAATTTGGCGAATGCTGAATCGGTGACTAGTTCAAATGGTCAGCCTTATCGCGCGAAACAAGTGGTGTTTCAGGCGCAGCCGCTAACGGCCAATAATAAGCAATCCGTTGGCGTGCAGGTAGCTGGTGTAATCGAAGATCAGGCACCTCCTAAATTAGTGTTTGATCCAAAAAGCCCATTTGCCGATGCGAATGGCTACGTGGCAATGCCTAATGTCAACGTAGTGGATGAAATGACCAATATGATTTCCGCGTCACGTTCGTACCAAACCAATATTGATGTGATGAATACCGCCAAAACGCTGCTGCTGCGTACCTTGTCGCTCGGTCAAGTTTAAGGAGTAATACACCATGGCAACCAATCCAGTTTCAGGTCAATTTGACTACAGCTCTTTAAACGCGCGAACCACCACCACTAAAACGCAAACTGAAGAGCAGCAAGATCGGTTTATGAAGTTGTTGGTTAAGCAATTGCAGTCGCAAGACCCAATGAACCCGATGGATAACGCGCAAACCACGAGTCAGATCGCGCAAATTAATACGGTGAGCGGCATCGAAAAGCTCAATGCATCGATGGCGCAAATGACCAGTTTGTACGCGGGTACACAAGTGATGCAGGCGGCAAACTTGATCGGCAAAGAAGTCCTGTGCCCCGGCAATGGTTTCCGCTTTGATGGCAGTAAAGCGGCCGACTTGCGTTTTAATATCCCAGATGGTGCCAGCAATGCAATGGCGACCATTTATGATGACAAAGGCGCTGAAGTAGCCAAAGTGCCAGTTACGACCGCTAAATCTGGTTTGGTGCAGCTCGCTTGGGATGGCAAGAAGGCCGATGGCACTGTAGTTCCTGCTGGTAATTACAAGGTAACGGCAACCGCACAAAAAGATGGCAAGGAAATTGCTTTGAGTACGGTGACTTGGCAGGTGGCTAAGTCGGTGGAATTTGGCAGCGATGGTGTTGGGGTGTATTTGGCCAATGGTGAGAAAACCAATTTTGGCGGCATTATCCAGATTCAGCAGTCAAACGGTTAAGGTAAGGAGCGTATCATGGGTTTCCAACAAGGCTTAAGTGGTCTCGGCGCCGCAGCTAAAAATCTGGACGTAATTGGTAATAATGTCGCCAACGTGAATACCGTTGGTTTCAAAGGGTCGCGCGCAGAGTTTGCCGATATTTATGCCAGTACCTTTGGTACCGCCTCAAATATTGCGGGTATCGGTGCCAAGGTGACGACGATTGCCCAGCAGTTTTCGCAGGGTAATACTACCTCAACGAATAATCCGCTGGATGTTGCGATTACCGGGAATGGTTTTTTCCGTATGCAAGATCCAACTGGCAGTATTAGCTATGCACGTAATGGCCAATTCCAGCTCGATAAGAATGGCTATATCGTTAATAACGGCCAATTTCTTACCGGCTGGGCTGTAGATCAAGGAACCGGCATTTTCCTAGAAGGCTCAACGCCACAACCTATTCAGCTGCAATTTTCCAATATCGGCGCACGGGCAACTGGCGCATCTGGGGTTACTGGCGCGGGTTTGAATCTGGGTTTGAATTTGAATGCGGCCGATAAAGTGATTCCAGCCGGTACCGCTTTCTCGTCCACTGACCCGACCACATATAATTATTCAACGTCGGCCACCGTATTTGACTCTTTAGGTGTGGCGCATACGCAGACGATGTATTTCCGCAAGCAAGACCCCGCCGCAGGAGGTACGGTTGGATCTTGGGATATTAAATATGGCCTGGATGGTAAAGATGTTAATGCTAATGGTACTTTAGGTCCCCAAGTGCCTGCAGTGGCTAAGTTAAGTACGACCATCTCGTTTGATGCCAATGGTAAACCGGTGGGTTTGCCCGTTGGCGGAACGACTTTCAATGTCACTGCTGCAACGCTGAACAATGGTTCGGCTGGGCTCAATTTCCAAATGTATTTTGATAAATCGACCCAATTTGGTAGCCCATACAATGTGAATACCTTGACCCAAGATGGCTATACCGACGGTGTTTTAACCGGTATTTCGGTGAGCAAAGAAGGGGTAGTGCAAGGTCGTTATTCCAATGGTCAAAGCCGCAATGTGGCTAAGGTGGTGTTGTCTACGTTTACTAATCCACAAGGCTTGCAACCCTTGGGCGATAACCGTTGGGCTGAATCATTTGGCTCTGGCCAACCCCTAACAAACGGCCCTGGGCAAGGCAATACCGGCTTTTTGCAGGCCGCTGCGGTTGAGGATTCCAACGTGGATTTGACCTCTGAGCTGGTGAACTTGATTACTGCGCAACGCAATTATCAAGCCAACGCTCAAACGGTGAAAGCGCAAGACACCATCATGCAAACCATTGTGAATCTGCGCTGATAAAAGGTCATAACTAAGGTATGGATCGTTTAATTTATGTGGCGATGTCGGGGGCTAAAAACAGCGAAACCCGTCAGGCAACGATTGCGAACAATTTAGCAAATGTAACGACACCAGGCTTTCGTGCTGAATTGGCATCGGCACGTGCGGTTGCTGCGCTTGGCGGTCCAGGCATGGGTACACGGGCGTATGTTGTGCAGCAAACGGCAGCCGCAGATTTAAGCCCCGGTATTTTCCAGCAAACCGGACGGGATTTGGATGTTGCCATTCGTGGTAACGGTTGGCTGACCGTGCAGACTTCCAGTGGTGAGGCTTATACCCGAAATGGCAGCTTTGCGATTGATTCATCAGGCCTACTAAAAACCCATTCGGGCGAGATTGTACAAGGCGAAAGTGGTCCACTCACTATTCCTGAAAACAACCGTGCAACGATTGCGCCCGATGGCACAGTCACGGCCATTGATATGGCCAATCCTACTCAGACGGTGGAAGTGGGGCGGTTGAAATTGGTTAACCCGCCAGATGCGCAGATGGAAAAAGGACTTGATGGCCTGTTTCGTCAACGTAACGGTGAAACTGCGCAAGCGGATCCTGAAGTGCGTTTGGCCAGTGGCGGCGTAGAAGGTAGTAACGTCAATTCGGTCGAGCAGTTGGTCAATATGATTTCAACGCAGCGCCATTTTGATATGCAGATCAAATTGCTCACGACCGCAGAGCAAAACTCCCGCTCGGCCAGCTCCCTGCTTTCATTAAATAGTTAAGCCATATAAAAACAAGGATTTAGCATCATGATGCGTTCGCTTTGGACTGCAAAAACCGGCATGGATGCCATGCAGTTTAATATCGATGTGGTTTCACACAATTTGGCCAACGTGAACACTAATGGCTATAAACGCGAACGTGCGATTTTTGAAGATTTGATGTATCAAAATTTGCGGCAGGCGGGCGGTGCGACGAGTCAGCAAACCTCATTACCTAGCGGGCTGTATGTAGGTACTGGCACGCAAATTGTGGCCACCGTGCGTAATCATTCGGTCGGCAATCTGCAAAAAACTGATGGTCCGCTCGATTTAGCCATTAATGGTGATGGCTTTTTCCAAATTGCTTTGCCTAATGGTACGACTGCTTATACGCGTGATGGTGCATTTCAGGTCAATAGCCAAGGCACGATCGTAACCAGTAGCGGTTACGAGTTGTCGCCAGCAATTCAGGTGCCACAAGGCACAACCAGTATCACATTTGCCAAAGATGGTACGGTGTCGGCCATTGTAAATAATAACGCGGCAGCACCGATTCAAGTCGGTAATATTCAGACTGCCACCTTTATTAACCCACCGGGCTTGGAATCAATCGGTGGGAACTTATATCTGGAAACCTCTGCGAGTGGTGCGCCAACAGTGGGAACGCCTGGCACGAACGGTTTGGGTGCGATTAACCAAGGTTATACCGAAACGTCGAATGTGAATGCAACGGAAGAATTGATCAATATGATTCAGGCGCAGCGTGCGTTTGAGCTTAACTCCAAAGCTGTGACAACTACCGATCAAATGCTGGCGAAATTGTCGCAGATGTAATTGGCCATGATGGTGACTATGAAAAAATTGCGTTTAGTTTGCTGGAGTTTCTTGCTGCTTAGTCTGACTGCGTGTGTGGCACCACAGTCGATTGTGACTCAGCCAACCTCCGCACGCGCTCAGCCAAGCGTGCTGACTGGCAATAATAATGGCGCGATTTTTCAGGCGGCAACCGCCAAAATGCTGTTTGAAGAACCGGTGGCGCGCCGTATTGGCGATATTTTGGTTGTGACAATTGAAGAAAATCTAACCGCAGTTAATAAAGCCAATAGCAGTACGAATCGCGATGGTGGGCTCACTTTAAGCGGCTCGGCCGATATTCCGTATATGCCAGCTGCGCTTGGGAAGCTATTTAACGCCACCGCCGATATAAGTACCAATAATAAATTTGCAGGTAAAGGCGAGACTAATAGCACCAACACCTTCAAGGGTAGTATTGCGGTGACTGTGATTGATGTTTTTGCCAACGGCAATTTATCGATTGGTGGTGAAAAACAAGTTGTAGTAAATGGGTATAACAATGTCCTGCGCTTTACCGGGGTCGTGAATCCTAACGACATCAAGGCTGGAAATACGATTTCTTCTACCCGTGTTGCCGA
Organism: Chitinibacter fontanus; assembly: GCF_013423785.1. Classification (NCBI taxonomy): domain Bacteria; kingdom Pseudomonadati; phylum Pseudomonadota; class Betaproteobacteria; order Neisseriales; family Chitinibacteraceae; genus Chitinibacter; species Chitinibacter fontanus. Next base: position 2,820,142 of record NZ_CP058952.1, read on the forward strand.
TGCCCGTATCGAGCAAGTGGGGCAGGGCGCAATTAGCGATGCAAATACGATGGGCTGGATGCAGCGGTTTTTCCTCTCGGTATGGCCGTTTTAATTGAATTGATGGGGCGGGTATATGCGTAAACTAATTTTGGCTATTGCCCTGTGTGTCTATACCTTGCCAGTGTATGCTGATCGCTTAAAGGATTTAGCTAGCTTTGCTGGCGTGCGCAATAACCAGTTGGTCGGTTATGGCTTGGTAGTTGGTCTTGATGGAAGTGGTGATCAGACCACGCAAACGCCATTCACCGTGCAATCGGTGGTGAATATGCTCACCAATATGGGGGTTCAGGTACCAACGGGCGGCAATTTGCAATTGAAAAATGTCGCTGCAGTGACTGTAACAGCAACGCTGCCGCCGTTTGCTCGCCCAGGCCAGCCACTTGATATCGTGGTGTCTTCCATTGGTAATGCAAAAAGCTTACGGGGTGGCACATTGTTAATGGCGCCTCTGAAGGGGGCCGATGGACAAATTTACGCCATGGCGCAGGGTAATTTAGTGGTTGCTGGCGCGGGCGCATCTGCTGGTGGTTCGAGTACGCAAATCAATCAGTTAGCAACAGGGCGCATCCCTGCTGGTGCCACGGTGGAACGTGCGGTGCCGACCTTGCTGGGCAACGGCGAGTTTGTGCAATTGGAGTTGCTCAAGACTGATTTTTCCACCGCCAGCCGTGTGGTCAATGCCATCAATAGCCAAATTGGCCCAGTGGCCGCCGCGCTGGATGGCCGGGTGATTCAAGTGCGTGCGCCACTCGACCCAAATCAGCGCGTTGCTTTCTTGGCCAAGCTTGAGGGTGTGAATGTCACGCCGGGTGAAACTTCGCCTAAGGTGATTATTAATGCCCGTACTGGTTCGGTGGTGATGAATCAGGCGGTGACGATTGATCCATGCGCGATTGCGCACGGCAATTTAACCGTAACTATTTTGGCGGATAACAAAGTCGAGCAGCCTAAACCATTAGCCAATGGACAAACTGCTAAAGTGCAAAACGCGGATATTGATATTGAAGTAGGTAAAGGCCCAGTGGTGCGCTTGCCAAAGGCCGCTACGCTCAATCAAGTGGTACGGGCGCTCAATGCGGTGGGTGCTACGCCGCAAGATTTGTTGGCTATTTTGCAAGCAATGAAAATTGCCGGTGCCTTGAATGCCGAATTGGAAGTGATTTAATGGCTTGGCAAACAAACTATGGGTATATGCATTTGGCTTAAAAATTGATTTGCTTTTAGTGGTATACCCCATCAGGTATTTAAAAGGCGCTCAGATTTGAGCGCCTTTTATTTTGGGCATACTCCTTGCTTGTAATCTGGCAAGTTCTTCAGGAGTATCGCCATGTTGCCCCGTGCCACGCTTGATTCGCAAAGTATTTCAGCTGATCCACGCAGCTTGGATCGTTTGCGTGCGAGCAGTCTGAATAATAAAGGCGCAGCAGCACAAGGGGCCGCGCAGCAATTTGAAGCACTGCTATTGCAGCAAATGCTCAGCGCAATGCGCAAGGCAGCGCCTACTGATGAGTTTGATCAAAGCGCAGCAAGTCAAACCTTTAAAGGGATGCGCGATCAGCAGCTAGCGCAAAATTGGGCTCAAAGTGGTGGTATTGGTTTTGCCAAGCTGATTGTGCGTCAGCTCAATATTCAGGATAACCCAGCACTGTTGCAGCAACCCTTGCTAAGCGAAGTGCGTGGCGCGATTAAACGCCCGCTAGTGGCTAACGCAGCGGCAGTAGCGGCAAAACCTGCCGCAGAAGGGTTGAGTGTTGCCGCCGACAGCAAGGCTAAATTGGATGCGGTGCCAGATTTTGTGCGCAAGCTCGGCGATGCCGCAAAATCGACTGCCGCCAATCTTGGTCTTTCGCCGCATTTATTGCTTGCCCACGCAGCGCTGGAAACCGGTTGGGGTAAAAAAGGTATCAAGTCGAGCGACGGGATTGAGTCGCACAATTTATTCGGTATTAAAGCGGGTAGTGGCTGGCAAGGTAAAACCGTTGATGTCCTAACCACCGAATACGTTGATGGCATTGCACAAAAGCGCATTGAGAAATTTCGCGCCTATGATTCGTATGCCGATTCAATGGCTGATTACGCCAGCTTAATTAAACGCCGCTATGGCGCTGCGGTAGCGCAAGGTAGCGATGCGATTGGCTTTGCCAAAGCCTTGGTGGCCGGAGGCTATGCCACTGATCCGCAGTATGTACAAAAATTAACGCGTGTTGCCGATCGAGTCGCAGAGCAATTAGGTCTCTCAAGAGTTAGCGCATAAAGCCGATATATATTCAAGGGGTTAAATCATGGCATCATCCGTTTTTGGTATCGGCGTATCAGGCTTAAATGCAGCAAGTCTGGGGCTAACGACGACCGGGCATAATATTTCGAATGTGAATACCGATGGTTTTTCACGCCAGCGCTTGTCGCAAAGTGCTCCATATCCATTGCTGTCTGGTAGTGGTTTTAATGGTCTGGGCGTGCAGGTTGATTCAATCACGCGGATGTATGATCGTTTTTTAACCAAAGCGGTTGAAGTGGCGCAAACCCAATCAAGCTATCAATCGACGCGGCTGTCGCATCTATCCGAAATTAATAATATCGTGGCAGACCCCACTGCGGGGGTGTCACCTGCATTGCAAGATTTTTTCAGTAATGTGCAAAACGTTGCGACTAATCCAGCTAGTCCACCGTCACGCCAAGCTATGCTGGCCAGCGCACAAACTTTGGTCAATCGTTTTCAGGTCTTCTCGCAGCGCTTGGAAGAGCAAAGAAGTGCGCTGAATGGCGAGATTACTAATACCATCGGCAATATTAATGGCTATTCTGAACAAATTGCTGAGTTGAATAATAAAATTGTTATTGCACAGTCTTCAGGGCAACCGCCGAATGATTTATTAGATCAGCGTGATTTGCTGGTAAAAGACCTCAATAAACTAGTAAAAGCTAATACGCTGACATTATCGGATGGCAGTATTAATGTCTTTATTGGTAATGGCCAAGGCTTGGTTGTTGGTGGCGTTGTGAATAAATTAACAGCACAGCCCAACCCAGCTGATCCGGAACGGATTACTGTGGGTTATCAGCAAAATAACCAAACAATTTTTTTGCCGGAAAATCAGCTTTCTGGCGGTCAATTAGGCGCTTTGCTTGATTATCGTAATCAATCATTAGATTTGGCGCAAAATAGTTTGGAGCGCACTGCACTAGGCTTGGTTGAAACGTTTAACCAGCAACACAAGGCCGGACAGGATTTGAATGGTAATTTGGGAAAAAACCTATTTGATATCCAACGCAGCAATGTGGTTGATTTGAATGTTGGGACTGCGCCTGGTGTTAATATTCGGGTGAGCTCACCGAATGGCACCGCTGAAAATAGTGATTTTTCGATTACGCCAAGCGGGGCAGGGTACGTCATCAAGCGGTTATCCGATAACGCCACAAGTGGGGTTATTGCGCTGGGAAGTACCGATCCAGTGACCGGTTTAACTTTGTCGGCAGCTCCTGCTGGGGCGGTGTTGCCAAATCAAAATGGCTTTTCGTTCCCTCCTGCAATTAGCCAGATTAACTTTAATACCAGCAATACAGGTAATGCTCAGTTGGGTGGTTACATTTCGAATGTGGGCCAATTGACCGCTAGTAACTATGAATTAAGTTATGACGGTACTAACTACACCATGTATCGCCAGAGTGATGGCGCACGCACGGTTTATTCGGCGGCCCAAATGGCGCAGGGGATTAACCAAGATGGCATGACATTGCGCATAAACTCTGGCGCGATGAATGCGAACGATCGCTTTGTGATCAAACCACTGGAAGGCATGATTGGCAGCTTGGCCGTTCGCACGACAGACCCCAAAGAAATTGCGGCTGCAGCGCCGGTGGTCTCTAGTTTGGGGGCGAGTAATACCGGCTCGGTTAAGGTGGTGCAGCATACGGTTGATACTCCATCGATTAGCTCGACCGACAGTGCGATAAATCCAGCGCTAAAAAATCAAGTTACGATTAATTTTACGAGTGCCACAAGTTTTACCTATACCGATACAGTGACTGGGGTTACCTCTGCGGCACAAACCTATACTGCGGGAATGACTTTGCAAATCAATGGTTGGAGCATGAAAATGGATGGCACCCCTGCTACTGGGGATACCATTACTGTGAAACCGAATATTGGTGGCGTGGCTGATAACCGTAATGCTTTGGCGTTAGGCAAGTTACAGACTACTCGACTTTTAGAAGGTGGTTCGGCCACCTATCAAGAATCGTATGGGCGTATGGTTAGCACGATTGGTACGCAAACCAACGAGGCAACCATTATGAGTAAGGCCCAAAATAAATTACTCGAAAATGCAGAAAGTAGTCGCGACTCAGTGTCAGCCGTCAATCTTGATGAAGAGGCCGCGAATCTGCTGCGTTACCAGCAAGCCTATCAAGCCGCAAGTAAAGTGATTCAAATTGCACAAAGTGCATTTCAAGAAATCATGAATATTGGCCGCTGATTTAGGCAGTTTTAGGAGTACAGGATATGCGCATCGCTACCACCACTTTATTTAATATTGGTTCAAGCAATTTGCAGGGGCATATTGCAGACCAAGCGAAGCTGCAAAGTCAGTTGTCGTCTGGTCGAAAAATTTTGACGCCAGCAGATGATCCAATTGCATCTGCGCGTATTTTGGATATTGCCCAAGCTAAATCAATTAATGAGCAATATGCAACCAACAGCAGTGCCGCAGATTCATTCATGCGCTTGAGTGAGAGCACCATGCATCAAGTTACCGGCCTCATTCAGAATGTACAGGAATTGGCGGTGAGCGCTGGGAATCCGGCCTTAGGGCCTGAAGAAAAACGGATGAAAGAAGCCGAGCTCAAAGGGCGTTATCAAGAGTTGCTCGCGTTGGCAAATACGACGGATGGGCAGGGCAATTATTTATTCTCTGGATTTAAAGGCGATACCAAGCCGTTTACCGAGTCCAGCTTTGGTAACGTTGGCTATTTTGGTGATGATGGTCAGCGTATTGTGCAAATATCAGATGGTCGCCAAATTCCAATTTCAGAATCTGGTGCGGATGTATTTCAGCGGATCAAGAACGGTAATGGCACCTTTGTTACTGCTTATAATTCAGCCAATGTTGGTTCTGGGATTGTTAGCCCTGGGGAGGTTACTGACCCACAGAAATGGGCTGCGGCACCCGCACCGCGTGATTTCTCGGTGCAATTTTATTGGCAGCCTAATGCCACTAAGCCTGAAGCCCCAATTATTACTTATGATTTAATTGATAGCTCTGGTGTCTCACTCATTAGTGGTGCTGCCACCGCGGGAAATACTAGTGGCCCCCGTACATTCTCTTCGGGAGGAGATATTGAATTTAAACGCTTGCCATCAGATCCTGCTGGCGCAGCGTGGGATTACGGGATTAAGATGAATGTATCTGGCTCGCCGATCCCACTTGACCCCACAACAAAAATTCCAACTGGGGCACCGGGTGCTGCTGATAATTTTTCAGTTAAACCTAGCACTAATGTTGATTTGTTTACCACCTTGGGTAAATTATCTACCGCGTTAAACTCTTATCAGATCGATGGTTCTGGCAAAGGGCAGGCATCTTTCCAAAATCAGCTGAATACAGCTTTATCTGATCTTTCGAACGCACTAAGTAATGTGGTGACAACTCAGGCGTACTTAGGTGCGCGAATGAACGAAACTGACTCAGTGAAAGACACCACTGAAGATTTGAAATTGCAGTATGCAAAAACGCTTTCTGGCCTACAAGACTTGGATTATGCCGCTGCGATTAGTGATTTCGCGCAAAATCAGATGGTTCTTGATGCTGCACGTAAGTCATTTGCTCAGGTGCAAGATTTGAGTCTGTTTAAATATATTTAATTTTGAGTAAGTGATGCTAAACCAACGGCTCGCACTGCGAGCCGTTTTTCGTGGTGAGCTATGAGTAAAGCAAAAAACCAATTTGTTTGTCGCCTTTGTGGTGGTGTGTCTCCCAAATGGCAAGGGCAATGCCCGCAATGTGGTGAGTGGAATAGTCTGGAAGAGCAGCAAGCTCAGGCTGCAGTGACTACGGGGCGCTTTCAAAGTCTTGCTGCTGATGGCGCGATCAAGAATTTATCGGATGTTGAGGCTGAGGAATTGCCTAGAACTCCAACCCATTTGGCAGAGTTAGACCGTGTACTTGGTGGTGGATTGGTGCCAGGCGGTGTTGTGCTTATTGGTGGAGATCCAGGTATCGGTAAATCAACCTTATTGCTACAGGCATTGGCTAAATTATCCGAGACGTTAGCTGTGCTTTATGTCAGCGGTGAAGAGTCTGCTCAGCAGATTGCTTTGCGGGCACGACGATTAGGGGTTCCGGCGGCAAAAGTTCGTTTATACCCAGAAATTAGCCTAGAAAAGATTTTGCTTGCGCTGGAAAAAGAGTCACCCAAAGTCGTTGTAATTGATTCAATTCAAACGATTTATACCGAAGCTTTAACCAGTGCTCCTGGTAGCGTAGCTCAAGTGCGTGAATGTTCAGCTCAATTGACCCGTTTTGCCAAGCGGCATGGCACCTCGATTTTATTGGTTGGGCATGTTACCAAAGAGGGGGCATTGGCCGGGCCGCGCGTGTTGGAGCACATTGTTGATGCCGTACTGTACTTTGAAGGAGATACCCATTCGAGTTTTCGCTTGATCCGTGCTATCAAGAATCGCTTTGGGGCCGTTAATGAGTTGGGGGTGTTTGCCATGACGGATAAAGGTTTACGCGAGGTAGCCAATCCGTCTGCATTGTTCTTGAGTCAACACGACACTCCGGTGCCAGGGTCTTGCGTCATGGTTACTCAAGAGGGATCGCGTCCAATGCTAGTTGAAGTGCAGGCGCTGGTTGATGATGCGCATGCCGCGCAGGTTAAACGGCTTGCTGTTGGGGTTGAGCAAAATCGCTTAGCTTTGCTGCTTGCCGTGTTACATCGACACGCAGGAATTGCCGCGTTTGACCAAGATGTATTTATCAACGCGGTTGGCGGTGTACGAATAGTTGAGCCCGCTGCTGATTTGGCAATGTTGATTGCGATTGTGTCGTCACTGAAGAATCGGGCATTGCCAAATAAAATGGTTGTTTTTGGCGAAGTAGGTTTGGCGGGGGAGGTAAGACCCGTGCAGCGTGGACAGGAAAGATTGCGCGAGGCTGCCAAGCTCGGTTTTACCCATGCAATTGTACCCAAGGCGAATAAACCTAAACAAGCTATCGAGGGGATGGTTATCGTTGCAGTCGATCGTCTAGAGCAGGCCGTTGAGGCTGCTTTCTAAGTTATTTAAGTGCAAAAATTGAGTATGTGTGAAGCCTTGCTTGAAATTATTCGGTTTGGCCTTATGTATGTTTTATATTGAGCTTTTGTGATTGCCGATTTTTCGATAGCATTGGGCTTAAGTACGCACATACCACCCTCGGAGATAAAACATGAGTGAAAACATTGTTCACGTAACTGACGCTAGTTTTGATGCGGAAGTACTGCAAGCAGCTGGTCCTGTGCTTGTTGATTATTGGGCTGAATGGTGCGGCCCATGCAAGATGATTGCACCAATTTTGGATGAAGTGGCCACGGAATACGCAGGTCGTCTCAAAATCACTAAACTCAATATCGACGAAAATCAAGCGACGCCTCCTAAATTCGGCATTCGCGGCATCCCGACCTTAATGCTGTTTGTGAATGGCGAAGTGAAATCAACAAAAGTTGGTGCATTGTCAAAATCACAGCTAACTGCATTTTTAGATAGTAATATTTGACATCCTGCCTTGTTTTGATTTAGTCTGCTGCTAGTATTTTTATAGCAACGATACCTTAGGTATCGTTGCTACATTTCCCGTGCTGTATCCTTTCGCTTTTCCCCTTTTACTTATCTATCAAGCGTAATCCATTATGCATTTGTCCGAATTAAAACATCTGCACGTTTCTCAGCTCGTCGATATGGCGATTGCTTCTGAGATTGACGGTGCTAGCCGCATGCGCAAGCAAGACGTTATTTTTGCTTTGCTCAAAAACCGTGCAAAAAAAGGGGAAAGTATCTTTGGCGAAGGTACTCTCGAGGTGTTACCTGACGGCTTTGGCTTTTTGCGCAGCCCAGATACCTCATACTTGGCTGGGCCCGATGATATCTACATCAGCCCAAGCCAAATTCGCCGCTTTAATTTGCATACTGGTGATACGATCGAAGGCGAAATTCGCATTCCTAAAGAGGGTGAGCGTTACTTTGCCTTAGTGAAAGTTGACAAGGTCAATGGTGAGGCGCCGGAAGCGGCCAAGAATAAAATCCTGTTTGAAAACTTGACGCCACTGTTTCCAACCGAGCGCCTCAATCTCGAACGCGATATCAAAGCGGAAGAGAATATTACCGGTCGCGTGATTGACCTGATGGCGCCAATCGGTAAAGGGCAGCGTGCCTTGCTGGTTGCGCCACCTAAAACCGGTAAAACAGTAATGCTGCAGCATATTGCGCATGCCATTACTACAAACCACCCTGAAGTTGTGCTGATTGTCTTGCTGATCGATGAGCGCCCAGAAGAAGTTACCGAGATGCAGCGCTCGGTGAAAGGTGAAGTTTTAAGTTCGACCTTTGATGAGCCGGCGACGCGTCACGTGCAAGTGGCCGAGATGGTTATCGAAAAAGCCAAGCGTCTGGTTGAGCATAAAAAAGACGTGGTGATCTTGCTTGATTCGATTACCCGTTTAGCACGTGCCTACAATACTGTGATCCCCGCGTCGGGTAAAGTTTTAACCGGTGGTGTGGATGCCAATGCTTTGCAGCGTCCCAAACGTTTTTTTGGAGCAGCGCGTAATATTGAAGAAGGCGGTAGTCTGACGATTATCGCAACCGCATTGATCGATACGGGTAGTCGTATGGATGATGTGATTTACGAAGAATTCAAAGGTACAGGGAATAACGAGATCCAATTGGATCGTCGTATGGCCGAAAAACGGATCTTCCCTGCAATCAATATCAATAAATCAAGTACACGTCGTGAAGAATTGTTGATCAAGTCAGACCAGTTGCAGCGTATTTGGGTGCTGCGTAAATTGCTCTATCCGATGGATGATTTGGATGCGATGGAGTTCTTGATGGATAAGCTCAAATCCACGAAATCCAATTTAGATTTTTTCGACTCAATGCGTCGCTAAACTTGCAGAGACGTTGTTGATAAGCGATAATGCTCTTTTTGTAGCGTCGGCAAAACCCCGGCGCCCGACAACTTAGGAAAAGTTATGAAACCAGATACTCACCCAAATTATGTAGAAATCGACGTGACTTGCTCATGCGGTAGCTCATTCAAAACCTCATCTACTCTGGGTAAAGCCCTGCACGTAGAGGTTTGCTCAGAATGTCACCCATTCTACACTGGCAAACAAAAAATCGTTGACACTGCGGGTCGTATCGAGAAGTTCAACAATAAGTTTGCAAAATTCGCACGTTAATTTTTATTGCGAATTTAAAAAAGGCAGCCATAGGCTGCCTTTTTTGTTTTAGTGATGCCACAATGGTGTTAAAAGTTCTGAAGATAACTCATGCTCACATACACTCCTAAGTCTGCCAGTGCTCATTCACCAGTTAAAGAGCAAGACAAACCTTGGTTATTAGTACTACTTTGCTTGTTCTGGTTGCTACCAGGTTTAGTTGGACATGATCCTTGGAAACCTGAGGAAAATGAGAATGCAGCCTTAGTGATAAGTCTTTTGCGCAGTAATAACTGGGTCGTTCCTTACTTAGCAGATCAGCCTTATTTTGAAACTGCGCCATTATATTTCTGGATTGCGGCTTCCCTGGCTAATGCATTAACCTGGTTTGGTATCGCTGTGCATGACGCTGCTCGTCTAACAAGTGGTCTGTGGATGGGGATGGCGTTTTGGGGGGCTGGATTAGCGGGCCGTGAAATATTTGGGCACCGTTTTGGTCGGCTGACTGTTGTGCTACTGCTTGGCTCACTAGGGTTGTTGGTATGGGGGCATCATATTGCACCTGCGGTGCTGTTGGTGGCAGCCAATGCGTGGTTGATCTATGCACTTGCTCTGTCTTTACGCCAACCTCTGTGGGCAGGTGTATTACTTGGTTTAAGCTTACTTGTAATGTTGCTGGGGGCTACGTGGGCAGATGCACTATTGGGGCTAATGGTTGCACTGGGGATCTTGGTTTTACCGCAGTGGCGAAAATCGACTGCTCTGGTAACGATTGTCACTGCAATAATCATTGCTTTGCCTTTAGCTGCACTCTGGGGTTATGCCTTACAGAGCCAATCGCCAGTGTTGTTTCAAGCTTGGTGGCGAAACTTTGCTTGGGGGGCATATGGTGGTGCACAAACTGTGCAGTGGCTGCAGCAACCTGGTTATTTACTTAGCTTATTGCCTTGGTTTGCATGGCCTGTATTGCCGCTAGCGATGTGGTCATTGTGGATTAATCGTGCTGAGTTGCAGTTCAATTCTCGCTGGAGTTTATTGCTTTGGTTTACTAGCGCGCAATTCATCTTTGTATTTTTTGCTGGCCACACCAGCGAAGCTATTGCACTACCCTTATTGATTGCGTTTAGTTTGATTGCTACACGAGGGGTTGATGATCTAAGGCGTGGTGCAGCATCAGCACTAAATTCATTTGCCATCCTAACGTTTGGTCTTGGTGCAGTCACACTGTGGTTAATCTGGGGAATGTTGTTTTTCGAGCAACCGCAAGTGGTTAAGTATTTCTCCCGCTATAGCTCCGCAAGTATTGCAGTTGATCCGTATGGGTTTATTTTTGCGTTCATTGCTACTGTACTTTGGGGGGGCGTTTTGCTGCGTAGACGCGCGATGGGGCGTAAGGCACTTACTAACTGGGGGTGTGGACTTATTCTTGTGCTGGCGGTAACCGTTGGCCTATTTCAGGATTGGATTAATGCGGGGAAAACATACCGTCCTGTTGCAGATGCTGTGCATATTTTAGTTAGTAAGATTCAACCGGGCTGCATTGATGCAGTTGGTTTGCCTAGCGCACCACTTGGCGCAATTGCCTACTTTGGTACTGCTAAGCTAGAGACCGATCCTGCAAACGAATGTGCAATGGCCATCCGGGCGGCAAGCAACGTACCAAAGCAACCTTGGACTGCCTTGGCTCAAGCGCGCCGTCTAGGGGAGAGCAAAGAAAGTTTTGTTATCTATTTGAAATAACAGCGAGCTTTATTGCATGTAATTGAACAAATATAAAAGGCGCATTTTGATGCGCCTTTTTTTTTGCGGATAATTAATCCTTGCCTTGGTTGGCTTCCGTGTCGTGTTTGATTTGTTTACGAACATAAAAATAAATATAGACCGCCATACACATCACAAATCCGATGGTGAAGACACTGAGCAGACCAATTTCCGATGAGAATAAAGTGCTGAGAGGTGTGTTTTCCATGATGCATCTCCTGTAATGATGAAACCAATTTAGTCTGGTTGTCATTTACAGGTTTTGATGCGGGTCAAATTTGTGTAGTAAGGCGTAGCAGGCTACATTTTTAGTTGTTCATAACAGCTCGTTTGATTGCGGCCATTGTGTTTTGATACGTAAAGCGCTTCGTCCGCACGTTTTAGTGGCGCTTCGACGTTTGGATCATCACGGTGCAACGCACTGAGTCCAATGCTCGTGGTAAATTGAATAAATCCCCCATCATCTAGTTCAAGACGATGCTGCTCAATATTTTTTCTCAACCGTTCTGCCACTTCGAACGCCTCAGCTAATGGGGTTTCAGGTAAGAAGGCGGTAAATTCCTCACCGCCAATTCTGGCGAGCAAGTCATTATCTCGCAGAGACGATCGGCACAAATCAGCCATCGTTTTAATTACTCTGTCACCTGTTTGATGGCCATAGCGATCATTGACCTTCTTGAAAAAATCAATGTCAAGCATCAGCACACATGCTGGGTGCTGGTAGCGTTTTGCTCTGACGATTTCCTGTTTTGCTAATTCCATGAAGTATGCACGATTAGCCAGCCCGCTGAGGCTGTCTGTCGTGGCGCGTCGTTTGAGCTCATCTTCCAGCTTCTTACGTTGTGTGATGTCATTGAGTCCAATCACGAGTGTGGTGCCCTCGGCGGCTTTAGTCGCAGACATCGATACATTGGCCCAAAATGGGTTCCCATCACGGTGTTTCAAGATACATTCCGCGTTGTTTACCGACTGCCCAGCTAATGCATCATTAGAGTGATGGATGAAGTCAACTCGATCGTAATAAAGCTCGTGCGCCCGTTTGGATAACGCTGCTGCTTGTGGCATACCAAACATCTTGGCTGCATGTTGATTGATATAGGTAATATAAAAATCTGGCATACGGGCCAATACCAGGCCGACTGGAGTGGTTTCAATCATTTGCCGGAAACGCGCTTCACTGGCCGATAGTTTCAATTCTTTCGCACGCAGATTCCGAGTTAAGCGCTGTGAGCGCCAGAAATAGTAGGCCATCAGCGTTGTCAGAATGAGCATCAAGAACCCCGCCAGCAAATAATAAACGATGCTGGTTTTCCATTCCGCTAAATAAAACTCGGTGCTATTGCTGGTGACAACAAAAAATGGGCTGTTAGTTATTGGCTGAAAGCTGAGCAGTAATTCGGCGGTTTCGTCGCTAATGAGCTCTTGCTGGGTGTTGTTCTTTATTTTGTGCTGTATTGGTGTGGAAAGATTAGGCAGTGTACCGCCGCTAGGATATTGCGCCAGTATGCGCAGGTTCTTATCAATCACAAAAATGTGCTGGCCAGAATTGCGTGCAGCAGCATTCAATTTTTGCGTGAGCAGTCGCTGATCCAGTCGGGCAACCAGTAAGCCGTCGAGTTCACCACTACTCGGTAGACGATGTGCTATCAGTAGATTGGCTTTATGTGATGCGCTGCTGTCATGAATAATTGCACTCTGGGCTGCTTGCTCGAGTAGGGCGAAATAATCTTGTTCTAGGCTGGCATCGGGGGCGTTCTGCAATTGTGCCGTTAACACCCCGCTGGCATTAATTCTTGCCAGATTATCAATTTGTGGCAGCCGTCTTTGCAGGGTCTGAAAACGCTGCACCACCCGATCTGCGTCGTCAGCAGCAATATTCGGATATTCAGCCAGATCGCCAAGCGACAAATCAACCTCGCGAATCATGCCGCTAAATTCATTGGCTAATTTGATTGCATTATGCGCGTTATCGCTGCGTGCTAAGTCGAATGCAACGCGATAATTGCTACTGGCCTGAAAAGCGAGCAGGAATACTAATCCTAGCCCGCCAAGCAGGGCCAACACGATGCTGAAAGAAGAAGATTTAAGATTCCAGCGCATGGCTCGACGTTTAGTAGCAATTGCTAATAATTATAGTTGATCGCTACCAAACTCGTGAGCTTAGTCGCGGAAGTTTTGAAACTGCAACGGGAAATCGATTTTGCTGCGTACCAACGCAATCACTTCCTGCAATGCATCACGGGTTTTGCCGCTAACGCGCAATTCATCACCTTGAATGGCGGTTTGCACTTTGAGCTTAGCATCTTTAATTTCTTTGATAATTTTGGCGGCTAGTTCGCGATCAATACCGTCTTTGATTGTCAGCACTTGCTTGGCTTTATTGCCCGATACTTTTTGCACATCGCCTTGCTCAAGACGTTTACTACTGTCGGGCTCTTTTTTCTCCAGCGCAGGGAAGACAATATCTTTGATTTGATCGAGCTGAAATTCAGAATCACCGTGGATGGTGATTAATTTGTCTTTTTCGTTCAACTCAACCTTGGCGCTGGTGCCTTTAAAATCATAGCGATTAATAATGGTTTTTTCGGCAATATCAATGGCGTTTTTGAGCGCAACCATATCCGTTTCTGAAGTGATGTCAAATGAAGGCATGTTTGAACTCCTTGCGGGAAAATAAATGACAAAAAGGCAGGCGGTGATGCACCGCTGCCTTTTGAAAATACTGCAATAGAAAAATCAATTAGCCGAAGTGGCAAACGTAGTGCAAAGTCTCTACGGTTTCGATTTCAAAGCTAGAGTTGCCTGGTACATTGAAAGATACGCCTGCACCGTATTCAGTTGCAGTGCTTTCACCTGCTAATTTAACACGGCATACCCCTGCAACCACTTCCATGATTTCTGGCGCGCCGGTGTTAAAGGTCAGTGTTGAAGGCAAGATTACCCCCACAGTTTTTTTGCTGCCATCAGCAAAGACAACGGTGTGGCTCACACATTTGCCATCAAAGTACACATTGCCTTGTTTCAATACCGAAACATTATCAAATTGGCTCATTGCAAAGCTATCCTTATTTTTGGAGTACTTCAGTCAAAATGGTTTTGGCGATAAATCCCACCATGCCAAAGCCCAGCGCAAAAAACAGCACGAGGGTGCCGTATTTACCGGCTTTTGATTCTTTGGCCAGGTTGTAGATGATAAAGCCCATATACAGAATTAAGCCGGTACATAAAATACTGGTCGAGAGCGTGGTAAACGTCTCTTCATCCATGTGAATAAAGGCTTCTAACATATCGCTACTTCAGTAAGGGGCTTGGCATGCTCACCAAGCCTGCGTGAAAATTATTTATTCAAACGACCCGCAATTCGCATGCGCAGTGCGTTCAGTTTGATAAAGCCACCAGCGTCAACTTGGTTGTACGCGCCGCCATCATCATCAAAAGTCGCGATATTCATGTCGAACAATGAATTGGTTTTTGAGTCGCGGCTCACGACGATCACATTGCCTTTGTACAGCTTCAGGCGTACCCAGCCGTTCACGGTTTTTTGGGTTTCGTCGATCAGCGTTTGCAATACTTTGCGCTCTGGCGCCCACCAGTAGCCGTTGTAAATCATGCTGGCGTAGCGTGGCATCAAATCATCTTTCAAATGCGCTACTTCACGATCGAGGGTGATCGATTCAATTGCGCGGTGCGCTTTCAGAATGATCGTGCCGCCTGGGGTCTCGTAGCAACCGCGTGATTTCATACCGACATAGCGGTTTTCTACCAGGTCTAGACGACCAATACCGTGTTTGCCGCCCAATTGGTTCAGCTGCGTCAAAACTTGTGCAGGTGACAAACGCACGCCATTCAGTGCAACGATGTCGCCTTTTTCAAATTCAACATCGAGGTATTCTGGTGCATCCGGTGCTTGCTCTGGGCTCACCGTCCAACGCCACATGCTTTCTTCAGCTTCAGCAGATGGATTTTCGAGGTGGCGACCTTCGTAGGAAATATGCAGCAGGTTGGCGTCCATTGAGTAGGGCGCGCCACCGTTTTTATGCTTCATGTCGACTTCGATGCCGTTCGCTTCAGCGTATGCCATTAGTTTTTCGCGGCTCAGTAGATCCCATTCGCGCCATGGTGCAATCACTTTTACTTCTGGCATCAGAGCGTACGCACCCAACTCGAAACGCACTTGGTCATT
Organism: Chitinibacter fontanus; assembly: GCF_013423785.1. NCBI lineage: Bacteria > Pseudomonadati > Pseudomonadota > Betaproteobacteria > Neisseriales > Chitinibacteraceae > Chitinibacter > Chitinibacter fontanus. The sequence continues at coordinate 2,835,545 of NZ_CP058952.1, forward strand.
ACCTTTACCAGTCGCGCCGTGGCTAATGGTGTCAGCGCCAGTTTCGCGGGCGATGTCGATCAGTCGTTTTGCGATCAATGGGCGAGCAATTGAGGTGCCGAGCAGGTATTCACCTTCGTAAACCGTGTTAGCACGGAACATCGGGAAAACGAAGTCGCGCACGAACTCTTCACGCAAGTCGTCGATGTAGATGTTTTCTGGTTTGATGCCAAATTTAAGTGCTTTTTGGCGCGCTGGTTCCAGCTCTTCGCCTTGACCCAAGTCAGCGGTGAAAGTCACTACTTCGCATTGGTAAGTGTCTTGCAGCCATTTCAGAATGACCGAGGTATCCAAACCACCGGAATAAGCCAGAACTACTTTTTTAACATCAGACATGAAAGATCCTCGAGTACGTACTTCAAATAACAATCAATAGCAGGGGCTATTTGCGGCTGGTTTAGTCCAGTGCTAAGCGCAAACCAAAACTCACAAAAAGTGTCCCAATTAGTTTATTTAGTAATGTTTTCAACCAGCTTACACCCGCTAAACGGCGCGACAGTGCACTGCCAGCCAAAATGAGCGTTGTCAGGTAGCTGATGCTAACCAGTTGCACAATCAGCCCCAAGGCAGCAAAACTATGCCAAACCTGCGGGTAGTTGGGGTCAACAAATTGCGGGAAGAAAGCCATAAAAAACAAAATGGCTTTTACATTAATCAACGAGATGCCCAAGGCAGAGCGAAAAGCGTGGGCTGGGTTGCCACGGCTTGGTTCAGTTTGGCTGGTCGAGGGGGTATTGCGCGCTAGCAAAGCTTTAATACCTATCCAGAGCAAATACCCTGCACCTAAATAGCGAACCGCATCAAATGCAACTGGGTGGGTTTTCATTAATGAGGCGACGCCCAACACGGCCGCCAACATTAAAATGAAATCACCCACCACAATACCCGCCGCCGCCGCAAAACCCGCCTTACGGCCACGCGTAGCCGCTGTGGTCAAGGCAAAGAGCGAGTTAGGACCCGGTGCTAAGATGATCAGCACTGTACCCAGTAAATACGCCCAAATATCGGTGATGCCAAACATGGCCTATGCATTTCCTAGTGCGAGATTAGTCGTCAATCCGACCCAATAACAAGAATTCAATCACCGCTTTTTGTACGTGCATGCGGTTTTCGGCTTCTTCCCAGACTACTGACTGCGGGCCATCAATCACCTCTGGATCGACTTCCTCACCGCGGTGCGCTGGCAGGCAGTGCATGAATACCGCTTCTGCTTTGGCTTGTAGCATGACTTTTTCGGAAACTTTGTAGTTCAAAAAGTCTTTTTTGCGTTGCAACGTTTCGCGCTCGTAACCCATTGACGTCGAAACATCGGTCGTGACGATGTCGGCATCGCGCGCTGCAGTGTAAATATCACGGAAGGTTTCAAAGTTATCGCTGGAGTAGGTTTCACCATCCAATACAGTCATTTCATAGCCCGGTGGACAGGCTAGGTTGAGCTTGAAATTGAATGTTTTGGCCGCTTGTAGCCATGTGCGTGACACATTATTTGAGTCGCCAATCCATGCTACCGTTTTGCCTTCAATCGAGCCAAAACGCTCTACATAGGTGAAGATATCAGCCATGATCTGGCATGGGTGGTATTCATTGGTTAGGCCATTGATAACGGGAACCAGTGAATTTTCCGCGAAGCGTTCAATAATCGATTGCTCGTAAGTGCGCACCATCACGATATCCACCATACGGCTGATCACTTTAGCGACGTCTTCGATTGGCTCGCCACGACCCAATTGCGTATCTTTGGATTGAAGGAACATTGCGTGGCCGCCGAGCTGGAACATGCCTGCTTCAAACGAAACGCGGGTTCGGGTAGACGATTTCTCGAAAATCATACCCAGCACTTTGCCTGGCAAAGGCTGATACAGTTGACCAGATCGCAAGCGTGCTTTGAGTTTTGCCGCACGTTCGAATAGGTATTGATATTCTTCTAAAGTAAAATCGCTGAACTTCAAATAATGGCGCATCGGATTGGGTCCCGAGCCGTGTTTTCAAGTGACGGCTCAAACGGCTGAAAAAACGAACATTATTCAGTGTTTTACCCATTTCTGGCAAGTACTGATCATTTTTGGAGCTATTGGCAATAGTGACTTGTACTAGGTCAGCCCTTGTTACATTTGTGAGCCTTAAACCATCGTGCAATGCTATAATCGCCGCATTGGTGACGGTAAATGCTCACCGCGTTCATTTATTTACGCTTGGCACCCCTTATGATCTGCAATCCATACGAAATTATCATTCAGGGAATCACGAGTTCTGGTCGTGAATTTCGTCCCAGTGATTGGGCGGAACGTTTGTCTGGTATTCTGTCGACATTCGGTGTTGATCAAAAATTATCTTATGCGCCGTTTGTGCGCCCAATGGTGCATAACAATGTGCGCTGCGTGGCGGTGGACAAGCAATTAGAAAAAATCGATCCGCGCGTATTCGAATTTATCATGACCTTTGCCCGCGATAATGATCTGCAAGTAGTGGACTGTCGCTCGCTGATCAAAGGCATAGAGCGCTAAGACGACATCTGTCCGCAACGAAGATTCTGCATACTCATTAGCCAATCCGGTACAACGTGCCCGATTGGCTTTTTTGCGTTTAATCAATTTTTGTCGGCATTTTATTCCTTGCTGCAATGCAGCACAGCGCTTATTCTGATAGACAGTAATCGCGCAATGGGCGGGGTCTATTTTTTGTCTAGGGGAAAACCATGAAACTCAAAGATAAAGTTGCAATTATTACCGGTTCGGCCAGTGGTATTGGTGAAGCAACAGCAATTCGTTTTGCTGCGGATGGTGCAAAAGTAGTGGTCTGTGACGTGAACCAAGCTGGGGTAGATGCCGTAGTGGCCGGCTTGACCGCGAGCGGTGCGCAGGCAGTTGGTTTTGTGGTGGATGTTACTAAGCAAGAAACGATTGTGGCGATGGTCGATGCAGTGAAAGAAAAATGGGGTCGGGTGGATATTCTGGTAAACAATGCTGGGATTACCCAAGATGCGCAGCTGTATAAAATGACCGATGATCAATTTGATCGCGTTATCGATATCAACCTGAAAGGCGTATATAACTGCACCAAAGCAGTAGTAGATACCATGATCGCACAAAATTATGGTGTGATTTTGAATGCATCATCGGTTGTTGGCGTGTATGGCAATTTTGGCCAAACTAACTATGCAGCCACTAAGTTTGGTGTGATCGGTTTTGTGAAAACTTGGGCCAAAGAATTGGGTAAAAAAGGCATTCGTGCCAACGCGGTGTGCCCAGGCTTTGTTGCAACGCCAATGGTAAAAGCCATGCCAGAAAAAGTATTGCAGGGCATGGAAGAAAAAGTGCCGATGAAACGTCTGGCCCAGCCATCTGAAATTGCGAGTGTGTATGCCTTCCTGGCCTCGGATGATGCCAGCTATATTAATGGTGCAGCCATTGAGGTGACTGGTGGTTTGACTTTGTAATTACACTGCAGTTTACCCCAATAAAAAAACCCGCTGCGGCGGGTTTTTTTATTGGGGTATTGCTTGCTAGCTGTTTTATCTAAAAGGTTAGCAAGCAATACCTAGTTGATGGCGTTGCCTTCCCAGCGGATTTTCCACTGCCCATTTTCGGGTTGCCAGTACAGCCGTTTGCGCATCTTATTTTCTAAATTATCGCTACGATAATCCTGCTCGAAAGTAGCTACCATCTGTGGCGTGCCACCCGTTACCGCAAAAATAGATAGGTCTTTTAGCTCAACCTTGGCCCATTTTTTGCCCGCATTAACTTGGGCTTTTTGCTGGCGCCACGCGTTAATGTTCTGGCCTTCACCACTAATAAATTGGCTACCGTAAAAATTAAGGTATTGCTCGGTATTGAGCGATTCCCAGGCGTTTTTCCATTGCCCCAGTGTTGACGCTGCAGTGCTGTGGCGTTCTTTCCACTGGGCGCGGGTTAGCCATTCCACCTTGGGGGTAACAATGACCGGTGTGGTGCCAATTTGCAGATATTGCGCCACATCGAGCATTTCTTCGTTGGTCAGCACCACGCAGCCATTCGAGGCTTGCGGCGCACGGGCATAAGTGGCCGCAGGGCTGCCGTGCAACCAGATGCCAGAGCCGGTTTTCTGATTACTTTTATCCAATTCGTTTGGATAAGAAATCGGCCATGCCCCGACGCCGTACAGGTCAGCTAGCTGGCCATAGGTTTTATCCAGCTGTGGCCGGGGTAGGTGCTTATAGACAAAATACACCCCAATTGGCGTGCGCTGATCGCCTTCCACTGATTTGCCGACGCCTAATTTGCCAACGGTGACGTAATGGTCTTTCACCATTTTGGGTACGCCATTGTCATTGGCGAAAATATACAGCCGTGAAGTATCTGCATCGACCAAAATCGCATACTTTTGCTGCGGGGTAAATTGCAAAATATTAGCTGGCAGTAAATCGGGCGGCGTTGGCATATTGCGGTAGTTCATCCGCACTAGTGCCTCTTTGCGCAGATCCGCAAGTCGTTCGGCCATTTGTTGATGCGCTAGATCTAACTGCGTAGCTCCGTCGCCAATTGTATTGAGTGGCATAGCGCGCATGGCATATAAATCGGCGCGTAATAGGTAGGCCAGCCGATAATTCGGCTTTTCTTCGAGTAGCGCATCGACGGTGGCGCGTGCATCGGCCATATTGCCGGTACGGATAAAATCGAGCGCCGCCAAAATGCGCTCCTCCGGCGTACCTTTGGCCGCCGAGCCCGCTTCATCCGAGCTTAAGGTGAAATACGGGCTGCGCGAATCAATCATCAAAGGGCGCGCCGCTGGTGCGAGCAGCAGCAGCGTCACCAAGCAAATGGCACGCTTGGCGCGACGTGTTGTTCTAAGCATTCAATTAACCGCAGACAGGGTGAAAGAGACCAGCAACATCATGATTAACCACCAATCCGTTCCTCACGAATCAGCCAGCGGTTGCCTGCTTTTTCCATAATCAGCGTTTTGCCGGTGCTGCTTGAGAGGCGGTCAGATTTATAATCCTGACGCAGGCGCACTTTGGCCGTTTTCTCGTCGATCATTTCTACTTTAATGTCACGTACATTGACATCAATTGATTTGGGCGCGCTGATTTTTGCTTCGCGATCTTTTTCCCATGCTGCGCGACCGCCTGGTGCTTTAAAGCTCTTGGCATAACTATTGATATAGCCATTCACATTCTGACGGCTCCAAGCGCTCGCCCAGTTCTCTACACTCGCCACCACTTGCTGACGAGCTGCGCTCTCCGATTTGCTGGTGTCTGGCGCTGCTGTTGGTTTCGGTGTCGCAGTGGCTTTTGGCGTTGCCGATGGTTTTGGCGTCGCGCTGGCTTTGGGGACGCTCGTGGCGGTTGGTGCTGCGCTTGGCTTGCTTGTTGGTGCCGTTGTCACAACCGGTTTTGTGGTGACTGCCGCTAAAGTAGGTTGCGGCGTAATACTACCTTTCGGGTTGACCGCCACTGTCGCATTGGTCGCTGCTGGTTTGGCGGCGACTTTAATCCCTTGCTGACTAAACAAAGAATCAACAAGTTTCAGTTTGGTTTGCACCTGAGAATTACCACCTTCAAGCTGCAAAGCTTTGTCATAAGCTTGCGAAGCAAGACGGGCATACAAATCACCCATATTCTCGTGTGCGATGGCGTAGCTTGGATTGGTCTGAATCGCTAACTGCAAAGCGCCACGCGCTTTATCAAATTGGCCCTTATTGGCGTACAGTACCGCTAGATTATTGTAAGGCTCGGGCAGTTGCGGATAGTCCTCGGAAATCTGCGTAAAGGTCTTGATCGCATCATCCGTGCGGCCTAGTTCGCTCAGCGCAATGCCGCGTAAAAAGCGTAATTGTGCATCTTTAGGGCTTTTCACCAGCGCTTTCTCAGCGCGATCTAGCGCCTGAGGAAATTGCTTGGCGCGAATCAATTGTTGAATATCTTCACTATCGCCGGCAAAGGCCGCCATGGAAAAAAGCAGAGGTAGAGCAACAATAATCGAGCGTAATGCAGACATTGGTATTCCGAGGGTTGGGGTGGTCACGGTAAACTGCGCAGATTCTAGCAAAAAAACCGGTGTTTGCCTTTATGAACATCCCACCAGCGCTTTCAAGTGTGCTTTTATTGATCTGCTCAAATTTATTTATGACTTTTGCTTGGTATGCTCATTTGAAAAATGGCGCCAGTAAACCGTGGTTGCTGATGGCTTTGATGAGTTGGGGGATCGCTTTTTTTGAATATATGTTGCAAGTGCCGGCCAATCGTATCGGGTATCAAGTATACAGCTTGGCACAGCTCAAAATTATGCAAGAAGTCATTACGCTGAGTGTGTTTATTCCCTTTGCGGTGCTGTATATGAAGCAGCCATTCTCATGGAATTACGTATACGCCGCATTATGCATGGTAGGGGCGGTCTATTTTATGTTTCGCGGCTGATGGGTATATCGCTTCTGTTCATATTTGGTATGCCTTAAGAAGGGATACGCCTAGTCGGTATCTGGTTTGCTGCGATTGCTCTGGCGGTAATACATTGATGGGCCGCGCAACACGATAAGCGCATTCACTCTCCGCCCCGTTCTCCGTTATAATGCCGTGTTCTGGAAAGGAGTACTTATGCCTATCTACGCTTATCGTTGCTCTGCTTGTGGTCATTCCGATGAACACATGCAAAAAATGGCCGACGCTGCTTTAACGCAATGTCCGGTCTGCAAAACTGAAAAATACGAAAAACAAGTCACTGCCGCCGGTTTCCAATTGAAAGGAAATGGCTGGTATCAGACCGATTTTAAAACCAAGCCTGCCGCCACTGGTAACTAGCCGCGCGCTGGCGCGGTGAACCGCCTTTTTTGCCTGTGCGGGCATTAACTCTGTGGAATGTTGTGACCTCTTTCTTTAAGCGCTACATGCTCACCGGTCTGTTGATCTGGATTCCTATGGCAATCACGCTGTGGGTACTCAGTACGCTGATCGGTACTATGGATCAACTGGGCGCATTTTTGCCCAACGAAGTTCGTCCGGATTATTGGCTGCTCAAAGGTTTAGCCACGACCTTTCCAGTGCTGGATGGGGCGCATCATATTCCCGGTTTTGGGGTGATTTTGACGGTGTTGGTGCTGTTTATCACCGGCATGGTCGCCACGAATATGCTGGGCCGTCGCCTGATGCAATTAGGTCAGCGCTTACTCAATCAGATCCCGATTGTTCGCTCCATTTACAATGGGGTGAAGCAGGTTTCCGATACGCTGTTTTCCGATTCAGGCCAAGCGTTTCGCAAGGCGGTGTTGGTGCAATTTCCGCATCAGGGAACATGGTCGGTTGGTTTTCAAACCGGCACACCGGGTGGGGAAATTGGTGAGAAGCTCGAAGGTGAGTTGATTTCGGTGTTTGTGCCCACCACGCCTAACCCGACTTCGGGCTTTTTGTTTATGGCGCGCAAAAGCGACGTCAAAGAGCTGGATATGAGCGTGGATGAAGCGCTCAAGTATGTAATTTCAATGGGTGTAGTAATGCCGACCGCCAAGGCCATTACTTACCCGGATGCAAGCAGCCTCAAAGTAGGCGAAAACAGCCCTGCAGCGTAGGCTGCAAGCAATGATTGATTAGATTTTAGATTGATACATTTAGGAAAATTGAATGCGTACTAATTACTGTGGTCTGATTAACGAGCAATACCTCGGCCAGACTGTGACTTTGCAAGGTTGGGCTCATCGTCGTCGTGACCACGGTGGCGTAATTTTTATCGACTTGCGTGACCGCGAAGGTATCGTTCAAGTCGTCGTTGACCCAGATACCCCAGACGCATTCGCGACTGCTGATGGTTCACGCAGCGAATACGTATTAGAAATCAAAGGTATCGTTCGTGCGCGCCCAGAAGGCACGACCAATAGCAAAATGATCTCTGGCCAGATCGAAGTATTGGCTAAAGACATCATCATTCTGAATAAAGCCGAAACGCCACCGTTCCAGATCGACGATGAAAATCTCTCTGAAAATGTGCGTTTGACTAACCGCGTGATCGACCTGCGTCGCCCAACCATGCAACGCAATCTGCGTCTGCGTTACCAAGTGGCATTGCTGGTGCGTAACTTCCTCGACACCAAAGGCTTTATCGACATCGAAACACCGATGCTGACTCGCTCTACGCCCGAAGGCGCGCGCGATTACCTCGTGCCAAGCCGCGTACATGACGGTCAATTCTTCGCCTTGCCACAATCGCCACAGCTGTTCAAACAGCTGTTGATGGTGGCCGGTTTCGATCGTTACTACCAAATCACCAAATGTTTCCGTGATGAAGACTTGCGCGCTGACCGCCAGCCAGAATTCACGCAGATCGATATTGAAACTTCGTTCCTGAACGAAGAAGAAATCATGAGCATCACCGAAGAAATGGCGCGCCACGTCTTCAAAGAAGCGATCAATGTGGACTTGGGCGAATTCCCGCGCATGGCTTACGATGACGCGATGTTCTACTACGGCTCGGACAAACCCGATCTGCGCGTTGACTTGAAATTCACCGAGCTCACCGACTTGATGAAAACGGAAGAATTCAAAGTCTTCCGTGGTGCAGCCGACATGGACGGCGGCCGCGTAGTCGGTCTGCGCGTACCGGGTGGCGCGGTCATGAGCCGTAAAGACATCGACGACTACACCAAGTTCGTTGGCATCTACGGCGCGAAAGGTCTGGCCTACATCAAAGTGGAAGATGTTAGCAACATCACCAACGGCGAAGACTCTGGCCTGAAAGCCCCAATCGTGAAATTCCTGTCGGTTGAAGCGCTGAAAACCATCATCGAGCGCACTGGCGCGCAAAACGGCGACATCATCTTCTTTGGTGCGGACAAACGTAAAATCGTTGACGAAGCGATCGGCGCATTGCGCATCAAGATCGGTCACGAGCGCGGCGAAGCAGGCGGTTACTTCACTAAATCGTGGAAACCATTGTGGGTGGTTGACTTCCCAATGTTTGAATACGACGAAGACGGCAAACGCTGGAACGCCTGCCACCACCCATTCACTTCGCCAAAAGCGGAACACCTCGAATTGCTCAAAACCAGCCCAGGCGAGTGCAAAGCACGCGCTTACGACATGGTCTTGAACGGTTGGGAAATGGGCGGCGGCTCGGTGCGTATCCACCAAGCTGACGTGCAATCAACCGTATTTGACGCGCTAGGCATTGGCGAAGAAGAAGCGCAAAACAAATTTGGCTTCCTGCTCGACAACCTGAAATTCGGCGCGCCTCCACACGGCGGCTTGGCTTTCGGTCTGGATCGCTTGGTAACCTTGATGACCGGCGCAGAATCAATCCGCGACGTCATCGCCTTCCCGAAAACGCAACGTGCGCAGTGTCTGTTGACCAATGCACCGAATGCGGTGGATGAGAAGCAATTGCGCGAATTGCACATCAAATTGCGTAATCCGCCAGTGATTGAGTAATTGGATTTGTAGTTTGAGATGACAAAAAAAGACCGCCTTTGGCGGTCTTTTTTTGTTGTGGGTATTGGGTTGTAGCTATTGATTGCATTACTCTGGGTGTGTATACATTGGTCGGTATGTGACGGGTAGGGCGTATTCGGCGCGGAGCGGTAATACGCCGGAGGGTGGTGGTTGATGTGGTGTAGTGCCGTTGGGAACTATCGCCTACTGTGCAGCCTTATCAAATATGTTTTTACTCATTGTTGGGTTTTTGAAAAGGACAGCAAGGAACTTCCCAGAGTAATAAAGCTCAATTGTCTTCGTCATGTTCGCGTGAACATCCTCACAAATGCTAGCAATTTCGGTTGCATTTATTGAGTTCTCAAAACTTGAAATCGGTTGTGAAAGCTTTTCAATTCCAATCTTCTTAAAGACCACAGCAGCAAGAATCCGATTGCCGTGGACTAGTACCCCCAAGGAGCACCACTCTTTTTTGAAGTGTTGGCTTTCTTCTTATCAATCCAACGTTCAATTTCGCGGAGTAGCACCGTTGCATTGAAAGCTTTTGCACCGCTGGTAGTGGGATTAAAGAGGGTTTTGTATGGTGGTTTCTTGAGGTCTGCAAAGAATCTACCAATACCGGTTTTTATTTGTACGGCATGGCTAGATTCACCTGTCGCACATGCTAAGGCGGTGGTTACTTCTACAAGCTCACATGCAGTTGCCGTGGGTGTTGAGTCGTCAGAACGGACGAATTGGTAATCAATACCTTCAATTGCCATTTCTTGGCGAATTCGTTTTTGCTCTAGATCCTGAGCAACAAAGTCTCGTGGTTCAACTCTATTTTGAAGGTTGTTTGTTCTAGTTACTTCGCTACCAAAGCCTTCTGGGGCATCTTTTAATAGAATGATGCGAATTGGAACCCTAACTTTTCCTAGTTGTTCATCTTCGCTAACCTTCGCTAATGAGCTAACGGTTTGTGCTCCGTTTACAATCGATGCTCCCTTAAAGGAAAATACACCAGCAGATCTTGACGCTGCGCCAGCTGGTGCTTTTACTGCCTCTGTTGCAACTAAGGTAATTCCATTGTTGAAATACCAGAATTTTTGTGGTGCTGTTATCGCAGAGTTTTTTATTTCATTATTTACTTCGGTGCTGCCAAGTGAATGTCGGATGTTTGAGGAAACAAGGCTTTTTCCATGTTTGATCCACCATGATTTTAAAGAAAGGCCATCAATTAACCCAAAGTATGCTGGAAAGGGTGAAGGAATGTATGACCAGTCTAATATGGTCGCATCTATTTCTACATTGCTTTGCGAAAGATCATTGGCCAAGCCTGCGTAGACCTCAGTAAGTCCAATAATTGTTTTGCTCGCTATAGCATCTGGGTCATCACCATTCAATTCCGTTATAAAGTCATCAACCACAGCCGAGCCGTGTTTTGCTAGTGTGCTGGCCCCAGTAGAAATAACTACTAATTCAACTGATGTGCCCGGAGTGGAAATGCGCAGTGCAATATCGCTGAAACGCCCCTGTAGGCGTGTATGAAAGTTGGTTGAATCTTGCTCAATAGAATCTCGAACTCCTTTAATAAAAGTACTTAATTCCTTAGCTTCTGGTTCACCTGAACCTTTATTTATCCACTTAGATTGGACAAAAATTACACGTTTTTCTGATGGATCAAAAAAGGCTGCGTCAATTCCGTTGTCATCTACGCCGTCCCAAACCGATTCAGCAGCTTCTTTCTCAGAACCCCCTGATAATAAATAGATTGCAAATGCAGCTAAGCAGCGGCTTAATATTTTTTGTTCTCTTTCTGAATCATGTGCGGCTATGTCTTTTAAATCTAAGTATGGCTCAAACATGTTTTTCAGTTTACTTCTGATTTGATTTACTTTTAATGATGACATTCTGTTCGCCACTTGAAGCTATTCAGGTCGGGTGATAACCCGCACTGAGTAATAGTTGATTAAGCACTGATTTGATTTCAGGAAAGCTTACCACAAAGCCATGTTGGGTGGTTCGTGACCCGCAGCTTAGCTGTCTTGGATTTATCGCCATATTGGTGGGTTACGCCTGTGGCTAACCCGCCCTACATTTTGTGTGGTTTTTTGCGCCGTTGGCGCGATGTTTTCAATGCGCGTTCCGCCACGCAGACGGGCAGGGGTATTTGCTTCTGCAAATACCCCTGCACCCCAAAGCAGCCCCCGGCATCTTCGCGGGCTACGCCCGTTCCCTCGACTGCGGACAATCGGCAAGGCGGCGGGCTTTAACAAAACAGAGCCCGCCGAATTCCCTTGCCGCTTGTTCCTCGCTCGGCGCTGATGCAGGGGATCCCATGCGCCCAACGATTTTTGCCTATACATGCCTAGGTGTTGCTCTGTAGATTAATTTATATATGGTCTTTGGCTATATACCCATGCTTGTTCTATTCGCTCTCTGTGGGCTAGGGCTTGAAATCCCCTGTCGCCCATCGCCGAGGGAGTGGAGTGAGACAAATGGCCTTATCGTTTGGCTCGCGACCGACTGAGGGAAGCCCGGAGGGCCGCAGGCGGGGGGGCTCCTTTGGGGTGTTGGGGGCTTTGGAGAAGCAAAGCCCTCAACCTGCCTGCGCGGCGGAACGCGCATCAAATGTCACGGCGTAGCCGCATAAAACCTGACTTGTTTGTCTGGCGCTCGAACGCTGGTTCACCGCCTGCGCTAACAGGCCTTGTAAATATATAAGCTTCGCTGCTTAAAACAGCGAATGCTTCAATTTCCCCATTTTCAATACTGCCGAGCGGGCTTTATTCCCGCTTAAATTAATCTCGGCCGCGCCAAGTTGAAAATCCTCACCTTCCTGATTGCCGGAAAAGTGATCAACGATTTTTTTCGCGCCCTTAAATACCATTAGCTCAATGCCGCTGGCTTGGCCGCCGTTGATGCCGACATAGTAGCTAAATTCGCCCCGATAAATGCCAACCACGTCCATGCCTGTGTGTGGGCTGGTGCTGAAATTGGCGATGGTAAAAGGCTCTTTGCTCGTGGCGTCGATGTTCATTTCTACTTGACCAGGGAGGCCGTAGCGGTAACTGACTCGGCCAAATGGCTCGCGCGGCTGGTCGGCGCATAGCGAGAGCAATTTGCCTTGCCGGGTGTTTTTGTAGCCGGATTCGGTGGCAACGGTTTTTCCCATCCATGCGTTAACAATTGCATACTCATTGCCTGTGCAGTGGGTGGGGATTTCAGCCCAAGTATTTAGGCTGATGCCCGTGCCAAGCGCGCAGATTAGTAAGGTGAGTTTCATTGCCACTGTGCTCCTTATTGGCTCAATTCAGCTTAGGCAAGGGTTTGGCATCGACTGGATAATACCGCGCCCCAGGGTTATTTTGCGTAATAAAGTTGACGATGGAGTCGACGGTAATCGTCTTGATTTTGCCTGCCATGCGCTGATCGGTGGGGTGATCGTCAAAGGCAATATTGGCGCGGAACATGCGGCCACCCAAGCGTTTGAAGGTGTTGATTTTGAGTTCGGTGCCGTCAAAACCCGCCAGTTTGAGCCATTGTTGTGCTTGTTCGCGGTTGCGCAATTCAATGTCTTTGCTCATGGCTCGCGCGAGCGTTTCTAGCGCCCACTGGTTCGAGTTTTGGTGTAGCGTTGAAAACGGGTAGGCGACCATATTGTAGGAGCTGCCGTGCATTTGTTCGAGCTGACTGCGATTTTGTAGCAACGTATACAGCCGCTCTTGCACTGCGCTCGACGGCACGATAATCAGCGAATCGTAGGTAAATGGGTCATCCATAAAGAAATTGGCTAAGCCTTCGCGCCACAAGTCAGAGTTGGCGGTACCACATTCATTCAGTAAATGCACCACCCGCCATTGCTGATTTTGGCTCGGGTCTTGCCACACGTAGCCTAGGTGCGAATAACGTAGTTTGTATTCCGATAAGTCTTGCCCTACGCGTGCGATCAGCGCGACTTTGGGTTTGATGGTGTCTAGCTGCTGCATATTGGCATAACCCGCCGCCATGGCTTTGCGAAACACTTCAGGATCGGGCGCTTTGTCTTCGCAAGTGCGGCCAGCCCAAGCGCTGCTGCTGGCAATTAACGCTAGCGCTAGGCAGAAGCTACGTGTGATTTGACGCATTGTTACTCCTTATTTGGCACTTAATTTGCTCTGGCCGAGTAATGCATTACCAATTTCATTGGGGATAAACGCGACCAATTTACCTGAGGCTATTAGTGCGTAGCCGGTCGTTTCCGAGATAGCCTTGATCGAGCTACCGATTGCCAGTCCCAATTCTTGCGCTGCCTTGCCGCTTAGTTTGATCATGTAGCGGCTGCCGTCGCTGGCTTTTTCTACGGTAAAGACGATAGCTTCTGTGGTGACTGTGCTCACGCCAACGACTGTGAGTGCGCTGCCAGCGCCGAGTGCGCCTGATGCTTCGATTGGTTTGCCTTCTAACGAGAGCAGCGGAGATAGCATAATTGACGCGAGGCCACTTTGGAGAATTTCTGAGCCTTCATTGCGGGCAAATGCAGGGGTGAGGCTACTGGCTGCGATAGCAGAGGCAAGTAGTAGTGCAGACAATTTGCGCATGGATTTCTCCGTGTCAGTTGATGGTGGGTAAGTTGTCAGCTTTGGCGTACTATGCCGCAGTATTTTTGTCAGTGCAAACGCTTGTTGACGAGTTTATTACTAATCCGTGTGGCTTTTTAGTTGCGGGGTGAAAGATTTTAACGTGGGGTATATGCTGCTAGAGTCTATTTAATCAGGCTTTGATGGCGATACCGGCAATAAAAAAACCGCCTCGAAAGGCGGTTTTTGGCGAAGCGATCAAGACGATTAGTCCTGATGATAGTTCGGCGCTTCTTTGGTGATTTGTACGTCGTGAACGTGCGATTCACGGATACCGGCGGCAGTGATTTGGACGAATTCCGCTTTGGCGTGAACATCGTCAATCGTAGCGCAACCGAGGTAACCCATTGATGAGCGCAGGCCGCCCACCAATTGGTGGATCACCGCAGTCAATGGGCCTTTGTACGGTACGCGGCCTTCGATACCTTCCGGTACCAATTTATCCGCGTCAGCGGTTTTATCTTGGAAGTAACGGTCGGATGAGCCGTTTGCACCTGCCATCGCACCCAGCGAGCCCATGCCGCGGTAGCTCTTGTATGAGCGACCTTGGTACAGCTCAACTTCACCCGGTGCTTCTTCCGTACCACCGAACAAGCCGCCAAGCATTACCATGTGCGCACCCGCAGCGATGGCTTTAGCGATATCACCTGAGAAGCGGATACCACCGTCAGCGATCAATGGCACGCCAGTGCCAGCCAGTGCATCAGCTACATTGGCCACCGCAGAAATTTGCGGTACGCCTACGCCAGCAACGATACGGGTAGTACAAATCGAGCCTGGGCCAATACCCACTTTAACGGCATCTGCGCCAGCTTCAACCAGCGCCAATGCGGCAGCGGCTGTGGCGATATTGCCACCAATCACCTGAACTTGCGGGAAGTTGGTTTTAACCCATTTCACACGATCAAGCACGCCTTGGCTGTGACCGTGGGCGGTGTCAACTACGATCACGTCAACGCCAGCTTCTACCAGTAATTTGACGCGCTCATCGGTACCAGCGCCTACGCCAACCGCAGCGCCAACGCGCAAGCGACCTTGCTCGTCTTTCGCCGCCAGTGGGTGTTCGCTGGTTTTGATAATGTCTTTAACAGTAATCAGGCCTTTGAGCTTGAAGGCGTCATCCACCACCAATACGCGCTCAAGGCGGTGTTCGTGCATCAGCGTGCGAGCGTCTTCGATACTGGTGCCTTCTTTCACGGTCACCAATTTATCTTTTGGTGTCATGATCGAAGAAACAGGCACATCCAGACGCGTTTCAAAGCGCAGGTCACGGTTGGTAACGATACCGACTACGCTATCGTTTTCTACCACTGGCAGACCGGAAATTTTGTGCTGGCGAGTCAGCGCGATGACATCACGCACCAACATGCTTGGCGCGACGGTAACTGGGTCTTTCACAATGCCGGATTCGTAGCGTTTTACTTTGGCTACTTCCTGAGCTTGGCGCTCGCCGGTCATGTTTTTGTGAATGATACCGATGCCGCCTTCTTGCGCCATGGCAATGGCCAAGCGCGCTTCAGTTACGGTATCCATCGCTGCAGATACAAGGGGGAGGTTCAGGCGGATACCGCGCGTGAACTGGGTTGCCAACGAGACATCGCGTGGCATCACGTTTGAATGGGCTGGGACGAGCAAAACGTCGTCGAACGTGAGGGCTTTTTGCACAATGCGCATGAGCTAAATCCTTTTCGCCAAAAAAGCATTATACCGAAATGCAAGTTTTTCGACTATGGGCTTGTAATATGACAAAAGATGTTTTGTGTATCGAATTGTCAATGCTGCGTTGCATGATTGATGAATCGAGTATAGCCAGCTAGCTTGAAAGTAATAAACCCACTGTCCCTGAGGTGGGCTGGGGAGCCAGCATGAAAAGAGCCTTTAATGCAGCACCCGATACGGCGTTGATTTTATCCGGTGGCGGCGCCCGGGCGGCGTATCAAGTAGGGGTCTTGCTGGCGATCGCCAAACTATTACCTCAGCATGCGCCCAATCCTTTTCCTATTATTTGTGGTACTTCGGCGGGGGCAATTAATGCTGCCGGTTTGGCGATGGGGGCAGGGCAGTTTCGCCATGCAGTGTTTTCGCTGGCGCGGATGTGGCAAAACCTGCAACCGGAATACATTTACCACGGCTCACTGCGCTGCCTATTAAAAACGGGGGCTCATTGGCTTGGAGCTTTGTTGCTGGGTGGTTTGGGTAAGCATAATCCGCGCTCATTTTTGGATAATTCACCCCTGCGTGATTTTTTGTTGCGCACCGTCGATTTTACGCAAATCCAGCGCAATATTGATTCAGGCGCTTTGCGTGCAGTTTCCATTTCTGCGCTGGGTTATAGCTCTGGGCAATCCGTGGCGTTTTTTCAGGGGGCGCCGGAGGTGGAGGCTTGGCAACGCGCTTCACGCATTGGGGTACGCACCGAGCTCAACATCTCGCACCTAATGGCTTCCAGCGCGATACCCCTGGTTTTTCCCGCAGAGCATATTCATCGTGAATATTTTGGTGATGGCTCGGTGCGGCAAATTGCCCCGCTGAGCCCTGCGATTCACATGGGAGCCAGACGAGTGCTCGTAATCGGGGTGGCACCACAAGCACCGGAAAACCCGGCTCGTCAGCATGGCAGCGCCTACCCAACTCTCGCGCAAGTGAGCGGCCAGTTGATGAATAGTATTTTTCTGGATTCGCTAGAAACCGATCTGGAGCGTATTACGCGGATCAATCGCACCATTGCCTGTATTGCACCGGAAGTGCGCGAACAAGCCCAGCTTAATTTGCGGCCCGTCGAAGTGCTGACCATTGCACCATCACAAGCACTGGAAAAACTGACCTTACCATTTCGCCGTGAGTTTTCACTGGGTATGCGATTTTTTCTGGGTGGTTTGGGCGCATTTCGCCGGCAAGGCTCGGTGCTGGCGAGCTATTTACTTTTTTGTGGCCCGTATTCGCGCAAATTGATTGCTTTGGGCTATCACGACGCAATGCAGAAAGAGCAACAATTACGTGATTTTCTAGCTGCGAACGACTCTAAATAAGCGTTAGAATAGTTCTTTTCTATTTGCGCGGAGATCCGGCATGAATTTACTACGCTGGCGACTCGGGTTTGGCGTGCTGTTTGTAGCGTGTGCCGGCATGATTGGTTTTGCGCTGTACCACCAATTTTATCAGTGGTTGATGCCTTGCTTGATGTGCGTGTATGAGCGTATCGCCATCATCGGTTTTGGCCTGTTTGCCCTGCTGGCAGTGGTGCGGCCCGCACGCACTCGAACTGGGGTGTATGTCTATGGTGCTTTGCTCACGGCTTGGGCGGGCTTTGGCGCCATTACCGGCCTGCGCCATGTTTGGATGCAATATGGCCCGAAAGACCCTACAGTGAGTTGCGCTTCTAGCCTGCCGTTCCCGATTGACTTAAACGCCTTACCGAGCTGGATTGCTGCGGTGATTCGCCCAGTGGGGGATTGTGCAAATATTGATTTTCTCTTGCTCGGCATTACGATGCCGATCTGGATTGTGGTGGCCAGCCTCGGTTTGATCGCGATGACATGGTATTTGCTGCGCCTTCAGTTGTCTGAAATTCGTAGGAATCAATGGCGATGACCCTGACCGAATTACGCTATATCGTTGCCGTGGCGCGCGAGCGCCACTTTGGCCGTGCCGCTAATAGCTGTTTTGTATCACAACCGACCTTGTCGGTGGCGGTCAAAAAACTCGAAGATGAGCTGGGCGTCACGCTGTTTGAGCGCTCGTCCGGTGATGTCACACTGACGGCCAATGGTGAGCGCATTGTCGAACAAGCTCAACGAGTGCTAGAAGAAGTTTCAGTGGTGAAGCAATTAGCCGAGCAGGGCAAAGATCCGCTGGCTGGTAGTTTGCGCTTAGGGGTGATTTACACCATTAGCCCTTATCTATTGCCGCACCTAATTCCGCGCTTGCGCGAGCGTGCGCCGCAAATGCAATTGCTGCTGGAAGAAAACTACACCGCGCGTTTGGCCGAAATGCTCAAGCAAGGTGAGATTGATGTGGCAATTGTTGCGGAGCCATTTCACGAGGGTGGTATTGCCACGCAAGCTATTTATGAAGAAGGGTTTGTGGTTGCTACCCCTAGGGGGCATGCTTGGGAAGCATTTGCTGAAATTTCCGCCGAGCAATTGGCAGAAGAAAATGTACTGCTGCTCTCGCCAGGCAATTGCTTTCTCGACCAGGTATTGCAAACCTGCCCAGATTTGAATCGTGAAAGTATTGGTAGTGGTGGCTTGCAGCGCACGCTGCAAGGCTCATCGTTGACCACGATTCGCCACATGGTGGCCGGTGGCATTGGGGTAACGGTACTGCCTGCTACCTCGGTGAGTGCCGCTGATGATGCTTTGCTCAGTATTCGCCCATTTGCCGAGCCTGCGCCGACGCGGCGTGTCGTGATGGCTTGGCGACGTAATTTCCCACGCATTGCGGCGATTGCTGCTTTACGCGCGGCGATATTGCAATCCAATATGCCCAAGGTGACTTGGCTGCAAGATGCCGAGATTGTTTGATAGTAAAAATCTACCGTATGTATGTAAACAATTAACTGGATCTATTTAATGTGATGCCATAAGATTTGCTCATCGACACCAGTGCTGTGGCGCTAGCCCTTAAAGCACTGATTTAACAGGAGCTAAATTATGGCATCACCATTTCATCAAGCTGGATCAGTTACTATCCAAAACCTGGAAGCCGCGTTCGCTGGCGAATCCATGGCACATATCAAATACCGCTATTTCGCCAAGCTCTGTCGTGAGATGGGCGATATTGCGACCGCAGAAGCCTTTGAAGCCACCGTCGATCAAGAAGTCATGCACGCGTTTGGACACCTTGATCTCTTATTCCCTAAAGACAAAATGACCCCGGCCAAAGCGTTGCAATTTGCAATCGAAGGCGAAACCTACGAATACACCGAGATGTACCCCAGCTTTCGCCATGCTGCGCTAGAAGAAGGGCGTCACGATGCGGTGGCCGAGATTGATGAACAAATTGTTGAATCGAAAGAGCACGCCGAAATGTTCAAAGCTGTCTTGGAAAAAGCCGCTAAACGCTTTGCTGCACTCGCCAAAGTCGAAGAGCGCCACGCCAATCATTATCAGGCTGCGCTCGATAAATTGGCGGGCTAAGCGGCAAATTGCGGCATAGCCTAGCGTGCCTCAATGAGCGGTTTGAATAATTCAACAATATTTAATCTTTAGGAGTAATCCAATGAAAACATGGCAATGTATTGTGTGCGGTTTTATTTACGACGAAGCAGCAGGTTTGCCCGAAGAGGGCATCGCACCCGGCACGGCCTGGGCCGATATTCCCGAAGATTGGGCTTGCCCAGACTGTGGTGTCGCTAAGGCCGATTTCGAGATGATTGAAATCTAATTGCAGATATTGAATAAAGCGCGACCCGGCTCGCTGCATGCAGTGTGGCCGGTTCATGGCATTGATTAAGGAGTTTTCATGACTGCCCCCATCATCATTATCGGTAGCGGTTTGGCCGCCTACAGCTTGGCACGCGAATTACGCAAGCTGGATACCACGACGCCGTTAACGGTGATCTCGCGGGATCATGCCGGGTTTTATTCCAAGCCGATGTTGTCCAATGCGCTGGCCAATAAAAAATCAGCGGCTCAGTTATTGATGAAATCGGCCGAGACTATGGCGGCAGAACTGGATGCGACTATTTTTCCGCATACTCAGGTGCGCAGTATTGATCCGGCGCTAAAAGAAATTCATTTGTGCGATGACACTATTTTGGCTTACCGAGACTTAGTGTTGGCGCTGGGGGCCGATCCAATTCGCTTGCCGCTGGCGGGTAATGCTGCCGATCAGGTATTGAGTGTCAACGATCTGGACGATTTTGTGCGCTTTAGCCAAGCCTTGCATGGCGCCAAGACGGTGGCTATTTTGGGCGCGGGTTTAATTGGCTGTGAATTTGCTAATGATTTATTGGCGTTGGGAATGAAGCCGATCGTGTTAGACCCCGCACATTGGCCCTTAGCCCGTCTGTTACCTGCTGAGGCTGGAAAACACTACGCACAGCGGCTGAGTGCCGCAGGCGTGGAGTTCAGATTTGGTGTGGCAGCGCAGTCTGTCGATAAACATAAGCATGCTTATCAATTGACCTTGAGTGATGGTGCGATGATGTGTGCTGACGTGGTTTTATCTGCAGTGGGCTTGCGGTCGCGGACCCAATTGGCGCAAGCAGCGGGTTTACAGGTGAATCGGGGCGTGGTGGTTGATCGGCAATTGCAAAGCTCGCAGGTACACATCTATGCCTTAGGCGATTGCGCCGAGGTCGCTGGCTTAAGCCTGCCATTTGTGATGCCGATTATGCAGCAGGCTAGGGCATTGGCTGCAACCTTAGCTGGTACAAGCACTAGCGTGAAATACCCTCCTATGCCTGTTGTGGTGAAAACTCCGGCGTGCCCCGCTGTGCTTGCACCACCCGCGATGGGGGCGCAAGGGGAATGGCAGATAGATGAGGATGCGCAGGGGATGAGCGCACGCTTTGTTGATGCCGCTGGGGCGGTGCTGGGTTTTGGCCTATTAGGAGCTGCAGTGAGCCAAAAGCAGAGCTTAAGCCAGCAACTGCCTGCGGATCAGTTCGCCAACCCAAGCTGATAGCCACGACTGACTAGTTGATTGTGGCGCGCAATTGCAGCGGTTTTATGCCAAATTGCAATTGAAAACGAGCGCTAAATCGTGAGGCCGATTGATATCCACACTGCTGGGCAATCTGGCCGATCGCGTGTTTGGAGGTTTGGATCAGCCCAAGCCCGATATTGAGTCTGATGCGTTCCAAGATTTCACGGAATGATTGGCCTTCCTGTTGTAACTGCCGCCGCAAGGTGGATGCGCCTAGATTGAGCTGTTTGGCCATCAGCTCTACCGTCCATTCTCGCGCTGGCTCCAGCATAATCAGCATCTGCACACGCTGCGCCACCGTATCATCACGATGGCTCAGCAGTGCTGTCGCAAAGCCAGATAAGGTGAGCGCCAGCAATAAGCCAGCAGCGCGATGCTCGATTAGTTCCACGGGCTCATTGTTGGCAATCGCATTAAATAGCTCATCCCAGAGCAGGGCCATGGTCGCGGATAATTTCTCGCACAGCCGGGGCGCTTGCTGTAGCGCTGTCTGCACCGCAGCAGGATGGTTTTGACGAAATTGCTCGATCAGGCCTGGTGCAATAGTCAACACCTCACAGGCGTAGCCATGAACATCAGGCTGATTGGTCAGCGTCAGTTGCAGGCCTGCGGGGGCGATCAAAATATCGCCAGCGCGGGCGATATAGGTTTGTTCATTAAGCCAGATATGTTTTTCACCATGCCGAATTCGCATCAAGGTGGGCTGCAAGCAGCTGACTTGGCGGAGTTGCTGAGTGGATTTGGCGTAAATCATACTTTGCTGAATTTGGCGAATTTGTATCTGGCTCATGTAGATAGACCAATAAGTCAAGCAGGCATCATCATACGGCTGCTAAAGTGGCTCGGGTAGCTGCTTGCCGTCAAGTTAGGTGCCTGACGGCAACAAGTCACTGCTTATTTTGCGCGTTGGTAAGTGGCAATCAGCTCGGCTTTACCCAATGCATGCTGATTGAGCATATAGCCAACTAGCGCGCCGCTGGCATTGGCATCGAGTGGCAGTTGTGGCACGTCCAGTGCCCAGACCGTATGAATATAACGGTGCGCCTTATCGCCAACGGGTGGGCATGCGCCACCGTAAGCTGCGGTACCAAAGTCTGTTCGTCCTTGTTGTGCACCCTGCGGCACCGTACCGGCGGCAATTGACGTGATTTGCGCTGGGATATTTACCACTGTCCAGTGCCACCAGCCGCTGCCTGTTGGCGCGTCAGGGTCGTACACCGTAATGGCAAAGCTTTTCGTCCCTGCCGGTGCATTTTGCCACTGCAATTGCGGAGATTGATTACCACCATTGCAGCCAAAACCAGCAAATTCTTGGCGCTGATTCATGGGCTGATTGGCGATGAGGTCAGTGCTTGTGAGTTTGAAGTCGGCTGCTACCGCGCTAAAGCTGCACAATAAGCTGATGAGTAAAGGTGCGATTTGTTTCATGGCTGGTTCTCCTAAGTGAGCCGTCATCATACAAAGTGCTTGATTAGCTGTTTGTGCCGGAACGCTCTATTTTTAGCCTCAAACGCTCAATATGCATTCTTTATTGTTGCTAAGAAAGCGTTGTAGGTGAAATGACAAAAGCGGGCATGACGCCCGCTTTTGCTCGTAACCCAAATACTTATTTTTTCGCTAACCGTTTATTCCAAGCTGCAACGGCTTCATCAAGCGCTTGTTTGACTGGAATGCGGCCTTGAATTGCGGCATCAATTTTATCGTTCATCAATTTATGCATCATGGCTTCATCGGGCACATCACGGATCATGAAGTGGCGTGATTTATCAATGGTGAGTGCGCCCATTTTGAATGCAACTTTGCCTAAATCATTCGGATCGTTCATCACCGGATCATTGGCCAGTGTTGCATTGGCTTTCTTAGTGGATGCATAGGTGTTAGACGCTTTCGAGAACTCAAGCTGTACCGCATCGCTGGTGATGTATTGCGCCGCCTTGGCTACCGCAGCCATATTTTTCTGGCCTTTCGGTACCACATACATTGTGCTCCAGCCGCCAAATGAAGCGGTTTTAGCATCATTGAGCGGGAAGCTGGTTACGCCAGCGGCAGCATAGGCGCGTGGGTTGGCATCTTTAATCTTGATAACCGCATGGCCACCTTCAGCAAACATCCCGATACTATTATTGGCAAAACCAGCAATTTGTTTATCAAAGGTCAGGCTGGTGTCTTTGACAATAATGCCTGCTTTATAAGCATCGGCAAATTTTTGCACTAAAGCGATATGAGCTGGGCTATTAAATACTGCTTTATTGTCTTTGACTAATGGTAATCCTTGGAATAAAAACCAGGTTTGAAAACCGTCTTGCAATTTAGGTGCCCAACCCGGTTTGCCTGTTTTATCTTTTATTTTTTTCGCCGCAATAAATACATCATCAACGGTATTAAATTCTGGCTTTACCCCTGCCTTAGCCAGCATGTCTTTGTTGTAAACCATTACTGCGGTGACTTGATAAGAAGGGAAACCATAAATCTCACCATTTTTGCTGGCGTTTTGGATTGCGGCATCAGTATATTGATTTTTAAATGGTGCAATTTCTTTTGTGACTGGGGTAAGTAGTTTAGGAGCCATTTCGTTCATCCATTCGGCTGGCACCATTACCAAGCCAGGTACTTTGCCCTCTGCGACCGCGGCAACGATCGCAGGTTTCATGCCGCCCCACGTGAGATCTTTGTGAACTAATTCAATTTCTTTTTGTGATGCATTAAAATCATTGACTATTTTCTGATGGTAAGCATCATAAGTGCCACCTAATGCATGCGACCAAAACTCAACCTGAACTGCGGCTGTGGCTGAAATACTACTGCCAGCAAATAAACTTGCACAGATAAAACTAATTGGTTTGATTTTCATGATTTGACTCCACTTTGTGTTTTGATTTAGAAATGGTGTGGGTAAATCATGAACTTTAATTAATAATTTGTTAAGTATTAAATGCTGGCTTGTAAATATTTACTTTATGTTTTTGTCATGTGTTTTTTAATTGAATTTTAAAAAAATTATTAGGGCATAATGGCATCGATTTGGCGCCAGTATGCCCTGATTCATTAAAATCAAATAATTCATTGATCCAGTACATTGAGCACTTCGTAGCAAGCGCCCATCGTGTGGTAATCCACTTTGCCCGCTGGGCTTTTCTCATTACTGTATTTGCGATTGTCAGCAGTTAAGATCCGCCACCACCCTCCGTGCTGATGATCAACAAAATGTTGCCAGCTATACGCCCACAGCCGTTGATAATCATCCCAATAAGTCGGCTGGCCGGTGCGCTGCGCGAGTAGGGCGGCGGCGGCGAGGCTTTCGGCTTGCACCCAGAAATATTTATCGCTATCGCAAATACTAAAGTCGGGCGCAAAGCCGTAATACAAGCCGCCGTGTTCGGTATCCCATGCGCGCTGCATCGCGGTGGTAAACAGTGCTTCAGCCCGCGGCAGCAGCCAAGGCAAGGGGCGATGGCGCTCCAGAATTAGCAGTAATTTTGCCCATTCGGTCAGATGACCCGGCTGAAAACCCCAAGGGCGGAAAATATTGGTTTTATCATCGCGGTTGTAATCCCAATCCACTGACCAATCGGCGTGGTAATGCTCCCAGATCAGGCCGCCAGCTAAAGCCGCTTGGCGGTTGCAAATATGCTCGGCCAGTAGTTCGGCACGATCTAGGTATTTCATCTCGCCCGTCGCTTCAAATGCCGCCAACATTGCTTCGCAGGCGTGCATATTGGCGTTTTGCCCGCGATAGGGTTTTAGGCTCCAATCTGCGCTAGCCTCGTCGGCATACAGGCCAAACTCGGGCTGCCAGAAGCGTGTTTCCATGACTTGCCAGGTTTCTTCTAGCCAATCGCTCGCCTCACTCACCCCAGCCATGAGGCCGTGCGCATAAGCGAGCAAGACAAAAGCGAGGCCGTAGCAGTGATTGGTGTCGTCGTCGATCTGCGCTTGGCCGTTTTGCCATTGCAATTGCCATGCGTAGCCGCCGGTGTGCGGATTGCGATGCGCTGTGCGCAAAAAGTCCAAACCATGCTTAGCTGCCGCCAGATATTCCATATTGCCAAATTGCCGATAGGCCATTGCATAGTTAAAAACAAAGCGGGTGCTGCTGACCAAATGGCGGGTGCTGGCGTCATACACCGTGCCGTTGTCGCGATAGAAGTGATAACAACCGCCGCTCGCGTCGATGGCGCGCGGGTGGTAAAAGCCCAGCGTATGACGGATATGATCGAGCAGGGTGGTGGGCTGTTTGAAATCAGGCAAGTGCATGGCTAGCTCCTTCTGTGGCGGTGCTGTGGCGCAAAATCAGATCAATAGGGTGCAGCTCATCGCGAACAGTTTGATGGCTGGCGTGCTGTAGCAATTGCGTAATACCAGCGCTACCCAGCGCGGCTTTATCGACGGCAATCGTTGAGAGCTGCAATGCGTCGGCGGCGGCAATATCGTCAAACCCGGCGACCGCGATCTGCTGCGGCACAGCCACGCCACGCGCGCGCAGTTGCGCCAGTATCTCCAGTGCGCACAAGTCGTTGTAGGCGACAATCGCATCGGGCGGCGTTGCTAACTTCAATAATTCATCCAGCGCCTGTTCAACCCCGGCCTGTAAGCTCAGCCCAGCAGGGATCAGCACTTCTAACGCGGGGTCGGCCAAACGCTGCGCGGCAAACAGCGCCATGCGATAGCCGCGTTCGCGCAGCCGAATCGAGTGATGCGCGAGCGAACCCGACACAAAGGCGATACGCTGGCGGCCGCTCGCGATTAAATGTACGGTCATCGCCTGCGCACCGGCCTGATTGTCTGGGTTGATGCTGGGCACAAACGGTGCCGCGGTATCGACCATGGTTAATGGTTTGCCCAGCGCCTGAATCGCCGCCAGTGTGGCAGGCTCGATATAACCGACGACCAAAATCGCATCAATCTCTTGCTGTAATACCTGTCGGCGTATTGAGCTGGAGGCATTGATACTAAAAGGCTTTAGCTCAATACCCTGTTGGGCGCAGACCATCTCTGCACCGCACCGCACTTCGGCGTAAAACGGCGCGGCTGCGGCGGTGGCGTGATCGGCATGCATTAAAAACAAAATCCGCTCAATCGGTTTGGCTTGCAGCCGGGCAATATCGTAGCCCAAGCTCTGCGCCAGCCCTAGCACCTGCTGGCGCGTTGCTTCTGACACGCCTGCCTGATGTTTCAGCGCCCGCGAGGCGGTGCCAACCGACACGCCAGCGGCTTGAGCCAATTCACGTAAACTAATGCTCATGCGGCCTCCTTCGCAGGCGTGGCCAGCAGCGTAGGGTGTTGTTGAGCGATGTTTAAAATCAGCTCGCCAAACAAGGTGTTCGCCCACGCAAACCAGCCGCGGGTAAAGTCGCTGGGCGCATCGGGGTGAAATGACTCATGCATCAGCGCCGTGCCGCCATCGCTGGCGCATAGCATCGCGAGACAGCGGCAAATTTCAGCAGCATCGGTGCTGGTCAGCGCTTGCATAATGATGCTCATTGGCCAGATGCGCGGCGCCAGCGTGTGCGGGCTACCGACTCCGGCGAATTGTTGATCGGCGCTGTGGAAAAACCACGGGTTGTCGCTAGATAAAATAAAGCGACGGGTATTGGCGTAGACCTCAGTATTGCTATGGCTTGTATCGAGATACGGTAGCGAAAGCAAGCTAGGTACATTGGCGTCATCCATCATCAGCGCATTGCCATAGCCATCCACCTCATACGACCAGATCGTGCCGTACTTGGGGTGCTGTACTTGCGCGTGTTGGTGCAAAGCTGTTTCTACTTCATCGGCCAGTGCGCGGCAGCGCTGCGCCAAGGTTGTACCATCGTCGTGCTCAGTAGCCGGAGCGGTCGGGAAATGAATGTCCAGTAAACTCGCCAGTTGGCGCAGGCTCACCACGGCAAACAGATTACTTGGCACCAAAAACGGCAAGATGCAGGCGTCGTCGGATGGGCGGAACATCGACGCAATCAGCCCCACCGGCTTGAGCGGATTACCCATGCCATTGCATGGCAAGGTATCGGATTGCCAGTGCGTGGTGCGGGTAAAGCGATACGGCCCGGCATCGTGTTTGCGTTGCTGCGCCTGCATCGTGCTGACCGCCAAGCGCATCGCTGCCAGCCAGTGGGCATCAAAAACGCTGGCGTCTTGCGTGGCCTGCCAATAGCCGTGCGCCAAGCGGATTGGGTAACACAGCGAATCGAGTTCCCATTTACGCTCATGCGCACCCGGCAACATCGTGGTGTGGTCACCCAGCCATTCGCCACTTTGATCAGCTTGTGCGCTGTCGATTTTGCTCACAGCCCTGGGGCGCGGAAAATCGTTGGGCCAGCTAAAAGCGTTGGCGTAGGGATCGAGCAAAATACAGCGCGCCTGCCGGCGGATCAGCCCTGCGATCAATTTAGCGAGCTCGGCATCTTGGCTGGCAAACGGCAGGTAGGGCCAGACTTGCGCGCTGCTATCACGCAGCCACAGCGCATTGATGTCGCCAGTAATCACCCACGTATCGGGCTGGCCTTGTTCGTCTTCACGGTAAAACACCGTGGTGTCGAGCGTATTGGGGTAGCAATTAAGCCACAGCTGGCGCAGCGCGGGATCGCTAATCTGCGCCGCAATCTGGCGCAGTGTGGCCTCGATGATGGGCGAGCTAAATTGCGCTCGGGCAGGGCGTTGATTGAGACTCATGCGATTCACTCCACTGGGTGTTGCCACAGACTATGAATAACCGCGCCGTGCACGTTGGTCAGCCACAGGCGGGCGCGGCCGGCGGGTAACTGAGTTTGGTAGCGCTGCTGTGTGCGCGTGTCTTGCCATGCAATGGTTTGGCTAAGCTGGCTTTCATTGACGGCAATCCATAGCGTATGCGCGGCAAAATGCTGGGCTTGTAAAAACACCCCGATCGGGGCCGCTCCCAGCCATTGCCAGTCTGGCGTGACTTGGGCCAGTTGCAGTGCGTGCTGGTACAGCGCCAGTAATGGCTCGGGACGCGCGTTATGCTCCAGCGGCAATGGACACCAGATGATTTGCCCACGCCCAACTGCGATACGCTGTACGTGCACGCCTTCGGCCGCCGCGCCGCAACCGGTATCGAGCCGCGCAATACATTCGCCGCCAAAGCTGGCGCGATAGCTTTGCCCTGCGATGTCGATTTGCTCTTCGCGGCTCAGATTGCGAGTTTGTGCTTGCGCAAGCTCTGGCCGTGGGCAGGCGCGGAAATATTGATCCAGCGTGGCCGGGCCAGTCAGCAATACGTTGATCGGCTGCTCGGCCAGCAATTGGGTCAGTGCTTGCCAGCTCTCTGGCGCAATATTTTGCGGCGCAGGCCAAATAATCAGCTTGGGCGGTGCGGCATGCAGATGGCTTAAATCCTGATCGCTGACCGCGCGCAGATTGTGGCCCAGTTCAAAGCCGAATTGGCGCACCAGATTTTGCGTTGCCTCGAGCGTGCTGCGGCGATTGCTGTAATCATTATTAAATGGGTATATGACTGCAATCTCTGGTAGAGAACGCTCTTGCAGATATACCCCTGTCTTGGCAAAGAAATCACCAAAGGCGGCGGTGATCGCGGCTTCTGGTTTTTGCGAGCCATCGGCGCGGCAGGCGCCAATATGCGACTCGTTCAGATTATCCATGTGATAGTTGCAATTCCAGATCCAGTGCACCGCGCCGGCATTGCCATAGCTGTAGGCGTAGGCATATTTGCGCTCGAGCAACTGCATCAGCTCGGCCTCGCTGCGGCGTGAGCGGCCATCGGCGCGCTCGACGTGCATAATGCCGGTTTCTTGCACCAGATTCGGTCGCTGTGGCGTCTTGCTAAACAGGCTATCCCACGCCAGCGCGTCGTTCAGCCACCAGCTATGCACGCTAGTGTAATCCACCACATCGGCATAGAAAAACGGGTGAGGGCGCTGCTGCCCCAGCGCTTCATCCTGCCCGACGCACACCATCGCTTGCGGTGCGATTTGCCGGATGCTGCTGGCCAGATCGGCCGCCCATGCGCGATGGGCAGCTTGGGTAAATAGTGCGTAATCGAGCCAAATGCCATGCTGTTTGGGGCGGATTTCGGTGGTGTTCATGCCAATGTCGTCGGGCTGCGGTGCGCGTACGGCCGACCAGTCGGGCAGCTGGCTGGGGCTCAAATCCCACGCGGATTGCCAGTGGCGAATATCGGCGTTAATGCCTTGCAGATAGGCGACAAAAGCGCGGGTTTCATCCGCATCGCCCAAGCTGCGCGGGCCGACAAAAATGCGAGCCGGATCGAACAGAGAAGGCTCGTTGATCAAATCCCAGTGCACGCGTTTGGTGTCGATATGGCGTGCAACAATGCTGCGAATAAAGCGCTTTTGCGCGGCGCGGCTACGCGGGTCGAGATAGGGGTTTTGGCCTTCCCAAGCCTCGGGCGTAAAGGCAAAAAAGGTAAAGCAGCATTCCAGATCAAGGCTAGCGGCGGTATGGATAAAGGCATCAATCGCGCGCAGCAAGGCTTCTTGTGCGTGGCCATCGACAAACATCAATTGTCGCCAAGCGCTCCAGATGCCGGTGCGAATGTAGTTCACGCCCATCGTTTTGAGCGTGGCCATATCTTGCTGCCACAGCGCCACATTGGGTAGCTGCAAAAATTTGCGATGCACATCGCTGGCCATATAGGTCATGCCAACAATCGGCATGATCTCGCCATCGCGTTCAAAATAATCGCGCCCGGCGCGCAGCTGGCTGCCGCGCGCGAGCAAAGCCTGATCACGCCCCCAAAAGCCCTGCTGCAAAGTTTGGCTGTCGCCAAAGTCATTGCTCAGCTCGACCGTGATGCTGTAGCGGCCAGCTTGAATCGGCGTGGGTAGGGTAAAGCGCAGCGATTGAATACCGCCACCATGGGTATCAAGCTGAACGCTATTTTGATAGATCGCTTTGGCGATATACCCATCTTGAGTATGGTGGTGCACAGTGACGTCGGCTTGCCATATGGCGGCTTGCGCCGCGCCCAGTGCTTCGGCTTGCAAGGTGAGCGTGGCCATTTCGCCCGGCTCGTAGCAGGCAAAATCGGGCTTGAGCCACCATTCGGTCACACCACACAGCGCATGGCGGGCCAGTTGCAACAGCATCGCCATCCCGCCGTGCTGCCAAAACGCGGCGTTGGGCGTTAGATTGACAAAAATCTGCCGCGACCCGGCCATCTCGCCGCGCAAACGCTCGATCATTACCACCGGGCTGGCGCTGTGTTGCGCCGCTAAATCAAGCTGTGGATGCGCTTGCTGGCACTGCAGCAGGCTATAAATGCGCGCATCCATTGGCCCGGCCGAGCCGGAGTCTTGCGGCTGATCTTTGTGTTTGGTCGGCATCAGCACAAAGCTATCGGTTTGCCGGATATTGGCGGCGTTAAAGCACGCCAGATGTTCGCTCAGCCAATTAAATGGGTGGCCCGCGGCCAACTGATAGTCCGCACCGAGCGCCACGGTTTGGATTTCCTGAATATCCAGCTGACGAAACAGCGCCGCACGCGGCTGGCGGTGGCCGTCTTCATCCACCGGCGCACTAAAGGCCTGTTCACCCAAGCTGACTAAATGCCCGCCGCGCGCCAGAAAGCGCTGCAGGGCAGGCCACGCCGTGCGCGGGAAATAACGGCCATGCAGGTGCAGCAATACGGCAGGGTTAGGGAGTGAATCTAGTGCGCTGGCTAGCTGCACGGCAGTGCATTGTTTGTGCTCAGTAGGCAGGGGGGGAAGTTGTGCGCCTGCAGAGGGAAATGATTCATCAAAAAAAACCAGCACTGCCATCATGATCACCTTGGGGTTGAAATGATGTTTAGCTAAATGAATAAATAACTAAACATTGGCTGTAGTTTGCGCCAGCGAACTACATGATGGCAAGCGTAAAAGCGCTCGCTGTAGTGCCAACTATTTACCTTGCAGTCATGCGCAATGGAAAAACCGCTAAAAATAAAGCGCTTACGGCGTGTTTGTTGCAGTGTCGTGGACGGTACAGGTGACGCAAGTCAATAGTGATGCTTGGTGAATCATGGCACACTAGACTGAAGGACGAATTCCACTACAAGGAGCGGAGTCATGACAGTAATGGGTACACATTGGGTTACGGTTGATGCAAAGTTTGCCCGCACGGCGATCTTGGCGGTGCTGGATTATGAAATTGAACATTTTGATGCGAATGCCGTTTCATTCCCGGAAGAGCTAGCGCTGTGTGCAGTTGAAGCGGCCAATGCCGTCGCTCAGAATGATCCAGATAAAGTAGAAGCCATTGTGTTGTTTCTAAAGCAGGGCACACCAACTGGTTTTAAACGTAA
Organism: Chitinibacter fontanus; assembly: GCF_013423785.1. Classification (NCBI taxonomy): domain Bacteria; kingdom Pseudomonadati; phylum Pseudomonadota; class Betaproteobacteria; order Neisseriales; family Chitinibacteraceae; genus Chitinibacter; species Chitinibacter fontanus. The sequence goes on from NZ_CP058952.1 coordinate 2,866,503, forward strand.
TCGAGATGAATTGGTCGCGTTGCGCCAAGCGATCGCCGATGATGCCAATGCCCATTATCAATTGGAATACAACCCAGAATGGCTGCAATTGAGTCATGGTTCGGCCTTTGGCACAGCTGCGCTCAAGGAATTGCGGGCAGCCAATACCATCGAAATTACCAATGTGATGACAATCCACAGCCATTGGGATTTGCCTGAAACCTATAGCACGATTTTGTATCAGCATCGTGATAAACCCGAAGTGCTACGCATTTTGGGCAATTTCGCGACCGCAGAATAAACCAAAATTAGTAAGGCATAAAAAACCGCAGCACTGCTGCGGTTTTTTATTACCTGAGATTTGTGCGGACCGCGCTTCGATGCAGAGGCAAGCCCAGTGAAATGAGTGCAGCTAGTGCAATAAATAGGACGGAAATCCACAAACACGCGGCCAAGCCCGCCACTTGAAACACCCAGCCCGACAACACCGTGCCGATCAGCCGCCCCATCGCGTTCGCCATATAATAAAAACCCACGTCGAGCGACGCGCCGTCTTCCTTGGCGTAACTCACAATCAAATAACTGTGCAACGATGAATTAATAGCAAACAACACGCCAAACAGCAACAAGCCCCCACCAGTATCAACTCAAGACTAAGATCAGATTTAATCCCCAGAGCAATACCCGCAGTTAACACGCACAAAGGCAAAGCCCAGCCCACCGCCGCACGGCCATCGGGCACTTTGCCGGTTTTTTTGCCGGTCAGGTACGGTGCGAGCGACTGCACGATGCCGTAGCCGATCACCCAGCAAGCAAAGAAGCTGCCCACCGCCCAATCCGCCCAGCCCAAAGTCGTCGCCATAAACACCGGCAGCGCCACGACAAACCACACATCGCGCGCGCCGAACAAAAACAACCGTGCCGCCGACAGCACATTCACTGCTCGGCTAGTCGAAAACACCTCGCCAAACTTGGGCTTATTTTTCGCCTTGCCCAAATCGGCCTTCAAACTTAGCAAACTAGCCACCCACACCACCAGCAGCACCAGCGCCATCGCCCACATCGCCCCCGCAAAACCCAAGCTGGCGAGCAGGATGCCGCCAAGAAAAAAGCCCACGCCTTTGAGTGCGTTTTTCGAGCCAGTGAGCAGCGCCACCCATTGATACAGCTTGCCTTCGGCTGCGGCACTACCGGCTGGAATCAGCGCTTTTACACTGCTCTTCGCGCTCATTTTATTCAGATCTTTCGCGATCCCCGACAGCGCCTGCGCCGCCATCACCCACGGCACCGACAGCATTGCGCTCGGCACAGTCAGCGCCAGCAGCGCAATCACCTGCAAACCAAGGCCGATATTCATCGTTTTATTCAAGCCAATCCGCGCGCCGAGCCAGCCACCTACCAGATTAGTGACAACACCAAACACTTCGTAAAACAGGAATAACAAAGCGATATTGAGCGGCGAAAACCCGAGCTGATGAAAATGCAGCACGATCAGCATCCGCAGAGCACCATCAGTCAGCGTGAAGGCCCAGTAGTTGCCAGTGATGATCAGGTATTGGCGGATTTGAGGAGAGAAGTTAGCGAGCATACTCAATCATCTGGTTTTTATTTTTCGTATGCGGACAATCCGCAATGAACACAACACCTGCCATCACCGCACGTTGCAAATCGATGCTTCAGGGAGAAATAGTTTTTACACCGAGGGCACTTAAATGCTCTGATTTGAATGTATGCGTAGGTATAAGTAACAACAAAAGAAAAGAAAACGGTCGGCACAATAAGGACAATCAAGTCCGACTCAATGACAGCCGCTATGTTCGGCAACACAAGCGCACTGAGCAGGGTTGCTGGTAGCACACAGAGCAATGAAACCATTCCGATACGATTCCAAAATCTCAATCGAGATAACAACTCATAGAATGGTTTCATTTTCAATGACCGCAGGTTAATTATTGTGCGCCAACTCAGCAGCCACATAACTCGCAAAGCGATTGAGAATCGCTTGCCAACCGGCACGCTGTTGCTCAGCAGGGAACACGTTTTCCGCATCAAAGGTCTCACGCACCAGCACGCCATCAGTAGTGGTGATAAATTCAACCTGCAAACTGCGATCACCAAATTGGCACTCGATTAATTCATGCTCAACGATCTTGGTGTACGTACCGGCAAAATCAAACCCCATGCTGCCGTCTTTGGCCTCCATACGCGATGAAAAAGCGCCACCCACTTGCAAATCAACACTGGCCGACGTGGTGTGCCAATCATCCGACGCTGCATTCCATTGCATAATCGCTGCGGGCGTAATCCATGCGCGCCACACCGTTTCGATCGGCGCTGCGACTTTGGCTTCAACGGTAATTTTCATTTCATTTCCCTTTGTGTTTTCTTAGATTCATGCAACGAGCAATCAAATCTATTAGTTTCGATTAGCGTAGCTTAATCGCGACTTTTCGAACCCTAATCGATGGGCGATTTCGCTCCACGAGGCGTGCCTTATGACGCAAATGGCCATGGATATATCATCTCCAGCCTTATTTAAAAAGGGATAAGAGGATATACCCATCAATTTGCTACTGATCTGCCAATCCCACCTGCCGTACCAACTCGGCAGTTCGGTTCACATAACCCCACTCATTGTCATACCAAGCGTACAGTTTCAACTGCGTGCCGTTGATCACCATCGTCGATAGCGCGTCGATGATGCTTGAGCGTGCGTCGCCGCGGTAGTCGATCGACACCAGCGGGCGCTCTTCATAGCCCAAGATGTCTTTCAAATAGGTTTCCGACGCGGCTTTCAGTAGGCCGTTGACTTCTTCCACCGTGGTCGCACGTTCGAGCTCGAACACGCAATCGGTCAGCGAGGCGTTGGTCAGTGGCACGCGTACCGCATGGCCGTTCAGGCGGCCTTTCAGTTCGGGGAAAATTTCGGTGATTGCGGTGGCCGAGCCCGTCGAAGTCGGGATCAAACTCGTGCCGCACGAACGCGCGCGGCGCAGGTCTTTGTGCGGGGCGTCGATGATGGTTTGGGTATTGGTCAGATCGTGAATCGTCGTCATGCTGCCATGGCGAATGCCGAGCTGCTCGTGGATCACTTTCACCACCGGCGCGAGGCAATTGGTCGTGCAGCTCGCCGCCGTAACGATGCGATGGAGCGCAGGGTCGAACAGCTGATGATTCACGCCGACCACGACATTGAGCACGCCCGGCTCTTTAACTGGCGCGGTGACAACGACCCGTTTCACGCCTTGGTCGAGGTAAGCTTGCAGCAGCGCCGTGGTGCGCATTTTGCCCGAGGCTTCGATCACCACATCACAGCCAGACCAGTCGGTATCGCCAATCGCAGTGTTGCGCGTGGTTTTGATACGTGAGTTACTAATGATGATCTCATCGCCCTCTGCACTGGCTTCGTGTGCAAAGCGGCCGTGAATCGAGTCGAAATTGAGCAAATGCGCCAAAGTGGCAGCATCGCCCGCCGGATCGTTGATCTGTACAAATTCAATTTCCGGCCAACCCCACGCTGCGCGTAGTGTGAGGCGACCCATGCGGCCAAAACCATTAATGCCGACTTTAATACTCATAGTGTTTCCTTGCGTGGGCTAAGCCCGATGTCAGTGAGATGCTGTTTCAGTGCCAGTTGATCGAGTTTTTCAAATGGCAATGCAATCAGTAGATCCAGCCGATGTCGCAAAATGGCTAGGGTGTGATTAAAACTGTGCTGTTGTGCTTCTGCGTCACCCGTCAAGCCGGGATGTTCAATATTCCAATGAGCCAAGGTCGGGATGCCTGGCCAAGCTGGGCAAACTTCACCGGCAGCACGGTCGCACAGAGTGAAGACCAAATCCATTTCTGGGGCGGTGGGCTTGGTGAATTCATGCCAGTTTTTGCTGTACAAACCATGAGCGTCAATCTGCGCATGTGCTAGTGCGGCTAGTGCCATCGGGTGAATTTGCCCGCTGGGTTGGCTACCAGCGCTATAGGCTTTAAAGCGCCCACGGCCAATGTGATTGAGTAGGGCTTCAGCCATCTGGCTGCGAGCAGCATTTTCGGTGCAGATGAACAGCACATTGTAATAATCTTTCATCAATTGCCTGTTTGACTGGATAGGACAAGATGGTAATCATACTAATTCAATATTTCAATAATTGTTGTATAGTTGGCCAATGGAAAAATTGATTGCAACCCGTGTTTTTGAAACGTTGTCTTCTGCTGTTCGGCTCGATGTGTATCGATTGCTGGTGCGGCAGGGGAGTGCTGGCCTTGTGGCTGGTGAAATTGCTGCAGCGCTGGCGCTGCCTGCGAGCAATTTATCGTTTCACCTTAAATCTATGGTGCATTCTGGTGTGCTGATGGTGGCGCAGGAAGGGCGCTATATGCGGTATCGAGCCAATTTGGCCTTGATGCGTGATCTGATTACTTATTTAACAGCAGAGTGCTGTGATGGCAATTTAGCGCAATGCCCGGAATTGCTCGCCCAAACCAATGATGAGCCTGCTAGCGGTTTGTCGGCATGTTGTTCGATTATGAAAGCAGAGGGTGCATAGGTAAGTACTGTCTTATTTGACTAAGTTGTAGCAAAAAATCTCCTTAGGTCGGGTGTTGAATTCATCAGGTTGTAGATGATTGAACAAAGTGTCATTATGAAAAAGCTATTTAGTTAGCAAACTAATAATAATGATATTGACTTCAATCGACGCACATAGAGTGACTTGTTGGCCACGCGTTAACAAGCGAAGTGAACACCCTGGAGAAACATGATGAGCAGCTCAAATAAAGAAAACCCTAACAGCACACCTGAAATCTCACGTCGCAGTTTTTTGACCTTAACGAGCGCGGTGGCTGCAGCTACCGCTGTTGATGCTGTTCCGGGTATATCGCCCGCACAACAGGCGCAAGCTGCACCGTTGAAAAAAAAGGCGGCCAGCGGTCAGCAACCGAATATTTTGTTTGTGTTTACCGATCAAGAGCGCTACTTGAAAGATATGCCACGCGGGTTTCGATTGCCGGCGCATGAACGGCTGCAAAAGGCGGGCATTACTTTCCACAATCATTATTGCCCAGCGGTGATGTGTACTAGCTCGCGCTCGGTACTGATGACTGGCCTACAAACCGCCGACAACAAGATGTTTGAAAACGCCGACATGAAATATGTCAAAGCGTTGTCGACTGAAGTGCCAACCGTGGGTCATATGCTGCGCAAAGCGGGCTATTACACCGCCTACAAAGGTAAATGGCATTTGAATGCAGAGTTCGATCAGGAAACGCCGGACAAACTCTTTACCAAAGAAATGGATGAATACGGCTTTTCCGATTTCGTCTGGCCCGGTGATGTATTGGCGCATACGCTGGGCGGCTATAAGCATGACCAGATGATCGCGGGTAGCGCAGTGGCGTGGCTACGCGACAAAGGTCAAAGCCTGAATGCTGAACAAAAACCGTGGGCTTTGTTTGTTAGCTTGGTCAACCCACATGACATTATGTATTTCAATACCGATTTGCCTGATGAACAGGTGCAAGATAATGGGCAGTTGATGATGCATGCAGCGCGAGCACCTGATCATGCTACTTATCAGCGTAAATGGCAGTTCAAGTTACCGAGTAATTGGCAGCAACCGTTTGATGCAGCAGGGCGCCCAGCAGCGCATGGCGAATTTGATCGTTGCTGGGGCTATACGCTGGGGCGGATTCCGGCCGAGCCGCAGCGTTGGCAGCGGTTTAATGATTTCTACTACAACTCGCTGCAGATGGTTGACCAGCAGTTGGGAATCTTGCTCGACGAGCTGGCCGCACTCAATCTGGATGACAACACCATTATCGTGTTTACGTCCGACCATGGTGAAATGGGTGGCGCACACGGTTTGCGTGGCAAAGGGCCGATGCCGTACCAGGAAGTGATTCACCTGCCTTTGTATATTGTGCATCCGCAGGTCAAAGGTGGGCAGCACTGTAAGGCCTTGACCGGGCATATCGATCTTGTGCCCAGCTTGCTGAGCATGGCTGGGGTTACTGGACCACAGGCTGCCGAATACGCCGGTCGCCAGCTGCCGGGCAAAGATATTTCGGCATTATTTAAGCAGCCAAGCAAAGCGGGTTTGCACGCGATTCGCGAGTCCGTGCTATTTACCTATAGTGGCTTGGCTACTAACGATAGTGAGTTGATCCGGCAAATTGCGGCAGCAGTAGCGCAAAAAACCGACCCGATGACCGCGCTCAAAGCCACTGGCTATCAGCCTAATTTTAAAAAACGGGGTAGTGTACGTACTGTGTTTGATGGTCGTTACAAATTCACCCGCTATTTCTCACCGTTAGAGCGTAATACGCCGCAAACACTGGACGAGATTTATCAGTGGAACGATGTTGAGCTGTACGATCTGCAGCAAGATCCGCAGGAAATGCACAATTTGGCGCCCAAAAAAGGCCAGCATGCCGAGTTGGTGCTGCAGATGAATGCCAAGCTCAATGCGGTGATTCAAGCTGAATTTGGCGCCGATGATGGGCGTGAAATGCCAGACTTCAAAGGAATTGAATGGCAAATTGATCGGATCGATTTGTGATTGCAATTACAAACTGCCGCTTTTTTGAGGTCACAGTATGAAAAAAAATCAAAGTACTGGGTTTGTGGGCAAACTAGCCGCATCCACTGCGCTACTGGCATTGATTTGTATGTCTAGTAGCCCAGTGGGGGCGGCAGAAGAGGCCGAACAAGTGCAGGCATGGCAGTACGAGCTAACCCCCTATCTTTGGGCTACCAAAATGAATGGCCAAGTGGCAGCTGGCAATCTGCCAACTACCAATGTCGATATGCAGTTTTCCGATATTCTGGAGAATTTGGACTTTGGCCTGATGTTAGCCTTTGAGGCTCGCAAGCAACGTTGGGCCGTGCTGCTCGATGGGATGTATATGAAGGTATCTGATTCAGCGACGAGCCGTTTACCCGGTTCGAATCTGGATCTGTCGGCGGATGTCCGAATTAAGCAGTCAATGCTTGCTGCTGCTCTAGCCTATCGTGTGTTTGATGAGCCGGGAAAAACAGCTTTAGACGTGATTGGTGGCCTGCGCTACAACAAAATTGATGTTAATACTCAGATCGATGCACAGCTGTTAGGTCTGAGTGGTCGCGTTAATCGTGCCGGAAACAAGGGCTGGCTTGACCCCTATTTGGGTGTGCGCGTCATTCAACCATTGAATGATAAGTGGCAGCTTGACGCTAGTTTCGATTTAGGCGGTTTTGGCTTAGGCTCGGATTACGCGGTGCAGGTGCAGACGGGGGTATCGTATGCATATTCAGATACGAGTACAGTAAAAATCGGCTATCGGTATATGAAGATGGACTATTCAGATGGCGACTTTGCTTACAATATGGCCAATGATGGTTTATATGCAGGCATTGGCTTGCGGTTCTAGTGACTGTACTTGCTCTTAAGGTAAAGTAATCAGTCTGCTAGCAGGCTTAAAATGCTCGTTCTGGGCAAAGTCGGCACGATGATTGCCGTAGTTGCCAACTCTTGTGATGCAAGAGTTGGCACTCCCAGTGCCCTTAAAATTCCCGCGGTAAGTGCCAAAGCATAATTCATACCCAGATCCTGCCGTGCTAATTGGTGAAAGGCCATTTGCAGTGGCCCCAGCAATAAATCAATGGCCAGTGGCAACGATAGCGGAGCAAAACTACCATCTTCTATTCCTGCTATTAAGTCGCGGGGCACAATTTGATTGACCAAGGTGCCATGCCGTAGGGCGTTGACCCCGCCACGATCCAAGAAGCGCGCTAATTTTGGATGTATCCGCGCCAGCGCAAGCACTGTATTCAGACCACAAGCGACGCGTGCAGCTGCCCCGGTTTTTTGCAGTACAAATGGGTCTACTAAGCGCAGAATTTCATCACTCACTTCACTGGCGACGGCAATATACAAAGCCTCATCGGTGGAAAAATGATTATAAAAAGTCCCTCGCGCAACACCTGCCCGTTGAATAATTTGCCCAATGACCGCGTTTTCCAGCCCTTGTTCAGCAAAAACCTGAACTGCCTCACGCAGTAAAATTGAGCGCGTTCGCTCGCGACGCAAGGCTGCCACGCGCTGGCGGTGATCACTGACGGTGCTAGTTATGTTGCTGTTTTCTTGGGAGGGATGCATGGTGGGGATAAAAATCTCTTTGCAATTAGCCGATCGCTGCGCCGTTCTCTAAATGAGTCAGAACAATGACATACTGTGCTTAAATATTGTCGCTAGAGCAATCCGTGTTTTCCAATACCGTGTCGCTTTTGTTGCCATATCCTCACCTTCTGCTTGTGTAGTTTGGCGTAGTTCAATTTAAAGCTGAATTTTCCTTCAGTGCCTGCGCCATAAAATCGACAAAGGCGCGAATTTTAGCCGAGCCGTGGCGACCTTCGCGGTGAACGATATGAATTGGCAGTGGTTTAGCTTCAAACTCACCGAGCACCGTTTTTAATTCGCCACGCTGTAAATGCTCCGCGACCTGATAGGACATCAGCCGCGTAATCCCGCCGCCGTTCCGTACCGCCGAAATCGCGCCGTCGTTGCTGGTGACGGTAATGCGCGGTTTGATGCGCACGACTTTGCTGTGCTCATCGTCGCCAAATTTCCACTCCACTGTGGGGCTGATGCTGCTGGCGGCGACGATTTGGTGATTGAGCAAATCCTGTGGCGTTTGCGGGATGCCGTATTGCGCCAGATAATCGGGCGAGGCACACAGCACGCGCCGCACTTGACCCACCCGTATTGCCCGCATTGTGCTGTCTGGCAAGGCGCCGATGCGGATACCCACGTCCACACCTTCTTCCAGCATATTCACCACCCGGTCGAGAAACATCGCCGATACATCGACATCCGGGTAGCGCTGCAAAAATTTCACGACCTGCGGCATCACATACAGCTGGCCAAACAGCACCGGCGCGGTGATGGTGAGATGCCCGCGTGGCTCGGCGTTAATGCCGGCGGCCACTTCGTCGGCTTCTTGCACCTCGGCCAGAATCCGCCGCGCATCGTCCAGATAGCGCTGGCCAGCATCGGTCACGCGCACATAGCGCGTGGTGCGGTTCAGTAACTTCACACCTAAATCTTCTTCCAGCGCGGCCACGGCGCGCGTGACTGCGGGTGGCGACATCGCCAGCTTGCGCGCCGCAGCGGCAAAGCTCTCGGTTTCGGCCACCGCCACATACACGCTCATCTGATGAAAACGATCCATGGTTTATTCCATTTTTAGCAACAATCTATTGTCTGGTATATGGATTCTTCTTTCAAGTGGAGATCGGCACAATGCACTCATTCGCTCAATACCGAGCGAAACAACGTAACCCAAACAAGGAAAACACCATGAGCCGCATTAACGTCATCACTACTGAAACTGCTACCGCTGAACAACAAGCCTTGTTTGACGCGATCCACGCCCAACTGGGTATTGTGCCGAACTTTTTGAAAGTGTTTGCCAACTCACCGGCTGCACTGCGCGCCTTCCTCGGCCTGCACGGTATTGCTAAAGAAGGCAGCCTAGATCTGCAAACCCGCGAGCGTATCGCCTTGGCCTTGGCACAGCAAAACTCGTGCGAATACTGCCTGTCAGCACACACGGCCATAGGTAAAGGTGCTGGCTTGAATGGCGATGAAATCGCCGCCAACCGCGCCGGCTCTAGCCAAGATGCCAAAGCCGCGATTGCTGTGAAACTGGCGCGCTCGCTGGCTGAGCATAAAGGCGAAATCACCACCGCCGAGCTAATCGAAGCGCGCAACGCCGGTTTTAGCGATGCCGACATCGTCGAGATCATCACCCACGTCGGGATGAATTTGCTCACGAATATTTTGGGCAAAGCCAGCCGTTTGGAAATTGATTTCCCGAAAGTAACTTTGGCTTAATTCATCACATTCGTCACCCATCAAAAAGCCGCGCCCACTTGAGGCGCGGCTTTTTATTTAATATAAAACATGGGTATATAAATGTAAGCATTATTTATAGGTGCTCATAGAGCAATACCTGCCACGGTATTTTGTGCCCAATCCAAACCGAGTTGCGCTCAAGCACAAACGCGGCTTTCTTTTGCGCGCAAAACTGATTAACATACGCGCTGGGTTGACTGGACGCCCAACTCGCGAAAGTGCAAGCACCAGTTTAATCCCGCAAGCCCTTTGCTTGCATACCCTCCGTAAGCCATAGCGAGAATGCTTACCAAATTTGGAGTTGGTATGCCGTCTATTCCTCAAGAGCCTAGCTCAATTCAATTTTATTTACGCCAAGCGCGCCTTTTGCAACGCGCTGTTGAATCTACCTCACCGTCGATTGCCTTGCCGGTTTTGCGCCGCCTGCTTCAAGCTGGCGTGATGGGGCAAACCCCGCTGCCGCAATTATTTCGCACGCGCTCACAATTACAGCGCAAACACTTTTTACTGCTATTGGCCGTGGAAGCGGGTTTTCCGAGTTGGGAACTGATGCGTCCGGCTTTGGCGCACATGCCCGCCGATGACATCGCCGCGCAGCAATATCTGGCGAGCGGTTCGGCGCAATTAAAGCTCTGGTTTCGCGATACCGAATCGGCCGCGCAGTATGTCGCCGAGCATGGCGGGAAGGTGATCAGCCTTGGCCAGCAAGCGATTGTCGCCGATGCCGAGGCCATTGCATCGTGCGCTCGCACTTGAGAGGGCCGCATGAATATTCACTTTGTATTTGGCCCGCAAGGCGCAGGCAAATCGGCGTATGCACAGCAATTGGCGAACAAGCTGGGCGGTTTGTACTTCTCTATTGATGCCTGGATGCAAACGCTGTACGGCGCTGATTTGCCCACGCCACTCGATTTAAACTGGGTGCTGGCGCGGGTGAGCCGCTGCGAAAATCAAATCTGGGCAATGGTTCGCCAACACGTGCAATTAGGCGGTGTAGCCGTGCTGGATTTGGGCTTACTAAAGCACCGTCAGCGCTTGCACTTTCAGAGCTTGGCTGCGCAGTGTGATTGCCCAGTGCAATGGCATTTTATCGATGCACCGCTGGCCATTCGCCGCCAGCGGGTGATCGAGCGCAATCAGCAACGCGGTGAAACCTATGCTTTTACGGTGACCACGACGATGTTTGACGTGATGGAAGCGCAATTTGAACGCCCTGACGAGCAGCAATTAGTCGATGCTATTCAAATCACTACTTAACTAAGCCACGATTCACTCAATACGCCGCTACCTATATTGGGTAGCGGCTTTTTTATTGCCCCAATTCACTGATCTGTATTGACCTTTGCCATTGCTAGTTCGGCGTGTTTTGCGGTTCTATTATTGTTAAAAACGGAATAGTTTATTCTGTTTTGTGGTAATTCTTGTTTTGTTTGGCTTTGGGCACAATGCATTCATTCGCTGGCAACGCAGCGAAACACCCCAAACTCAACAGGAAAACATCATGACTAATTTCTCTTTGCGCCGCACTGTTTTAGCTTCCGCCATCCTCGCCGCAGTAACCATGATTGGCGTTTTACCCAGCACTGCGATGGCGTATGACGAAGCATCGACTGCCGCAGTGAATATCGACGAACAAGGCGTTGGCCTGAAAGGTTTTGATCCGGTCGCCTACTTCACCGCCAAAGCGCCGACACTCGGTAACGCCGCCTACAGCGCGCAATACGATGGCGTGACTTACCACTTCGCATCGAAAGCCAATCTGAACAAATTCAATGCCAACCCAGCGCATTACGCGCCGCAGTTTGGTGGCTTCTGCGCGATGGGCGTGGCGCTGGATAAAAAGCTCGACGGTGATCCGCAAGTGTGGAAAGTCGTCGGCGGCAAGCTGTACCTGAATGTGAATAAAGAAGTGCAGAAAAAATGGCTGGAAGACGTCGCGGGTAATCTGAAAAAAGCCAATATGGAATGGCCAAGCATCAAAGATAAAGCGCCAAAAGAGCTGTAAACCCATCAACACCTAAAAGGTATATCGCTACAACGCATATCAAGCAAAGCTTGTAGCGATATACCAAAGGATAAATCATGCCGACGATTACCATGTACAGCACGCGTAGCTGCCCATTTTGTGTGCAAGCCGAAAACCTGCTGGCACGCAAAGGGCTAGCGGTGAACAAGATTCTGGTCGATCAAAATCCGGATGAATTTGCCACGATGATCGCGCGTAGCGCGCGCCGCTCGGTACCGCAGATTTTTATTGGTGAGCAACATGTGGGCGGATTTACCGATCTGCTCGCGCTCGACCAATCTGGCCAGTTGCCACAATGGCTGGCGCAAGGCTAAATCCGACCGCCGATTGGCTTTACTTCTGGAGTTCAGCATGACCCCAACGCACATTATTTTAGCCAGCGCGGTTGCCGCCGCGCTGACACTGGCCAGCCAAACCACGCTGGCAGCCGACCCAACGAAGGAAAAATGCTTTGGTGTTGCCAAAGCAGGGAGCAACGATTGCGCCGCCAACGGCCACGCCTGCGCCGGCATGGCCAAAAAAGACCGTGATGGCAAAGAATGGAAACTCGTCGCCAAAGGTACTTGCCTGAATTTGCAAGGCTCGCTCACGCCGCAGTAGTCATTCATCGCGGTCTCTCTTCCTCTGCCCCTTTGCCGTTACCGCTAAAGGGGATTTTTTTCGCCTGCGCTGTCAGAACGACACGCTGGCAGCGACTAAACACTAACCAATCTGTGTAGAGACTCACCATGTTGCCGATTCTTACCCGGCTTAGTGCCACCAAACCGCTCGATGCCCTTGCCCCACTCGCCGATTTGCTGCTGCGGCTGTACATCGGCCAAGTGTTTTTTCTGTCGGGCCTGACCAAAATCAGCGACTGGAGCAGCACCATCGCGCTATTTACCGACGAATACCACGTTCCGCTACTGTCGCCGCAGCTCGCCGCGCTGGCGGGCACGGTGGGCGAATTGGCGCTGCCGGTCTTGCTCGTTTTGGGGCTGTTCACCCGCCTTTCAGCCCTAGGCCTGTTCGCGCTGAATTTGCTCGCCGTGCTGTCCTACTACCACGTCCTGAAAGACATTCCCGCCGCGCTGCAAGATCACCTCGAATGGGGCTTGATGTTGCTGGTGCTGCTTGCTGTGCCGGTGCAACGCTGGGCGCTCGATCGCCTGCTGTTTCGCCAAACTCATACTGAATAAAAGGAATTGAGATGCAAAAAATCTGGCTGGCCTTGGTATGTAGCGCCCTGTTGTACGGAACTGCCCACTCAGCGCCCATGCTGCAGGGTAAAGACGTCGTTAGCGGCAAGGCCGTGAATCTGGCTCAGGTGCGCGGCAAAGATCAAACCGTATTGCTGGTGTTTTTTAAGGCTGGTTGCAATACCTGTGTGTACAACTTCAAACTGATCCGCGAATTTTATAAAGCGAACAAAGCCAGCCATTTTGGCGTGATCGGCGTTGGGCTGGACAGCAAGGCGGAACTCTTTCGCAGCTACGCCGAGCTAGTGCGAGCCACCACACCGAAAAACGAGCAATTCCCGCTACTGTGGCGGCCCGATCTGGCTCAGCAGGATAGCTTTGGCGACATGAACAACGATTCCACGGTCTTTGTTATCGGCAAAAGCGGCGAAATCACGCTTAAACGCGAAGGCGTGATCAAAGATGCGGACTGGGATGACATCTGGACGTCGTTGCAAAATAATTAGGCGAAATTGGCCTAATTTTGCCGCAATGCCAAATACATCGATTTGCACGTTGATTTTGAATTAAGGGGTATCTTTATCAAGATCAATATCCAATTTGATCGCAGATAGATACCTATGTGAGTATGTATTGCAGTAGCAGGAAAACAGCACACGATCGGAGTACAAGCGCATTACAATGCTTGACCTACTGTAGTGGCAGATGTTGGCAAAACAGTCACTCGGGCTACACGTTAATCATTCATTGCACAATGAAAGTGGAGAACAAATGAATTTCCTCATTTTGCCGGGGATTGGCGATTCAGATCAAAGCCATTGGCAGACCCAATGGGAGCAATCGAGCCCAAATTTTAGCCGCGTCATCCAAGACGATTGGACTAATCCGGATTGCCAACAATGGATGGCGCGCTTAGAAGAAGCCATTCTGCAAAGCGGCCCCGATACGATATTAGTTGCGCATAGTTTGGGCTGTTTATTGGTATCGCACTGGGCCGCATCAAGCTCATTACCGATCAAGGGCGCGCTACTGGTTGCGCCACCTGATCCGATGGCTGAGGTTTTTCCCGTTGAGGCGCGGAGTTTTAGCGATTTTCCGAGAAGGGCGCTTAATTTCAAAAGCATGTTAATCGCCAGCGCAAATGATCCCTATGCACAGATTGAGTTTTCAAAGCAGTGCGCCAGCGATTGGGACAGTCAATTTATCTGTATTGGCGACGCAGAGCATATCAATGGCAGTAGCAATTTGGGCGAGTGGGTAGTAGGAAAAGCAATGCTGCAGCAATTGCTGGAACAAATTAAAGCCTAAGTCGCAATAGCTACAGGAAGGAAAGGGGCTCGCAGTGCGAGCCTTTGGTGCTATGCAGGCGAAAGTGGCAAAGCTTGGCCGACGAGCTAGCCGCTGTCTGCAAGGAGGAACGAGACCCAGAAACAGGCACCTAAGAGCATTACAATCATTGAAATGCTGCTGGCTGTTTTCTGCCAAGAGCGGAGACGGTCCGCCCCCATCTTGTATGCGTGCCTTACAGTATTGATACCTTGTATGACCATCTTCTAGGTACTTCCAGCACGAATACCTCTATTCGACCTACGAGCTCTGGAGTAATTTTGTTTCGATGCCCCAGCAAATCACCCCGTACGAAGTTGTTTGCTGCGTTAGACAATCAGCTAAGCTCGCTGTTTTTCCCATTCATTACACCAAATCGGGAACATATTGGCAGGCATCGGCTTGGCAATCCCGTATCCCTGCACTAAATGACAGCCTAATTGGCGCAGCAAGGCAATATGCTCCACGGTCTCTGCCCCTTCCGCAATTACTTGAAGTTTAAAGACTTTAGCTAATTGAATAACTCCTTGGACAATTCCAAAATCATCTGGATCAGTTAGCATGTCCCGCACAAAGCTTTGGTCAATTTTTAAGGTATCAATTGGCAATTTGCGTAAATATGTAAGAGAGGAATAACCAGTTCCAAAATCATCTAATGAGAACCGCACCCCCATCTCTTTGCATTGCTGTAATGTTTGAATCGCTTGTTGCATATCCCCAATCGCCATCGTTTCAAGTACTTCAAGTTCAAAGCTTGAACGAGGCACTTCTGGGTAACTAGATAATGCGGTTAGCAGGTTCGCAGCAAAGTCGCTTCTTAGCAGATGATTCGCACTGACATTGATACTGAGTTTTACATTGAGTCCACACTGAGCCCATTGAGTGGCCTGCTTCAACGCGGCATGAATAACCCATTCACCAAGGGCTTGCTCAAGCTTGCTGCCATAGACATGTGATAGAAAATCACCGGGAAATAACAACCCCAGTTCAGGGTGTTGCCACCGAATTAAAGCTTCGGCACCAACGACTTCACCGCTTAAAAGATCTACTTTCGGTTGGTAATGGAGCACGAATTCATCACGCGCCAGTGCCAAACCAATTAGTTCGAGAGCCCTCCGATGAATTTGTGATTGTCTTTCCGTCTCAGGATCAAACATCTGATAGCGATTACCACCGGCATCTTTGGCCAGATACATAGCCTGATCCGCATGTCTCAATAGGGTATCTGGATCGGCATGATCTTCAGGATACATGCATACACCGATACTAGCTGTGGTACGGACCTCTATTTCGGCAATTTGTATAATGCTATTGACGGCTACTAGTACTCGATCAAGAATTAAACTGCATTCTGTTGCAGAAGCAATTTCAGACAAAATCAATACAAATTCATCGCCCCCCATTCGTGCTAATGTGTCATCGACACGCAAAATTGCTTGTAGATTATTGGCAATTCCAACCAATAACTGATCCCCAATTGCATGTCCATAACGATCGTTTATTTCTTTAAAACCATCAAGATCTAGAAAACAAATTGCACAGGATTTTCCACTTCGTTCCGTACGATTTACGGAACGTTTCAGGCGATCTGACAAAAGTCGCCGATTTGGTAGTCCTGTTAATACGTCATAATGGGCAACCCGGTCTAGCTCGGCTTGGTGTGCCTTAAGCTGCGTAATATCGGTAAAAATACCTATATAGTATTGAATCTCTGCACGTGAATCTCGCACCACTGAAATTGAGATAGATTCAATATAAATTTCGCCATTTTTATGCCGATTACAGATTTCTCCACGCCAGAAATCTTGCTTATTTAATGAGTTCCACATTTCTTGATAAAACAATGCATCATGCTGACCTGATGACAATAATCGCGGAGATTGCCCAATGGCTTCTGCTGAGCTATACCCAGTTATCCTAGAAAATGCAGGGTTGACCTTGATGATTAGTCGATTAGCCCCCAATACCATGATGCCTTCATAACTGTTTTCAAAGACGACATTTGACTCAAGTAATGCCAGCTCATGATGTTTACGAGTAGAAATATCAGTGTGTGTGCCTGACATCATCCAAGGAGTACCATCGTTATGCCATGAAACTACTCGACCAGCTGTAAGCACCCAAAGCCAGTTACCTTGCTTGGTTTTGCATCTAATTTCTGCGACATGATTTGTCTGCTGCCCACTTAGATGGCGGTTAATCGATTCTTGAGCCACAACTAGATCATCTGGATGAACAATCTCAGACCATCGTTCGATTCGAACATCAAGCTCTCCGGGCATAAAACCGAGCATCGTTTCAAAGCGAGAGCTGACGTTAAATTCGTTGGTTAACAAGTTCCAATCCCAATACCCTTGATCTGAGCCCGTGATCACACGTTCTAACTGTTGTTCACGTTGCTCGAGTAATAGTTGGGCCTGTTTTTGCTCTGTAATATCTTGAACTGTGCCGTGAAAAGCGATGATTTCTCCATTGGAAGCAATCACTGGCTCCCCCCGGGCCGATATCCAGCGGAGCTCACCGCTAGCCCGCGAGAGCTGCGCTTCGCACTCATACGATTCAACCGTTGCCAATGCATGCTCTATGGTGGCGGATAATTTGATCCAACTATCATGAGTAAAATACTGACTAACTTCAGGGTATATTGCGGGTGGTAAGCTAAGATCACGGCCATAAATTCGGTAAATTTCATCAGACCAGTAATGGTGCCCTGTAGTTAAGTTCCACTCCCAGCTGCCGATATGGGCCAATTGCTGTGCTTGATTAAGTGCAGCTGTTCTATTAATGAGCTCTTGCTCAGAACGTTTCTGCTCACTTATATCTCGAGCAATCCCAAAGATGCCACAGACTTTACCGAAATCATCAAAAATAGGGCCTTTGGTCACCCCAAAGATCATTTCGCTACCACGCTTAGTAGTTATATGTTCTTCATGGGTTTGAACTGACGCTTTTGTAGCAACCACAGAATCTAATTCAGACAGCAATTGAGCTGTTTGTAAATCAAACAAATCTGCATCCGTTAGTCCAATTAGTTTATTAATCGGTGTATTCAGAATATCAGCACTTGCCTCATTAGCAAAAATGTACCGTCCTTTTATATCTTTTACAAAAATTGCATCGGATGTACTGTCGGCTATCGATTTTAACAAGCTCTTATTTTTAGTTAAATTTTCAGAAGTTCGCTGCAGCGCTTCACTGATCAAACTAACAACAACACCATTTATGATTAATAGAAGCCATTTTAACTGTTCAAATGCATCTGGGTAAGAAGCGCCTTGAGGTGATCTTATTAAGAAATATGAGCCAACTGCCGCGCAGAGTGTAGATAGTAGCCCAGGTCCAACCCCGCCAATTAAGGCACTAAGAGTAATTGGCAACATTAGCAAAATGAATAGTGACTTATTGGCAAAAGCAGAAGAGATTTCGTTGTATAAGTAAATAGCAATCAAGGTAATTAGGATTGAGAATAGGTAAGCTAAAGTTCGTTTGGATTTTTTTGTGGTAAAAATTGAATCTTCATTAAATTTATTGCTACTCGCATCTAGCTCAGGTACTGCCCGCAAAGTGAGTAAAAAACCAACAGCGGAGACAAATACAAAAAAAATCCCTTTAGTTGTCGATAAAGAAATTAATGCCTCATGGCTAACTACGGTACGCAGTAAGTCATCCGAGAGAAAAATCCATGCCATAGCAAAAATAATGTAATACGCTAAAGAACGATAAATATATCTTGCTCGATTGGTCATAGCCGCTTGATTCCAGATGAGGATATACATCACTCAGAATAGCTCAAAACAAAATTTAACGGTGACTTGTAGTAGCGCACTGAATTTGGCTCATTCACAAATGAGCGTGATTGACCACTTTGCCGAGGTGTTGATATAAGGGCTAGGAAAATGAAAGGCCGCTAATCATCAGGTTGCGGCCTTCATTACTCTTGCTTCAAGCCAGAGTTGTTCGGCCTTAGCGGTCACAGATGTCCTTCTGCCGCCACATCAGTCATCTTACTTTTGCGTCAGCTTGCGCGCAGGATGTCAATCAACCGTCAGCTGACGGTTGTCGGCCAGAACCGGAACTTCGGAGTTGCCTTCCAATTTGCATAGTGGCACGATGTTTATATGAACCTTCGCGTTGTTAAAGGATGAGGCTTATCCTGTGTTGAAATGCAAATCAGAACGACAGTCATTGCATTGATTCTATCGGTCGCACCAATATCGGGCTTGGCTGGCGAGTTGTACCGCTTGCGCGTAGATATTGATGGAGACGGAAAGCAGGAGGCTATTCAGGTTGCGACCTTCCCTGCTCGGGAAGAATGGCGCTCACGAGTTGTCGTGAAGATTGGCTCGGAGAAGTATTCCACTGAATTTTTCTCCGCGGAGTCCGATTTGCCAGACATCCGAGTAGTTTCCATTGACCGCCAACGCCCGCAGCGGCAACTCCTCCTCGGAACTCCAGAGGCAGGTACATGTATCTACCATCTGCTGGCGTATGCGGGGCACAAGCTTCTCCCGGTCCTGAATTTCGATTCAGGACCGGATTGCAAGGCTCCGCAACCGCTGGGGAACGGGCGAGTCAGCGTCTCCACTTGGCAAGGGTTCTGGGCGAAAGAGAATAGGTATCGGCTTAACAATGAGGGCACCGCTCTTGTTAAAGAACAGGCCGTTACGTACGATGTAGGAGCTGCTGGCGTGGTAGGTAAAACGTTTTCATTGCAAGATGCAGAGTGCCCCGCTAAGTGGATTCAGCCAGGCGCATTTGTGCGCGTAAAGCTCTACGACTCTGTTGGCGAGAGGTATCGCGTAGAGGATACTGATGGCAGTTGTGGCTGGATTCCTGCTGCTGACATGAACAGCATAGACAGCCTAATCAAAGAACTACCATGGGCGGGCTAGTCGAGAAGCCGAGGGCGTGTCCGCTTTCGAGCAATTCGGATGGCTCCTTTGGGTCGCAAACAGCCACTGACCTTTCTAAAATGAACCCCACATCATGACGCAATCAATCCATCTCATCGCCATTTCCGGCAGCTTGCGTGCGGCGTCGTGTAATACGGCTTTGCTGCGAGCGGTGAAAGCGCTTGCGCCGCACGAGATTCGGGTCACACTGTTTGAGCAGCTTGCCCAAGTGCCGCCGTTTAACCCCGATCTCGTTATTGAATCGGTGCCGCTGTTGGCGGACTTGCGCGACCAGATTATCGCCGCTGATGGTGTGCTGATCGCTAGCCCCGAGTACGCGCATGGTGTGAGTGGGGTGATGAAAAATCTGCTCGACTGGCTGGTCAATACCCCCGCGCTGGTGAATAAACCCGTCGCCACGCTGAATGCATCGCCGCGCGCGCAGCATGCTTTTGATGCCTTAAAAGAAACGCTAACGATGATGTCGGCGCAATGGCTGGAATCGGCGTCGATTACCGTGCCGGTCATTGGCGCTACGACGACGACCGAGGCGATTTTGCGAGATCCGCAGCTATGCGCCAACTTGCGCGCGGTGCTGGCGGTGTTTACCGACATACAGTGTGAAGTGGCCATCTGATTAATTATTTAGCACTGATACATCATGTGGTATATGGCTATAAATTAATCGATCAAATGCCTGTATCACCATACCCCTGATTTTTGTTTCAGAGTTGAGTTGCTAGAGATCTGGCACGGGCACACTAAATTGCGAAAAATGCAATAATCAATTGTATTTTGTGGTGATTCTTCTTTTTGGTGTGAGCAAGCACAATAACGTCATTGATCTGGATGGCTATTGTGATGACGCTACATACTCTAAACCTTACCCCGCACGGCCTTGGCGAGCGGGTGATGCCTTTGGCGCCCACGCTGACTTTGCGTAACGGCCAGCGCTGGGTAGCGCAGCATTATTTGCGCTATCAGCATACGGTCGAGAGCGTGTCGGCGCTGCTCGCGCAGATCGATTTTGATGCGCATACGCCGCTGTTTGCCGGGCAGGACGAGCAGGGTGTGTATGTGCAAGTGGGCTTAATCGGGCGCGAGAATTACGATCGTAGCAATACCCTACGAGTGCATAAGCTGGTGTACGGCAGAAAATGGCGGATTGATGCCGATACCCCGACTTCCGAGATTATCCAAACTGCTTTTCTGGCGATCAAAAAAGCGCGCGAGCACGAGGTGCGCGAGCTATTGACGGTGCGTAGCCGCGATGGCAAAACCAGCGCGGCGTTTAGTAATCATCATGATTTGCCCTTGCTGGCGCAGCAACGCGATCAGTTGCAAGCAGGCAATCATCGCGTCGCCACGCTGGATGTCGCCGCGGCGGTGCAGCATCAATTGGCGTCGCTGCGCTTTGCCCAACGCGCCATTGAGCTGGTGCAAGTGCTTGAGCTATCGGCTGGGCGCGTTTTAATTGATGTGCAGTTAGGTGCAGCGCCGCTGGCGCGTCAGCTCGAAGGCGATTTTCCCGAATTTGAACAACTGGCGTTGTGCGTGTTGCTGCCTGCGGCGCGCTTGCACGAGCTGCCGTATGCGCTAATGGATGCGCTGATTGAGCACAGTGATCGGCATGTGGATGAGACTTTCCGTTTTCGCGGCTTTGCGCGCTTTAGCCGCAGCAATCAAATTCAGGCCATTGCCGATTTATCGTTGCAAACGCGACCCTACGCGCATGATCTGGCCGATGTGCAGTTCGAGCAGATTTTCCGCGCCAATAATTACGAAGTTGATGCCAGCCGCGCACCGGCCTTGGGGGAGGGCGAGCTGGGGCGTAAAAACCGCCAATTAATCAATCAATATGAAAACTTGCTCGGCCATTTGCCGCGGGGGTATGAGCAAACGCACGAAACGAAAATGGCTTAAGCCGTGACGAACAATCGGGCTGGGCGTGGCATCGAAGTTTGCGTGGTTATGAAGGGTAATTTCATGGGTATATTGCGATAGAGTTTTAAATAATTATTTTTCAGCGATATACCTATCACTATTTTCTTCTTGGTGCCAAATCCATATCATCAAGCCGCAGCAAGATTTCGGTTTTGCGCTCTTGTTTGATTTGCTGCCACGGCAAATCTTCCTGCGCGCCAATCAGCGCGTACAGCATATTGAGTGAGATATTCGGCATGACTTGCTGCAGCTGCGCATACATATCGAACGCATCCGCTGCGCGCAGTTGTGCAGCGGTGGTGATGCCGATTTGTGCCAGCATGTCGCGGCTTTTGGGCCCTAGGCCTTTGAGTTGATCAAGCGTTTCCAATGTGCCTCCGCGCTACCCATGATTGGGTTTGTTTCAGCAAAGGATAGCCACACAGCATGCCGCATGGCTATCCTTTTTCTTTAGGCCGCCTGCCAGAGATCGGCTTTAAATACGTCGTCTAGCTTGGTATCGGTCATGCTGGTGGTGTAATTCGAGAGGATTTTTAAGCTAATCCCCAAAATGACGTCTAGCACCGTTTGCTGGCCATAACCTGCGCTGATGAATTTGGCGATTTCTTGCTGCGTAGGCCAGCCACGGTTTTCTACAACTTGGATGGTAAATTGGCGCAAGGCTTCGAGCTTGGTATTGGCAATTGGCGTGTTGTCGCGTAGCGCGGTAATGACCTCGGCAGGTACTGCGGCTTTAGCGATGGTGGTGTGCGCGGCCATGCAGTAGTCGCAGCGATTGAGCCGATTGGCCGTCATCATAATGATTTGCTTTTCGGTTTCGCTCAGATCGGTTTTATTAAAAATCTGCGTGAGCGTCAGATAGCCTTCCAGCAAGGCGGGTGATTCGGCCATATTGGCGAATAAATTAGGCACAAAACCATAGTTGGCTTTGGCGTTGCTCAGTAATGCGCGGCTGTGTTCTGGCGCTGTTTCGATGGTGTGGGTATGAAAGCGAGTCATTTTGAAAATTCCTATGGGTTTAAGCTTGTACGTTGATCACGATTTTGCCGAAGTGCTGTGCGCTTGCGAGGTAGTCGAAGGCCTCGCTGGCTTGCGCATAGGCAAATTCCTGATCGATCACGGGTCTGATTTGGTGCTGGCTCAGGAAGGCATTGAGCGCATTAAAATGCGCGACTGAGCCGACCAAAATGCCGTTGATATGGGCGTTTTTAAATTGTAGCGGCCACAGATTGGGCGTGGGGCCAAAGCCGGTGAGCACGCCGATTTGATGGATATGTCCGCCTGAGGCTAGCGCGTTGATCGAGCGCGCATAAGTCTCCGGGCCGCCCAATTCCAAAATGTGATCAACCCCCATTCCGCCAGTGAGGGCCAGCGCGACTTCATCCCAATTCGGCTGCGCGCGGTAGTTGATGGTTTCCCAAGCGCCCAAGGCTTTGGCGCGCGCTAGTTTTTCATCGGATGATGAGGTGATAATTACCTTGGCGCCTTGCGCTGCGGCCAGTTGCAGCGCAAACAGCGCCACACCGCCAGTGCCCTGAATCAATACCGTTTCACCCGCTTGCAATTGGCCGCGTTCAAACAGCGCATGCCAAGCCGTTACCGCGGCGCACGGCAAAGCCGCGGCTTCTTGCAAACTCAAATGCGCTGGAATCGCCACGATGGCGTCTTCGCTGGCGACGATATGCTCGGCAAGTACGCCAGCCAGATTCGCGCCGCCCAGCGCGCCGTGTGAATAATGTTGGGTCTGATATTTGCCATCCTGCCATTGCGGGAAAAAATTGGGCGCAACCCGATCGCCGACTTGCCAGCGTTGCACTTTGCTGCCGATTGCAATCACCGTGCCGGCCGCATCCGAGAGCGGAATCTGGCCATCGACGGTATCTTGACCGGCATTACGCAAAATCAGCAAATCGCGGTAATTCAGGCTCATCGCGCCGACCCGAATCAACACTTGATCAGCCGCTAAGGCTGGTTGTTGGCTGGGCACCTGCTGTAATTGAAAAGTATTGTTGTTGCGCTGCAGCTGATAGTGGCTGCTGTGCTGGGTTTGAACGCCTTGCATCGTTTTAAATCCTATTTATGTAGTGATCGATAAATAATATAATCAGGCTAAGATGACGTCGTCAACATATTTTGTAGCGATCAATATGGAAATAAAAAAAACGCGAGGGCGGCCACGGGCGTTTGATCGCACACAAGCGCTTGAATTAGCGCTGCAATTATTCTGGGCCAAAGGCTATGAAGGCACGTCGTTGAACGACTTGACCAGTACGCTCGGTATCAACGCGCCCAGCCTGTATGCAGCGTTTGAATCCAAACCAGCGCTGTATCGTGAGTCGATCGATCTGTATTTGGCTCAGCAATACGAGCGCATCGGCGCTTTGCTGGCCGCAGCCCCCAGCGCGCGGGAGGGGCTGGAGGCCATGTTGCGCGGCGCGGCGGTGCAATTTACCGCCCCCGAACACCCGCCCGGCTGCCCGATCGCCAGCGGCGTGCTGCGCTGCGCCGAGGCCAATGCAGCCATTGGCGAGCTGACCGCCGAACACCGTCGCACCACCCGCGCGATGATGCTGGTGCGCCTGCAGCAAGGGCAGGCTGCCGGCGAGTTACCCGCGCAGCTAGATACTCAGGCGCTGGCCGGGTTTTATGCTGGGGTGATTCAGGGCATGTCGGTGCAGGCTATTGATGGCGCCAGCACGGCTGATTTACTGAAGATGGTCGATCTGGCCATGCAGGCTTGGCCTGCGTAGGGGGGCTAACTCGATGATGCGCTTAGCGCAATTGAATATGCTGCGCCAAATGGCTAAAAACCGTGGCCACGCGGCGCAGGTGGCGCGATTCGGGGTGAGTCAGTAGCCACAGATCGGTGGCACATTCGACCAGCGCGCCAGTAAGTGGGCGTAAATTGGGCCGCGTGGCGGCCAGAAACAGCGGCACCATGCCCACGCCCATGCCGCGTTCAATCAATTCCACTACCGTTAAAATGCTGTTGACCCGATAGCGCGGCGTGATTTTCGGGTAGTGCTTTTTGCGCCAGAGCACGGTGGGATGATCGGGCAGGGCATCGTCGGGCGCGATCCACGGTGCCTGCTGGGCGATAGCTGCGGCCAAATCGGCCCACGGGCTGTGCGGTGCGGCAAACAGCGCCACGCTAATGCTGCCCAGATGTTTGCCCACCAGATGTTGCGGCGGTTTGCGCGTGGCGCGAATCGCAATATCGGCATCGCGTCGGGTTAAGTTGGCCAGCTCATTACCGGTATGCAGATCAAAACTCAGCTGCGGGTGTAGGCGGGCGAGGGCATCCAGCTCGGGGGCCACCAGCCCATGCAAAATCGAATCGGTGGTGGTGATGCGCACGCTGCCGGCCACGTCTTCGGGCTGCAGTTGCGCCGCCGAGCGGGCTGATTCAAGCGCGATTTCCATTTGCTCGGCATGCTGGGCCAGAGTTTGCGCCAGCTCGGTGGGCAAATAGCCCGCTTTGCTGCGCTCGAATAATCGCTGCCCCAGCCCTTTTTCAATGCGCTGGATGCTGCGAAAAACTGTTGAGGCATCCACACCCAGCCGCTCGGCCGCCGCAGCCAAGGTGCCGCCCCGGCTCACCGCCAGCAAAAATTCCAGATCCTGACCGCCAAGGTGGTATTGCGTTTTTGCATGCATGCTGTGCAATCCTGCTTATGTTTATTGCAAATTAGCAAGCATAGACTAGCGCATATTACCTACTGGAGGAAATCGATATGTCGCAACCTATTACCTTGGTCAGCCATTTGCTGTGCCCCTATGTGCAGCGCGCCGCGATAGTGCTGCTGGAAAAAGGAGTGCCATTTACCCGCAAAAATATTGATCTGGCCAATAAGCCGGATTGGTTTCTGGCCATTTCACCGCTGGGCAAAGTACCAGTATTGCAAGTGGGCGAGGCGGCGATTTTTGAATCGGCGGTGATTTGCGAATATCTGGATGAAACCCAAGCGCCGCCGCTGCACCCGGCTGACCCTTTGGCGCGCGCCCGCCATCGTGGCTGGATGGAGCTGGGCTCGGCGATTTTGAATGACATCGCCGGGGTGTATTCGGCGCCGGACGAAGCCAGTTTGCAGCTCAAAGCCCAGCAGCTGGCGCAAAAATGGGCGCAAGTTGAGGCCGCGCTGAGCGGCGGGCCGTATTTTGCCGGGGTCGAATTCACGCTGGTGGATGCGGTGTTTGCGCCGGTGTTTCGCTATTACGATGCTTTTGAGGCGATAGCGCCGCTGCGTGCGAATCTGTCGCTGGCGCCTTGGCCGCAGATCGAAGCTTGGCGGCGCGCGCTGGCGCAGCGGCCTTCGGTGCAGCAAGCGGTGGTGGCCGATTATCCGCAGCGCTTGCTGGCGTTTTTACAGCAGCGCAAATCCTTCCTCGGCGCGCTGCTGCAGCCTGCAGCAGCCAGCTGCACCCTATAAACCCACCGCAGTATCGGGCAGAAGGCCGCTTAGCAGCTGGCGGCCAGCCCAATACCTGCTGGTGGTGATGAGAATACGTGGTTTTTGCCGCGCCTTGGTGGTGATTATTGCATTTGAAGGAATAATCAATTCATCTCCATGGCGATTCTCTTGCCTGCGGCGGCGCGCCATACTGAGGCCATCCCATACTGGAACGCCTCAGGAGGCTCCCCATGCCACGCGCCTTTGCCGCCATCACCTTTACCGACAGTGTCAAAGCGGCGCAAACCCGCTATCACAGCCGCGAGGGCAATCAGGGCTTTGAGCTGGCTGAGGATAGCCGCAGCGAAATCACCCCGCGCGAGGCCGAGTTTATCGCTGAGCGCGATAGCTTTTATATGGCCACCGTGAACGAAAACGGCTGGCCCTATGTGCAACATCGCGGCGGCCCGGCCGGGTTTTTAAAAGTGCTGGACGAACATACGCTGGGCTTTGCCGATTTTCGCGGCAATGTGCAGTATTTGTCGGTGGGCAATCTGAATGCCAACGACAAAATCTCCATCATTCTGATGGATTACCCCAACCGCCGCCGGCTCAAAATCTGGGGCCGGGTGCGCATCGTGCACGAAATTGATGACCCAGCGCTGATCGCCGCGCTGGAAAGCCCGGCCTATCGCGCTCGCATCGAGCGCGCAATGGTCATCACGGTTGAAGCGTGGGATTGGAATTGCCCGCAGCACATTACGCCGCGATATACCGATGCTGATATCGAGCAACTGATCGCCCCTTTGCAGAGCGAGCTGGCCGCGCTGCGCGCCAAGCCGCTAGCCGCCGCGCCGCTTGAGCGTTTGGGCAGCGGTGAGTTGGCATTAGTCATCAGCGGCGTGCGCCAGCTGACGCCGCAGGTGCGCGCATACGAGCTGCGCCATCCGGCTGGCGAAGACTTGCCGCCGGTCACAGCCGGCGCGCATCTGCAAGTGCCAGTGAAGCTGCCCAATGGCCAGCAGAGCGTGCGCAATTACTCCATCGCTTCCAACCCCGCGCGCCGTGATATTTACGAAATCGCTGTACTGCGCCAGGACGACGGCACGGGCGGCTCGGCCTTTGTGCATCAGCATTATCAACTGGGCATGAAGCTGTATTGCAACACACCGAAGAACGATTTTGCGCTGAACGAGAGCGCTGCGCCCGTGTTGCTGATTGCTGGTGGCATTGGTATTACGCCGATCAAGGCGATGGCGCAACAGCTCAAAGCGCAAGGGAGGACATTTGAATTGCACTACGCTGCGCGCAGCCGCCGCGAGATGGCGTATGGCGATCGCTTGCAGCGCGATCTGGCCGGGCAAATTAGTGTGTATTTCAGCGCCGAAGGCGCGCGGCTGAATCTGCCACAGCTACTAAGCCAAATGGCCGATACCACCGAGGTGTATGTTTGTGGGCCTAGCGGATTGATTGATGCGGTGGCCAATACTGCCGCGCAATTACAGATTGATCCAATGCGTATCCATTTTGAGCGCTTTGCCGCCGCAGCTCATGGCGACAACCGGCCCTTTGAAGTGCTGCTGCGCCGCTCGCAACGGATGATCCCGATCGCCGCCGATCAAACCGTGTTGGCGGCGGTACAAGCGGCGGGCGTCGATACACTGTTCGATTGTGGTGTCGGCAATTGCGGCACCTGTGCGGTGAAAGTGCTGGCAGGCGAAGTGGAGCATCGCGATCACGCGCTGAACGCTAACGAGCGCGAGCGCGCCGGGCTAATGTGCATTTGCGTCTCGCGGGCGAAATCGGCACGGCTAGAGCTGGATTTATAAAACGATTGATTTTGATTTGAAAAAGGAAAGCACCATGATCCAGCTCTATGAATTCGCCCTGTCGGGTAATTGCCATAAGGTCAGACTCATGCTGTCTTTGCTGGAGATACCCTATCAGAGTATTGCCGTGAATGGCGTCGAGCGCGAGCATAAATCGGCCGAGTTTCTGGCCAAAAACCCACTTGGCCAAGTGCCGGTGCTGGTCGATGGCGACGTGGTGCTGCGCGATAGTCAGGCGATTCTGGTTTACCTCGCCCGCCAGTACGGCGCCGAGCAGGCTGATTTCTGGCTGCCGAATGATCCGGTTGGGCAAGCGCAAGTGCAGGCGTGGCTCGCCACCGCCGCCAATGAAGTGACGCGCGGGCCCAATGCGCTGCGGCTGTTTCATAAATGGGGTCGTAATGTCGCGCTGGCCGAGGCCGAAATCTTGACCGAGCAATTACTGGGTGTTTTGCAAACCACATTGGCCACACAACCGTGGTTGGCTGCACCTCACATCACGATTGCCGACATTGCCCTCTACCCGTATATCGCGCTGAGCCTCGAAGGGAAAGTGCCTCTGGCGCAATACCCTGCTATTTGCCAGTGGCTGGCGCGCATCGAGGCGCTGCCCGGCTATGTGACCATGCCCGGGATTACGCGGAAAGTTGCCTAGCCCTAATCAAGCAATCAATCCATTCAACGCATTTTTGGAGTAAACCCATGTCAGCTCGTCCCCCTTTACCGCCGTTTGATTTGGAATCGGCCACCTTAAAAGTTCGCTTGGCCGAAGACGGTTGGAATTCGCGCGACCCAGAGCGCGTTTCTCTGGTCTACACCGAGGATAGCGTTTGGCGTAATCGCCACGAATTTCCGCGCGGCCGCGCGCAGATTGTCGAATTTTTAACCCGTAAATGGCAGCGCGAACATGAATACCGGCTGATCAAAGAGCTGTGGGCGTTTGACGGCAACCGCATCGCCGTGCGTTTTGCCTACGAATGGCACGATGCCGCTGGGCAATGGTTTCGCTCTTACGGCAATGAAAACTGGGAGTTTGATCACAATGGCCTGATGCAGCGCCGCTTTGCCAGCATTAACGACCTGCCGATTCGCGAAGATGAGCGGCTATTTCACTGGCCCCAAGGCCGCCGTCCTGATGAGCATCCTGGCCTGAGCGAGCTAGGTTTGTGAGCGCGGCGCTGGTTTTATCTGATTAAAAATCAATGGCTTGTTTAATTGTTTGGCAGTTTTTGCATTTTGTTTGTCAGAGCCTGCCCTTTGGCCCGACTAAGTTGCAGATACCGCTGACGGTGTCGCTTAAACCACTTTGGAGATCATGCATCATGAACAAACAACTTATCCTCACTAGCGCATTAACCGCCGTACTGGCTGCTGGCGTTTCAGGCACCGTGGTCGCTGCCGACAAAGAAAAATGTTATGGCATCGCTATGGCCGGTAAAAACGATTGCGCGGCCAATGGTCACGCCTGCGCTGGGCAAGCCAAAAGTGATATGCATGGCAAAGAATGGAAATACGTTGCGTCGGGTACTTGTGTTGATATGAAAGGCACGCTTAAACCCATGTAATTGGGCCCCGGGTGGCGAAACTCTAGCTCAGTTTCGCCACACATTGATTTCTTTTTGGTGATTAGCCCCATGCTTAGCAATTTACCCAACGCAACTGGACTTGGTCTACGCGCTCCCCACGTTGTCGAGGTCTTAGCGCAGCGCCCAGCCGTAGCATGGTGGGAAGTCCATAGTGAGAATTATTTTGGCGGTGGTGAGCCGCTGGCCGCGCTGTGCCGTCTGCGCGCGGATTATCCAGTCAGTTTGCATGGTATTGGGCTAGGTATTGGTAGCCTAAGCCCGCTGAACCCCCAACATTTGGCTCAGCTAAAACAATTAGTTGCCCGGGTTGAGCCGGCAGCGGTGTCAGAGCATCTGGCTTGGAATCGCCATGCCGAGCGATATTTTAATGATTTATTGCCGATTCCCCGTCTGACAGGGGTGATCGAACATTTGGTTGAGCGTATTGCGCAAGTGCAAGACGTATTACAGCGCCCGATTTTGCTGGAAAACGTGTCATCCTATGTTGGATTTAGCGGTCAACTAATGTCAGAGGCCGAGTTAATGGCAGAGCTAGTGCGTCGCACTGGTTGTGGCTTGCTGGTAGATTTGAATAATTTTTATGTCAATGCCCTCAATCTGGGGCTCGATGCCGAGCAAGAACTGGCGCGGATTGAGGGCAATTCGGTGTATGAAATCCACGTAGCTGGGTTTGAATGGTTTGAGGGCACCGCCATTGATACGCACGGTGCGCCGGTCAGCACCGAGGTGCTGGCTTTGTTGCAATCGAGCTTACAACGCTGGGGGGCAAAACCAGTGTTGTTAGAGCGCGATACCAATCTGCCAGATTTTTCGAGCTTATTCGAAGAGTATTGCTCCCTAGATCAGTATGTGAATAAATCACTGAGCAATACATCAGGGGTGTATGCATGAATTACGCTCAGGGTATTGCTGCGTTTGCGAGTTTATTGCTTGACCCACAGGCCGCTGAAGATGGTTTGCACTTTCCAGCGCGGATGCGCCACTATCGCGCCAATTGCCGGCTTAACCGCATTGCCGCGCTGCAGGGCGTGTTTAGCAATGTAGCGCAGTTGGTGGGCGAGGATTTTTTTACGGCTATGGCTCGTGAGTACGTTGATGTGACACCAGCTAACTCTGCTGATTTGCATGCGATGGGCGATGATTTTGCCGATTTTATCGGCCAGTTCGCACCTGCTGCTGACTTGCCATATCTGGCCGATGTTGCCAGGGTGGATTGGGCGCGCTGGCGAGCGTATTTAGCGCCGGATGAAGCCACGCTGGGCTTGCTTGAGTTGGCCCAGTTGGCCGCCGCTGACTTTGCGAGTATGCAGTTACGTTTTCACCCGAGCTTGCAGTTGGTGCAATCTCCACACTGGCCCATTGCCGATATTCTGGCTATGCACGCCGGTGGTACAGTAGCTCAGCTAGCTAGCGGTGGGCAGCAGATATTGATCAGCCGAAGCCAATGGCAGGTCATTAGCCTCGGGCAATGGACTTTTTTGCAGTCTTTAAGCGCAGGGCATTGTGTGGGTGAAGCACTTGATCATGCGCTGCAGATCGATGAAGCCTGCGATATTCAAAGCACACTGAATATACTGTTTACCCAGCAATTATTGCGCCAAGCCGTAGTCGGCTATCCTTAAATATGCAGCAGGAAAAGGTAGGGGTATGACACAAGCGATCGATTGGCTAACCGAGCACGGTGACGTACTGTATAGCTTTGCTTTACGCCGCTTGCGTGACCCACATTTGGCTGAAGAGGCGGTGCAGAATACTTTGCTCGCGGCGATTGAAAACCCCGCAGGATACGGCGGCGAGTCAAGCCCACGTACCTGGTTGATTGGGATTTTAAAATTCAAAATTATTGATCTGTTTCGTGCACAGCAAAAAACCGCGCCCTTGGATATGGAGCAGTGCTTAGACCATACCACCGTCAGTGAGGATGACTTATTTGATCAGAGTGGGCACTGGGCGGTACCACCAGTGGAATGGGTAGATCCGGCTCGTTTGCTCGACAGCAAACAAATCCGCCAGCAAATTGATGCATGTCTGGCCCGCCTGCCGCGCCGGATGGCCCAAATATTCTGGTTGCGTGAGCTTAACGACGAGCCCGCGGAACAGGTTTGTGCGCAGTTAGGAATTAGTAGCGCTAACTTGTATCAACTGCTGTATCGGGCTCGGCAGGGTTTGCGCTTATGTTTGAGCGAAGGAGGACGCCATGCTGACCTGTCGTGAAGTAAGCCGTTTGCTCACGCTGGAGCCGGAGCAAGCAATAGGACGATTTCGCCGCATCGCAGTGACCTTTCATCTGGCGATTTGCCACAATTGCCGCCGCAACCGCAGGCAATTAAAGCAAATTCGGCATTACTTAGCGCAAACTCATGTTGCTGAGCTTAGCCAAGTAGATTACCCACTTGATACCGCGACCCGCGAACGCATTGCCGAGCAACTAAGGGTGCATCACAGCACGCCATCCGAAGATGTTTGATGCAAATTGCAGCGACCTTTTTCGTCTTAGGTCGCTGCAATGCTTCGCGCTGCAGCTAAGCGAACTAGCGCGGTAATAATTACCAGCTGTTCGCAACCTAGCTTCATGCTGGCTTAAGTGTGGGCTGCCAAGATTGACTCATCTAACTGATTGAGATGAGGTTGATCATGAAAAAGCTATTGCTAGTGATCGTACTGACTTTGCTGGCCTGGGCGAGTACGGTGTGGGTCAGCTGGCCTGCTGCACTGGATATTTGGTGGTTGCGCCGCGAGGCACTCAATTTAAGCGGGATTTTATCCTTTGAATTGATGGGCTTGATTATGGTATTAGCCGTGCGACCTGTCTGGTTGGAGCAAGCCTTTGGTGGTTTGGACCGCATGTACCGTGTGCATAAATGGGCGGGTATCTTGGCGATCAGCTTTGGTATATTGCACTACGGCATCAAACTATCGGGTGGGCTGCTCAAACATTTTTTTGAACGCCCGCCACGCGTAGCACATGCTCAATTATGGTTTGATTTTCTGCGCAGCCCCGTCAAAGATATGGGCGAATGGTCGGTTTACCTGCTTGCCATCATGCTGGTGCTGACGCTATGGCAGCGCTTTCCATATTCATTTTGGCGCTATTTGCACAAAGCCCTTGCAGTGGTTTTCGTGGTGCTCTCATTACATGCGCTGGTGTTATCCCCACAAACTTACTGGGCTCAACCGATGGGCTGGCTGATTGCGGCCACTGCAGCGGTGGGTAGCATTTGCGCGCTGATTTCATTATTCGGGCAGATTGGCCGCCAGCGTACCCACCAAGCTATCGTGACTGCCATTGAACATACTGGTAAAGATGTGCTAGAGCTTGAGTGTAAAACTGATGGCAAATGGAAGCATCAAGCCGGGCAATTTGCTTTTTTGCGCTTTAATGGCTGGGAAGGTGCCCACCCATTTACCATCGCCAGCGCTGCTAATGCACAAAAAACATTACGATTTTCAATCAAAGCATTGGGAGACTATACCCACCGGTTGCCGTACTCGGTCAAAGTAGGGGATGTTGTGAGTATTGAAGGGCCTTATGGATGCTTCACTCGCGCTAATGATGCAAGGCAGGTTTGGATTGCCGCAGGTATTGGGATTACACCATTTTTAGCTTGGCTAGATGAAATGAAAGATTCACCAGACCAAGCTCCTAGCGTGACATTGCACTACTGTGTACGCAATGAGCAAGAAGCCATTTACAGCCAAGAGCTTGCTGCGCTTTGCGCCAATTTGCCAAGTATCAACCTGCATATCCATCAGAGCGAAAGAGATGGGCGAGCGTCGATGCAAAGCCTTCATTTGGGCAGCAATACTGAAAATTGGCCAAGTGTTTGGTTTTGTGGCCCACAAGCCTTTGCTAGCCATTTATTCGCGGAATTGCGCAAAGCGGGGATGCCAAAGCACCATTTCCATCAAGAGGCTTTTCAATTGCGCTAGGTAACAAAGCCCCGCTAGGCCGAGCTGTTGCAGTCAATGCCTGAATAATAGAGGCCGCAAACCATCAGGTTGCGGCCTCTATTATTTTTCACCCGTGCCATTGCTGTTCGTGCAATGCGGACATTGTTACCAAGTTCGTAATTGTCCTGACTGACTAGGGCTGTTGACTTAATTGGTGAAGTGTTGAAACTCGTCTGGAGGATGCTAATCAATCTGGGGCGGGGTGCCAATGTCATAGAATCGTACTCCTATGTCATATAAAACGCACTGCAGAGCAAATACAATAACAATATTAGTGTTTTCTGATGTTTTCGCCAGTTAAAAGCCCAACACTATTTATCAATAGTGAAATATCTAGAAAAGCTCTATGAGTAATCACTCTTCGAGTTGTGAGCTTCCAGTTTTCAAAAAATAGATTGGCTATCCGCTCCCGCTTATTACAACTCGAAAAATAATTAATTTGTTATCTTTATTGGCTATATCAAATGGCTTCATACCATCGTTACTCTATTCTTTTGATTGGGACAATCCTAATCTCGAATCAAATACTCGCTGCCCCATTATGGCAAAGCGAAACTGCCTACCTACCTAATGACATAGTGACATTTGGTGGACGTGATTACAAAGCATTGAAAGCGCATATTGCTAATTCAAGCTGGCTCCCAAATCGATCGGGCTTGCTCTGGCAGGATGTTGGCGCTGCATCCGCGATCAGCAATAATTCACGCCCAAGGATGATTGAGGTGCATGGCTCCCAATTCACCCCATCCGCCAAGGGTTTACCAGTCTCCTCGCGCATTGCAAATACAACTTACATTCAAGCAAAAACAGTTGCATCTGGGGCGGTCTTTCAAGACTCTAGCCTAGCGAAGGAAGTGACGCCTCAACCGACACAGATGCCGAATTACTCGTCCATCACGACAACGGGTACAGTTATGTCGACGTCAAAGTCGATGCAAACGGTTGGCGAAGCCATCTCTGTTACAAATCCCCCCCAAACGGTGATTACTACAAAATGCGAAGAAATATGGTCGTCGTCGACTCGATATTCACAGGGGGATGTGGTTTCACTCGGGAATCATAACTACCAAGCAAAAGTAGCAAATACAGATAAAAATCCGAAGCGAATTAGTACGAATTTTCTGAGTATCAAGTATTGGAAGCATCGTAAAGATTGGAAAAACTGGAACGATCTGGGTCTATGCCACGAAGGAGGGGTATCTACCACTGCACCTTCAGTAACTCCGCCGGTTATGGTGGCTTTACCAACCCCTGTAGCGGTTTCCACAACCAAACCCACCGCGACGGCCATACCTGTTGCAACAGTTAAGCCCGTTGCAAGTTATGAGCCGGTTACAACTGCACAACCGAATTCCCCGTTGGCTCCTACGGCAACAAGTCATCCGATTGTGACTCTTGCTCCTAACGCAACCGATGCTCCTGATTCTTTACCAACAACTCCGCCCGACTCGCCCAATATTCCGCCTGCAAATATCGACTTGGCAAAACAAGCGCTTCGCTTGGCTACTGCCCGTGCGGTAAGCTACCAACAGGCGCAATCTGCCGCTATATCCGACATATATGGGGATAGTGATCTTAATCTCACGCTGAATCACACCACAAATAGCATCGAAATTCAGCGATCAAATTCAACGTCAGCAATCCCCTTAATTGTTGCGGACGATGGTAGTGGTATGGCAGCAATTTCCACATATGGTAAAGGCCGCGCCTTAGCCTATGGCGCTAATGTGCTTAATTGGATGGCGAATCAATCTAGAGAAACTCAGCACTTACCCTTGTTCACCCGGGCATTCAATTGGGTCATGACGGGTAAAGCAACCGGACCATTGCCGGCAACTATCAAGTTCGCAACAGCGGGCTACGATGCTTCCACAGTAAGCAAATTCATCACCTTACTTGGCAAAGCGCCCGAAAGCATCACCTGTGATTTAACCGCAGCAAATAATAGCTGTTGGCAAGAAGCCGATCTTTTGGTGTTTGGTTCAGCCGTTAGAAATGATCCGGACCTTGCAATATTGGTGCGTCAATATCAAGCGAGTGGCAAAGCAATCATTTATATGCACCCGAATTGGGGAGATTCAGCAGGCGGTCGCAAGGTGTTGCAGGCCGTAGGCATGGAGCTAGGGGGCTACCCAGGTAATTATTATGCACCTTTAGCAGGTGTTTCGGTCGGTGCGAGTAGGACCGCCACTGATTCAATCCAAAAAGCAGATTCAATGGGGGCGCTAGTCAGTGCGCTTATATTAATGGATAAGGATACTCCTGATCCAAGCATCAATACTAATGTTGGCATTACAAATGCTATTTCCCAGCTGCAAGATGAAATGGCATGGATGCAACGTCGCGGTATTGACATTCTTACCAACGCAACCACTGAACTGCATCGGCTATTGATCAATTGGGCAGATCTATATCGACCTAGCATTCAATATGGAACCATCTTCCGCAGCCGAGACCCAGCCAAGTTTCTGCGCACTTATGCTTCGGATTCATGGGTGGCATATAACCGAGGCAGCACCATGGTAAGCCCAACTGGCCAAGGCGATTACATGCCAGCGGCAGCCCAATCAATCCCCGTGAGTGCGGCTAGCGAAACCATTGAAGTCACCATTGCCCAATCATCCGGGATAACGGCAATTGGTCGCGGTGCGATTCCCGGTCAACCGGTGTATATCGAAGTTGTTGATGATGGCGGTACCAGCGGTTTGAATTTACAAACTAGCTATGTGCGAGCTTATGGCAACCCGCTGACAGATAACGAGAAAGAAGGCTATAAACGTCCACGTGAGCCACAGTCTTTCCCGATTCCCTTACCCGACAGTGGCGAAAGCGTCTTTGTCACCCCTTTCGGTGGCCCGCTATTTCTTAATTACAGTGGTGCAACCGCGGGACGCAGCGTGACGCTGAAAATCCGTGGCGCCGCCAAATATGCCCACTTTGACTTTACCAAGCCACAAAGTGATGCCGAAATCGCCGACGCGATTGCCGCGCTCAACCGTGCCGACTTTGGCTGGCAAACGTCCAAATTCGTCGGTGGTGAGATCCAGCAAACGATTTACTACGCCAAACAAGCCATCGGTAATACAGATCCGAAAAAAGTGATTATCGATCAAGTCAAAGGCAGTCTGTTTGATTCGAACCATATCGCGAACGGCTACAACAATATGCCGCTGAGCAACAATGTCTCAACACTCTGCAGTCAGTTTAGTTGGGATTGCACTGGGCCGATTCATCGTGCGCCTGGCGTACAACACTTTATTGGCTGGATCGCGCAGTGTGGCTTCCTGTGCTCGGGTAATCCATCAGATGGTTTTGCCGGCATTGGTGGCACAGGCTGGGGCCATGCCCACGAGCTGGGTCACAATACCGTTCAACGCGTGATGACCATTACCTTCAACGGCAAAGGTTGCGTTGTTGAATGTAATAACAATGTACTGGCGAGCATTCAAATGATGCGCCAATTCAAAACACTGGGCATCGACACTGGCCACAATACCGACCACCCTGGCCTGTATCAGCGCATCGTCGCCAACCGCAATAGTGGTATGACGGGTGATGCCAAAGTACTGGATATGCAAACCAATCTGTGGGATATGAATAAGGGACAAGACCCGATGCGTGCGGTGCATTTCCAGCTCGCCTTTTTGTTCAGCAAGTATCGCGCACTGGAAAGCATCCCCAGCATGGAGGCCACGCTGGACTACTTTACGCTGCTCACCAAAGGGGATCGACTGGTTAGCAAAGCTTGGGATGCCAATAGTAAAGACAAATATGCGATGGGCAGTTTTAGCAATAACACCATCAGCAATCCTGACCTGCTGTTTGTACTCAGCTCCAAAATCATCGGCAAAGATTTACGCGCGATATTTGCCATGTATGGCATGAGTGTCTCGCAAACGGCGCTCGACTCGGTTGCCGCGCTGGGCTTGCCAGTCTTGCCGGAAGAGTTCTACGCCTTAGCGCTCGGTAAACACAATCAAGTCTCTAACGGTCAATGGCTCAATTTAGCGAACCAAACGCCAATTTACCCTTATTAATTGAAGGTGCAGCTAACTCAAATTAGTGCCAAGCAAAACTAGATTAGTGCCGTTCTGGCAACTAACCTAAATATTTATGCCCGCGTTGTCCTATGGCGTATTTAGCAGGTAGAAGCCAATAGTCTAACTGTGATTCTGTAATTTCAATGAAATGAGGCCGCAAACCAGCAGTAGCGGCCTTCATTATTTTGTGGTTCTGTCAGAGTTATTCGGCCAAAGCCGCTAGTCAATTTCTATTTATCGAAGATCAAAATCCGTTTGCCAGTACAACAAACTGATTGAGCTAGCAAACTCTTTAGGTCTTCAAACGTTTACGAGCGATGCGAAGCAGCACTTACTTAGTGATCTAGTGATTGAACCTTTATTGCCAAGATTAGCGAAGAAGCCCTTTGGAGAGTTTTTCAAGCCAATAGATGGTATCTTGCTTTGCCAAGTTGATACGTTAACTACGCTTGCCTATCTAATAGCAATTAGCACGTTGTTTGAATCGACAGAACAAGCACTGGCAGTACTTGAGAATAGTAGTCCAGCTGAACTTGAAAATGCTTCAAATACATTAGTAGCTGGGCATTGGCACCCCAAATTGTATCAAGCTGTTACTGCATTTTATCTAGAAGAACAATCATTGACTGAGTCTGCGGATCAATTTGGTATACCGCTGCAGCAACTGGAAAGTTTGGCGCGAAATGCGGGTGTTGGTTTTGTCAAAACGCTTACGATGACAAGGACGAACATTGGGTAAGATTACTATTCCAGCATGAGTCCACAGCAACAGCCTGCGGCTTGTCTGGACTAATTTTCCAAGCGGATGTATAAACTTCAAGAACGCATTCTGCGTTGCTATGTGTTGTCTAAACAGTCGAAATACTGATGTTTCCGCCTTTTTCAATCCTGAATCACTTGCAGGGTATATGAAGTTAGGTTGCAATCAAGTAGGTTTGTAAGCTTTTTTCACGACATAGAAAATGCCCCTTCGCTGCAAGGGGCATTTTTATTGGGTTCAATTTCACGACTCTATTAAACAATTCACGACTTTAATAGGTTGAAATAATGAAATATTTCACGTTGAATTTTTATTCGACAGTCACAGATTTGGCCAAATTTCTTGGCTTATCAACGTCGGTGCCTTTGCGATGTGCGGTGTGATAGGCCAGTAGCTGTAAAGGTATTGAAAATACAATTGGCGCCAGTGGACCAGTACTGATAGGTAATATCAGCGCTGATTTTACATAGGGTAATGCCGCTTCGCAGCCAGGTTCTGCGATTAAGTAAATCTGGCCTCCGCGAGCTTCAACCTCGCGCAAATTGGACATCAATTTTTCAAATAAACTGTCATTTGCTGCGCAGACGATGATTGGCATGTCTTCATCTACTAGCGCAAGTGGCCCATGTTTTAATTCGCCTGCTGCATAACCTTCAGCATGAATATAGGCAATTTCCTTGAGCTTAAGCGCCCCTTCGAGTGCGATTGGGAAAAGCGTATTACGGCCAAGGTATAAAGCATGTTCAAAGTGGGTGAGTGCTTGTGCCCAGTTTTCCATTTCACTTTCTTGGCTTAAAACTGCACTGATCATGGCCGGCAGGCGTGGCAACCAGTTGGCTAATTCTAATAGCTGTGCTTCGCTTAGTGTTTGCCGCGCGTTTGCCAGACTACCAGCAAGTACATAAAGTGCGGCCAGTTGGGTGGTAAAGGCTTTGGTTGAAGCTACTCCGATTTCGAGGCCAGCTTGGGTAAGCAGGGAGAGATCTGCTTCACGAGTCAGCGTTGAATGCGCTACATTGCACAACGCCAATATTTTGACTTCTCCACGCTCTTTGGCGTTGCGAATCGCGGCGAGTAAATCGGCGGTTTCTCCAGATTGGGAGATCGCAATGATCAGTGTTCCACGTTGTTCTAGACCTTGGCTATAGCGGTATTCGCTGGCAATGTCCACACTGACTGGCATACCGGTATATGCCTCTATCCAGTATCTGGCAACCAGGCCTGCGTGGTAGCTTGAGCCACAAGCAATAATACGGATGGCGGTGGCGGTGGTGAAAATTGCGGCGGCATCTTCGCCAAAAAGCGTTGGTGCAAAGCCTGCTGCTAATGCTTGATTGAGCGTATTGGCCAGCGCAACCGGCTGCTCGAAAATTTCTTTCTGCATATAGTGCCGATATGGCCCTAGTTCGGCAGAATCGCTGCAAACATCCAACATACGGATTGGGCGTTCAACGAGTGTGTTTTTGCTATCCCAAATTTGAATGGCTTGACCGTTGAGTAAGGCAAGATCACCTTCTTCCAGGTAAATCATTTTCTGTGTAAGTGGTAGTAGGGCGGCAATATCCGAGGCGAAGAAACTTTCTTGAAAACCTAGACCAATTACTAATGGGCTACCCTGACGTGCACAAATAACTTGCTGGGGGGAGTTGATATTAAGTACTCCGATGGCGAAGGCACCTTTTAGCTGGCGGATCGCTTCTTGCACGGCACTAAGAAAATCAGGTGCTTTACTCAACTCGTAGGCAATGAGATGGGCAATTACTTCGGTATCGGTGTCCGAGCTAAAAGCAAAGCCACATTCAATTAGCTCGGCTTTTAGCTCGGCGAAATTTTCAATAATTCCGTTATGCACCACCATGACATTGTCGCCACCCAAATGTGGGTGAGCATTGGCTTCGGTCGGTGCGCCATGTGTAGCCCAGCGGGTGTGAGCAATCCCGATTAATCCACTGGCGTGTTGGGCTTTTTGGGCTAAGTCGGCTACACGGCCAGCAACTCGAATGCGTTCAAGACACGGTTGAGTAGCCGATTGGCTAATGAGCGCGATGCCACTTGAGTCATATCCGCGATATTCCAAGCGCGATAAGCCCTCAATCAACATCGGTACCACATTGCGGGTAGAGACTGCGCCAACGATTCCACACATAGTTCACATTCCTTAATTGATGCATTGCAGCAGTGGACTGTAGGCGACTTAGCTGACGATGTCGCTAAACAAAACACCTTATAGGCGATTGCAAGGACTTTTACATGCCCATTACCGTTAGACGGATGGCACTGTTAAAGATAGGACGTCTCACTAGAGTGAACTAAAGGTTTATGCGGCTTGGAGCTTGATATGGCCATACAATTATTAAGTTTAGGTGTGATTGGTGTGCGCCTCTTAGATCGGATTTTAACGGCAAAGGCGATTTACCCTGAGGAATTAGCCGATCAGATTGTTGATGAAATTAATCAATATCTCGGACGTGCACCTGAGACTGAAAAAGCAATGTTGTTTAATTTGGCTTGTGAGGTGCATGAAGCTCTGGCTGATCGTTATGGGCGGGTTGACTCAGCTCAGGTGCGTTTAGACATCTCACAAATGATGGGCTTGCTGGTTTATCGCGCCAAGATGAGTGCAAGCCAAGGCCGTTGATCCTGTTCGGCAGGCGGATGATGCATTTTTTGTTGTATTGTCATCCGTTTGTGAGGTTGGACGCTCGCTTTTCCGCTATCCTTGCTGTTATGTAAACTTATCGACAGCATGCCATGAAATTAAAAACTTCCGATTTGATAGAGCCCCTGGTTGCATTAGGGGCTTTGCTTTTATTGTCGCTAACTGTTTATGCGATCATGAAACCTTTTTTGGCCGCCAGTTTGTGGGCCGCCATTCTAGTGCTGAGTACCTGGAAACCATATATCTGGTTGGTGCAAAAATGTAATGGTAGGCGAGCCATTGCCGCGGTGATTTTGCTGGTCATGATGTGTTTGTTTTTTTTACTGCCGGTCATTTATGCCGCGAGTGATTTTGCGAATGTGGGGGTTGAATTTATTGCAGGAATTCGCAGCAGTTTTGAGTCGGGTTGGCCATCGTTGCCTGATTGGTTAATACAGCTACCTTTGGTAGGGGCGCCGATTAGTGAGTTTTGGTCGGGCTTAGCTGCGCATGACGCAAAAACCATGTCTATGATTCGTGGTCTGATTGCTCCCGCCACACAGTGGGCGATTGTTATCGCCAGTGAAATTGGTGGTGGCATGGTGTTGATGTTTATGAGTCTTTTTATTGCCTTTTTTATCTATCAAGATGGCGAACATATTCGTGATTGGGTAAGAGGGCTGATGGAGCGAGTTGCTGGCGAGCGGAGCACCGAATTGCTCGCTGTCTCAGTTGGCTCTACCAAAGGCGTTGTGTATGGCTTTTTAGGGACCGCGATCGCACAAGCGCTGCTGTCTTGGATTGCGTATTTGATTGCAGGGGTGCCCAATGCGCTTTCTCTTGGGTTTGCGAGCTTTATCATGGCCTTGCTGCCTGGTGGGCCTGTCTTGCTAGGTTTGCCTGCTGCGGCGTGGTTGTACCATCAGGGTGATACTGCTTGGGCAATTTTTTTGGCAGTGTGGATGCTCTTGGTTGTGAGTTCCGCTGATAATGTGATCAAGCCGTTGTTGATTGGTAAAGGCAGTAATTTGCCATTTATTCTGATTCTGTTCGGAGTATTGGGCGGTGCCATTGCCTTTGGCATGTTAGGAGTTTTCATTGGCCCAGTTTTGCTAACAGTGTTTTATGAGATTGCCCGAGCTTGGATTTTACGCCCAATGGCTTTGCCGCCAGATGCAGTAGTTGGCCGAGCAGATGAAGTTACCAAAATTTCTGAATAATGTGACAGCAAAAAAGCCCGAATAATTCGGGCTTTTTTGTGATGAGATTCATCGGGTTACAGCCTAAATTTTTGCACCAAACTCGCAAGCTGGGTAGATACCGATTTAATAGAATGTGCCGCGCCAACTGTGCCTTGCGCGGCTGACATGGTTCCACTTGAAGACTGTGCAACTTCATCAACATCATTGCGAATCTGCAAGCTTGCACCAACCTGCGCTGATAGAGCGTTTCCGATCGCACCAACTACGATTGAGGTCGCCTCGGTTTCTTGGCGGATCGCTTTAACCGCTTCTCCGCCTTCCTTGGCTTGGCGTATGCCTTCTTTCAACTGGATAAACATATCATCCATGCGACTTTTGGCGTTTTGGCCGCTACCTTGGACTGCGGTGATAGTCTGGCCGATTTCTTGGGTGGCAGAGCTAGTACGTTCCGCGAGTTTGCGCACTTCATCGGCTACTACCGCGAACCCACGCCCCATATCGCCAGCACGTGCAGCTTCAATAGCGGCGTTTAATGCCAGTAAGTTGGTTTGATCAGCGACGTCACGAATCACGGCGATTACGGCAGAAATACTCGCCACCCGTTGTGCTAAGTCATCAATGCTGCTTTGTGTGTCACCGACTGCCTGTTCAATATCGGCAAAGCGAGTTACAGCGGAAGAAATAACCGTAAGCCCTTTGGCTGAAATTTGGGTGGCGGATTCACTTTGCTGGCGAGCGGTTGCCGCTTGATCTGCAGCGGAGCGGGTTTGTTCAGCAAAGCTTTCTGCGGTTTGTGCGATTCGCGTAGCAGCATTGCCTTGTGCTTCAATCAGGCGATTGCTGTCCTGGGCGCGGGACACAATATCATCACTGGTGTGATGCAATGTATTTACCGCCTGTGATAGTTGAGTGAGCACCTCGCGTAACGAACTACGCATACGCAATACCGATCCATAAATACTGCTTTGTGAGGCTTGATGTTGTTCACGCTTGTCTTGCAAATCACCATCTGCTACTGCTTGTACGAGTTTCAATACTTCGGCAGGTTCACCACCCAAATCCCGTAAAATGCTACGCACAGTCCCAAGCAGCAAAAATGCCACGACTGCAGCAATTGCCAAACAGATTACAACTTCCCATTTTGCGGTCGCCCAGAAGCGTGCATCGGCCTCCGCAAAACTTACACCATTGCCCACAATCCAGCCCCAGCGTGGGGTACGTTGGGCCACAGATAATAAATCGACTACTTTGCCTTCGCGCTCTGATGTCCAAGGATATTCAGTTAGTGCGCCACCCGATTTATTCAGCGCTGCGACTGCCAATGCGCCAACACTGCCACCTTTGGCGTCTTTAAATTCGTTAAAGCTAGTGCCATGTAGCTGTGGATCAAGTGGGGTTGCTACAAAATTGAGTTTCTCATCGGTGACGTATACGTATTCTGATTTGTGATATTTGTTCTCACGCAGGATTTGCGTGGCGATTGCTTTGGCTTGCTCTTCGCTGAGTTTGCCACTGGCGGCCATGTTTTCAAGCTGAACAATACTCAGATAAGTGCTGGTCATTAATTGTTCGATACGAGCGCGGTTATCTTTTGCACTCATATCGCGCATTACATTCAGACCAGTGAACATGACGAGGATTAAGGCCACCAATACACCAATTGACAGGGCCCAAGCCTTAATTTTGAGTGACATACTTTGCTCCCTAGGTACAAATTGCTTCATGTTTCTTTAAGATTTTAAGACGATACAATTAAATATTAGTATTGTCTTATATTTTTAATTCACCTGAGCCAATTAGCAGCACTTTACCTTTAAGGTGAAGATCCAATTTAGAGTCAATATGAAGATACAAATGGGATAAGCGACTGATTAAACGCTCAATTGTATGACCTTGTTCAAACTTGACATTTAATGGTAATCGGCCGCCCGCTGCTAAATATGCGGTAGCAATATTCAGCGCTGCTCCCCCTGCCGCAAAGTCTTCATATACCGAAAAATGGTCTGCAGCAAAACAGCGCAGTGTGATCAAGTCACCTTCACGCTGCCAAACTACGGCTTGTGCTATTTGTTTCGGGCTTTCAGCATACTCAGATAGAAGCGCGGGATGGGGTTTGGCTTGCAGGACGGTTTGTCGCGATCGCACTTGAACCATCAGTTGTTCAAGCCCGGTATCTACAAATTGGATAGGGGGAAGTACTTCATGGCTTTCAATACCTAGTGCAAAGGCCAGTTCGACTTGGCCACGCGATGGGGGGCGGGTCCTACCCGCCGGTGTGTTGAGCGTTAGGTATTCGCCCTGTCTGCTTAATTCGAAGTTTCCTGCGGAGCAATGCAGTGGAATTTTGGTATTTTCGGTTTGCTGCTGGGCTAAAAGAGCTGCTGCGCCCAAAAGCCCTTTGCCTGAAAAGGGGAGGCTGAATTGCGGATGATAAAACCGCACTTCTGAAGTGGAACGATGCAGAAATACGACTTCGCTTCCATTGATTTGATAAGCCAAGGTCTGCAAAACTTGCTCATCTGGCCAATCGGCTAAATCGAAAATTACTAAAGGATCACCTGAGGCTGACTTTTCGGCAAAAACATTACACAAATAAAATGGATATATTGCCATATCAAATTTCCAAGAAAAGTTTATGCATGAATCAGCGGCAGAGATCGTGAGTTTTTGTTAGAATACGCAAAATTTTTTTGTCTTGAATTTGCCGAAATTGGATTGCCATGTCTGTGATCGAACCTATTGCTGAAAAGGATCTACCGCTCAAGCGTGATTTGGATCTGCTCGCCGCCTTGTTGTCTGACACCATCCGCGAACAGGCCGGTTCGGCCACCGCAGAGCAAATCGAATCAATTCGTGAGCTTGCTGTTCGCTATGTGCAGGCTCATGACCCTGATGCTGGTAAAGCTCTGGCGCGTTCATTATCTACCCTAGATATGCCAACGACGATGGCTTTGGTTCGTG
This sequence comes from Chitinibacter fontanus, assembly GCF_013423785.1. Classification (NCBI taxonomy): domain Bacteria; kingdom Pseudomonadati; phylum Pseudomonadota; class Betaproteobacteria; order Neisseriales; family Chitinibacteraceae; genus Chitinibacter; species Chitinibacter fontanus. The sequence goes on from NZ_CP058952.1 coordinate 2,911,093, forward strand.
CGTTTAGCTATTTTTCACATCTGTCCAATATAGCAGAGGATTTGCACCACAATCGCCGCCGCCGTGCGCATAAAATCGCGGGCTCAAAAGCGCAACGTGGCAGTATTTCTGCAGTGCTTGAAACCTTGACCGATCGCAGTGTAAAGCCATCTGAAATCCTTGCAATGTTAGCTGATACGCTGATTGCACCGGTGATGACCGCACACCCAACCGAAGTGAAGCGCAAAACCATTCTTGAGTGCCATCGTGCTTTGGCCGATTTGCTGACTCAACGTGATCGCAGTCAGATGACGCCGGAAGAAATCGCCGCCAATCAAGAGGCAATGGAGCGCGTAATGCTCACATTGTGGCAAACCCGCGAAGTGCGCACGGTAAAACTCACTGTTCAAGACGAAATCGAAAATGGTGCAACGTATTTCCGTAACACTTTCTTGCACGAAATTCCGCGGCTTTATCAGGATATCGAAGATCGCTTGACTGAAATGACTGGCGAGCAAGTGACTCTGCCTAATTTCATTCAGGTAGGTAGCTGGATCGGTGGTGATCGCGATGGCAATCCGTTTGTGACTGCCGACGTAATGCGCTATGCCGTATCTCGCCAAGCAGGTGTGGCGCTTGACTATTACTATCAGCAATGTTTGAAGTTAGAGAGCGAGTTGTCGATGTCGACTCGCTTGGTGCAAGTTGACCAAGATTTGTCGGCCTTGGCGGCGACCGCTACCGACGATGTCGTGCGTAAGACCGAAGAGCCATATCGCTTGGCCGTCACTGCAATTGCTTCACGTATTTTTGCTACAGCCATCCAGATTGGTACATTCCACCACCAGTTGCATGATGTGGCGCACGCGCTGCCTTATGAAAATGCAGATCAATTGGCTGCTGATTTGGCCATTATCGCCCGCTCGCTGAAAGCGCATGGCGCAGCCAAGCTGGCTGGTGGTCGCCTGCGTCGCTTGCAGCGTGCTGTGTCGGTATTTGGCTTTTATCTCGCGCCTATCGATATGCGCCAGTTTGCCGGTCTGCATGAAAAAATGATTAGCGAATTGTTTAATCGTGCAGGTTTGGAAGAGTATATGGCGCTGGACGAAAACAGTCGCCGTGTGGTGTTGCTGCGTGAGTTGGCAAGTCCACGTCCACTGATTTGTCCGCATGATGTGTCGTACAGCCCCGATGTACAGCAAGAGCTGGATATTCTGAAAGCAGCGGCAGAAATCCAAGCGCGCTACGGCGAAGCCGTATTACCGAACTATATTATTTCCAACTGTGCATCGGTTTCCGATATGTTGGAAGTCGCTGTATTGCTGAACGACGTTGGTTTGGTGTCTCTGGCACCTACCGTGCGCAGCAAAGTGAACATTATTCCGTTGTTTGAAACTACGGGCGATTTGCGTTCCAGCGGTGAGATCATGACGGCCTTGTTTGCGATTCCGCAATGGCGTCAATTGCTCACCTGCCGCGGTGATGTGCAAGAAGTAATGCTGGGCTATTCAGATTCCAATAAAGACGGTGGCTACCTCACTTCGAATTGGGAGTTGTATAAAGCTGAATTGACCTTAGTTGATGTGTTTAAACAAGCTGGCGTTAAACTTCGCTTATTCCATGGCCGCGGAGGCACGGTGGGACGCGGTGGTGGTCCAGCTTATGATGCGATCTTGGCTCAACCAGCTGGCTCCGTAAATGGTCAGATTCGCATTACCGAGCAGGGTGAAGTGATCACTGCCAAGTATGCGGATCGTGAAGTGGGACGTCGCAATCTCGAGATTTTGGTTGCCGCAACGCTCGATGCAAGTTTCCCGCTGCCATATGCGGTAGACCCGACTGCCCGCCGCGCTTTGATGGAACGTCTATCGAATGCAGCTTATCGCTTCTACCGTGATTTGGTGTATGCAACCCCAGACTTTATTACCTATTTCCTTGAAGCAACACCAATCAAGGAAATTCCAAACCTGAATATCGGTTCACGTCCATCTGCACGTCGCAATACCAGCAGTATTTCGGATCTGCGCGCGATTCCTTGGGTGTTTTCATGGTCGCAATGTCGTCTGATGCTGCCCGGTTGGTATGGTTTCGGTAATGCAATTAGTGAATACTTGGCGGAAGCTGGTGAAGAGGGCTTGAAAACATTGCAGGATCTGTATGCAACGTGGCCATTCTTCCAAACCACTATCTCGAATATGGAAATGGTGTTGGCGAAGTCGGATATCGCAATTGCCGCGCGGTATTCTGAGTTGGTACAAGACCAAGATGTAGCAAAACGCATTTTTGGCCGCATTAAAGATGAATGGCAGCGTTCGGTTGATGCTGTATTGGCGATCACTGGGCATGAAGAGTTGCTAGGCGATAATCCAATGCTTGCGCGGAGCCTTGATAATCGTTTGCCATATCTTGACCCGCTCAATCATTTGCAAGTTGAGCTACTAAAACGCATTCGTGCCGGTGATGACAGTGAAGAGCTGCGTCATGCTGTGCATCTGACAATTAATGGTGTTGCTGCAGGTTTGCGTAATAGCGGTTAATTGTTCATCATTGGCAATAAGCCAACGAGTAAGGAGCCACCAATGAGTCGAAAACAGATCCTGCTGTTCCTCGGCTTTGCGGTGGCTTTTTTTATGACTTGCACGCAGGCAGCAGTGCCAAGCCATTTTGGTGATAAAGTTGAGAACGCTTTGGCCTGCCGCAGCGAGTGGTCGACTGATTTTTGGCGCAACTACTTTCGCCAGCATTTGCAGCAGCCTGTCCGCACTTGGGGTGAAGCAGAATGGTTTAACGCGCAAAAAACCGAATTGGCAGGTAATCCTGCTGATGAGGTTTTTGTAAATGTGCCCAGCTCTGGGGCATTGATGGTGGGGGCGTTAATCAAAAAGCCACTGGCTGATGTGAAAAAGAATATCGAATCAAGAATGGGGTTTAACTTCGTCCCGCTAGCTGGCCCCTATCCACGCTGGCTGTCTAAATTTGGGAGCGTCTTGGTTGAGGTTGGGCCGGAAGAGACAAAATGGTATTGTGCCCGATGGCATTTGGGTAATCGTCCCTAGGGGTATGTTTATCTAATCAAAGTACAGCCTTATTTATGCAGTAATACGTATCGGAAGTATATTTTCCTCCCCAGTAATTCCTTGCTAAGGGATAATGGCGTTTTTGTCTGAATGTGTGACGCCATGCTCCAAATTCATACCAATTACTCTCTCACTAAATTAAATACTTTTGGCCTAACTGCTGCGGCCGAGTACTTTGTGGTAATTGAATCGCTCGAACAATTGCGAGAATGCATTGCCAATCCACAATTACGAACGATGCCATGGTGGATACTGGGTGGTGGCTCCAATGTGGTATTACCGGATTTAGTGCATGGGCTTGTATTGCAAGTGAGCTTGCGGGGCAAAGACCTGGTTGCTGAAGATGACAAGGCCTGGTACGTGCGAGCGGGTGCTGGTGAAAACTGGCATAAGTTTGTGCAATGGACTTTGGGCCAGGGCTGGGGTGGTTTGGAGAATCTTTCCCTTATTCCTGGTACTGTCGGTGCATCGCCAGTGCAAAATATCGGCGCCTACGGCGTCGAAATTAAAGATGTATTTCATGAGCTGCAAGCCATTAATTTGAAGACCGGTGAATTACACACTTTTGCTCACCATGATTGCCGTTTTTCATATCGCGATAGTGTTTTCAAGCAAGAAGAAGCAGGCGTGTGGTGCATTATTTCGGTGGTTTTCCGCCTGTCAAAGAATCATCAAGTTAAAACCAGTTACGGGGATATTGAGCAAGCGCTCCTTGAGTTGGGGCTTGAAAAGACGCCTAGTAATGTCGCTCAAGCTGTGATTACTGTGCGGCAGCGTAAATTGCCAGATCCGGCAGAAATTGGTAATGCAGGTAGCTATTTTAAAAATCCAATTATTCCGACTACACAAGCTGTAACACTTAAGCGGCAATATCCCGAAGTGGTTATGTACTCTGTCGATGCGCAATCGACCAAGCTTGCTGCGGGCTGGTTGATTGAACAGGCGGGGTGGAAAGGCCGAGAGTTAGGGGTGGTCGGTATGTTTGCGCGACAAGCGCTGGTGATGGTTAATCATGGCGGCGCTATCCAAGATGATGTCATACGGCTGGAAAATAAAATAAAAGACGAAATAAATCAAAAGTTTGGTGTCAGTATTGAGGCAGAGCCAATTAAATGGGAGTAACCATATATAAGTATTTGTGAATATGCTGCTTTTTTGTTGTAGCAACATTTTAATTGAGGCAGTGGTAGAATGCCGATGGCGTAAAAAAGGATATTCTCGTTTCCGCTGAAAGATGGTAAAGTTTTGCCGTGTAAGTCTTGCGAAAACAATATTAGGGTTTTTGAATGCAATTAAAAAGGTTGTGTCTGCTGTTGCTGACTTTGGCGCCAGTGGTTCAGGGTGCTTATGATGCGGAAGACACGCTCAAGCTCAATGCCGAGCTTGCTTATCGTTACGACGATAATGTTTTTCGGCTGGCAGAGAATGCAAACAATACAGTAACAAAGCGTCATGGCACGCAGGCAGATTCAAATCTATTAGCTGCAATCGGCGGCAGAATAGATGTGCCTGTGTCGCGCCAAACGTTTTATGCACTTGGAAATGTGAGTCGTCAGCAATATTTCAAGTTTGATGAGCTCAATCACACCGCATGGACTGCGGGGCTAGGCTGGGATTGGCAGGCGGGTAGTCAGTTTTTTGGCAATTTAAGCGCCAACACTAGTTCGAGCATGAGCTCATTTGATGAAGTCAGCCCAGATGTGATTGATATGGTGCGCCAAGAAGGCGTGAGCTGGAGCGGTAATTGGCTGCTTAGCAAAAACTGGCTGTTGGTGGCCGATACAGCGTATAGGCGAGAAGATCACGATGAGCGGCAATTTGAAGATGCACGTAGCCTGACGTATGGGCTGGGTTTGCGCTATGTGACAGACAAAGGTAGCAGCATCACTTTGCGACATCAGTGGCAAGATTATGATTATTTGAAGAATATCGGCATTATTCCGGCTGATCTTCGTGGTTATAAAGAGCAGTCTTTATCGCTAGCATTCCTATGGCCAGTGACGCAACAGCTGCAAGTTCAGGCTAGTGGTGGTTATAGCCGTTGGAAGCCAAATTTTGGTGGGCAAAAAAGCTCTAGCACACCACAGGGTGATTTAACAGTAACGTGGCAAGCTACTGGTAAAACACGATTGAGCGCCGGGATTGGCCAAAATTTCGATCAGTTTAATAGTGGAGCAGGTCGTGATTTGGATAGGACCGCGTTTATCGGAGCTAATTGGGCTATGAGCGATAAAGTACGTTGGGATACCGAATACCGTTATAGGCAACGTGAAACGAAAACGACCTTAGGTTTGCTTTTGCGTGATGAGTTGTACGACAGCGTTAGTCTGAGTTTGGTATTTGAGGCCATGCGTAATTTATCGCTTAAACCATTTGCGAAGTATGAGCAGCGCAATGATCAAATTGGCAAAGCAGATTATAAAGACACACAGTTTGGCCTCTCGGGCCGCTACGATTTTTAAAGGATACAGATGATGAAATTGCTAATCGCTTCTGCATTATTCAGCATGGCCGCGGTATCAAATGCCGCGCTTGAAGTGGCTCCAGTCGTGCTTGATGAGCCAGTGATTTTTGTGCGTGCTGGTGAGCAAGATAACGGGGTTTCTAAGGTAGATGCATTAATTACCAATGTAACTCAAGGTTTGGGCGGTAGTCCCGTATCAGGCCCAATTGGTAGCTCAAGAAGTTTTCAGCCATCGCCAGGCTCCGCAGGTGGTGTTCCTAGTGCTCAAGCTTTTGCGCTGCCGCCAAGTGGAGAAGTAACTCTACCATTGCCACCTAAGCCAGTTACGCCGGTTACGCCGGTTACACCTCCAGTGCCCGAGCCAGAAACCTATGCGCTAATGACGCTGGGTCTTGCTGGATTATTCTTTAGTAAGAAAAAAAAGGCCTAACAATTGCATCAAGATGATCACATCAACTTGACTAGGGTTGACCCAGAAGTTGGGTTTGAGCCTTATGCGGACAGACCAAGCCTGCTTGGTGATCGTTTCCGTGAATTTGCCAATGCAGCGCCATTGGTGAGCTTTTTCAAGTTGTTTCTTGACCCAATCTTGGTTGTCGCTACGCTTTACGTACTAACCATACCATTTGAAATTGCAGCAGATGGGCATGAGTTATTGCTGGCGGCATTTGCCTTTTTGCTTACTGCATTAATGCTGGATGGCGTTTTTTTGTTTGTGCCAGGTTATTCCCGGCCATTATTGGGTGTGGGGCGCTTTGCGCTAGAGTGGGGTTGCGTCGTTGTAACGCTAGTGTTACTTGGGCGCTTGTCTGGCTTTGCAGATTATTTCTATCCGCCGTTCATTCTGACCTGGTTTGCAGCATCTCCAGTAATTTTACTGCTTACCCATGCATTGTTTCGCTGGCTGGTTTTGCGCCCTGATGGAGATGTTCGGTCAGATGCAAAGAAAGTGGTTATTATCGGCGCCAATCAACCCGGGCGAGTATTAGCGCAGAATATGCGAATGCATCCGTTCTTAAAGCTTGATTTTGTCGGGTTTTTTGATGATCGAACGACCGATCGCTTGCCTGAGCTGGGGCAAGAGAAGCTGCTAGGAAATTTAAAGGATGTCGCTGAATTTGTAAAAAACAACAATATTCAGCAGATCTATATCTCGTTACCAATGACAGCTCAACCACGCGTAGTGGAGCTGTTGAATGAATTGCAGGACAGCACCGTTTCGATTTACTTCGTGCCCGATTTGTTTGTGTTTGATTTGATTAATGCACGCTTCGATAATGTTGCCGGAATGCCGGTAGTTGCCATTTGTGAAAGCCCCTTCCTTGGGATGAATGGCATAGTCAAACGCGCAAGCGATATTATTTTGTCGCTGTGCATACTTGCGCTGATTTGGCCGATATTACTGGCGGTTGCGATTGCTGTGAAATTAACATCCAAAGGGCCGGTATTTTTTAAACAAAAGCGGTATGGCGAAGATGGGCGTAGTGTCTTGGTATATAAATTTCGCTCAATGACGGTAATGGAAAACGGCGATAAGGTGACCCAAGCAACTCGCAACGATGCGCGCCTAACCCCAATTGGTGGCTTTATTCGCAAGACCTCATTGGATGAATTGCCGCAGTTTATCAATGTCCTCGAAGGTAAGATGAGCATTGTGGGGCCACGACCCCATGCTAATGCGCACAACGAACAGTATCGCAAGCTAATCCGCGGCTATATGATGCGGCACAAGGTCCGTCCAGGAATTACTGGCTGGGCGCAAGTAAATGGTTTCCGCGGTGAAACAGATACGCTTGAAAAAATGCAGCGTCGAGTTGAGTATGATCTGGATTACCTACGCAGCTGGACCGTGTGGCTAGACCTGAAAATTATTTGGAAAACCGCAACCATGATGTTCCGTGATCGGAATGCATTTTAATTAGGATGAAATAATGAAGTTAAAACCACTGATCCTTTCGGTTCTGATTGCGTCTGCATTAACAGCATGTGGCGACAAAGAAGAAAAAAAATCACCCAGCCAAGTGTTGGCTAAGGTCAATGATAGTGAGATTACCGTGCATCAGCTCAATTTCGTATTGGGCCAAATTCCAAATGCACAGCCAGAGCAAAAACAGCAAGTATTAGATCAGTTAGTAGATCAAGAGTTACTAGTGCAAAAAGCGGCTGAGCTGAAATTAGATCGTGAGCCTAATGTTTTGCAAGCCATTGAAAATGCCAAACGTCAAATTCTTGCACAAGCTGCCGCAGAGCGTGTAATTGGCAAACCTGCTGATCCTGCAAAAACTGCAGTTGATGAGTTTTATGCCAAAAACCCAGCATTATTTGCCGAGCGTAAAAATTATGAATTTATCACCTTTGTGATTGAAAAATCTGCCTACAACGATGCTTTGGCAAATGCCTTAAATACAGCCACAACACCAGCCTTGGTGAAGTCGGCGTTGGATGGTGCGCAAATCAAATACAGCACTAGTGATGCTGCGCGAACCGCAGAACAATTGCCTATGCCGATGCTGCCTAAATTTGCGGCGATGAATATCGGTGACATTATGGCGCTGCAAGAAGGCGACAAAATGATTTTGCTGCAACTAAAAGCTACCCAGCCTGCAACGATTTCACCGCATGATGCGGAACCTTTGATTAAGCGTTATTTGAGTAACAATGAAGCTCAAACACAAGCGCAAGCCAAAATGAAAGCCCTACGAGAGGCCGCCAAGGTTGAGTATTTGCAACGTTTTGCCTCGGAAGTGGCTGTAGCTAAGCCTGCTCCGCAGGCCGGGTCTGCTACAGATGAAAGTTTGAAAGCTGGTTTGAAAGGATTGAAATAATGCGCAAATTAATGGGTTGTTTGTGGCTATGTGCATTAGCGCTATTGAGTGGCATCAGTTTGGCTGCGCCAAAAGGTGAATACGTTCTTGGCGCAGGTGATGTGGTTAAAATCCAAGTCTACGATCACCCCGATCTAACCACTGAAGTGCAATTGAATAATGAAGGTGGCTTGGCTTTCCCACTCATTGGTGAAGTCAAACTGGCCGGACTTGGATACACCGAAGCAGAAGCCTTAATCAGTAAAAAACTGGTCGCGGGTGGATTTATCAAAAAGCCAAACGTTAATGTGCTGATTGTGCAATATCGAAGCCAACGCGTTGCCGTTCTCGGTGAAGTGAATAAGCCGGGCCGCTATGCATTGGACAGCAGCACAGATTTGATTGACCTGCTGGCTATAGCAGGTGGCATCAGTGGTGCGGGTGGCGATGCGGTTGTGGTACTGCGCGGTGAGGAACGGATCGAATATCTACTTAGCAAATTAACGCAACTTTCAAACCCAGAAAAACGCATCATCCGGATTCAAAACGGTGATACGGTTTTCGTACCACGCGCTAAGCAAATGTATGTTTATGGTGAAGTAAATCGTCCTGGTGCGTTTAAGCTAGAGCCAAATATGACTGTGATGCAGGGCTTGGCAGTGGCGGGTGGCTTTAATCCACGCGCATCGAAGCGCAGTGTGGAAATTCACCGCGTCAACACTGATGGGGTACTGGAAAAAGTTCCAGCTAAGCTCACCGACCTAATTCGTGAGAACGATACGATATTTGTTGAAGAGAGTTTTTTCTAAAAATTTCTTTCCAAAGACTGATGCAGAGTTCAATTAGTTAAACTCTGCATTTATTGTGCCCAGATTTTTTATATTTCTATGGGTATGTTGACAAAGGTGCCTTTGGGGTTGGGTTTGTAGCTTATACCTCGGGTGCGGGAGTCAATGTAGAGCGCTAATCAATTAGAGCGAAACCAACATGACGTTTGAACAATTTCTAAATATTTTGCGAGCCAGAAAGTGGATTGCCATTGCGGTATTCGCAACGGTATTGCTGACCACGCTGGTTGTAAGCTTGATTTTACCAAAGCAATACACCGCAGAAGCCACAGTTGCGATTGATATCAAGGCGGCCGACCCTGTCACTGGACAACCTGTTGCAGGTTATATGGCACCTAGCTTCATGGCAACCCAGGTTGACATGATTAGTAGCCAAAATGCGGCATTGAAAGTGGTCGACACTTTGGGCTTGACGCGTTTACCTGAGGCACAGGCACAATTCCAAGAAGCAACCCAAGGCCGTGGCGATATTCGCAATTGGTTTGCTGAAACATTGCTTAAAAATCTAGAAGTAAAACCGAGTCGCGAAAGTAATGTTATCAATTTGGAATACACTGCCACAGATCCTGGTTTTGCGGCTGCGTTAGCCAATGCATTCAGCCAAGCTTATATTCGCACCACAGTTGAAATTAAAGCTGCTGCGGCACAACAAAATAACGCATTTTTCCAAGAGCAGCTAAAGTCTTTGCAAGCTAATTTGGAAAAAGCACAAAATAAATTATCAGAGTATCAGCAAGAAAAAGGCATTGTAGGTTCCGATGAACGCTTAGATATTGAAACTCAGCGGCTGAATGAATTATCAAGCCAGTTAGTTGGCGCGCAGACACAAACGTTTGATGCTCAATCACGTGCCCGTGGCGGTAGTGTGGCCCCCGATGTACTTAATAACCCACTGATTCAGCAGCTCAAAGCGCAGCTTTCTACTCAAGAAGCCAAATACAAAGAATTGTCTGAAAAGAATGGGCCTAATCACCCACACAATCAACAAGCATTGGCAGAGCTGAACGCAACTCGCGCACAGTTAGGTGAATTGATGTCCCAATACGCCGGCGGCCTAAGCAGCGCGGCGGGTAATTCGGCTTCACGCCAAGCCTCATTACAAGCTGCCCTCCAGGCCCAAAAAGAGAAAGTATTGCAACTCAAGAGTGAACGCTCAACCCTCGATGTACTGCAACGCAACATCGATAATGCGCAGCGTAGCTACGATCAAGCTCTGCAGCGTATTAGTCAAACCATGCTAGAAAGCCGCTCAGACCAAAGCAATATCTCGATTATCAAATCAGCCGTTGCCCCGCTCAAGCATTCCAGTCCACGTACATTGCTCAATATGGTTTTAGCGGTGTTTGTAGGCGGCTTGTTGGCGGTCGGTTTTGCAATGTTGGCCGAATTAATTGATCGCCGTGTGCGCTCAAAAGAGGATATTGAAAATATGCTTGGCTTAAGCGTGCTCGCCGATCTTGTACCCCCACCAACCAAAAACAGCAGATTTGGCCGTTTTGCAGGAGCAAAAGCATGAACGCAAATGTAAACCCAATGGGGCATATGGCAAAAGGCAATATAGGGCAGCAATTGCTCGATAGTGGCAAGATCAGTGCGAGCCAAGCTGAAAAAGTACTGTTGCTACAAAAAGAAACAGGTATGCGTTTTGGTGAAGCAGCGATTAAACTCGGCTTGATCACCGAACAGGATATTCAGGATGTTTTAGCGCAGCAGTTTGAATACCCATATCTAGTATCAGGACAAAGCCGTTTTAGTGAAAAGCTTTTGGCGGCATACTCACCATTTGATCCGCAAGTGGAGGCTTTGCGCAGTTTACGCAGCCAGATCTTGTTACGTTGGGTCGAAGGTGGCAATAAATCTGTCGCACTAACATCGTATGATGCTGATGAGCAATCAGAGCTGTTAGCAGCCAACCTGGCGGTTGTATTTTCGCAGTTGGGCGAGCGTACATTGCTAGTAGATGCCAATCTGCGTAATCCAAAACAGCATGAATATTTTGCAGTAGACAACCGCAAAGGCCTTAGCGATGTACTGGCAGGCCGAAGCCAACTTGATGCAGTTCATCGAATTAGTGAGTTCCGTGATCTTTCTATTTTGACTGCGGGTACTAAAGCACCAAATCCACAAGAACTTTTATCGCGCGATGTATTTAGTGATGCGGTTGCGCAGTTAGCACAAGAGTATGACGTAGTCATTTACAGTACATCGCCATTGCAGCTATCGGTGGACGCTCAACTAGTAGCATCACGGGTTAAAGGTAGCATTCTGGTTGCTAGTCGTAATCAAACACCGATTAAAGGGTTAGAAACAGCAAAAGAGCAATTGCAATCAGCAAACTCAACTATTTTAGGCTGCGTTATCGCACAGGATATATAAACCATGGCGAATATGCATTTAGCTAATCAAAATGGCCAATTTAATTTGGCCGTTTTTTTTCAGCAAAATCTACTAATTTTGTTCGGTGTGTTGGCCTTGGCGATCCCAACAATCATGACATTAGCCAGTGGCATTTGGCAAAGTGACGATCAAGCCCATGGCCCAATTATATTTGGTATTGTTATTTGGCTATTTTGGCAGCTGAAAGATCAAATCATTCAATTAGAAACTAAGCCGAGTCTAGCTGCTGCATATGTGCTGATTATTCCGGCGCTATTACTTTATGTACTTGGCCGCTCACAAGCCATTTTGATGTTTGAAATCGGGGCATTTATCCCATTAGTGTGTGGGCTATTGCTGATTAGCAAAGGCTGGCGCGCGATTACAATTGCTTGGTTTGCGATTATATTTATGCTGTTTTTGATACCACTACCTGGTTCAGTAGTGGATGCATTAACTGGAGCATTAAAAGGGCAAGTATCACACATTGCCGAAGTATTGCTGTATGCGGTCGGCTATCCAGTGGCGCGTAGCGGCGTAATGATTACCGTGGGGCAATATCAATTACTCGTGGCTGATGCATGCTCTGGCATGCATTCGATGTTTAGCCTATTAGCAGTGGGTTCTTTGTATGTGTATATCACCGATCACAGTAGCAAGCTACGCAATGCCTTATTGATTTTAGCGATTATCCCCATCGCCTTTGCTGCCAATATTATCCGAGTAATGACATTAATTTTAGTTACGTATCATTTTGGTGATGCGGCAGGGCAGGGTTTTGTTCATGATTTTGCGGGTATTGCTTTGTTTGCGATAGCTTTGCTAAGTATGTTCGCACTTGATAAGGTGCTTGGTCTGATGTTTCGAGAAAAGAAGGCTCGAAAATGAAAATAAAATTACAGATGATTTTAACTTTACTTATGGTTCTATCTGCTGTAAGTGCCTGGTGTTTAATACCGACACAATATATGCACGAAACGAGAAAGACCAAATTGGGTGATCTTGTCCCAGAACACTTTGGGGACTGGCGTGCAGAAAAAAATGGAAGTAGCGTTGAAGTTCCGGCTGAGTTATTAGCGACCGTAAATAAAATTTATAGCGAGACAGTATCTAAAACATATAGAAATTCACACGGTGAAGTCGTTATGTTGTCCATTGCTTATAGCAAGGAGCAATCAGATTCGGCCAATGTGCATCGTCCAGAAGTCTGTTATCCGGCTCAGGGTTTTACTGTGGTCAAACGCCAGGCGGAACAGTTCAAAGTGGATGGCCACAATATTCCTGTTACCCAATTAGTCACCGAGCTGGGTGAAAGAAAAGAACCATTAAGTTATTGGGTTTCTGTAGGTAATGATATTGTGGAGAATAAGTTCGCACAGAAATTGAAGCAGATTGAATATGGCTTCAAGGATATGATTCCGGATGGTATGATTTTTCGCATTTCTACAATCGATGTAAATAATGAAAATTCATTCAGAATACAGAAAGAATTTGCATATGATTTTTATAAAAGTTTAAGTCCGGAAGCGAAAAATATTTTCTTTGGAGTGAAGTAACATGGATGCATATCCAGTATTTGATTTAGTCATGCCTGTTACGATGCAATATGTAGCTGATAATATGGGCGTTCAAACGCACAGTGGCACCTTAGAGCGTGTTGTAGACCCAGTTAAAGGTAATAAACCTGTATTTGAGTTTACGCATCAATATCGAAAAGCAGAGCGAAATGAGTTGGGCCGTGATAAATGGTGGGAAAGAAAACCAGAAAACCACTATGCATATTGGGTTTCATTTTATGTGCCAAAGAACTTTACATATTCACCAACTAATACACCGCTCAATGCTGCATCATTTGTGAATGTAAGTAATGAAGAGACATTAGCAACACACTATATGGGGAATACTAGACAGCCTGGCAATCCATTGTGGATTACACAATGGCACGCAAGTAAGTATGGTCCCCCACCGATCGGTTTAACACTTTATGGCTCTACAACACCAGGAAAGTTAACATTGGCGATTGAAGAGCATGTATCGCGATATAGTTATGTGAATTCACCCTTTCAAACTGAAATTAATTATGGGCAATGGTATTCCGTAAAATTATTAGCTAAATGGGAAAAAAATTATTATTCAGATGCGTTAAGTGCTGGCTACTGGGAGTTTTATTTGGATAATAAATTGGTTTTGAAGTACAGTGGGCAAACAATTCCGAATGCCGACATATATGAGAACTTAGCACCAGCATATAAATTCGGAGTGTATACTCCCGCGTATAGAGATAGTTCGGCGGAAGCATTTAGAATACTTCATAAGGGGATAGTGATGGCTGCCGGACCAACGAAAGATATAGCTAATTTAAAATTAGTGCGAGTATTGGGTGCAAAAGGTGAACGCTAATCTTACAAAACATGGTCATGCTTTAATTCAAAAAATCGATTTATTCAGGAGTCATATTAATTATCCTGTGGCGATGATGTTTGTTTTGGCACTAATTTGTTCTGTATTTTCTGCAATTGCCATCGTTTTCAAGGCGGTTATGTTCTTGGTTCCTGCTATTATGTTAGCGGGCACCGTAGTATTCTTTTTGGTGTTAAAAAATAAAGAATTGTTTTTTTCACGTAGCTACTCTTGGCTTTTACTAGCAATTTTTTTTGGCAGTGTAATATCACAATTGCTCGCGCGCATGAGCCCGTTAGCCTTGCAGAATGTTACAGATCTGATTTTATACACTTCAGCGATAGGCTTTGTATTTGCTGCCTGGCCGTATATTTCGCAATCAAAAGTATTATGTTTTGCTTTTTTGATATTAATTTTGATGTGGATCTTGCAGCTTGCGTCAAGTTTGTATGGTCGTTCGGAGTGGTTTTCCGCGGTGTATCAATTTGGGTATAACTTGAAATGGCCGTTGATGTTCATTTCAGGTTTTGCAATTGTTTGGGATAGAAAATTAGAGAGCAAAGTATGGATTGTCTTGCTTGGGTTTTCGTTCGTGCTGCTTTTTTTTACAGTGCTACAAATTCTTGCGCCTAGTCTTTTGAATAACCTTTTCTCTTATTCAAATAACAGTTATGGTGGTGAAAGTAATCCATTTATTCCGCTCATAAAACGACTCGGTGGATTTTATACATTAAGCTCGAACACAGCTGCAGTGGCATCTGTTGGATTCATCTTTTTACTGGCTGGTTGGCTCAGGTACAGAAAAATCGTGTTTATATATGGGATAGCTGCTTTTGGATTGGTTTTGATTTGTACTGGGCAAAGAAATGAATTAATGGCACTGATAATTAGTGTGGTTATATTTTTTTTACTTTATGTGCAGCGACCAACTTGGCAAAAACTGCTGTTTTCAATACTCGGCTTGATTTTAGTAGGGTTAACAATTTACTTATTAGCAGATAAATTGCATTTAGATGAAGTACTGAGATTGTGGGGAATTACGGGTACGCTGTATCAGCTTACAGATCGTGTTGCTCTGACCGTGCATGGCTACGAAGTCGCTCAGCAATATTTCCCACTTGGTGCAGGTTTAGGAACCTATGGTGGTGTTGCGGCGATGAAGTTTGACCCGTCTTTGTACGATGATTTGGGCTTTGCTCGCTATTACTATTGGTATCGGCAGGGTTTGTTTTTAATGGATACCTACTGGCCGAATATTTATGCCGAAGGGGGGCTATTTGCAGCTTACGCTTTACTGCTCATTTTTGGCTTAATTCTGCTCTATTCGTATCAGCTTAAAACACCAACGATACATGCAAAAGCGCACCGCGCAGCTGCGTTTTCTATTTTAATTTATATGTTACTAAATACTATTAGCTCAACGGTGATTACAGATCCCAAATTTTCGTGGATGGCATGGTTGAGTTTTGGTTGGGCGGCCTATTTATCCACGCCGGCAATTAAGAAGAATATTTAATCCACATATACATTATGTCAGTCGATTTCGATGTCTAAAAAAAGAAACCTTAGTAATGTCATTTGGTATGCAAGTGAAAATCTTAGTACGATTTTCTTTGGTTTAGTCAGTGTTTTTTTTGTCGCTCGTTTTTTTGGTCCTGAAAATTTAGGACAATTAAGTTTAGTGCAGTCTACTTCAGCCTTGTTTATGTTTTTGGCGACATTGGGGCTAGACCATTTTATCGTACGTGATTTAGCTAAAGACCGTGATAATGGCCGATATATTGGCAGCGTGATGATGGCGCAGTTTTTGGGGTGGCTAGTTTATTCGGCGTGTTTGATTTTGTGCTTGTACTGGATGGGTAAGCTCGAATCAATGCAAATGGTGATAATAGTATTATTTGTACTTCTTACTACTTTATTTACACGGGCTACTTTAGGGAAGCTGTATTTTCAAGCAACGAATCAGCCACGTGCAATTGCTGCATCGGCCATGGTATCGCGCATCGGTGCGCTCATTTATTTAGGTTTGGCCATTTACCTAGGCTGGAGTTATGAATGGGTAATTGCTTATTTGCCATTGCAAGCACTGATCCAATGTGCGATGTTGTTTTGGCAATATCAGAAATTAAGCTTAATCAGCTGGCGTGATTGGCAAGTTGATACACATCAAATGCTTCGAACTGTTAAAGAGGCAACGCCAGCGCTCCTGTCGGCAGCTATCTTTCCCATTTTCATGCAGTCGGATGTTTTAATTATTGCTCATTTAATCTCGAATCATGCAGCGGGGGTTTATTCTGCAGCATCAAAGCTGATTATCCAGTTTAACTTTGTTGGCCCAATTATTACGATGACTTTTTATGCCGCCTTGGCGCAGCGTTTAGAGAACCATGTTGAATTTGCCCAAATGGTTGGCGGCATGATCACGATTTTTTTTCTGCTTGCGTTTCCAGTGGCCTTAATCACAGCCATTTTCTCTGAGCAAATCATTGCTCTCTTGTATGGCGCCAAATTTACCGAGAGTGCTGAAGCTTTGCGGGTATTGGCTTGGGTGTGGCTATTTGTAATCCCTGCCTCCTTATACTCGCGACTGCTCATTATGCGTGGCCAGGCAAAATATGAATTATTTAAATCGGTTGTTGTAGCAGTCACTAGCGTGTCACTTAATTTTGCTTTAATACCCCGGTTTGGCATTGTTGCAGCGGCGATGTCCTCTGTGATTTCGTACGCAATCGCGGATTTTTTTATCTATGGAATATTCCCGGCGACTCGTGACGTGTTTTTTATCGCAGTTAAGTCAATATTAAATATTTTCATAATGCCTCAAAAGGCATGGCAATCTGTTATTTATGTCGTGAGTACAAAGTAATGCCAATTACCCTCTCAATTATTGTTCCAATTTATAATGTTGAAAACTACATTGTTCAGTGTGTCGATTCATTATTGTCTGAAAAACCGGAAAATGTTGAGATTGTTTTAGTGAACGATGGAAGCAAAGATCAGAGTGTTGATTTAATTAAGGCTCAATTCAATTCAGAACTTTTAATGGGTCGATTGATTTTATTAGAACAAGAAAATCAAGGCGTTAGCGTCGCAAGAAATACGGGGATAGCACATGCACATGGCGAGTATATAGGTTTTGTTGATGCCGATGATTTAATTCTACCAGGGTATTACTCATCGGTTTTGTCTGTGATCTCAATGAATAGTCCTGATATTGTTGAGATAGGCTGGAAAACATTTTCTGAGGTTGCGGACATAGAATCTGCCGTTGAAAATTATGTTCATCCTAATTTTGGCATGCATCCTGCTGTTGATCTGCTTGAGGATGTTTTTGCTGCATCTATTTGGTATCCAGTTATTCGTTTTTTTAAAAAGACTTTATTGCATGGTCACTTCTTTCCTGTTGGTGTCCGATTTTGTGAGGATTTGATTTTGTTGCATGTCTTGTATGAAAAGGCTGAAAATATATTTCAAATTAAAAATGCGCTTTATGCATATAGAATTAATGCTTTAGGTGCGACTATGAATATGAGTGCGGCCTACGTTAAGCCACTGCAAGATCTCTATATTACATTGTTGCATCGAAAGGAACACCATGTGCAGCTTTTGAAAATAGCTGTTTTTTATGTTTTACACAGGTGTATGCAAAATACTAATACTTATTCAAAATTGGATAATAAAATTGAATCTGATTTGTTATTTATGCGTTTAAAGTTTTGGCGCTACACTTCTGTTGGTGCTCGAAGGTTAAGAATATTTATGTTCCCATTGTTGTCTAATTTTATTTTTAATGTAAAACGTAAATTAATAAAGTAAATTTATATTGGGCTGTGCATGTCGCTTAAAGTGATTTTTAGAATTTCGGTGCTAGGTTTCGGTGGTGCAGAGCGTGTATTTTTATCGCTCGCTGAATATCTACATTGCCATCACAATTGCGAAATTATTTTTGTGGTTGACCGCTTAGCGGGTGAAAATGATGTTAATGCTCGGGCTTTAGGATTGCAAGTGATTTCGCTTGATGTTAATCGTACGCTTCAATCAATTCTTCCATTTAAAAAAGTGTTAGAGTCCATCAAGCCAGACATTGTTCTGTCTGCGTACCCTGATACTAACGGTTCAGTTCTGATTGCTCGAATACTCAGCAAGCATAAGTGTCCAATTATTGTTAGTGAGCACGCTTCTATCAAACATCATTTTCAAGCAAGTAGTTTTCATAGAAGGCAAATTGTTAACTTTATTGTTTCGTATCTATATTTATTAGCAAATGCTGTTGTTTGCGTCTCAAAAGGGCTTCAGTTCGAATTATCTGGTTTGATGAAGTCGAAAAGTAAGGTTAGAGCAATTTATAACCCGATACGTTACGCAAGTATGCAAGTTCAATTGTATAAACACGATAAAAAAACAGCAAATATATTGGCAGTGGGTCGTGTTGTCAAAGCAAAAGATTACATGACTTTGCTTATGGCATTTAAAAAATTAAAAACTGTAAATGCTAAGCTAACTATTTTAGGTGGGATTTCTGATAAGTTAGAGAGTCAACTCCTAATTGACTTTGTTGCTGCTAATGATTTAAATGGTCGCGTGACATTTTCTGAGTATACAAATAACCCGGAAATTTTTTATCAAGAAGCCGATCTTTTCGTGCTCTCATCTGCGTGGGAAGGATTTGGAAATGTCATCGTTGAGGCAATGGCATTTGGCTTACCAATTGTCAGCACTGATTGTGACTCAGGTCCCGCTGAGATTCTCAAAAATGGTCAATTTGGAAGATTAGTGCCCGTTGGAGATGCAGAAGCAATGGCGTTGGCTATTGATGAGGTACTTAGCAATAATCCTTTTGATCCAAAATTGCAACGACAGCGTGCTGAAGATTTTTCAGTCCAAAAAATTGGGCTGGAATATTATAATTTGCTTGTTTCAACGGTGAATACATTTAATGCGTAACATTAATTGATATTATAGTCGATCTTAGGAATGGGGTATTGATGACTCATATTGTCATGATTGGTACTGATTGGTCTGCCTTTGGAGGGATTACCGCAGTCATCAAAAGTTATAAAGACGGTGGATTATTTGATAAATGGCCGATTCGTTTTTTGGCAACATATCAGAATGATCGACTGATTAACAAACTTCTGATGGCTTTACGTGCCTATATAGTTTTGTTTTTTTGGTTAGTAACAAGGCAAGTTGCAGTTGTGCATGCCCACTCGGCTTCTCGTGCGAGTTTTTGGCGAAAATCGGGCTTGTTGTGTTTAGCTCTTTTTTTTGGGGTAAAAACAATATTTCATTTGCACAGTGGTGAGTTCCCTGTGTTTTATCATCGAGAATGTAAACCATGGCAGAAGCGCTATATTCGTTGGATTTTACGACAGGTTGATCAGGTTATTGTGTTGACAAGTAGCTGGGAAGAGACTGTGTTGACTATTGAACCTAATTGCCGTGTTTACGCCTTGCCTAATCCAATTATGGCTTCAAAATTTGAAGCCACCCCAATCCCATTCAGAGTTTTATTTCTTGGGCGCTTACGGGAGAAGAAGGGGGTATATGATTTAATCGCATCTTGGAAAAGCATCGTGGATAAATACCCATTAGCACAATTAGTGTTGGCTGGTGATGGGGATCAAAACCCGTTTTGGGATTTGGCTATTGAATTGGGTATTGAAAGGCAAATTGAAATGCCGGGTTGGATTGCCGGTGGTGATAAAGTGCTAGCATTGCGAACCGCTGATATTTTTGTTTTGCCTTCTTATTTTGAAGGGCTGCCAGTGTGTATATTAGAAGCGATGGCGCAGGGGTTCCTGTAATTGCTAGTAAAGTAGGTGGAATTCCAGATATTTGTCGTGATGGTATCGATGGTTTGTTAATTGAACCTGGCGATGTAATCGGGTTATCTGCGGCCATTGATAAATTATTTGCTGATTCTACATTACGAAATCGGATTATACAGTCTGCGTTGGGTCGAATTAATACTGAATTTGTTATGGAGGTTGTTCTAGCAGATTTAGGTCGTATTTATAGTCAATTGGGCGCAAAGCCAAAGAGTATTCAATGAGTAAGAAAAAACGTGTTTTAGCGGTTGCGTCCGGTGGAGGGCATTGGGTGCAATTACTTCGCTTGCGACCTGCTTTTGAGGGGTGTTTGGTTGAGTTTATGAGTACTAACGCGGGTTATGCAAAAGAAGTTGATGCACCTCTGCATGTCGTTACTGATGCTAATATGTGGAATAAATTTAAGTTGCTCCGTATGTTTTTGGATGTGCTGTGGGTAATGATTAAAGTTCGTCCCGACGTTGTAGTGACAACAGGAGCTGCACCTGGTTTTGCTGCAATATTGTTTGGCCGCATACTTGGTGCTAAAACAGTTTGGATTGATAGCATTGCAAATTCAGAAACACTTTCTAGTTCGGGCCAACAAGCTGGGCGCTTCGCACATGCTTGGCTGACTCAGTGGGAGCATTTAGCAAAACCAGAGGGTCCTCATTATTGGGGGGCGTATTATGATTTTCGCTACAGTAGGCACGCAATTGGCATTTGATCGTATGATTAATGTGCTCAATGATTGGGCTGAGATCAATCCAAGTGAGAAAATTATCGCTCAGGTTGGTCCAAGCAATGCAATGTTTGATTATTTAAATTGCCACGATTTTTTACCGCCTGATTTATCAAACCAATATTTCAAAGATGCACGCATTATCGTAGCTCATGCAGGGATGGGCTCAGTTTTAAC
The DNA here is from genome assembly GCF_013423785.1 of Chitinibacter fontanus. Taxonomy (NCBI): domain Bacteria; kingdom Pseudomonadati; phylum Pseudomonadota; class Betaproteobacteria; order Neisseriales; family Chitinibacteraceae; genus Chitinibacter; species Chitinibacter fontanus. Next base: position 2,931,770 of record NZ_CP058952.1, read on the forward strand.
CGCGCTAAAATATCATAAGCCAATTATCATCTTCCCACGTAAAGCATCCTTAGGTGAGCATCGTAATGAGCATCAATTGGCAACTGCACGCTGGTTAGAAAAGAAAGCTTCAATATTTGTTGCATGGGATGAGGCTAAATTAATCGAGCTTTTAGATCGTAGTCACTCTTTGCTGTCTGGTGATGGGTTCACTGAATATGCTAATGCTGATTTGATTGGTAATCTAGCAGAATTTATCAATAGCTAATTGTCTATTTAATGTTGTATTTGTTTTTGTTGATTTAGTCAATTGTAATATCTCATAGTTTAATGTTTTTTACATCTGGGTGCTTTAATGAAGATTACAATAGCTGGTACGGGATACGTTGGGCTTTCTAATGCAATTTTATTGGCACAGCATAACACAGTGATTGCTTTGGATATTGATCAGGTTAAGGTTGATTTAATCAATAATAAGCAGAGCCCAATCATCGATACCGAAATTGAGTATTATCTAGCGAATAAGCGGCTTGATTTGATTGCTAGTACCGATAAGGTTTATGCTTACGCGGATGCTGATTTTGTCGTGATTGCTACGCCGACGGATTATGATGTTGAAACCAATTATTTTAATACCTGCTCAGTTGAATCCGTGATTCGTGATGTATTGCAATTTGCACCTAATGCAACGATGATTATCAAATCTACGATTCCGGTTGGCTTCACGGAGCGGATGCGTAAAGAGTTTGGCACACAAAATATTATTTTCTCTCCTGAGTTTTTGCGAGAAGGGAAGGCTTTGTACGATAATTTGCATCCTTCGCGAATTGTCGTTGGTGATCAGACGCCTGCTGCAATTCAGTTCGCTCAGTTGTTGCAGCAAGGGGCAATCAAGCGCTACATTCCTGTTTTGCATACTGCATCCACTGAAGCAGAGGCGATTAAATTATTTGCTAATACCTACCTAGCCATGCGAGTAGCTTATTTTAATGAGCTCGATAGCTATGCAATTAGTCATGGCCTGGATACGCGACAAATTATTGAAGGGGTTGGGCTCGATCCACGGATTGGCGATCATTATAATAATCCTTCATTTGGGTATGGCGGCTATTGCTTACCAAAGGACACTAAGCAACTTTTAGCAAATTATCAGGAAGTTCCTAATAATATTATCCGTGCGATTGTTGATTCTAATACAACGCGTAAAGATTTTATTGCCAAAGAAATTTGGCGTAAAGATCCACGGGTGGTTGGTATTTATCGCTTAGTTATGAAAGCTGATTCTGATAATTTTCGTGCTTCAGCGATTCAGGGGGTTATGAAACGGCTTAAAGCCAAAGGGATCGAAGTCATTATTTTTGAGCCTGCGATGAAAGAAACAGAGTTTTTTAATTCCAAAGTGTATACCGATTTGGCTGAATTCAAAGCATTGTCCGATATTATTGTTTCTAATCGTTTGTCTGATGAACTTGATGATGTCAAGGATAAAGTATTTACCCGTGATTTATATGGTCGTGATTAGTTTTTTAAAAATCCTTCTAATATTTTGAAAGAGTTAATATTTTAGAGAGTAACGTCGTATTTTCGTATAATCGCATTCGGGTTGCCGGAAGAAGGATTTGACGGCAACCCCCGCGTTTTTTGCGAGGTTGCAAATAGAAGAAGTTAATGCATACTCTTGTTTTTAGGTAATACTCTCAAAGGCCATATTTGCTCGCTCAGTGTTGCAACTCCATGCCCTATTGGGGGCGAACTCTTGCATGTCAGTGACCGATTCAAATTGGTCGGTGATTCAGTAAGTCGTATCGCAACGTGTGATTGTTGCTCACCACATACGCTTTCTTTTGCGGATTCCTTAGCTGGATATACTCCAGTCGTATGCCCAGTTTTCCACCCAGTCTTTGACCTTTTGGCTGATTTATTCTGTACCATTGTCATAACGGATGGCTTTGGGCTGAACTCGTCATTAGAGAACTTGATTAACGCTCGGATGATTCGTTCAGCGGGCAGCAATAAATCAATTTTCCATGCCAGTGCGTCATGATTGAATCCTCACTAGCATTGAGCAGCTAGATGCAACAAATCCGCACTGGCCAAACAACAAAGTCGTTGAACGAATTGGAAAGGTGGTCAAAATCGGCATTGAAACGACTTCAATTGCGGCCGAATAGAATTACATCATATTTTAAACATCTGAAGATTGAATATGCGGTGGAAGTGGTGTATTGAATTGCAGAGTTAATGCACAAATTAAATGTGATGCAAATTGAGTGAAATAAAACCCTTATAATAATATTTGGGATTAAGCACTGCTGAGCTTTCATGCAAAACAGAAACAGTTAGTGTGCAAGATAAAATCAACTGAATGTTTAAGTTGGTTCAATTTGCGTGGTCAATTTGATTGGAATCTGCTCAGTCGCTGCAGGGCGATTACTGTGTTAGTCAAGATCCCCATATATTTTTTTTCTTGTTACTTCTGAAAGTGCGTCCTCTGTATTAATCTCAAAAAAAAGCTCATTTGATCTAACGGCACGCCTAAAATAGCTTGAGTCCGATCCCGTTGTCTCATTTAATAACTGGTTAAGGTTAAGTGATATTAATTTACTGGTTTTCTGCCTCCTTGCGCTAGGCCTTAAATCACTCATCGAATCCAGTGCAATATATTTCTTGCGCTGCAAGTTAGCATCTAGTGGGATTGAAATTATTTTACGGAAGAAGAGTTGTTTGCCGAGTGGTGGTAAAGTTACTCCATCTCCTTTTGCACCAAATGGATAAGTCTCACTTGGTGCATTAGGAAGATGTGCAGTGTACAAGAGAAGTTTAGGTTTAACTGCAGTAGTTGATTTTGACAGCGCCTCAATTAATGCCACAGTTGTAAATTTATGATCAGCATGAGCGTCAATAGCAGGATAGGGGGAAACTATGAGATCTGGTTGGGTTTTATCCAGCACGATTTGAAGGTCGCTAATCAAATTTGCCCAAGTCGCAGTCGCTTCACCCTTTGTGAGCAATTCCGAATTATTGAATTTACGATAGTTACTCATCAATATTTCTTTATTGTGTAAGGAGTGAACAACCTCATTCGGTTCCTTATGCATTATTTTTAATGTTCCATCGTAATAGCCGAGATTGAGCATGTTCTGCGGCTTCACACCGGCTAGCATTGGGGTCGTGATGCTGTTCCAAGTTCGTAACTCTCCTTTTGCTTTATAGATCTCAGCCAGTTCGTGCTCCGCAAAAAGATCTGAATATAGTTCTCCTCCCGCATCTCCAGCTGTGACGGTGATTACGTACGCATTTTTGGCTTTACTATATAATCCATATGCTGCAATTTCTGCATCGTCAGGATGGGGAGCCAAAATTAAAATATTTTTAGTTGTATAGTCGCCAATGATATCTTGAGCCAACTGTACTTTTTGATTGTCCAGGGTTAAATTGTTAACCTCAAATTGTAGATTACTCTGGCCAATAAACGAAGATAGATTTAAGTAACGAACTCCACTGGCACCAAATTCAAAGCACTGTTTATCTTGTATGGATTCACTTAGGATGGTGATACAGGGGGGGAATATTCTGGATAGTAGCGTGGATTTAATTTTAACAGATAGGAAGGCGCTTGTAGCTCCATGTATCCATGGCAAGGATTTAATACTGTGATCTTCGATTTCCAAGTTATCTTTTCTGCTAAATTGGAAATTATATTGGTAATCGCTGTGGGTATCGTATTTGTAAAATGATGTATGAAGCAGTGCTAACTTGCACAAATAACCCAAGATTAAGATTAATAAGATCAATGTTATTGTAACGATAAATTTTTTTATATTTCGTGTTTTTTTCATATAGTTAATTTTTTTAAGTATGTAAAAATATAATTGATGTTATGGTTACGATATGCTGTTTGTAGATCAATTGCGTATTAACTAAAGAACCTGTGGTGAGTTATTTGTTTGATTATGTCCATTGTCGCATAAATTTATTTCATACCTGTTTCTGCTTTCTTTGTTACAAGAGTCAGCGATTTCACACCGATCATAAAAAGCTACATTAGCAAATCCAAACCCAACGAGGTTAAAATACCTACAGGGACACTTATCATACCGCTTTGGAATTACGTGCCGCATTGATGCTTTGGCTTGATTCAGCACCGAAATGGACTGCAGGGATCTCTGGCAAATGTGCACGATCAGCTACTTTTAGCGAGGCCGCCATTTAATTATGCCTCAGTATCAAATGATTGTTCGGCCTCGCATCGCTTCATATACCTGTCATGGTTGCAACTCGGCTGCGGCTCGCCCTTTTAGAGCGCTCAGTTGCTGATGCTAGCGCAATCTCACCCCGATAAAAATCAGGGATAGTTGCGACTTCTGAGGGTCAAAGCCCAGATGGATTACATTTATCGCTTGATTGCACTGGTATCACAATGCTCAGCAAGGAAGATGGGCACTAATAAATATGGGACGTATTCCCGTCGGCAGTGGTGCGACGTTCACCTCGGTCTTTATGTCCAAATCCTGGATATTCGCACTTTTGAAGTCATTGACAACAATACAGGCGATGCGTCTATGATGCCTGAACTTATAAATCAGATTCACGGGTCAGTAACGATTACGCCGATTGATGATGGAAGTAACAACACTTGGCAAAGTCACAGAACCATTCCAGCGCGCTGAGCAGTTGCTATCATTCCAGTGCGAAGTTCGCATAATTTCTGCAAGAAAATACGGCAGGTGCGCGAGCTTGAAGTGCAATTTGGGGTTCCACGAAATACGGGGGCAGATAATCAGGAAGCAGTGGTCGGGTTATCATAGGTGCAGCTTGCTATGTGACTGATTTACTTAAACCGCAATTCCTCATGGCGAAAGTGCTGGTACAGTTCTTCACAGTACACAACGAAGCCGATGGCACTTTCCCGAACGGGATCCCCTACCCATTGCTACCCGAAAATCGTGCTGATACTGCCAATGCTGTGAAGGCACAGGGTGCAGACTTAGGTATCGCATTAGATGGCGACTTTGATCGTAGCTTCCTGTCTGATGAAACTCGTGAGTTTATTGAGGGGTATTATATTGGTAGGACTCTTGGCTAAAGTCTTCTCGGTAAATACCCCAGGAGCGAAAATTATTCATGATCACGCCTGACTTGGAATACCAGCGACATTGTTGAGCAAGCAGGTGGTGTAGCGATGCATCGTAAAACTGGACATGCATTTATCAAAGAGCGGATGCCCAAAGAAGATGCAATCTACGCGGAGAAATGAGCGCGCATTATTACTCCCTTGATTTTGCTTATTGCGCGACAGTGGTATGATCCCGTGGCTACTGGTGATTGAGCTAATGAGTCGCAAGCGGTGTCAGTGGATGAAACTGATTGTGTGTGTATGGATTTTGGTGTCTGGCGCTTTAACTTGTCAGCAGCAATACCGAGCCAGTAATTCGTTTGAATGTTGAGAGCCGCGCAGATGTGGCGCTGATGCAGTAGCACACGGATGCAATTTTGGCCTTACTGTAATTTTGTGTGAAGCTCTCGAGCTAAAACAAAAGCCCCAAGTCATTGCTTGGGGCTTTTTGTTTAGGCTACTTCAAAGTGCTTAAGCTTGTATAGCTTTACGGCGGCGCGCTGCGATCAAGCCAACTAAACCCATACCCATCAAGGCATAGGTGTCTGGCTCTGGTACTGGGGCAACAGCAGCTACCGAGTATTTAAAGCGGCCTTCGAAATTTGGCGAGTCACCCTCAAATACGAAACGATAGTTCTTCCCAGTCTGGAATAATGAATTCGCGAATGTCAGCGTATCAGCATAGGTTGGGTTGCTTGTAAAATTCCAGCTGAAAGCATCGCTAATGATTCCGCCGTTTTGTACTAATTTAACGGTCAGCCCATTAACCCAGCCATCTTTGTCAGCCTTGTTTTGCTTAAAGCCAAAATTGATCGCAATATCTGATTTATCTGCAACATTGAATAATTGGCTATTGAATGTCCAACGACCAGTTGGTGATGCTGGAATGACTTTACCATTGTCACCATTGGTGAATTTTGTCCCTTCAACAAAAGTCACTGCGGCATAGGATGGACTAATTGCTACTGCCAGTGTTGCTGCCGCTATCAGAGTTTTAACGTTCATTTTATCTTCCTGTTAATATTAGCTTTTGCTAATTGTAAGGTTTTAATTTCAGACGGCATTGTACCCATGCCTTTGGCATGTGCCAAGTATTTATCTTGATGTTTTTGTTAAGATTTATTGCCGTCTATCGGCGGCCACCGCCGCGGTTAGGCCAGTGGGCAAAGCGCCAGTCTTGATAGGTTTTTGCTTCAGCAAAACCTTGCGAATCATCGGGGAAATTGGCTGTTTTTAGCGGCTTCAATGGTGATTTGCTGGCTACACCAACAAAACCACCACCTGGCGCACCGATGTAGGTCCAATCATCGCCAGTGATCGGGTCTTTATAGGCTTTACGCAGATAGCGTTTGGGGAAGGGGACACGTGGATCTTGTACCAGATCTTGTAGCGTCTTTGGGTATGCTGTTTGTGGGTTATCACCGATATTGTTTTCGGTATATCGCTTCACCGCCATTTTGATTTCAGCGCCCATGCGCAGCAGGTCTTCTTCTTTCGCACGGCGAATGCGGTTTTGCCACGCTTCTCCTACTTGTGCTAGATAAATGCTCATGATGAGCACCATCATCAGCGCCCACATATAGGCAAAGCCTTTTTGTGAGCGGAGGTGAGCGCGGCGTTGGATCACAATCAAATTACCACGTATTGTAGTTGGTGCCATCTTTTGCAACGGCATCAGAACCACTACGAATATCATAAACGCCGGGTGAGCCCTCAGCATTGATAATTACCCAGCTATCGCGTCGGTTGGTGATTGGATCGAGGGGCACTTCACGCAGGTATTTTCGCTCGACCATTTCCTCCAGCGTGGCTGGGTAGCGGCCAGTATCCGCAAAGAATTTATCGATACCTTCCCGTACGGCTACGAGGTTGTGTTTGAGCACCGTTTCTTGGGCGCGATCAGTTTGCTGGAAGTAGCGTGGGACGACCAGTGTCAATAGGCTAGCCATAATGGCCAAAACGACAAGTAGTTCAATCAGGGTAAAGCCGAGGCGGCGAGATTTACCATTCACGGTAGCTGACACCATTTAATCCAATATTGCTTGATAAAGAATAGACATCATACACGTCGCGTCCTTCCGCTGGGGCATCAGGCGGACTGGCGTAGCTGCGCAAGCCCCAGGTCTGGGCATTCGTTCTACTTGGGCAGTCACAGAATGGATCACGCGGCATGCGGCGCAGAAAATAGATTTTCCGCCCACCCGGGTCTTTCAGGTCTTTGACACCTTCAACTAAGACATTTAAAGATTCTGGATAGCCTGAATCTTCCAGCGATTTATTCACCCGGCCGCCATCTGCAGCGATTTTGTATTGATCAATCGCTGCACGGATTTGCCACAAAGATCGACGCAATTCTTCTTCGCGGTTCCGAGTTGAAGCGACTTGCGACAGTGGCAATGCCACCGTCGCAAGTACGGCCAAGATGGTGAGTGTGACCATCAGCTCAATCAGCGTAAAGCCTTGCTGCCTCATGACTTAGCGACGCCCCATCCCGGTGCCGCGATTTACCGGTGTTCCTTCAGGTTGGCCTGGTTGAGCAGGTTGCTGAGGCGCAGCTTGCTGTGGTTCTGGTGCAGGAGGCGGTGCTGGTGGTACATACGGCAGCGACTGTCCGCCTTGGTTGTTGATGCTAAAGGTTGATGATGGGCGCAGACGCAATGGATCTGTGCTGATCATTCCTTCGGTACCACTATCAAAGCCAGTGATATGCGATGGGGGCAAAGGCAATGACCGAATTACACGCGGTGTGATCAGCATAATCAGCTCGGTTTTGCTGTTGTCTGATTTTTTGGTACCAAAAATCCGATCCAGTCCTGGGACTGAGCTGAGGAACGGCAAGCCTTGTCCGGTTTCGCTTTCTGTACGAGAGAGCAAACCTGCCAAGGCTTGTGTTTCACCATCACGTGCCGACATATTGGTTTCAGCACGACGGGTACCAATCTGGTAAGCAATCAAACCACCTTTACTAGTGATGGTTTTAACAATATTGGAGACTTCCAAATTCACTTTGATGCTGATTTCGTTGTCGACCGTCATGACCGGTTCAACATTCAGGGTCAGACCGACGTCCTGATAATTAACGCTTTCGCTGCTGACGCCATTTGATGTCGTCGTCGTTACCACCGGAACACGATCACCAATCAGGATTTTGGCCTTATCGCGGTTTTTAACGCGAATTTTCGGGTTGGCCAATACATTGGTATTACCCTTGCTTTGCAAGAAATTCGCCGTGACTGTCGGGGTGCCTAGATTGACCAGAATATCGCTCTTATTGATGTTGCCAATCTGGTCCAACGTAACTTGTCCCGCCACTTTGGTCGGTGTGGTGGTGGTTGACGTGCCATCGGCATTTTTAGTTATAACTGGTACAGCGCCGATAGTATTGCCGTAGACCGTAGCACTGACGCTGCCTGGATACAGTATACCCAGGTCGAGTACATCATTATTGCTGACCTCGAGGACTTCCACGTCCAGCAATACTTCAGATTGCGGCAAGTCTTGTGCTGCGATCAGCCGCTCGGCCACCGCAATAGCTTCAGGTGTGTCGCGCATTACCAGCATTGATAAACGCTCATCGATGTAAATATCTCGCGTTTTAACCATCTGCTTGAGCATAGCTAGTACTTGTTTCGGATCCGCATTCGAAAGATAGAACGTCCGCATCACCATATCTTTGTAATCACGGTCTTTATCTGGCCGTTTTGGATAGATCAAAATGGTGTTGTCATTCAGGATTTTTTTGTCGAGCTGATTGGTGGCCAAAATCAGGTTGATAACGTCTTCAACCGTGGTATCGCGGGCATAAATCGTGGTTTTTAAATTTGGTGGAACGTCTTTATCGAAAATGAAATTCACTTTACCGATACGCGAGACGATGTCAAAGACGCTCATCATGCTTTGATCGCGAAATTGCAATGAGATCGGGCTTTTTAGTGCTTGAGCAAGCGCAGGGCGCAAGCTGACTTCACGCGATTTTCGATTCTCAATGTCATTTTTAATTGTTTGTGCCGCTACATTGCGCGGGTTGTCTAGCAAGATCTGATTGACAATGCCCAGCACTTCGTCAGGCTTACCATCTTTGTTTTCCCGGGCATAGCGCAACATAGAGTCATGTCGCACACCCATCTCAACATAGCGGATTCCTTCCTGTGCACGGATATTGGTACTGTCCCACTGAAGTGCCTGCTGGTAATTACTGATTGCAACCGCGCTATTGCCTTGCTGGCGTGCTTGATCACCTTGCATGATTAGGCGATTGACGTAGATCAGCACATTGTTTTGATAAGCCGCGCGCAGTTTCAAATCATTCGGTGAGCTGGCGATCTGTGCTTTGAGTGTGGTCAAGGCAGCTTCAGGGTTACCAGCATCTAGCTGAGTTTCGGCTTGGTAGCGGGCAATATCAGCTGCACAGCCACCTAAAAAAGCCATCGAAATAATTGAGGTCATTAACGCACGTTTCACGGCGTTCCTCCTGTCGGCAGCGATTGCTGCTGATTAAGTGGTAGATAAGTAATGGTCAGAACATCACGGCTTAATTTGTCCAGACGATAGACTCCCAAGAAGGTTTCGCCTGGTTGAATACGGCCTAGCGTGTCACAGCGGGTGCATAACACCAGAGATTGGCCTTGGCCTTCCAGTACATAGTAATCACTCACTTTATCGTGCCAAGTCGAGGTGATTTGTAGCGGAAATGGCGGGGCCACAGGTACCGGTGTCGGTGTTGGTTTAGGAACTGCAGTCGGTTTTGGTGGTTGCGTGGCCCAACTTTGCTTTGGAAATAGGTCGGAAAGGCTCATCGCTTGCGATGCTGCACTTGCAGCAACCGCACTGGCAGCGGATGCCTTATCAATTGACTTAATCGCACTGGCTGCTTGACGTGGTGCAGGTCGCGCATTTGATTCCAACTCAGCTTCTTGTTGCGAGTCGTGCCAGAAAGTGTAGGCCGTAGCAGCCAATGTAGCACCCAACAACCATTGCATCGGACGGGAGAGCATTAATGCACCTCCGTCAGATAGGATAGCTGGATCTGGATAGACAGATTATCGTCACCAATTGTTTGGCGCTGCATATTCACAGCTTCAACCCGCATACCGGGTGTTTTTTCTAAAGCAGTGGTAAAGCGGCGAAACTGGATATAACGGCCAGTGGCCGGAAATTGCATGCTGTAGCGTTTCAGTTTTCCATCAGCTTCAAGCTGCGCTTTATAGTCAACCTGATTGATCATAATTTGATGTTTCTGCGCGACATCATTGAGGTGACGTAAAAAGAACGTGAAAGTGTCATCATGGTTTAATTTCGGCAGCTCAGCTTGAGTCGAGCTTGCTGCAGCCGGTTCGCGTAAATTGCGAAACTTGCGCTCCAGTTCGGCCTCGCGCTTGAGCAAGTCTGCCTGATAGGGTTTCAAATCTTGCAAATAGATCATTAAAGCAAAGCCAAGCAGCGCTAAACCTGCCAAACCTAAAATGCCTGCGTATTGAGGAATTAAGCGCAGATACCAGAGTAGTTGCGATTTGCTCATCGACTAGCTCCTGTTTCAGCGACTGTTACGGTAGATGCTTTGGTTTCTTCGGGGCGATTGTCGCGCCAATAAATTTCGATGGCTGCTACAGCAGGTTTAAATGGATCGCCTACTTTTGTTGAATTACGTGCCAGTGATACTTGCTTCACAGAAGGGTGCTGAGTTAGTCGATCCACGAGTAGCAGTACATCATTTAAAGATTTTGCCTCTAACTCTAATTTGATGTCGCGTTCCAGATTAGCCACTTCCATATGTGTGAAGGCAATCTCTGGCCGCCATACTTCTTCCAGTACAGCTAAACCCGCTTCGGCGCTGAATGTTTGAGCTCTAGCTACTTTTGCAACCTTGTCCGAAACTGGCGATGCTTTTTGCGCAGCAAGGCGTTTGGCCTCTAATTGCTTTATTCGCAGTGCAATTTCATCTTCACGAATCTCAATCTGTGCTTTATTTTCTTTCGCGACATCCAGTTGGGTCATGACCCAAAGTACCGCCACGATTCCAAGTACGGTTAGCAATAAACCTATCCAGGGCACTACGCTGGGGCGGCGATTAAAATCTAGCTGTAAGGTTTTCATGCATGCACCTCGCCAGCAATAAACTGTGGATGAGCCGCACCCAGCCATTCAAAATCAAAATCAGCGGATTTAATGCTAGATAAGGTAATGTCGGAAGAGGTGAGGTAAATGTGCTCTGGCAAAAATTGCCCAGACAGCACCGCAGCTTCACGTACTATGGCCGATAGCGAGCGGGTGGTTTCACCGGCTTCGAGCTGAATCGGCAAGGCAATTACGCCTTGCCAAGCATTTTCGCGATAAAAACCAACAATCGCATGTGAGGTTTCCACCACCATCAATGCATGTTCTGGATATTTCATTGCACGCCTATGCTGATTGGCTGCCGTGGTAAAAAGCGGCTCAACTTCAGCTAGTTTAAGTTTGCTGCTGCGGCAAAGTTCGGCAATGGTCTGGTATAAGCCTTCTTCGATTGCGGCAGCGACGCGTGGTTTGCCATAGTCACCCGCCGATACCCGTACTCGCCAATTGTCAGCGCTAACTCCATACTGCTGCGATAGCACAATACGGGCGTAATTTTCCCAATCAATGTCTTTATTTAAGGCATCCTGCCAAGGTAGGCAAGCATAGCGTACCCATGGTGAACCAAAGATCAATTTAATTTGATCCATCCCCAAGTTGCCACGCGGTGTGTTGCTTAACAAATCTTGTAGTCGTGATACCAATACATCGGGCGATGGATCAATCGTGCCGCGACGGCGGCTGAGCACCTCACCCGACAGTGATAAGCTACTCAAGCGGACGCGCTGCTTACCAAAGCAGGCGTGATGTTTAATCAACAAAGGTGACACGGTTGATTTCCTGCAAGGTGGTTTCACCACGAGAAACCGCGTTCACCGCGATTTGTCGCATCGAGACAAAGCCTTTAGCCAAGGCGATTTTTTTCAGTTCAACAGCTGGTGCATGATTGGCAATCGCTTGCTTCATATCATCATCCAGTCGCAATACTTCAGCAATGGCTTTACGTCCTAGATAGCCTGTGTTGCGACACGCTGGGCAGCCTGTTCCTTTACGAAATTTCCAGCCTTTAACCAGTTCGCTAGTCAGACCTGAATTGAGCAGCAAGCTCTCTTCGGGTTGATCGTCGGCTACGCAATGCGGGCAGACTTTACGAATCAAACGCTGTGCGACCACGCCGATTAGTGCATCGACAAAGCTATTGGGCTCTACGCCCATATGAATAAAGCGATCAATCACCGAAAAGGCATTATTGGCGTGTACTGAGGTCAATACCAAGTGACCAGTCAAGGCTGCTTGCACGGCAATATTGGCGGTTTCGCCATCGCGAATCTCACCGACCAGAATTTTGTCCGGGTCATGGCGCAAAATCGAGCGCAAGCCACGCGCAAAAGTCAGGCCTTTTTTATCATTGACCGGAATCTGTAGCACGCCCGGCAACTGATATTCGACCGGGTCTTCAATGGTGATGATTTTTTCTTCACCATTATTAATTTCTGAGAGCGTGGCATACAGCGTGGTGGATTTACCCGAGCCTGTTGGGCCAGTTACCAGTAGCAGTCCGTATGGCTCATGCGACAAGCCGCGAATGGCTGCCATTGTTTGCTCTTCATGGCCCAGTGTTTCTAAGCGTAGCTGCTTGAAGGTATCACCACCGCCTTGCTTATCCAAAATCCGCAACACGGCGTCTTCGCCGTGGATCGACGGCATAATTGAGACGCGGAAGTCGATATCTCGGTTGTTCACCAACGCTTTAAAACGACCATCTTGTGGAATGCGATGTTCGGAAATATCCAGCTCGGCCAATACTTTCAAGCGGGAGATGATTTGCTCGGCTTTATCCGAGCCACTCGCGCCACCGGCGTGCAGCAGTACGCCGTCAATCCGGTATTTAATGGTCATTCCCGATGGCGTTGTTTCCATGTGGATATCGGAAGCTTTCGCCTTCAGTGCATCGTACAGCGTTGAATTGACCAGCTTAACAACAGGGTTGGCGTCTTGAGAGAGCGTCGAGAGCGAAATTTCAGTGACGCCATTGGTGCTGGCTTCCAGGTTTTCGCCTTCACCCAACTGCTCCATCGCACGGTGCGAGGTTTCGTATTCGTTAAAATAGTTTTGCAGTACTTCGTAATGCGCAAAAGCCGACCGAAATGCGACAGTAATCCGCTGCTGTGCCCAGTTGCGAACCACAGGGCTGAACGGGTCTGACATCACCAGCAATGTGCCGTGGTATTGGCTCTCGGCTAGAAAGCACTGATGAGCCGCAGCATCACCAAATGACAATAGGTCATAACGAGGCTTGAGTTGATATAACTCCTCCTGGGTAATGGCTGGAATGCCAAGGTATTCGCTGACTTCAGCGCAATACCCCTCGTCAGATAAGCCCAGAGATTGTTGTACCAACATTGGCAGCGGTTGTGTGCCGCCAGTGGTGCGTAAATGCTGAATAAGATCCAGAGTGAGTTCGCTCATTGCATATTCCCAGCCAACTCAAAAATCGGCATATAGAGCAAAAATACAATGCCACCAATCAAAATACCGATTAATAGCATCAAAATCGGCTCAAACAGCCGTGTGAACATCTCAATTGCACGGTCAAGCTCTTCATCGCAAAACTGCGCAGCTCGCTCGGCCATCGTGGCCAACTCGCCACTTTGTTCGCCCACACGCAGTAGTCGCTCTGCTACGGGCGTCGTCAACCCATATTTAGGCAAGGTTGCAGAAACCTGTTGCCCCGATTTGATATCGACCAAAGCTTGTGACAAGGCTAAGCGCATTTGTGCCGGTAGCAATTGCGCCGCTAATTCCAGCGCTGCAACAATCGAAATCCCACCCGCCAACAATAAGCCCAAAGTACGATAGAAGCGGGTCAGTGAGAATAATCGGCGATAACTATCCAGCTTGGGGAGTTTCCAAAAAATCTCACGCAACATCGACTGTGCGGCATCTGTTTTTATCATGAGATAGCCGCCCACTAGGGTGGCAATGATGCTACCAAAGATTGCTTGCCCATGTTGATGAACCAAATCACCCCACCACAGCATTAATTGTGCTGCAAACGGTAAATTGCGCATTGATGCGTAAATTTGGCTAAATTTTGGAATTACATAAAACAGCAAAAACAACATAATGCTGCCACCAATCCCGATCACAACCAGCGGATAGACTAGCGAAGCGACGATTTTTTTCTTCACTGCGGCCAATCGTGTCTCGTAATGGTGGTAGCGTTTAAGCGCATCGGCCAGGTGGCCCGTTTTTTCCGCCGATCCTACCGTTGCAATGTAGAGTGGGGGAAATAGATCAGGCATTTGCGCTAACACTTTGGACATCGGTAGCCCTTGATACAGGCCTTCGATCATACGAGTCAAAACAGTGCGGTTTTGATCTTGATCGCTTTTGTCTTTGAGTGTTTCCATGGCCTCGACTAAAGTCAGGCCAGCCTCCAGCAGGGCAATTAATTCCTGTGTGAAGAGTGAAACTTGGAATTCATTCTTGCCAAATGAAAACCCGAGCTTGCGCTCGGCCTCAAAACTGATGAGTTGTAGGCCTTTACTATGTAGCTGGCTTCGTAATTCATCAGGATTGGCGGCGTCGAGCTCAAGCTCCTGCATCACTCCTGCAGCGAGGGCTTTGACTTTGTAGCGCATGGTAGCTGCTTATTGCCAGTAGCTAACGTCAGCGTCTTCGCCTGTCCCGCCAGCCTTGCCGTCTAGGCCATAGGTTAGCAGGTCGTAATCGTGGCCATTTTCACCTGGCGTGCGGTATTCGTACGGTTTATCCCAAGGATCGTTCGGCACGTCTTTCATCAGGTAAGGGCCGTTCCATTTGTTCTCATCCGCAGGCTTTTTCACCAAGGCGTTGAGGCCTTGTTCGGTGCTCGGATAGCGACCGGTATCCAGACGGTAATGATCAAGTGCGTCGGCAATCGATTTCATTTGGCTAGCTGCCGTTTTGGTTTTGGCTTTTCCGACTTCTCCAAAGAGTTTCGGGCCAACATAACCTGCCAGCAATGCAATGATCAATAGCACCACCAGCAACTCAAGCAGGGTGAAGCCAGATTCGTTAGAGCGCGAAAAATGAAGCTTTTTCATGATAAATCTCGTGTAAATATCTTTATTGTCGAGACGTAGTTTGTTGCCATCCTCAAGCTGACATCCTAACTGCCTATTAGTGGGGAAATCAAGGCTTTTTAATGGGGTGTGCAGCTGTGAAACCCTTTATTTGTGCGGGCTTGGTGATGCTGCTAGTGCGATACATTAGCTTGTGTTTTTTGTTATTTTTCTGTGTTTTTATTGTCAGCATTTTTTCGAATAAAAAAGCCCCCGAAATCGCTTCGGGGGCTGAAAGGTGGTGCTAACTAACTAATTTTATTGATTTACAGTAGCCATTGCGTTAACCAGCTCAGAACCTGCATCACCATCGGCAGACCAGCTAAATACGCCGCCTAGACCTTTCGCTTTAGCATATGCCGCTTTGTTCTGAATTACGGCAGGGGTGTCGTAAGTCCAGAAGTTGTTGCCGTCATATTTCCATGCATCACCGGTGGTGGCGTGTGTGCGAAGAGTGCCTGCTGCGTTTTTCAGAACTTTGTAGTCTTCAAAACCATTCTCGTAGGTGCCTTTCGCTGCGCCACTCGCTGATTGGTACAGTCCGTCACCGTTAGGGCCGGCAGCTACACCTGTCCAGCCGCGACCGTAGAACGGTACGCCAAGTTGTAGTTTGCTAGCTGGTACGCCAAGGCTTACGAGTGCATTGATCGCATGGTCGGTGTAGAACGTCGCGTTGTTTCCACCTGCCGCAATATTTGGGCTGTTCGGATCTTTGTACAGATTCGCTTGGAAGTCAGTCTTAGTATCCCATGCGCCATGGTAGTCATAAGACATGATGTTCACCCAGTCCGTGTAAGCGTATGCAGCACCTGGATTTGTGTGATCGTATTTATCTTGACCTACGCCAATTGCAGTTGTGAACAGGTATTTTTTACCTGTTTGTGCGGTCAGTGCATTCAACTGATCACGGAACTCTTTGAACAGCGCTACATGATTAGCTTTGTCGTTAACAGGATCAACAGTGTTGTAGCCGAAGCCTTGTACACCTGGGTATTCCCAGTCGATATCAATACCGTCAAACACGCCAGCTAAAGTGCCTGCGCCACCTGCATTTGAGCCTGAGTCATATTTCAGGTTGCCTTTGATGTATTGATCAATACATGAAGCAACCAGTGTTTTGCGCAATGAATCAGATGCTGATGCCGCTGAGAAGTATTTAGACCAAGACCAGCCGCCAATCGAAATCAAGACTTTCAGGTTTGGATTGAGTGCCTTGAGTTTTTTGAGCTGATTGAAGTTACCCTTCAGGCTGCCTACGCCATCAGCACCCCATGCATCAGCAACGCCATCAACTGAAGATGCAGCGTCAAAGCCTTTTTGGTATGAAGCCCACGCATCGCCACCGTCGCCATTGCCTGACTCAGTGCGGGTGATGCTTGCATCGCATTTATAAGTGCCATCGGCTTGTTTGTAAATGTTGGCAAAAGAGTAATTGATGAAAGTGAGCTTGGCTGCTTGGCCGCTCGTTTGCATATTTTTCACGTAGAAGCCACGGCCGTAAATGCCCCACTCGGCGAAATACGTACCCACTTGTTTAGCACCAGTGTTTGGTGTGGTGCTAGGTGTAGCGGTAGGGATTGGGCTGGCAGTGACAACCGGAGTTACGGTTGGTGCTGCAGTTGGTGTTACAACTGGTGTAGCGGTTGGCGCTGCAGTTGCGGTTGCAACTGGTGTGGCAGTTGGTTTAGCTGTTGCTGTAGCTACCGGCGTTGCTGTTGGAGCCGCAGTTACCACTGGCGTTGCTGTTGGAGCTGCAGTTGGTGTTGCGCCGCTACCTGAGCAAGCACCTTGGTCAAGCCATGGTGATTCCCATGAGTTTGCTACTTGTTTTGGGGTATCACTTGCAGAAGCATACCATTGTGCTTTATAGGTGCGGCCATTGTAACTAACCACTGATCCTGCACTGTAATTAGTTGCAGTCCAAGCTTGTGCTGTGCAGCTGCCTGCTGCTGGAGTTGCAGTTGGTGCCGTTGTTGGTGCTGCTGTTGCAACTGGAGTCGCTGTTGGAGCTACGGTTGTAACTGGGGTTGCGGTTGGTGCAGCAGTTGCTGCTGGGGTTGGCGTTGCCGTGCCCGAACCAACTAGGGTCCACAGGGTTGGTGTGGTGTCAGGAGTCCAGCCTGCGCCTACATACGCCGTGTGTGTTACTAGCGCTTTGTAATCTAGATTCTTATAAGTAACTACGGTTCCGGCAGAGTAAGTACTGCCTTCTGTCCAAGCGGTAGCAGCAAAAGCTGATGCTGATGCTACGGCAATTACTGCAGAAATTGCGGTTAAGCGTAAAGTCATTTGAATCCTCTCATCCTTAAAGTAAGTGTCATTACTGCGGTCAACTGGCAAATTCTGGGTTGAATATTGCAGTGTTGACTTGATCACTACTATCGCTTGGTCGTAGTTTGCGCACGAACGAAGGCGGCTAGGTTGCAATCGGTGAGTGGGGTATTTTTGATACCAGTCACTCGAACACATAAGCCATTCCAACTCTTCTGGTGTTCATGGTTTTGTGTTTGTGTAGGCTAATTTTGCAGACTACTAAATCAATGTCAATAGCGCGGTTTTGTGCTGGAAAGCTTGTGAAATAAGGGTATTTCTTTGTTTGTAAGGTTTTGTTGGCAATTAAAAAGTGTGAAAAATACCAGTTTCAGTTGAGAGGCCAGCCAATCGATGGACTGCTTTAGTGGAGACCATCGTATCTGTATGTGTAATGCCACTTCGCAGGTTTTGTGGGGCTTTTACAAGTGGTATTTTTCGTTGGGGGGTAAAAAACCAGCCGATGCATTGTGGTGCGGGTGTTGTGGAATTTGAGGCAATAATGCCTGCATCAAATAAAGTGATTTAGATCACAGATTTGTTGTCGTATTTGCTACTGATAGTTTTTTTGCAGTCGTTCGGCGTTAAAAAGCCCCCGAATCAATTGATTCGGGGGCTAGATGGATACCTGTTAAGGCGGTGCGACTTATTTGTTAATGTAAGTCATTGCCTCAACCAACTCGCCAGTTGTAGTGTCGCCATCAGCTTCCCAGCTAAAGATGCCGCCCATGCCCATTGATTTGGCATAATCGGCTTTTAGCTTGATGTCGCGTGGTGTGTCATATGACCAGAAGGTCGAACCATCAAAGCGATAAGTTTGCTGTGTTACTGGGTGGATATATTCAGTACCAGGTGCATTTTTCAGCACTTTGTAGTCTTCAATACCCGCTTCGTAAGTACCTTTGGCTGCGCCAGTCGCTTTTTGGTACAGGCCATTGTTCACATTTGCTACGCCAGTCCAGCCGCGGCCGTAGAATGGAACGCCCATGTGCAGTTTAGCTGCAGGTACGCCGCGCGCGATCAAGTCTTTAACCGCCGCATCGGTGTAGTACTTGCTCACTTTGCCTGTTTTTGGATCAACAGTGCGTGGGCTTGCTGGATCTTGATACAAGTTTGACTGGAAGTCGGTTGGACCTTGTGCATCCCAGCCGCCGTTGTAGTCGTAGGACATGATGTTGATCCAGTCGAGGTATTTGCTGTACTCGGCAGGAGCTGTCGCAGCAATTTTCTCGTCGCCAGCGCCGATAGCAACGGTCAGCAAGTATTTCTTGCCGTTCGTGGCGCCCAACGCGTCAAGTTGTTTGCGGAACTCTTGCATCAACAATGTGTAATTGGCTTTGTCATTCACAGGGTCAACTGTGTTGGTGCCAATACCTTGTACGCCTGGATATTCCCAGTCGATATCGATACCGTCAAACACGCCTGCACCAGTGCCTGGGCCGCCCGCATTTGAAGCTGCGTCAAATGGCAGATTACCTTTAATCCATACGTCGATACATGAAGATACTAATGCTTGACGCAGAGCTGGCGTTGCAGAAGCTGCTGAGAAGTATTTAGACCAAGTCCAGCCGCCCAATGAAATCAGAGCTTTTAGATTTGGATTTTTTGCTTTCAGCTTTTTCAGCTGATTCATATTGCCTTTCAGATTAACTTGCTGGCCATCAGTGCCCCAGGCATCGGCAACGCCATCAACTGATTCATTGGCTGCAAAGCCTTTCTGGTAAACCGCCCAAGCATCACCGCCGTCTTGATTGCCAGTTTCAGCTTTATTGATGTTGGCTTGGCACTTGTATGTACCATCTGCTTGTTTGTAAACGTTAGCAAAAGAGTAGTTCAAGAAGGTCAGTTTGCTAGCTTGACCGCTGTCTTGCATGTTTTTCAGGTAGAACGCACGGCCGTAGATTGACCACTCTGCGAAGTAAGTACCAACTTGTTTCGCACCTGTGCTTGGCGGGTTTGTTGGTGAAGTCGTCGGCAGTGGTGAGGCGGTAACTACTGGCGTCGCAGTTGGTGTTGGGCTGGCTGTTACCACTGGTGTTGCGCTTGGTTTTGGAGTCGCAGTCACCGCTGGAGTATTGGTTGGTGTAGGCGTTGCGGTAACGACAGGTGTAGCCGTTGGTTTTGCAGTGACTACTGGTGTTGCTGTTGGCGCAGTGGTTACAACTGGAGTTGCAGTAGGTGCAGGCGTAGCTTTGCCGTCACATGCCCCTAAATCTTGCCATACATCATTTGTGCCGGGCGCGTTGCCTTGAGTCCACCATTTGGCTTTGTAGTTGCGGCCATTGTAGCTAACCAGATTGCCGCCAACGTAAATTGCGCTGTCTAACCAAGCTGCATTTGTGCAGCTACCAGCTGCAGGGGTCGGTGTAGCGACTGCTGGCGTTGGAGTCGCTACTACTGGTGTAGCTGTTGGAGCTACTGGTGTTGGGGTGGCGGTAGCTGGTGTTGCAGTTGGAGCTACAGGCGTTGCAGTTGGTGTTACGCTGCCAGATTGTAGTTCCCATGGACCCCATTGTTCGGCGCCTGGTACATTGTTCTGTGTCCACCATTTTGCTTTGTAATCTTTACCTTGGTAGGTCACGATCTCGCCGCCAGTATAAACTGTGGCGCTATTCCATGCGGTGGCGGCGAATGCTGCTGATGATGCAATAGCAACAACGGCAGAAATTGCAGTTAAACGGAAATTCATTATTTTTCCTCTCATCCTTAGATTGGGTGCCGGTTTGGTGTGCGCTTGCAAACAAAAAGCCTGCTGGCTTAATGCGACTTACACATTGCTCTAATGGTGATGAACTCATTTTGTGATGTTCAGGCTGCCGTTGCAGGGTGTAATTCCGGATCTGGTGTTTATAGGTAGTACCAGTGGCCGTAAGGAGTCGAGCTCTATACTGTGGGTAGTAGTGTTAGTTTCGATCACCTAGTGGACGCTAATTTTGCAGACAGGGTGTTTGGTGTCAATAGTGCTAGATCACAGCCGGGGCAAGCAAATTCAAGGTCTTTGCTGTTTTGTAAGCTGATGTTATTTCCATAAAAGAGCCGTTAATACCATTTTAATTAACCCATTGTTTTGCTGCTTGCCGCCAATTTAGAGTGAAGTGAGGATGTATCTGGCTTTGTTCTGGGTAAATACCAGTTGTCGATGGTGATATTGGGGATGAGAGAAGTAAATTGACACAGGGAATAAAAAACAAAGGCAGCCAATGGCTGCCTTTGTAAGTGGCGAGTGCGAGTTAAAATTATTTCACGCTACCCACGAAAAAACTGTCTGAATTATGCTGCAAAGCGGTTTGCAACCACGTTCCAGTCAACCAGTTTCCAGAAGCCTTCCAGGTAATTAGGGCGGCTGTTACGGTAGTCAATATAGTAAGCGTGCTCCCAAACGTCAGCGGTGAGCAGAGCTGTGTCGCTGGTGGTCAGTGGTGTGCCAGCTGCGCCTGTATTGACAATATCTAAGCTGCCATCAGCTTTTTTCACCAGCCAAGTCCAGCCTGAGCCAAAGTTACCAGCAGCAGAGGTATTAAATGCTTTTTTGAACTCATCGAATGAGCCCCATTTTGCATTGATTGCATCTGCCAACGCACCGGCTGGAGCGCGGTCTTCACCGGCTGGGTTTGGCGCAAAGCCTAGCCAGAAGAAGGTGTGGTTCCAAGTTTGTGCTGCATTGTTGTACAGACCACCTGCGGGTGCAGTTTTAACGATTTCTTCGAGTGATTTGCTCTCGTTATCAGTGCCCTTGATCAGGTTGTTCAGGTTGGTGATATAGGTTTGGTGATGTTTGCCGTAGTGGAAAGACAAAGTTTCCGCTGACATAAATGGTGCCAATGCGTCTTGAGCGTAAGGTAGTTCTGGAAGTTTGTGTTCCATTTGGTTTTTCTCCGGTTGGGTGGTCATCATCTGAGATATTGCGCTGTGGCGACATTTTTCAAGAGGCATTGTTCTGTTTGGTTGCCTTCGTGCGCTATGGTATCGTGAAAGCCCGCGCAAGGCAGCTGGCGCGTTACAAAAAAGAATTCTTCGCGGCCCCGCAATGCTGGTTTAGCGAATTACCTGAGTGGTGAGTTATGAGTATTTTATCTTTGATATTGGCTTTGGCGCTTGAGCAGCTGCGGCCGATTAGTAATCGCAATCCAATTTATTTATTGTTTGTGCGGATTGCCAATCAAATGGGTAATGGTCTGAATGCGGGTGAGTATCGTAATGGGGTATATGCCTGGCTGATCGCGGTGGTGCCTTTGCTGGCTGTTGCGGTGGGGGGGTATTGGTTTTTTGCCAAATTCAATTTTGTGGCGGCTATGTTCTGGAATGTGGCTGTACTGTATCTGCTCATGGGGTTTCGTCAGTTTAGCTATGCTTTTACGGGTATCTCGAAGGCTTTGCAATCCGATGATTTGCAAGGTGCGCGGCAGATGTTGGGCGATTGGACTGGGCAATCAACCTCAGAATTGAGCGAGGCCGAAATCGCGCGGCTCACCATCGAGCAAGGTGTGGTTGATTCGCATCGCTATGTATTTGGCACAATTTTCTGGTTTGTGGCGCTGTCATGGTTTGCCGGTCCAGCGGGTGCTGTGTTGTACCGTGCGGCTAGTTTGTTGCAAGCCAAGTGGGGTGGGCATGGTGATGTATTTGGCCGATTTGCAGACACGGCCATGGACGCGCTTGATTTTATTCCTGTTCGTTTGGCTGCGATTAGTTTTGCTATTGTGGGTAATTTCGAAGATGCGGTGTATTGCTGGCGCGAGCAAGCGGCGCAATGGATGGATCAGGATTACGGTATTTTGCTCGCCTCAGCTGCGGGCGCTTTAGGCGTGCGCTTGGGCGAGGCGCTGCATCAGGATCACACCGTGAAGTTTCGCCCTGAGCTGGGTGTGGGGGCGCAAGCCAGTACGGATGATCTGGTAAGTGCGGTGGCGCTAGTGTGGCGTGCCGCGATTCTTTGGTTGGCGGTTATTTTACTGTTTTCGATCGCGCAATGGTTGTCTTAATAGAGGTATTTGACTGTGGCTATTATTAATGTTGGTGCGCAGCAATATACCGTGAATAATATTTTTTGCGTTGCGCGTAATTATGTCGCGCATGCACAGGAAATGGGTTCGCACATTGCAGATGAACCCATGATTTTCATTAAGCCCAATTCGGCGGTGCTGCAAAGTGGACAAGCGATTGCGCTGCCCGCTTGGTCGAGCGAGGTGCATCATGAGCTGGAATTGGTGGCGCTGATTGGTCAGGGTGGTAAAGATATCGCTGAAGCTGATGCTTTGCGCCATGTGGCAGGATATGGCTTGGGTTTGGATTTAACGGCCCGTGATGTGCAGGCTGCGGCGAAAAAGGCGGGTAATCCTTGGACTCTGGCTAAGGGTTTTGATGGTGCAGCGGTATTAACGCAGTTTGTGGTGGCTGATGCGATTGATCCCACTCAGCAGCACTTTACTTTGCAGATTAACCAGCAGCTACGACAGTCGGCACAAACTCAGGATATGGCATTTCCGGTTGCTAAGCTGATCGCGTGGCTGTCGAGTAAATTTACCCTGCAGCCTGGTGATTTGATTTATACCGGCACGCCTGAAGGGGTGGGCCCTATCGTGGCGGGGGACGAGTTGTGCCTAGAGTGGCCAGGCGTTTTGTGTGAAAAATTCACGGTTTGCGCAGCGTCGTAAGCTGATTTGCCGATCGATGATCAAACCGCCCTTTGTGGCGGTTTTTTTATGGCGAAATATCTGCGCACCTATTGCATACGGGCTTTAATAAAAAGTGGTACGCCAAAGTGTGGCGTTATTGGTTCGGTGAAATTTCATGGAGGGTGGCGAGATGCCACTGATTGTTTCTAGTTGGTCGGCTTTTTGGTCTTCGGCCGAAGTTCATGCCAATTTGCTGATTGTTTGTACTTTACTCGGAGCGCTGGCGCTGGGCTTGTTACTTGGGTATGAGCGCAGCTACCACGGGCGTGCCGCTGGGATGCGGACTTATGCTTTGGTTTGCATGGCAAGCTCGGCGGCGGTTATCGTCGCAGGTTTTCCCAATCAGTGGTATGGCGGTTATTTGTCCAATCAGCAGATCGCAGCTGCCGTATTGAGTGGCGATCCTACGCGTGTCATTCAGGGGGTATTAACTGGGGTGGGTTTTTTGTGCGCTGGTGTGATTATGAAGGAAGGGATGAATATCAGCGGCTTGACTACGGCGGCATCGATTTGGGTGGCATCGGTGATTGGCATTTTAATCGGTGTCGGGTTTTATTTGTCGGCGATCGTGCTGTCGGTGCTGTCAGCTAGCTTGATGATGTGGGGCGCTCGTTTGGAAGGCTATTTGCCTTCACGGCCAGCCATTGGCGTGCGTTTACGCTTTCGCAATGGGCACCCGTCGTCCGAGCAGGTGCTTCGGAGTTTTGTGCATACCCATGGCTACGATTTGGCGAGTGGTACGGTCACCATCGATTTGCAGCAAGGGCGACAAGAATGGCATTTTGTCTGCGTAGCGCATGATAAACGCGCAGGCTCGCCATTGGGGCAGTTGGCGGAAGTGTTGGCTCGTTTGGATGGCTTGGAAGATTATCAGCTGACCCATGCTAGAAACTAGCATGGGTATATGGTTGTAGGTCATATTGTGGCTGATTTTTTGGGATATACCTAGGTGATGTTAAGTGCGTTCCAAGCTGGCTAGGTCCCAGCGTGGCTGGATAGCAAATGAGCCCGCGCTTTGCTGAAATTTCAGGCGCTGCGCCCCAGCGTAGGCAATCATTGCGCCATTGTCGGTGCACAAGGCCATGGGGGGGTAAAAGACTTCCAGTTTTCGTTTCTTCGCGGCGTCGTTCAGCGCAGCGCGCAATTGGCGATTGGCGCCTACACCACCAGCGATGACTAGGCGTTGCATACCAGTTTGCTTGAGTGCCGCCAGTGATTTTTTGACCAATACTTCAACGATGGCTTCTTGAAAAGCAGCGCAAATGTCGGCGCGGGTGGCGTCGTCAAGCGGGGCTTCTTTGCTTTGCTGGGTAACTAAATTGAGTACGGCGGTTTTAAGTCCTGAGAAGCTCATATCCAGTGAGCCAGAGTGCAGCATGGGTCGCGGTAACGTGAATCGAGTCGCATCGCCCGTATCAGCCAATTTAGATAAGGCAGGCCCACCAGGGTATCCCAAACCCAATAGTTTGGCTGATTTGTCGAATGCTTCGCCTGCCGCATCATCGACTGTTTCGCCAAGTAATTCATAGTGGCCAACGCCGTGAACTGCCATGAGTTGGGTGTGGCCGCCTGAAACCAGTAGCGCCACAAATGGAAATTGTGGTGCAGGATCGGCAAGGCAAGGGGAAAGCAAATGCCCCTCTAGATGATGAACCGCAATGGTCGGTTTATTCAGGGCAAATGCCATGGCATTGGCAACCGAAGCGCCAACTAATAGAGCGCCAGCTAGGCCGGGGCCGGCAGTGTAGGCAATTGCATCGATATCAGATAGTTGGCGCTGCGCTTCTGTTAGGCATGCTGTGGTCAGTGGGAGCACGCGACGAATATGGTCGCGCGAGGCAAGCTCGGGGACGACGCCGCCGTACTCACTATGCATGGCGATCTGGGTGTGTAATTGGTGTGCTAGTAAACCGAGCTCAGTGTCGTATAATGCGACCCCTGTTTCATCGCAAGATGATTCAATCCCCAAAACCAACATGTGTTGCCAACCTAAAGAAGCCACAAAAACAATATGGTAGCTGGCGTGGGCGCAACAATAAAGCACAAGATGTTTTTCTGGCTTTGACAAGTGTGGAGAAATTGGGGATAATGCCACCCTTTACTAGTTTCTCTAGCCGTTTTTGGCTATAGCTTTTTATTACAGGACTCGATTAATGCCTTCAGTTCGCGTTAAAGAAAACGAACCATTCGAAGTAGCAATGCGCCGCTTCAAGCGTTCTGTTGAAAAAACTGGCCTGCTCACCGAACTTCGTGCTCGCGAGTTCTACGAGAAGCCAACTGCTGAACGTAAACGTAAATTGGCTGCTGCTGTTAAGCGTCAACACAAACGTCTGCGTAGCCAGCAATTGCCAGCTAAACTCTACTAAGCTCATCCTTAGTAAAAGTTTGCAGCAATAAGCAAAAGGTCGCCATGTGCGACCTTTTGTTGTTTATGTCCCTTGTGTTTGCTAATGTTGCACATCACTGATGTTCGCTAGATTGGAGTCAAAAATGAGCTTGAAAGCGCGAATTACCGCTGATATGAAAACAGCAATGAAAGAAAAGCAGGCAGAGCGTTTGGGTACTATTCGTTTATTGTTAGCGGCGATGAAGCAGCGTGAAGTGGATGAGCGCATTGAGCTAAGTGATACCGATGTTGCCGCGATTGTTGAAAAAATGATCAAGCAGCGCAAAGACAGTATTTCGCAATTTGAAGCTGCTCAGCGTCAAGATTTGGCTGATAAAGAAAAGGCAGAGCTTGAAGTGTTGATGGGCTATATGCCGCAGCAGTTTTCGGCTGCAGAAATTACCGCATTTTTGGACGAAGCGATTGCGACGCATGGCAACGCTACCTCAAGCATGGGCAAAATCATGGCCGATCTAAAGCCTAAACTGGCTGGTCGTGCCGATATGGCTGAAGTGAGTAAACTAATTAAAGCGCGTTTGGCCTGAGTATGTCTGTTCGTGTTGCTCAGTTGGAAGATTTGCCAGCCTTCTTGCGCCTCATGCTTGAACTGAATCCAGAAGATCCAATTCTGGAGCCCATGCAGGTTGAGAGTATTTGGCGGCAACTGCTTGCGACTGCATTGGTGTTGGTAAAAGAGCTTGATGGCGTTTTGGTTGCGACCTGCACGTTAGTTCTTGTACCAAATTTGAGTAGGGGTGCGCGCTCGTACGGCTTGATTGAAAATGTGGTGACTTTAGTTGCTTACCGTGGTCAAGGGTATGGACGTGCCGTCTTGCAAGCGGCTTTGTCTGAAGCTTGGCGGCGCTCATGTTATAAAGTGATGCTGTCAACCAGTGCGCGAACCGCCGGAGTCTTGGATTTTTATCGTCGTTGCGGTTTTAAAGATGGCGTTAAAGTGGGTTTCGTTGCGATTCCGGATTAGATAGATGGCACGCATCCCAGAGGATTTCATTCAGGATTTGCTCAACCGCGTTGATATTATCGACGTGGTTGAACGCTATTTGCCGCTCAAAAAGGCGGGCCAGAATTACATGGCCTGCTGTCCGTTCCATAAAGAAAAATCCCCGTCATTTACTGTTAGCCAGACCAAGCAGTTTTACCATTGCTTTGGTTGCGGCGCACACGGCTCCGCCTTGAGTTTTGTGATGGAGCATCAGGCGCTGAGTTTTCCCGATGCCGTGCGCCAGTTGGCTGAATCAGTCGGCATGCAGGTGCCGGTGGAAGATAAGCCACAAACCGAAGAGCAAAAAAAAGCACCCGGCATCTACGATGTGCTTAAAACGGCGTTTGATTTTTATCGTGCTCAATTAAAGACCGCGCCACAGGCGATTGAATATTTCAAAAAACGCGGGGTGACGGGTAAAACTGCAGCACGTTTTGGTCTGGGTTTTGCGCCGGGTGGCGATGATTGGCAGCCGCTGAAGAGTGCATTTCCTGATTACGACTGGAATAAAGTCTTGGCCGATGCGGGCTTGGTGATTGATAAGGAGGAGTCCAAGCGTCGTTACGATCGTTTTCGTGATCGGGTGATGTTCCCAATTATGAATCAGCGCAGCCAGATTATCGGCTTTGGTGGTCGTGTAATGGGGCAGGGCGAGCCGAAATATCTCAATTCACCCGAAACCCCTGTTTTTGAAAAGGGTCGCGAGCTGTACGGACTGCCACAAGCGCGTGCGGCCATTCGCGATCACGGTCGCGTGCTGGTTGCCGAAGGGTATATGGATGTGGTGATGTTGCATCAGCACGGCGTCGAATATGCGGTGGCCTCTTTGGGGACGGCTTGTACCCCGAGCACATTCGCAAGTTGCTCAAATTGGCCGACGAAGTGGTGTTTGGCTTTGATGGTGATAAAGCTGGGCGCCGCGCTGCATGGCGGGCGCTGGAAAACAGCATGCCCGAAGTGCGTGATGGTAAAGAGTTGCGCTTTTTATTTTTGCCGGCCGAGCATGATCCTGACTCGTATGTGCAGCAATTTGGTAAGGCGCAATTTGAGCAATTGATTGCGCAAGATGCCTTACCTTTGTCGCAGTACCTGCTTAAAGAGTTGTCGGCTCAAGTTGATTTAACGATGGAAGAGGGGCGGGCAAAATTATTGCGTTTGACGCAGCCTTATCTTGAACAACTGAGTCTTGCCCCCATTTTGAAATTAATGCTAAGTAAGCGTCTGGCTGAATTGTGTCAGTTGACGATGGATGAAATGAGTCTGCTTCTAAGTGGGGTATCTGCTGGTAAGTCAAGTAGTAATTACTCAGCAGGGCAATACGAGAGCGGGGCATCTTTCGAGTTTTCTGGGTATGCTGGTGGCGCAGAAGTTGCCTATGCTCGTCCTAAGCGGCAGTTTCAAACTAAGCAGTGGCAGCCGAAGAGTGGTGGCCAAGGTAAGCGCTGGCGTAATGACGAGCCGCAGCGAGTGCCCTTGCCACCGCGGCCGCGGCAAGATCCGCTATTAAGGGTTTTGCAGCTGGTGCTGTTTCGGCCTGCTTTGCTGCAGGCGTGTGAGCCCTTGGAGTTGGGGTGGGGGCAGCAAGGATTTATTGGTGGAGTGCGTATGGTATTACAGTATGCACGTGCGCATCCGGATGTTTCTGCCCCTGCTTTGCTTGAGCATTGGCGTGATGAGCCTTTGTACGAGCGCTTGCTGCAGGTGCAGGCCGAGTCACAAGGGATGTTTGATCGGTTTGAAGAGGCCGAGCTGCACGAAGAGTTACAAGAAACCCTACAAACTGCTGCGCAGACTCAGGATCGAAGTTCTACACTGGATCGCAAAGCCCAGTTGGAATATCGGGATGCAAATGGCGGTTTGACCGATGACGAGCGCGAAGAGTATCTGGCTTTGTTGCTGCGTAAATAGTTTATGTTTTGCTTAAAATCGGCAATTTTTTTGCCAAACGGATCAGACCTTCGGGACAAGAGTGCCCTAGTTCTGGTATAATTTTCGGTTTTGCTAGACACACCAAGTAGAGTCATGGCAGCAGATAAAAAATACGACAAAGAAAACCCTGAATTGAGCGGCAAATCAGAGCCAGAAAAGCTGGATCCTGAGGCGCGTAAGGCCAAGTTCAAAACGCTGATTGTGCTCGGTAAAGAGCGCGGCTACCTCACGTACGCAGAAATCAACGACCACCTCCCTGAAGACATGTTGGATGCCGAGCAAATCGAAGGCATTATCAGCATGATTTCGAATATGGGCATTCAGGTCTACGATGAAGCGCCAGATGCCGAAGACTTGCTGATGTCTGACGCGCCAGCCGCCGTCGCCGACGAAGATGCCGCTGAAGAAGCCGAAGCTGCGCTGTCATCGGTTGATGCTGAGTTTGGCCGCACAACTGACCCGGTCCGCATGTATATGCGTGAAATGGGCACCGTTGAGCTGTTGACGCGCGAGGGCGAGATTGAAATCGCCAAACGCATTGAAGATGGCTTGCGTCACATGATTACCGCCATTTCTGCGTGCCCGACTACAATTGGTCAAATTATCGACTTGGTCGATCAGGGCTTGAACGACGAAATCCGCATCGATGATGTGATTGATGGATTTATCGATCCGAACGCCGTCGAGGAAGAAGAGCAAGAGCCAGATCTACCCGATCCAGACGCAATTGCTGATGAATCGGATGGCGACGAAGACGAAGATGAAGACGACGGTGGTGCTGCTGCCGCCAGTGCCAATCTTGAGTTACTGAAAACGCAAGCGCGCGAGTGTTTCGAGCGTGTGCGTGATCTGTACACCAAGATGCTGGCAGCTCTGGATAAAGACGGCACCAATAGTCCGAAATACCAAGAATACCAACAAGCAATTGCAGCGGAATTCCAAACAATTCGCTTCTCTGCGCGTCAAGTAGAGTCTTTGTGTGATGTGATGCGTGGCATGGTCGATGATATTCGAACCCATGAGCGCCAGATCATGGACTTGTGTACTCGCCGCGTGGGTATGCCGCGTGAGCACTTTATCAAAGTGTTCCCTGGTCGTGAAACTGATCTGACTTGGGTGCCAGAAGAAATTGCTGCCGAGCATAGCTATTCCGGCGTGATGTATCGCTACAAACACGCGATCATGGAAAAGCAGCAAAAGTTGAACGAGCTGCAAGACGATTCGCGCATCAGTATTAAAGAATTGAAAGAAATTTCGCGTCAAATGAGTACCGGTGAAGCGAAAGCGCGCCGTGCGAAACGTGAGATGATCGAGGCTAACTTGCGTCTCGTGATTTCGATTGCCAAAAAATACACCAACCGCGGTTTGCAATTCCTTGATTTGATTCAGGAAGGCAATATCGGCTTGATGAAAGCAGTGGATAAATTCGAATATCGTCGTGGCTATAAGTTTTCAACTTATGCCACTTGGTGGATCCGTCAGGCGATTACCCGCTCGATTGCCGACCAAGCGCGCACGATTCGTATCCCGGTGCATATGATCGAAACGATCAACAAAATGAACCGTATCCAACGACAAATCCTGCAAGAAACTGGTTTGGAAGCGACGCCGGAAGAATTGGCTGAACGCATGGAAATGCCGGAAGACAAAATCCGCAAGATTTTGAAAATCGCCAAAGAACCGATTTCGATGGAAACACCGATTGGCGATGATGATGATTCGCACCTCGGTGATTTTATCGAAGACCAGAATAATATGGCGCCAGCAGATGCGGCCGTATATGCGGGTCTACGTGAAGCCACTAAGGAAGTGCTCGACACACTAACGCCACGCGAAGCTAAAGTACTGCGTATGCGTTTCGGTATTGATATGAGCACCGATCACACGCTGGAAGAGGTTGGTAAGCAGTTTGATGTGACGCGTGAGCGTATTCGTCAGATTGAAGCCAAGGCACTGCGTAAGCTGCGTCACCCAACGCGTTCAGAAAGATTGAAATCTTTCATTGAAAATGCGGCCAGTGAGCAGTAAAATAGCGCCTCTTTCGAATTTGCTTAGGCCAGATTCGATACAGATTACGGGCCCATAGCTCAGTTGGTTAGAGCAGAGGACTCATAATCCTTTGGTCCACGGTTCAAGTCCGTGTGGGCCCACCATTCAAAAGCACTTAGCGGAGACGCTAAGTGCTTTTTTGTTTGAGACATCCTCCTCTGACATACTTTAGTCATTACAACAATCAAAACAGCGCTAATGCGGTTAGCGCGATATTTGTCATCCGAGCAGCCAATTACTAAGCAAAATCACTGAGTTGTCATTGAGTCGTGCGTATAATTTCGGAATCTGACAGTGATAGACATGGAATGAAAAAGAATCCCGCCAAATGGCAACAAATTAGTACTGTACTTTCGGATGAAATTGCGCGAAAGCAGTTAACAGGGCAGCTACCGATCGAGCCCTTGCTTGCAGAGCGATTTATGGTTAATCGCCATACGGTGCGGCGAGCGTTGCAAGAGCTTGAGTTACTGGGCTTAGTGCGTATTGAGCAAGGCCGCGGCACCTTTGTGCAGGAAGATTTGATTGCGTACCGAATGGGGCATCGTGCTCGCTTCTCGCATAGTTTGGCTGCACAAAGTTTGGTTGGGCAGACCAAAATCCTCAAACATGCCTTTGAAATAGCTAGCGAGGAAGTCTGCAAAATGCTGGCGATTCCGCTAGGGAGCGAGGTGCTGCGGATCGACGCACACGATTATGCCGAAGGGCAGGTTGTGGGGGTCACTACCGAATTTTTGCCGTTGCCACGTTTTGTACATTTTGCCGAACTACTTGAACAGTATGGCGTGATGTCTGAAGCGCTGCGCGCATCAGGGATTGTTGGAATGTCACGCAAAATGTCGAGAATCACGGCACGCTTGCCACGGCCTGAAGTCGCAGCACAATTGGCTCAGCCAAAAACGCAGCCTATTTTATATGTGGAAAGCGTTTATCAAGATGGCGAAGGACAAATTCTGGAATATGGCATTACCCGTTTTGCAGCTAATGCCATTCAACTAGTGCTTGAGCCAGAAATTTAAAAAGGGTATATCCATCCAGCTATCAAAAATATTGGCCTAGGTGGATATACCAAATCAATTAATGGTGATCAGATTTGCCCGCTGCTGCGGCAAAACGCGCCAACCACTGATCCCACCAGCGAGGCGAACGTTCGGCATCTTCCGCATTTTCTTTCCGGCGAATCGCGTTGCGTACCATGATAGAGCCAAGCCAGCGGATCGGCTCAGGCGGGAAATGCCCCAACGGCCCGCTGACCAAGGCACACGTGCGCCAGCCCTCGGCTTCCTCGCGCACCATGCTGGCCAAAATCTGCCCGCCCAAATAGCAGGTGCTGACGCCATTGCCGGAATAACCAAAGCCGTAAACGATATTGGGCTGTTGATCCAGCTGGCCAAAAAATGGTAAGCCTGTCACCGAGCGATCGGATGCTCCGCTCCACGATGCGGCGATAGGCACGTCGGCCAGTTGAGGGAAAAAGCGCCGGATGGCTTGCCGTAACATCGGTACGTATTGGCTGGCTTGATCAAAACTCGCCAGCATACGTCCGGCAAAGGCAAAGGTATTGCCGCCCTTACCCAGCATTAAGCGGCCATCGCGGGTGCGGCGATAATAATGGACAAAAATCCGCGAATCACACACCGCCGCACCGTGGTTTAAGCCCTGTTGCGCCAATTGTTCGGGGCAAGGCTCGGTAATCACCATATCGGACGACACCAGCGCGATGCTGCGCGCAAACTGGCGAAACTGGCTGGCCATCCACGCATTCAGCGCCAGTACGACTTTGGTGGCTCGCACCGAACCAGCAGGCGTACGCAGCAGCGCAGGCTGACCATAATCTATGCCAAGCATTGGGGTATTTTCATAAATCCGTACGCCCATCTGCTCGGCAACCCGCGCTAAGCCGCGCACCAGCAGCGCTGGTTGTACACTGCCAGCGATTGGCGAAAACTCGCCCGCCAGATGCGCATTGGAACCGGTTTTGGCTTTGAGTTCATCCGCTGCTAAGCTGCGCCAACTATTGATGCGCTGCGCATCCAGCTCAGCAAGCACGGCATCCATCGCGCCCAATTGGGCCTGATTCGTTGCGGTATACACCGCGCCATCGAGTTCCAACTCGGCATCGAGCTGATGCGTTCGGCAAAAATCGGCCATCGCCAATACCGCCGCTTCCGACCCTTTGACGATGCGCACCGCTTCTGCCTCGCCAAATAGCCGCCGTAAAGTCAGGTATTTCGGTGCCAAGGTCAGCACACAACCGCCATTGCGCCCCGACGCGCCGCTGCCGCACAGGTTTTTTTCCAGAATGACAACATCCAACTCAGGCTGCGCCTGTTTCAGCTGAATCGCGGTCCACAGCCCGGTGTAACCGCCGCCAACAATGCACACATCGGCGGTAATTGATTCGGCCAGTGGCGCTCGATTCAGCGGCGCGTGGTCTTGCTCCCGCTTCAGTGCTTGCGCCATCCAGTACGGCTGAAACTCGTCGCACACACTCATGGTCGTTCACCACGTGCCAAGCGTGCCCCGATATCGGCAATCACCGGCATTAAATTAGCGATGCTATCAATCACATAATGCGCACCGGCTTGCGCGAGTTTCTCATTCGCCACACTGCGGCGCTGCGCCTGTTGTTCGGCGTCCAGCGCATCCCATTCATCTTGCGTTAGCCCGACTTCATTGCCGCTGATGGCCAGCCCGACCGTCCACATGCCTGCGTTCAAACCTTCGGCAATGCCGGGTACGGTGTCATCTACTTTAACGCAAGCGGCCACTTGGCCGATGCCCAGCTCAATCACATTGGCCAGCGCCATCCATGGCCCGGGGCGTGCGCCCGCCGCTAAATCGTCGGCCGCGACGATATGATCTGGGCTAAAACCTGCTTGCGCGGCGAGTGGCGTCAACTGCGCCATTACCGCGCGTGGGTAGCCAGTGCAGCTACCGATTTTGAGGCCCTGCGCGCGAAGCTGCGCGATGGTGTCGATCGCACCGCGAATCGGCTGTGAAAAATGGCCTACTTGTTCGATCTGCAATGGCATAAACAGCGCATAGATGCGATCAACATCGGCATCGCTCATTGTGCTGCCAAATTTGGCCTGCCAACGCGCCGACACCGACGGGATTTGCCCAACCGCTTTGATGTGATCCCATTTAGCCATCCCCATCGGCGCGCGCGCCTCGGCCAAGCTGATTTCTACGCCAATCTGGCTAAAGGCCTGAACCAAGACTTGCGTTGGCGCGAACGAGCCAAAATCAAGTACGGTACCAGCCCAATCGAAAATCACCGCCTCCAGTGGGCCGCATTTTTGGGGATGTTGTGGCTTAATTTGCATGGTATTTATCCTGTTTAAAGAGTTCATCACAACCAGCCGTGCTGGTTGAGCACATCAACAATCGCGTGTGCGGCTTGCTCTAAAGCGGCGGACTCAATCGCGCCAATGCAGCCAACACGGAAGGTTTCTACTTCGGTGAGTTTGCCCGGATACAGCAAAAAGCCGCGTTCGCGCATCGCTTGATAAAACGTCGCAAAACGGTAGTCCGGATGCGCTGGCGCATAGAAAGTCATGATGATCGGCGCTTGTAGCTCAGGCTGTAAAAACAGCCGC
The DNA here is from genome assembly GCF_013423785.1 of Chitinibacter fontanus. Classification (NCBI taxonomy): domain Bacteria; kingdom Pseudomonadati; phylum Pseudomonadota; class Betaproteobacteria; order Neisseriales; family Chitinibacteraceae; genus Chitinibacter; species Chitinibacter fontanus. The sequence goes on from NZ_CP058952.1 coordinate 2,965,976, forward strand.
AACCCAGCTGCCTGCAAGCGGGTAATCAACACTTCGGCATTGGCTTGGTAGCGCGCCAAGCGTACGGGGCGGCCGCCTTCGGCCAAGTACTGATCCAGCGCAGCGCGCAGGGCGGCGACCACATGCGTTGGCGGCGTGAAGCGCCATTGGCCGGTGCGCTGCAGATAGTCATATTGATCGGCCAAATCCAGCGCCAGCGAATTTGAATTGCCTTTGGCCAGCGCAATCGCTGCACGCTGCGCGATGACAAAACCCATGCCCGGCACGCCTTCCAGACATTTGCCCGAAGCGGCAATCACTGCAGCTATCGGCTGGCGTTGCAGATCAATATCAAGCGCACCAAACGATGACATCGCATCGACAATCAAAGCCCGCCCCTGCGCAGCCACAGCTTGCGCAATCGCATCGAGCGGGTTTAGCAAACCGGTCGCCGTTTCGCAATGAATCACGCCGACATGACTGATGCTGTCGTCAGAGCTCAGCGCTGAGCGCACGGCAATCGGGTCGACGGGCGTGCCATCGGGCCAGCGCAATACGCTGACTTTTCGCCCCATCGTGCTAACAATTTTGGCCATGCGCTCGCCGTAGGCGCCATTGGCCAATACCAGCATATGCCCGTCGCGGGGCAACAAGGTGCCAATCGCCGCTTCAACGGCAAAGGTGCCCGAGCCTTGCAACGGAATGCAGCAATGGCTGTCGCCACCATTGGCAATCGCCAATAGATCAGCGCAAACACTGGCGGTCAGCGCATTAAAATCACCATCCCACGAGCCCCAGTCTTTCAGCATTGCGGTGCGGGTAGCCAGACTCGTCGTCAGCGGGCCGGGCGTTAGTAATAGTGGAGCTTGTAACATATCAACCTCATACATCTAGATGAATTTTTGACTCCTTAAAAAGCGCATTGCTGCGCTTGATAAGGGGTATTGCTATCTGAAAGCTATATTTATTTGACCTCAACCATATACCCAGTAGGGTATCAACTACGCCAACGCTGGCTATTACGCTGCAATAGCCAGCTCAATACCGCAAAGAGCGCACAGGCAAGCGCTGAGCTGGCGACAATTAAGCTGGCCATCGCTGCGGCCGCCGCGGTATCCCCGGCGTCGTCCATATTCAGCACCGAGACCGACGCCAGCATCGTATCGGGGGTATAAATAAACACCACGGCCGACACCGTCGTCATCGTGCCAACAAAGAAATAGCGCGCAATATCGAGCACTGCGGGCAAGCACACCGGCAAAGTTACGCGCCAAGCGGTGAGCCAGAACGGTACTTTGAGCGAAGCGGCCACCGCCTCAAACTCGCGATCTAGCTGCTTGAGCGCGGTGACGGCGGTTAAATGCGCGGTGGTATAAAAGTGTGCAATCGAGCACAGCACCAAGATCGCCAGCGTGCCGTACACACCGTGCAGTGGGTTGGACGGATGGTTAAAGAAAAATACATAGCCCAAGCCCAAAACCAAACCGGGCACCGCCATCGGTAACATCGCCAACAAATGCAAAGCCTGTCGCCACGGCTGAGCCGCCGCCACTTTTTCGCTTAACCACGCGCCGACAAACACCAACATCGTGCCAAAGACCGCAGTGGCAAATGACATCTTCAAACTGTTATAAAACGCCACCCAGCCGCCGCCATCGACGTCGTCAAAGTTGAAGTGATTCAGCGAGAATTGCATTTGATACGGCCACAGCTTGATAAATGCCGCAGCAACCGCCACCCCAAGAATCGCCAGCAAGGCACCGCTCACCAAGGTGCAAAACAGCAAGGCGATGCCATCGCGCAGCGGCTGGCGCTGCACCACTAACGGCTGTGCGCGCGCGCCGAGCATGGCCTGCTGTTTGCGTTGTGCCAAATGGTCGAGCACAAATGACAGCAGAGCGGGGACCAACAGCAGCACGCCAATCACCGCGCCACGGCTAAAGTTTTGCTGGCCAATTACCTGCTTGTAGGCTTCCAGCGCCAGCACATTAAATTGCCCGCCGATTACTTTGGCCGCGCCAAAATCAATCACCACCAGCGTAAACACCACCACCGCAGCCGAGAGCAGGCCGTAGCGCACGCTAGGCAAGGTCACCGTTAACCATTGGCGGATTTTGCCCGCGCCCAAGACCGACGCCGCTTCATACAGCCGTGCATCGGCCACTCGCAAAGCGGTGAGCAAAATCATCAAGGCATGCGGAAAGGTGTAAAACACCTGCGCCAGCACAATGCCCCAAAAGCCATAAATACTGCCGTTGGGAAACCAAGCTTTCAAAATGCCCTGATTACCAAACAAATACACCAGTGCAATACCGGGTAATAAGGATGGCGCGAGCAGTGGCAACAAGGCCAGCATCCGCATTAGCCCTTTGCCCGGCATCGCAGTGCGGCACAAGGCAGCGGCATATAGGTAGGCCAGCGGCAATACAATCAGCGTCGTCATCAAGGCGAGTTGCACGCTGTTGAGTGTACTTTGCCACATACCGGGCACAGCTAAACTGATGGCAATACTCTGCCAGCCCCATTGCTGCGTCGCCGGATCAATAAAGGCTTGGCTTAAGATTGCGACCAGCGGGCCAAGCAGCATCAGCCCCAATGCCAGTACACACAGGCCTGCTAAGCCCCAGGCCACAATTTCGCTGCGTGCGCGTTGCTGAACTGCGTAAAGAATTGCCGCAGTCATAGCGCAGCTCCATTGGTAAAGCTGCGCAAGCGCCCGGGGGGAATCCGCACCGGAATCAACTGGCCATCATCAATACGCAAATTGGCCATTTCCCTATGCGTAGCGACGATTTGCAATTCAACGCCACCCCACTGCGCCACTGCGACGCGCAGTCGGTAGATGCTGCCGATCAATTCGCGGTGCAGCAGTTTGCCCAGCGCGGTGTGCGATTCGGCCGCCCACGTTGGTAGCAGCTCGATGTCTTCGGGGCGGATAAATAATTCGCACGGCTTGCCCACGGGTAAATTTTGTTCCGGCGAAGTGAGTAGCTCGGCCTGACCTAAAGTGACCGAACGAGGGCCATTGGCGGTGGCGTTAAGCCAATTGCAATGGCCAACAAAGTCGGCGACAAAGCGGCTGGCGGGTTGCTGGTAGATTTGCTCGGGCGTACCGATTTGCTCTATCACGCCGTGATTCATGACGACGATACGATCGGCCATTGTTAGCGCTTCGTCTTGATCGTGCGTCACCATAATGGTCGTCACGTTCAGCCTTTGCTGCAATGCTTTGATTTCAAAGCGCAGATGTTCACGCACTTGGGCGTCGAGTGCAGATAAAGGCTCGTCCAGCAATAACAGGCTTGGCGAGGTGGCCAGCGCACGCGCCAAGGCGACGCGTTGCTGCTGGCCACCGGAGAGTTGCGCAGGATATTTGCGATCAAGCCCCGGCAGGCCGATTAATTCGAGCAACTCGTCAACGCGGCGTTGTTTGTCTTCCTGTCGGCCTTTCAAGCCATAAGCAATGTTGTCGCGAATATTTAGATTGGGAAACAGCGCGTACGACTGAAACACAATGCCATAGTCGCGCTGCGCAGGGCTAGCGCGCGTAATATCGCGGCCAGTTTGCAGGATCTGCCCCTGCTCGCAACGCTCAAGTCCGGCAATCATCCGCAGCAACGTGGTTTTGCCGCAACCCGAAGGGCCGAGCAGGCAGACAAATTCACCTTTGTTAACGCTAAGATCGATATTTTTAAGCGCAGTGAAAGCGCCAAATTGTTTGCTAATGCCGCTTAAAGCTAGCTCAGGCACAGCAAGTATTGGTTCGCGCATCATGCCACCACCTCGCTTTGGCAAACGCTAGCCGCGATGGCCAGATAATGGGCGAGAGGCTTGGTCGGCAAATCGGGAATTTTGGCCTGATCATCGCAACGGCGCAGAAACACGGCATCGTCGGCAAAATGGTTGCTAGCAAAACGCTGAACTTCAGCCTTGCTCATCACACCACCTTGCAAAATCAGCGATTTTTGCGATGCAGGCGATAAGGTGGTGTGATAGGCCGGATCAATGGCGCTTAAATAGCGCTTGGCTTCAACATGCAGCGCAATCGGTGCTAACACGCGCTGGCCAAATAAAGGCTTGAGCGCAGCAATCGCTACCGATTCATGCCGATCGTCAATACCAGCATCCACATCGTCATTTTGTTGGCCGGCGAGGATATGGCCAATATCGTGCAGAAGCGCGGCGGTGATCAAATAAGGTGATGCATGGGCCTGCTCGGCAAAATGAGCGCTTTGTAAAGCATGCGCTAACTGGCTGACGGCTTCACCGCCATATAAAGTCTGCCCTGCACCGCAATATAAGTCGGCAATATCATTCAGAGTGAATTTCATATAACACCACAACCGCCCACGCCCAAAAGCGTGTGCGGTATTGTTTGAAAATGCGTACGCTTATTTTTTCGGCTCAGATTTGCTGTCGTAACGCTTGGTCCATTCAGCCAAAATCTTGTCACGATTGCTCGCTGACCAACGCAGATCTTGTTTGATCAAACGTTTTTCGTAATCAGCTGGAATGTGCGCGTTGGGTTTAGCCACACCGGGCATGGCCACGATGGCGAAGTTTTTCTCATACAGCTCGTTCGCTGATTTTGAAGCTGACCAATCTGCCAGTTTTTTCGCGGCATCGAGGTTTTTGGTACCCTTCATGATTGAAGTGGCTTCCAGATCCCAACCCAAACCTTCTTTCGGGAAGACCAGATCGATGGGCGCACCACCGTCTTTAAGCTTGGCAGCGCGGTATTCAAATGAAATACCGATGGGGAATTCGCCTGCAGCAGCTTGTTTACAAGGTTTAGAGCCGGAATGCGTGTATTGCGCGATGTTTTCGTGCAATTTATCCATATACGCCCAGCCATCTTTTTCACCAAAGATCTGCAACCATGCGCTCACATCAAAGTAGCCTGTACCACTGGAAGCCGGATTTGGCATGACGATCTTGCCTTTGTATTCTGGCTTGAGCAGATCCTTCCAGCTTTCAGGCTTTTTCAAGCCCAGTTTGGCTGCTTCAACGGTGTTAAAGCACACCGTTGCACCCCAGACGTCCATGCCCACCCAAGCAGGTGGATTGCTGTCATCAACGTATTGCTTGCTCAGTTTTTCTACGCCTTTTGGCGCATACGCGTGCAACATGCCTTCTTTTTCAAATACCAATAGTGAAGACGCAGCTAAGCCCATCACAACATCGGCTTGCGGATTGCTTTTTTCAGCGAGCAATTTAGCCGTGATAATGCCGGTTGAATCGCGTACCCATTTCAATTTAATGCCGGGGTTTTCTTCTTCAAACTTGGCTTGATAAGCCTTCAGTTGATCGGCTTCGAGCGCCGTGTACACCGTTAAAGTGGTGTCGGCCAAAGTCATGCCAGAAACAAATAGTGTGGCGAGTGCAACAGAGAGTCGGGTAAGCGTTTTCATTGCGCAACTTTCCTTTAGGTGAGGATTTAAGTGCGCTGATTATGCCCAGCCCTTCGTTACAGCGACATTACGTCTAGACGAATTTTTGATGAGGGTGAAAATGCATAGTTTGAATGCTCATTTTCAATCAACCGGCCTTGAATTTTTGCAAAAACTGGTTGTTCTGCAACTTGCGGTTTATGCTGGTATATCAAAACGCAAATTTAGAGGTGCTGAAATGACAATTAAACTCAAGGCGTGGTTGTTATCCGCGTTTGTGATGCTTGCGCTGATTGGGGTGATGGTTGTTGGCTTATCCACCATGAAAACGGCGGCTAATGAAGATAATAAAGCGCGTATTGGACAGCTGTTGCGCAGTACTTATCTGAATATTGTCGAGCTGGAAAAAATGGCTGCGAGTGGCAAGCTAACTGAAGAGCAGGCCAAGGCGATTGCAACCCAGCTGTTGCGTGAAAATAAATACCACAAATCTGAATATGTATATGTCGTCGACGACAAGCTTAATTTTGTTTCTACGCCACTAGATCCGCAGCTTCATGGCACCAGTTTTAACGATTTCAAAGATGCTCAAGGCAAAAGTGTTGGCTCACTGGCTGTAGAAGCCTTGCAAAAATCAGGTGGTGCGCTAACCGAGTATTGGTGGAATTCGCGCCGTGATAACACGGTGGTTGATCTCTTATCTGTGGCAATCCAAACCCCGCGCTGGCACTGGATTGTGGGAAATGGCGTTAGTTTTGCCGAAGCGGATGAGCGTTTTTGGAGTAATGCCCGTTGGCAGGTGCTGATCTGTATCGTGATTTCAGCCATCGTCGCCGTGATTTTGTTATCAACTGTGCGCAAGTTGTTACTCCAGTTGGGGGGCGAGCCCGATTATGCTGCTGAAGTTGCGGTTGCCATTTCTAAAGGTGATTTAGGTCATAAAGTCGAGGGGCAATTCCGGGCAGAGAGCCTGCTTGGCGCAGTTTCAAGTATGCAAACCAGTTTGCGTGAAATGATTCAGGGTATTCAGCGTGGGGCAGAAGAGCTTAAATCGGCTTCGAACGGTTTGACCAAGCAAATGGATTCCATTACCCAAGCTTCACGTCAATCATCCGACGCCACGCAATCGAGTGCTGCAGCAATTGAAGAAATGGCCGTGAGTATTGACCATATTTCCCAAAGTGCACGCGATACTGAAGCGAACTCTTCCAATTCATCTCAGTTGGCGGTGGAAGGGGAGGGTTTGGTTACCAAAGCGGCGCAGGAAATTCAATTGGTGGCATCGCAAATTTCTGCGGCATCTGAATTGATTAGCGGTTTGGTTGAGCGTTCGCGCGAAATTGATAGCATCGCTGGGGTGATTAAAGAAATTGCTGATCAAACCAATTTGTTGGCACTGAATGCGGCGATTGAAGCGGCCCGAGCTGGTGAACAAGGGCGCGGATTTGCCGTGGTTGCTGATGAGGTTCGCAAATTGGCGGAACGGACTTCGGAAGCAACCGGCCAAATTACCCGCATGGTTCATGCTGTGCAGACAGATACATTGTCTGTTGTTGCCAGCATGGATGAAGCAAAACCACAGGTGGCACGCAGTGTGCAGATGGCCGATCGTGGTGCCAATATGCTGCGTGAAATCAGTAGCGGTGCTTCTGAAACGCTGATTAAAATTCGTGAAGTGGCAAATGCAACTTCTGAGCAAAGCCAGGCTAGTAGTAGCTTGGCCGCCAATGTAGAGCGAATTACGCATATGGTGGAAGAGTCGGCTGAATCAGTACGTGCTGCCAATGAGAATGTGCGCTCCTTGGAACAATTGGCCAGTGATCTGCGTTCGGCTGTTGCACGCTTTAAGTTGTAAGCTAGCTTGAACTTGCTGCGCCGAGTGAATGCAGCTTAGGAGTTTAAAAAGCCTTTATCGATGTCTTCGGTAAAGGCTTTTTTGTTATGAAAGCCCTGTTTCTAACGTTCCAATAAATAATTGCAAATGATAATGATTATTGTTAATATTGTGGCATGAAGATTCAAACTGCTCTAAATTCCAGCGCAACAGCGCCAATAAAAACGCTTGCCGTAGTGCAAAGTCAACAATTGCTGGGTGGTCAGCGTCAGATTGTGATTGAGCATTACGGTGAGCGTTACGTGCTGCGCGAAACCAGTCAGGGAAAGTTGATACTGACAAAATAAAATTGGCTCAATAAGCCATTCAAATTACCAGCAAGCCAGCCAGTCCCGCTTATTGAGCGAGGTAGCCAGCCGCAGCGTATTCCAAGCCATTGGCATGGATGCGATCGACATGACTACAAGGACTGCCATGAAAACCCTACCCCATTATCTTGCACTGACGCTACTGGCGAGCGCGCTGCAAAATCTGCATGCCGCCGAATCATCAATCGCTGATACTTTGTTGCCTGCAACGGTGGTAACTGCCACACGCAAAGAAGCACAAATATCCAGCCTGCCTCCATCTGTGAGTGCAGTTACGCAAGAACAGCTGCAGCAACAATTCATAGCCGATTACAGCGATTTGAGTAAAGGTGAGCCTGATCTGAGTATTAGCCGTCATCCGCGCTATGGTTTATCCAGTGTAAATATTCGTGGACTGGAAGGTAATCGGGTATTGATGATGGTGGATGGCATCCGTCTGGCCGATAGTTTTGCCTTCGGCCCTTACCAGAATAATGGGCGCGATACGGTTGATTTTGCCAGCTTGCAATCAATTGAAATTGTGCGTGGGCCTGCATCATCACTGTATGGATCCGATGCATTGGGTGGAGTCGTTGGTTTACGTACGCTAGAGCCTGCCGAGCTACTCAAGGGGCGTGGCCCGTTTACGGCTCAGCTAGGCATGGATTACGACAGCAGTGACGCCAGTGTGGGCGCGCGGGCTAGTCTGGCTGGCATGGCGGGGGAAGACAGCTTCTGGCTACTCCAGTTGGCAGGCCGTGAAGGTAGCGAGCTAGATAACCGGGGCGAATATGATAGTAAAAACAATCTGTGCACCACACCTAATCCACAAGATATTAGTAGCCGCAGTGCGCTAGTCAAATTCCGTACACTGCTTGATGGCGGGCATACTTTGGGGCTTACGGCCGATTATTTTCGGCGAAACACGGATACCGAACTGTATAGCGATTTAGGCGACCCAATGTTGCCAACCGTGCGCTCAAGTCGCGCCGAAGATCAAACCGAGCGCTGGCGCGTCTCGGGTGAATATGATTTTGCGGCACAAAATGCCAGTTCTTGGCTCGATAGCGCCAGTGTACGTCTATACGCACAACAACAAGATACTGCGCAAACTACATTACAGCGGCGTACGACTGCCAGTAACTGGAGTCGTGTTTCCGAGTATTCACAAGACCTGCTAGGCATGAATGCCCAAGCTGGTAAGCGCTGGCAAACCGGGTTGTTTGAACAAAATGTACTTGCCGGCTTGGAACTCAGTCGCACCGACCTGACGCAGTATCGAACCGGCACACCACTGAATAGCACCTTGGAAGTGCGAGATGTTCCTTTAACCACCACGACCCAGTGGGGTTTATTTATTCAGGATGAAATGGCGTTGGCTGGCACTGGATTAACGCTAACACCAGCTCTGCGTTACGACAATTACGACTTACAGCCAAACAATGATTCCGCTTTTTTAAAACAGGGTGGCAAATCGGTGAGTCTTAGCGATGGCAAGCTCTCACCCAAATTGGTTCTGAGTTGGAAAGCCAGCGATACAGCTAGTTTCTTTGCGCAATACAGCCAGGGGTTTCGCGCCCCCAGTCCTATGGAACTCAATGGCAGTTATGTCTCGCCCATGGGTTACGCGGCAGTGGCAAATCCAGACTTAAAACCAGAAACCAGCGCTGGGTTTGAAGTGGGTACTCGGCTCGGTAGTGAGCAGCTGGGGCTGAGCTTGAGTGCATTTGATAACCACTACAAAAATTTTATTGAGCAAGTCACCTTAATTTGCCCGGCAAATCCAGCGTGTTTGCCTAGAACCAGCTTGATTTACCAATCGCAAAACGTGGCGAATGTTGAGATTTATGGTGCCGAGTTGCGTGCGCATTGGTCGTTGATAGCCGGCTGGCGTACTTGGGCCAATCTGGCATGGGCGCGCGGTAGTAATAGCGATACGGGTGCGGCGCTCGATAGTGTTGCACCGCTCAAAGGGCAATGGGGGCTGAGCTACACCGATAACAATTGGGGTGGCGCATTACTGCTTTCAGCCGCAGCTAGCCATGAGCGGGTTTCACAGCAAACCTATTTTAAGACGCCAGGGTACGGAGTGCTCGACCTGACAACATGGTGGGAGCCTCGCAAAGATTGGCGCGTGAATGCCGGGATTTTTAATCTGGCAAACAAAAAATACTGGCTGGCCAGTGATGTGGTCGGGGTGAGCAGCAGTAGCAAAGTGCTCGATCGCTATAGCCAGCCCGGCATTAACGCTCGGGTGAGCCTGAACTGGAAATATTAATTTGCCATCTGCCCGCCGGTACGGGCGGGTGTACCCATATGCTAAGGAGCACACAATGAATGCGATCAATTTTACTGAGCAGCAACACACTTTGCAGGCGGCCTATGCCGCCTTACGAGAGCAGGCCCCGCAATTGCGTGCGCGTGAAATAGCCCGTCGCCTAAATGTGAGCGAAGCAGAGCTGGTGGCTGCGCAGTGTGGCGTTAAGAGCGTAGCGCTGCAAGGTACACCACAGCACTTATTTCGTGGTTTGCCAGCTTTTGGTCGTGTCATGGTTCTGACGCGCAATGATTGGTGCGTGCATGAACGGCATGGTTACTATGAACAGGTCGAGGCAGAAAAAGCGATTGGGCTGGTGCTAGGTAAGGATATCGACCTGCGTCTGTTTTTTAATTATTGGCACAGTGCATTTGCAGTCGAAGAAGGCGATCGGCGCAGTATTCAGTTTTTTGCCGCTGATGGGGTTGCTGTTCACAAGGTATATCTCACAGCGTCAAGTAATCAAAGCCATTGGGAGCAATACCTGGCAGAAAATCGTGCCGATGGGATCAAGCCGCTGATCGTTAACCCATACCCGCCCGAGTCAGCCGATCGGCATACTGCTGATCCGCAAGCGTTGCGCGCGGATTGGTTGGCGTTAACGGATACGCACGGGTTTTTTCCAATGTTAAAACGCAACAAGCTGCAACGTTTGGGGGCGCTGGAAGCTGCTGGTGCTGATCTGGCTCAGCAAGTGGCATCAGGGGCGGTAGAAATCATGCTTGAAAGTGCCGTGGCCCAGCAATTACCGATGATGTGCTTCGTCGGCAGTCGAGGTGTTGTGCAGATTCATTCCGGCCCAATTCAGAAATTACTGCGCACTGGCCCGTGGTTTAACGTACTTGATCCCGATTTCAATTTGCATCTTGACACGACGGCAGTGGCAAGTAGCTGGGTGGTTAATAAACCAACGAGCGATGGTTGGGTTACCTCCTTGGAGCTGTACGCAGCAAATGATGAATTGATTGTGCAGTTTTTCGGCGTACGCAAACCGGGGCAGCCGGAAGACAAAGCTTGGCGAGCCCTGATGTGCAGTTTGTGTGCTAGGCCATTGGCACAGTAATTAGCTCTTGTTTCCAAAGAGCAGTGGGCGTTGTGCCCACTGCAGTAGATTTTGAAAGATGGAATAACAGTGAAAATACTTCGTTTTTTGCCAGCGCTGGGTTTGTTGCTGGCCTGCTGGGCAAGTGCTGCCGCGCCTGAGCGCGTGGTTGTATTGGGCGGTGCCTTAACCGAGATTGTGTATTCGTTTGGTGCGCAAAACCGCCTTGTCGGGGTTGATCAATCCAGTGTTTATCCAGCCGCAGCTACGCGTTTACCCAAAGTAGGGTACTACCGCAGTTTTTCAGTTGAGGGAGTCTTATCGCTGAAGCCCGATCTTATTTTGGCCAGTGATCAAGCCGGCCCGCCCGAAGCTTTGGCGCAATTGCGCCGCATGGGTAAGCGTGTGGTGATCTTGCCCAGTGCTGCCAATCTGACGGCTCTGGAGCAGCGTATATACGGGGTAGCGGGAGCCTTGCAATTGCGTGAAGATGGCCGCAGCAAAGTAGCGCAACTGCGCTCCCAGTTGGCCCAATTGCGCCAGCATAAGCCTGCTGCGCCGCAAGCCAGTGCATTGGTGCTGTTTAGCCGTGGCGGAACACCGGAAGGCGCAGGACGTGATACGGCGGCTGATAGCACATTACAGCTGGCAGGCTTTCGCAATGTTCTAGCGCGGCAAGTTGGTTATAAGCCGCTGTCGCTAGAAGGGATTGCTCAGCTGCAACCGCAATATTTAGTGACCACCAGTATGTCATTAACGGCTTTAGGCGGGATGGAGAAGCTGCTGGCATTGCCTGGTGTTGCGCAAACACCAGCAGTCCGACAGGGCAATGTGCTGGTGCTGGATGATCTACTATTGCTCGGTTTTGGACCTCGCCTACCCGAAGCGATTACTCAGTTGCAGCACATGCCCAGCAAAGCGAGCGGAGAGCCGCAGCAAGGGCAGGCTAAATGAGCGCCGCTGTACTAACCAAGCCACACTCTGAGCGCCATACACGCTCGCCAGCGGGTGTCACCCTATTACTGGCATTCTGTTTGCTGTTATTGCTGATGCTCTCTTTGGTAAAAGGGGCGGTTAGTATTCCTCTGCAGGCCTTGCCAAATATGGTTTGGGGAGATATACCCGCTGAGCAAGTTGAGCTAACTATGTGGCAATCGTTATTGATCGAGGTGCGTTTACCACGCGCCCTGTTTGCGGCACTGGCAGGCGGGGTGTTGGCGCTAACAGGGGTATTGGCACAGGCTTTGTTTCGCAATCCACTGGCGGAGCCCGCCTTAGTGGGAATGGTTTCTGGCGGCGCATTGGGGGCTGTCAGCATTATCGTTTTGGGTGGTGGCAGCTTTTTATTGCTAGCACCCGCTGCATTTATTGGTAGCCTGATCACCACCGTGTGCGCCTACCATTTGGGACGTCGTTATCCGGGGGTAGCAGGGCTATTGCTGGCTGGCGTGGCGATTAATGCCATTTGTTTTAGCCTGATTGGCCTGTTTACTTATTGGGCCGATGAGACGCAACTGCGCACGCTGACGTTCTGGAATATGGGTTCACTGGCTGGTGCACGCTGGTCACTGCTGGCCTGGTTAACGCCGTGGTTACTGGCAGGCTCTTTGCTGGCCTTGCGCTACTGGCGTGGCCTGAATGCCTTATTACTCGGAGAGCGTGAAGCATTGCATCTGGGGTTTCCAATTAAGGCGCTGCGACGACAATTGATCGTGTTAATGGCTTTGCTAGTGGGCCCTTTGGTGGCGGCAACAGGCGGCATTGGATTTATCGGTTTAGTGGTACCGCATTTGTTGCGGATGATTTTAGGAGCTGATCACCGACATCTGTTGCCTGCTGCCATGCTGGGGGGCGCTTGCGCTCTAGTAGCCGCCGATTGGTTGGCGCGCATCGTCGTGATGCCTGCGGAATTGCCGATTGGTATTGTTACCAGCCTGATCGGTGGGCCGTTTTTCCTGTATTTACTAATTAAAGGGCGGCCAGCATGAGCGGCGTATCATCAGCTTTGATGCTGGATAAGGTTTCGGTACGGCGTAACGCGCAGCTGATTCTTGATCAAATCAGTTGCCGACTGCAAGCGGGCGAAGTATTGGGTATTTTAGGGGCGAATGGGGCGGGTAAGTCGACTTTACTGAAGATACTTGCGAGCGAAATTCGCGCTGATGCTGGGCAAGTAACGCTCGATGGTCTGGGTATTACTCATTTATCGGGTGCGGCATTAGCACGCCGGCGCGCCGTACTGCCACAACAGGCTGGTTTGGCATTTAATTTAACTGTGCGTGAAGTGGTGGCGATGGGGGCATACCCATTTCCAGAATTATCTGGCTCTCAAGTGAACAGCGTAATTTCGCTTGCACTGCAACGTGCTGAGGTCGTGCATTTAGCTGAACGTGCCTATCCCGAATTATCGGGTGGTGAGCAGCAGCGTGTGCATTTTGCGCGCGTGTTGGTGCAGGTATTAAGTGCGCCTCAGCCGGGGCAGACGCGCTATTTATTGCTGGATGAGCCGACGGCCAGTTTAGACCCGCGCCATCAGCATGGTTTGTTGGCCGCTGTTGCCACCTTGGCGAGGCAAGAGAATATCGGGGTGGCCGTGGTGCTGCACGACGTCAATTTGGCTGCGCGTTGGTGTACCCGTATAGCGCTGTTAGCCTCAGGGCGATTGATTGCTGACGGCATACCTGCCGATGTATTGCAGAGCGACAATCTGCGGCAAACCTATCAGTTGGAGGCGCAAGTGATTTCTCACCCCCATCAGCCGGATATGCCACTGGTTTTGTTTTGCTAAACCGGATATTGCTTGGAGCTAAAAATGCAACGATTAGTAATGCTCTTGCTCGCTGGTTTAGTCAGCGCGTGCAGTAGTGTGTCTAGTGCACCTAGCCATTTTGTGCTGCTGGGCGAAGTCCATGATAATGCCGTCGGGCACGCTCGTCGGTTGGCCGATTTGCAGACTAAAGTGGCCGCAGGGTGGCGCCCGGCGATCGCGATGGAACAATTTGATTCTGAATATCAGCCGCAGCTAAGTGCCGCACAACAGCGCTGTGGTGTTGATGTGCAATGTATTATTGATGCAGCGAGCGGCAGTCCCCGCTGGAATTGGTCGTATTACATGCCACTATTGGCCCTAGCTCAGCAATACCAATTGCCACTACTGGCGGCCAATCTTTCGCGCACTCAGGCCAGCAAAATTGTTAAAAATGGTTTCGCCGCAGGTTTAAGCCCTGAGATCATGGCGCGTTATGAGCTGAATGCCATCCCAAGCGCCATACTTGAGCTACAAATTGTTGCGGTGCGCAGCGGACACTGCAATCAATTGCCAGAAAATATATTGCCCGGTATGGCTAGGGCGCAGATTGCCCGCGATGTCATCATGGCCGAAGTCATGCAGCAAGCGCGCCGCGATGTGGTGCTGATCGCCGGTAATGGCCATGTGCGGCGCGATATTGGCGTGCCATATTGGCTGGCGGCACATCAGGTATTGAGTACTGGCTATCTAGAACAGGCTGTGGAAGTCGCACATTTTGACTATGCCGTACTAATCCCAAGCCCAAGTCGGGCAGCAGTTTGCCCCCCGTAATCTGTGTCACATCAGCGTGCTTATCCAGCCTATGTATTTGAGCTGCGCATGATCCGTAGTTAGATTAAGTCCAGTGAGGCGATCCAGTTGCATATCCCTTCCTGAGCCGAAAGCGCAATGCACTGGGCGCCAAACTGACGTGCAGAAGCTGGAATATTTGGGTCGATCATCACGATGCGTGGCAGACGTTGCATTGAACGAATAATAAAAATCGGATCAACCACATTCAGGCTAGTACCAACAACCACAAAAATATCGTCTTCAGTTAATGAGTTGGCAATCTGATAGAGTGTTTCATATTCGGGTGCGGGTTCGCCAAAAAACACAATACCAGGTTTGCTTAACTGGTTGCCACAGGCCGGGCAGGGCTCATCAGTAAAGTCTCGCTCGGCGATATGCCAATAATGTAGACATTGCGTACACGACATTTGATCAATTTGTCCGTGTAAATGCAGCACATCCTGCGTACCAGCGCTTTCGTGGAGCAGATCAATATTCGTTGTGATGACTTTAACAGGCGTTTTTTGCTGTAGCTGTGTAATTGCGTGATAGCCTGCATGCGGCAGGGCCGCACGATATTGTGCCTTGCGCGGCTTTGTTGCACAAACCAGCGGCTTCACGCCGCTGGTAGAATCGTTTTATGAGCAAACCCGCACCTAACAAGTACAAAACCACCAACTGGCCAAGTTATAACGCTGCTTTGAAATCACGTGGTGCGTTGATGGTTTGGCTCGATCCGACGCTGAAATGGGCTGCTGAGCCCACTGGCAAACGTGGCCGAAAACCTACGTTCAGCGACGCGGCCATTCAGTTCTGCCTCACCATCAAATGCCTATTCAACCTCGCGTTGCGCCAAACCACCGGCATGGTGGAAAGCCTGCTTCGACTCGCCAACTTAGATTGGATCGTCCCCGATTCGAGCACGATCTCTCGTCGACAAAAAACACTCAAAGTCATTATTCCTGCCCGTCAAAGCCAAGGTGGTTTGCATTTATTGGTCGATAGCACGGGCATCAAAATGCTCAGTGAAGGCGAATGGAAAACCAAGAAGCATGGTGCTGAATATCGTCGGCAATGGCGCAAAGTTCACCTCGGTATTGATGCCGAAACCCTTGAAATTCGTGCCATTGAGGTCACTGACAATAAAACAGGTGATGCGCCCATGTTGCTGGAACTGATGAATCAGATTCCCGAGTCAGAACAGATTGCGGCGATTTACGGTGATGGCGCCTACGACACCAAAGAGTGCCACAATGCTATTGCGGCTCGTGGTGCGGCTGCGATCATCCCGACTCGCAAGAACGCTCAGTTTCGGAAAGAAAATACGGCGGGTGCACGATCTCGCAATGCGATTTTGCGTGCGACCAAATATTTGGGTAGAGCCATCTGGAAAAAGTGGTCAGGCTATCACCGGCGTAGCTTGGTAGAAACCAAAATGCGCTGCTTTAAACTATTGGGGGAGCGAGTGATGGCACGGGACTTTGATCGTCAGGTGGCGGAGTTACAAGTGCGGACAGCGATTTTAAATCGCTTCACGCAACTGGGCACGCCGACAACGGTGCGTGTGGGATAAATCCGTCTGGGGTTTGGGGAAGCTCACACTCAAATCGATTTATGCAACAAAGCCGATATAGGTAATGATTCATTTTTTAGTCTTTATATAATTTCCGCTATTGGCCGACTGCCGACTCAGACATCGTTGTCTCACCGCGGTACAAACAGAAAAGCGGCGCAGAATAGGGCGCAGCAGCTGATAGCGAAGGCGCCGAGCAGTTGGGTGGCGATAAAGAAATAGCGCCAAGTACGGTTGTCAATGCGCCGCCAGCCGCCGGTGCGCTGGGCATACCAGATGCCAGCCATAAAGCCGCCCATCGCTTCATAGTCGTTCATAAAGACGTCGATGCGCGGTGGTAGGGCATCACTGTAGTTCTCTTTGAGGTAGCTATATAGCGTCGAGGCACAAAGGGCGTATAGCCCGCCGCCCAATAGGCTGCCCAAGATCAGAAAGGGTAGGCCAAAGCTGAAAAACCAGTTATTCATCGCGAGTACTCCAGTCTGATGGGGTATTTACTACGGCAAAAAACGATTGTAGCGCGACTGTATAGATAGTGGGGTTTGTAGCTTGTGCTTGGTGTAAGTTGTGGTGAGTTTACAAACCGCGCCGTTCAATCAGCGCCTGCGCCAGCGTGCCCGGGTCGACGTGTTCCAGCTCGCCGCCAACGGGTAGGCCGCGGGCAATGCGGCTGACTTTCAGCCCGCGGGCGCGCAGCATTTCGGCCAGATAATGTGCAGTGGCTTCGCCTTCGGTGGTGAAATTGGTGGCCAACACTACCTCTTCGACAATGCCATCGCTGGCGCGTTGCAGTAATTGATTGAGTGCGATGTCTTTCGGGCCTATGCCATCGAGTGGCGAGAGGCGGCCCATTAGCACAAAGTACAGCCCTTCAAAACTGCGCGTGTGTTCAATCGACATCAGATCGGTCGGCATTTCAACGACGCAAAGTAAGGCGTGATTGCGTTGCTCATCCGAGCAAATATCGCAGACGTCGGCTTCGGTAAAAGTATTGCAGTGGCGGCAATGTTTCAGCGTGCCCAGCGCTTCAACCAAAGATTGCGCCAAGCGACCCGCACCATCCTGATCGCGTTGCACCAGATGGAACGCCATCCGCGTCGCTGATTTGGGGCCAACGCCGGGTAAGACGCGCAAGGCTTCGATCAGATTATGTAGCGAACGTGGCGTGCTCATGAGGTATTGCCTTGGAGGGGAATTCAGGTTTGGTCTGCATGCGGATACTGGGTGATGTATCTATACAGCTTTCCGAGTGGCGAGCCCACGCAGAGTGTAGGAGGACGGAGCGCAGAAACCGGAGTGGACTGACGTCCATGAGGATTTCGAGCACCGCCCGACTGCAGCATGCGTAGGGCGTAGACCTCGGAATTAGAAGGGTAGCTTCATGCCCGGTGGCAACGGCAGCCCCGCTGTCAGTGCGCCCATTTTCTCTTGGCTAGTCGCTTCGGCTTTACGCAGCGCGTCGTTAAATGCCGCCGCAATCAGGTCTTCGAGCATGTCTTTGTCGTCCGACAGCAGGCTGTCGTCGATCGCGACGCGTTTCACCACATTGGCGCAGGTCATGGTGATTTTCACCATGCCAGCACCCGATTGACCTTCTACTTCGACATTGGCCAGCTCGTCTTGGGCTTTTTTCATGTTTTCTTGCATTTGCTGAGCTTGCTTCATCAAGCCGCCCAAACCGCCTTTATTGAACATAGTGCTTCCTCTTTCGGGTGAATAAGTGGCCGCTTACAAGGGCTTGATCGACGCTGCGTCGATGCTGCCGCCCATATCGCGTACCAAGGTTTGAATGAATGGATCGTTCTGAATCGCCGCCACCGCGACTTCTTGTCGGGCGGCATTTTCGCGTACCAGCATAATCGCAGGGGTCTCGCCTGCGATTGTGCCGATATTGACGTTAACTGTGATGTCACGCCCAAAGTGTTCCGACAAGGCGCTGCGCAATTTATCCTGATAATCACGTGTGGCCACTGCACGATGCTCTTCGGCGACTTGCAAATCGAAATGTATATCGCTGTAGCCCAATAATTCTGCGTTCTGCGCCAACATACCTGCCGCGCCGAGCTTAAGCTGTACCACCAAGCCACGCCAGTCGCCATTGAATGGCACGACGGCTTTGCTGTCACGGGTTGGTGACGAGTCGGGTGCGGATTCAATCACTGATGCTGGTTCGGCAGCGTAATCAGTGGCGGGTGTATTCGCCTGATAAATCGCCTCCGCCGCCTCGCTGTGCCACGGTGGTGGTTCTAAATCATCGTAAGCCGGTGCTGATTCTGCTTTTGGTGCGGTTGTTTGAACAGGCGCGCTTGCTGGCAAGCTGGGAGCCGCCGCCTGTTCAGGCTTTCCAAGTGGCGTTGCTCCTGCTGGAGCGGCAGTCTGGGCTGGCGTGGCTGGTGAGGCATTCTCAGTTATGTGTGCTGGCTTGGCTGGAGACACTGCTTCGGTAGCCTGCGCCGGCATCGCCGGAGTCACAGTTTCAATGATTTGCACCGGCTTGGCCGGCGAGCCTGTTCCAACTATTTGCTCCGGCTTTGCCGGAGCAAAGGCCAGCATCCTGAGCAGCGTCATCGTAAAGCCCGCGTATTCATCGGGTGCGAGCGGCAAATCGCGGCGGCCGTGCAGTGCGATTTGGTAATACAGTTGCGTGTCTTCTGGGCTAAGTGCTTGTGCTGCGGCGACAATCTGGCCGCGTTGTGGCAAATCATCGGCCAGCGCATTCGGTACGGCTTGGGTCAGTGCGACTTGGTGCAAGACATTTGCTAGCTCATGTAAAGCCGCTTCATACGACAGGCCACGCAAAGCAATTGCGTCCGCCGTTTGTAGCAGGCGCGGGCCATCGTGCGCGGCCAGCGCGTCGAGTAAATCGAACAAATAGCTTTGATCGACCGCGCCGAGCATGGCGCGCACTCCTGATTCTTCCACCTGACCTGCGCCGTGCGCAATCGCTTGATCCAGCAAAGATAGCGCATCGCGCATTGAGCCATTAGCCGCGTGCCCAAGTAGATTGAGCGCCAGTGGCTCAAATTGTACTTGCTCGGCTTCCAGTACTTTGTGCAAATGACCTGTAACTTGTTGTGGTGTCATTTGCCGTAATGAAAACTGCAGGCAACGGCTCAGTACCGTGATCGGTACTTTTTGCGGATCAGTCGTGGCGAGGATAAATTTCACATGGCTTGGCGGCTCTTCCAGTGTTTTCAGCATCGCATTGAATGCTGATTTGGACAGCATGTGCACCTCGTCGATGATGTACACTTTGAACCGGCCAGCGGTAGGTGAATATTGCGCGTTGTCCAAGACTTCGCGAATATTATCAATACCGGTGTTGGATGCCGCGTCGATCTCGAGCAGATCAACAAAGCGCCCCGCATCGATTTGCGTACATGCAGAGCAAACGCCGCACGGCTCGGCTGTAATGCCGGTTTCGCAATTGAGCGCCTTGGCCATAATGCGCGCGATGGTGGTTTTACCCACACCGCGAGTGCCAGTGAGCAGGTAAGCATGGTGAAGACGTTCGCTGGCAAACGCATTTGCCAATGCTTTAATCACATGCTCTTGCCCAACGAGTTGGGCGAATGTTTTAGGGCGCCATTTGCGCGCGAGAACTTGATAGGCCATGGCGCGATTCTATCAGATTCGCAATTTCTCTGAGTGTGTGTACCCGATTTTAGGTGATAAAGATGGATGAACAACTCATACCCAGCGCCACACTGGCAACGGAAACGCAAAACAGCAATATCAATGCGATTGACGACCCCGAGCCACAAGCGCCGATCGAGCCCCCGCTAGAGGCCTGTTGTACCAGTGGCTGTGTGCCGTGTATTTTTGACGACTACGCCGAACAATTAAATGCATATCGTGTGGCGCATATGGCCTGGAAGGCGCGCCAAGTTGCAAAGTCCAACCCTGTTGATGAGTGATTTGCGAGCCATGAATTTCAAAAACTATCCGATTAAAACCCTGTGTTGTTTATTGCTGATGTCGAGTGTTGTACACGCGGACTTACCTGCGAAAGTTGCGCAGAGCTTGAAAGGCGCTGGTATTCCTAGCGAGGCGATCAGTGTCGCGATTGTGCCACTCGAAGAAAAAACAGGCGCGCAATATCATCTGGCTGACCAGCCGCGTAACCCTGCTTCCACAATGAAACTGGTTACCACTTGGGCCGGTCTGCATCAATTGGGGCCGCAATGGCAATGGCAGACTGATTTATTGGCGACTGCCGCGCCAGTTAAAGGGGTACTGAATGGGCCGCTCTATCTACGGGGTAAGGGGGATCCAAAACTAACACTGGAGCGGATGTGGCTCTGGGTACGGGATTTAAAGGCGGCGGGCGTTGAGGATATTCGCGGCCCCTTGGTGCTTGACGGCTCGTACTTCAAGCGAAATGATAAGGTCACAGAATACGATGATGATGGCGATACTGAACGTGCATTTATGGTTGAGCCCGATGCGCTGATGAGTAATTTCCGCACCCAACGCATTAGTTTTGATTCAACTGGCGAGCGCGTTATTTTGCGTGCCGAGCCGCCGCTAAATCAGGTACGTGTGAGTAATCAACTGGCCTTGAGCGACGCAGGCAATTGTGCAACTTGGGCTAAGCGGGTGCAGCAGCGGCTAGGCCAAGTCAATGGTGCAGAGTTTTTGCTGCAATACGTCGGTGAAATGCCTGCGGGTTGTAAAGCAGAACGCTATGTACCGGTATTGAATGCACGCACATATACATCAGCTTTGTTTTGGTATCTGTGGTATCAAATTGGCGGTCAAGGTTCTGGTCGTACTGAAGATGGTGTCACACCGGACAACGCTACCATTCTCGCCAGCACACGCTCGCCTGATCTGGTGAGCAATATTCGCGACATCAATAAATTCAGTAATAACCTAATGGCACGCCAGCTCTATCTGACCTTAGGTGCGGAACAAGGTAAAACGGCGGCCAATACCGACGAAGCGGGTTTTGAGGCGATTCAAAATGGCTTGCGTGCTGCGGGCTTTAACTGGTCAGAGCTGGTGATGGAAAACGGCTCAGGGTTATCACGAAAAGAGCAAATTAGTGCGCGACACTTGGCCGATTTGCTCGCCCATGCTTGGCGTAGCCCGTATGCAGCCGAATATATCAGTTCGCTACCCTTGGTGGGGCTAGACGGTACGATGAAAAAACGGCTTACCGACCCCGCTATGGCTGGGATGGCACACATAAAAACCGGCTCGCTACGTGATGTACGCGCAGTGGCGGGGTATGTGAAAGATCGCAAAGGCAAAAACTGGGTGGTGGTAGGGTTGGTTAATCATCCAGATGCAGCCAAAGCGCTGCCAGCGTTGGATAGTTTGATCCGTAGCGTGGCCGAGAAATAAACAAGGTATGGGTATTGCTCTGTAGCTAAATTCCAAACTGACCTAGCGGGCAATACCCCTTGTTTGATCTACGCACTTCAACCGCAGAGACACTGCCGCTCGCCTCAGTCGCAATAGCGCGGTAAAATGTCGCGTTTTACCGCCAACCCACTGGATTAATACGGTATGGATAAGATTCTGATTCTTGATTTCGGCTCGCAAGTGACGCAGCTGATCGCCCGCCGCGTTCGTGAAGCGCATGTTTACTGTGAACTGCACTCGTTTGACGTGTCGCTCGACTTCATCAAAGAATTTAACCCTAAGGGCATTATCTTGTCCGGCGGCCCAAACTCGGTGTACGAGTCGGATTACCAAGCTGACCCAGCCTTGTTTGAGTTGGGCATCCCCGTTATGGGGATTTGCTACGGCATGCAATGGATGGCGCAAAGTTTGGGCGGCAAAGTTGAAGCCGGTAAAGTGCGCGAATTTGGCTTTGCCGAAATC
This sequence comes from Chitinibacter fontanus, assembly GCF_013423785.1. Lineage (NCBI taxonomy): Bacteria > Pseudomonadati > Pseudomonadota > Betaproteobacteria > Neisseriales > Chitinibacteraceae > Chitinibacter > Chitinibacter fontanus. The sequence goes on from NZ_CP058952.1 coordinate 2,987,870, forward strand.
GAAGTGAACAACAACAATCCATTGTTCAAAGGCCTGTCTGACCGCGTTCACGGCGACAAAGTGTGCCTTGAAGTGTGGATGAGCCACGGCGACAAAGTGACTGCCATGCCCGCAGGTTTTGAAGTGATCGCTAGCAACGCATCTTGTCCGATCGCAGCAATGGCCGATACCACGCGTAATTTCTACGCCGTGCAATATCACCCGGAAGTAACGCACACGATCAAAGGTCGCGAAATGATTAATCATTTCGTGCTCGATATTTGCGGCTCAGCGCCAAGCTGGACCATGCCAAACTACATTGACCAAGCCGTGGCCAAAATCCGCGAACAAGTCGGTAGCGATGAAGTGATTCTGGGCTTGTCGGGTGGTGTAGATTCATCGGTGGCTGCCGCGCTGATTCACCGCGCGATTGGCGATCAGTTGACTTGCGTGTTTGTCGATAATGGCTTGCTGCGTCTGAATGAAGGCAAGCAAGTGATGGAAACCTTCGCCGAGCATTTGGGCGTGCGTGTGATCCACGTTGATGCCACCGAGCAGTTTATGGGCCACTTGTCTGGCGTGACGGATCCGGAAGCAAAACGCAAAATCATCGGCCGCGAATTCGTAGAAGTATTCCAAGCCGAATCAGCCAAATTGCCACAAGCCAAATGGTTGGCCCAAGGCACGATTTATCCTGATGTAATTGAGTCTGCTGGCGCCAAAACCGGCAAAGCGCATGCAATCAAGAGCCACCACAATGTTGGCGGCTTGCCAGAAACAATGAAATTGAGCCTGCTTGAACCGCTGCGCGAACTGTTCAAAGACGAAGTGCGTGAATTGGGTGTGGCACTGGGCTTGGCTCCGCAACTGGTTTATCGTCATCCATTCCCAGGCCCAGGCCTTGGCGTGCGTATCCTTGGCGAAGTGAAAAAAGACTACGCGGACTTGCTGCGTTTGGCCGATGCGATCTTTATCGAAGAGTTGCGCGCTGCAGTCGATGAAAAGAGCGGCAAAACTTGGTACGAGCTGACCAGCCAAGCCTTTGTCGTGTTCTTGCCAGTGAAATCAGTGGGCGTCATGGGTGATGGCCGTACGTATGATTATGTGGTTGCACTGCGAGCTGTAGTAACTAGCGACTTCATGACTGCTAAATGGGCTGAGTTGCCGTACGATCTGCTCGGCAAAGTATCCAACCGCATTATTAACGAAGTCCGTGGTATCAACCGCGTGGTTTATGATGTGTCAGGAAAACCACCTGCAACGATTGAGTGGGAATAATTGTCACTCGGACAAATCTGAGGTTTGAAGGTTAAAAATAAGCCCGCATTGACGCGGGCTTATTTGTTTGTGCAACTCTAATTAGGATCGCAAAGTGGTTGTGAATCACGTATCAGAATTGGTGCTAATTGGTTGAGTGAAAATATAGTTGATGCCACATTCCCTGTAGCATCGCACCACAATGCTTGTCGCTCGCGCAAATTTTGTTCGGAGATCGGGCAAAAACTACTGTTAGTGTCTTGTTTGGTTTCCTGAAATGCTTCAACGACACCATGCCATTTTTTGGGGGGAAGTGTTGCTGCGATGGCTTTTAAATAGGCGGCAATATCGGGCGGGTTACTTCGGATGACACCGCTACCATCCTGAATTAGCCAGATCACATTACTTGCTTGCTGAATTTTGAGTAAAAAATCAGCATAAACTTTGGGTTTCATGAATCCACCAAAGAAGGTCGAAATATAGACTGGCTTACCGGGGGTCAGTCGGTTCAGAGCTTGCACATTCGCTTGTAAATGCGCCGCGAGTATCTGTTGTCGATGAGGTGTTTGCCAGTTTAAATCGTCAATTTCAGCAGGTAAATACCAACCTTTGATCTGATTACCAAACTGCGAATAGACTTTGGATGCTTCGGATAAATTATCCAGCATCAAGCGGTTTAAGTAAGGCTCTAATTGCTCATCGCTCAGATGTAATTGGCCAAAAAACTCTGGGTCAGCGTATAAACCGAAAATTAAATGCCGCCGAATCACACGACCAGGCAGGCCATTTTTCAGCCATCTTGCTCCCGTTGAGCCCCATAAATGGTGTGGCCCGTATCTGCTCCATTGCAAAATGACCGTATCAATATTATGTTTTTTTAGCCGCGATTGAATGTAGGACAGTTGCTCAGAAGTGAGTTTCTGATGGCTGAGCAATGGTTGGTAAAAAATCATATGCGCATTTTGCTGCTCGCAACTTGCGTAAGCGATTCGGTTTGTACCCGCTAATAGCAGCATTAATACACTGAGCAGCCAGTTAATTTTCATCAATGCACCAATTGCCAATTGAACATAATGCTGTGCCGCTCCTTGGTATTGCCCCCAATTACTTGCCGTACTTCCAAGCTCAATCGTTGATTCCAATCTGGCGCACGCCACTGATCGCCACCATGCCAAAGATTTAAGGCTACGCCGAGTCCGATATCCCAGCGACTGACGGTGGTATCTTCGTCGTTGGCATTATTCATGGTGAATATCGTATTTAAATAAGGCTCTAGCGTGGTTTTACTTCCTAATTCAGGTGTTTTATAGTGGCGTCCAGCTTCTGCCTTTGTTGTGAAATAATAGTTTCTATCACGCACTAACCATGCATAGTCACCGTAGATATTCAGCATAGTCCAAGCATTATCGACTGCGTTCCAATCCGTGCCTATCGAGTGCGATCCAGACAAGCGGAGCATCACATCGTCGTTGAGTTTGCCATATTCATGATGCAGCCATTCAACCGATCCAAGCAGATTGTAGTCTTTCGATAAACGCTGACTGAGCCCCAAGCCTGTCATCCAACCTTGCCGCAGTGGTTTGAGAGAATAATCTTCGAGGCCTGTTGTCACCCGTCCGAAAACGTAAGTTGGGTGGGCATTATCCCAGATGGGGTCCAATCGATAAGCCGCTGATGCGGTGAGCTGGCTGTTGTACTGGGCATACTGTACCGGGCTTGTCATGATTTGGCTGGTTGGCTGGTTATCTAAGCGCCATTGTCCACCCAAAATAAAATTCCACCGATCTTCATGAGTCTGTACCCCACGCTGCCAGCCAAATTCTCGCTCAGCCGCAGTGTCTGTGTCGTAACTCAGCCGTTCTGCAATCGTAGCTGCGGAATCAATCGATTGCCGCCAATATTGGGCCGCTACTGTTCGCTGACCATCATCGGATGCTAATTGCGCCAAATCTGGTAATAGTTCTTTGCGCGCGGGTTCAAGTTGATAGGCCGTGTTTAACGCCCCTAATGCGGGTGCGATTTGCTTAGATTGTTGTAGCCAATAGCCATATTCAGCTTGAAATTGCGCATTATTAGGGGAAAGTTGAGCTGCTTTAGCAAGCGCTGCGCCTTGTTCTGCGGTTTGATTTAAGTGGCGATAGGCTTGCGCCAGTTCATACCAGCTATCCGCCTGCTCATTTTCAGCCAGAGCTTGTTGATAGGCGGCGCTGGCTCCCGACCAGTTCTGCTGCTGCATTAATTTCCGTGCATGGCTGAGCGGCACTTCACCTGGTGGTAATGCTGCCGCGTAACGGGCAAGTAGCGCCGGGCTGTAGGGTAATTCAGGGTGAGCGAGCGCCAGCCCGGCTATATGTTTGGCCAATGCAGGGTTTGGTGCACGCTGATTAACTTGATCATACAGTTCCAGTGCATCTTCTAGCTCACCGGCAGCTAGCCGCGCATCTGCTTCTTCACGCACCCAGTCCAGAGGCACTGGCTTGCCTAATTCGCGTGCGATCTTTTGAGCTGATACATAATATTGTGCGGCGAGCGCTGGATCATTTTCTTGCTGGGCGCAATAAGCCGCGGCAAGCTGGCTATGACTACTCGTGGTTTTTGCATTGCTAGATACACTAACCAGCTTGAGTAACTCGGCACAATGTTTACCAGACAAGTGATTGGCAAGCTGTTGCTCAATTGCGGGGGTATACAATTGTGCATCTTGTAGCGCTTGTACTGAAAGTTCTAGCTCCTGGTAGCGCGCCTGCCGAATGAAACTAGCAAACAGGGCGGATAATTCGGCTTGTCGTTCGGCCTCTGAAAGCTCGCGGTAGGGGAATTCAGGCGATTTTGGGGGTGATACAGCGGTCTGATCGCTAGCTTTCTTTACCGCAACTTTATTTTTTGTCTGTGTACTTGATGATGTTTTTTTCTGTTTTGCTGATGAGATAGGCGGAGCAATCTCCGCGACGGCTACGGTCGGCACATCTTCAGTAGCAGTGGGTTCTTCCGCCAGTTGTTGCTGCCAGTTTTGTAAATCACTAGCCGCTATCGGCACCTGCTTGGCTTGCAATAAACGTATTGCCTGTTGTGCTTCGGTTTTGCGTTGCTCATGGAGTAGGGACGTCACCCAGGCACGTGCGCCGCGCTGTTGCTGGGTAGCCGTCAGCCCGCTGCGGGCAAGGGCCGCACTCGCATATGCTGGCACTATCGTCCAATTTTGCTGCAAATATGCCGCATAAGCCTGCAAATACGGCCCAAGCGCATCATTAGGGCGCAGATGCGTCCATTGCACGCCCTGCTGGTCGAGGCAGGTGGCATCACCCAAACGACTACAAATTTGTGACAGCAGAATGCGTGCTTCACGCGCTTTAGGGTCGATGCGCACTACTTCTTCCACCAGCGGGCGCGCGCCAGCCAGATCATTTTTGCGATATAGCTCATAGGCTTTATTCAGGCGCGGATAGGTCCGAAAATTACGCCACTCATCGCCCAGCCAGCTAGCCTGGGCCGGGGTGGCCAAACCGGCTAGCAGCAGGCTGCTGAGCAAAACCGGTACGACAAAAATTGGTTTTTTCATTGGCTTAATCATCCGCATGCAGATCGGGGAAGTCGTGGCTGGTTTTATCCCATTTCACCGCGCTACCCGTTTTGCGACTATTGCGCACTTGGAAAAAGGCGCGGAAAAATGCCCCGATATTGACCACATTGCCCACCAGCAGGCGCGGCACCGATTGCACCGCCTGCCACCAGCCAAAATAGCGGCGGGTGAAAATAAAGCGCTGCAGAACGCGATTGCACATAAACAAAAAGTTGATCGCCACCAGCGCCCACAGCCAGCTCTCGCGCGGGATCAAATCTGGGAAAGTCCACCAGCCGGGGTCTATTTCATGGTGTACCCAGGCCTGAAAGACCGAGAATACAATCAAGTAACCCATAAGTAATGAGGGGAAGGCCAGTACGCTTTTGCGATCGCGCATCAGCATATACCGCATCAGGGGTTTACCTTGCCAGCCCAGGTTCTTCCAGCCTTGGAAGACAATACCCACGATCCAGCGCGATTTCTGCCGGATGGCCTGCCACAGATGATTGGGGAAATATTCCTGCACGCAAATCATGCGATGCACGCCTTTGCGGCCAAACCAAGCCGGTGGCTCGCCCTTAAACTGCACATCGTAGTGCAGCATCATTTCACGCGCGCCCACCGCGTGCAGGCGAAAGCCGATTTCATAGTCTTCGGTCAGCGTGCCGGTATCGAATACCACGCCGCCGTTGATTTGCTCCAAGAGGCTAATGGCTTTGCGGCTAAACGCGGTGCCCACGCCGGCGCTCGGTACCTGACCGGTCAGCATTTGCCGCACCAAGATGTCCTTGCCGTGCCACTCAGCAAATTCATCGACATAGTGATTGCCCACCACACTGGTCCAGCGCCGTGCCAGCGGCATTACCGGCAGTTGCACCAGATCAAACTGCGGCACCAGCCGGTTGAAGGCGCGTAGCTCCAGCGGGTGAATAATGTCTTCGGCATCGTGATAAGCCAAGCAGCTGAAATGAATGCCCTCGCGCGCTTCCATCTCGGTGATAAACGCAATGATGTTGTTCAGACAATCGGCCTTGGTGGTCGGGCCGGGGTCGCGAGTGACTACCTTGTGCACATTCGGGTAGCGCGCGGCGACCTTATCAACTTCGGCTTGGGTCTCGGGGTCGTTCGGGTAAGTGCCGACAAAAATGTGGTAATTGTCGTAATCAAAAGTGCGCGCAGCATAATCGGCCATGCGCTGGATCACCGGCGCCTCTTGCCACGCCGGGATCATAATCGCAATTGGTTGTTGCGCATCCTGATACAACTCATCGGCATACTCTGGCAGGTATATGCTGCGACGCCAGTTTTTACGGTGCTTTAAAAGCCATACCCAGTAGCGAACATCAATCAGAAAGTCATCAATCGAGCTGATAAAGATGGTAACAATCCCCACCCGCAGCAAAATCGCCAGCACAAACCAGTAGGTGGCAAAAAAATCGAGCCAGCTCATCGTGCGGCGCTCCAGGCTTTAATCAAGGCCACAATCTGCTGCGCCGCATCGCCACTGCCATATGGATTTTTTGCTTGCGCCATCGCGGCATAGGCGGCGGGTTGTTCTAGCAATTCGCTCACCGCCTGCACGATGGTGGCCGTTTGCGTGCCGACCAATTTGGCGGTGCCGGCCGCAACCGCTTCGGGCCGCTCGGTGGTATCGCGCATCACCAGCACCGGTTTTCCGAACGCGGGCGCTTCTTCCTGAATGCCGCCACTGTCGGTCAGAATGATGTGCGCTTGTTTAAGCAGATACACAAAGGGCAAATAATCTTGCGGCGCAATCAGATGAATATTGGGGACCTCGGCCAGCCAGCGCTGCACTGGCGCCTGCACATTCGGGTTCAGATGCACCGGATACACGATCTGCAAATCATCACGCTGGGCCAGCTGCGCTAACGCGGCACAAATCTGCTCAAAACCCTCGCCAAAGTTTTCCCGCCGATGGCCCGTTACCAGCAGCAGTTTTTTACTGGGATCAAGAAACGGAAATTGGCTCGCCAGCTCAGCCGCCAAGGCTGGCTCACGGTCAATGCGCTGGCTGATGCTGAGTAGCGCATCAATTACGGTATTGCCGGTAATGTGAATCTCGCCCTGCCGATGGCTGCTGCGGGTTAGATTTTCGGCGGCCTGCGGCGTGGGGGCAAAATGCAGTGCAGCAAATAACCCGACCACCGTACGATTCATTTCTTCAGGCCACGGCGCATCCAGCTGCCAGGTGCGCAAGCCTGCCTCGACGTGGCCAACCGGAATCTGCCGGTAAAACCCAGCCAGCCCAGCAGCCAAGGTGGTGCTGGTATCGCCATGCACTAGAATCAGATCGGGCTGGGCTTGCGCCAACACGTCATCCACGCCTTGCAAGGCGCGGGCTTGCAGCTGCGCCAGTTGCTGGCCGGGGGTCATTAAATCCAGATCATAATCGGCCTGCAGATCAAACAGCTGCAGCACCTGATCAAGCATTTCTCGATGTTGGGCAGTGACACACACCAAGCTCTCGATGGCAGGATCGGCTGCCAGCGCATGCACCAATGGGGCCATTTTGATCGCTTCTGGCCGGGTGCCGAAGACCGATAAAACCTTAATTTTCCCAGTCATCTTTCTATACCCTTTCTTTTTGATTTCGAAATTATTGCGATTTGAGCGGGCAGTGGCAAGACGAAATATTCCACTTTGCATAAAATTCACATTCAAATGTCATGGTCTGATATGGGCTGAAAGCAGGGTAGAGCAGTGCACTTAGGGAGGAAAGCAATTGCATTTGTGCCGAGCGCTGGCATTATGGCGTGATAGTTCATTACGTGAGTTTCTCCATGCAATATCCAGCCTATGCGAGTTTATCGAGTACCTTTCGCCGTATTTACCGGTTTGAACATCTGTTGGCGTTAGCGGGCTGGGATCAGGCGGCGATGATGCCAGATGGCGGTAACGACGCGCGGGGTGCTGCGATGGCAGAGTTGGGCGTGTTGATCCATCAAACACTGACTGATCCAGCCTTGGCGGAGGTAATTGCTGCCGCGAAGCAAGAAGAATTAGGCTCTGACGAGCAGGCCAGCTTGCGCGAAATGATCCGCCAATGGGAACACGCCAATTTACTGCCCGCGAGTTTGGTCGAAGCCAAAACCTTGGCTGGTTCGCACTGCTCGCACGAATGGCGCACGCAACGCGCGAATAATGACTGGGATGGCTTTTTGGCTAATTTCCGCGAAGTAGTGCGCTTGGCGCGCGAAGAGGCGCAACTGTTAAGCCAGCACAGTGGTTTATCTCCGTACGAATCATTGATGAATAAATATGAGCCGGGCATGACGTGTGCCGAGCTTGATCGCATCTTTGGTGATGTGAAGCAGTGGCTGCCCGATTTAATCCAGCAGGCGATGCGCAAGCAGGCGGCAGAAAGTGTGGTTGCCGCCCAAGCCCCGTTTGCGATTGCGGCGCAACGCGAGCTGGGCTTGGCGGTAATGGATAAATTGGGTTTTGACTTTAACGCGGGTCGCCTTGATGTTTCGCATCACCCATTCTGCGGCGGTGTGCCGGAAGATGTGCGGATTACCACGCGCTACACCGAGGACGATTTCACCCAAAGTATGATGGGCATCGTGCATGAAACCGGCCACGCGCGTTACGAGCAAAATCTGCCGCGCGACACCGTGCATTTGCCGGTAGGGCGGGCACGCTCGATGGCGGTTCATGAAAGCCAGAGCCTATCGTTTGAAATGCAATTGGGCCGCAGCCCGGCGTTTTTGGCGCTGATCCAGCCTTTGGTTTGTCAACATCTGGGCGAACAAGCCGCCTTTAGTGTCGAGAATCTGGCCAAAATCTATACTCGCGTCAAACCGGACTTCATCCGTGTCGATGCCGACGAACTGACGTACCCTGCACATGTGATTTTGCGCTATGAAATCGAGCGCGCACTGATTGATGGCGAGATTGAACCAGATGATATTCCTGCGTTGTGGGATGAAAAAATGCAGGTCTATCTGGGCGTTGATACCCGTGGTAATTTCAAAAATGGCTGCCTGCAGGATATTCACTGGACTGACGGCAGCTTTGGCTACTTCCCAAGCTATACGCTGGGCGCCATGTATGCGGCGCAATATTTTGCCACGATCCGCCAGTTGCACCCCGACTTAGATCAGCGTATTGCGGTCGGCGATTTAGCGCCGATTTTTGATTGGCTAAAAGCCAATATCTGGACACAAGCCAGCCGCTGGGAAACCGCCGAGCTGATCGAGCGCGCCACGGGTGAGCCGTTAAATCCTGCCCATTTCCGTGCACATTTGACGCAACGCTACCTAGCATAATGCAATCGAGTCTGGGTATATGAATAAAGGGCTTTTATGTCGAGCTTTGCGTGAATATACCCAGCAGCTGTTCTGCGTATGCAGATCACGCGTATACTGCGCGGCTGCTTTTGAAATTTGAACCCAAGACTATTGCATGCGTCACTACCCACCAAGTAAAGAGCAAGCGGCCTTATTTCCTCCCTTTGCGGGTTTGGAGTTGTCGGCCATTGTGGTTCCACAAACCGCAGCCGAGTTAGCTGTTGCGCGTGCAGATTTATTAGCACAGCGGTTTGTCGGTTTTGATACCGAATCAAAGCCCGTTTTTCGCGTCGGTGAGGTGCCAAGTGGGCCACATGTGGTGCAACTAGCAACCATGCAGCGCGGCTACATCTTCCAGCTGAGCAATGCAGCAGCATGCGCAACAGTGGGTGAACTGCTGAGTAATCAGGATTTGGTTAAGGTGGGGTTCGGCCTGCAATCGGATCGCGCCGATATACGCCGTAATTTAGGGGTGGAGTTGGCGGCCGTATTTGATCTGGATGTGATTTTTCGCCGCCACGGCTACAGTGCAACTTTGGGTGCAAAAAGCGCGGTTGCATTGATTTTGCGTCAGCGCTTCAGTAAATCAAAACGCGTCAGTACCTCGAACTGGGCCAGTGCCAAACTGCAGGATAATCAATTGCTGTATGCCGCAAACGACGCGTATGCGGCCATTCAAATTTTTAATGCTCTCAAGCTGAGCACCGCCGAATTACGCCAATATGGTTTATGGCGCGATCCTGCTTAAAACCGCACTGAACGCGCCCAACTTTTCAGTACCAGCCTTGCTAGCGCGTCATCTGCAAGGTGAGCCAAATCATGCGGCAGCAGGTCTGGCTGATAGCGCTCAATCTCGGTAGCACACCATGCGCGCTGCTCGGCATTCATCGGGGCGAGGGCGTGTTTGGGGCTGGCAAAATGGCGCATGGCAATTTCCTCGTCGCTGCAATCGCACGGTGCGCAGGTTTTTTGCCCATGACAGCTGAGCTGAAGGTCGGAGAAGCAGTTTGGCATCCACAAATTATGCCCGGAGTGTTGTCGCGGGTAACGATCTAGATCAAGCTTGCTTACCTGTCAGGAGTCCGCCAAGTGCTAGAATAGCCCTGATCCCATCCTACTGCGTCTTGCCATGTCGCCCAATCATTCATCATTGCACTATTACCGCACTATTTTGCATGACTTATTGCTGTGGCTACCGCTGGCCTCGCTTGTTGGGGTTTTAGGGGGAAGCGCTGCTGCAGGTTTTCTGTGGGCGCTAGTTTGGGTTACGGACATCCGCGTGGCGCATCCACAGCTGATCTGGGGTTTGCCGATTGCGGGCTTTGTGGTTGGTTGGCTGTACTTGCGCTTTGGCAAAGAGGTTGAGGCGGGTAACAATCTGTTGATCGACGAGATCCACAATCCCAAAGCAGTAATTCCGCTGCGAATGGCTCCGCTGGTGTTGTTTGGTACGCTGGTTTCGCATTTATTCGGCGCTTCGGTTGGCCGCGAAGGTACGGCGGTGCAGATGGGCGGAGCGCTGGCAGACCAGCTCACGCTGATCACACGGCGTAATCAGAACGATCGGCGTGTCTTGCTGATGGCTGGGATTAGCGCGGGTTTTGCTGGCGTGTTTGGCACACCGATGGCGGGCGCAGTGTTTGGCGTGGAAGTGCTGGCATTGGGCATGATGCGCAATAACGCGCTGCTGCCGTGTCTGATCGCCGCGTTTGTCGCTGATTTTACCGTCAGCGTGCTGGGTGGATTTTTGGGTGTGCACCACACGCATTACAGCGTAGGTGCTGTGCCTGAATTTAGTTTGTGGCTGGGTTTGCTGGTGCTGATTGCGGGTGCCATTTTTGGCGGAGCCGGTAAATTATTTGCCGATAGTACGCATTGGCTGGGTAAGCAGTTCAAACGCATTCGCTATGCGCCACTGCGGCCAGTACTAGGTGGGAGTATCTTGGCGCTGGTGGTGATGGGCTTTGGTGCCGAGCGCTACATTGGTCTTGGTATCCCAGTTATTGTCGAGGCATTTACCCAGCCTCTGAGCTGGGCTGATGCGCCGTTGAAACTGCTGTTTACGGTGTTTTCCTTGGGCGCAGGTTTTAAGGGCGGCGAAGTGACTCCGCTGTTCTTCATCGGCGCAACGCTGGGTAATGCACTGGCGCCCGTTTTGGATCTGCCATTTCCCTTACTCGCCGGGCTGGGATTTGTCGCCGTATTTGCCGGCGCCACCAATACCCCGCTGGCGTGCACCTTGATGGCTATCGAGCTATTCGGCGCACCGATTGCACCTTTTGCGCTACTGGCCTGCACGATGGCGCACTTGTGCTCGGGTTATAGCGGCATTTACAAAGCCCAGCGCATGGGCTCAGGCAAGGGCAGGCCGATAGCCGCTGAGCAAGCAAAATCACGGCTTGGTTCTTAGGCTCCACGTTGATTAACAGGCTAAATTGTTCGGCAATTTAAACCAGCCATTGTTGATAAATTAGTTTCGCTAGTAGCACCACCGCCAAAGCCAGAAACAACCGCCTTATCCAAGTGTTCCCGCCCCGTAAAGCTAACTGGCTGCCCACTTGCGCGCCTGCGATATTGGCAATCGCCATCGGAATGGCATAACTAAAAAGCACCAATTTAGCCGGAATAAAAAAGACCAAAGCGGCAGCGTTGGTCGTCACATTGACGACTTTGGCGCAGGTGGTTGCACGCAGAAAATCAAAGTGAAAAAAACGGACAAATAGAAAAACCAGAAACGAACCGGTACCGGGGCCGAAAAAACCATCATAAAAACCGATGAGCGCGCCCAAGAGCATCCCCATGGCGACATCTTTCCGGCTTAACTCCCTGTTGGCATCCACATGGCCCAGAGTCGGTCGCCGCCAAGTGTAAATCAGCATAATGGCCAGCAGCGCGATAATCAGCGGGCGAATCAAATCACTGGGTAATAAGTCGGTGATGCGTGCGCCAATCAGCGAGCCGATGAACGCGGTGGCTGCCGTCGGCAAGATCACTTTCCAGGGTATACGAATGCGACGAAGGTAATTAAAGGCAGCTGAGGTGGTACCCCATATTGAAGCAAATTTATTACTGCCCAGCAGCGCACTAGGTGCTTCGTGCGGCAGCATGGCAAACAGGCCCGGAATCTGGATCAATCCACCACCCCCAACTGCGGCATCAACGAGCCCAGCGATAAACGCAATCGGGATTAGGTATAGATATTCCACGCCGCATTCCTAATGCAAAGCATCTGCCGAGGCCTTAACCTTGGTTTTCTTCATAAATGCCAAGAGCGGCAATACAGAAATCATCGCAAAACCAAACAGCATAAACAGATGTTCGTAGGCGAGCATCAGAGCTTGTTTATTCACAATTTGCATCATCAAGGCATTCGCGGCCTGCTCGGCCGCAGCCGCTGGCGTGCCGCTGCCCAGCAGCATGTTTTTTAGTCCCGCCAAACGCTCCATCGCCGTGTCGCTGCCCAGATTTTCCAGTAACACATCGGTATTGATGTGCGCGAATTTGGTCGCAAATGTCGCCGACAAAGCAATACCGACGCTACCGCCGAGCTGGCGCGTCAGGTTGTAAAGCCCGGTTGCGCTGCCGATCTGGCTCGGTGCCAAATTGGCCATCGACAGACTATTGAGCGGCATGAAAATCATCCCCAAGCCAATGCCGCGCACAATCAGCGGCAGCATAAAATCGCTGATGCCCGATTGTGTGGTGAAGTGATGATGCATCCACATCGAATACAAAAAGATACTCGCGCCCAGCGTAATCAACAGCCGTGGCGGCATGCCGCGATCGACTAATTTAGCCGAAATCGGCATCGTTAAGCCCGAGGCCAACGCTGACGGCAGAATCAGCAGACCCGTTTGCCACGCCGTGTAGCCCATCAGCGTTTGAGCGTAGACCGGAAAAATAAACACGGTAGAAAACAGCGATGCGCCGAGCAAAAAGGTAATCGCCAGCCCCGCCGAAAATTGCCCGTCTTTGCACACGCGCAGATCAACCAGCGGGTGGTCGTGCTCCAGTTGGCGAATGATAAACGCACCAATCGCACCAATGCTGAGCACCGTGTAGGTGACGATTTCCCACGAATCAAACCATTCCAGTTTTTCGCCGCGTTCAAGCAATAATTGCAGCGCGCCAATGCCGCTGGCCATCAGCAACAGGCCAAAAAAGTCGATGTGTGTCACCGCCTTTCGCAACTTGGAATCGGGTACATACAGCAGCGTGAGCAGCAGCGCGGCCAAGCCCAGTGGCAGATTAATGTAGAAAATCCACGGCCAACTGTATTGATCGGTTAGCCAGCCGCCAACGGTCGGCCCCAGCATCGGCCCGAGCATAATGCCCATGCCGAAAATCGCCATTGCCGTGCCCATTTCTTTGGCGGGGAATACTTCAAACAGCGTCATTTGCGCGGTTGCAATCAGCCCGCCGCCGCCCAAGCCTTGCACAATGCGCCAGAACACCATTTCCGGCAGCGACGTGGAATTGCCGCAGGCAATCGACGCGACTATAAACAGCGCAATCGATAGCACCAGATAATTGCGGCGGCCAAATAAATTGCCTAAAAAGCCCGAAATTGGCAGCACGATGACATTGGCCACGACATAGCCAATCGACACCCAGGTAATTTCATCCAGCGTCGCACCCAAGCTACCCATCATGTGCGGGATCGCGACATTGACAATGCTGGTATCGAGCAACTCGAGCACGCAAGCGAGCGTCACCGTCATTGCAATAATGTAGCGATGCTGGTGGATGCTCGTGTCGTCAGTCGAGCGCGATAGGGAAGGGAGGATGGATTTCATTTCAATTCAACAGTCACATCCACCGACATGCCCGGGCGAATATTGGCGTTCGCTGGCAGCGGATCGAGCTTGATTTTGACCGGTACGCGCTGCACGACTTTGGTGAAATTGCCCGTCGCATTGTCGGGCGGCAACAAGGTAAAGCGGGCACCCGTTGCACCGCTAAATGAATCAACCACGCCACTGATTTTCAAATCGCTATTAGCATCAAGCTTGATGTCGGCTTTCTGCCCCGGGCGAATTTTGCTGATTTCGGTTTCTTTGAAATTGGCCACCACCCATAGATCGCCATCTTGCACCATATACATCAGCGTTTGCCCAGCTTGAATCATTTGGCCTTCGCCGACGTTTTTCTTGCTGATAATGCCGGCCGTAGGCGCTTTGACTTGCGTATCGATGAGCTGATTTTTAGCCAAGGCCAATTGCGCTTCGGCGGCCAGTGTTTTGGCTTCGGCCGATTTGAGCCCTGCGCTTGAAACGGCCACTTGCTGGCGCGCCGCATTACTTTGTTCGGCGCTGGCGTGTTGCTGTGCGGTTAGCGTTTGTACTTTGGCTTCCGCCACATCCAGTGCGGTTTGCGCCGCGTCGAGTTGGGACTGGCTGACCATTTTTTGTGCGGCGAGTTCTTTGGCGCGCTGCAAATCATTGCGCGCTTTGCTGGCATTGGCGCGCGCTTCGGCAATCGCCAATTGGGCTGCTTGGCCTTGCGCGGCGGCCGCCGCGGCATTGGCGCTGGCGGCGCTGATTTGCGCTAAAGCTTGCCCTGATTGGCCGCTTTGCCCTGACACGCTTTGTGCATTACGCCAATCAGCTTCGGCTAACGCCACGCGCACGATGTAATCGCGCGGGTCGATTTCAACCAGCGTGCTACCGGGGGCAACGTGATGGTTGTCTTCAACTTTAACTGATTTGACATAACCGCCCACACGCGCCGAAATCGGCACAATATGCGCTTCAACTTGGGCGTTGTCGGTGCTGACATGCCCGCTTGACCACCAGATGCGGTAGCCTATCGTGGCGGCGGCAAGGCCTAAAATTAATACCAAAATTAAGCGGCCTTTGGCCTGTTTTTTGGGCGTGTTTTCGATCACTTCACTCATTCTTTACTCTCCGCTGTAGCTCTGAGGCCGCGCAATAAAACGTCAATTTGAATTTCGGCATAGGTCATCAAATCGAGCGGCTGCGCGTCCAGATGACCGTAAGTGTGGCGATAGATATTGGCGAGAAAAATCGGTGCGATAATAATGCGGGGCATATGCTCCAAATCCATTTCTCTGAATTCTTTGATGGCAATACCCTCGGCTAGTATCTGCCGAATGACGCGATGCATCGGCTGCACAACTTCGTCGTTATAAAAGGCGGCCAGCTCGGGGAAATTACCGGCTTCGGCAATCATTAATTTTGAAATACTGCCATTACAGTCATTCAAGGCTTGCGCCATGCCGCGCAGTACATGCGCCAAACAATCGGCGCGACTGCCATTAAATTGCGTTACGGCCTCTTTCATCCGTGCCAAATTGGGCAAAACCCGATCCTGCACCACGGCTTTGAATAGTGCTTCCTTGCTCGGGAAATACAGATACACCGTGCCCTTGGTGACGCCCGCTGCGGTGGCGACCTCATCGATTTTGGTCGCGGAAAAGCCTTTTTGATGAAATAGCTGCAAGGCGGCTTCAATAATTTCGCTGGGGCGGGCTTCTTTGCGGCGTAAATTGCGCGGTGCTTCGGCCATACACTGGACTCTTTAAATAACTGACTGGTTAGTTATTTAATCGCGAGGCAGAAAACTTGTCAATTGATGTGTGAGATAAAGCGAGCAGAAACGATTAGCGGTAGTACTAAGACTACCGCTAATTGAGCCGATACCTACGCTGATAAATGTCAGCGACATTCATTAAGTGGGCGTATTTCTATGGCATGGGCACGGTTGGATAATTGCCTTTCACCGCAGGAACCGCGAGCGGATAGACAAACAATCCATTGATATTATCGCCCAGCAGGTAACCGTTGCTATTTGGATCAGCCAAGATTTGGGCTTTAATACCCGCATCGTTAGGCTGGCTAATAAATGCTTGAGTTAACCCTAATTTCTCCAGAGAAAGCTGCACATAGTCTTTGAGCCCTTGAACAGCAAAGGTGCCTGTCCCTTCAAACTGACTCACTTTGCCTGCCAGTGGCGTGTGTTTGACGGCATAAAAATTCCTCCCAAGTGCTTCTGCAACATAGGCTCCAGCACTGATTGGCCTAGTGACGTCACTGCCGTCATTTTTACAGGTACTTGGATAAGAAGTCTTGCCGTCGGCCTTGATCAAATCATCAAAGTCGCACTTTAACATCCGATTGTTGGCGCCGTGGCCTGTATTGGACCACATGATGATTTTCTTATTGGGGTACAGTTGCTGGATTACCCACAAAGCGTTTGCCCCCATCACTGGTTCGCGCGGATCGCCAAACAGTGGTTTGTTTTGTGCCAGCATTGTTTGTCGCTGCGCGGCGGCTACTAAGCCTTTAACTTGTAAGCACCACCAGCTGGCTGTTTCGCGCTGGCTTGGCCCCATGGCTGGATCGCTGCAAATTTCATTCTGAATTTGCGCGGCCACAGCATAAAAAGTGGCTTTGTTTTGTTGGCCCGATGTTAGTGCGGCAGCTTGTTGGCCCATGGTGGCAAAATCCGCCCAATTCGCTTGCTGTGGAATAGTGGAATGGCGGCTATCAAGGAAGGTTTTTAGCGCAGGGATGATTTCGTTAATCGATACATCGCCCCCTGCCGGTTCATCAAAGCCCGCCAGAATCAAAGGGCGGCTTGCTGTTTTTTGTTGGTCGATATATTGGAATACTTTACGGGCCGCCTCATCCTTGGAATACATGAAGAAAATTCGCCCGGGAGCCAATGCCGTGACTGAGGCATTTTGAGTTGTTGCTGCACGCCAAACCGCTTCAACGTCAAACAGGGCACTTTCAATCAATAAAACATCAAAGCCTTTCTTTTGATGCAAATATTGTACTTCGCGATTCATTAATTCAAACGAAGTAGCATCGCCATGCGTATCTTCGGTGAGCGACACCACGCGTGCATCGCCTATGGCATCACCAAAAGCCTTCAGATCGGCAAAATCATCATTGGCTTGAGCAACTGTATTTTGAAAGGGGGCTGCCGAAGCTTGCACCCAGTTGTAGACGCTGCGCGGAATTGATACCGCCACTGTGTAGCCATTGAAAGGGAAAGTGGCTTTGATTGAATCATCGGCCGCACTGGTATTCGTTGTGCTGCCACCGCCGCCCCCACAGCCATTTAGTGCCGCAACTAGACTGAGCGTCATTATTTTTTTGAACATTGCACTGACTCCATCCTTTTTATGAGTGGAAATTGTAAGCTTTATGTTTTTAAGTTTGAACGCAATTTATGTTTTTGTGGTGTTTGTGTGTAATTGTGGTGTAAATAAAAATTACTATCGATTATCTATCGATTGATTGGGCTTGCTTGCCAGCAAACTATACGTATCTGGCTGTGGGCCAGAGTAAATCGCAGCGCCGTAGCCGGCACATCGAATCGCAACATGGACTCAAATAAGTTAAAGCTGAACTGGCAAACACTGTGCTGAGTTTGCCGCGTAGCTTGAGCATATGCTACAGCTGTCGCCAGTTTAGTTGCTCGTGCAGTTTCACCACGTCGCCAATAATCAGCAAGGCGGGCGGTTTAATTTGCGCTGCGCTGATTTGCTCGGCCAGATTGCTCAAATTGGCGATCACAACGCGCTGCTGTGGGGTTGTTGCCCGTTCAATAATCGCGACAGGGGTATCGGCAGATCGACCATGCGCAATCAGCTGCTCAGCAATATACCCAGCTTGCGCAACGCCCATATAGACGACCACTGTTTCACTCGGGTTAACCAAACGCGCCCAATCAAGTTCGAGTTTATCGGCGTCGCTCTCGGTCGCGCGGCGATGGCCGGTGACAAAGGTGACCGATTGGGCGTAATCGCGATGCGTCAGCGGAATACCGGCGTAGCACGATGCGCCTGCCGCTGAGGTAATGCCTGGGACCACTTCAAACGCAATCTCGGCCGCCGCCAGCTCGGCAATTTCTTCGCCGCCACGACCAAAAATAAATGGATCGCCGCCTTTCAGACGCAGCACTTTTTTACCTTCCTGCGCCAAACGGACCAGCAGCAAATTGATTTCTTCTTGCGGCAGCGCGTGATTGCTAGCTTTTTTGCCGACGTAAATGCGCTCGGCATCACGGCGTACCAGCTCCATGATTTCTTTGGAAACCAGATTATCGTAAACGACGACATCGGCTTGCTGCATTAGGCGCAGCGCGCGGAAAGTGAGTAGATCAGGGTTGCCCGGGCCGCTACCGACTAAATATACCGCCCCACGTATTGGTTGCTGCCCCTTTTCTAATGCCTCTGTCAGAGCAATACGTGCGGTTTCAACTTGGCCAGAGAATACTTGATCGGGAATTGGCCCCGCGAGTACGTTTTCCCAGAATTCGCGCCGTGCGGCGGTATCGGGTAATTTTTCTTTGGCCAAAACGCGCAAATCGCTGCCCAATTTGGCTAAATCGCCCCAGCCGTGCGGGATCATTGCTTCGAGTTGGGCGCGCAAATGTCGCGCCAAAACCGGTACGCCGCCGCCCGTTGAGAGCGCAATCGTCAATGGCGCGCGATCGACAATTGCCGGTGTGATAAAGCGGCTGTGTGCCGGATCATCGACCGAGTTCACCAAAATACCCGCCGCTTCGCAGGCGGCAAACACGGCTTGATTGACGCTGGCGTGATCGGTGGCGGCAATGACGAGGCGTTGCCCTGCGATATGGGAGAGCGAAAACTCAGCAGGGCGCCAATGTACTTTGCCGTGTTTGACCATTTCGCGCATTTCATCGCACAGCACCGGTGATACCACGGTGATATCCGCGCCCGCTGACGCTAGCAGCCGCATCTTGCGCACTGCGATATCGCCCCCGCCGACAATCATGCAGGGCTGCTGTTTGAGATTTACGAAAAGTGGAAAGTAATCCATTGGAATTGCCTTAAATGCAGTCATCAAAACGATTAAATTGCGTCACGCAGTGTGCGACGTAGCCAGCTTACATTGAGCAAGGTTGCTATTGTCGCTTGCTTTGGCTGATTTGCGTATGCAAATTCACATGGTTTTTTGATTTAAGTCGATTGCTCTGCGCAAAATATGTGCCATGCTCCAATGGCGGCCATTCGGCCTGCCTTGCTTGAAAGTCATGCGTAATAATTTGGAGAAGAACATGAAGCTACGGATGCAATGCTTGAGCGTCGCTTTAATCGCGGGAGGTTTACTGAGTGGTGCTGCTCATGCGGCAGGTATCGAAGACACCATGAAGGCGAAAAGCTGTTTTGCCTGTCATGCGGCAGATAAAAAATTAGTCGGCCCAGCTTATAAAGATGTGGCTGCTAAGTACAAAGCAGATAAAGGCGCAGTGAGCAAACTGGCGAGCAAAATTCAAAAAGGTGGGGCAGGGGTATGGGGTGCGGTGCCAATGCCAGCCAATGCAGTGACCGAGGCGGAAGCCAAGCAAATGGCTGAGTGGGTTCTGAAAGTAAAATAAGCAGCTACGCGTTGGCCTGATTAAAACCCTAGTTTAAGCTAGGGTTTTTTATTTTGGAGATCGGTGTTAGATTCAAACTCAAGGTTCGACTAAGCCTTATTAGCTGCCGTACTACTGGAGATTGAACACCATGTTGATTCGCCGACCTAGCGATGTGTTGCCCTCTGAAATAACACCTCGCGATGTATTTCTCAATCGTCGCCAGTTTATGGCCACAGCGGCTGGGAGTGCTTTGCTCGCAGGCGAAGCAGTTGCGGCACTTAAAACAGTGCCAAGCCGGTATTCGGCGAGCGAAAAGCCCAATAGCCTGAAAGAAATTACTTCTTATAACAATTTTTACGAATTTGGTACGAGTAAAGAAGACCCTGCGGCCAATGCGGGCCGCCTTAAAACCAAGCCGTGGCAGATTGTGGTAGAGGGTGAAGCGGGCAAGCCACGCATCTTCGGGTTAGAGGATTTACTCAAGTTAGCGCCGTTGGAGGAGCGTATCTATCGCCTGCGCTGTGTAGAAGGCTGGTCCATGGTCATACCTTGGGTGGGTATTCCATTATCAAGTTTACTAAAGCAAGTGGCTCCCACCGGTAATGCCAAATTTGTCTCGTTCGAAACCTTGAATGACCCAAAACAAATGCCTGGTTTACTCACGCGTGTACTTGATTGGCCTTACCGCGAGGGTTTACGTATGGATGAGGCGATGCATCCGTTAACAATTTTGGCCGTTGGCTTATATGGCGAAGTGTTGCCCAATCAGAATGGTGCCCCAGTACGCTTAGTGGTGCCGTGGAAATACGGCTTTAAAAGTATTAAGTCGGTCGTGCAGATTCGCCTGCAAGCTCAACAACCGCAAACCAGTTGGAATCAAGCCGCACCTGAAGAATATGGTTTTTATTCCAATGTGAATCCGGCAGTGGCCCACCCGCGCTGGAGTCAGGCCAGCGAGCGACGTATTGGTGAATTTTTCAAACGCAAAACACTGCCGTTTAATGGTTATGCCGATCAAGTAGCCAGTCTGTATCAAGGTATGGATCTGAAAAAATATTTCTAATTGGGTATGTCGTTGAATGCATTGTTGTGTTTCTTTTTCATGTAAATACATGATGGGAGTATTGCTTGTTGAAGTTGCTACGTAATAGCTGGCTGTGGTTTGCTGTGGCGCTAGTTCCTTTGTTGCGAGCGGTTTATCTGCTTGCTGCGGGCGAGCTTGTGAACCCGATTGAATTTATTACTCGCTCTAGCGGTACCTGGACTTTGGTGTTTTTAATGCTGACCTTGAGCATAACACCATTGCGCCAGCTGAGCGGCTGGGCGGGCTGGCTTGCTTATCGGCGTATGCTGGGGCTCTACGCATTTTTTTATGCCTGTTTGCACCTGCTGACTTATCTTTGGTTGGATCAGTTCTTTGATTGGGCTGCAATTGTGGCCGATATTCTAAAGCGGCCATTTATTACCTTAGGTGTATTGGCTTTTACGCTGTTAATCCCGTTGGCGCTGACCTCAACTCAAGGAATGATGCGTCGCTTAAAGCGACGTTGGGGGCAATTGCATCGTGCGATTTATCTGATTGCTTTGCTGGGGGTGGTGCATTACTGGTGGCTGGTGAAAAAAGATCTCACCCAGCCCATTATTTATGCTTGTGTGTTGAGTGTATTGCTTGGCTGGCGTGTATATAAGCGACTCCAGCGTCAGCGGAGCTAGTCGCCTGCGTAGCGTTTACAAACCACCTGAAGGTACAAAATGTACACGTTCGTAATCGACGCCACGTCCAAGCAGGCTAACCAGTCGAATCCGGTTGAGTTGATGCCCATCCCAATAATCAAGTAGGCGCCCCTGCCGGAACCAGCCTGGGGGCAGCAGCAGGGTAGCGGGTGATTTTAGCGCGGGCAGTGCGCCTAACATCACTACTTTGGTGAAATCGCCCTGCCCAAACCGTGCCGCATCTTGCGCCCGGATGCAGGCTGCTTCTGGCATGCCAGGTAATAACTCAATCCCTATTTCACGTTGATCGTGGGTTTCTGCTAACCAGCGTACTTGCCCCAGTAGCTGCGTTTTACCATCGGCCAGCATCATTAATTGATGCAATTGGATCCGTTGTTGCCCATCACGCGCACGCTGTAGGCAAATGCCTTGAGCCGTTTCGTTATTAATCTGCCATTGCTGGGTTTCGATCACATTCACTGGCATGGCACTGCTGCGGGCACTGGTTTGCCCGAACATTCTGATTTGCATCAGCTCGGTGCTGCTCATGTATTGTTCAGTTTGGGGCGGCGGTGCAAAGTTGTTTTTGGCTAGCCAAAAATGCAGATTGCTGAGGCCTGTGCCGGCTTCCAGATAGCGTTGGCTTTCGCGGCGGGGTAAGGCTCGTTCGGTCGGGTGCTCGCACCAAGCACGATAGAGATCGCGCAATAGTTCTTCAGCAGTCTGCGGGCTCAATTCTGTGCCCAAGCCGATTTTGTCGGGCATTTCGCCCATGCGCAGTAGTTTGATACGCTTGATAATCACTTGCGCCAAGCTATAGGTATCAATTTCCAATTCACTATCATAGCGTTCGCCTTGGCGGCGCATCGGGCTCGATGGCGCTTGTAAATCAATATAAAGCGCAGGGCGGTTAGGCAAGGTTTGAGCGATGGGGCTCAATGAGCTGCGAGTTGCCAGAATCTCTAGTCGATTATTCAGCCAGATTTGTTGCTTGAACGTGTATTGGTGAGGATTCGCTGCACTAAATAGCAGAGCATGCAGAAAAATAGATTCCGGTGTGGTCACGCCACTGATTTGAATCAGGCTATCGCGTGCTTTGAGCTTTTCAATGTGCTGAGCCTTGGCTAGCTCGTAGTAAGCAAAAATTTGCCGCCATTGCGCCTCACTAGGTTTGCGATAGATATGAGCAAGGTGGCAATGCTGCTTGCAGCTGTAATACAACGTGCGTTCTGCCAGTAAAGGCAAAAATTCGGTGATTCCAATTTCGTTATTACATGCAGCATGCCAACCACGAGCATATGTGGTTTCCATGCATAGCCACAATCGATCTACTGCATCCCACAACGCTTGCTCTTCTGTGCTAAGTGGCAACGGTTTATTGATCAATTTACTGATAATTGCGTCTTGCAGAGTGTGTACGGACTCGCGAAACTGCTCAATGATTTTGAGGCTTTCGAGGGCCGCGAGTCTGCTTTGATTCAGTTGCGCGATGGCTTGGCTGATTTCATCATGTGCCACTGGCACATTGATCATTGGCAATAGCTTTAGCCAGTCACGCGCACTGCGTACGTCGTGAAATGGCGGGATGGCTGAACCGCCAAGGTCGGGCAGAGCGCGCTGAATCAATACTTCAATCATGGCGTTAATTGCTCAAGTTGTTGGCGTAATTGGCTAAGTTGTGTTGGGGTTAGTGTATGTGTATTACGGTTTGGCGCCGCCGTGGCCCAAATGGGCGCAGGGAAGTGCAAATCATCTAGCCAGCGCGGGATAATGTGCCAGTGCACATGCGGGACGACATTGCCCAAGCTGGCCACATTAATTTTAGTGGGTTGTAGCGTGTTGCGCACGATAGTTTCAACCGCCCATACAATTTCCATTAGCGCCTGACGTTGAGCGGCGGGCAGATCAGTCATCTCCGCAGCATGCTGCTGCAAAATAACACGACAAAACCCCGGGTACTCTGGCTCGTCTGCTAATACAACCCGCGCTAATTCATTTTGCCAAACGATTTCGCCGCCAGCGTTTTGGCACAGTGGGCAATTGATGCTCATGAAGTTTCCGTGACTAAATAATCTTCTGATTATATTACGAGAGCAGGCCTTGACTAGCGGATTCTGCCATGCGGGTTTCATATTGGGTGAGCAAGGTTACAAGCGTGTGCTGCGGTACTTGCAGATGGCGTAGGTATTACAGGGGTGAGTGCCGATTGCTTAGATTTATCAATGGCTTGGCTAAGCCGGGTTGTCAAATATTAGCGCTTGGCCCGGAGGAGCTTGTTACAAAATAAAATGGGCATGATTGTTGAAAATCATGCCCATTGCGTTGTTGTTACAACAGTATCGCGAAATTACAGCAAGACGCGCTCAATACCGCCGTTGCCCGCTTTGGCTACGTACTCTGGCATCCAGTTTTGGCCTAGCACTGATTTGGCAATTTCAATCACGATGTAATCGGCTTCAGTGCCCGAATCATCGTTATAACGGCTTAGGCCCTGCATACATGATGGGCAAGAAGTCAGGATCTTCACAGGCGCTTTAGCGTCGCCTGCATCTGCGCGCAATTTAGCCGCGCCTTTTTCCATCTCTTCTTGCTTGCGGAAACGGACCTGAGTCGAAATATCGGGTCGCGCTACGGCAAATGTGCCCGATTCACCGCAACAACGATCGTTCAGATCAACACGTTGGCCCATCAGCTCGTTGGCGACGTCGATGCCTTTGTACGTCTTCATCGGCGTATGGCATGGTTCGTGATACATATACTGGGTACCGCTCACACCTTCAAGCTTGACGCCTTTTTCCAAGAGATACTCATGGATATCCAACAGGCGGCAACCAGGGAAGATCTCCTCAAAACGATATTTGAGCAGCTGATCCATACACGTACCGCAGGAAACCACCACGGTTTTGATGTCGAGGTAGTTCAGCGTATTGGCCAAGCGATGGAAGAGCACGCGGTTTTCCATCGTGATCTTGTCACCTTTATCCTGCTGGCCGCTGGAAGTTTGCGGGTAGCCGCAGCATAGATAGCCCGGTGGCAGCACCGTGGTGGTGCCCACATGCCACAGCATGGCTTGCGTGGCCAAACCCACCTGGCTAAACAGCCGCTCCGAGCCGCAACCCGGGAAGTAGAACACCGCTTCGTTCTCTTCGTTCAGGCGTTGCGGGTCACGAATCACCGGTACGATATTGCTATCTTCAACATCGAGCAGCGCGCGCGCAGTTTTCTTCGGCAGCCCACCTGGCATCGGTTTATTGATGAAGTGAATCACCTGCGCTTTGATCGGTGCTGTGCCCAGTGTCGATGGTGGCTGCTTGGTCACGCCTTTTAACAGGCCAAATTTCTTCGCCAGCGAATGACCTAAACGTTGGGCTTTATAACCCCAACCGATCATCAGCGCGCGCATCAATTTGATCGTGGCCGGATCTTTTAAGGTCAAGAATGTCATACCCAGCGCAGAGCCCAGGTTGAATTTCTTTTTACCTTCTTTGCGCAAGAAGTTGCGCATCGCGACCGATACATCACCAAAGTCGATCTTCACTGGGCATGGGTTCACGCAGCGGTGACATACCGTGCAATGGTCAGCCACGTCGCCGAGCTCTTCAAAGTGTTTCAGCGAAATGCCACGACGTGTTTGCTCTTCGTACAGGAACGCTTCGGTCAGCAGACCTGTTGCCAGAATCTTATTGCGTGGCGAGTAAAGCAAGTTGGCGCGTGGTACGTGTGTGCTACACACGGGTTTACATTTCCCGCAACGCAAACAGTCTTTAACCATATTGCTGATGCTGCCAATGTCCGATTGCTCCAGAATCAGCGACTCGGTACCGAGCAGGCTGAAAGAGGGCGTATAGGCATCGGTCAGATCGGCACCTGGCATCAATTTGCCTTTGTTGAAGTGGCCGTTTGGATCGACTTTTTGCTTGTACGCCTCAAACGGCGCGAGTTCGTCACGCGTTAAGAATTCGTACTTAGTAATACCAATGCCGTGCTCGCCCGAAATGACGCCGTTCAGATCACGAGCGACTTGCATAATGCGCGCCACCGCGTGGTGGGCGCGTTGCAGCATTTCGTAGTCATCAGAATTGACTGGCAAGTTAGTATGCACATTGCCGTCACCAGCGTGCATATGCAGCGCAACCCAAGTGCGGCCTTTCAATACTTTCTGATGTAGGGCGTGAATCGCATCCAGAATCGGCTTGTCGGTGCGGCCGCTAAACAGTGTTTCCAATTCAGTGAGCAATTCGCGTTTGTACGAAATGCGCAGCACAAAGTCACGAAGCGCGTGGAAGACGCTTTGCGGTAGCTCATTGGCATCGACGGCTTTTTCTAGCGGCATCTGCGGGAAGGCAGTTTGGTACAGCTCGAAAGCATCGTCCAGATTACTGTTGATCCAGTTCCAGTGTTTGCGCGTTTGTTCAATAAAGGCTAGCGCCGACTCGCGACGGTCGCCAATCAGTACATCGTGGCTAACAGGTGCATCGCTGGTGTCGAAAGGCAGACGGCCTTGGGCGAAGAAGTCGCTCAGATGATCCAGCAATTCGAGTTTGTTATGAATCGACAGCTCGATATTGATGCGTTCGATCGCGTCCGAATACTCGCCCAAACGTGGCAATGGAATCACCACGTCTTCGTTAATCTTGAACGCATTCGTGTGTTTGGCAATCGCGGCAGTGCGCGCACGATCGAGCCAGAATTTCTTGCGCTGCTCAGGCAATACCGCAACAAAGCCTTCGCCGCCACGGGCGTTTGCTAGCTGCACCACATGGCTAGTGGCTTCACCGAGGGCTTTTTCATCGTCCGATACGATATCGGCGATCAAGACCATTTTCGGGCGGCCTTTGGATTTGGCTTTGGTGGCGTAACCGACAGCGCGCACATAGCGCCAATCCAAATGCTCCAGACCGGCTAATTGTACGGTTGGGTGTGCATCCAGATAGTTTTTGATTTCAACAATCGATGGCACCGCGCGGCTAACTTCGCCGAAAAACTCTAGGCAGACAGTACGGATGTGATCAGGCATGCGATGCAGTACAAAGCGCGCGCTGGTGATCAAACCATCGGTACCCTCCTTCTGTATGCCCGGCAAGCCAGCAAGGAACTTATCTGTCACGTCTTTACCCAGGCCTTCTTTGCGGAAGGTGGTGCCTGGAATCACCAGTGTTTCGACACCCAATGGGGTTTTGCCATCGGGTTTAAATTTGCTGATGCGGAAAGTGGCTTCTTTGGCGTCGTGGATTTTGCCCAGATTGTGATCCATCCGCTCAATGAACAACCAGTTGCCGTCTGGGTCGACCATTTTCCAGCTCACCAGATTGTCGAGCGCGGTGCCCCACAAAACGGCTTTTTTACCGCCAGCATTCATCGCCACATTACCGCCAATACAGGAGGCATCGGCTGAGGTCGGATCGACGGCAAACACGAGGCCAGCGTCTTCAGCGGCTTCCATTACGCGGCGGGTCACCACGCCTGCGCCGCACTGAATGGTGGCGACTTCGTGATTAACGCCCGGTATGCGCATTTTCTCAACGCCCTGATGGCGATCGAGTTTTTCAGTGTTAATCACCGCGCTCAATGGGGTGAGTGGCACCGCGCCACCTGTATAACCCGTACCACCGCCACGCGGGATGATGGTCAGACCTAGCTCGATACAGGCCGCAACCAGCGGGGCCATTTCAGCTTCGGTATCGGGGCACAGTACAACGAAGGGGTATTCAACGCGCCAGTCGGTGGCATCGGTGACGTGCGATACGCGCGCCAGACCATCAAACTGGATATTGTCTTTGCGCGTTAGCGAGCCCATTTTTTTGAGCACTTTTTTGCGCAAAATGGCGACATCACGGAATTCACGCTCAAACTCATCCACGGCTTGGCGGGTGCGCGCCAGCAGGATATTGACGCGTTCGTTGTCCTGACGGCGTTTCTCGATTTCCGATAGCCGATGATGCATGGCTTCAACCAGCAGTTTCAGACGTTTATTGTTTTCCAATAAATCATCCTGCACATACGGATTGCGCTTAACGACCCAAATATCACCCAAAACTTCGAACAACATGCGGGCCGAGCGGCCGGTTTTACGTTCCTGACGCAGTTCATCGAGCACGCGCCAGCCATCGTGGCCGAGCAGACGAATCACAATTTCACGATCAGAAAATGAGGTGTAGTTATAGGGGATTTCACGCAAGCGTTCATGCGTGTGAGCGAGGGTCGTGGCGGTTTGGTCGGCCATGAAGGGCATCTCCGGCGGGAAATACGACTAAAGACCGAATTTTAACGGAAAAACGTCAGGTAAAACTCGCAAATTTAATAGGGATATGGGAACTAACCCGTATTTTTTTGATTTTAGGTCAGAAAAAATCCAAAAATAGCATTAGCAAACGACCAGGTTACGTCCAGCTTGCTTGGCTCGATATAAATTCTGGTCTGCCCGTTGTACCATTTGCGTGAGGCTATGGTCATTTTGAAATTGTGTGACGCCGATACTGATTGTGATTTTCAGCTCGTGCTCAATTTTATCCCAAGACCAATTTTCTACCATCCGACGTAGGCGTTCGGCCACATCGCGAGCTGGCATGCCATTACGGGATGGCAGCAGAATTATAAATTCCTCACCCCCCCAGCGGCAGACCAAATCATCTTGCCTGCAGCCTGATTTGAGCAAGGCAGCAACCTGGCGCAAGGCATAATCTCCAACGAGATGTCCCCAGCGGTCATTGATTGCTTTGAAATAGTCAATGTCGAGCATCAGCAGTGCCAAGGGTTCACGGTGCTCTGGATTTGATACTAGCAAACTCGCACTACGTAATTCAAAGCCACGCCGATTAAACAAGCCAGTGAGCGGGTCTTGCGAGGCAATATGTTCGCTTTGCTGGCGCGCTTTGCGCTCCTGATCATTCAATTCGCGTAATGTCGCATTTTCTAAACGGGTTTTCTCAGCATCAAGCTTGGCTTCCATAATATGCAAGCGTTGCGGGGAAGCCTGTCGCAATAATTGATAATGATGCTGGTAGCCTTGCTGGTGCAGTTTTAATGCTGTGACATAGTCTCCGCGCTGCTCTAGTGCATCTGATAAAGCAAATTCAAGCTGAAATATTAAATGCGCAGCACCAATATTTTCTGCGGCACTTAAGGCTTGTGAAAAGTAATCGATTGCGGCGTCTATGCGGACTTCTTTGCGGGCGAGTAAACCTAAGTTGTACAGGTTGTGCGCTTCACCCCATCGGTTATCATGACTTTGATTGATGCCACGTGCTCGCTCAAGAAGTGATCTCGCTAAAGGAAAATCTCCTTCGGCTAGTGCCACTGAGCCTAAAGTACCCATGGCGGCCGCTTGATATTCAAGGTTATGCACTTCTTGGGCGTATACCAAGGCTTGCTTCAAGGTGTTTTTAGCATTATCGAGCTGCCCTAATTCGAACTGATCGGCCCCGATATTGATTTCGATGGCAGCTAGAACGGCCTTATCTTGGCACTGATAGGCATAATCGCGGGCTTTCAGATGATGATTGAGGGCATTGTAAAAATCATCATGCGCAAAATACAGTTGGCCCAGCCCAATCTGGCCTTTGATATAGATATCCTGTGCGTTGATTTCTAGGGCTGCATCCAGACATTTGGCCCAAGCATCGAGTGCGTTATCGTAGTCGCCAATCGTGTAGCTGGCGCGTGCAATTTCCTGCAGACAATCTGGGATAAGAAATTTTGCCTGGTGCAGATTAGCCATATAGAGCGAATGGCGCATCAGCGACAGGCCTTCATCAAAATTGCCCTGTAGTGCGATGACACTACCTTGAATAAAGATCGCTTCGGTAAACCCTAGTTCATCTTTGAGCGTAATTGCGTACATTGCTGCTTGCTGTGCACAGGCCAAAGCTTCTGCGCTATGCTCGCGTGAAAGAGCGCGGGCACGTTGATTTAAATTGCGAATATCTTGATGAGTGGTCATGCGAATGGCTCGGGCGCTGATTTATAAGTAGTCCAGCCTTAATTCCATAGTCTCCAGATCACTTTCCAGTGTGCTGGCCAGCAGTTGCTTGCGCAGGGCATGTTGTAAATTGTCGTGGCCCTGAGCAATATCGGCTTTACCTAGCTGACAATAAATATCGGCTAAAGCTTGATGAATTGTATATTGCATATGAATAGCGCCTAAACCGCAGGCTTTGTTTAAGGCTTCGACTAATTGATCGCGAGCCAGGTCGATTAAACCGCTGGCGAGATACACCTTACCTAGCGTAACCATAGTGCTGGCCTCACCCCACTGGTTAATGTGCATGCGGTTAATTTTAAGTGCCACCAGCAGGCTCATGCGCGCTTTGTCATATTCTTGGCGTAATAGTTGGATTTGTCCGATTAGAGCGTAAATTTCCGCTTCGTTACGATAATTTTGATCTGCCTTTACCAGCGGTAACGCCCCTTTGAGGACCACATGCGCTTCGTTGAGCTGATTGCAACTAATCAGATCAACTGCAATGTTTATCAAAATCGCAGCCTGAAGTTGATAATCATCGGAGCTGGCAGCAAGCTCTTCGGCGCGGCGGTGGTGGGCTAGGGCAGATTCAAAATGTTCGTGCGCGTAAAATAGTTGCCCCAAACCAATATGGGCTTTGATCCGGGTATCCAGAATAATGGCCGAGTCAGGCAGCGTCAGGCAGCGTCGCCAGAAATCATGGGCTTTGCGGTATTCACCCATGGTGTAATAGGTACGAGCAAAGGTTTGCAGTAGTTCGCCTTCCTGGGCTCCGATCGGGTGTTCAGCCGCAAGCTGGTTAATTTCTTCTAGGTAGCCCAGCACCTCGCTGTAATGGCCGAAGTCATAAACGCAGTGAGCCATGATGCATAGCGCGCAAGCCTCTAGCTCTGGCAATTGCAATTGTTGCGCATGTTTGCGAGCTTCAAGTACCAGGGCAAGTGCTTCTGTACTTTGCGAGTGCAACAACTTGCGTGCTTTGGCCAATTGGCGTTGTAGTTCTGCCTCGGTCATTCTACCAATGTCGGTGTGCGTCAAAGCGCCAGAATACCACTGTGCCCTAGGTTACACTGCAATGACTTAGGCGGCTGTGATTAAAATGGCACGGCAATCATCGGGTGTTAGGTCTTGCTTTTCACCCAGCTTTAGTCGCTGATGGCGAATCAGTTGTGCGGCCACCCCATTGGCTGCTTCATCGGCATCAATTGAATAGGCGCTTAGCTGTGTGGGTAGGCCCATTTGTTGGAAAAAGTCAGCTGTTTTGTCGATCGCTGCGTTGGCAACTTGCGCGTCGCTGCCATTCAAACCCCATACCCGACGGCCATATTGCGCCAATTTTGCCTGTTTGCTCTGGAGTCGATAGCGCCACAATGCCGGCAGAACAATGGCAAGCGTGCGCGCATGATCAAGCCCGAATAATATTGTGAGCTCATGCCCCATAGCATGGCTGGCCCAGTCTTGTGGCTGGCCAAGCCCAACCATGCCATATAGTGCTTGATTGGCTGCCCACATCAAGTTTGCACGCGCGTCATAATTATTTGGCTCTGCCAGTGTAATGGGGCCAATCTCAATCAGTGTTTGTAAAATGCCCTCGGCTAACCGATCTTGCACACGAGCTTCATTGGGGTAGGTCAGGTATTGCTCGGTCGTATGCACAAATGCATCAACTATGCCATTGCCAACCTGCCTTGCAGGCAGAGAATAGGTGAGGGTTGGGTCCAAAATAGCCAGCTTTGGAAACACCAGCGGATTTTTAAAAGATAATTTGTCATTTGTTTCGCGCCGGGATATCACGGCCGCAAAATTGCTTTCTGATCCTGTCGCTGGCAGCGTGAGTACTGCGGCAAGGGGGAGCGCTGTGCTAAGCGGTGTTCGGTTACCAATAATGAGCCAGCAATCGCCATTATGTGGAACGGCTGCGGCTACAAATTTGGCGCCGTCAATCACTGAACCGCCACCGACTGCAACGATATAGTCCAGCTGCTCGTTACGTGCAAATTGCACGGCCTGCATTAGGGTTTCAAATTCGGGGTTGGGTTCAATGCCGGAAAACTCACGCCAATGGTGCTGTTTTAATGCAGAACAAATCTGATCATATGCCCCATTGTGCTTGATGCTGCCCCCACCGTATAACAGCAATACTCTTGCTTGAGCAGGGATTAATTGCGCCAATTTGGCAATTTGGCCCGCGCCAAATTCGATTTGACAGGGGTTGTGAAAGCTAAAGGCATGCATCGCGGTATCCTAGTGGCTGGGGTTCACATATGGGATAGTTTAAGCGAGGGGTATTGCCCTGTGTGTATTTTCTTTCTTAGGGTTGATATAGATACAGCACTAGGTATTTTCGAGTTGGGCTTCGAGTTGTTGTAAACGGGCAAAAATCGCCGGCGTGCCTAAACGATTGAAATGTTCCTGATACAAGCGATGGTGTTTTTCTGCCATCGCATGATTATCAATCTGGCCATAAGCACGGGCTAGCACCGCATGCACGACATGGACTTTTCCGGTGCATTCATATTTATTGGCCAGCGCCAAGGCTTCCTGAAAAGACGCGATGGCTTCGTCGTGGCGTTGTTCTGCTTGTTGAATCTTGCCGGTCACTATTTTCCAACTTATTTCACCCCAGGCCCAGTAGCGCTCCATACTATGCCCGCGCTCCAGCAGTTGAGTGACTTCATCGAGCTTATCTTGCGCTAGCAGCATCAGTGTACGATATCCGAGAATTTCGCCAACATATTCGTAATGCTTGAGCTCTTTGGCTAATTGCTCTGCTTCATCAAGATAGGGTTCGGCCTCATCATGGCGCTCAAGATCACAGAGATCTGCAACCAAATTGATTAATAAGCGGACATACAGATCGGGAGCAATACTGTCATTGACCCATTTGAGTGCATTTTGATGGTGACGCAGCGCATCACTGGGCATGTGAAATGCAAAATAAAGCTGTCCAAGCGAGATATAGGTATTTACGCGAGTTGCAGCCGAAAACCCTTGATTTTCTAAGTTGAGACAGTCGCTCCAGTAATCGATGGCAGTGCCAAAATCACCAATGGTGTAATGCGCGATACCGATGTGATACAGCAAATCACCCCGTTGAGTTTCTAGGTTTTCTGTTTCGGCAATAACTAAGATTTGGTGCAGCAAAATTAGTGCATCGTGGATACGTCCAAATGCAGTCAACATTTCAATTTGTTGATTGATCACCGCAATGCGCAGCGCAGGCTCGTCATCAGCTTGTAGCAAAGCCACCGCTTCTTCAACCAGGCGGAGTGACTCGGCAGGAACGACATAAATCAATGCTTTGCTTTGATCGTAAAGCTCTTGGATGCGCTGAAGGTTGGGATTCATGATTTAACTGCCAGTGAATGCAATACGATAGCGCTTTCTAGGGTCTGATTCAATGTAAATTTCAATGCCTTGACGATAGGGGCGGGTAAGAAATAATAATACGCACGTAAAAAACACCCCGGGGATGCCGAGGTGTTTTTACGGTTAAACCGAGTGCAGTTTAGTTCGGCAGCGCTTTTAGCGTTGCTGAGGTCGGTTTAGAGAAGTTGTAGCCATCTTTTTTATCCCAATTGATCGACCAGGTCATTACGCCGCGATAGTCTGGATAGGCTTTACTTGGTTTGATTGAGCCGCAGTTTTTCAATTGAGTCAGGCAGGTGAGTGAGTCGCTGACCACCTGATTGGTGACGAAGCCTCCGTTGGCAGAAGAGCGGCCGCTTGGTACCCCAAAGGCTACCTGATCAGGGCGCAGGCCTTTAAATTCCCAGCCAGTTCCGCCTGAAGTTTTGAAGCCTTCGATCAACATCAAAGAGCCACCAACGAGCGCATCAACCGTGCCTTCATTGAGCGAATTAGCCGAATATGGGCTGTAAAGACCGCCGTTGTTGTAATACTGAACATGAATGATGTTCAAATCATTACGTAGGCCGTCGATAATTGGCAGGTAAGCACCCCAGATGCCCGAGTAGGCTACGTAACCACCTTGAACATAAGGGTGCTCAGGTGCCATAGACAGGTAGAAATTAGGGCCAACTTTAGCTTTTAGTTGTTTCACTGCCGAGATCAGATTATCAATAATCGGCGTGCCCAATACCACGCCGGCACCACTCTCTAGATCCAGATCGATCCCGTCAAAACCATACTTGGTGATGATTGCATACAAGCTATTTACAAAGTTCTCAACGTTGGCTTTGGTCGAAAGGGTCATGCGGCCTTCTTGACCACCTAGCGAGAGCACTACTTTTTTGCCTTGGGCACGTTTGGCCGCCACATCTGCAATGAACTCGGCTTCGGTACCCGCATTTTTGTCCAGATTGAAGGCTACTGCGCCATTGCCTGCATCATCGGCAAAGGAAATCATGATGACATCCCATTCTGGTGCTACATCGCGAATGCGATAGGTATCACCCGATGGATTCGTGAAGTTGTGCCAGTAGCCAATCAGCGCATGTTTTGGCAAGCCATTGGCATTTGGCGTTGGGGTTGGCCCTGTTGGGGTCACAACTGGTGTCGAGGTTGGTGTTACGACTGGGGTTGGTGTAGGGCTAAGTGTTGGCGTTGCCGTCGGCGTGTTGGTTGGTTTGGCGGTAGGTGTTACTACTGGCGTAATAGCAGGGCCGCAAGTGGTCATAGCACTGGCCATCCCTGGGATTGGTGATGGGCAGACAATGCCAATTGGTGTTGATGAAGGGGTTGGGGTGATGGCTGGCGTTGGTGTAATGACGGCCGAACCAACGAGTTTCCAAGGACCCCATTCATTGGCGCCTGGGACATCGCCTTGATTCCACCATTTAGCTTCATAAATCAAGCCATTATAAGAAACACGCTGACCGCCAGTGTAAACGGCTGCTTTATCCCAAGTGCCATTGGCTGGCGCAGTGGTGATGACTGGACTAGTACTTGGTGTGGGGGGGAGTGTCACCACTGGGCTTACAGTTGGCGCTGGAGTTGGTGGTACACCTGGCGTTGCCGTCACAGTGCTGGTGCCGACTTCTTTCCACAGTGTTGGGGTAGAGGCTGGATTCCAATTCGCACCAGTGAATGCAGTATGTGTAACTAAAGCAGTGTAGGTTTTGCCGTTGTAATCGACCTGTGTTCCTGCGGTGTAGGTATTACCTTCTTGCCAATTTGCCGCATGCACGCCGGCAGCTAGCAGCAAACCACTTAGTAGTACCGCAAGGCGGCTACGGCAAAATAATTTACCTTGAGACATTTGACTCACTCCATCCATCGGTTATTGGTGGCGGTTTCGTGACTGCCGCCGCTATGCCCTGACTTTATATTCAGGTGTAGCGATGCTAGGACGATTTGTATTTAATGACAATGAAGTCAGTTACAGCGTCAGCATATGGTGTTTTTCTAATAAACTGATCAAAGCTAGTTGTCAGTTAATCGGCTTTGTGGGTGGGGGTATGTGTCTGTACTTTAGAACAAATAAGCCCTTTGGATTTATACGTGTTTAGGTATAGGGGCGAAAAAAAAGGGCAGCAGAGCTGCCCTTTTTAGGGTGTTGCAATTTAGGCTTTTTTGCCTTCGATTGCCAAGCGAATTTCTTCCATATGGTGTTCCAGATAGTGAATGCTGGTACCACCTTTGATAAAGGCTTTGTCCAATAACAATTGCTGATGCAAAGGAATATTGGTTTTGATGCCTTCTACCACCATTTCCGACAGGGCAATGCGCATGCGCGCCATCGCTTGTTCGCGCGTATCACCGTAAGTGATGATCTTGCCGATCATGCTGTCGTACGTTGGCGGAATCGTGTAGCCCTGATACACATGCGAATCAACACGCACGCCTGGGCCGCCTGGCATATGCCATTTGGTGACTTGGCCGGGGCTAGGGATAAACTTCACTGCATCTTCGGCATTGATACGGCATTCAAACGAGTGGCCTTTGAGCTTCACGTCTTCCTGCGTGTAGCGCAATGGCAAGCCTGCAGCAACGCGGATTTGTTCCTGCACAATGTCGATGCCGGTGATCATTTCAGTCACTGGATGCTCAACCTGTACGCGGGTGTTCATTTCGATGAAATAGAACTCGCCGTTTTCGTACAAGAATTCAAACGTACCTGCGCCACGATAGCCGATCAAACGGCAAGCCGCAGCACACGCCTCGCCAATGCGTTGACGTTGTTCTGCAGTCACGCCCGGTGCCGGTGCTTCTTCGATTACTTTTTGGTGGCGACGCTGCATTGAGCAGTCACGCTCGCCTAAGTAAATCGCATTGCCGTGCTGGTCAGCCAGAATCTGGATTTCAACGTGACGTGGCGTTTGCAGGAATTTTTCCATGTACACCATTGGGTTGCCAAAGAATTGGTTGGCTTCCTGCTTGGTGAGCGCAACAGATGACAGCAAATCTTCTTCGGCGTGTACCACGCGCATCCCGCGACCACCACCGCCACCGGCGGCCTTGATAATCACTGGATAGCCTACTTCACGACCGAGCTTGAGGATTTCTGCCTCGTCGTCAGGCAAACCACCTTCCGAGCCAGGCACGCATGGCACGCCCGCTTTTTTCATCGCATCTTTAGCGGCAACTTTATCGCCCATGATGCGGATTGATTCAGGTTTCGGGCCGATAAAGACGAAGCCAGACTCTTCAACGCGCTGTGCAAAATCAGCGTTTTCCGACAAAAAACCATAGCCCGGGTGAATCGCTTGTGCGCCGGTGACTTCGGCTGCGGCGATCAGTGCCGGTACATTTAGATAGCTTTGTGCGGAAGGATTTGGGCCGATACACACTGATTCGTCGGCCAATTTGACATATTTGGCTTCGCGGTCAATTTCTGAGTGGACAACGACAGTTTTGATGCCCATCTCGCGGCAGGCGCGCAAGATACGCAGCGCGATTTCACCACGATTGGCAATGAGTACTTTTTCAAACATATACAAACTCCGTGAGGAGTGAGCTTTGAGTGCAAGTGCAGACCGCGGGGGCGTTCACGTGCACATCACGCATCACAGAATTAGCCAATAATAAACATCGGTTCGCCGTATTCAACCGGCTGACCGTTTTCAATCAAGATTGCTTTCACTACGCCTGAGTGCTCGGCTTCGATTTCATTGAGCAGCTTCATCGCTTCGATAATGCACAATGTATCGCCAGCATTCACAGATTGACCCACTTCAACGAAAGATTTCGCGCCCGGGCTAGATGAGCGGTAGAACGTGCCGACCATAGGCGATTTTTGTACATTGCCTTCAACAGCGGGTGCGGCTGCTTCGGCTGCTGGCGCGGCAGCAGCTGGTGCAGGGGCTGCAACTGGTGCGGCAGCAGGGATGTGATATTGCATTGGTGCTTGCATGAAGCCTTGATTGGCTACACTGCGAGTGATGCGTACTTTCTCTTCACCTTCTGTGACTTCCAATTCGGCGATGCCCGATTCTTCAACCAAGTCGATGAGTTTTTTAAGTTTACGCAGATCCATTGATGCAATCCTCTCTGTTATAAGGTGGAGACTGAAGCTTTTTGAGCTTTTAGTGTTATTGGGTTTTTAGCTTTTTAATCGCAAAGGTGAGTGCAAACTCGTAGCCTTGTGCGCCTAAACCGCAGATCACGCCAGTAGCGAGATCAGAAAAATACGAACGATGGCGAAATGCTTCCCGTGCATGCACATTAGATAAATGTACTTCTACAAACGGAATTTTTACGCCAGCTAGTGCATCACGTAGCGCAACGCTGGTGTGCGTAAATGCAGCTGGATTGATCACGATATACGCAATGCCTTCGACGTAGGCTGCATGGATTCGTTCAATGAGCTCGTATTCACGATTTGACTGAAAGGTGGTGACTTCCACCTGATGGTTTTTCCCTAGCTCGATCAAAGTTTGATTGATGCTATCGAGCGTAGCGTTGCCATAGTGCTGCGGTTCACGCAGCCCAAGCAAGTTCAAATTGGGGCCGTGCAGAACCAGGATTTTGTCGTTAGACGACATAAAGCAATCCTTATATTCCCTGTGAATCGTCGGAGTTTGCCGCAACTTCGGCGAACTTGTCCAGAAAAAGCAGTGAAAATATTTTAATTTCTGCTGGCTTACAGGCGGAACTTTTGCTGAAAAATTTTGTTACATCAGGATTGGCGCGGGTTACATAGGGTTTTACTGTTATAATTCCCGCGAATTTTCACCTTGGCTTACGGCGTGCAAGTGCAATGCAAATTTCTGATTTTGACTACCATTTACCCGAGCATCTGATTGCGCAGTTTCCACCTGTCACACGCGGCACTAGCCGCTTGCTGCACGTGGATGGTGCAAATCTTGCAGATCGCGTTTTTACCGAATTGCCCACATTTTTGCAAGCGGGTGATGTGTTGGTATTTAACGATACCAAAGTCATCAAAGCGCGATTGTTTGGTGAAAAAGCCAGTGGCGGCAAAATCGAGGCGCTGATCGAGCGTGTGCTAGACCAGCATCAGGCGCTTGCGCACATCAAGGCTTCCAAAGCGCCCAAGCCCGGCACGATTTTGCACTTTCAGGGCGGCTTTACCGCCGAAATGACCGAGCGCCAAGGTGATCTATTCAAACTGGATTTTTCCGACGCTCACGCTGATCTGACAGTATTGGATATTCTGGAGCAATCAGGTTTACTCCCGCTTCCGCCGTACATTACTCATGTACCTGACGAGGAAGATGCCAAGCGTTATCAAACCGTGTACGCCCGCGATCCCGGTGCCGTAGCGGCACCAACTGCTGGGCTGCACTTTACCGATGAGTTACTCGAACAATTACGCGCGATGGGGGTTAAAACGCAGTTTTTAACGTTGCATGTCGGCGCGGGTACATTTATGCCGGTGCGTGTAGATAATATTGCCGAGCACGTAATGCATCACGAGCGGTATAAAATCCCTGCTGATACGCAAGCCGCAATTCGCGATGCTAAGGCCGCAGGTAAACGCGTGATTGCGGTGGGTACTACCTCGTTGCGCGCGCTGGAGGCCTCATCACAGCAAGGTTTGTTGGCAGAGCCTGAGGGTGATACCAATATTTTCATCAAGCCAGGTTATCAATTTCAAGTCGTTGATCGCTTGATTACGAATTTTCACCTGCCAAAATCCACCTTGCTAATGTTAGTTGCAGCCTTTGCTGGGCACGATACGATGCGCGCCGCGTACGAACATGCAGTTGCGCAGCAATATCGTTTTTTTAGCTATGGCGACTCGATGTTGCTAGAACCGCAGCGCTAAAGATCGTTCCTACAACAAGCTAAAAGGCGAAGCGTGGTTCTTCGCCTTTTTTGTGCCTGCTCAATTTGATTGCGCTGAATGATCACAGCAGTGAGTGCTACTTAATCGTTTGAAGTGGTGGTTCAAGTCTTCCAGTGTTTTCGTGCTATCAATAGGCGTGACTTGTCACTAAATGTGTTCAGAGTGTGCATTCCGGCAGATAAAAAAACGAGAATTCACGCAGCCTGCGGTCTAATGGTTTGTTTTTATTGCGTAATATTCAACTTGCCAGCTTAGGCCTAGCCCGTTAATCTTGCCGCCTCGCGCTGGACTGTGTATCTGGCTGCTTTTTTTGGGAAATCTCATGCAATTCGAACTAAAAACCACCTCCGCCGGCGCGCGCCGTGGCACGTTGACCCTCAATCATGGCGTCGTGCAAACGCCGGTGTTTATGCCTGTTGGCACTTACGGTACCGTCAAAGCGATGACGCCGCGCGATTTGAACGATATTAAAGCGCAA
This sequence comes from Chitinibacter fontanus, assembly GCF_013423785.1. Classification (NCBI taxonomy): domain Bacteria; kingdom Pseudomonadati; phylum Pseudomonadota; class Betaproteobacteria; order Neisseriales; family Chitinibacteraceae; genus Chitinibacter; species Chitinibacter fontanus. The sequence goes on from NZ_CP058952.1 coordinate 3,026,702, forward strand.
ATTATCTTAGGCAATACTTTCCACTTGTGGCTGCGCCCGGGTTTGGAAGTGATTGAGCAATTTGGCGGTCTGCATCAATTTATGGGCTGGGATAAGCCGATGTTGACCGATTCGGGTGGTTTCCAGGTATTTAGTCTGGGTGCGATGCGCAAAATCACCGAAGAAGGCGTCAAATTTCAAAGTCCGATTAATGGCGATAAATTATTTCTGACGCCCGAAGAATCCATGCGCATTCAGAAGGTGCTCAATTCCGACGTCGTGATGATTTTCGACGAATGCACGCCGTATCCGGCTGATCATAAAACTGCTGCTGAATCGATGCGTCTGAGTCTGCGTTGGGCCAAACGCTCGAAAGACGAATTCAATAAGCTGGAAAATCCAAACGCGCTGTTTGGTATTGTGCAGGGCGGGATGCATGAAGACTTGCGCAATGAATCGCTGGCGGGTCTGAACGAGCTTGATTTTCACGGCATGGCGATTGGCGGTTTGTCTGTCGGCGAGCCCAAAGAAGAAATGGAGCGCATTCTGGCGCACACTGCACCGCAATTGCCGGTGAACAAGCCACGCTATTTGATGGGCGTTGGTACGCCGGAAGATTTGGTGTATGGCGTGAGCCAAGGTATTGATATGTTCGATTGCGTGATGCCAACGCGCAATGCACGCAACGGCATGTTGTTTACCCGCTATGGCAATGTGAAGATCAAAAACGCGCATTACAAAAAAGACACGCGCCCGCTCGACGAAAGTTGTGATTGCTACACCTGCCGCAATTTCAGCCGTGCCTACTTGCATCATTTGTTCCGCAGCCAAGAGATTTTGAGCTCACAGCTCAATACCATTCACAATCTGCATTACTACCAAGTGATCATGCAGGAAATGCGTGATGCGATCGAAGCTGACCAATTCCCGCAATACGTAGCGAAATTTAACGCTGATCGCGCACGTGGCGCTGATTAATCTGCCTGAAAGTATTTCAACTCAAACAGCGACCTACGGGTCGCTGTTTTTATTTGGGGTATCTAGCTGTAGCTATTATTTAATATAGTCTACATAGTAATACGGTAGTAGGTATATGGATGCACTACATGTTCGCTCGCTCGCGGCGTGCGATTGTCTATTCTAAAGACTTAACTCATCAGGGTAACGCAATGAGCCAATCTCTAAAGCTTGCTGAATTGCTGGGCGCTTTGTCCTATGCGCTGGATATGACCGAAGGTCAGCCCGAAGGGCATTGTGTGCGCTGTTGCTGGATCGGCGTGCATATCGGCAAGCAGATCGGCATGAGCGAGCAGGCCTTGTGGGAGCTGTATTACACGCTGCTGCTCAAAGATTTGGGCTGTAGCAGCAATGCAGCGCGAATTTGCGAGCTATATCTCACCGATGACCAAAGCTTCAAGCGGGATTTCAAGCTGGTCGGCACCAATCTGTCGCAAGTGCTGGGCTTTGTGTTCGAGCACACCGGGCGCAATGAAAGCTGGACTAAACGACTGACTGCCATCTTAAATATCATGCGCAATGGCGACACGATTGCGCAGGAGCTGATCCAGACGCGCTGCGATCGGGGCGCGCGAATTGCACGGCAATTGCGCTTTCCCGAATCGGTGGCGCTGGGCATTCATTCGCTGGATGAGCACTGGAATGGCGGCGGGCGGCCAGATGGTTTGCAGGGCGCGGATATTCCGCTTAATGCCCGCATCGCCTTGCTGGCCCAAGTGATCGATGTGTTTCATTTTTCCAATGGCCGCGATGCCGCTTTGGCCGAGGTGCGTCACCGCACCGAAGTCTGGTTTGACCCCTTGCTGGTGGCAGCGTTTGAAGTGGTGGCCAAAGACGCCGCGTTTTGGCAGACGTTGAGCGATCCCGACATCGCCAGCGCTGTGCTGGAGCTGGAGCCCGCGCAATTTACGGTGCCGCTCGATGATGAATATATGGATGAAATTGCGTCGGCATTTGGTCAGGTGGTCGATGCCAAAAGCCCATTTACTGCTGGCCATAGCGAGCGCGTGGGGTTTTATGCAGATCTAATCGCGCAGGAATTAGGCCTGGAAGACCGTCGCCGTAAGTGGGTAAAGCGTGCAGCGCTATTGCACGATGTTGGCAAGCTCGGCGTTAGTAGCAGCATTTTAGAAAAGCCTGGCAAGCTCACTGATGACGAGTTTCGCGCGGTGCAGCAGCATGCGCGCTTAAGCGAAGAAATTTTGGGCAAAATCGCGCAATTTGCTGATTTGGCATTTGTGGCTGGCTCGCACCACGAGCGGCTCGATGGTAAAGGCTACCCGCGTGGCTTGAGTGCGCCCGACATTCGGCTGGAAACGCGCATTATCACCGTGGCCGATATTTTTGACGCCATCAGCGCGGAGCGCCCCTATCACGCCGCCAATTCACCAGAAAAAACCATCCAGATTATGAGCGGCATGGTCGGCAATGCCATTGATGCCGATTGTTTTGCCGCGCTCAAGGCGGTGCTAGAGCGTGAGTTGGCTAGTGCGCAGCAGGGTAGTGTTGCAGTTGTGTGAGTTTGGTGTGGCGCTTGTGGTTTGTTTGACTCAAATCAAAATGATGCTCGGTGCTCTGGGCAGTATGCAGGCTAGACAATAGCCAGCGTTGACTGGCAAGGAGTATTCACATGAGCCTGCTTATCGAGTGGAATGAATCATTATCGGTCGGGATTCAAGAGATCGACGAACAGCACAAAGTGCTGGTCAATCTACTGAATGAATTGCACGACGCAATTCGCCATCACCATGGCCGCGATGCCTCGATTGCCGTGCTGCAGCGGCTGGCTGACTACACCCGCATTCACTTCACAGTGGAAGAGAGCCTGATGCGTATTTTGGGCTATCCCGAATACGACACACATAAAGCGCACCATGAAGACCTGATCAGTCAGATGCAAGACTTGCAGGCGCGTATGAACAATGGCGAGTCAATTTCGTTTGAATTGCTGCACTTTTTGCGCAACTGGCTAACCAACCACATCATGGAAGGCGACCAGCGCTACGTAGAGCATTTCCTATCGCGTGGTGCGCAAAAAAGCTGGCACAAGAAAAGCTGGTTGGAGCGCTTTTGGTCTTAAATAGGTATATGGCTACAGATCAATCTAGTATTTGTTTGTAGCAATATACCTTCCTTTGTTGGCATGAAAAAACGCCTCGGTTGTCGGATATTGCAACCGCCAGCGCAATTCACTTTTGGTGCGCTGATTACTCAGCCGCCGCGACTCATTCATATATGACCACATGGTCGGAGAGAGCCGACTTTGTGCTTCTTGGCGACTGAGTTTGGGTACGCGGGGCAGGGTGGTGAAGTCGGAAACCTGGTCAAACCACTCGCTCATCGTGTGCGGCGCGTCGTCGACAATATTGTAGCTACGCTGCGGCAGGCCGCGAAATAGCGTCAAGCAGACCGCATGCGCCAGATCATTGGCATGAATATGATTACTCACGCTATCTTCGCTGGCGATGATGCCCGGCTCGCCCCGCGCAATACGCGCGGTGGGCAGTCGATCGAGTGCATAGATGCCCGGCGCGCGCAAAAGACACACGCGGCGCGTCGCTGATCGACTCTGTGCCCAGTGTCGCAGCTGATGTTCCGCGCTGATGCGGCGCAGGGCGCGGCCGGTGGTGGCTAGCTGCGGCGAGGTTTCGTCAATCCACGCACCGCCATGGTCGCCGTAAACCCCGCTGGTGCTGATATAGACGATGCGGCGCTGTGCTAAAATCCCGTTTTGCGGTTCGCGCGCGCCAGAGCGTCTGCGTGGTGTGCGGGCAAGTGCGGCCAGCAGGCGGCGAGTACGCAGGTCAGCTTCGCCTTCGCCCGGCGGCGTGCTGTGGATGATCGTATCAGCCAGACCCGCCAGGCGCGCTAAAGACTGGCGCTGATCCAGATCGGCGATGATCGGGTGGATACCTAGGGTATGTAGCTGCTGCGCTTTATCGGCGCTGCGTGCAGTGGCATACACCTGAAAGCGCTGGCGTAGCCACGGCAAAGCGCGCTGCACCACATCACCGCAACCTATAATTAACAAGCGTTTTTTTCGCACAAGTCGGAAATCCAAAAGAATGAGCAAGCAACTTATCATTGAACCTTCAGGTCAGCAACTGAGCGTGTTTGACGGTGAAACCCTGCTAGATGCAGCGATGCGCGAGGGCTTTAATATGCCCTATGGCTGCAAAAACGGCTCATGCGGCGCGTGCAAAGGTAAAGTGCTCAGCGGCGAAGTGGCGCATGGCGATCATTCGCCAACGGTGCTGACCAGCGAAGAAATTGAAAAAGGCATGTCGCTATTCTGTTGCGCAACGCCAGTGAGCGACAGCGTCAGCATCGAATGCCGCGAAGTGGCGGCGACCAAAGACATCCAAATTAAAACGCTACCGACCCGCATCGAGAAAATCGACAAGGTGTCACGCGACGTAGCCGTGCTCACACTAAAGCTACCATCGACCGAGCGGCTGCAGTTTCTGGCTGGCCAATACATCGACATCCACACCAAAACCGGCAATAAACGCAGCTTCTCGATTGCCAACGCGCCGCATCAGGAAGGCTATCTCGAATTGCACATCCGCCATGTGCCGGGCGGTGAGTTTTCTGGCTATGTGTGGGAGACGATGAAAGAGCGCGAGATTTTCCGCTTCACCGGCCCGCTGGGCAGCTTCTTTTTGCGCGAAGACTCAGATAAACCGATTATTTTCATCGCCACCGGCACCGGTTTTGCGCCAATCAAAGGCATTATCGAACACGCGCTGCACCACAACACGCAGCGCGAAATGGTGCTGTACTGGGGCTGCCGCTCGCTCGATGATTTGTACATGCCTGCTGTGCCATCGCAATGGCAGCAGCAATACCCCAATTTCACCTTTATTCCGGTGCTCTCCGAGCCTAAGCCGCAACACCAATGGCAAGGCCGCACCGGCTTGGTTCACGAGGCCGTCTTGGCCGATTTTGCCAATCTGGCGCACTACCAAGTCTACGCCTGCGGTGCACCCGTGATGGTTGAAGCGGCAGTGAAAGGCTGCATCGCCCAAGGGCTGCCAGCGGAAGAATTTTATTCAGACGCATTTTTTAGTAGTCATGCAACTAAATAAACGGTTTTTTGCTTGCGGAAAAATAAATATGGTGTAAAATGCGCAGCTCTTAGCCGATGTAGCTCAGTTGGTAGAGCACCTGACTTGTAATCAGGGGGTCGCGAGTTCGATTCCTGCCGTCGGCACCAAGAATATCAAAGGGTTAGCAAGCAATTGCTAACCCTTTGTCATTTGCGCAACGCACTCCCAACGCACTTCGCCGCAACACACCACCACAAACCCCAACACTTGCACCGATAAAGTTCATCCGCTGCCGCTGATTGAAATGCGCTTTGTTGCGACTTCGCGACAGCGTTTTTTATTGCCAGTTTTGGGCGGTTATTGGCATTTTTGCTGCCCCATCAAGCACTTGTAAGTGCGTCTATCCAATTGGTTTAATCCGAGAATCAGGAGTTTAGACGCTATGGCAAACATTCAACGACGTACCACTGCAAGTGGAGAAACACGTTATCAGGTCTGCATCCGCCTTAAAGGATTTGCACCTCAAACATCCACGTTTGATCGACTGACCGACGCCAAACGATGGGCGGCCAAAATTGAGACTGAAATGCGCGAGGGTCGCTTTTTCCAAGCTAATGCACGCCCTAAGCATAAGGTTTCTGATGCAATTGATCGCTATCAGCGAGAAATACTGCCGAACAAGAGTTCATCAACAATTCGGGATCAGTCGCAGCAACTGGAGTGGTGGCGTAAAGAAATAGGAACTCTGCATTTGCACGATTTAACGCCTGCGGTAATTGCAGGGTGCAAAACCAAGCTTGCAGCAACACCCATGCCGCCACGTGGTAAAGCCGTCAATATCGAACCTGTGTATCGCTCTGCAAGTACGGTCACCGCATATCTGCGCGTGATGTCACACCTATGCTCAACTGCGGAAAGAGAATGGGAGTGGCTAGAACGCAATCCTGTGATGGCCGTTAAAAAGCCTAAACTCAATAATGCACGCAGCCGTTTTCTGAGCGATGAAGAGCGCGCTCGCTTATTGCAAGAATGCAAAAACTTTCCTGATTTGTATTTGGCCGTAGTGTTGGCTCTTAGTACGGGAGCGCGCAAGAATGAAATTTGGGATTTGCGCTGGCATCAGATCGATCTGGATCGACAGTCCATCACCTTGCATCTGACCAAGAATAAAGAAATTCGTGTCGTACCTGTCGTGGGTGAGGCACTGGCGATCTTGCGAGAACGTCAGGCATTGCGCCCTCGTCCGAATGACCATCTTTTTCCCGGCAAGGTCGAAGGGAAATCCTTTGATTTTCGCAAGCAGTGGGAGCATTGCATCGCGGCTGCGCAATTGCACAATTTTCGCTACCACGACTTGCGCCACACTGCTGCCAGCTACTTAGCAATGAGTGGCGCAACCTTGCCTGAACTGGCGGAAATCCTAGGGCATAAGACATTGCAGATGGTGAAACGCTACGCCCACTTTACCCCTGACCACAAGAAAAGTGTGGTGGAGCGCATGGTTAGCGCATATTTGTAGCAAGGCTAGATATTCAGATTTATTTTTCGTAACTTCATGATTCTTTTGCGGAAAACATTTTCAGATTTGTTCGCCGATGCCTTTTTTCAAACCCTGCGATTAAATGCAGTTGTCGGCAGCGACAGTTACTTACCAATGAAAAGAGGCTATCTATGACTACAAATCGTTCTTCCTTTTCCACTAAAGCACCAAGACAGTTGTTCACTGTGAAGCAGTTTGCTGAGCGCTATCCCGCATGGAGTGAACAGGCGCTCCGCTGGTTAATCTTCAATGCAAAAGATCGAATGCTTGCCAAAGAAATGCAGCGAGGCAACGGTTTGGAGTGTGCCATTTTGCGCCAAGGTCGCAAGGTCTTGATCGATGAAGATCTGTTTCTGCAGTGGCTAGAAAACAGCAATCAAGCCTCTGTGCAGTGAAACTGTAAACGTGATGCTCGATGTATAAGTTACGTAAATCGAATTAACCCTAAAACTCATGTTAATGCTGTTTGAAGCCTTCGTGCGTGTGTTTGAAGGCTTCAACTAGCGGCTAGACGCAAAAGTGGTCATTCACGATAAATGCCGTGCAGCTTTTATAAGTTACGTACAGTTGCATGGTCAAAAACGCTGAGTTTCATTAGAACAGCGCCTCTGGGTGCATATTCAGCGCAACTGAGCCTATTTGACTACTCTGATTGTGTGTTGAGTAACGCTATTACATAGCATAACTCACCATCACATAGTCAACAGTAGTAAGGGCATGGTGATCAGCCATTGTGGACTAGCCATCAGCATTTCATGGACATAGTAATTTGGTATATGAGGATTCAACATGTCCACCAATGCAAAGCGCAGTACAACCCCAAGGAAAAATAAGCTTCCAACATCAAAACCAAGCCGCAGGGAAATTGATGATGAAATCGATGATCTTGGAAATGATCCCCGACCAACCAAATCAGTACCATCCAAAGCGAAGCCAGCGGCAAAGAACCTGCGAGCTAAAATGCGTAGCAGATGTAGCATTGATAAGATTCGCTTGGCGTTTCCTATTGGAGAAAGTGATGTTGAGGTGTTGGCTGCCAATCTGGAAAGCCATATGGTTGCCCTTAAGGAAGATGGCATCAGCGAACGTAAGAGCAGCACAGGAGAGGCATACAAGCAAAAGTACTGGCTAGAAAGTGATGGCGGCAGGATATGGTTACTTGCTCACCCGAAGAGTGATACAGCCAAATATTTCCTAGAAATAGATTTTAGTTTTGGCAAGGCCGATGCAAGTGGCGAAGGTATCAAGCTGATCCGCGGGATTATCGATGCCACCTATTACGAGCATGCCGCAGATGCGCTAGCTGGTGCGATGATCTTGAACATGGAATTGGCAGTTGATATAGATCGGCCATTTTCAAGCCTGTTGTTTGCCTGCAAGAGCAAGCATGCTTTTGAGGTCTGGGGAAAGGAAATGTCCGCAAACGCAGAAACTATTCAGTTTGGGTCAAGGGCTTCCGAGCGTTATTTTAGTGTTTACGATCTGCAAGCAGCAGAACTGGATGATCTAGCTTATCCAGATTTTTTGCAGTACCGTAAAAATAAGCAGCTCCCCGCAGATTTTGACGATTACTACCCTAAGGCTCGAAAAGGCAAGCCTATGGCTCAGAGAATTAAAGTATCTGCAGACAAAACTATGCCCGAAAGTATTCGAATTGAATGTAGATATACACGCCCAAATCAGCCGCTCAGTGAAGTTGACTCTCTGGCGATGGAAAAATTCTCTGCAATTCAGATTTATGATATGGGGAATTTTGAAAGGCTTTGCGCAACGTTGGAGCAAAAATTGTTCCTTGAGTTGGCTAAGTGTATGGGGGTCTCTGCTGTAATGTCTAAGCTTGTGCGAAAAGATAAAGAGCGCTATCAACGCTTGTTGGATCAAGCAAAATTCAAAGAGTGGGAGCAAATCAATATTGCAAAGGATATGGCTAAAGCCCTGCGCGAACTACGATTAGCATTTACTCAATGATCACAAGCAGGCCAAGGGTTATCTTGGCCTACCACATTTAAGCGCTATGCTGGATTATTGTAGCGTTCCGCTTGAAGCCTTTTTCTCTCCAAATTTTCCTCAATTTTTGGCGTGCTCGAAGCGATATACAAGTAATCTTTGGTGCAATTTTGGGCTAATTCGTGCATATCGTAGATATATTTGCCGTCATATCCACCCGTCATTGATGAATCCGGAACTTTGATCAAATAGTTATGGATATCTTCTGGTGTGAGCTTGTTTTTATCTTGCCCCCAGAATAGGTCGAGAACGCATAGATACGTGAGAAATTTCAGTGATGTTTTTCTGGATGTATTGGGTAGCTTCTCGACACCATGATAAAGCTTTGCCAACTCAACGAGTTTCGATTGTGCCTCAACGATTTGGCGCTGAATTGAGCCTCCTGAAGTGACCGCAAATTCAAGATCGATTACCACAGCGACTTGCCCTTTCCTAAGCTTCACATTTTCTAAGTAACGTGTCTCATGATGGCCGAGCGAGCTTTCGCCGATAATGCGCAGGGAATTGGTTCTAAAGCGCGGCTTGGGACTAGTCTTGTAGCTATCGCGATAGTCTTTATAGCTATACAGGCCATATTTTTCGGCAATACTGTCCTCTGACACATCGGGGGCATCTTCTCGCAGCTTCGTGCAGTCTGCACGAAAATCATCGTTTCGACGCAAAAACTCCCATGCCCAGCGATGTCCAGTCCATTTCTCATACCCCTCGTATCTTGTAAGGTCAATGCCATTGGGACGCGTACCATTGCGTTTGTCATGGACTGAGCGTTTAGGCGTGTTTTTGATGGTTAGTTTTCGCCCAAGTGAGTCTTTTGCTCTAAGGGGTTTCTTTTTTCGCATTGGGGTTTATTCGTAAGAATTTTGTCATGATGATAGCGAAGATAAGCTTGAACGCTGATGAATACCAAGTGCCAGAATCACGACTGTAGCATTCGCGAAACTCAATCGTGTTCGAGCTGAATGCGAAGTAATGCGCTTGCCTTAGCCTGCCAGACTTTCCCATTATTCATGTGGTAGCTACTGATCTTGCCCTTGGCCGTTTTGAGTTTGCCGCTGAAGAGTTGATTGCCTAGTGGCGGGGTATATGGATCAATGGTCAACCAGCTCGTGCTGCCATCTGCCTCAATTTCCTGACCAACCACTAGAAGCCAATGATCTAAATTTGCGCGCCAATTGAAGATATTAAGGATGTACACATCGTGGGCTTGATAGTTACTGGCTAGGTATTGATTAACTTTCGTGCTCGTTTCGTCGATGGCCGTGAGCGTGATTTTATCTTCGAGTCCGGCAAATAAGCGGAGCAAACCCCGCGTGGGTGTGCCGTGTAACCAGTAGCTTTGTGCCATTAGCCAAGAATTAAACAGTGGGTGATATTCATCATCGCCACGCGACATGATAAGCAGTTGGCTGCGGCTGACTAGCTTGAGAATCATCATTGCCATATATACGCAATGCGGCCCACAAGCTTGGTCGAGCACGCTTTGTTGCAGATAAATCGGGCGTAGCTTGCCGCTACGGTTAATAGTTACACAAGGGCCGTGAGGCCCTGCAACTAGATTGGGATGTACAACCAGTGCCATGCTCAGTATTCCTCTGGCAAAAGCAAGGTCGTGACGCTGCGATCAGCTTCGGTAATGATCCAAATGCGCTCGCCAGTCGTGAGCGGATAGTTCGACAAAATGCGCCAGCCACATTCAACGGCTTGCTGATTACTCTCCCAATCCTCTGGCGGTAAATCGCCCCAATCGCCTGTTTGATGACGGCGTAACAGTGCAAGTGCGTTGATGGCAGCTTCATCGAGTGCAGCTAATGCACCAGGAGTTGCCACGGTTTGTCCTAATGAAAACAATGCATGGGAAAGTCGAGTCATTTTCTTTTCTCCAAATAAAAGAGCGCCCTGCAAATTATTTGCAGGGCGCTCATGATTAAAACAAATAAAATAGTTGCAATTGGCCGATATATCAGCTTTGCATTTTTATATTATTGGAATTTATATTTATTTGTCAAATTTTTGGTTTTTGCATGTTTTGCTTTGAATTGCGGCGTTTCTCCTAATTTTGCTTAGATTCTCGTCGCATGGAATAATGTTTATTTTTAATTCGCCAAACTTTTCTTTGATTTGAACTATTCTTGGTAATGACGATGTTTTGCTTGTGTCTTGGATGCTTAATAAGTATTTTTCTATTTCAGCGCAAGTTTGATCTACAAGTGGAAGCCATTCTTCTGGCCAATGAACTCCATTCATAAACTGCGTATCCTCGGCATCATGATTTCTGAAGCTGAGAGGGTATTTGGCAAACAATTCCTGATAAATGAAGAATAATTTATCGTTGCTCATAGATTGCCTTTTGCTGAAATAGAATTTAGCTAGACTGTTGGTGCGTTTTTTATAATGGCGTCAAAATGCTTCAATGATTGTTTGATGGTATCAAACGCATCGCTAATAGGTTGCAAAGCTTCGGCGTAATCATCATTACGATAGGCATCTGCAAGCTTTTCGGTTTTGAGTAGTACAGGAAGGAAGAACTCACCTTTGCCACTTAAATCTTGAAAACCTAATTCTTCCAGCGCTGATACAGGTTTGGGTGTTTTATTTTTCCACGATTGCACGTAATTTCGCCAGTTTGAGCCTCCAAAATAGCGCGAATCAATATTGAATTGAAAGCCTGCTCTTGCTCCTGCAAGCCCACACAATGCGGCGAGGAAGTAATTGTCACTATCCTCACTCACGTCTACGAGATCAAGGCTCGCAATTGGACGGTACTTGCTGTCTGGCTCTGCAGTATTCCAGCTCGCTAGTGCTAACCACAATTCTGGCTCAGCATCTTCATATCCACCAATCCAATTTTCTTCGGCGTAATCGCTAAAAACTTCGGCAATTGCTGCATGTACCTCAGGATATATTTCATTCTCGAACAGTTTGACGGTGTCATTCAAAATTTTTAGCTGGGATAGCATGATTGCCCCAGCTTCGCGTGAATCACTCATAAAATGCCTCTAAAAGGTGCGGATATATGACAGAAAGCAGTTGATGCTTTCGCGAGTTAAGATTTCTTGCTTGTCGGGGTTGGTTCTTTGCGCTGTATGCTGCTTGAGCGCACTGCTTAGCCATTGAGCAACTTGCAGCCAAGAAACGCTGTGAATCTTGTGAGCATAATTGCCTGCCGTTTTGGGCATGCTGCGCTTAGTGGTAAGAAATAAGATTGCCCAAGGGCGAGATGCTGCACGCTGTTCGCAGAGCGCTCCGTAACGACTGAGCTGGTCTATGCCTTCTGCCGCATCAATTTTTACTTCAATCAGCAGGTAAAAATGGTCGGCGTCAATTTCAATATCAACGCGATTGCTGCGATCCCCATCGGGATTGCTCTCTGTTCTTACCGAACAGCGGCTTGATGTATTTAGCGCCTCTGATAAGCCAAGCTCAGGTATACCGCGCACTAATGCGCACAGTGCTAGTTTGCCTAAACCATGATTCCCATTTGGATTGAGCAACCATGCGAGGACGGCAGAATTTCTCACTTCATCACGCTTGATGTTGGCGATGATCCATGGGTTAAATCCTAATCCACCTTGTTTTGCTCGAATTAGTGGCTGCTTTATGTGCTCAAGCCAATCCTGCAATTGAGTTGGATTGACTTGGGTAACTGGCGAAATTGATTGGCTTTTTGGTAATAACGGCGCGATTTGTTGAAAGAAGAGTAACAACTTGGCAGCCATCGTATCTGCAACAGGCTTGCCCAATTGAAGTGCCTTTTGGCTTTCTAGAAATTGCGTCAATTCTTGGGTATTCAGCATTGCTTTTTGTACGCCACAGTTTTATTTCAAATGCCCTTCATGGCTGGCACAGCGATTATCTACATAATTTTGTAGATTATATTCCGTAGACCATCAGTCTCTATTGCAGCGACGATGTGGCGCTATGAATCAGTTCGACCAATTGCGCCAGAACTTAGGAACGAACGTCAAAGCAGTACGCAAAGAGCGCAAGCGCTCGCAAGAGCAGCTTGCTTTCGATGCCGATATTGACCGAACCTACGTGTCGCAGATTGAACGCGGTGTGAGCAATCCTTCGCTGCAGGTACTCTGCAAAATTGCCGAGTCTCTGGATACTGACGTTCTATCCCTTCTGGCCTCGCCACCCGAAGAAGCTTCTGCTCGCTAATCGCAACAGAGCTATCCAGTGCATGCTACATAGGATGAGACTGTCAGTCACATTTTGCGAGGTGTAGGCTCTGCAAAATGCACAATAAGTGGGGCAAGGTGTGTTTGCTGGTTTGCATATGAAACGCTCATTCAGCGCATTGTTTGGCTGTATAAAAAGCTTTTCAATTGCCTGTTTGCAACTGACTCCCCCCTTCAGACCGAGTATCATTAGCGCTTCCGTTGGTGCAATACCAACTCAGTTTTTTGCAGAAAAGAAGAGCGCATGGATCACTCCGCACATAACAAGATTGTTTCCTTCATTTGGTCGATTGCCGACGATTGCCTACGCGATGTTTTTGTCCGTGGCAAATACCGCGATGTCATCTTGCCGATGTTTGTATTGCGGCGCTTGGATTGTTTGCTGGAGCCCACCAAAGCAGTAGTACTTGAAGAAGTGCGTTTTCAGCGTGAAGACGCAGGTATGGCCGATCTTGATCCGCATGGCTTGCAAGACGCTTCGGGCTACGTGTTTTATAACACCTCGCCCTTCACGCTAAAGACATTGCTGGGTAATCATTCGCAACTTGAAGCCAATCTCAAATACTACCTTGATGGTTTTTCCGACAACGTAAAGGAAATCATCGAGAAATTTGATTTGCGCAATCAGATTCGCAAAATGGCGCAATCTGATGTGCTGCATGACGTGATTGAAAAATTTGTATCGGATGAAATCAATCTCAGCCCTGATGACCGCAAAGGCGTGGATGGCCGCACGCAAGTTGGTTTATCCAATCTCGGCATGGGTTATGTATTTGAAGAGCTGATTCGCAAATTCAACGAAGAAAATAATGAAGAAGCGGGTGAACACTTTACCCCGCGTGAAGTGATTAAGCTGATGACCAATTTGGTCTTCATTCCCGTCAAAGATCAACTGCCTAATCCGCTGACGATTTACGACCCTGCGTGTGGCAGTGGCGGCATGTTGACCGAATCGCAAGATTTCATCACCGACCCCGAAGGCGAGATTAAAGCCAAAGTCGGTGTGTTTTTGTACGGTAAAGAAGTAAACCCAGAAACCTATGCGATTTGTAAGTCCGACATGATGATCAAGGGGAATGACCCTGAAAACATCCTGTTTGGCTCAACGCTGGCGACGGATGATTTTTCAGGCAAGCGCTTTGACTTCATGCTCACCAATCCACCCTACGGCAAAAGCTGGAAGAGTGATCAAAAAAGCATTGTTGAAGGCAAAGATGTGCTCGACCCGCGTTTTCAGGTCAACCTTGGCAACTACACCGAAGAAGAGCACGATTTTTACCCTGCCATCCCACGCTCATCAGATGGCCAATTGCTATTTCTAATGGAAATGGTCGGCAAAATGAAACGCCTTGCCGATTCACCCATCGGCTCACGCATTGCCTCGGTTCACAATGGCTCGGCCTTATTCACGGGTGATGCTGGCAGCGGCGAAAGCAATATTCGCCGCCACATCCTTGAAAATGATATGCTCGAAGCCATCATCCAGTTGCCCAACAATCTGTTCTACAACACGGGCATTACCACTTATGTCTGGTTGCTCTCGAACGCCAAAAAAGCCTCACGCCGTGGCAAGGTGCAATTGATCGACGCATCTAATCTGTATCAGAAACTGCGTAAAAACTTGGGCGAGAAAAACTGCGAGTTTTCAGAAGAACATTTGCAGCAAATCACTCAGCTCTATCAAGACATGCCCAATGATGGCATTTCCAAGGTCTTTGAGAACCGCGACTTCGGCTATTACAAAGTTACGGTAGAGCGCCCATTACGCTTGGCAGCGCAATTTACCCCCGAGCGGATTGCGACACTGCGCTACACACCTGGCATGCAAGACATTATGGAATGGGTGTATGCCAAGTATGGCGATGCGGTATATAGCAACGATTTGCAATCAGGCCTGAAATCTCACGCCGAAGCGATTGAAGACCATATCGAGCGCGAAGAAATGGCCTTGTCGCCCAAAAATCGCAAAGAGCTACTCAATGTCGCAACATGGCTAGCACAGCGGGAAATCATGCAGTACGCACAGCAATTGGCTGATGCCATTGGCGATGCCGAATACCTTGATTTCAACCAATTCGAGATTACCTTTGACCAAACCGCTAAGGGTTTGAGCTTGAAGCTGGCTAGCAATGAGAAAAAGCAAATTATCAATGCGATTACGTGGCGTGATGAGCGTGCCGCCAAGGTAATCAAAAAAGTCCACAAGCTCAATGCTGCCAAGCAGCAAGAGCTGCTTGCAGAGTTGGCAACCACGGCAGATAAACTCGCCGATTATGGCTACTGGCCAACCGAAAAATCCAGCGAATACATCGAATACGAAACCGATAGCGAGTTGCGCGACACTGAAAACGTGCCGCTGGATCGGGATAAAACCCGTCATGCTCACGACGTGATTCACGCTTACTTCATTGAGGAAGTACGTCCACACGTTGACGAGGCATGGCTAGCGATTGATAAAACCGTGATCGGCTATGAGATCAGCTTCAATAAATACTTCTACCAGCACAAACCGCTGCGTAGCCTTGCCGATGTCACGCAAGAAATTCTCGACTTAGAAAAAGAAACCGATGGCTTGCTCAAAGCCTTAGTCAGCTTTGTAGGGGCGCAGCATGGTTGATTTAACGATCTTGCCACCTGAAGGCGAGTTTCTGCTCTACACCACTGAAGATGGTGAAACTCGGCTTGAAGTTCGGCTTAATGGTGAAACGGTTTGGCTGAATCAAGCGCAAATGGCTGAGCTATTTCAGACCAGTAAACAAAACGTTGGGCAGCATATTCGCAATGTGTTTAATGAGGGTGAATTGCAGTCTGATTCAGTAGTAAAGGATTTCTTTACAACTGCTAGTGACGGCAAGAACTACAGTACACGGCACTACAACCTCGACGTCATCATCTCTGTTGGCTATCGCGTCAAGTCGCAGCGCGGTACGCAATTTCGCATCTGGGCAACCCAGCGCTTGCGCGAATACCTGATCAAAGGTTTTGCGATGGACGACGAGCGCCTAAAGCAAAACGGCGGTGGCAATTACTTTGATGAGTTGCTGCAACGCATTCGGGATATTCGCTCCAGCGAGAAAGTGTTCTGGCGCAAAGTGCTCGACATTTACGCCACCAGCATCGACTACGAGGGCGCGAGTGAACAATCCAAGCGTTTCTTTGCCACCGTGCAAAACAAAATGCACTGGGCGGCACACGGCCACACCGCATCCGAAGTGGTGTTTCAGCGTGCCGACGCCAGCTTGCCCAATATGGGCATGACCAGCTTTAGCGGCAATAAGCCGACCAAAACCGAGGCCAGTGTCGCCAAAAACTATCTAACCAGCGAAGAGCTGGATACGCTCAATCGCATCGTCAACTTGTACCTAGAGTTCGCCGAGCTGCAAGCCTTAAACCGTAAGCCGATGTATATGGCCGACTGGATACGCAAGCTCGACGACTTCTTGCGCGTTTCCGACCGCGATATTCTGCAAGGCGCGGGAAAAGTGTCGCATGAACAAGCGCTGCAAAAAGCCCAGATCGAATTCGATAAATACCGCCAAACCCTGCTCAACGCCAAAAGCCCCGTTGAGGTGCATTTTGACGCTGCAATCAAGCAGCTCAAAACGCTCGAACGTAGCGCCAGCAAGAAGAAGGAGCCAAAAGCATGATGGCGCAACCTTGGGATAAATTGAATGATGGGTATTGCCATGTAGCCATTTCAAATCAATGGCTGAAAGCCTATACCTATGGAGTGGCTTGATGTTGCGCTATGAACTTTATAAGCCGAGTGGTGTTGAGTGGCTGGGGGAGATTCCAAGCCATTGGGAAGTGGTACGGGCAAAAAGGATTTTTTGCGAAGTGTCTGAGAAGGGGCACCCCAATGCAGAACTTCTTTCAGTAACTCAAGATAAAGGCGTAATTCCACGCGATCAACTCGACCAGCGGGTTGTTATGCCTTTGGGGCAACTACAGACGTTCAAATTAGTACGCACTGATGATTTTGTTATTAGCTTGCGCTCTTTCCAAGGAGGCATTGAATATTCAGCCTATACAGGGCTTGTCAGTCCTGCATATACCGTATTACGCAAGCAACGTGATATTCATTCTGGATATTTAAAATATTTACTAAAAAGTACGGGATTTATCTCTGAGTTAAATACATCAGTCAAAGGTATTCGTCAGGGCAAAAACATTGATTTTGGTGAAATGTCATATTCATATTTGCCAATTCCGGCTGAAGATGAGCAAGAATTGATTGCTAACTTCCTCGACCAAAAAACCGCTGAAATCGACACGGCTATTGCCAAAAAACAGCGCTTGATTGAATTGCTGCAAGAGCAAAAAAACATCCTCATCAACCAAGCCGTCACCCGTAGCCTCAACCCCGACGTGCCGATGCGCGACAGTGGCGTGGAATGGATTGGTCAAATTCCAGCGCACTGGCAAACCGCACCACTCAAACATGTCTCTACAGTACAAAGTGGTGTGACTTTGGGCAAGAGCTATGCTCAAGTGAATAGCATTAAATCTTATCCTTACCTGCGAGTTGCCAATGTACAGGATGGCTTTTTGGATTTGTCAGATATTGCCGAAATTAAATTGCCAATTAGGCATGCAAAGAATTACTTTCTAAAAAAAGCAGACATTCTTGTAACTGAAGGTGGCGATATCGATAAACTTGGTAGAGGTGCTTGCTGGTATGGCGAAATCGATGAGTGTTTGCACCAAAATCACGTGTTTGCAATTCGAATAGTACGAGCTGTTCTCCCCGAGTTTGTTAGTCTTATTACGGGCGTTGAATATGCGCGGCGCTATTTTACAACCACAGCAAACAAGACCACTAATCTCGCATCAACTAATAAAACGAAACTAGGTAATTTACCTCTGCTTGTTCCACCTTTTGATGAACAGGAATCGATTTTGAGTCACTGCGAGGGCATTAATGCGCAATTCAAGAATTTAATTGGTGGCGTGAGCAATGAAATCGAGTCGTTGAAGGAAATGAAAAGCACACTGATTGCGTCAGTAGTCACAGGTAAGCTCAAGGTGTAATTGCATGCACTTAGAACACAATATGACGGATTCTTCCTCCATTATGCGGATTAGTGAATCCGCCATCCACCATTTACGCGCCAACATGGGCGTTGAAGTCATTGGCATTTACGCCTTCGGCAGCCGTGTTCAAGGCACTGCTAACGCCGACAGTGATTTGGATTTGGCAGTGCTGGTCGCGGGTTTCGCTGATCCATTGCTGTTGTGGCGCTTGGCGGGGGAATTGGCCGAGCTGGTCGGCTGTGCCGTGGATTTGCTCGATTTGCGCTCTGCAAGTACGGTGATGCAATACCAAGTACTGACTACAGGGCGGCGCTTGTGGGGCGTTGAGCCAGCGGCAGGTTTGTTTGAGTGTTATGTACTGAGCGAAAAAACCGCGCTAGATGCCGCTCGCAGCGGCGTGCTGGCCGATATTAGTCAAAACGGGAGCGTGTATGGCCGATGATGTGCTGATTAACAAGGCGGCAACGATTGAGCGCTGCGTGGCAAGAGCGCGTGAGGAATACGCCGCCGCCAGTGATTTTGCGACTGATTTTACCCGCCAAGATGCGGCGATATTGAATATTCAACGCGCCTGCGAAGCCGCACTGGATATGGGGCACCACCTGATACGTCGCGAGCGCCTCGGTGTACCGCAAAGCGCCCGCGATGTGTTCACGCTGCTGGCGCAGGCCGATTGGATCGCCAAGCCCTTGGCCGACGCACTCAAGCACATGGTCGGCTTTCGCAACATCGCCGTGCACGAATACCAAAGCCTGCTGCTACCCATTACAGTGAGCGTGATTACCGAGCATTTGGATGAATTTCTCGATTACAGCGCGGCGATTTTAAAGCGCGATGGCACTCGGCCTTAAGTCAAAGTAGTGCTATCGCACAACTGATGAATTTTCTTTTGGCTGCTTACAAATTCTGATGGTGGAAAGACAGTATTCGAGGTAAATTACTGGTTTAAGCTCCGTATGGTATTGCTAGTGTTCTCTAAATATTTGTAGAGATGGTGTTTTTTGTTCTCAATAAAGATCAGCTTAAAAATAACCGCAAGACCTACCTATCAAACCAAAGAATAGTAAAGTTAACTAAGGCGTATATGATTTCGTTTGAGCATGGACGACAGCAATGGCCAGTTGGTCATGGTTTTTTTCATTCGGCGAGCATTAATTTAGAAGGTGTGCTTTACCACTATGTTTATGACTGTGGTGCAAAAGGCCCGTTAACGACCGCATCAGTACTAATTGAAGATAAAATCGAACAATATCTTGAAACTAGGTATTCGTCAGATAAGGCGTTAGTCAAAGGTCAGATACCAGTCATCGATCTGCTGGTTATTTCACATTTTCATGCTGATCATGTTAATGGAATTCCTAAACTCTTAGAAAAATTTCATGTTAGAAAAGTTGTCCTTCCGTTTCTTGAGGAGGACTTTAAACTTTTGATGCTTATTCAATTGGCAGAAGAAGATTTCGACACTAAGGTACAGTTCTCTGATTTAATTCAAGATCCGCAAAAATGGTTTACTAGCCGGGGGGCAGATACTGAGGTCGTATTTATTCGTACTGATGAATCTACTACTGATATAAATTTACCGCCTTCTGAGAGTGGTATTGTTATTTATGATAGCCACAATAAAGTCTCGGGTATCTATGCATCATCTAAGCTAGCTTGGGAATTTAAATTCTACGTTCAAAAAGATGCTGTAATTGCGGGAAATTTTGTAAATAAATTGATTGCTGATTTAAAACTGTCGGATAAATCGGATTTGCTAGATTATTTAAATAAGATTGACGGATCTAGCTGGGGGTTATTGCAGAAATTTTATAGAGATGAGTTCAAAAAAAATCCTAACTCAATTTCGCTATGCATGTATTCTGCCCCTGTGAATGAATATTGGATCCGTAGACTTACATTTTTTGAATCTGGATTTTTTAATCTGAAGAGCTGCTGGAGATGTTTTGATCTTCAGCATAACCGAATTGGATGGCTCGGTACTGGTGATGCCGAGTTAAAAAATGAGCCTAAAAGCAAGAAGTTTGACGATTTCAAAAAACACTATGGCACCCTTTTGGATAATGTAGATACATTGACTATTCCACATCATGGATCAATTGAAAATTTCGAAGACGATTTGGGAAGAATTGGATATATTCATGTCATTACTGCGCCAGCAGTTGATCCTAAAAAAGCAAGTAAAATTAAACATCCTGCGACATCAGTTCTGATGAGTTTGATATCAAAAAGCTCTCATATTTCGATTGTAACGTCAGAGTCACACACAGCTTTGTTGCAACATATCTCAGGTGAGCTGGAGCTTTAATTTATGGTCAGCCAAACCAACGAAGCCGCACTTGAAAGTCATCTGGAAAATGCCTTAGCCAAAGACGGCTGGCGTATTGGTCAAGCAGCCGATTTTAATCGTGAGTTTGCGATTGATGATGCGCTATTTTGGGCGTTTCTTGAGTCCACGCAGCCGCAGGAGCTGGCTAAATTAAAAGATCGCCCAAACTGGCAGCGCTTGGTGCTGGAGCGGCTGAATAAGAAAATCCGCAAAGACAGCGTACTGGCCGTGTTGAAAAAAGGGCTGGATATTGATGATGCCCACCTCACGTTGCTGTACCGCTTGCCCTACAACGAGCTGAACCCCGAAGTGGTGAGCAACTTTGCCGCGAATATCTTTAGTGTGACGCGGCAAGTGCATTACAGCGAAACCGATACCTTTAAATCGGTAGACATGGTGCTGTTTATCAATGGTTTGGCGCTTGCCACCTTGGAGCTGAAAAATCCGTGGACGGGGCAAAATGTCCACCATGCGATTAAGCAATACCGTACTGATCGTGATCCGAAAGAGCCTTTGTTTGAGTTTGGCCGCTGCTTGGTGCATTTCGCGCTAGACCCTGATGAGGCGTATATGTGCGCCCATTTGGCTGGCAATGACAGCAACTTTTTGCCATTCAATAAAGGGCATAACTTTGGCAAGGGTAATCCACCCAATTTGGGTGCAACGCCAGTCGCTAAAGGCATTGTTGCGGAGCCTCGTGCTAGTTATGACGTGCTGCCTGCGAATACAGGTAGCTATAAAACGGCCTATGTGTGGCAAGAAATCCTACAGCGGCATTCCATCACCAATATCATCGAGCAGTTTGCCAAGCACACAGTTGAGAAAGACAAAAAAACGGGCAAAGAGCGTAAAGCGCTATTTTTCCCGCGCTATCACCAGCTTGATGTGGTACGCCGTCTATTGAATGATTGCAAAACACGCGGGGTTGGTCAGACCTACTTGATTCAGCATTCTGCTGGCTCGGGCAAATCGAATTCTATTACTTGGCTGGCGTATCAGCTTGTTGAGCTGTATGACATTCACGGCGTGGAAAACCTGTTTGATTCGGTGGTAGTGGTTACAGATCGGCGCGTGCTCGATTCGCAGCTTAAAGACAATATCAAGCTGTTCTCTGAAACCAAGAACATTGTGGCGCACTGCGAAAGCGCGGCTGAACTCAAGTCACACTTGGAGCTGGGCAAGAAAATCATCATCACCACTGTGCAAAAATTCCCCTTCATCGTGGATGGCATTGATGACCTGACCGAGCGCAACTTTGCCGTGATCATCGACGAAGCCCATTCTTCGCAATCGGGCAGTGCTTCTGACAAGCTGAATATGACGTTGGGCGCGGACGATGAGGAAGTGCCTGAAGACCTGCAAGACAAAATTCTGGCCGCAATGAAAGGCCGCAAGATGAGTAGCAATGCCAGCTACTTTGCCTTTACTGCTACCCCAAAGCCAGCGACCTTGGAAAAATTCGGTCGGCAAGCGGCTGATGGCAAGTTTTACCCATTCCATTTGTATTCGATGAAGCAGGCGATTGAGGAGAAATTTATCCTCGATGTGCTCGAAAAGTACACCACCTATAAAAGCTATTACGAGCTGCAAAAATCGGTAGAAGATAACCCGCTGTTTGATACCGCCAAAGCACAGAAGAAACTGAAAGCCTTTGTTGAAGCCAGCCCTGAGAGCATTACAGTGAAAGCCCAGATCATGGCCGATCACTTTATGAGCAAGGTTTGGCAGGCTAAAAAGCTTAAAGGCAAGGCCAAGGCAATGGTGGTGACGCGCAATATCGAGTGTGCGATCCGCTATTTCTTTGCCATCCGTGCCGAGCTGCAAGCGCAAAACGCACCATTTAAAGCGCTGGTGGCTTTCTCTGGAGAAAAAGAAGTCGATGGCATCAAATACACCGAAGATTCGCTGAACGGCATTGCGGCACGCGATTTGCCTGAAGAGTTTGAAAAAGACGACTACAAAATTCTGGTGGTCGCCAACAAGTATCTGACTGGTTTCGACGAACCCAAGCTGCATACCATGTACGTGGATAAGAAGCTGCAAAGTGTGTTGGCAGTGCAGGCTTTGTCACGCTTGAACCGATGCAATTGGAAGCTAGGCAAGACTGATACATTTGTGCTCGATTTTTATAACTCGGTCGATGAAATCAAAAAGGCTTTTGACCCGTTCTACACCTCAACCACGCTCAGTGAGCCGACAGATGTGAACGTACTGCATGATTTGAAAGATGCGCTCGATGATGTCGGTATTTATGACTGGGCAGAGGTCGAAAACTTCAATGAAAAGTTTTTCGCCAGCGCGGAAGCAGAAGAGCTACACCCGATCATTGATGCGGTCGTCGAACGTTTTGATACGGATTTGGATGATGAGCAGCGCATCGACTTCAAGATCAAAGCCAAGCAATTTGTGAAAATCTACGCGCAAGTCGCCGCAATCATCCCGTTCAACAATGTGAAATGGGAGATGCTGCATTGGTTCTTGAAATTCCTGATACCGAAGCTGAAAGTCAAAGACCCATCGCAAGATGCGCTCGATGAATTGCTCAACAGCATCGACTTGAGTACCTACGGGCTGGAACGCTCGAAACTAGATGCCAAAATTGGCCTAGACGACACTGAGGCCGAGTTAGACCCGCAGAACCCGAATTTGCGTGGTGTGCATACTGAAGGCGAGCAAAAAGACCCGTTGGATGTGATTATCAAAGCCTTCAACGAGCGCCATTTCGCAGGCTGGGAAGCGACACCCGAAGAGCAGCGCGTAAAGTTCATCAACATCGCCAAGCATGTTATTGGCCACGCCGATTACAAAGCTCAAGTTGAAGACAACCCCGACAACCAAAACCGCCAGCTTGCGCTGGAAAAGTTAATTCAACATGCAATCAGCATTGAGCGACGCAGAGAACTTGATCTGTACAAACGCTACGCCTCAGACCCTGATTTTAAGCGAGCGTTTGATGCGAGTATTTTTAGAATGCTTTCGTCAAAAGACATTGGCTCTCAACTGGGACGGGGCGCAAAGTGATATTCATTCGTCTTTGTAATGTTTTTCTGCGGGGATTAAATGGCATTTCTCGACACACTGAATGACTCGCTTACCAAAGAGCGAGGAGGAAGACATGGCGGTAAAGGCCATGAATTTCAGCGCTATTGGGCGTTGTGTCACCTCCTTCAAATTGATCTTCAGCATGATGATTACTTGATCCTTTTGGAGTTTATCGAGGATGTTGCCGTTTTAAATAGTGAGGTTACTCCTGATCAGATGACGCTTTTCCAGCTAAAGAAAAAGGAAGGAAGCGCTACAAAATGGACAAAAACCACCTTGGCGAAGCCGCCCAAAGACGGTAAATCGATACTTGCAAAGCTCCATGAATCCAAATCGATTGCGAAAGACGAAACTGCTGCTATTTCTTTTGTAAGTAATGCACCTGTAGAACTAAAGCTTGAAACTGGCGATGATTCAACCGCGTTTTCTGAGCTTTCTGCTAGCCAAATTGACCCTAAGCTGCTTGCCGAGCTAAAAACTTCGGTTGCGGCTGAGATAGGGTGTGATGTTGGAGAGGTTGATTTTGCTAATTTGAAATTCATTCGAAGTCCATTGGCGATGGATGACCTAGAAAGCCATACCATGGGCAGAGTTGCAACTTATCTTGCAGATAAATTTCCAGACCACTCCCCCCGTGCAGATATACTTTGCAAAGCCGTTTATTCCGAACTCAAAGTTAAGGCTACATCTACAGAAGAAGCGGCATCTTTTGCAGACCTAAAAAGAATTAGAGGCATATCAAAGACTCAGTTTTCAGCCATGGTTGCACTCACGTTATCTCGCAAGTCCGATAGCGATGTAATTGATGGTTTTTTAGCTGGCCTCACTCAGGAAA
Organism: Chitinibacter fontanus; assembly: GCF_013423785.1. Classification (NCBI taxonomy): domain Bacteria; kingdom Pseudomonadati; phylum Pseudomonadota; class Betaproteobacteria; order Neisseriales; family Chitinibacteraceae; genus Chitinibacter; species Chitinibacter fontanus. The sequence continues at coordinate 3,050,715 of NZ_CP058952.1, forward strand.
ATGTCCCGTACGTGCAAAGGGAATTAATCAGGCGAGCAGCACGTCAGTTTATTGTAGAGAAAGCAGGCAGGGGAAATGCCCTGCTATCTTTGCTACAAAATAATGTTGAAAAGCTTCTTCAGCAATTGCCAGATAATTTAGTCACATCTTGGGATGTCGCCAATTGGCTTGTTGATCAAATTTCGACTCAAAATACGGCTACTGATTTCTCGATCCTTGACCGTAATTACATGATTGCCGCAACCCTCTATTGGATGAGTCAATGAAAAATTTGGCCAATACGATTCAACTGGTAAGAAATTTAAGGAAAGGGAAACATGAGTCGTTTGCGATTCAAAAAACTCTGGCTCGTATCCGAAGCAACACGAGCAGCACGGAAAATCGAACTTCACTCGGACAGAATACTATTGGTGGGCAGGAACCATACGGGCAAATCCACAGTAGTGAAGCATCTCTTCCGAACTTTGGGTTGTCAAACAAAGGGGAAAAGTGATCGGTGGGATAGTCTGGCTATTTCTGTGTTGGAGTTTGAATTAAACGGTAGGCCATACACGGCGTATCGCAAAGCAAATGTTTATGCTTTGCGGAGTGATGCTGATTTGCAGGTGCGTGTGACTACAAGTTACGCGGAGTGGACCGAAATGATGGCCAATTTATTTGATTTTCGGCTAATGCTCCCTACCCATCAGGATTCCCTTGCACAGGCTACACCCCCTTACCTTTTTCTTCCATATTATATGGATCAAGATAGTAGTTGGTCTAAGCAATGGGACTCATTCGACAAGTTGACTCAGTTTGCGAACTGGAAGAAACCAGTTTCTGCTTATGTGACAGGGCAACGCCCCAACGGTTATTACATTGCAAAGTTTGAGGAGTCGAAGGCAAAAGCTTCTCTGACTCAACTTAATCAAGAGCTTAGTGTTGTTAACTCCGCACTTTCACGGGTAAGAAAGACTTTGCCATCTCCAGTCATTCGTCTGGATCTAGCTGCGTTCAAACAAGAAATCAATGATTTACTACGTTCAACGAATATTCTTAAAACCGAACAAGACTCATTGAGGAAAAAAGCTTTTGAACATACAGCTCAACGAGAGTCATTGAACAGCCAAATTTCGATGGCGCGTGATGCTTTGCGCGAGATTGAAGGGGATTTGAAATATCTCACCGAATCAAAAACAGATTTAGCTATCATTTGTCCGACTTGCGGAACAAATCATGAAAGCGGATTCCCTGTTCGCTTGGAGTTGATTGATGATGCAGTCACTCTACGGAAAGTTATTTCTGAGCTTGAATTAGATCATCGAAAATGCCAAGAACAACTGGCTAATGTTTACGGCAAGATTAATAGAATTAAGCGGCAGATGTTGGATGTTGAAAAGACGTTGCAAACCAAAAAAGGCATGCTTCGCTTGAAAGATGTTGTTGATAGCCAAAGTTCGGAAGTAATCCGAAGTGCATTTACTAAGGATATTGATTCCATAAATCGCCAGCTAAAACTTCAGGAAAAGACAGCCTTTGAAGCAAAGTTCAAAGTCAGTCAGTTCGATCTTCCTGAAAGGACAAAGGCTATTAATGACTTCTACTCAGAGCGTATGGAGTTGTTTCTTAGTGAATTGGGTGTGCAAGATTTACGGGATGATGTCAAAAAGCGACCTGATGCGACTGTCTCGGTCAGTGGCAGTGCCATGCCAAGATCACTGCTTGCTTACCAGTTTGCTGTGCTGCATACGGCAAAAGAAAAAGGGGATGCAAAGCATTATCCTGTAGTTATTGATTCTCCAAATCAACAGGGGCAAGACGCTGAACACCTTAGACAGATGCTTAACTTCATTGTGAAGAGAACGCCGTCTGAGCAACAACTGATACTGGCAGTTGAAGATATGCCTAGCAATTTTTCTTTTGATGGTCAGCGGATTGATCTGACAACGCCTTTCGAGGTTCTCAAAGCAGAACAATATGATGAAGCTTGTGAAGAGTTACGTGATTTTGTTGCGGCAATTGAGATAGGTCTCGACCAGCGTCTGGCTAGCCAACGTATTGGATTGTTTGAAGCTGCGAGCGATTTAAGTGAGTGACATATTCCAGCAAAGTGATAGCTAATTAATTAGGTATCAACGAATGATTGACTATAAATTTTAATAATTTTTACCAATATTATGAGTCACGCTATACTAAGCCAACGCACTTACAACGCACTTGGGACAAATCAAGCGCAATAGCTGGCTACAATTGATGCTTTTATTGTCAGCTACGTTGGGCTTTAGGTGGTCGCTGGCGTGAGTGGAGTGTTGCTAATTGATTGAATATGAGCGAATTTTCTGAGTTAAGCCACGTTGGTTTGGAAATTCGTAAATAATTCAGATGCTTACGGCGGTTTACTTGGTAGTAAATGCTACTAACTTGTAATCAGGGGGTCGCGAGTTCGATTCCTGCCGTCGGCACCAAACAGAAGAAAAAAGCCCTTGATTTTCAAGGGCTTTTTTCTTTTCTGGCACAATAGCCCCCACATTTCTACCCCACATCTCAATAGCTCGTCCGACAACTATTTTTTGAAATCCATCGCCTTATAATGAAATTATAAACTCTTTTTGTTTATTTTTTTCAGGTTCACGGACATACAAAATTCTTGGCTACTAATAGACGTCTTTGTACGTTAATAGAACGTTTGTCGTACAAGTTTCAGTTATTCCGTTGGCAGTCTCGTCGTTTTTTCCTAGCAATTCCCTCTTCACCGCGCGCATCTGTCTGTACGTACGGGTTAGCCAATTAAGAATCGTCATCCAGTGTGCCTGTGATTTAGTCCGCGTGACGTTTACAAATTCTCACTCCGGGCTAGGCAAAAAATGGATCCCCGTACGCTCGACTAAGGTTTGATAACTAATCACACCATTCAGTTTTGCATCGTTTTTGTTCTCGACCCAGTACGCCCAAGATTTGCCTGCCGCTGGATCATAGACCAGCTTATACAGTGCACTGGGTACCCAGACGTTATTCACTGATGAGTCTGCAGATCGATGCCCTTCAAAGTACGGTCCAGTAATCACATACACATCACCTTTGGCTCGCATCGCATATTTCCGGACCGCTTTTTCAACCGACTTTGCCCAGACACCACGATTATTCTCAGGCGCTTGCGGCACCATATTCGCTAGTGAAAAGCTTTGCGCCATGGCTTCTGAGGTAGACATATCTGCGGCTGGTGCCATGTGTCCACGATCGTAACCTGATCCTTTATAGTCTTCGAGCGTTGCACGCTCTGCAAGCGGCAAACGTGCCTCAGCGTAGAAGCGATTGGTGCGTTGCTCATCCTGCGCATCTTGCAAACTAGCACGACTTAATCGTTCAGCGACGAAGAGGGGCGTGCGCGTGAGGCCAGAGTGATAGACCGCAAATCCAGACATACATAGTGCTCTAGGTTTCCATTGCGCTGCGTTGATTACGGTCGGTGGCGTATTGTTATAGAAGAATTGCGGGCATTCCTTAAATGCACCGGCATCAGCACGTGTGGAATTAGTGCTTGCTGGATTGGGGTTCAGATTCGGTATTGCATGCTGAAGTTGTGTGATTGAACCTAGCAATTGTTGGGTGATGTGACGACCTTCTGCATTGAAATGAAGAAAGCTGGCAGTCGCTAATGCGACAGAGATAACGAGAGGGAATTTCATACTGAGTCTTTATTTTTTGGCTGTGCAGAGTGTTTCGTATTGTGTTGCTACAAATGCAATGGCAAATCAGGTCATGTTCGGCGTTATTGCATTATTTGGCTATTGGGATGTCTGTCCATCTCGTAGTCCAAAACGGAGACAGGCTATTTTGTTTCATTTTCCAGGCATGGTTGGCACCTGCGCTGGCAAGGTGAATGCTGCCACGCCCCCAGCGGCGATTGATTTCATCCATGGTGGCATTGAGTTCTGCGCGTTTAATCGGGTCAGCCGTTTGCAAAAAGAGATGACCTTGAATCGCGGTATTGGGCTGTAGGTCGCTGAGCATCACGCCCGCTTTGGCGTAGCTAAAGCCGGGTTGGTAGATGCGAGCCAACATCCATAAGGCCACTTGGGTGAGTTTTAAGGTGTCATCACTGGGTTGCGACAAAGGCAGCATCACATGCCGACTGTATTGCGGATCTTTCGGCCGGAATGGATTGGTGCGAATAAAGATACTCAAGCTGGCGGCTACTGACTTTTGCATCCTGAGCTTTTCAGCGGCACGTGCGATATAGGTGCTAATCGCTTCGGCCAATTGTTGCTCGGTATAGATTGGCTGACCAAACGAGCGGGAGCACAAGATCTGCTGTTTATCCGGCTGCATTTCTTCGATCTGAATGCAGGGATGGCCATTGAGCTCTTCAACCGTACGTTGCAGTACCACGCTATAGCGTGCCCGAATTTGCTCCGAATTGGCGTGAGCTAAATCTGCGGCAGTGTAGATGCCTTGCTGATTGAGGCGTTGTGAGATTTTACGACCCACACCCCAAATTTCACCGACTTCAATCTCGCGCATAATCTGTAACTGCTGCGCAGGACTGAACTTCGCCCATTCGCATACACCAGCAAACCCAGTGCGTTTTTTTGCAATGTGGTTGGCCAGTTTGGCGAGCGTCTTGGTTGGCGCAATACCGACGCACACAGGTAAACCCGTCCACTGCATCACCGTTTGTTTGAGGGTTTGACCGAGTTCAGTGTGATCACCGCCGATACCATTTAAACCCAAGAAACACTCGTCAACTGAATAGACTTCCTGATGCGGGCTAAACATCCCAAGCACCCGCATTACGCGATTACTCATATCGGCATATAGGGCATAGTTGCTGCTGTAGGCAATCAAGCCAGTTTCTTTGGCAAACTCACGCAGTTGATGCCATGGCGCACCCATCTTCACACCCAGTGCTTTAGCTTCGGCCGAGCGTGAAATCACACAACCATCGTTATTCGATAGCACGACCATGGGCTTGCCTTCCAACTTGGGCTCAAACACCCGCTGGCAACTGACATAAAAGTTGTTTACGTCGATCAGCGCAATCATTTGGGGCGCACAATCCACGCAATCACTACACCCCAGACCGCAAGCTCTTGCTCATCGCCGAGCACAATCGGCGGGTAGTCGGGATTTTCTGCGACCAAGGCCAAATGCTTGCCACGCTGGAATAGACGCTTCACGGTAAAGTCGCCATCAATCGCTGCCACCACAATGTCATTGTGTTTGGCTTGAATCGCACGATCCACCACCAAGGTGGCCCCATTGGGAATGGTACGCTCGGATAAATGACTCACCATGCTATCTCCCGACACCGTGAAATAGAACGTTGCATCGGGATGGCTAATCAAGTGCTGGTTGAGATCGACCCGATCTTCAACCCAATCGGCAGCAGGTGAGGGAAACCCTGCGGGAACTGATTCACCAATCCAAGGTAGGTAATACACCGTTGAATTGGGATCAGCTGGAAATGGCCCCAGCAAAAAACTCGACATCGCAGTATCCTTATCTGAACTGGAATCAGACCATTATAGAACGATCGTTCTCTTTTTGCGATGTGCGTTAATTATTTAACTATCCCGAAGCAAACCTTGTTGAGCCATTTTGAGGCTGCGCCGCCCAATGAAGATTGGCCTGCTGAAGTGTGGCAAGACTATCAAGCCCCCATCTTGGTCGCGGGAGATATGGCACGCCAAGCCATCATCGCCAACTATGGCTTCTTACCGCAGCGCAAACTCCAGCAAGGTACGCGCTACAGCACGATGAATGCACGTGCTGAAACGATTGGGGAATTGAAAAGCTATCGCGGAGCATGGCGCAACAGCCAGCTGTGTCTTGTGCCGATGCTTGGTTTTTTTGAGCCATGCTACGAATCAGGTAAAGCAGTGCGCCACCAAATCAGCTTGGCCAGTGATGAACCCTTTGCGGTGGCCGGAATCTGGCGCACGTGGGAAGAAGAAAATGGCCAATTGAGTTACTCGTTCACGCAAATTACGATTAACGCTGACGATCATCCGCTCATGAAGCGAATGCACAAACCCAACGATGAAAAACGGGGATTAGTCATCATCCCTGAGCGTGACTACGATGCTTGGCTGGACTGCAACAATCCCGAACTAGCCCGAACCTTTCTCAGACATTTGCCTGCAGATCAAATGCAAACCATCGCAAAGCCGATTCAACGCAATTCTGGTTTCTCGGGAGCATTGTTTTAATCCGCACATGGATTTTCTCCTTAAGGGAGAGCCAACTAGCCAACTAAAACCTGCTAGCACCTACTGATTATCAGCTCAAAAAAAGGGGCGCGTGGAGTCATCTACACACCCCTTTTTTTCGTCATGTACTGCGGTTTTTCTTGAGATAAGCCTCGATCTCGGCGAGGTCAAACCCAATCGCCCGTGACCCCAATTTGATGGGGTGGAATGCACCTGCGTTGATCAAGTTGTACACCGTCGATCTTGACAGCGATAGACGTTTGCATAGTTCTTTGACTCTGACGATTTGCATGATTTAACTCCCAATATCGGTTTCGATGGGAAAAGTGTACCGCTACTCGCTTTAAAAAAAAGGGGAAGTTGGGATTATTTTAAAAAAATTGCATTATTTTTTTTGGGGATAACCCCTTCTCTTTGTTAGTATCCCGTGTTAGTCGCGCGAGGAATAAGTGATTTCAGTCAGGCTTAAAATTTGCCAATTTCCCATTTGCATCAATTTTGATATGTGAGAATAATAAAAATAAGGAAAGGGACATCGTGACTACACGCGATCCTGTGTGTCAGGGTTAATCTGGAACTCATGCCGTATGTACTTGTATTTTAATTATACGATTAACCCAAGCTAAATAGTGTGGGTGAGACTTCAGGTTGGATAAGAACATGCTATTAACTCGGTGTTGGGTTGTTGCCGATCAAAGTTGTCTAGCCATCTATTGTGTTGTGACCTCTAAATCTTAGTCATGATCTGTGTTTAGTTGAGTTATTTATATGTTTTTTTTAATATGAAAAGTAAAGGAGCATGAGATGAAATCGGTTAAAAAGAAAGAGTCTAAGGTGATTAGTTTTCGAGTAAATGCTGAGATGTATATGGCTATCGATAAATTGGCCGGTAAGTATTCGTGCAGAAATAAATCGGATGCTATGCGTAGACTGTTGATTGAGTACATGACAGAACAAGGATATTTGAAATGATTGTTAAATGTACGCCGTTTACGGCGATGTCGATGTTCGGAAAATTCAATTACCTGATTAAAAAGGAGTTTGATAATGAAATAGTAAATTATATTGGTTTTGAAAGTAATAATTTAAGCGGGAGAAGAGCTGAAATTATAGATCTGGTTGGCGTATCAAGACCAAATGAAATTAAAATATATAATATTAAAGTTAGTTGGAGTGAATATGAAATTCCTCTGGTGAGCGAGGTGGATGAGGTCGTTAATTCATTGTTGAGCAAGTTGCGGCTAGATAAAGAAAAAATAATATATGGTGTACATCATGACACAGATAATTTGCACATACATGTGTTGGTGTATTTATCTACAAAGTGCCAAAAAATAAAATTTAATAATGATGTTCATTCGGTTGGAGTTCAAATCGCTTCTAAATTTGGCTTTTGGTATGGTAAGCATAATCATTCTCAGCCTGCGGTGAGATTGCCAAAGGAGTTAAGAACGTTATTGAAAGAAGGTAACCCAGAAGAGGTTGTGAAAATAATAAAAAAACAAGAGGGTAATCATTTGGTTTTGGAGTGGTAACAGGTTCGTTATCATTATAACGAATTACCAGTATGGATTACGAAAAAAATAGACAGTTTCAATCCTGTTCGCTTTAATTGTGTTGATGCTCCTACTCCTGCGGATTTTGATGTTCCAGGTCTTAAAGATTTGTTAAATAATGATCTGGATTTTATAGTTAAACTATATGAAGGCGAAAATCCGCGTCCTATTTCATTTGATCTTACATGGCAGATTATGGACCTTCAGCGAAGGCTGATCCAAAATCGGGCAGCAAATGTGAAAACAAAGTCACATGTTTATTTTAAGAATAAAGATCATTATTTCGTAAGCGGTGCTGGTGTGAGTTATGTCGATCTTACCGAAATGCCAGTAAAATTTTTTCGTTGGAAACCAGGGATAAAATACGGTAGATTTATGGTTGTTGATTTATATAAGGCATTGTCAAAAGTAAGAAGCCTGAATAAAGTTAATATGAATGATGTTTTAAATTTCGATCCGACTTTGATGGGTGAAAAATCACGGTATGCTTGGTGGGATGCTGTGCTCAGTTCTGTGAATGTCAAAATACATGATTCAAGAAAATTAATTGTACTTAAGGCATTGGATTTGATATTCAATCGACCAAGCGATGTTAATTTTGCTAGATGGGGTGCATATGGTAAGTATCTTGATCGGGCTGTAGAGAATGTCGTGAATAAATATGGCGATGATCAAATTGGGAATATTGAAAATCTGATTCCTAACCTGTTTCCCGAGTTGAATGGCTTAATATGTAAAAATTTAATGGAAGCATTTTTGCGGGATGACCCCATGCCAGAACAACAGCCTCGCAGCTCGGTTAGTGATGCGCAGGCTTTCCCTAGAACAAACCCTAGTTAGCTATGGTGCTATGACAGGTTCCCTAGATAGCATTTCATTCGAGTTATTGAATGCATCAGTGTAGTGAGATGCTTGAGAGGCAGCGTTAACCACCTCTCCGTTGAAATTTCCAAGCAAAACTGAGTCGAACTATTTTTTAACGATCACAGGATTTATCGCCGAGGTAGGGGTAAAGCTGAATGTGATCTGCGGCAGGTTGTTGAGAGTAATCACCACCTGATGCGTGGTATTGGCCTCTAGTGGATCCATCGGGAGTAAAAATGCTTGTGCCGCGTCAAAACTAGATTCGCCTCTGTTGCAACCAGTTAAGTCTCCTGGAATAGGATTTGTGCAGCCATTTTGGATTGGTCGCACAGGCACTAATTGATTAGTGCGCGTGTTTTTAACCGATGCAGACAAGATCACAGGTGTGATCCCTTGTGGTACTTGAATCAAGATCGGCGTACCCGTTACGCGAGATCCAACATCTGGCGCTGGGTTCGGAGACTCTTGACTCGGCGAGAACTGATTAGGCACACGAGATCCTTGACATGGATAAGTACGCGCTCGGTCCTGCCCTGTTTTACCCGTGTCAACTAAAGTTAGGTCACCTTGTAAAAAGGTGAGGCGATACCGTTCAATGCCGTCTGGTGAGGTTGATTTGATGAGTGATGTGCCTACATCTCGCAACGGCAACATATTGGCGCCCAAATGATAGACGGTGTTGAGCAACGATTGCGCCATTGCTTCTCCAGCCGTATTCAAGCTCTGATAGGCATAGCCCAGTGGTAAGGCTCCAGTGGTTAAGGTCTCTGTAACTCGAGGTGATCCCGTCAAGCCACTCGAGCTATTGGCATTTGGATAATTGCGGTAAGTAGCCCGTTGAATCGGTGTATTGCCCGTATATCCGGTTTTTCCCAATGTTTGGTCATGGACGTAGCTCAAATCATTTTCTGCTACACGATTCACGTAATAGTTGTTTGCATCATTTGCCGCCAAACTCAGCGCGTTTGAAGTATTGATACTTCCGAAACCACACTCATTTCGTGCTGCGTTTAAATATGCCTGTGCCGCTAGTGTTGCAGTAGTGACGGTTTGAGATGGATCCGCCGTCGGTGACGCTGAAGCAACTGGAGCAGGTGTATTACTTGGGCTGGGCGTACTTGCTCCTGTACTTGTTGAACTATTACTTCCACCCCCCCCGCCGCCGCAGGCAGTTAAAACTAGGGAAAGAACAAGGGACATATAGCTGGTACGTTTGAGATGAGACATCGCTGGCCTGTGAAATTAGATTCAAGAATGAAAAGTGGTTAATCAGAATCGGAAACTACTTTGGGTGGTTTTTTCACCAATGTGGGATCAGCTAGCCATGTAAGATGGCGGTTGAGTAAGCCTTCTAAACCAGACTTGTGCTCCAGATAAAACATGGGCCAGTCAAAGGTAAATCCCAATGCAGGTAACGCCGGCATGTTGAAGAGCAAATATAGGCGCGCCATCAAGGCATAGAGCAGTGCAATGCCGCCAAATATCATCACCAAGGCTTGATCGTTTAAAGCCAGACTTCCTAGCCAGGCACCAAGCACTAATATAAAAGTACCAAGGGTAGGTACGTTCAAATGGTCACGTAATTTCAGCGCATCACGGATTTGATTAGGTAAGGCCAGCTGATAGAGACCCTGCGTGCTATGGTTGACCAAACCGACAGCAATAGAATCCAATTCAGGTTTGCGCCAATATTTGCTGACGTAAGCGGATCCATACACGACGGTGATTAACTGTCCCTCGCGCAAAGGTACATCTAACTTGGGAAGATCAATCTCAAGCTCACCTGCAAGCGGATCGAATAGCCAAAAATGGCTATCAACTTCGGTCTTAGAGGTGACATAAAGCCGATGTGAGTCTAATCCGGGATGTTGCCCATAATGCGACGAGATTTTTTCTCGCTCACGGCGCTCAGGTGACAGCACCATGCCCGTGAAAGAATGAAATGAAACCACTTTTTTGCCGAAATTGTAGCTGTCTAGGTCGAATGATCTGGACTTACAAAACTGCAAAAAACCCTCTTCAGTGAGTCCATTTAAATCATGGCCCATTTGATTATTATCGCGGTTCATTTTGTGCAAAACCGAGCGCTAAATGACGGCATACTTGGCATTGCTTTGCCATGACCAACCGCTTGGCATAATTGATCAAACTGCTCCAGCTTTTGGCCAGCCAGTAGACTGTTCGCATTTCCTCTGCTGGCATTGGAAAGTGACCACAAATTATCAGCTTCGAAACGTTTGCATTCTTGTTGAATTTCAAACAATCGATCGCAATCGGCTTTAGCCATTTTGCCGCCTTCCAGTGGTTTGGTTGCGCCGCAATGCTTGGCGACCCACTCATCGACACCAAAACGACCACTATCTCTAAAAACCTGTTCTGGTACGTTTTGCACGCATCGGTCCCATTCCGCGCCCGTTTTGGGTTTAGCCAATACCGTAGCGCTCAAGCAGAGCAGAACAACGCCTAACAAAGCTGAAGGTTTCATGATGGGTTTCCTTTGGACAAACTAATTGTGCTTGATTGGTAACTTATTGCTTCTTAATTGGAACTTAAAGACAACGATAGTTGATATATATGCAACGATAGCGCGTAGAAAAGTTGTCGGCAACTCGGCAATCTTGATTACATGGAAAATACAACGAAACCATCCCAAGCTAGGCTGGTATTTGCTAAGAATGTGCGACTTGCACGTCGGCTTAGAAACCTGACACAGGAATCTTTGGCCTTAGAGGCGAGCATGAGCCGAACCTATGTCTCTGAAGTGGAGCGCGGGGCAAGGAATATCTCAATCGACAGTATGGCAATGCTGGCAGAGGCACTTGATGTACCTTTGGCTAAATTGGTCGACCCTGTTGGATTTGATTATATTAAGTTGTAAATCAAAAAGTCTCATCTCAAGGCGCTTTAGCCTAATCCGTTAACACGGTCTGGAACAGGCAGTCTGATCAGCCATTGATCATGGTTGAGAAATCTCTCACATAAAAATCGAACCAGACAGCACCCTTTCAAGCTGGTGAATTAGGGCAGGGCGGTTTGACTCGAAAGCAAACGAAAGCGGACAGCAGGTTCCAATTGTGCAGTTTCCGCACTTCGGCCAAAGCGGCCAATCAAAGCTATTTCTTGTTAGCTCAATTTAGCAATCTGCAGTGGTCTATTCAGTAAGCCGCTGCACAATAAAACCCAATTAAGACAAAGCTCCACTTCATGCCCGAATTCATTTGTTGTTAGCCGCAACCGTAAAAGCCTTACTTCTGCACCAACGTCAGCCCTGTTTTCGGATCTAGTCCCTTGAATTGAGCCAGTTTTGTGATCAGTACTTCATCGGGTTTGGTCGGGGCGATATTAGCTTCATATTCCGTTAACCACTTTATTTTTCCATCCCATTTTGGCAATGGAGCAGGCGGCAAAGGCACGATTTCATCGATATCATCCATCGTTGGCTTGAGGTAGTAATAATCTGATAGGAATTTACCAATTATCTTATAGCGCTGAACCCGTTCATCATCTTTTTCTTGCCCCAAATAATCTAAAGAATCCTCTGTTTTTGGGGCTGAAAAACTCCCCTGCAAAACCGATGCTGCCATTGAGCTACCCGCCTTTACGGCCAATTGATATGCAACAGATGCGTCTGCATAATTTTTCTCAACGTGCAGGTCTGTTGCTAAACTCTCAGCCGCTTCGGCATGCCCTTGCTCGGCGGCACAACGCCACATTTGTTTGGCTACATTTGGAGCAATATTGATTGGAGCTAACTTCTCAGCTACAAAATATTGTCCTTCGGGGCTGCCCATATCGGCAGATTTTCTGAAGTAGCGTAAAGCTAATTCATGATCTTGGTCGTAGCCTGTGCCTTTTTCTAGAAAATGCCCCATATGGTAATACCCAGCCGGGATATTCTGTTTTACCAAGGCATCATTGAGATCCAACACTTCCGACATCAAGCCCTCAAAGCGATCTGCAGTCAGGCCCAATTGTAAATTTACATTGGCTTTCCAATGCCCATTGGCTGCGGCAATACGATACAGTCGCGCAATTTCCGCGTTTACCTGTACATCGCGTTTTAGCAAATTTTCTCTTTCCAGATAGCGGGCATATTTAAACAGCACATCCGCTTCGGGCGGCAATGCAGGCACATGATCTTTTTCATAAGCACAGGTGAAGGCCAGCTTAAATTTGACGTCTTCGAGTTTGGGCACTGCTTTATCCTTATCTAAATTACATGCGCCAAGCAATAGGCATAGTACGATGACGCTACAGCGTATAAACATGGCTAGTCCTTATTAGTGAGGGCTGGGCTACCACGATAAAACTCAATCAACGAGGCTTCTGGCTGAAGTTTTTGAGCCTGCCGTCGTTTATTCCTGTTAATAATTTTTCTCCATTCTAAATAAGCGACCGCCGGATCATCTTGCGCCCCCATCTCTTTGGTATGTAGATTCCACAAATCGCGGCGTAGCTTTTGGCTGACACTTTTCCATTCATGCGCGATATTGAGCTCACTATCGACCTCCATGCTGCGGGTATTGATATTGGCCGATCCATGCGTCGTAAAGACATCATTCACAATCATTAGCTTGCTGTGAATATAAACAGGCGTCCATTGTTGACCTTCTACAGGCACATCCACATCTTGCGAACTTCCCATCGCGTAAACATGCTGTTTGCGTGTGGTATCAGCAGTAGCAATTGAGTCTGGAGAGACTAGCGTGCAGATATGCACTTTCAAGCCTGGAACTTCTTCGGGCATGATTGTGGCATCTTGCCCTGATTTTTTTGCCTGCCGGTATTTGTTCTCACTGGCCGACAATGCCGCTTTTGCTTCTTGCTCTTTCTGTTGGGCTGCACTCAGTTGTTCGAGATTTTTCTGGTGTTCAGGGGTGATCGAACCAAATTGAATCCCCCCTTCGACCTGCGGAGCACTCGCATTTACTTGCTTCTGTGCTTGTTTAGCTTCTTTGCTCGCGATCTCATATTGTTCTTCACGCCAATCCAATTCAGATTTTCTCGCAACACCAGGAATGGTATCAGCACGACCAAGGCTATCCATCATGCGATAAGTATTCACAGTCCCATCGCTCATGCCTTCGTCGCTGGAGTTGGTAACCACGAATAGATGCAGATAACCATTTTTAGGAGGATTACGCCCCCAATTGGTTTGGGCACCAATGGCTGCTTTGATTTTTTCAGCTAAAGGTGGCCAACGGAAATATTGGTTCTCGATGTAAATCATGCTGGTCGCATTATTTGCGGCTTGGAGATACAACGTTTCAATATCACGCTTATTTGCTTGAGATTGAGTGCGTAATAACTGCGCCATCAAAGCACATCCCCCAGTTCGAGGGTAGAGCTTTGCCGCAACCGCTTTCGCATTTCGCTGAGAGAGTAAATCTTCACCCACAGCCGCTTTCCAAGCTGTCGCAAAATTATGATGCAAATGTTCAAGAATTGGCCCGGTAACGCTGCTTGAAATGTCTTGCCTAGGACCTGCACCATTTCGACCATGTTTTGAATCCGCATGCTGGATGCGACTATGGTCGTTTTTATCCCAATATTCATCAAGCATATTGTGTCCCATGACAAAGCCAATCGCTTGATCAGGTAGCTCATAGTCAACCAAAACTGATTTCTGATGATGTGTCACTGTTGCGGCTAAAACGCCTTGGGTCGTTTTAGAAATGCTTTTATCTGCACTGCGATAGCGGCTACGCCAAAGAATCTCTAAGCGATCGAGTGGCCCAAAGCCACGGCCAACAAATTGCAAGTTGGCAGGTTTATTTAAACGTCGTTCGTAATACCACTGACGATCAAATTCATGCTGGGTTTTAGTTGCGGTTTTGGGTTTACTAAAAATATCTTGCCCAGGCGTGTTGTTCTCTGGCCCCCATTGCGCAAAGTTGACGTCATCTGGTCCCATTGTCCAGCCGAGAACTCGGATTTGAACGCCTTGCTGAGCTTTGTATTCAAGCAATTTACCAATTTGGGCAGGGACGGGCTCTTTAATATCCGGATATTTGATGTTATCAGCCCCTTTGCGCACAAAATACATCGAAGGCTGAAAGCCCCAACAAATGATATCCACTGAACGCGTTGCTTTAGCAATTGCATAATGCACAGAACCAAATGCAGCTTCACCGTTAATCAGTGGCTGATATCCAGTAGGTACCGGATGATATTCTGTCTTTTGGACAAACCACGGCGAAGTTGTGGTCGCTGTATTGGTATCTTTTGGGCACAGTGGTACGACATAGTCATTTTTCATGTCGCATCTCCTGACCCCAGCTTGCCATCAAGCAGATCTTGATAGATTTTACGCAAATCTGAATGTGCGTTAAGAGATCGCACTTCGGAATCAGTTGCTGATGCATGCTTTTGAAAACCTTGATTAGCTAAAACACCTTGCTCGGAATTACGATATTCCGTTGGCACAGGTATTTGGTAGTTCACCCCATTAGCAAGCTCTAGCTTGTAATGTTGGGTGACAATTTCATGTTCAATAGGGAGATGACCACTCTCATCCAGCACACCCTCTTTAATTTGAGCACCATCGGCAAATAAACGATAAGGCATTCCTGCCCAGCCAAATCCTTGGGCATTAGGCGCTTGCTGCAAATTGAGAGTCAGACGTTGCTTAGGCATGCTATTGGGAAATGCAGGATGTTGAGCCGTCATTTGATCTGGTCCGCTCACTTTATGGTTTGCGCCTTTCACACTGACAGTGCCAGGGCAGTGGATTTCGATATCGCCGCCTTTCAGCCGGATATAGCCGCCGCCCGCAGTGACAAGAATTTCGTCTTTAGCGACGACGGTGATGGTTTCTTTGCAGGCCGTCACTTTCAGATCTTTATCACCGACGATCTCGATGTCACCACTCTGCGCTTGTAACTGCACCTTGCCTTTGGCGGCGATGAGTTTCAGAGCGATACTGTCTTTTACACCTGCAACAAACAGGCTGATGTGCTGCCCTACGTTGTGAATCCAGCGCCGTCCTGTCGTCTGGTTGCTGTCGCGTTGTGCGACTTGGTCGATGTTGCTGCCGGCGGTTTGGGTCAGACTGTTTGGCGTGGTGAGCGCTAGGCCGTCTTGGCCGTGGATCATCAGCAGCGGTTGCTGGCCAGCTTGGTCTTCGGATTTGCTTTTGCCGTCTGCGTCGGTATTGCTGCCCGCTTCCCAGCTTTTCGCGGCGTGGACGTGATGGTGCAAGTGGCCGGTTTTGTGCTTCTCGCCGTTGGAATTGTCGGGCTTGATCGTCTGGTCGCTTTCGCCGGTTTCGATGGTGTCGGCCAGTTGTTTGGTCGCGACTTCGCCGAGGCTTTTGGCGAGTTCTAACGCTGATTCGAGCTGGCTAGTGGCAGGGTTGCGATCGAGCTGTTTGCCGGCTGCGCCGCCTTTGGCTTCGGTGGTGAGCAGCAGGCCATGTCCAGCACGAATCGCGCCGTGGGCGTCGGTTCTGAGTTCAAATCCTTCGCCGCGGGCTTCACCTTTACCATTGCTGCGCGGGTGAATCAGGTAGCCGAGGTTGAGTTGCGTTTTGGCGTGTTCGCTGGAGAGTTTGGTGCGGACTTGGCCGGTGCTGTCGTCGAAGAGTAATTCGCCGTATTGGCCGCCTTTGTATTCTTTACTCTTGATGCCTGATAGCGTTTTATTAGCAGGTAATGCGCCTGCGCCGCTAAACGTCGGCGTCGGGTGACTGCCGTTGTAGACAACGCCCGTCACGATGGGTCTATCGATGTCGCCTTCGATGAAGTCCACCAGCACTTCTTGCCCGATACGTGGGATGAATTGATGACCCCAGCTCGCACCTGCGCTCGGATAGGCGACGCGGATCCAACACGAAGATTTATCGTCGAGATTGGCACCAAAGTCGGCATGTTCGTTGGGCCGTTGCCAGTGAAATTGAACCTTGATGCGGCCCATTTCATCGGTGTGGATTTCTTCACCCGCAGGCCCCACCACCGTGGCAGTTTGCACCCCACGCGATTTGGGTTTGGCGAGTTGCTCACTACCCGTACCATTCAGATTGAACTCAGGGGTAATCGGCTGACCACGGCGTTGGGATTTGAATTCAACGCGATACGGTGCGGGTGTATCTGTCGTACTGTTGGTGGCGGTATTGCTCGCTAACAGGCTCGGTGCAATCTGGCGCAGTTGCTGCGTTAAATCATGTGGTAGGTTGTTATGGGCAGTAAATGTCAGCTCGGTAATCGCAAACTCACGTTGCTCAGCACTATCCCACTCGTGCGCGGGGTGGTCTTCCAATCTAAACCATTGGCCTGCTTGCAAACTGCGTAGCGTACCGCTGCCGCTGAATGATTTCTTTTGGCTATCGTGCGCTTGTTGGCGCAGTTGGGCGTAATGACTCAATTGCTCAGCATCACTGGCGTAGTACAGGCTTTGCGGGTCGTAATCTTCGAACGAGGCTTGTAACTGCTGCCCACCGTCGCCTTGATCCACTGCGCTCTCGTCACCGCTGTGGCTGGTGTTGCTGGCTTTGTAATCAAAGGTGGTGAGTGCAACGTTGTTACTGCCGACTTGGCGTTGTGAAGTCCATTCGAGCAGTGCATCAGATTCTTCGGTCGCATCGGCGCGATGAAAGCGCACCAAAGAATCGCTGGCTTCGGGAAGTGCGAACGCGTCGTCAAACACTACCAACTGCACTTGTGGTGAATCAGCTGGCTGGTGTTCAAAGCGCCACGCCAAACCTTCCTCATGCATCAATCGGACAAGGAAATCGTAATCTGATTCGCGGTATTGCAGGCAGTACGATCGCTGTGGATGCGTGCCGGACAGCTTGAAGTCCAGCGTCTGGACTGCCGCAAACACTGAGTTCGCCGCCTGATGTTCACCAATCACCTGTTTGATGATGTCGGGAACCGAAATATCCTGAAACACGCGAGAAGTACGGCGATGGCGTAAGAGCGCAAACGGCGGCTCGACTTGCAAACCATACTTGGCGAACCCGCCATCCGAGCCCAACAGCTGGGCTTGCGACACGACACCGCAACGCTCGACGACGCCACCCTCAGAATCCGTAACACCTATCACCACGGGTAAACCGAGCAGTGATTTGAGTTCAATCGCACCATCGGGCGACAGGCATTCAAGGCTGTAGCGATAAGGCTGATTCACGCCCTCGCGGCCCGTCACCGACTGCGGCAACAGCTGCTCGCCCCAAGCGCTACCGTCACCGAGTTGAAGGGTGATTAGGCGTTGGTCTTGATTGAAGGCTGCGGCGAATGAGGAGAGTAGATCACTGAGGTTCATCACGAGCAGATTCGGACAACGAAAGACCGAATATATTACGTGAAAATGACTTATTTCACCCAAAGAACTCCTGTGACTAATTTCACAGCGTGTAGGCAATTGGTGCGGTGAAGCTTAATTGTAAGATTGCAGCGAGAGGCTGCTTTGGCCGATGTGTCGATGGCGATGCCTGAAAAACGAAGGGCCGCTAACCATCTGGTTGCGGCCTTCATCATTTTTGCTTCATGCCAGTGCTGTTCGGCCTTAGCGGACCGTGCAAGCCTCTGTGTAAGTAGTCGATATGTGCGTCACAACACAGCTCTCACGGCCACTTGACCTTGCTACGGTGGCAACCTTTATTGTTCATTCACGGTCAACGTAGATCGATTCTGAATGGAGAGCAAATTATGTATTCCCTTAAAGTCACTCAAATCGGTTGTGGCAGCTGTGTCGCTAAGATTAACAATGCACTCAAAGCGCTGGATGGATCTGCCGAAATTGCCATCGATCGTCTAGCGGGCATCATTCAAGTGAAAAGCGATGCTGCACTCGATGAGATTCGAATGAAGCTCAATCAGATTGGCTATCCCACTACGGTCGTATGATCTTGTGATTTCCCATTCCTTCCCAGCCCTGTGCATGCACAGGGCTTTTCTTTGTTCTAGCGGTTAGTTATCGATAAGGCTTTGTGAAAAGTACCTAAATATACATGCTTGACCTTCCCATGATAGGAAGGCTGAAACTGCATTTATCGACAACAAGCAAGGGGTCACATCATGGCAAGCTCGACTTTAGCGTTAAACGCAGATCGGGAATTAAGGCTCGACATTGCGGGGATGAGCTGTGCAAGTTGTGTGGCTCATATAGAAGAAGCGTTACTGGCAACCCCAGGCGTGACCAGCGCAGCGGTTAATCTGGCGATGGAAACGGCGCAGGTTCACATAAAAGCGGGGCTTGATGAGACGCGGGTACTTGAGGCAGTGGCGAAAGCTGGTTATTCCGCCTCATTGGCCGATGCACCGAGCGTCGAAGCTGAGCAATCGATCAAGCTGAGTATCAATGGAATGACCTGTGCTAGTTGCGTGGGTCGTATAGAGCGCGCTTTGTTGACCACTGAAGGTGTAGTTACAGCCTCAGTCAATCTGGCGACTGAAACTGCCCAAGTGGCACTTCAATCAGGCATAAATCCAATTGTGTTGCTAGATGCCGTCGCTGCTGCTGGGTATGAAGCCAGTTTAATAACGGAAGAAACAAAGAAGATAGCGGCACATGCGAAATCTTCTCCTTTTTGGCCGATTGCTGTAGGGGCTTTGCTATCTGTGCCACTGGTCTTGCCGATGTTGGCTGAACCTTTTGGTGTGCATTGGATGTTACCGGCATGGTTGCAATTCCTGCTCGCAACCCCTGTGCAGTTCTGGCTAGGCGCTCGCTTTTATCGCTCTGCATGGCACGCGGTACGCAATCTACGCGGGAACATGGATTTACTGGTTTCATTGGGGACCAGTGCAGCGTACGGTTTATCTTTGTACCATTGGTTATTCGATGCTAGTCAAGGTGCTTTGTATTTTGAAGCGGGAGCGGTCATCGTCACACTGGTGTTACTTGGCAAATGGCTGGAAGCGCGTGCCAAACAAGAAACTACGGCGGCGATTAAGGCGTTGCAAGCATTACGCCCTTCTGTTGCCCGAGTGCGTAAAAACGGACGGGATATTGAAGTAGCGCTTGAACATGTACAGCTGGGTGATCTGGTTGTAATCCTCCCGGGTGAACAAGTGCCAGTTGATGGCGTGGTGCATGAAGGTGAAAGCCAACACGACGAATCGATGCTCACAGGTGAAAGTGTACTGGTCACCAAAGAAGTTGGTAGCAAAGTAACCGGTGGTGCGATTAACCATGATGGCGTGCTCCTAGTCGAAACCAGCGCGTTAAGTGGTGAAAGTACGCTATCTCGTATTATTCGCATGGTAGAAGATGCACAAGCGGGTAAAGCAGCAATTCAGCGTCTGGTCGATCAAGTGAGCGCGGTTTTTGTCCCAGTCGTTTTAGTGATTGCACTAGTGACTTTGCTGGGCTGGTGGTATTGGACGGGTAGTCTTGAAAGCGGCATTTTGTATGCAGTGGCAGTGCTGGTGATTGCATGTCCATGTGCACTGGGTTTGGCAACACCGACTGCAATTATGGCGGGTACGGGAGTGGCAGCTAAATTTGGGATTTTGATTAAAGACGCCGAAGCGTTAGAGCTGGCCCATAAAGTGCAGGTAGTGGTTTTTGATAAAACGGGCACTTTGACCGAGGGTAAACCTCACCTTGCGGAATTGATTGCTCAAGATGGTGAGCAGTCTGAAATGCTGGAATTAGCCGCCGCATTGCAACGTGGTAGTGAGCACCCATTAGCTAAAGCTGTACTTGCCAAAGCCAGTGCTGCTCAGCCATTCCAAGCTGAAAATCTACAAGCATTGCCTGGGCGCGGTATCGCAGGTGAGATTGCGGGTATTCGCTACTTATTGGGCAATCAGCGCCTGATGCAAGAGCAAGGGATTGATCTGAGCATTATGCAAATACCTCATGATCGAACACTTAGCCAAGGTTATACCGTGTCATGGTTGGCGCGTGAACAAGACTCTGCCTTGGTCGGGATGCTGGCCTTTAGTGATGGGATCAAAGCCACTGCCAAAGATGCGATTTCGCAACTGCGAGCACTAGGGGTAAAAACGGTCATGCTATCAGGAGACAATCGCGCTGCGGCACAGCGAGTTGCAGAACAATTGAACCTTGATGACGTCATCGCAGAGGTCTTGCCACACGAAAAAGCGGCTCATATCTCAGCAATTCGCTCGCAAGGTAATGTGGTGGCGATGGTTGGTGATGGCGTGAATGACGCCCCCGCATTGGCGGCGGCAGATGTCGGGATTGCAATGGGCACCGGTGCTGATGTAGCGATGCATGTGGCTGGCGTCACGCTCATGCGAGGAGACCCGCAATTGGTCAGTCAGACCATCGAAGTCTCACGGCTGACTTATCGGAAAATTCGGCAAAATCTGTTCTGGGCCTTTATCTTTAATGCAATTGGTATTCCACTGGCTGCATTTGGACTGCTCAATCCGATGATTGCAGGTGGGGCAATGGCATTCTCAAGTGTGAGCGTAGTATCCAATGCTCTGCTATTAAGACACTGGAAGCCAAAAACCTGAGGTTAGCCATATGGGGGCTTAGCCCCCTTTCTGAGAGGGAATTGCAATGAACATCGGGCAAGCAGCCCAGCTGAGTGGGCTAAGCAGCAAAATGATTCGTCATTACGAAAGCTTGGGGCTGATCAAACCCAAAGGACGAAGTGCTGCTGGGTATCGAATCTTTAATGAATTGGATCTGCGGCAGTTGCAATTTATCCATCAAGCGCGTGCTCTGGGATTTTCATTGGAGCAAATTGGGCAATTACTGCAGCTATGGAAACAGGAAGATCGCGCCAGTATTGATGTCAAATTGTTGGCAGAGCTGCACATCAAGGAACTGGATCGCAAAATTGAATCCATGCGAAAAATGAAACTCACGTTAGCCGCATTGGTTGAGAAATGCCCAGCCAGCGAAGACCCGCACTGCCCAATACTGCAATCACTTTCAATAAATGGAGCACCGAGAATAGATGTTCAGTCGTAATGTGAACACCAAATAACATGCAATCAACGGCGACCTTACTGGCATTTGAGAAATATTTAACACGCGCCATGCATATGTTTATCAACTGGATCGAACAATAGCAGTCGGAGAAAGAAAATGAATAACTATCAGGCAATCATTATTGGTTTTGGTAAGGCGGGGAAAACGCTCGCAGCAACGCTTGCAAAAGTCGGTTGGCGCGTCGCAATCATTGAGCAATCCAACACGATGTATGGCGGCACTTGCATCAATATCGGTTGTATACCAACCAAAACGTTGGTTCATGATGCTCATGAGAAACTGGCTTTCGCCAATGCAATGCAGCGTAAGTCAGCGGTCGTGAGTTTTTTGCGGGATAAAAACTTCCACAATCTTGCTGATCTCGAGCATGTAGACGTGATCGATGGCAGAGCGGAGTTTATTGATGCGCATACCGTGCGAGTAATAAAAGATGACGGAGAGTTGGAACTCAATGGCGAAAAGATTTTTATCAATACTGGTGCACAATCGGTATTCCCTGAGATTTCAGGTCTGAAAACTACTCCAGGTGTATTTGACAGCACAGGGTTACTGAATTTGACCGAATTGCCCGCCAGACTAGGGATTCTTGGTGGTGGCTATATTGGAGTTGAATTCGCAGCAATGTTTGCGCGCTTTGGCAGCAAAGTGACTATTTTTGAAGCCGCTGGTGAATTCCTGCCACGCGAAGACAGGGACATTGCTGAAGCAATCGCCACCATCCTCAATGATGAAGGCATTGAGATCATTTTAAACGCACAAGTTGCTGCGGTGTCATCTGTCGAAGAGGCGGTACAGTTGCACACTGGAACTGGCTTGCGAACTGTAGATGCTTTGCTCGTGGCTTCAGGACGTAAACCAGCCACTGAAACGCTGCAGCTACAAAAGGCAGGGGTCAACGTTAACGAGCGCGGTGCCATCATTGTGGACAAATACCTACGTACTTCAGCAGACAATATCTGGGCGATGGGAGACGTAAACGGTGGACCACAGTTTACCTATATATCACTGGATGACTTCCGGATTGTACGCGACACACTGCTAGGTAAAGGCGTACGAAACACCGAGGACCGTCAGCACGTACCGTACTCCGTATTCATGACGCCGACTCTTTCTCACATCGGTATGAAAGAGACACAAGCGCGGGCTACTGGCGCTGATATTCAGGTAGTGAAGATGATGGCTGCTGCTATTCCACGTGCCAGAGTAATGAATGACACGCGCGGGGTATTAAAAGCCATTGTTGATAGCAAAACCCAGCAAATTCTCGGAGTTACGCTGCTTTGTGTCGAGTCGCATGAAATGATCAATATTGTAAAAACGGTGATGGATGCGGGCCTACCTTACACGGTGCTCCGTGACCAAATTTTCACGCATCCGACGATGAGTGAATCGCTGAACGATTTATTTTCCCTGATCAAATAATCCAATTACTCTTAGGAATAACATCATGCTCAAACCACTGCTGATCTCAAGCTGTGCATTACTGATTGCTGGTGCAGCCCAAGCTGCAATCCCTACTATGAATTACACCTGCCCAACCGGGATTGAGCTGCATATCGCAGAGGGCGGCTACGCCTTTATCAATGGCAAAAAAGCCAAACTGAAAGTGATGAATGAAAATTATTTTGAAGTAACTGGCCAAGGTGTAGGCATTGCCGTTGCCAGCAATCCAGATGGCTCGCGCATCGTGAGCTATACCGGCAAGCACGGTGCCAACGGCATGTGTTCGGAGGCCAAGTTTGATCAGCCAGCCGCAAGCCCCGCGCCGAAGAAAACCACTGCCATGCCCAAAAATATGACCGCCTATTGCAAAGGCGAAGCAGCCGGGCAATTTAACACCAAACCGATGTACATTCAGACCGGTAAAGCTTTTGCAACTTCGACAGGCTACGCAATCAAAGGCACCGGAGACTTGGGCAATCAGGGCAAAAAACCATTCCAGTGTAATTTTGATCAGAACGGCAAACTGATGAATTTTCAATCACTGGTTAACGAAGGAAGCCTGTAATGAAGTTAAGTTCAAATGAATGTAGAGGCCTCTAGAGAAAAGACGCCTCTACGATTTGCCATCGTGCAGTGCCTGCGAATTGCTGATTAAGCATAGTGATACACCAGGCAAACAGATCATCAAGGTATTGGAATGTCGGATCAAAGCTAACCCATTTAACGATCAACCTCACCCTATAACGGAGCTTATTCATGAATTATTCCAACGACATGCCGCCTGGCATTGTCATACGCACTCTGCGCTTCCTACCAGTGCGCATGGGATTGTTCTATGGCGTACTGTCCTATCTGTACCTTTCTTGCTTCTTTTTTCGGGCAACATTGTAGTGGTCAACTAATTTTGGCCACATTGTTATAGCCAAGCCAATAACTGCGCTCAGCCTCGTTGGGCGGCAAACCACCGTTATGGTGGTGTGGCCTCAGCTGGCTGTAGTAGCCCAGCATGTAGTCCAATATTTCCCGCTCAGCTTGCACAAATGAGCTGTAGCCGACCTCTGGTACCCATTCCGTTTTTAAGCTTCGGAAGAAGCGTTCCATTGGGCTGTTATCCCAGCAGTTGCCGCGTCGGCTCATGCTTTGCTGAATCTGGCATCGCCATAATAATTGCCTGAACTTGATGCTGGTGTAATGGCTACCTTGGTCAGAATGGAACATGAGCCCTTTAGGCCGGCCTCGGGATTCAAACGCATGGCTGAGCGCTTTGCAGGTTAAATCGCTATCTGGCGAGAGCGACATCGCCCAGCCGATGGGTTTTCTGGCGAACAAATCCATCACCACCGCCAGATACGCCCACCGATTACCAAGCCAGATATAGGTCACATCGCCGCACCACACTTGGTTGGGTTCGACCACGGCAAACTGTCGTGCCAACACATTGGGCACTTCAATGTGCTCGCCCCCCGTCTTTTTGTACGCATGACTAGGCTGCTGGCAACTGCTAAACCCAAGCTGCTTCATGCACTTGGCCGCCAGATAACGACTCATCTGGACACCTTGTGCACTGGCCATAGTCGCAATGCTGCGCGAGCCCGCTGAGCCATTGCTGGCGTTAAACAACTCACGTACTTTGCTTAAGCGCTGTACCTGCTCTGGCCTAATTGGCTTAGTGTGCTTCCAGGCTTTAAAGCTGCTGCGATGGACTTCAAACGTACGACACAACTGTGCCACAGCGTAGCTCTGCTTGAGCTGAGCAATTATCGTGAATTGTTCAGCGAGTCCGACATCAAGAGAGCGGTAGCCTTTTTTAATATTTCTTTCTCAAGCTCGACCTGCTTGAGGCGCTTTTCTAATTCACGGATTCTGAGTTGGTCTGGCGTCATTGGCATCGCCTTGGGCATCACACCGGCGCGCTCTTCGCGCAATTGTCGTACCCATTTATCCATGGTCGATTTACCGACGTTCATTGCCTGAGCGGCTTGTCGAACGGAATAGCCTTTCTCGAGCACAAGCTGCGCGCATTCGAGGCGAAATTCAGGCGTGAATGTGGGTCTGGTTTTGTTGTTCATTGAGTCACCTAATTGCTTACGAGGTGCAGCATAGCACCTCTAATCAGGTGGCCAAATTCAGTGTGCCACTACAAAACGACTTGCGGTTTTTCGCCGCAAGCCGTTTCAAAGGACAAGCCCACTAAAGAATAGGCCAGTTGCTCATCTTCTCCAATTATCGGATCAGAACAAAAACTCTAATCCTGAACGAATGGAATGGCTATAACCGCTGCTATTGTCCAGACTTGCATCATAATCAATTGTGAGTGACAAATCATTTTTCAAGCAAAGCTTCGCACCTATCTCAATCATTGCTTGATTTCGTTCTGCTCGAATCAAGTTGGTTCTATAAAGCACCCCGCTTATCCCTAGGTCTGCATAGCGAAGATTTGCGCTATCAGAGCCCTCAAAGTGATGGCGAAATTCAAGGCGAACATGTGGTTGCAGACTACTTGATGAGAACTCAATTCGTCCTTGCAAGCTCGCACCCAACGTCGCGGAATTAGTGCGCAATGTCTGCTTCTCAAAATACAGCGCATTCTCAGCTGCATTTTCACTATAAGCATCCAGTGACGTACTCATTGAATCCAAACGCCCATAAGACGAAAGCGCCCAGTTCTCACCACGGAGCTCATAGCCGCCAATAATTGCACCGAATAGCTGTCTGCCATCACGAGTCCCAGTTGCGAAGCTGTTGATATCGGCTTGGTAACGTTTGAGATCGAAGTTGAGTTGGCTATATCCCATCAAAGCATCAATGAAAAATTTTTCGGCGGGGCGCAAGGTTCCATAAAGAGCAATCACGCTGTTGCTTGCCTTACTCTTTGAGCCATTGTTGCCCACATCACTGACATCACGACCATAACCAGCTCCGATACCTAAGCTAAGCCAGCTGCTGACACGATAATCAGCACCCATGCTAATCCCATCGGTGCGAAAGCCATGCCCTTCCTGACCGTTAGCAGCATTACGCTGACCAAAATCGACGCCCCCCCCGGACCAGAAGCCCAAATCGTTACGATCATCAGTCAAACTAGGCAAATTATCGTCGCACGTAGCCTGACTAAGGGGCTTTTTGGTGTGAATACTTTGCTCAGAGCTCTTGTCTAGGCACTTACTTACAGGTGCAGCTTCACTGTTCACGTCTTTCGTATTGGCAGCTTTACGACTTATTCCGTTAAGACTGATTGGGCCAAGTGAGAGTCCAAATTGAGCACCGCCCCAACCATCAGTGTGCAAGCTTTCCATTCGTCTTGAGAAATTTTTGACTTGGGCATCGGCAAACCGGCGACTTGATTCCGCCTGAGCATTTAACAGGCCATTAACTTCAGCATCTTTGCTTGGATCAGGGCGTCCATCAATTGTAACAGTCGCCAGCCCTTGTGATGTTCCATAGACATTACTCAGTTCGTACCCAATCGAGATCTTCGATACCTTGCCACTATAGTCAGCAGGCGCCGAGTAGATGATATTATTGCCTTCAACGACGACCGAACCAACAACAGGCTGAGTAACGATGCGCAATCCAGTAAAGGGGCCTCCTGTAGCTTGAGCTGTAACATCCATAGCAATTGATTTGCCAGGAAGAACAACGCCATTCACCGCGCCAAGTACCGGAGGCGGAGGAGTAACCTGTAAAGACACTGTAGCCACTTCAGAACTGCCCGCTGCATTACGGGCGATATAAGCAAAGCTATCCGGTCCGATATAGCCTTGTTGCGGTATATACAACACTGTTGGGCCCACAATAGCTGAGGGGGCTGCGTTTGCCTGCGTTGCGCCCTTCCCCATGCTACTGATAGTCAGTGTGCCGTGGAGTGGGGGCGTAACGATAATTATGCTCTCAACTACTCCATCAATCGGCAACTGAATATTGTTGCTACTGTTGAGCGTCACTGACTTATCAAGCGAACGAGCCACGGGTAGCGGCTGAGGTATGGTAATACTTACCGTTGCTGGTGCAGAAGTACCCGCAGCATTGCTGGCCGTATAAGTAAAACTATCTGCACCAAAGTAACCTTCAGCCGGTGTATAGCTCATATTTGTACCATTAATTGCCACCGTACCATGCGCCGGTGTGCTCACCACGGCTAGGCTGGTTGTAATGCCGCCGCTCAAATTTGGCGTTACCGGATTGGCTTTGCTATTGGCGGCAAAAGTCAAGTTTACTGTTCCTGCAATTGGTGGAGACAACGAAGAAGCCACAGTGACTGTTACCGTGGCAGTCGCTGAGGTACCGCTGGCATTAGTAGCGGTGTATGTGAAACTATCAGTACCCACAAAGCCAGCAGTCGGAGTGTAGGTCACCTGAAAACCAGACATTACTGCATTTCCATGTGCTGGAGCGGCAACAATCGCTGCACTGGCCGGAACTCCCCCCGTAATCACAGGAGCTAAATCAATCTGAACAGGGGTATTGCTTAGAGTGTTGGCGGTTTTTGCTCCTGCTACTGGTGGCAGCATATTTATGACTACGCTGTATGAGTTCGCCGTAGTAAACGGTGCTCCAGTACCAGTGGTACTATCAGTTGCAGTGACAGTAAAGTTGAACGTGTTCAGTACTGTTGGCGTTCCAGTAATGGCGCCCGTAGTTGGGTTCAATGTTAAGCCAGTTGGCAAAGTACCCGCCGTGACGGCAAAGCTGTACGGGGCACTCCCCCCGCTTGCACTGATAGTCTGATTGTATGATACGCTGGGGTTACCATTTGGCAGACTTGCTGGAGTAAGTGTCAAGGTTGGCGCAGCAACCGTAACTGAGTAAGCTCGCGTTCCTGAAAAACTATTGGTATCGGTCGCTTGGATGGTGAAGCTAAACGTACCGGTCTGTGTGGGGTTTCCCGACAGTACGCCGCCGGCCGACAATGTCAAGCCAGCCGGCAAGACTCCAGAACTGACGACATAACTATAGGGCGCATTCGCACCGCTGGCAGTGAATGACTGACTGTAGGCAGTGCCAATAACTGGGTTAGAAATACTGCCTGCTGGTGCCACAACCACCGTCGGCACACCAATGGTAAGCGTGTAAGTGCCAGACACGGAGAAGGGAGAACCAGCACCTGTGCTTGCATCAGTCGCTGTCACGGTGAAATTGGCTGTACCGCTTGTGGTAGGCGTGCCTGACAGTACGCCAGTGCTGGTCGAGAAGCTCAAGCCGCTCGGCAGTGAGCCTGAGTTGATGACAATGCCATAGGTGTATGGGCCATTACCACCGCTGACCGCAAATGCTTGGCTGTAAGCAGTCAGAGCCGAACCGGACAAATTGCTGCCTGAAACCGGACTGATCGTGAGCGTTGGCGCGTTTACCGTCCAGGCGTAGACACGGCTACCGCTGTAGGGGCCTGTGCCGGTTGAGCTATCCGTCGCCGTCACCGTGAAGTTATAGGTTCCCACCGCAGTGGCTTTCCCGCTCAGCACGCCAGCCGCACTGAGACTGACCCCTGGCGGTAAACTACCTGCGGTGACAGCATAACTGTAGGTGTTAGTACCGCCGCTGGCGGTAATGCTACCGCTGACAGTGGTACCGGCCGACACAGCACTGAGCAAAGCCGGCGAAACGCTGATAGTTGGCACGTTGACCGTGAGTGTATATGCACGGCTGCCGGTGAATGGGCTGCCCGTCCCGGTGGTGCTGTCAGTCGCAGTAACGGTGAAGTTGAAAGTACCGCCACCTGTCGGCGTGCCAGACAGCACGCCACCAGATGACAGGGTAAGGCCGGCGGGCAATGAACCTGCAGTCACTGCATAGGTATAGGTGCTCGTACCACCGCTCGCGGTAATGGTCTGGTTGGTCGTATTGCCCACGGAGGCAGCAGTCAGGGATGCCGGGCTGAGCGAGAGGGTCGGCGAGCCAATCGCCAACGACAGAGCGCTGCTGCTGTGGGTATAGGGGCCAGTGCCAGTGCTACTGTCTGTCGCAGTCACGACAAAGCTGAAATTGCCTGCGGCAGTCGGAGTGCCTGACAACGTGCCATTGCTCGCCAGGCTCAGACCAGCTGGCAAGCTGCCCGAGGTTAGCGCATAGGTATAAGGCGCGGAGCCTCCGCTGGCGCCGGAGAGAGATTGGTTGTATGCCACCCCAGCATTACCAGCCGCCGGGCTGGAGGGGGCGTAGCTGATGGTCGGTCCCGCGATATTCAGCGACAATGAGCTGCTGCTGTGACTATACGGACCAGTGCCGGTACTGCTGTCAGTAGCAGTCACAGTGAAGTTGAAAGTCCCACCTGCCGTTGGTGTACCCGAAAGAGTGCCGCTACTCGCGAGCGACAAGCCCGCCGGCAAACTACCGGCCGTAACCGCATAAGTATAGGGTGCAGTGCCGCCACTGGCACCAGCCAGCGACTGGCTGTATGCGGCCGCGACTGTGCCACCTGCTGGATTGGATGGAGCATAGGCAACTGTCGGTGCAGCAACCGTCAGCGTTCGCGAGGCACTGGACTGGCTGTAGGGGCCGGTACCAGTACTACTATCCGTGGCAGTCACGGTAAAGTTGAACGTTCCGCCTGCGGTTGGTGTGCCGGCCAGCGTGCCGTTGCTGGTCAGCGACATACCGGCGGGCAAGCTTCCCGCAGTCACGGCATACGTATAGGGGGCAGTACCGCCGCTGGCACCTGCCATGGATTGGCTATAGGCGGCACCTACGGTAGCTCCAGCCGGATTGGCCGGAGCATAGATGATGGTTGGCGCAGCCACGCTCAGGGTCAGCGAGCCGCTGGTAACATTGGCGCTCGCGCTGTCGGTCGCCTTGACCGTGAAATTGAATGTACCACCCGCGGTGGGGGTGCCAGATAATGTACCGTTACT
Source organism: Chitinibacter fontanus (assembly GCF_013423785.1). Lineage (NCBI taxonomy): Bacteria > Pseudomonadati > Pseudomonadota > Betaproteobacteria > Neisseriales > Chitinibacteraceae > Chitinibacter > Chitinibacter fontanus. Next base: position 3,080,529 of record NZ_CP058952.1, read on the forward strand.
AGCCAGCGAGATACCAGCCGGCAAGCTTCCCGAGGCAAGCGCATAGGTATAAGGACTGGTGCCGCCACTGATAGGCGTAGCAACAGATTGACTGTACGCAGTACCCACAGCTGCAGCGGCAGGACTGGCCGGCGTATAGACCAAAGAAGCAATAACCAACGTCAACGTTGAACTGGTCGCGGTGAATGGCCCTGGGGCACCACTGCTATCTGTTGCGGTAACGGTGAAATTAAATGAGCCCCCTGCTGTTGGCGTACCGGACAAGGTACCATTACTGGCAAGGGTAATGCCCGCGGGCAAACTGCCAGAGGTAAGGCTATAGGTTTTGGACCCCGTACCGCCGGTGGCACTGGCCAGAGATTGGTTGTATGCGCTCCCCACTTGGCCGGCAGGCGGGCTGGCAGGTGAATAAGACACAGGCGCCACCACATTGATGGTCACCGTGTTCTGCTGATAATTCGTTAATGCCGCGTTATAGGCGTAAAACGTTGCAGTGTCTGTTCCTGTCATTGCTGTGGGCTGATAGGTAAACAGATAGGCATTGTTGGCGGTGTAATATCCGGAGCTATCGTTAATCGTGAGCTGCGCGCCGAACGTCGTCGAGATCGGCATGACGTGCGCCTCGGATGGAACTGCAGTAAATATCCCGGAAAAAGTGGGGTCGCAATTGCCCAGCATGGGCGCCTTCAATTGGTAATTCACAAGGCTCGAGGTTGTGGCATAAATTGTGAACGAGCACCCTGGATCAGGCACCACCGCGCTACTCAACTGACTAAAGAAAGACAGCATTGCCAGTAGCATGACAGGTGCACGCAACACATTGCGCAGTATCCAATCACAAATTTTTGATAGGGCTTGCTTATACTCTTCACTCACCGCGCAGCGCCAAGTTGCCATCATTCGTCCACCCTCTTTCATTGCGTTCCCCACAATTGCATTTCTTAATTTGATCATTAGGTGCGCTAACCAAAATTGCGGCATCAAGTGTTAGCAAATAAAACAGTTCACGCAGCCAGGAAAATGGTGTCCAAACATTTCTTTGATGTTATTTGACGAAAATCAAACAAGTCAAGCAAGGAATCAACTTCGGCACCAGAAGTTGCACGGGGTTACCTTCGCCTGCGTGGTTTTTATGTCGGATGGCCAATCTGCTCTGAGTCACCGACATTACGTATATTCGTACGCATGAAAGTTGGCTGTATCTGGCCGCCGTCTTGGATTTGTTCTCATGAAAAGTGGTGGGCTTGGTCAATGGCGCAAAGATGGATCGCTAATTCACAATCAAGGCGTAATTGATGGCAGTTTGGCGGCGTAAACAGGATCAAGAAGTGTTGGTGCATTCTTAGCAAGAGAGCCAATTTGCAGCTACGATTGGCAAAAATTGCTGCGCGCAGATAATTTGAAGGCACGTATGAATCGACGCTGCAAGTTTCGTGACTTTTTCGAGTTTACCGCGAAGTTCTGCTAAGGCCGAGTAGCTTTGGTGTGAAGCAAAAAGTTTGAAGGCCGCAACCTAGTGGTTAGCGGCCTTTCATTTTTTACCCGTCGGCATCGACACATCGGCCTTAACGGACAAAACCGTCTACTGTTCTAGGGTCGATTCAACCTGATGATTAGCTGCCTTTCATTTTCCTAGCCCTTATATCGACACCTCGGTCATTGCGGACAGTCAAAACCTATGTGTCGCAGCCGAAATCAGCCGCTTAAATTTGAAAATCTGAAAATGTATACAAATCTCCATCTTGTTATAGTTTTAGTTAGAGAGGACTAGGGTTTTTCATGCGCTGGGCGGGGCAATTGCAGTCGCAGACTCCGCTCTGTGACCATGCCATCAAGCCACGCAAATTTCGACCTGAATCATGCGTTCGATTCAAATTGATCAGCTAGTTTCATTCGCATCTGAAGGGGTAATTATCCGTTTTCCCTCAACGGCCTAAGTTCATATAACCGAGATTATATGAACTATCGCGAACATGGCGCTGTATGAAGACGCGTAACCCTAGTTTTTTTATCATTATCTTAGCTGAAATGGGGGAGCATTTTTGACGTGTAAACGTAGCCAATCAACTGGGTATATTCAGCTGTTTGGCGACAGGAAATTTCTGACGAATATGAATGTATACATTTCTCCATCTTGTTATGGGTGAGGCTCTAGATTTTGGGATACATATCTTTACCTTGTGCAAGGGTAATCTTCAGCTTGGCCGCGTCAGTTCAATACAAAAAAGTGTATTAATCATTTTCAAAATATGAGTGGCCTAGGCTGCATGAAGATGTTGTGAGGTCGACATCGTTACCTTACAAATCCCATTCTTCGGGTTTCGATCTTAATGCATGGCGGCATCGCGAAGAGAGTACGTTAAGTTCAAAATTTCACGAAATCGTTACGAAATAGGCCGAAATCGTTATGAACTCGTTAGAAATCTTTGGCAATCGTTACGAAAACTGGGGTTTTCGTAGCGGGGAAATAATTTCGAATTAAGATCCCCGTCGCAATTGCACTAGTTGCTTGGTCTTTGTCTTTCTTTAGTATTACGATAAATGAAATTTATTGGCGCGCGCTTTAAATGTTTCAGGCCCATATTGAAGCGGACAGCCAATCACACAGAACAGATCTGTATTTGATCATGTATGCGGTCTTTGGCTCTCAAGCTTTTGCCGAATGCATATTGGCGAACAGCTTCATTCCTGAGTGGCGTCATGTACTTCTGCGGTATCAACAAATTCAAGCAATTCATCAAGTCGACAATTCAAATATCGACACAGACTATCGAGTACATCTAAGTCAATGCGCTCCGCTGTTTCATGGTAAAGCCTAGTTAACGTGCCTCTATTGATGTTGGTATCTCGTGCTAGGTCGCTAATTTTGAGTCGACGTTCGCCCAGTATTTTTGATAAGTGGCACTTGATCATGTTGTTTTTCCGGTCATAAAGATCTCCTGTAGATCAAAAAATCTTGCCAAAGGTGATTTGTTCAGTAATTATGTTCTCTAGGAGACCGAAATTTGCTTTTGCAGATTGCGATGATCTTCTGATTCTACTAGATCGATGAAGTTATATGTCGAGCTATTTTGCAGAGCAAATTATCTTGGATGATTAATACTATGGCTAAACAAGATCCTGACTTATCCAAACGACTCCTTAGTCTCTTGAGCATGGACGAACCCGAACCCCCCGAGATGCTTGATCTTGAGTTTCCACCTGATGACTACCATGACGAAATGGTGGAATTCATGGATGCTTGGTTACCGGATGGCCAGTTCATTCAAACGCCACCTGCATGGTATGCATCCCTGCAAGGACTATTGTCGCAAAGTAATCCGAATTTACCGATGAAGACGAGGATTTTTCATTTAGCGGCAGAACCTGAATCTGAGCAATTGTGTGCATGCCGATGGTTGTCTTATCAATACTATAAATACTTCATCGTCATTGATTCATATCTTGATCTACATGAGTGGTCTGATATCCCCCCAGATGATGTTGCTCGGGCTAGAAGAGGGCGAACCCTGGCATTTATTCGCCATCTTGATCTGTCAGAGGTTACTTACCAAGATCTCGTCGCTGATCCCTATATCGATATCATCATTCCACGACCAAAGTTGCCTGTAAATTGGCAAAGCCAAGTACTGCAACTTCAGCACCATCCGTTACCGAACAACACTCCCCATTCGGTCCAGCTGACCGATGTCACTCAGCTGCAATTACAGATCGCCTCATTAGCCGCACCTCAGCAGGACATGCTTCGACCGTTACTTGAACCCAAACCCTTATTACCTGCAACCGAAGCGGTCTATCTACGCGTGCAGCAATGGTCGACTCAGTTAGGGGAGGGGAGTCATCTGCGGCATGTCCTTGATACGGTACAAGAGCAAACCAAACTTCGTGCACTGGGTGGTAAAGCACTGGGCTTTAGGCCGTTACTGCTAACCGGAGAGCCTGGTAATGCAAAAAGTTGGCTCGCCAGCCAAATTGCCGCCGTACTGGGATTACCAAAATACAAGATCGACTTCGCGGGCAACGGTGATCGGATGTTGTTAGTTGGCTCCTCTCGTAATTGGCACAATGCCGCTCCCGGCCGTATCGCCCAATTCTTGGCGGAATCTCCCGTAGCAAACCCGCTGATCGTCATTGAAGAAGTGGATAAAGCCCTCGCAGGACAAGACCATGGTTTGCAAGATTTACTGTTGATGCTGCTTGAACCTGAAAACAGCAAAGAATTCCAAGACAATTTCATCTTGCCCAGTTTGGATCTGTCGCATGCTAGCTTTATTTTGACGGCGAATGATCCGAGTTGTCTGAGCTCGCCGTTACTGAGTCGACTACAGCAAATCGAAATACGACGCCCTAATCAAGCCATGATGCTGCAACTGCTACAGGAAATGTATCAACGGATACTAAAAGAAATGGGAGTCCAAGCTTATTTCACACCAGAGCTCCCTGCAGAGTTGGCAATCCAGCTTGTTAGCCGTTCGACCAGTATCCGTGCTTTGCGCTTTAATGTGCAAACCGCCATTGAAGCAGCAGTGAAGGAGCCGGAGCTGTCGGAGCTATTGGCACACCAACACTCGTTGATGCCAAAACTGCCACCACTAAAAAACACGCATGGACCAAAGCCACCTTTAGGATTTTTGCCTTAAGGTTAGTAGGCACATCGACAACAAAAGCCCAGCAACATGCTGGGCTTTGCGTAATGGCTAAACCGCAGAAGAAACCGTCGCCAGCCTGAATCGTGATACTGGCAATACCGCTGGCAAACTCAACAATAACTTTGATAAAGCGCAGGTGGAAGAAGCCTTTACGGTGACGAAGGCGTTTATCAATGAAACCAGCACGTTTATTGCGAATCGGGCGAAAGAAGCAGACAAAGCGAAAGCCACATTAGAAGATCCAAACGCCAGTGCCGCCGACAACTAGAGCAACTCACTCGACTGAAGCTCTCAGGTAAATGCGATAGCAAGTGTGAACAAGAAACGAAAGCACTTAAAAAGAAAGATGACGCAACAAATCTTGCTTTAGATGCTTGCACTAATATTAAAACACCACAGTGCGACACAATCCGGCAGGACGTACGTAAAGTTGCGGCAGACTATATTCGTTCAACTTCCTTACTGGCCGATACTTCTTTGACGTTTGTTACAAAAGAAAAAGAAGCTGAAGCTACGCTTCTTGCGCAGCAAAGTATGGGCGGTGTTAATGCTAGCGATATACTTAAAGGCTACGGCCAATCAATGGTTGATGGCGTTGAAAGTGCTTATACGGGTGCTAAAACGGCATTTAAAGCCTTACTTGGCGATCCGCAAGCTCAAACGCAACTCAAGGCTGGGGCAGGTGCGGCATGGGATTATGTTTCTGATCTGGAGAATTTGCCTTATCTATTGGGTGCAATGACGCCAGAAAAGCGCGAGAAACTGGCTCAGGCCTACGAGCGGGGTGATGTTGAAACAATTGGTCGGATAACCGGAGAAACCGTCGCTAGTTTGCCAATTGGTGGCGGTGCAGGAACGATTAAAAATGTAGGGAAGGCCACTGAAACCGCTTTGGATGCAGTTCAACTTGCGAAGAAGGCGGAGGAAGCAGCCAACGTTGCTAATAAGGTTAACGGTCTCACTAAACTTGACGGCCTACTGGGAAAAACGATAGATGGTCCGCAGGTAACCAGCACCATGCTGAGACAGGATGGCAAGCTGGGTGAACAACTCGCCATCGAGATGCTACATAAGGAAACCGGCTTGACATTTAAGCCTCTGCAAAATGGCAGCGGGCATGGTTGCGATGGTTGTTTGGTGTCAATCAACGGCGATAAGATCACGGTGGTGGTGATGGACGCAAAATCGTCACAAAATGGTGTGGATAAGGCGATGAATGCGGCGGGTGATCCACTACAAAGACTTCGTGGATGGCTTGATAAAGAGAATATCGGCGGCGCAGCTGAAAATGAAGCATTGGCAATTCAATTACAACAAGCGATAGGTAAAGGTGCAGACGTAAAAGGCATTACAGTCAAAGTCGGTGTGCCAGCGCCAGGGGCTTCAGGAAAAACACAATTTAGGGTGGAATCATGGCCGAAAAAATGATGGATTGCGACAGAATCGAAATTAACCCCAAATGGGTAAAGTACAAAACAATTTTGAAACGAATCCATGACATTGATGTAGCAAGTAATGGTGAAAAATTTAAATTTGGTGATATCCGCGAGTACGTAACACGGGAAGATAGTGCTCCGGCTCAAGAAATGCCCAATAACATAAACGTAACTAACTATACTGCTGCTCGTCTAGGGCGCAGCAAAGCCCATCAGGTCTTGGCAACCGCGTCAGAGAACCCTGATTGGCTCGCAAGTCTTGCTGGTTGGCTAACTTATTATCGTGTGGGTATAAGGCAAGAGTTTTTTTGGCATCAACAATTTGATATTATATTTCTGGATCATCCAAACCGCGGTCTAAGAATGTTCAGCATGCAAACCGCCGCCAATATGATGGCGGCGATGGCAATATTAGGTTGGAAAGAGTCGGTCATCTATCAAGGTTATTTAACGCATGCAGCTTTAAATCGTGACTATCAACTGGAGCTTCAATACACCGAAGAGCATCGTCGAGCCCAAGCCTTCATGTTGCGCTTGTTTGCCGATTGGGTGGGCGATGTGTCTCACCAATGGCCAAACTATGCTTATGATGAACCAATTTATGAAGCGCTGCTCCAGCATTGGCGCAATCCTGACCCAGAGGCTCTAGTTCCTTGCTTGTTGGCTGCATGTGATCGGCATACTCACCAAGCCGGAAAAGATACGTTGAAGAAGTTTTATGATTTTAATTCGGATTGGCATCTGGAGCGCGTACCGGTTGAAATCTTGCTGCTCTTTCGTTTGCGCGAATGGGAAGGGCTCGCGAATCCCGTGTTAGATCATCCGCTGATGGCTGCGCCATTTGACCGCTTGCCGCCTGAGCAACCCATACCCGAATTGGATGAATTGATGCAGGGGGTACTGAAGCGGGCGCGGGAAGATTGGCCGCAGTATGACGAAGTGCTCTCGCTGGCTGCACTGAAACAAGGCTAGCCTAGTAAACTGGATGATGTTGGGCGTGGTTCGCTTGCGAACCCGCGTTGGCTGGCGCATCAACACTAAACGGGCTTATTCTTTCTACAGCTGAACAATGAATCTGTATCCTGCGGTTTAAAAGCCACCACGCCCATCGTGATGAGCGCTAGCGGCGATGAAAGCAGCACTACGCATAGCGCGATTGCCACAGGCAAAATCACCATCACCAACGAAGCACAGCAACAGCAACTGACGGGCAAAACTGAAGAAAAAATCGTCTGTTGTCGCCGATGAATAAATTGACCCACCTGCTGATTTTTCACTGACCCACCCCAACATCGTATCTTCCATTAAGTTTCAATGGTTTTCATAGCATTGCCATGGGGCAATCAAATATCGGAATCTGGGTCAAACTCACGTCGTCGCGAACACGCTTTGGCTGTTCTGTCGATTTGGTGCGACTAAAGGTAAGCATCTAGCCGACCCACGTTGAATAGCGGTATCGTTCCTTGGGATGATCGTGTCCACGATAAACTTAGGTGGACACATGGACGCTATACTCCCACTTCAATCAAGACCCCGTAGGGCCCGTCGCAAACACTGAATCGCCCCTAGTTTCTGGATAGTTCATTAAATTAATGTTTTTGTTCGGTAAGGATGGGGCAATAATTCATTAGTGCGAATATGCTTACGCCTTTTGCATCACAAAATCCGACCATTTTTGCATCAATTCTCTGCGAAAATCCAGTTGTGAAGTTCTTGCATAGGCACGTCGAACACGACTGCCAATAGCATGGCCTAGTGCGGCTTCGCTGAGTTCATCAGCATAATCTGTTTCTTCGAGTGCCCAGTTTTTAAAACTTGCTCTGAATCCATGCAGCGTTGCAATGCGCCCTGCAACATCACTTGGAGCATTACGCGTCCTCAGAAAGGAGGTCGTGCTCATATCGGACAGTGCGACCTGCTTACGAGGGCTTGGAAAAATCAAAACAGGGTGTGCGCCACGCATGAGCTCAAGTATCGATAAAGCATGAGAGCTCAATGGCACTTCAAGTGCAATTCCCTCGTTTTTTTTTGATTTCATCGCCGCCGCTGGTATCGTCCATACTTTGCGCTTTAAATCGACTTGCTCCCATGTGGCAAATCTAGCGTTGGCAGAACGTACCGCCGTCAGAATGACAAACAAGATGAGGTGCTGTGTGACCCTGTCGGCAGGGTACAGATGCTCATCGACAAAAATGGGGATGTGCGAGTAGGGCATCGCTGGCTGGTGCACCGTCGCGACAGTGCAGAAATCGCCAAGTTGTTTTAATGCCTTGGGTATTGGAGAGGCTTTGATATAGTCATGAGCTTCTGACCAATCCAAGACCTGTGCAATTGCTGTTTTCAGTTTCCGCGCAGTGTCAGGTTGCGTTGCCCAAATAGGCTGGAGTACCGCTTTGATATGCTCTGGTTCAATGTCATGAACCCGCATTGCTAATAGTGGCGAGGCGTGTTTCTGAATTCTGCCTAGCCAGCGCACCGAAGCGTTCGCTTCATTTTTCCAAGTTAAACGCCGAACCTTGAGTGTCGCATCCATGGCCTGCTCAAAGGTCGGAGATTCTTTTTTGGTCACCAGCGCGGTTCTGGCGTCTTCAAGTGGATCGCGGCCCAAGGCAATACACTCGCGCATCGCTTCGGCTTTGTCTCTTGCTTCTGCCAAGCCGACAGAAGGGTAACTGCCCAAACCCGCATCCCGACGTTTGCCGGTTACCGGAGAAACGAATCGCATTTCCCAGCGACCCTGTCCTTTCGTTTTCGATGGCATCAAGCGCAAACCGGGTACCCCGCCATGAGCGAGTGGCTTGTCGGTTGGTTTGATGTTTCGTGCTTTTGCATCAGTCAGAATTGCCATGGTTACCCCACATGCTACCCCACATTTACGGTTGGAACACCCAACACATCACTGGACGTGGTTATACAAAATATTAGCATGAATCACGGATAAATAAAGGATTTATGAATTTTATCGTACGTTATTGGACCTTATGTTGGTGCCTGCCGTCGGCACCAAGAAAATCAAGGGTTCAGCAAGCAATTGCTGGACCCTTTCGTGTTTAAAAGCGATTTTTTGATGTACTTTTGTGGCGCTCGCCAATATCAAGCCAGTATCTGTATTAAATGCTTCCCTTGCGGATCTAGAGCATTTCAAACCCCGCTCTGAAACGGCCAATTTGGTCCAGTACATCGAGTCTAAAAAGCTGGGCTGTTTCCTCAGCTTCCGCAAGGCGGAGTGCACCAGCCTATCCTTTTTTTATCCTCAATTGCATTTACTATTGCTTTGTGTTCTAGGCCCCATCACTGCAAATCGCCGCAATCATTTCCGGCTCGAAATCTAATTTAATTAATAGTTGCGGCAAAGCGGGGGTATTGCCCGACTTTATGCTGGTGATCTCAATGTCCTGAATCTTTGGACTGCCTTGGTTGCAAGAGGCTTTTTAGCTGCCAGGCAAACGGTAGGGGGCGTCGTTGTTTGATGGGGCTGGGAATGTAGAGCGAATGTCACAGATTTTGAATCGTGCAAGCAAGATTCATTCTCGCTACAAATTTCTAAGTAGAATGGTTCATTGCTGATAGCATCAATTTACTGAATTGGCCTGTTTTTCTGTGTGCTTACGAATTTTGGTTTAGGATGAATTCAAGCCCTTGGTGGCATGATTTAACGACTGTAATTTCGCCAAAAAATATATCCAGAAGTTGTTTTGCGAATAATGAGAGTTAATCCAAAATGAACGATCAATCCCGCTCTACCTCGGTAAGACTCGCAAAATTGGACTGGTTACGCAGTGATGTGCTGGTTGTGACCTTTGTAATGCATGTCCTAGGCTTGGCTTTGCCATTAGCATTATTGCAAATCTATGATCGAATTTTGCCCGCTCAAGCCTATGGAACCGCTACTTTCTTGGTGCTTGGCGTTGGAATTGCAATTATTTTCGAAGCAATTTTGCGTTATGGCCGGCATGTCATTTTTGCCAATATGGCTGCACGGGTGGAGCTAAAAACCGCGACACAGATTTTTGACCGATTCGCTGCCGTAGATATTAATCAGATTGAGCGCCGCGGGCCGGCAAAAATTACTGATGCGTTGAGGGCTGTGGCGCAGGTCAGGGATTTTTGGTCTGGCCAAGCAGGTGTAGCTTTGTATGAGATCCCATTTGTTATCGTCTATATCGCGCTAGTCGCATACATCGGCGGCTGGCTGGCGCTGATCCCTTTAGGATTGTTTGGGCTTGCTATTCTTTTGGCCATAGTGCTCAACCCGCGGCTTGCTCGTGCTAGCAGCGAGCTGGATCAAAGTGAGCATCTGCGCCACGATTTCTCATGGGCTAGTTTTGCCGCCTTGCCTTATCTCAAGGCAATTGGTGCAGAGGGAATGGTTGGCGCAATATGGCGGCGTATCAGCGCACGTTATTTAAATGCGGGTTCGCAGGTGGAAGTGCATATGGGGTGGGTACGTGAAAACGCCGCTACCATTGGGCAATTGTCCACTATTTTGGTGGTGGCATTTGGTGCTTTGGAGGTGATATCGGGAGCAATGACCACCGGTGCCTTGGCTGCCTGCAGTATTTTGGCCGGTCGCTCTATCGGCCCGGCTATGGCAAGTCTGGGTTATTGGGCGCAATTAACTAGAGTGCAAGAAGCTCAGGCAAAAATTGATGATCTACTGGCTTTACCAGATAACCCGGCTTTGGCCAGTGTTTCTGAGGCTCAGTCCGCATTGGTAAGTCATGGACAGCTTAGTATTGTGGCACCATTTATTGGAGCTGAATCGATACAGATTCAGCCGGGTGAGATTGTTCACATTGAAGCCTGCGATACAGTCCTATCTTCCCGTTTGCTCACCGCTATTTCAGGGATGTCTGACGATAATGAAATTAAAGTGGCGGTTGATGGGCACGATTTAGCGCAGTTTAAGCGCGATGAATATCGCGCAAGTGTGATGCTGCTTAGTAAGCAAACAGCCTTAATTCCGAGCTCTATACTCAATAATATTACGTTGTATGACGTCCGTTATCATCAAGATATTGAGCAGTATGTCAGCGCGCTTGGTATGAAGCCTTATTTAGATAAATTGCGCTATGGCATTTTGACGGATGTCGGCGGTGCTGGTGTAGCAGCATTGTCTGAGGGGATGATTCAGCGTATTGCGCTAATACGTGCCTTGGTTAGACAACCCAAAATACTTTTGATCGATCATGGCGCCAGTGCAATTGATCTGGATGGGATTAAACGGTTGGCGGATTTATTACGATCATTGCGGGGACAGATCACGATTCTAATCGCCACTAATCAGCCTGCTCTAATTGCGGCCTGCAGTCGTTCTTTGCAATTGGGCGCAGACAAGGGGGTTAGCTTATGAGTCATTCTATGACTAGCTCCATCACTAATAATGTGGAACGCATTACTGGTATTAATCAAGTTATTGGTGAAGAACGGATGGCTTGCTCAGCCTTAGCGCGGTGCACAGCACCGTTGTTGATTCGGTTAAATTGGTTTGGTGCGCCAAGAAGTCTGCTTGCGTTTTTACCAGATATTAGTCGCCCATTTGGCTTAACGCAGTTTTGTGCACTGTTGAATGATCTGGGCTTCAAAATACAGATTCAAGAGTGGGATCGTCGGTCAAAGGATCTGCACGCCTTACCTGGTGTGGCCGTGTTGATTAACGAGCAGGCCGACGAGGCATTTATTTGCCTTCGCGAGCAAAATGGGCTGGTACAGTGGCATGATGGGCAGCAATCTTATGCCACCGCGCCACTCCAGCATGGGCGTTTACTACTGATTGAGAATGATCCATTTCATCAATCGTTAAGCCAACCGCAAACCGGTTGGTTGATGCGTTTATTCCTAACGGCTCGGCCGGAAATTTCAGGGCTGTTGCTGGTTAGTTTGGTTGTCAATTTAATCGCCCTGGTGATTTCCCTATTTACCATGTTTGTTTACAACACGGTCATCCCTAGCGGTGCCGTGGACACGTTGCAATCGATGGCCGCAGGCGCTTGTATTGCCATCTTGGGCTCATGGGCCCTACGCATGTTGCGCGTTAAGTTAATTAGCGATCTGAGTACATGGGCTGGCGGGCAGATTAGTGATATCGCTATGCGGAAAACCTTGAGCTTATCGGCCGATGTTTCTGCTCGGCTAGGCGTCGAAAATAATCTCACTCGTTTAAGGTCGATTGAAGGAGTGCGCCAGTGGTTCGGTGGTAGTAGTACTTTGAATATTGATTTTCCATTCGTGCTGATTTTCTTGCTCATCATTAGCATTTTAGGTGGGTTTATTGTGCTGGTTCCGCTGGTGGGCTTAATGCTGTTTGCGCTGGTGTCCTGGCCGTTAGCCAGTTTTGTGCAGCAACGCTCCAAAGAGGTCGGCTTGGTGTCGCGGCAATTGGGGGATGTGATTTCGATTGTTGCGCATCGATTGCGTGTGCTGCGAGGAGTTCGTGGCTCGCACTTATGGGGCAAGCAGCTACCAGAACTAATGGTCAAATCGGTACAAGCGAACCGTAACTATGCAATTGCCAGTGGTTTAGTTCAAACCATTGGTCAAGCCCTATCAACGCTAACTGTTTTAGCAACAATGGGGGTAGGCATTGCACTGGTGCTAAATAATTCAATGACTACTGGGGGCTTGATTGCCACCATGATGCTGATTTGGCGTGTCACCACTCCCGCCCAGCAAATGCTCGCCGCACAGGTGAGGTTACGCAATTTGTCGGACGCCACCCAGCAACTAGATAGATTACTCAATACCCCCGCCGAGCAGTCTTCACCAAAAATGACTTCGCCGATTGTGGCACTAAGCCCGAGCATTGAAGCTGATCGTTTGTATTATCGGCATAGCGCAGACCGAGAGCCATCTATCGCTAACGTGAGCTTCAAACTTGAAGCCGGATCATGCCTCGCGATTGTTGGCCCCAATGGCGCGGGCAAAACCACATTGATCGAACTATTGCTAGGGCTTAAAACGCCACAAAATGGCCGGGTTTTGGTGGGCGGCCGTGATATTCGGCAGTTTGATCCTGAGGATTATCGAGCTTGGCTTGGCTATTTGCCGCAGCAGGTTCCGGGCATGCCCGTCACTTTGCGCGAGGCTTTGAGTTTGCGCAGTTTGAATGTTTCTGAGGCCGAATTATTGGCCGTATTAGCTCAGGTTGCTGGGGAGCGCTGGTACGAACTTTTTGGCGTTGAATCTGCCGATGCCGCTTTCAATGTGCAAATCTCACCTTGGCGTGAAGATCGTGATGCTATTCGAGGGCGCTTTATTGTTCGTCTTGCGATTGCAGTGCTGGAAAAGCCGCCACTGGTACTGCTCGATGACCCACTTGCGGATCGTGACCCTGCGCTTGATCCTTGTTTCATTCGCTTGCTTGCCCAATTACGCGGCAAAACGACGTTGATCATGGCCACACACCGCACCGATTTGATTGAACAAGCGGATCAGATTGTCGTGTTGCACGAAGGTGCACTGGTGCATTTTGGCCCAGTTGCTGCTCCTGCCAGCTAATTTGTTAAGGTTGCTAATCATTATGACGAGTGCTAATCACCCTTTTGCTGATTTGTCTAAAGCTTCAGTCGCTCAGCTTGATTTGCTGCTAAATCAACATGGGCGCAGTCAATTATTACGCAGAACCTTATGGTTGATTGTGCTGTTGGTTCTGATCTTTATCGTATGGGCTGTGACGGCGCAGATCAATGAGTTGGCACGTGCTCGTGGAGAAATTCAGCCTAGCGGCTATGTGCAATTGTTACAGAGCCAAACTGGTGGGGCTATTGATAAACTACTTGTAAAAGAAGGAGATAGTGTCAAGGCAGGGCAAATTGTTGCGCAGTTTCAAGCCAGTGATTTGCTAAAGCGTAAAACGCAAAACACCATCAAGCTCAATGCGCTAGCGATAGATCGCGAAAGGATGTTGGCCATTTTAGAAAATCGGCAGCCTGATTTTTCAGCTTATCTTACGCAATATCCACGTTTGGTCGCGCAAGCGCAAAGTAGTTACCGTGAACAGATCGCAACCAGAGATGCAGCAATGAACTCAAAGCGGAGCGAAGGTGGTCAGCAAGCATTATTACTTGAAGGTGCCGTGCGTGATCGCAAATTAATTGAAAGCCAAATCGCTGAAGCAAAAGAGCGGGTTCGTCGCTTGGAAGAAGGGGTGCAAAAAGGAGTGGTAACCCAGCTAACCTTGAGTGAGGCGCGTCAGCAAGTGACATCTTTGCAAGAGCGCTTATCCGACGTTAGCGCCAGAGCGGGTGGTCTCAATAGCACTATGGGTGGTGTAGGTGCTGATGTACTGCGCTTAAAGTCTGATTTCAATCAGCAGCTTAGTTTGGAATTAAGTAAAGTTACCGAGCAATATCGTGAAATCGAGGCCGAAATAAAAGCCCTAGAAGAAAATCAAAATAGCGTCGTAATTCGTAGCCCTGTGGATGGGATTGTCACCAATTTACCGCAAACCCAGCTAGGCTCGGTTTTGCAACCCGGTGGCGTGGTGGCTGAAGTAGTGCCAACAGGGCAAGGTGTATTTATGGAGGCTGCAGTGGCGCCGAAAGACATTGGTTTTGTCAAAGTAGGGCAGGCGGTAACGGTCAAAGTCGATAGTTTTGACTCGGCCCGTTTTGGCGCAATCAAGGGTACCGTCAAACGCGTTTCTCCCACCTCTACGAAGGCACCACAGAATGGCGCGCCGTTTTACAAAGTTGAGATCGCTCTGGCCACGCCTTATGTAGGCAGCCCCGCACATCAATTAGTGCCGGGGATGACTGCAGAGGCAGATATTGCTACCGGGCGTAAATCAGTGATGCAATTCTTACTCAAGCCAGTATTTACCGCGGCAGATACGGCGTTCCACGAACGCTAGTCACGCAGTGTTGCTTGAGAGTTTGGAGAGTACGGTAAATGAAACACCATGCAAACACGCCGCCAGCAACCACCGCAGAAGAACTTGCCGCAAAACTCAAATCGCTAGAACTCCCGTTGGGTAGCCACGAGGTGGTTAGGCAAGGCGATGAAATGGCAGCTGTCGCTTGGGATATCCAAGAAGGTGCTAGTTCGCGTGGCCCAACTGCTGTGGCCAATGACTCCAAATTTAAATCTCAGCAAATACCGCAGTCTGATGTCACTGAGTCAAAGCCGGGTTCACTTCAGGCTAGTGCTGGGGCTCAGCCTGTCTCGGTTGATGCGCATAGCGCTCATGCTCCAATATTGGCGATTAGCGGACAGATTCCACGTTACACAGATCAGGGCAGCGAAAATAATTTTCACCAGCCTAGTGTGTTGCCGGGATTAAATGGCCACGGTGTTTTTTCGATTAATGTTGATGGGCATTGGCACTATCAGCTCGATGCCAACCAGAGTGCAATTACTCAGTTAGTACCGGGCAAAGCCATCAATGATTATGTGCATGTCGTGGGGGGGGATGGAAGTACGCACTCGATTGCGGTGAGTACCACGGCAAGCAATTCGACGCCACTGCTGCAAGCACAAATTCAAACAGTTAGCGAAGATGGCCAGCTACTTCTGGGTAAGTTGGATGCCGCAGACCCCGATGCGGGCGAAGTTCTGAGCTTTAGCACCACTCATCTTGTTGTCGGGTTTTCACTGAATGCTGATGGCAGTTATCGATTTGATCCAAGTCACGTCAGCTATCAGCATCTCGCTGCAGGTCAAACGCTTGATGTGCTTATCCCAATTACGGTGACTGATAGCGCGGGCGCTACTAATACCCAGAATTTACTGATTATCGTCACCGGCACCAATGATGCCGCCATCATCGGTGGTGTGGATACCGGCAGCATCACGGAAGATCAGGCGGTCAATGCGACCGGTCAATTGAACGCACAGGGCCAACTCACGCTCAGTGATGTTGATCACGGAGAAGCCCACTTCGTTGCCCAAACCAATACCCCCGGCACCTATGGCGTCTTTACCCTTGATGAACATGGTGCATGGACGTATACCGCAGATAACCATCAAGATGCAATTCAACACCTTAAAGCCAGCGACACCCTCACTGATCAACTGACGATCGACAGTGCCGATGGCACCACGCACACCATTACGGTTGAGATCGTCGGCAGCAATGACGCGCCCGTACTCCAAGCGCAAACCCACGCCGTCACCGAAGACGGTGCGCAACTGACGGGTCAAATGATCGCCACCGATGTCGACACTGGCGACACCCAGGCCTTCAGCATCGCCCAGCCTGTCGCCGGCTTCACGCTCAACACCGATGGCAGCTACCGCTTCGACCCGAGCAACGCCGCCTACCAGCATCTGGCCGCCGGCCAGACCCAAGACGTCGTCATCCCGATCACCGTCACCGACAGCGCGGGCGCGACCAGCACTCAGCACCTCACGCTCACCGTCACCGGCACCAATGATGCCGCCATCATCGGTGGCGTTGATACGGGTGTTGTCAAAGAAGATGTCACTCAAAATGTGAGCGGCAAGCTCACGATCACGGATGTTGATGATCATGAAGCGGTCTTTGATCTGACACAGAGCGTCCAAACAGACGTCTATGGCCACTTTACCGCCGCCGCCGATGGATCGTGGCACTATGTGCTCAATAACAATGCACCGAATGTGCAGGGGCAAAAAGAAGGCGAAATGAGCGTCGACTGGTTGCAGATGCGCAGTAGCGATGGCGCTTTGCATACGATCATGGTGACGATTGAAGGCAGCAACGACGCCCCCGTACTCCAAGCACAAAGCCACGCCGTGGTTGAAGATGGCAGCAAATTACTCGGCCAATTGGTCGCCACCGATGCGGATGCGGGTGGGATCCTGACATTCAGTATGCAACAAGCGGTCGCAGGCTTTAGTCTGGCCGCCGATGGCAGCTACAGCTTTAATCCGGGCGATGCCGCCTACCAACAGCTGGCCGCAGGAGAGACACAGCTCGTCACGATCCCCGTTATCGTCACCGATGCCGAAGGTCTGACAGGACAGCAGAACATTACCATTACCGTCACTGGCACTAATGATGCCGCCATCATTGGCGGTGTGGATACCGGCAGCATCACGGAAGATCAGGCGGTCAATGCGACCGGTCAATTGAACGCACAGGGCCAACTCACGCTCAGTGATGTTGATCACGGAGAAGCCCACTTCGTTGCCCAAACCAATACCCCCGGCACCTATGGCGTCTTTACCCTTGATGAACATGGTGCATGGACGTATACCGCAGATAACCATCAAGATGCAATTCAACACCTTAAAGCCAGCGACACCCTCACTGATCAACTGACGATCGACAGTGCCGATGGCACCACGCACACCATTACGGTTGAGATCGTCGGCAGCAATGACGCGCCCGTACTCCAAGCGCAAACCCACGCCGTCACCGAAGACGGTGCGCAACTGACGGGTCAAATGATCGCCACCGATGTCGACACTGGCGACACCCAGGCCTTCAGCATCGCCCAGCCTGTCGCCGGCTTCACGCTCAACACCGATGGCAGCTACCGCTTCGACCCGAGCAACGCCGCCTACCAGCATCTGGCCGCCGGCCAGACCCAAGACGTCGTCATCCCGATCACCGTCACCGACAGCGCGGGCGCGACCAGCACTCAGCACCTCACGCTCACCGTCACCGGCACCAATGATGCCGCCATCATCGGTGGCGTTGATACGGGTGTTGTCAAAGAAGATGTCACTCAAAATGTGAGCGGCAAGCTCACGATCACGGATGTTGATGATCATGAAGCGGTCTTTGATCTGACACAGAGCGTCCAAACAGACGT
This sequence comes from Chitinibacter fontanus, assembly GCF_013423785.1. Taxonomy (NCBI): domain Bacteria; kingdom Pseudomonadati; phylum Pseudomonadota; class Betaproteobacteria; order Neisseriales; family Chitinibacteraceae; genus Chitinibacter; species Chitinibacter fontanus. The sequence continues at coordinate 3,098,352 of NZ_CP058952.1, forward strand.
CTATGGCCACTTTACCGCCGCCGCCGATGGATCGTGGCACTATGTGCTCAATAACAATGCACCGAATGTGCAGGGGCAAAAAGAAGGCGAAATGAGCGTCGACTGGTTGCAGATGCGCAGTAGCGATGGCGCTTTGCATACGATCATGGTGACGATTGAAGGCAGCAACGACGCCCCCGTACTCCAAGCACAAAGCCACGCCGTGGTTGAAGATGGCAGCAAATTACTCGGCCAATTGGTCGCCACCGATGCGGATGCGGGTGGGATCCTGACATTCAGTATGCAACAAGCGGTCGCAGGCTTTAGTCTGGCCGCCGATGGCAGCTACAGCTTTAATCCGGGCGATGCCGCCTACCAACACTTGGCCGCAGGAGAGACACAGCTCGTCACGATCCCCGTCATCGTCACCGATGCCGAAGGTCTGACAGGACAGCAGAACATTACCATTACCGTCACCGGCACCAATGATGCCGCCATCATTGGCGGTGTGGATACCGGCAGCATCACGGAAGATCAGGCGGTCAATGCGACCGGTCAATTGAACGCACAGGGCCAACTCACGCTCAGTGATGTTGATCACGGAGAAGCCCACTTCGTTGCCCAAACCAATACCCCCGGCACCTATGGCGTCTTTACCCTTGATGAACATGGTGCATGGACGTATACCGCAGATAACCATCAAGATGCAATTCAACACCTTAAAGCCAGCGACACCCTCACTGATCAACTGACGATCGACAGTGCCGATGGCACCACGCACACCATTACGGTTGAGATCGTCGGCAGCAATGACGCGCCCGTACTCCAAGCGCAAACCCACGCCGTCACCGAAGACGGTGCGCAACTGACGGGTCAAATGATCGCCACCGATGTCGACACTGGCGACACCCAGGCCTTCAGCATCGCCCAGCCTGTCGCCGGCTTCACGCTCAACACCGATGGCAGCTACCGCTTCGACCCGAGCAACGCCGCCTACCAGCATCTGGCCGCCGGCCAGACCCAAGACGTCGTCATCCCGATCACCGTCACCGACAGCGCGGGCGCGACCAGTACTCAGCACCTCACGCTCACCGTCACCGGCACCAATGATGCCGCCATCATCGGTGGCGTTGATACGGGTGTTGTCAAAGAAGATGTCACTCAAAATGTGAGCGGCAAGCTCACGATCACGGATGTTGATGATCATGAAGCGGTCTTTGATCTGACACAGAGCGTCCAAACAGACGTCTATGGCCACTTTACCGCCGCCGCCGATGGATCGTGGCACTATGTGCTCAATAACAATGCACCGAATGTGCAGGGGCAAAAAGAAGGCGAAATGAGCGTCGACTGGTTGCAGATGCGCAGTAGCGATGGCGCTTTGCATACGATCATGGTGACGATTGAAGGCAGCAACGACGCCCCCGTACTCCAAGCACAAAGCCACGCCGTGGTTGAAGATGGCAGCAAATTACTCGGCCAATTGGTCGCCACCGATGCGGATGCGGGTGGGATCCTGACATTCAGTATGAAACAAGCGGTCGCAGGCTTTAGTCTGGCCGCCGATGGCAGCTACAGCTTTAATCCGGGCGATGCCGCCTACCAACACTTGGCCGCAGGAGAGACACAGCTCGTCACGATCCCCGTCATCGTCACCGATGCCGAAGGTCTGACAGGACAGCAGAACATTACCATTACCGTCACCGGCACCAATGATGCCGCCATCATTGGCGGTGTGGATACCGGCAGCATCACGGAAGATCAGGCGGTCAATGCGACCGGTCAATTGAACGCACAGGGCCAACTCACGCTCAGTGATGTTGATCACGGAGAAGCCCACTTCGTTGCCCAAACCAATACCCCCGGCACCTATGGCGTCTTTACCCTTGATGAACATGGTGCATGGACGTATACCGCAGATAACCATCAAGATGCAATTCAACACCTTAAAGCCAGCGACACCCTCACTGATCAACTGACGATCGACAGTGCCGATGGCACCACGCACACCATTACGGTTGAGATCGTCGGCAGCAATGACGCGCCCGTACTCCAAGCGCAAACCCACGCCGTCACCGAAGACGGTGCGCAACTGACGGGTCAAATGATCGCCACCGATGTCGACACTGGCGACACCCAGGCCTTCAGCATCGCCCAGCCTGTCGCCGGCTTCACGCTCAACACCGATGGCAGCTACCGCTTCGACCCGAGCAACGCCGCCTACCAGCATCTGGCCGCCGGCCAGACCCAAGACGTCGTCATCCCGATCACCGTCACCGACAGCGCGGGCGCGACCAGCACTCAGCACCTCACGCTCACCGTCACCGGCACCAATGATGCCGCCATCATCGGTGGCGTTGATACGGGTGTTGTCAAAGAAGATGTCACTCAAAATGTGAGCGGCAAGCTCACGATCACGGATGTTGATGATCATGAAGCGGTCTTTGATCTGACACAGAGCGTCCAAACAGACGTCTATGGCCACTTTACCGCCGCCGCCGATGGATCGTGGCACTATGTGCTCAATAACAATGCACCGAATGTGCAGGGGCAAAAAGAAGGCGAAATGAGCGTCGACTGGTTGCAGATGCGCAGTAGCGATGGCGCTTTGCATACGATCATGGTGACGATTGAAGGCAGCAACGACGCCCCCGTACTCCAAGCACAAAGCCACGCCGTGGTTGAAGATGGCAGCAAATTACTCGGCCAATTGGTCGCCACCGATGCGGATGCGGGTGGGATCCTGACATTCAGTATGCAACAAGCGGTCGCAGGCTTTAGTCTGGCCGCCGATGGCAGCTACAGCTTTAATCCGGGCGATGCCGCCTACCAACAGCTGGCCGCAGGAGAGACACAGCTCGTCACGATCCCCGTTATCGTCACCGATGCCGAAGGTCTGACAGGACAGCAGAACATTACCATTACCGTCACTGGCACTAATGATGCCGCCATCATTGGCGGTGTTGATACGGGTCAGGTCGTTGAAGATCAGAACGTCGACTCCAAAGGTATGCTGCACGCTTCTGGGCAGTTGCAAGTGATGGATGTTGATGCAGGCGAGGCCGTCTTTGTAGTGCAAAATGCCGTGGTCACCCAGTATGGCCAGTTCAGCATTGATGCGCATGGTGTCTGGACATATACGGTGGATAACAGCAAACCAGAGGTGCAAGCCCTTAAGCCGGGCGGCACGGCAGGTGAAACGGGTGATATCTCGGGTGCATTGGCGCAAGTATTGTCGCAGTCAGGCGTAGCGGGTTTCCATAGCGTAGGCGAGGCGTTGACACAGGGGCAATTGAGCGCGCTAGCGGGCGTGCTCGATCTAAGTATTCAAGGTGCCGCAATTGTGTTGAGTGGCCCGGCGGGCACGACGCCGGTAGTCTATGCCATGGATGCACAAGGCCGCGCCAATATGGGCGTTGATGAGTTACTGAGCTGGCTACATCAAGGGGCTGGGTATGAAATCCATTTGCAAGGCACGCAATCGGATGTTCAGGTGTTTGTGCATGATCGCGGGGATGAACATACCTTGCATGCTTTGCCGTTGAGTGGCGCGGCGAATCTGAGTGATCCACTGAGTCAAGCCCTGCATTTAGCTTTGCAATGGCACACACCGCCAGTGCCGGGCGAACTGCATGAAATAGTGACCGTCAGCAGTGCTGATGGCACGCAACATCAGATCAATCTCACTATTACCGGTACCGCCGAAGATGCCGTCATCAGCGGTACGGATACCGGCAGCGTGACCGAAGATGCCAATGTTTCTGGCGGCAAGCTAGAAGCTCACGGACAGCTACAGATTACCGATGCTGACGCAGGGCAAGCAGCGTTTCAGCCTTTGCAAGATTTGGCTGGCCAGTATGGTCATCTCACGCTGGGTGCAGACGGCACTTGGAGCTATCAAGCCGATAACCAAAGTGCGGCGATACAGGCCTTGAACAAAGGCCAGTCGCTTATTGATAGCTTTATCGTGCACAGTGTCGATGGTACGGCGCACACCATTGCGGTAACACTGCAAGGTGCGGACGAAGTGCGTACCGATCTGTTGGGGCTGGTTGAGGCGAAGCTGATCAGTGAGTATTACTACCCCGGGAAGCAGCTGGCTGCTGCCATTAGCTCGTTCAACGGCGGAGCGGTAAGCAGTCTGGAGTTGTCTTTCAGCAATGGCACCCCCAAGGTGGTGGATGCCACAGGCCATGTGCTAGAGAGCTTCACCAGCCATGATTTGTTCGGCACCCATGTACCCCTTGGCCATCTACTGGATCTGCTTAAAAGCCATCCCGGCGCACAGCTGATTCTTGACGGCTCGGTGGGAAGCAGCAGTGGCTACTATCTGAATAACAGCGGCAATCCCTTGCAGCTCAATGCCTTTGGCTTGACTAGATACAATGTCGCTAACAATCCGCTGGGCAGTGCGCCCATTGACGGGATACCCACGCCGCATGTGGTTGTCACCAATAGTAGCAATAGCGCCGCAGTCTTATCGGGGGCGGATAGCGGGAGTGTTCTCACGCTGGATGCCACGCATGAGCTCACCCAAGGCCATCTGACTGTGCTCGATGCCGATGGTGGCCAAGCCGCGTTTGTGGCCCAGCAACATGTGCAAGGGCAATACGGCCAATTTGATATTGAAGCGGACGGGGAGTGGCATTACCACGCCGATAGCACGCTGGATGCGGTAAAGCATCTGGTGGCAGGGCAAGCGCTGACCGATCAATTTACCGTGCAGAGTGTTGATGGCACTACGCATCAAATCAGTGTGCAACTGTTTGGCGCACATCAGATGGCCCAAATCAGTGGTGTCGATCAAGGGCAAGTTACCGAAGATCAGGCAACCCAATTGCAGGCTAATGGGCAGCTCACGGTAAGCGACCCCGATCCGGGTGAGGCACACTTCATTGCGCAGGCGCATGAGCAGGGCCGCTATGGCGTGTTTACCTTAGCGGCCGATGGGCAATGGACCTACACCGCTGACAGTAGCCAAACGGCGATCCAGCAATTGAAAGCAGGTGCAAGCCTGACCGACGTATTGACCGTGCAAAGTGTGGATGGCACTACGCATGCCATTTCGGTCACCATCAACGGCAGCAATGATGCCGCAGTGATCGGTGGGGTATCAACGGGTCAGGTTTCAGAGGATGCCACTACGAGGATACAGGGTCAGTTGACGATCACTGATGCCGATCAGGGGGAAGCCGCATTCCAAGCACAGAGCAATACCCATGGCTCGTATGGTTTGCTAAGTATTGATGAGCATGGCTTGTGGAGTTATACCGTAGATAACACTAACTCCACAGTCCAGGCCTTGCGTAATGGACAAAGTTTAACCGAGCATCTTACCGTACACAGTGTTGACGGCACTGCGCATGCCATCACGGTCACCATCAATGGCAGCAATGATGCCGCAGTGATTGGTGGGGTATCCACAGGTCGGGTAGCAGAAGATGCAAACGCGAAAATACAGGGGCAGCTGACGATTAGTGACGCTGATCTGGGTGAGGCTGCCTTCCAAACACAGAGCAATACTCATGGCTTGTATGGCTTACTAAGCCTTGATAGTCATGGCTTGTGGAGTTATACCCTTGATAATGCCAACTCGGCAGTTCAAGCATTGCGAAGTGGGCAAAGTTTAACCGAGCATCTTACCGTGCATAGCGTTGATGGCACTTCACACGATATTGTGATTAGCATTGATGGGCGTAACGACGCACCTGTACTCACAGCACAAAGCCAGACTGTTACAGAAGACGGTGCGCTACTATCTGGGAAAATGGCGGCCCATGATCCTGATGCCGGCGATGCTTTACACTTTAGCGTGAGCAACCCGGTAGCTGGGTTTACGTTGAATGCTGATGGCAGCTACACCTTTGACCCGAGTCATGCGGCGTATCAGGGATTGCATGCGGGTGAAACGCGCGACGTGGTGATCCCGATTACGGTCACTGATAGTGCCGGGGCGCATAACGTGCAGAATCTCACCCTGCATGTACTAGGGCAAAATGATGCCGCCGTGATTGGCGGCGACGATAAAGGCACGGTGCAAATCGGTGCGCTAACTCAGGCCAGCGGTCAGTTGCAAATCAGCGATGCCGATACGGGGCAGGCGCAATTTCATGCGGGTCAATACAAGGGTGATATGGATGGCAGCTTAGCATTAGATGCCCAAGGTCACTGGCAATATCAGCTCAATACACAAAACTACTTCGTGCAGCATGTACAAACAAATGCCTATACTTTTGAGCAATTTACGGTGCAAAGTGCCGACGGTACGAGCCATCAGATTTCGATCCAAGTGAATGGCCCTGCCACCATGCAGCCCCCAGTAATGCCAAGTGCTGGGCACGATATTTACGATGGAGTGCTGGCTGCAGTACGGCAAGCGGGTTATCAGTATCAGGGCCTTGCCGACGAGCTGGATAAAGGTAGTTTGGCCGCCATCGGGAATATGGATCTGAGCATCAGTGGGGTGCATGTACAGGTGATGGATCGGGCGGGTAATCTGGTGCAACGTATTTCCTCCACTGGAGAAAATGCCGCCACGCTGCATATGAGCGACCTATTGCTCTGGCATGCGCAAGGCCACAGCATTATTGCTACCAGCGATTCTGGCTCGGATACGACACGAATGTGGTTACACAACACTGGGGATATGCACAACATCCAAGTGAGATTACCGGATGGCACAGGATTTAATGGCTGGGCGGATCAATGGATGTTTGGTGAATTACATCTGCAAGGTATTCATCCCGCACCACCGCCTGCTCCAGCTCCAGCGCCAATACCCCATGCTGATGCGGCAAGTTTTGATCAGGGCGATGTACCGGATACGCATACAGACCTGACCGTGGCGCATGCGACAGAACCGGTTGCCCATGCTCCAATTCAGATCGCTAACCCTGCCGTACACGAGCAGCATGCGGATCTGACTACGCAACATCCAGTGGATGTACTTGCAGCGTCTGCGCCGTTGTCCACTCATTCGCCAGTGGATGCCTATCTGCATTTAATCGGTAATGTGCAGCCTGCAGATGTGGCACATGCCCCTGCCGCGGTCGATCTCGCGCTTGCTGATTATTTGCATGCGGCTGGGGTAGGCGGGCTAGATCCAGCACTGCATGAGGCTGTGCCACAGCTGCCAGATCATTTGTTGGCAGAGCTGGCGCATTCGCCAGATAATGCATTGGATGCACATGGGCTGGATGCGGCTCATGCAGCCGGCATGCTTGATCATGCGGCTGATCTGGGCGTACATCTCGATCATGTCGATCAGCCAATTAACGAGGATCCAAATCATCATGGCGTTTAGCACCCGAGCCTTTGGGCCGAAAGTACTGGTATTTAGTTTGGGCGCTGTATTTTCGGCTTCGGCTTGGGCAACAGATTTACTGACTGTGTATCGTTCGGCATTAAATTACGATGCCGTGTACGCGCAGGCACAAGCCAAGCGCGATGCCTTGCAGGAGAAATCCAATCAGGGGCGTGCGGCTTTGCTACCGACGATTAGCCTGTCTGGCACGCTCAATAGCAACCAAGATGACGTAGAAAATCGCCAATTTAATACGCAAACCGATCACAGCTATGGCAGCCACAGCTATAGCCTGACGCTGACCCAGCCGCTGTTCCGCTGGCAAAACTGGGTGGGCTATGAGCAATCGAAACTGCAAGTGGCCCAAGCCGAAGTGGCATTTTTAAGTGCCAAGCAAGATTTGATTTTGCGTACCGCACAGGCGTATTTTGAGCAATTGCAGGCGCAGGAAAAGCTCAAAGCGGCGCAAGCCTATAAAACCGCGGTTGAATCACAGCTAGATATCGCCCGCAAAGCATTTGCGGTGGGGACTGGGGTTAAAACTGATATTTTTGATGCGGAAACCCGTTTCCAATTGGCCATGTCGCAAACCATTGTGGCGCAAACCGAGCTTGAATTGCGCCAACGTGCCTTGCAAAGCATTACCGGTCAGTATTTTGAACAAGTGGCCAGCCGCGGGCCGAAAGTAGATTTGAATTTTCTTGGCTCGATGGATCTGGGTCAGTTGCTGCAAGAAGCCGAACAAAATAATTTGCAGATTCAGGAGCAGAAACTAGCCGTTGAGATTGCCAGCCGCGAAATTGAGCGCCAACGTGCAGGGCATTACCCTACGCTGGATTTGGTGGCCAGCAAAGGCAATAACTCCACGCTCAACTCTGGCACACGCGAGATTAGCGATACCAGCCGCATTGGGGTGCAAGTGAATGTGCCTATTTTTCAGGGGGGGAAGTGGTGTCACGTACCACTGAGGCCGCGGCCAATTATCGCGTTGCCAAAGGTGCTCTGGATGCTGCACGCAATAGCACGCAATTCAATGTTCGGCAGGCGTATCTTGGGGTGAGTAATGGGCTGGCGCAGATCAAAATCATGCAAGCCGCGCTAACTGCCGCCAAAAATGCGCAAACCTCCAATAAAGACGCATTTGACTTGGGCGTACGGCTCAATATCGACGTACTCAATGCGCAAAACCAAGTGTTTAGCACTCAAAGCGAGCTGATCCGCGTTACTGTGGAAACCATGCTGGCTTTGCTTAAACTAAAAGCTGCGGTGGGCAACCTAGCCGAAAATGACGTATTGGCCATCAATAGTCAGCTCAGTGATGGGGTAGATCGCCAGTAACTAGCTGTTGTGGTGAAAACCTCAGCGGGTAGCTGTATTTATGAAATTTTTATTGCAAAACGCTCACAATTAACCCCAAATTGATGGCTGTGCTTCTAAGCTGGCAAGCAGCAATCTTTTGGAGGATTTACCCATGAGCGATGAAATGAGCCTGGTAATGCTACTGCTGGCAGTGGCGCTGTTTCCCTTATTGTATTGTTTGCTATCGCGGCGTCACTTTCAAGCGCGGACTCAGCCTGCGCAGCATGGTGTCGATACGGTGAGCCAAGCGTAAAATGCACAACTCAAAAGCCGCGCTCAGCGCGGTTTTTTTATGCCCCCAATTTAATCCTTACGTTATTTAAAAGCTATTGCGCGAAGATTGGCAATAATCGCGACTTACACTGCACCAATCAGCTAATTGGTGAGCCAAAGTATGTTGAATCGCGCCCAGATGTTACAACAAACCTATGCCAAAACCCCTCTAGGCCAACAAGCCATTGCTACCCGGGCTGTCCCGTTGCTGGCGGCAGAAAGGCGGGTGCTCATTTTGATTGATGGGCAGCGCAATGGGGCCGAGTTGTATCAGCAGCTTAATTTACACAACCTATTTGATATGATCGCCGCCCTTGAGCAGCAAGGCTTGATTTACCCCATGCTCAGTCAAAGCAGCGTGGTGACGCCGCCGACTCCAACCCCGCCACCTAAACCCCCACAAGTAATCCCGAGTGCAGCTAGCGTACTCAATGAAGCTGCGCTAAGCGAAGTGAAACAATTGATGATAAACAGCAGCCGTCAGGCCATGGGCTTATTGGCGACCCGATTGGTGCGCGATATTGAAGACATCAAGGACCTGCCCAGCTTAAAAACCACCATGGCGCGTTGGAATATGGCATTGCGCGAATCACGTGCAGTGGCCGCGCAAGCCGATCAACTGCTGCAAACCGCCAAGGCGATGCTGCCGGTTGCAGTATAGGTTGGGTATTTGTTGATAGCTTAATCTGCGCTTTAGGTATGCAGCTATACTGCTATGTGTATAGTTACACTCAGACCACTAAATGACCATCCGCAGCGAAAACCCAACCATCCTCATAACACACCTCGAATAAATGCCCGTCGGGGTCGCGAAAATAGCCCGCAATGCCCCAAGCGTTTCGCGTGGCAGGCTTTACAATCTCTGCCCCCAATTGCGAAGCTGTGGCAAGCACGTGTGGTACCTCGTCGGCAGAGCGCGCAATATAGGCCAGCGCAAAGCCAGCAAAACCGCGATAGCCCGTATCGGGCAACTGGCAATCCTGTGCAAAACTCGAGCGCGACTGTAGCCCCAGTACTACGCCACCCAGATCGAATTTTACAAATTCACTATGGCTCGTTGCCGCCCGCTGCCAACCGAGTGCTTCATAAAAAGCAGTCGATTTAGCCACATCGGCCACGCCGAGCAAGATCAGATTGAGGCGAGGGCGCATGGGGTTTGCCTTGAGTGAAAATGAAACGATTGTTCTTTTTTCTGGCTGCAGCGTCAAGCGGGTTGTTTTGTTATCGTTTGGGGGGGGCTAATTTTTTGGCGGGGTATAGCGATCTGAATAAATCTATAGAATATCTTCAAAGTAATACAGTAGTGGGTATGTGCAGCAATGGTTGTTCTGTATGCGTCTGGCCTGCTGGCGCAGGCGGTAAACCGGCCGTTTCGTTGGTCAGATGAGCAAATCAGGTTTTATGCGGCTACGCCGCGATGGTTTTAATACGCGTTCCGCCGCGCGGGCAGGTTGGGGGCTTTACTTGCACCCTACACAGTCTGCGACTTTGCGGAGACCCCGCGCTTCTCCAAAGCACCAACACCCCAAAGGAGCCCCCCGCCTGCGGCCCTCCGGGCTACTAGCCTTAGGCCACGGTCAGGGGATTAATGCCCCAGACCAACGAGCGCAAACAAAATGGGTATGGGGTATGTCAATCAAGGCATGAATCAAATTGTCTTTAATAGCAATACGTAGCTATGTATATGCCGCAATCGTTGGTCTGCGCCAATTCCCCTACAGCTGCGCCGAGCGAGGAACAAGCGGCGAGGGGTTTCGGCGGGCTCTGTTTTGTTAAAGCCCGCCGCCTTGCCGATTGTCCGCAGCGAGGGCATCGGCGAAGCCGACGCAGATGTGGGGTCGCCTTTCTTTGCTTACTTTCTTTAGGCGAAGCAAAGAAAGTAAGTGCCGCGGCGCATAGCCGCCAATCCGTGGTGGATAAATTGTTGCAGGCAAATAAAAACCGCCATGATTGGCGGTTCGATGTTCGCGGTAAACGTTGGGCTGCGCAAGCTTAGGCCAAGCGACGGCGCTAAGCTATTTGTAAAATTGGACAACAACTCCATCAATTAAATCATCAAATGTTAGTATTTCTAAATCTTTATAATCAAACATGATTTCACGCCAGATTTCAGAGTTAAAATCACTACGTCGCCCAACAACTAACCATCTTCTTGGCTTGTAGACTTTAAAACCATATTTTTCTTCAAACCATTTTCGATTATTTGGGTCTTCAAAGTATTTTGCATAAACTCGTGTTTGTGCAATGTATGAATTCAGCCAAGAAGCAAATGCTTCTCTATTATTGGAGCCAACAATTGTATTTTTTAAAATGTGAGGAAGTTTAAATTCGACAATGTCGGCATATCCATTGGGGTGTAGAATAAAAAAATCTGGTCTAATAGCATCAAGTTCTTCGCTTTGCCACTCACATGTAAGTTCTGCATATGCTTTTGAGGCCCCAAATTTCATTGTCAAAATAAATTCATTCTCTGGTTTTGCAAGAAAAGAGGTGATTTCAGGCTCAGAGCTTTCGATGTTTCCCCATTTTTCGATGAATTTATTGATTTTTGGTAGCTGCTTGTATCTGTAGTCATCAGGTGCAGGGTAAGAGTAATGTGCATCGTGAATTACTCTGTTTTCCATAAAACTGAGGTTGAATGCGATTTCATCCGTTTGATCGTCAGACTCATCAAAGCGGATTGGGAAGAAGTCTAAGCATTTTATTCTTCTAGTTTTTAAGCCGGATTCGTTAGCATCAAAAAACATTCCATTTATAATTCTAGTGAACCTTCCTGCTGCGGGGGTAGGGCTTGGCATGTTGAAACCCATGATGCTATTCTGAGCAGAGAAATTCCAGCCTAATTCAGATAGTTTATCCCAGCCGCGATTAGTCGGGAGAAGAAGGTCTTCACTAAATGCTGGTAAAGGCATTGAGGTTTTAAGTGTCGAGTCGTATTCAAATCCAATAATTTTCTCAAAGATATTTTTATCGTCATTTGAGTAATCATAATACTTTATATCTAAAGTACTGTTTTCTTGAAGTTCTTGAATAAATTCTGGACCTTCATATTCTACTGCTATATGGCTCCTACTTATGTAGACGGTTAATTGTTGTGGATTCAGCAAAAACCCAGGGGCTATTTTTATCAACTCTGGATTATCAGATACATAATTATGCAAAGGGCCTAAATAAATTTTAACTAGCTTTTCCAAAAAGGCTTCGACTAAAGGCCTGATTGTGGTATGAATTACTAGATCTGTCATGAAAACCTCGATGTGCAGTCTGTAAGCTGCATTATCCAATAAGTTCAAGAATAAATACTTTTTATGGGCAAATGATAGAGATGGGTTACGCCTTCGCCTAACCCACACTACACCTCAATACAAATCAGCTATCACCGCTTAGTAATCTCCGCCCAAATCTTATCCAGCCGCTTCACCGACACCGGATACGGCGTCCTCAATTCCTGCGCAAACAGCCCAACCCGCAACTCCTCAATCATCCATCTAAATGGCAATAGGGTTGAGGTATCTCTCCCTTCACGTTGCCACTTATCGACTTCAGCGACATACCTCTGCATGAGTTCAGCTACTTCCGCTCCGCGCTGGCCGTCGCGGTTTGGGTTTTGGGCGCGTTTTTCTAGCCGCACTTTCATCGCTTTGATGTAAACGGGTAGGCGAGGTAGCTGCTCCCAAGGTGTGGCTGTGAGGAAGCCTTGGTAGATCAGCTCGCCCAGCTGAGCTTTTAGCTCATTCTGGATATTGCCACCTTTGGAAAGCAGCGTGCCGAGCGCAATAAAGTCGGGTGCGATGTCGTTCAGCGTGCGTAGCACCGCGTCGCGGACGGATGGCAGGCGTACTTTGGCGCGGCTCTTTTGATCATCGAAATCTTTCTTTTTGCGTGGCGCTTCGTCGTCGCCCAAGAAGGCGCGGTTGCAGATGCAACTGATCACATCGGCCATCAGTTGGTCGCTATTGCCCAAGCTGCGGTAGTGAATGGCGAGCTGGTTGAAATTGGGCAAGGCTTTGGGCAATTGCTTGAGATGCTCTTTCAACTCGAACTGCAGCAAGCGTACGACGCCCGCGCGGTGGGCTTCGTTGGCGGCGTGTTCGGTGTCAAACAGCCGAATCGCCACGCACTCTTTACCCGCTTCGTCTTCATCCGGTACAAGGCCGGGGTAGCCGGTCATCGCTTTGCCGTGGCGTTTGAAATTGATTTTGGCGGGTAGATCGCCGAAATCCCATTTCAAAATGCCCGATTTTTCGATGCCGGTGCTCTCGTCCGCCGTGTCGCGGAAGGTGAGTTGCGCCGCCTCACCGAGCTGCGCACGAATCGCGATTAGGTCGCGCCCTTGCGCCAACTCTTGGCCTGCATCGTCAACGATGCGGAAGTTCATCCGCAAATGGATCGGTAAATCGTTGCCATTGAAATCATCGGCGCTAACCGGCTGGCCGCAACCGCGCGTGGCTGCTTGGGCGAGCTGGGGCAACAGCGGCGCTTCGCGGTCGGCGCTTTCGAGTGCGACCATCATTTTGGTCGCAAACTCGGGCACCGGCACGCATAGGCGGCGGATGGGTTTCGGTAGCGATTTGAGCAGCAGCGTGATTTTTTCGCGGATTAAGCCCGGCACCAGCCAGTCAAAAGTGGCGTGATTAACGCGATTGAGCAAATGCAGGGGGAGGGTAATCGTTACCCCGTCAAGCACATGGCCGGGTTCAAAGCGATACCCCAGTGGCAACTTCGCATCTTGCAGGCGGAAGAATTCCGGATATTGCTCCTCGGTGACCGCTGCGGCGCTGTGCTGCATCAGGTCTTCTTTACTTAAATACAGCAGCGTCGGGTTGAGCTTTTCGGCCTGTTTGCGCCAAGCCTCAAAGCCCGCGCCATTGACAATGTCGGCAGGGATTTTGGCATCGAAAAAGGCGAACAATGCGTTTTCATCGACCAGTACGTCCTGGCGGCGCGCTTTGTGTTCCAGCTCTTCCACGTCAAGCAGCAAGGCAAAGTTGTGGTCGAAGAATTTGGCTTTGCTGTTGTAATTGAAACGCACCAAGGCTTCGCGGATGAAAATCTCGCGCGACTCGGCGACGTTGATACTGCCATAGTGTACCCGTCTGCGTGCCACGATCGGCAAGCCATACAGCGTGATACGTTCCGACGCGCTCACCTGTGCGTTGTCTTTGCTCCAATGCGGATCGAAGTATTGTTTTTTAATCAGATGCGGCGCGAGCTTTTCGACCCATTCCGGCTCAATCGCCGCGACGCAGCGCGCGTACAGCTTGCTGGTTTCAACGAGTTCGGCGGCCACAATCCATTTTGGGCGCGCTTTTTTCAGGCCAGAGCCGGGGAAAACATTAAATTTAATCCCGCGTGCGCCGAGGTATTCGTCGTTTTCCGGCTGTTTAAAGCCTAAATTGCCGAGCAGGCCAGTGATCAGCGCCTTGTGAATTTGCTCGAACGTGCCCGGCTTCTCGTTCAAGCGCAATTCGCTCGCCATTTCTGACAGTTGTTTATGTAATTCGCGCCATTCACGCAGGCGCAAGTAGGACAAGAAATTGCGGTGACATTCCTGCACCAATTGGCGGTTCGACGTTTTATCGGCGAGTAGTTTTTCAAAGAAATCCCACAGGCGCAGGTAGGACAGAAAGTCTGATTTTTCTTCGGTAAATTTGGCATGCGCTTGATCGGCGGCTTGGCGCGCGTCGAAAGGGCGCTCGCGCGGGTCTTGCAGCGACAGGCCCGAGGCAATAATCAGCATTTCCTTCAGGCAGCCTTCGTCTTGCCCCGCGAGCAACATGCGGCCGACGCGTGGGTCGATCGGCAGGCGCGCGAGCTGTTGGCCGATTTGGGTTAGGCGATCTTGCTCATCGACCGCGCCGAGTTCGCGCAATTGCTGGTAGCCGTCGGCGATTAGCTTGCCCGATGGCGCTTCCAGAAACGGAAATTCATCGACGCGGCCTAGGCGCAACGCAGCCATGCGCAAAATGACGCCAGCGAGGCTGGAGCGGACGATTTCTGGGTCGGTAAACGCGGGGCGCAGGTTGAAATCGTCTTCCGAATACAGGCGCACGCAAATGCCGCTGGCGACACGGCCACAACGACCGGAGCGCTGGCGCGCTGAGGCTTGCGAGATTTTTTCGATCAGCAATTGCTCAACTTTGGCGCGCGGGCTGTAGCGGTTGATGCGCGCTTGGCCACTGTCGATCACATAGCGGATGCCGGGTACTGTCAGCGAAGTCTCGGCTACATTGGTCGCCAGCACGATACGTCGGCCAGTATTGCTGGGGCGGAAGATACGTTGTTGATCTTCATTCGACAGACGCGCAAACAGCGGTAGCACTTCGGCGTCGCGCAGCTTGGCTTTGCGCAGCTCTTCCATTGTTTCGCGAATTTCGCGTTCGCCGGGCAAGAACACCAGCACATCGCCGCTGCCATCGCGCCGCCATAGCTCGTCGACCGCGTTGGCGATGGCTTCTTCCATCTCGATTTCTTGATCGTCTTCGTCGGTGCTGGCCAGTGGTTTGTAGCGCACTTCGACTGGATAAGTGCGACCCGACACTTCGAGTACCGGCGCGCCGTTAAAATGTTTGCTAAAGCGATCGGCATCAATCGTTGCCGAGGTGACGATGACTTTCAGATCAGGGCGCTTTGGCAGGATTTGCTTCAAATAGCCGAGCAAAAAGTCGATGTTCAGGCTGCGCTCGTGCGCCTCGTCGATGATGATGGTGTCGTAATTATTGAGAAAACGATCACTCAATGACTCAGCGAGCAAAATACCGTCGGTCATTAGCTTGATATAACTGGCAGGCGAACTTTTATCGGTAAAGCGCACCTTGTAGCCGACGTAATGACCGATTTCAGACTTTAATTCTTGCGCAATGCGGCTGGCGACCGAGCGCGCGGCCAAGCGGCGTGGCTGCGTGTGGCCGATTAGGCCGTGTACACCACGACCCAGCTCCAGACAGATTTTCGGCAGCTGCGTGGTTTTACCCGAGCCGGTTTCACCGCAGACGATCACGACTTGGTGTTTGGCAATCGCGGCTTTAAGCTCGTCTCGGCGCTGATTGACCGGCAGAAAATCATCGTATTCTGGCGTCGGTAACTTCTCACGTCGAATGGCGGTTTTTGCGAGTGATTTTTCAACGCCTGCGGCAAATTGCGCCTGCAATTGATCAGTAGGCTGATTGCGTTTGATGCGATCACCCATCTGGCTGATCAGCCGCGACAGGGGATGGCGGTCACTGGTTTGACAGTCGCCCAGCTGGGCGCGTAAAGGCTGAAGATCGCGAAGAGAAAGAGTCATTGCCGCTGCAGTGTGCTGATGAAATCAAGCTGGCGATTTTATCACGCGCGGCAGGCGGGCAAGGATTTAGTGCAAGGTGAGTAAGTGCCCTGCGCCAGCGGGGGCGTCTAACTGGCAAATGTGGCAGTTGATTTCTTCGCCTTGCGTACTAAATAGCTGCAGTTGCACTGTGGCTAAAGAAGCCGTTGGTTCGGTGCAGATGGTGTTGAGTGGTTCGCCGATCAGTTGCTCGGGTGGTAGGCCTAAACGCTGGCAAGCAGCGTGGTTGGCAAATAGAATTTGCCCATGCTGCACCAGCATAAACGCATGTGGGAGCGCATGTGCCATAGCGCGAACCAGCATTGTGCTATCGGTTTTGGCGATATCATTTTCTTTTTGGGCAGTAATGTCGATGGCGATGCTTAAAATATAGGTTTTACCTTCGCGCTCAACGGGTAGCTTGGTAATGTCAAACCAGTGTGTTCTACCGCTGGATAATGTGCAGTGGTCTTCGCGCCGAATCGTGGCACCTTTTTCAAATACTTCATCATCGCCGGCGCTGAGTATCGGGGTATCTTCATCAAGACCCATGTGAGAATGAACTAGCAGGTCATGCCCCAGTAGGGTTTGTGTTGCTTGATTGACCAGTAGGAAGCGACCGTGACGATCACGGATAAAAATCAGGTTCGGGCTGGAGTCGATAATTTGTTGGGTAAATAACTGTTGCTTAAAAAGAGCGGCTTCTGTGGCTTTGATGTGCGAAATGTCGCGAATCACCACCACACAATCGCGATGGCTCAGTGGAGTAAGTCGTGCTTCAAAGGTATGTTGCTGCTGCTCATTGCCCAGAGTGTATTCGAAGCGGGTGGGTACTTGGGTGTTTTGTAGCTCGATCAGCGTTTCCAGGTATTGTCTGGAAACTCGGGCAGGGAAAATGGTGGCTAGCTTGGCAAACTGGCTACCAGCTGGGTGATGCGGAATTTGCGCTTCATTGTGAGAGCTCACCCGACGACTGGCGTAGTCGATAGTCCACAGCAAATCAGGTACACCAGCCAGCACATCAGTCGGGTCGGCTGGTGGAACAATGGTGGTTTGTGTTTCAGTGTATGTTTTTTCTGGTTTGGACTTTGATACCAGTATCGACCAGGTAATTACACCGGCATTGGCAAAGGCCATCGCTAAGAGTAGCGCCCAGCTAAAGCTGGTTAAATTGTAATTGACCAGTAATAAACTCCAGCTAATCAAAAGGCTAAGCCCAAGCGCAAATAATTGGCTGCGATGGCATTGGTAGCCATGCCAAGTGACGGCTTTGCTAGGATTAGTGGTTTCAGTGGTCATATTTGCTATGCAATCAGCAAGTGGTGTTATTTTGCTTTGCAGTTTAGCGCTAATGCTGAGGGATGGCGATCAAATGCTGCCGTCGTTAGTTTACTAACAACAATTGATTTGGCATAAATTGAATTGAAGCGAATTGGCGGAGTGGACGGGACTCGAACCCGCGACCCCCGGCGTGACAGGCCGGTATTCTAACCAACTGAACTACCACTCCGCAGTGGTCTGCAAATGTGTTGCTGTAGTGGGCGCCATTTGCTTAAGCCTTGGTTTTTTCTGGGCGAAAAAAAATGCCTTTCGGCATTGGGCAGCAAATGTAGTGGTGGGTCGTGACGGGGTCGAACCGCCGACATTCTGCTTGTAAGGCAGACGCTCTACCAACTGAGCTAACGACCCAATTTTGAAACGATCAAAACTGGTGGCGGAGTGGACGGGACTCGAACCCGCGACCCCCGGCGTGACAGGCCGGTATTCTAACCAACTGAACTACCACTCCGCAGTGGTATTGATTTTTTGCTACTTGCTTCACAATGGTGAAGTGGTGGGTCGTGACGGGGTCGAACCGCCGACATTCTGCTTGTAAGGCAGACGCTCTACCAACTGAGCTAACGACCCAATTTTGAAACAATCAAAACTGGTGGCGGAGTGGACGGGACTCGAACCCGCGACCCCCGGCGTGACAGGCCGGTATTCTAACCAACTGAACTACCACTCCGCAGTGGTATTGATTTTTGCTACTTGCTTCACAAGAGTGAAGTGGTGGGTCGTGACGGGGTCGAACCGCCGACATTCTGCTTGTAAGGCAGACGCTCTACCAACTGAGCTAACGACCCAATTTTGAAACGATCAAAACTGGTGGCGGAGTGGACGGGACTCGAACCCGCGACCCCCGGCGTGACAGGCCGGTATTCTAACCAACTGAACTACCACTCCGCAGTGGTATTGATTTTTTGCTACTTGCTTCACAATGGTGAAGTGGTGGGTCGTGACGGGGTCGAACCGCCGACATTCTGCTTGTAAGGCAGACGCTCTACCAACTGAGCTAACGACCCAATGTCTATACTTTTGGCGGAGTGGACGGGACTCGAACCCGCGACCCCCGGCGTGACAGGCCGGTATTCTAACCAACTGAACTACCACTCCGCAGTGGTATAAATGTTCTCTTAAGTGAGTGGTGGGTCGTGACGGGGTCGAACCGCCGACATTCTGCTTGTAAGGCAGACGCTCTACCAACTGAGCTAACGACCCTTTCGCTAGAAGCTTTATCGCCCCTCGCTTGAGAGAGGCCGGATTAAAACATGCCAAGTGGCAGCTCGTCAACTGTTTCGGACTGGTTTTCGTATGAAAAAAGCGCCATTTATGGCGCTTTTTTGCTAAGCATTTGAAAAATAAAATGATAAATTTTAGGCAAAAGTATCAATTTTATTGCGTGCTTCATCCATTCGCTGAGCAGTTGCTTGGCGCTCTTGAATGTTTTGCAGACCTTGCTGTGAGATGGTTTCTTTTTTTCGATCGAGACGCTCGGCGCCATCGTTGATGGCTTTTGCTGCTTGTTGGGAGCCTTGAAAGATCGTTTGTGATACGGTCGTGCTGAAATTCATTGCTGAGGTAATGCTGGACATCGCCGTCTCCTTGATGTGGATGTCATTGCTGTCAATATACAACTCACATATAGCATAAACTAGTTGGACTGATAGTCGGTACTTTGCGCTGCTCTTGTGGCACGTTAAGATTTTGTTTCGAAATAACGATTATGGGTTTGGGATGAGTGTCGGCTTGAGAGATCGGGATCAGCGTGGGGCATTGCGGGTCGCTGTCAATTGCAAGGTAAAGATCCGGCCGCTGGATTTAGGTTTGCCATTTTATGGCGAATGCACCGACCTGAGCGTAACGGGGATGACTGTCCAAACCAGCTACGTGCCACGACCAGATGAAGAATTTGATATCTACGTCATGCCCGCTCGTGCTGCCGGAATGCGACGCGAGCCGTTTGCGGCACGCGTACGGGTTCGGCGTAGTCATCAATTGAAAGTGACATCTTTGTATGAATTGGGCCTTGAGATTATTCAGGTTCACGCTTAAATCCATTAAACTGTCGGCTTTGCTGCCCTGACTATACTTAAGCGGATTCATGAAGCTGATTGCTCTAAAGATCGATGTTGATACTTCCGTGGCCATTGAAATTGGCTTGCCTAAATTAATCCCCGTTTTACGAGCAAATCAAGCTGGTGCCACTTTTTTTTGGGCCTTGGGTAAAGAGAAAAATGGCTCTTTGCTGCGCCCCATGCGCTATTTACGCAAGGTGGCGGGGATGAGCCATGTGCCTATCAAGCAGCGTTATGGTTTGGCTGCATTGCTCGCGGGCAGTTTGCTTCCTTCACGTAATTTAAATCGATTGGCAGAGAATGCCATGCGTGAATTAACGGATGAAGTATTCGAGCATGGTGTGCGACCTGCACAAAGACATTGTTGGCAGGCAAGCATTGTGAAGATGGACTCGGCCTTGACGCGTGATGCCTATGCCGAGACGCTGGCTGGATTTGAGAAAATAATGGGGCAGCGGCCGCGTTCTCATGCCGCCTCCGGCTGGCAGATTAATCGAACTGCTTTGCGCTTGCATCAATTGCATCAGCTCAATTATGCGAGTGATTGCCGTGGACAAACCCCTTTTTGGCCAATTGTGCAGGGCGAGTATATCCGTTGCCCGCAACTGCCTGTTACCTTGCCAATGCTAGAAGAATTGATTCCGCAGCTAGGAGTAGAGCAGGCTTTTGAGCAGCTCAAGCATGCAACCTTAGAGCAAGAACAGGCACTGCATGTGTTTAATCTAGCTGCTGACTATGATGCGCAGTATGCTGAGCAAGTTGGGCAATTGCTAAGTGATTGGAAAGCGCAAGGCTATCATTTAGTGAATCTAAGCGCGCTAGTGCAAGCGCTGGATCTGAAAACTTTGCCTTATCACCATGTTGAGATGAAGCCAGTACCTGGTCGATTGGGTCTTTTGGCTGTGCAAGGGGCTGTATATCCTTAATTGATCTAATGGGGCAAAAAAGCCGGCTTTGCAGCCGGCTTTTTTGCGTGATGATATTTAGCCATCCGCAGTAATTTTGAGCATGAGTTCGCGCAATGTAGCATCAACGGCTTCATTGGCAACTTGGCAAGTGCCTGCATTCTCGTGGCCGCCACCGCCATATTGCAGCATCAATGCGCCAATATTAGTTTGCGATGTGCGATTAATAATCGATTTACCAGTAGCAAATACGGTGTTTCGCTGCTGTACGCCCCACATCACATGAATTGAAATATTACACTGCGGGTACATCGCATAAATCATGAAGCGATTGGTTGCGTAAATGGTGTCTTCTTCCCGTAAATCGAGCACCACCAGATTGTCATAAATGCGACTACAGCGCTTGATTTGCTCTTTGGCTAATGGTGCGTGCTCTTGGTATAGCTCTATGCGCTCGACCACGTCAGGTAGTGCCAAAATTTCTTCAATGGAATGGTTGTGACAGTACTTGATTAAATCCATCATTAATTGATAGTTAGAAATCGTGAAGCTGCGAAACCGTCCTAATCCTGTGCGGGCATCCATCAAGTAATTGAGTAGTACCCATCCGCTAGGGTTCAAAATCTCCTCACGAGTGAATTCTGCTGAGTCGGCTTTATCCACCGCCAGCATCATATCGTCTGAAATATTCGCAAAGCGCTCTTTGCCGCCGTAGTAGTCATAAACCACTCTGGCTGCAGACGGAGCAGCGGGGTCGATAATATGATTGCTGTTGCCAGCAGAATTACGAATTGTTTCTGAAAGATGATGATCGAAAGCCAGATAGGCACCCGCGACATACGGCAGATTGGTGGTGATGTCATTATCGTTAATCGCAATTTTGCCATCCTGCATATCTTTGGGATGTACAAATAGTATGTCGTCAATCATTTGAAGTTCATTGAGCAATACAGCGCAGACTAAGCCGTCAAAATCACTGCGGGTGACCAGGCGGTATTTCTTGTCGGACATGGGGTTTCCTCCTGCTTGAACTTTTTTAAGCTTAGGCGCTTTTTTAGTTTTTTGCTGCTTGAACCACATTCATAGCCGTTGCGACCATGCTGGCGATATCGGCTGCATTACCTGGTAGCAACATGGTGTTGCCTTGTTTTGCAATATTGCCAAAAGCGCTGACATATTGTTCCGCCACTTTCAGGTTAATTGCCTGAACGCCCCCCGGTTGTTCGATGGCTTTTGCTACCGCTTGAATCGCTTCGGCGGTGGCGTGGGCGACCAGGCGCAGTGCTTCTGCCTCACCGGTGGCGCGATTGATTTGCGCTTGGCGCTCGCCTTCCGATTGGTTGATAGCGGCTTGCATATCACCTTGCGATTTTTGGATTGCGGCTTCGCGCTGGCCAGTGGCCAGATTGATTTGCTCTTGTTTTACCCCTTCAGATTGGGCAATGCGGGCGCGCTTTTCTCGTTCGGCGGTGATTTGCTGCTGCATGGAGTGCAAAATGGCCTGTGGTGGCGTTAAATCTTTAATTTCGTAGCGCAATACTTTCACGCCCCAGCTAGTGGCGGCCTCGTCGAGTGCGGCCACGACGGTGCGATTGATTTCATCACGCTCTTCAAAGGTTTTGTCGAGCTCCAATTTACCGATCACAGAGCGTAATGTTGTTTGCGCCAGCTGGCTGATGGCTAAAACATAATCAGAGGTGCCGTAGGAGGCTAGGCGTGGGTCTAGTACTTGAAAGTATAAAATGCCATCGACTTGTAGCTGAGTGTTATCGCGGGTGATACACACCTGGCTGGGCACATCGAGCGGGATTTCTTTAAGGCTGTGTTTGTAGGCTACGCGATCAACAAATGGGATGACAAAATTCAGTCCCGGAGCCAGCACCGCATGAAAACGCCCGAGGCGCTCGATAATGAGAGCAGTTTGTTGTGGGACGATTTTGAAGGTTTTGGCGATGAAAATAATCACGGCCACCAGAAAAATTAAAGAAAACTCGATTGTCATGCCGAACTCCTTATGTCTTAAGATTTAGGTGGGGTATTTGAAATTTTAAATTGGCTGCCATGGCTTGAGGTGATATACCAGGTAGCTGTATCGCTTTGCGTGCAATCGTTTGCCAAAACAGCATCCCAATGGCTGCCTCGGTAGTGAATTCTGGCGCGTCTCTCATCGAGCCAGGCTTCGATGGTGACAATTTTGCCAATGTCATCGTTGACCATCTCGCTTGGAGTGCAGCGGGAATTTTTCCATTGTTTGATTAAATAGCCCGCAACCAGACTGACGAGGCTGGCGATGATAATTTGCCAGCCAATACTCAATTGCAGGCTACTCGCTGCGGCTGCGGCGAGGAAACCAGCCGCGATGGCGAGCAAGTAAAAGGTGGTGGTGAAGAGTTCGAGCGCGATTAGCGCGGTGGCGGCAATGAGCCAGAGTGTTGTGCTTGTCATGGCCTTAGCTCAGATTGAATTGAACTTAGCCTAACCTAGTCTTACTGTGGGCGCAAAAAAAGCGCACCATTCGGTGCGCTGTGCGTGGTGAGAGCAACAAACGGCTTAGGCCGTTAAAGTCTCTTGACCGCCAAGGTATGGGCGCAGCACTGCAGGCACCGTAATGCTGCCATCGGCGTTTTGATAGTTTTCCAGCACGGCGACCAAGGTGCGACCGACTGCAAGGCCAGAGCCATTCAGAGTGTGGACCAGCTCATTTTTACCAGCTTCGTTTTTAAAGCGAGCCTGCATACGGCGAGCTTGGAAACTACCCATGCTTGAGCAGCTAGAGATTTCGCGGTAAGTATTTTGCGCGGGCAGCCACACTTCCAAATCGTAGGTTTTGCTGCTACCAAAGCCCATATCACCCGTGCACAACAGCATTTTGCGGTAGGGTAATTCAAGCAATTGCAAGATTTTCTCGGCGTGGCCAACCAACTCCTCGAGCGCTTCGTTTGATTTTTCCGGGTGAACGATTTGTACCAGCTCGACTTTATCAAACTGATGCTGGCGGATCATGCCACGTACATCACGGCCGTAGGAGCCCGCTTCGGAGCGGAAGCACGGGGTGTGTGCAACATATTTTTGCGGCAAAGTATCTGCTTTAACGATTTCGTCACGTACGAAGTTGGTTACTGGCACTTCAGCGGTTGGGATCAGGTACAAAGGCTCGGCATCCGCGCGCGGTACTTTGAAGAGGTCTTCTTCAAATTTTGGCAGCTGGCCGGTGCCTGTCATTGAGGCGCTGTTGACCAAGTAGGGCACATACACCTCTTCATAGCCGTGATCGAGGGTGTGGGTGTTGAGCATAAACTGAGTCAGTGCACGGTGCAGGCGGGCGATTGGGCCGCGCAAGGCGGTAAAGCGGCTGCCCGATAGTTTGGTGCCGGTGGTGAAATCGAGGCCCAATGGTTCACCTAAATCGACATGATCTTTAATTTCAAAATCAAAGGCTTTCGGTGTGCCCCAGCGTGCAACTTCCAAGTTGCCAGATTCATCGACACCAGTCGGAACTTCATCGGCAGGTAGATTGGGTATGGTTTGCAGCAAGGCATTTAATTTATCGGCCAACTCAGCGAAGGCCGTTTCCGCCGCTTTCAACTCATCACCCAGATTGGCCACTTCGGCCATGATCGCACTGACATCTTCGCCTTTAGCTTTGGCGGCGCCAATTTGTTTAGACGTACTATTGCGCTTGGCCTGCAGGTCTTGCATGCGGGTTTGCAGCACTTTGCGCTCGTCTTCCATGGCTTGGAATGCCACTGTGTCGAGTTCAAATTTGCGTGCGGCTAGACGGGTGGCAACGGCGGGCAAATCGGTGCGAAGTAGTTGAATGTCGATCATCGAGATTGGGTCTGAAAATTGAATTAGATAGCACGATTTTACACCAAGGCGCCTGTACTACGTAGTGCCTCGGCGTGAAAGCGCTGGATTAAATTATTTGCATAGGTATTGCCATGGAGGTTATGCAATAGTAGCTCTTCGATAAAATACTGCCTTGGGTATCTAGCTGTTTTCTTGATGCCATTGCGCATCGAGCTCTTTCAGGTGGCGCAATTTTTCCGCAATTTTGCTTTCTAAGCCACGTGGCACCGGTTGGTAGAATTGAGTGTTCTCCAAGCCGCTCGGGAAATAATTTTCGCCCGCAGCATAGCCTTCAGGCTCATCATGGGCGTAGCGATACTCACTGCCGTGACCTAACTGGCTCATCAGTTTGGTAGGCGCGTTGCGCAAATGGTTGGGCACCGGGCGCGATTGATCTTGGCTGACTAATGCTTTGGCGGCTTTGTAAGCGAGATAGCCTGCGTTAGATTTTGGCGCAATGGCAAGGTAAATCGTTGCTTGCGCCAAGGCGAGCTCGCCTTCGGGGGAGCCAAGTCGCTCAAAAGTGGTGGCGGCATCGTTGGCGATTTGCATTGCACGCGGGTCGGCTAAACCGATGTCTTCCCATGCCATCCGTACTAAGCGGCGTGATAAATAGCGCGCATCAACTCCGCCGTCGAGCATGCGCGTTAGCCAATAGAGCGCAGCATCGGGATTGGAGCCACGCACTGATTTGTGCAGTGCGGAGATCTGATCGTAAAACTGATCGCCACCTTTATCAAAGCGCCGACCGTTGCTGCTGAGGGCATTATTGAGAAAAGCGATGTCTATGTCTGCGCATTGCGCTGCCTGAGCGGCTTGCTGTACTTGCTCAATCAGATTCAGCAAGCGTCGTCCATCACCATCGGCGGCCAGACAGAGGGCTTGGCGAGCTTCGGCGCTAATGTCGATTGGGTGTTCTAAATGTAGTAGCGCGCGGCTAATCAATGCATCAAGCTCGTTTACGCTGAGCGATTGCAGTACATACACTTGTGCGCGAGAAAGTAAGGCGGCGTTGACCTCAAACGACGGATTTTCGGTGGTGGCGCCAATGAAGGTCACTAAGCCCGATTCAACGTAAGGTAAAAATGCATCCTGCTGGGCTTTGTTAAAGCGGTGGACTTCATCAACAAACAAAATGGTCCGTTTGCCCAATTGATGAAATTGCTGCGCTTGCTCCATTGCCGCTCGTATGTCTTTTACACCAGAAAATACGGCAGAAATGGCCAATAATTCAGCGCCAAACTCGCGTGCCAATAGGCGGGCGAGGGTGGTTTTACCTACGCCCGGTGGGCCCCATAAAATCATCGAATGTGCTTGCCCACTGGCTAGTGCAAGTGCAAGGGGTTTGCCTTGGCCAAGTAAGTGCTGTTGGCCCACTACATCCGCAGCGGTGCTGGGGCGGAGTCGTTCGGCTAGTGGCTCGTGATAGCGGCTGGAAAATAAATCACTCACGGATGATGTCCGCTCCCTTAGGGGGGCTAAAGTTGAAAACGCTGGCTGCTATGGGCTGATTTTGCTGTAGTTTACTAAATTGGATGGTGGTGGTTTGATTAAATTGATCATCTAGCTCCATCCTATCTAGTTGTCCTTTGCTTAAACCAATTCGAATTTGGGCAAAACTCCCATCTTTATTTTTAGGACTAAGTTCTACCCAGTCCAGGCCATTTTTGCTTGGCAGTGATTTTAGGTCAAAGCTTTTGCTCAGATTATTGTTGCCCGTCAGGATCGCCGCAGGGCTGGCCTCTAGGGCCTTGCTAACAGGTTTAATGGTGACCTGGGCAAGATCAAGGTCGTAGAGCCAGACTTGTTGTCCGTTACTAATGATTTCCTGGTTATAGGGCTGCGCATAGACCCATTTAAATTTGCCGGGGCGAACTAATTGAAATTGGCCAGTAGAGTTTTCGGTTTTACCTGACTTTTGACGAACCGATTGTGTAAAGCTGGCACTCAGGCTTTGCGTGGTATTGAGGTATTTTTGCAGCTCGCTCGCACTATCGGCTAAAGCGTGGGGTGCAGATAAGGCAAAAACAAGCGCTGACAAGCCAGCATGAGTTTTATATTTAGACATGGGCTATTGGTTTCGCTGTGAATATTAACAATAAAAAAAGCCCCGCAAGCGGGGCTTTTTGCATAGTAGCTAAATATTATTTAACTTCTACGGTTTCAACAGTAACGCCGTTTACTTCAACTTCTACGCGACGATCAGGAGCCAAGCACTCAACCAATTTAGCACGAGTTTTCTTGCTATCTTTGATGTTGTTGCAAGTGTCACCAGTCACTGGATTAGCTTCGCCACGACCTTCAGCTTTGATCATGTCAGCCGCGTTTGGAGCTTGAGCAACCAAGTAAGCACGAACAGCTTCTGCCCGACGCTCAGACAAGGCTTGGTTGTATTTTTCTGAACCGATACGGTCAGTGTAGCCAACTACAATCGCTGAACCTTCAGTTGGTTTCAGGTTTTTAACTTCTACAACCAATGCATCCAGCGCATCTTTACCAGCTGGTTTCAGAGTTGCTTTGTTGAAATCGAACAATGCGTCAGATTTCAGAGTGAATTGTTTCTTAGTTGCAACAGGTTTTGGCGCAACAACTACAGGAGCAGGTTTTGGTGCTGGAGTGGCAACTGTTGGTTCTACGTAGCCTGGGCAGCCTTTAACTGCTTTGTCAGCGCTCCAAGAACCTGTTTGCCAGCATTCGCCGATACCGTTTTTAACTACGCCTTCTGGATTTGCATCAGAAACGTTGGTGCTGTTAGTCACGTATGCATCAGTAGCCGCTTGTGCGCCGAATGAAGCGAAAGCTGCAACGATTGCAAGTGAAGCGATAGATTGCTTGATCATGAAGTGGTTCTCCGTTAATAAAGCTTCAATTTATGATGTCAGACAGCTCTTGAAACCGCATGTCATTAATAGATTGCTAATGTAATTTAGCAGTACTTGCAGGAGATTCAAATACAAAATAATCACAATGGAATGAAATACATCAAAACCAATGCTAAATTTTGCACCTGCAAACGTGCTTAGTTTTCTATTGATGTTATTTTATTAGCATAAGCCTACAGTGGGCAACTTTATTTCTGTAAACAAATGCACATTCTGCTTACAGGTTGAGCTGGCATTGGTGCAAGAGCTTGGCTGTGCTAAAATCGCGAGCTGCTCTAAGTGGTATTTTTCCATCCTTGTTGGATTGCATTCGATAGCACGTGGCCCTTGCGGCTAGAGTAACTCGACAGTCTGATACAAACTTAAAGAAAACGCCAAACGCATGTCCGAACAATTTAGTTTTGCCAAAGAAACCATCCCCGTTAGCCTTGAAGAGGAAATGCGGCATTCCTACCTCGATTACGCCATGAGCGTCATTGTGGGTCGTGCGCTACCTGATGTCCGTGACGGCCTAAAGCCCGTGCACCGTCGTATTTTGTTTGCGATGCACGAGAGCAGCAATGTCTGGAATCGCCCTTACGTCAAATGCGCGCGCGTGATTGGTGATGTGCTGGGTAAATACCACCCGCATGGCGACTCGGCGGCTTATGAAGCACTCGTGCGGATGGCGCAAGATTTTTCGCTGCGTTACACACTGATCGATGGTCAAGGTAACTTCGGTTCGATCGATGGTGACCGCGCGGCTGCTTATCGTTATACCGAGTGCCGTTTGGAAAAGGTTTCCAGCGAGCTGCTGGCTGATATCGATAAAGAAACCGTTGATTTTACGCCTAACTACGATGAAAAAGAGTTAGAGCCTACAGTTTTACCGACTCGGATTCCGAACTTATTAATTAATGGCTCGTCTGGTATTGCGGTTGGTATGGCGACTAATATTCCGCCGCACAATCTGACCGAAGTGATTGATGCTTCATTGGCCTTGTTGGCCAATCCTGATCTCTCGATTGATGAGCTAATTGACATCATCCCTGCGCCCGATTTCCCAACCGCCGGTATTATTTACGGCGTGCATGGTGTGCGTGAAGGCTACCGCACGGGCCGTGGTCGCGTGGTGATGCGCTCGCGCACGCATATTGAAGATTGCGGCAAAAATGGCGATCGTCAGGCGATCATTGTCGACGAGCTACCGTATCAAGTGAATAAAGCACGCCTGCTTGAGCGGATTGCCGAGCTGGTGCGCGAGAAAACGCTAGAAGGTATTTCTGATCTGCGCGATGAATCAGATAAATCCGGTATGCGCGTCGTGATTGAGCTCAAACGCGGCGAAATGGCCGACGTGGTGCTCAACAATCTGTTTAAGCATACGCAATTACAAGATAGTTTCGGTATCAATATGGTGGCGCTGGTGGATGGCCAGCCACGCCTGTTGAATCTGAAACAAGTTCTTGAATGTTTCCTGAAGCATCGCCGCGAAGTGGTAACGCGCCGCACTGTGTTTGAATTGCGTAAAGCGCGTGAGCGTGGCCATGTACTCGAAGGCTTGGCTGTTGCGTTGTCGAACGTCGACGAGATGATCGCGCTGATCAAAGCGGCCGCAACACCACCGGAAGCTAAAATCGCCTTGATGAGTCGCGAATGGCGCTCTGCGCTGGTCGAAGACATGCTGTCGCGCACTGATATCAATGCATCGCGCCCTGATGGTCTGGGTGAAGAGTTTGGTCTAACGGGCACTGGCTATCGCTTGTCGGATGTGCAAGCACAAGAAATCTTGCAGATGCGTTTGCAGCGTTTGACGGGTCTGGAACAAGACAAGATTGTCGGCGAATATAAAGAAGTCATGGATAAGATCCTTGATTTGCTCGATATCTTGGCTCGCGCCGAGCGTGTGACCGAGATTATTCACAATGAATTGACTGAAGTAAAAGCCAATTACGGTGATGTACGTCGTTCTGAAATCGTCGCTCATGGCGAAGATATTTGTCTGGAAGACTTGATTACTCCGCAAGATATGGTCGTGACGCTGACGCATGGCGGCTATATGAAAACCACGCCAGTCGAAGAATATCGTTCGCAGAAACGCGGCGGCCGCGGTAAGCAAGCGGCGGCGACCAAAGACGATGACTTTATCGACAGCCTGTTTATTGCCAATACCCACGATTACATCTTGTGCTTTAGCTCGCGTGGGCGCGTTTATTGGCTGAAAGTCTACGAGTTGCCACAAGGCGGTCGTACCAGCCGCGGTAAGCCGATTATTAATTTGCTGCCGCTCGAAGAAGGCGAAAAAATCAACGCCATCTTGCCAATCAAAGACTTCAGCGAAGACAAATACGTCTTTATGGCGACCGCCGATGGTACGGTGAAGAAAACTCCGCTCACTGATTTCTCTCGCCCGATGAAGCGCGGCATTATCGCGATCAATCTGGATGAAGGTAATTATCTAGTCGGGGTGGCGTTGACGCGTGGTGCGGGTGGTGCAGTGCTCGAAGATGACGCTGCAGATGAAGATGTCGTGATCGATGATGAGGGCGCAGAAGATGCTGGCGATGCAGTTGGTATCGACGACGATCAAGTCATGCTGTTCTCTGATGCGGGTAAATCAGTACGCTTTAGCCAGAGTAAAGTACGCCCAATGGGTCGTAACTCGAAAGGTGTGCGCGGCATGAAGCTGGGTGAAGATCAGAAAGTGATCTCCTTGTTGGTAGCTAATTCGGATGCACAAATGGTCTTGACTGCCAGCAATGGCGGTTACGGTAAACGTACGCCAGTGGGTGACTTCCGTCTGTCTGGTCGCGGCACGCAAGGCGTGATCGCGATGGACTTGACCGACAAGACTGGCTTGAAACTGGTTGCGGCGAGTCTGGTGGAGGATACCGACGACGTGATGCTGATTACCACCGGTGGTGTGTTGATCCGTACGAAAGTCTCGCAAATTCGCGAAACCGGCCGCTCAGCACAAGGTGTGCGCTTGATTAATCTGGACGATGGCGAGCAATTGTCGGGTCTAGAAAAAGTCTGCGAACCAGAAGACGAGGAAGAGGGTATTGATGCAGAGGGCGCAATCAGCGACGCTGCTGCTACAGATACCCCTGCCGCGGATGCAGCTTCAGCTGGTGATGCTGCTGAATAAACGTCATTAATGTAAAAAGACTCACGAAAGAGGGATTTGCGATGAATAGCTTATGGTTACCCGTGGCAAATCCCGATTTTTTTGCCCAAGTCGGGCCGTGGTTTATGGCTTTGCCGCACTGCAAAACGCTGGGGCTGGAATTGGTTGCGGCGGAAAAGGGTAAAGTCACGATTAAATTGCCCTTCAAACCCGAACTGATCGGCAACCCAGAAACCAGCGTGCTCCATGGTGGCGTGGTGACTTCGCTGATTGATACTTCCTCGGGCGTTGCACTGTACACCTTGCTGCACATGCCGGAAGCTGCTGCCACACTTGATTTGCGCATCGATTATTTGCGCCCCGCCAAGCCTGATTTACCGCTGTATTGCACGGCCGAATGCTATCGGCTAACCGACTCAATTGCCTTTACGCGCGCCACCGCCTATCAAGAAGACCCAGCCAAACCCGTCGCGCATTCGGTGGCCACATTTGCGCGCACCGGTAGTGATAAAGGGGAAGCCGCATGACGCAGCCTATGACAGAACTTTGCACGGGTATTGCCTCGTATGAATTATTGGAAAGGGCTTTAGAGCAAATACCCTATGCCAAGCTGCTCGGTGTTCAGGTGCGCGAACAAGCTGGCCAGCCGCTGTTTTACCTGCCATACGCTGAAAAAAATATCGGCAATATTTTATTGCCCGCGATTCATGGTGGCGTGATTGGTGGCTTTCTGGAAAACGCCGCCGTGTTGCATCTGATGTGGGCGCGTGAATCGGCGGGCATTCCCCGCATTGTCGATTTTTCGATTGATTATCTGCGCTCAGCGCGGGCGCTCGATTTATATGGTCGCTGCGACATCGTGCGCCAAGGTAAGCGCGTTGCTAATGTATTGATGACTGCTTGGCAAGATGATCCGGCCAAGCCTGTGGCGATGGCGCGGGCGCATTTTTTACTCGCTTAAATGCATTAATCATCGCTGGCTGCTAGCGCTTGATTGATAAGTACTCACTGTTCAAGAGATTGGCTTTATGACTCAAGTTTTTAATTTTTCCTCTGGCCCTGCGGTATTGCCTCCCGAAGTTTTGCGCCAAGTGCAGGCTGAATTGCTCGATTGGCATGGTTCAGGCATGAGCGTGATGGAAATGAGCCATCGTGGCCCAGAGTTTGGCCAAATTCTGGCCGAGGCCGAAGCTGACCTGCGCACTTTGCTCGGTATTCCGAGTAATTACAAAGTGCTGTTTTTACAAGGCGGCGCGCATCTGCAATTTGCAATGCTGCCGTTTAACTTTGCTGCCGCTGATAGTACCGTTGATTTTGTGAATACCGGTCATTGGTCGAAAGTGGCGATCAAAGAAGTCAGCCGCTATGCCAAGGTCAATATTGCCGCCAGCAGTGAAGATAAAAACTTCAGCTATGTGCCAGACGAAGCAACTTGGCAGCGCAGCAAAGACGCGGCATTTTTGCACTATTGCAGCAATGAAACCATTGGCGGTGTTGAGTTTAACTTCATTCCTCAATCGAATGGCGTGCCGCTGATTTGCGATATGTCGTCCAATATTTTGTCGCGTCCAGTTGATGTTAGCCAGTTCGGGATGATTTATGCCGGCGCGCAAAAAAATATGGGCCCATCTGGCGTGGCGGTGAGTATTGTGCGCGAGGACTTATTGGGTAAGGCGCGCAGCGAGACACCCACGATGCTCAACTACAAAACCTTTGCTGATAACGGCTCGATGTACAACACGCCACCGTCGTTCGGTATTTATGTCGCTGGTTTGGTTTACAAACATCTGCTGGCGCAAGGCGGTTTGGCGGCAATGGAAGCCAAAAATATCGAGAAAGCCAATGTGCTGTACGCGGCGATTGATGCATCGAACGGTTTCTATCATTGCCCAACAGCACTGGCCGATCGCTCGCGAATGAATATTCCATTTACTTTGGCCGATAGCCAATTGGATGCTCAGTTCCTCGCAGGCGCGGAGGAGCGTCATTTATTGCAATTGAAAGGCCACCGCTCAGTTGGCGGGATGCGCGCGTCGATTTACAACGCAATGCCGCTGGCGGGCTGCCAAGCCTTGGCGGCGTATATGGCTGAGTTTGCGCAACAACATGGCTAATTAACACAAGGATTCGACCATGGCTGGACAAGGTTCTGGCGGTAATGTGATCGCTGCGCTGTGCAGTTTCTTTCTTCCCGGCTTGGGGCAATTGCTACAAGGTCGCTTACTGAAAGCCATACTAATGTTTGTGCTAGCTGGGGCATTGTGGGTGATTTTTATGGGCTGGATTATCCATCTGTGGTCGATTCTGGATGCTGCTAAATTTGATCCGAGTAAAAGTTAATGTCTGACCAACAATTGCAATTAATACAACAGCATCGCGAAGCCATCGATGCGCTCGACGCGCAAATTTTGCAGCTAATCAACGAGCGAGCGCAGCATGCGCATCAGATTGGTGTGATTAAAGGCAGCGGCGTGGTGTATCGCCCTGAGCGCGAAGCACAAGTGCTGACGCGGATTAAAGAGATCAATCAGGGTCCGCTCTCGGGTGAGGCCGTTGCGCGCTTGTTCCGCGAAATTATGTCAGCGTGTTTGGCGCTCGAAAAACCGCTGACGATCGCCTATCTGGGGCCAGAGGGCACCTTCACGCAGGCGGCGGCGATCAAGCATTTTGGCCATGCCGCCAATACTTTGCCTTGCGCGTCGATTGATGAGGTGTTTCGCGTCGTAGAAGCGGGCAGTGCCGATTACGCCGTGGCGCCGGTTGAAAATTCGACTGAAGGCGCGGTAGGGCGTACGCTGGATTTGATGGTCGGCAGCTCGCTCAAAATCTGTGGTGAAGTGGTTTTGCGCATTCATCATCATTTGCTGCGTGCTAGTGACAACATGGCTGGTATCGAGCGCGTGTATGCCCATGCACAAGCCTTGGCGCAATGCCATGAATGGCTTAATCAGAATTTGCCCGCGCAAGTTGAGCGTATTTCAGTATCAAGCAAT
The DNA here is from genome assembly GCF_013423785.1 of Chitinibacter fontanus. NCBI lineage: Bacteria > Pseudomonadati > Pseudomonadota > Betaproteobacteria > Neisseriales > Chitinibacteraceae > Chitinibacter > Chitinibacter fontanus. The sequence goes on from NZ_CP058952.1 coordinate 3,131,702, forward strand.
GCCGAGGCCGCACGGATGGCAAGCCTTGACCCAACATGCGCAGCGATTGCGGGTGATGCGGCGGCTGAAAAATACGTACTTAATAAGCTCGCACAAAACATCGAAGACGAACCCAATAACACCACGCGTTTTCTGGTATTAGGGGCGCAATCGTCGGCTCGTTCGGGTAAAGACAAAACGTCTTTGGTGATTTCGGCGCCGAATCGCGCCGGTGCATTGCATGCAGTGGCGGAGCCTTTGGCGCGTAATGGTGTGTCGATGACCAAGTTTGAGTCGCGTCCAAGTCGAACCGGTTTGTGGGAATACGTGTTCTTTGCCGATGTAGAAGCGTATATCGACGATGAAAATATGCAAACTGCGTTAGCGGAGTTGCAACAGGTGGCGGCCTTCGTTAAGGTTTTAGGTTCCTATCCTCAAGCTGTCATCTGACGGTGTAAAACTGCTGCGAAGCACGATGTCTGCGTTGTAAAAACACTAAAAATCCTCATGTACTTGAGTACATTCCGGTTTTTCGCCGTTTTTATGCCTTGTCCTCGTGCTTCTCGCTACGTTTTCCACTCTCCGCTTTGTGCGCGAATATTGTTTGAATAAGGAAGCCTATGAAAGCCGTAACCGTATTTTGTGGTGCCCGCATGGGTGCGCGTGAAATTTATCGTGAAGCTGCACAAACCTTGGGCAAAGAAATCGCCGCCCGCGGCATGACCTTGGTGTATGGCGGTGGTCATGTGGGGTTGATGGGCGCGGTGGCTGAAGCGGCGCTAGAAGCTGGTGGCGAAGTCATCGGCGTGATTCCTGAGTTCATGGTTGAGCGCGAGCTCGGTTATGGCGCGTGTACAACACTGGAAGTGGTGGATTCAATGCACACGCGCAAAGCACGGATGGCTGAGTTGACTGATGGTTTTATCGCCATGCCCGGTGGTGTTGGTACGTTTGATGAGTTATTCGAAATTTTAACGTGGGCGCAAATTGGTTTGCATGCTAAGCCGATTGGGTTATTGAATACAAATGACTATTTTGTGCCGCTGCGCGCGATGGTCGCACATGCGGTGAATGAAGGTTTTGTCGGCGAGCGCGATGCTGCGCGGCTGTTGATGGCCAATGACAGTGCCACATTGCTGCAAATTTTGCAGGGCGAACCCAGCCAAAGCGCAGGTGAATGGTGGAAAACTTAGGTTTAGCAGTACCTGGTGATGCCAAACGGGCGGCGGAGTTGATTTATCAATCCGACGCCCCTTTTTACGACTATTGGTTTGCGCTGCCACGCGAAATGACGCTGATGAATTTGGCGCGGCTGTGGCACGAACCCAATGGCAGTTACAGTTATCGCAATGCGCAGGTGTTACGCAATGTGCAGGAAGAAATTATTGCGCTGGTTTTTCATTACCCTGCCGGGTATGGTGCGCAACTACAGATTGACGATGGTATAGAGCTGCATACCCTGGCGCTTGATCTGGATATTTTGCGTTCACGCCAGCGTGATTTGGATTTTTTATTCCCACATGTGCCCAATGACGCTTGGTATTTGCGCACGATTGCGGTGCATGCAGATCACCGCAGCCAAGGCCTCGGTGCGCGCATGCTCAGCCAAGTGATTTTCGCTGCGCGCCAAGCGGGCTTTGATCAGCTGCATGTCGATGTCGATAGCGGCAACCCCGGTGCGGTGCAGTTTTATCGCCGTCATGGTTTTGAAGTGCTGGTTGAATCCAAAGTGCGCACTCTGACGCAATTCTCATTGCCCGCCAGCCTGCGGATGGTGAAGTCGCTGTAATAGCAAAAATTTGATTGTTTTGAACGTTTGAAAAGGAAAGTCGATGTCACTTGCTTCACTGGCCCCTGAATACATTCGCGCCATTGCGCCGTATCAACCGGGCAAACCGGTTTCCGAGCTGGCGCGTGAAATGAATCTTGATCCAGCCAAAATCGTCAAACTGGCATCGAATGAAAACCCGCTCGGCATGGGGCCCAAAGCGCGTGCGGCGGTGGAGCGCGAACTGGCAGAATTGGCGCGTTACCCCGATGGGAACGGTTTCGATTTAAAAGCCAAAATCGCCGAGCGTTTTGCTGTGAATCTGGATCAAATTGTATTGGGCAACGGCTCCAACGATATTCTGGAGCTGATCGCACATGCGTTTTTGCGTGAAGGCGATTCAGCGGTATTTTCTGAATACGCCTTTGCCGTGTATCCCTTGGCAACCCAAGCCGTCGGTGCGACCAATATCTGCGTTAAAGCTGTTGATTTCGGCCACGATCTGGATGCGATGCGTGCGGCGATTCGCCCTGATACCAAAATCGTCTGGATCGCCAACCCGAATAACCCAACCGGCACGCTGGCACGCCCAGGCGATTTGATCGAGTTTCTGGAACTGTGCCCGAAAAACGTTTTAGTCGTGTTGGATGAGGCCTACACAGAATTTTTGCCGCGCGAAAAACGCAGCGATTCAATCGGCTGGTTGAAGCAATTTGCAAATCTAATCGTCGTGCGCACGTTCAGCAAGGCTTATGGTCTAGCAGGTTTGCGTGTCGGCTTTGCGCTGGCGAATCCAGAGGTGGCGGACATCCTGAACCGCATCCGCCAGCCGTTTAATGTGAATAGCCTTGCGCAAGCGGCCGCCGTTGCGGCGCTTGATGATTTGGAGTTTTTAAAGCAATCGGTAGAAGTCAACGCTGCTGGTATGAAGCAAATTACCGAGGCGTTGCAAGAGCTGGGCTTAAGCTTTATTGAAAGCTACGGCAATTTTGTCACTTTCCATTGTGGCGATGCGAAACTACTCAATCAGTTTATGCTCGAACGCGGTGTGATCGTGCGACCGCTCGCGGGCTACGGTATGGCCAACAGCCTGCGCGTGTCGATTGGCCTGCCTCACGAGAATGCGCGCTTTATTGAAGTGCTGCGCGAGGCGATGGAAGGCTAATGTGGTCGCTGGCGAGTGTATACGAAGCTGATTTTGAAGAACTACTCGCCATTCGTATCGCCGCGATGCGCGAAAGCTTGGAGCGCATTGGCCGGTTTGATCCCGAGCGAGCTCGCCAGCGATTGCGCGCCAATTTTGAGCCCATTGCAAGCCGGAAAATCCTCGTGGCCAATCAAGTGGTTGGCTTTTATGCGCTGCGCGAAGAAGAGCAGGGCTATGCGCTGGATCATTTATATCTGCTGCCACAGTGGCAAGGGCAGGGCATCGGTAGTGCTGTGTTAACTCATATCCAGCAGCAATGCCCTAGCAGGCCTATCCGGTTAGTAGCGTTACGAGAGAGCGATTCAAATCGGTTTTATCAGCGGCATGGTTTTATCGCAGTTACGGAATCAGAATGGGATATTGATTATATCTATTGGGGTATATCGTCGTAGGTCATGATTGGTTTGGTTTGTGTGGTAATACATGACATGGTATTTTGCTGACCCAGATAACCGTTTGATCGCTTATAATAGCGGCAATTCACTGAATTAGAAGAAAAGGATATTGAGATGGTAGATCGTAATTACGTATCGGATTACACCAAATTCATGGAAAAATTCCTGCAAGAAAACCCTGAAGTGGCGAAAGGCCAAGTTGAAGGTCGTGCTTTGCTGTGGGATAAAGAACCGATTAATCTGGACGAGCGTGCGCGTAACGAAGAGTCTCGTGTGAACAAATAAATCGCACGAAGCAATAAAAAAAGCCATCTTCGGATGGCTTTTTTTATTGAGCGGAACTTTCAATCTTGAAAATGCTGCCAGCGGCCGGTGTTGAAATCATAGTCATACACTGCGAAAGGTATTTTGCTATCCATGTAGATCAGGTGAGGCGGCAGATTTGCCAGATAACGGATGCCATAATCATCGCGTAGCTGAGCGGCATTTAGTCCGAGATCGGACAATTTATCTGGATAATGTTGCTGCTGTTGCTTGAATGTTTTGATCTGATGCACAATTATTTCAGCTTCGGCTCGGCGGGCTTCTGCTCGGAAATGATGGACGGTAATCGCGGAGCCGAACCCAATACCCCAGATTAGTGTGGTTCCCAATACGATACGCCATTTGGCTTTACCAAATATACATTGGACTAATTTAATTAGAAGCCAGAATGTCAGCAAAAAAGCCGCCAGAAATGTCCAAAGCAAACCGTAATTAAGGCAGCTGATTGTGGTTAGCAATGCGCTGGCCAGTAGGGGTTTGGCGAAAAAGCTGACCATTTCACTTTTTAAGATCATGCTAAAAATCCAGTAAAAAAGGAGGCCGAAGCCTCCTTTTGGGATCAGATTGAGTCTGATTATTTAGGCGCTACACCACCCACCACTTCCAGTGTTTCCCACTTGCCACCTTTTACCGTGTAAATGGCGATCGCACCATTTTTGATATCACCTTTTTCATCAAAAGTGATTGCGCCAGTTGCGCCTTGGTAGTCGGTTTTAGCCAATTCTGGCAGGTATTTGGCTGGATCTGCCGAGCCTGCTTTTTGCATGGCCGCAACCATCACTTTTACAGCGTCGTAGCAGTATGGCGCGTAAAGCTGAACTTCAGTACCAAATTTAGCTTTGAATTTATCCAAGAAAGCTTGGCCACCCGCCATTTTTTCTTTTGGCATGCCTGGTGATGAAGAGATCATGCCTTCAGCATCAGAACCCGCTAGCTTAATAAATTCAGGGGTTTGTGTACCGTCACCGCCCATCACTTTCGCGTTGATACCCAATTTCTTAGCTTGTTTTTTCAGTGGTGCAGCTTGTGCATCCATACCGCCGTAGAAAATCAGATCAGGCTTGCTGCCTTTGATGGTGGTCAGAATTGCATTGAAGTCAGTTTCTTGGTTGGTCGTGAATTCACGGCGTACCACTTCAGCGCCAGCTGCTTTAGCCGCTTTTTCGAATTCATCCGCCAAGCCTTGGCCGTACGCAGTACGGTCGTCAATGATCGCGACTTTTTTCGCGCCCAATTTCACAGCGTATTCGCCGAGTACTTTACCTTGCTGTGCATCGTTCGCCATTACGCGGAAGGCTGTTTTAAAGCCTTGTGCGGTGTAGGTAACTGCAGTAGCAGATGGAGAAATTTGCGCGATACCTGCATCGGAATAGATTTTAGAGGCTGGAATCGTAGTGCCAGAGTTCAAGTGGCCAATCACGCCAGCTACTTTTTGATCCACAAAGCGCTGTGCGACCGTCGTAGCGGTTTTCGGATCGGCTTGGTCGTCTTCTGAGACCATTTCAAGTTTCATTTTTTTGCCGCCGATATCAACACCACCCGCTTCGTTGATCTCGTCAATGGCCATTTTTACGCCATTTTCATTGTCTTTACCCAAGTGGGCAATATTGCCAGTCAGCGGGGCTGCATGGCCAATCTTGATTACATCACCAGCTGGTGCAGCTTCTACTTTAGCTGCCGGAGCAGCACTTGCTTGTTCGGTGCTGGCGGCGGGTTCTTGTTTGCCGCAGGCCGTCATGGCCAGAATGGCCGCAGTAATCAGGGTGTAACGTGCGATAGTCATGTGATATTTCCCCAGAGTGTGTGGTGGTGCGATGTTGTTTTGTGTTTCCAACAAATACTTATCCTAACGGTCGCTGGCAAAACAGCAATTCACATTAGAAGTGACAAATATCCACCTCGCAATGCACAAGTCTGAATAGGTAGAATCCTGTAGCTGCACCGCAACAGTTTGCCTTCATTTGTAGCAACACAGTTTAAAACGAGTGTTTTGCTTGGCCAAGTTGATGCTCAAGCCGCAGATTCGCTTGCTTGGCAATGTGCAAGTAGCTAAAGCACATAAGCAGGTGCTGCTGCTGCAAATCGCTGTTTGGTGTAGGTTCTGATTGTCGTGTTTTTGCAACTCAAATGAAGCGGCTCATCAATATGCAAAAAAAAAGGAAGCCGAAGCTTCCTTTTTTTACGATGCAGCGGGTAATTATTTAGCGCCACCGACCATTTCAGCCAATTCCCACTGGCCATTTTTTACCGAGTAAACACCGACTGCGGCATTTTTTACGTCGCCTTTTTCGTCAAATGCGATCGGGCCAGTTAAACCTTGGTGTTGAATTTTGCTCAAAACCGGCAAGTATTTAGCTGGGTTGGCAGAGCCAGCTTGTTTCATTGCAGACAGCATCAGCTTAGTTGCGTCATAGCTATATGGTGCATAGACTTGAACATCTACACCAAATTTGGTTTTGAATTTTTCTTTAAATTCTTTGCCACCTGGCATTTGATCAACTGACTGGCCTGCTGAAGAGCCAAAAGTGCCTTCTGCATCAACACCGGCCAATTTCAGGAATTCAGGTGATTTCGTACCATCTGCGCCCATCACAACGGCTGTGAGGCCCAGTTTTTTGCTTTGTTTTTTCAGCGGGGCAGACTGCGCATCCATACCGCCGTAGAAAATCAGATCGGGCTTGGCGCCTTTGATATTGGTTAGGATGGCGTTAAAGTCAGTTTCTTGGTTGGTGGTGAATTCGCGCTTCACAATTTCAGCGCCAGCCGCTTTGGCTGCTTTTTCGAATTCGTCCGCTAAACCTTGGCCATACGCGGTGCGATCATCAATAATCGCGATTTTTTTTGCGTTCAGTTTAGCTACAGCGTATTGCGCCAGCACCAAGCCTTGTTGGCCATCGTTGGCCGTGAGGCGGAAGGTGGTTTTAAAGCCTTGTGCGGTGTAGGCAAGGGCAGTCGCTGATGGGGAAATCTGTGGGATACCTGCATCCGAGTAGATTTTTGACGCCGGAATGCTAGTACCCGAAGTTAAATGGCCAATCACGCCAGCGATTTTTTGATCAACAAAGCGCTGAGCCACAGTAGTCGCATTTTTCGGATCGGCTTGGTCGTCTTCAGATACCAATACGACTTTCTTTTTTGCACCATCAACGTCTAAACCGCCTTCGGCGTTGACTTCTTCAATTGCCATTTGTGCGCCGTATTCAACATCTTTGCCCAAGTGAGCAATATTGCCGGTCAATGGCGCAGCCAAACCAATTTTAACGGTATCGCCGCTAGCGCTGGTATCGGCAACTGGCGCGCTGGCCGCTTCTGTGCCTGCAGGTGTTTGTTGTTTGCAAGCTGAAAGGCCAAGAATTGCTGCGGCAATCAAAGTGTATGATGCAAATTTCATGGTGTGCTTTTCCGAAGAAATGTTCAGGGGAATTGAAAATGCAGGTAAGTTGGGCACCGTGGGTGTGCAACTTACATAACAGTCATCTTGAAGCACGACATGGCAGATGAATACTGGGGCTATCCTGTATCGGTCGAAATTAGCTAGAACTGTAATGGATAAGGCTTAAACGCTGAGGTCGAGTTGTTGCACGCTGCCAATTTGTCCGTTTTCATAGGCAAATAAACCCGAGCTACGAATCTGGCCATAATTCTGGTTTTGGCTATTGTTCAAATCAAAATCACCGCGTGCATAACCGAGATAAATCGCGCCAATTTTCATCTCCTGCAGTGTTTTAAGCTGATCTTGCCCGCTAGCGTCTTTCAACCACAATTTTAAATCGGCATAGACTTGGTCCGCTTCATCAATCCACCCATTACCATCATGATCGTGACGCGCTAAATCAGCAAAACCATTGCCGCTATGTGCGCCAAACAATTCGTTTCCACTGGTAATTTTGCCGTCTGCATTTTGATCGAGCGCCAGATAAGCGCTGCCACGATTGAGCTGGTGGATGGTGTCTTTTTTGCCATCAGCATCAAGATCAAATTGGAAGGTTTTGTCGGATAATGTGGCAGCAGGGGCATCGTAATTGATGACTAAGGGGTCTTTTTTGGGGCGAGCAGCGCTACCGGTGGCGATGTTGATATCGATATTCTGGCTAAAGCTGCGACTTAAATTTAGCTCGGCGCTAAAGCTGATTTCGCGACCATCGGCGGTTTTGATCACGCCGTTGGCATTAAACTGAGTTTGTTCACTTTCGTGCTCACTGGCGTGATATTGCAGTTCAATACCCCCTTCAAGTTGAGTTGCTTGTGGGGTATTTGTATCAAGGCTTTGCTCTGTTTTGTCTTTAGATGAATACCCTAGTTTTATTTCTCTGCCCAGTATGGCTTCGAGTAGACTTTTGATTAGTTTGATGCGCGGGTCATTGTTCAGCGCAGTTTCCTGGTCTTCAATCAGGCGAGCTGCACTTGAAATATTCACCGAATCATCATTGCGCATAGGGGCTGGCCGCGGGGCTTCATAGCGCACAGAGAGGGTTTCGGTTTGTTCACGGTAGAAGCTGCGCTGCGCGCTTAGCGTAAGAGCGGATTCGTTGATGCGCATGTTGCACCTCGACTGGTGGGCATGCGCGGATGGGGGGGCTCGCATGCAAAGCATGCTGAAGTTATCGGCCTGAATGATGGCTTTTACAGGTGACCCAGTTCCGCTAGCGACACGATCTGATGAGCGGCAACGATAAAATGATCGAGCAATTTGATGTCGAGTAATTCCAACCCGTGCTGCAATTGGCGAGTGAGTAGAATATCCGCACTAGAAGGCTCGGCACTGCCGCTGGGATGGTTATGCGCCACGATGATGGCTGCTGCATTGTGCGTAATCGCATGCTTGGCCAGCTCGCGTGGGTAAACACGGGTTTCGTTTAGCGTGCCTTTAAATAAGGTTTCGGCGGCGATCAGCCGATAGCCGGTGTCGAGAAATAAGGCGTGAAATTCTTCATGGCGTATTCCCCGCAAGCGCAGCCGCAAAAAATCACGCACCGCAGTGGGGTTTTCAAATGAATCTCTTACTTTTAATTGCTCGGACAGCGCACGGCGACTCATTTCCAACACCGCTTTCAGCTGAGCATATTTGGCCACGCCAATGCCATTGATGGCGTCAAAATCATGCAAAGCAGCTTGAAACAGCGCTTCGAGCGAGCCGAAGTGAGCGAGTAATTCGCGCGCCAGATCAACCGCTGATTTGCCCGTAACGCCAACACGCAAAAAAATTGCCAGCAATTCGGCATCCGACAGGCTGGCGGCACCATTATTAAGTAATTTTTCGCGCGGACGCTCGTCGCTAGGCCATTCTGTAATTGTCATGAGCAAAAATTCGGTAAACTACTGACCATTCTTTCTAGCAGAGGCGAGCCTGTAGTGAGCCCTATCAATCAGAAAAAAATCGTGCTGGGCATTACCGGCGGTGTGGCGGCGTATAAATCGGCCGAACTAACCCGGCTATTGGTTAAGGCCGGTTATGACGTGCATGTGGTGATGAGTGAGGCTGCGACTCATTTTGTTGGCACAGTGACCTTTCAGGCACTGAGCGGCAATATTGTTTACACCGATCAATGGGATGCGCGCCGACCCAATAATATGCCGCATATTGATTTAACCCGCGGTGCGGCGGCGGTGCTGGTGGCGCCTGCATCGGCTGATTTTATCGCTAAAGTGGCGCACGGGCAGTGCGATGATTTGTTGTCGACCTTGGTGGCAGCGCGGGATTGCCCACTGATGCTCGCGCCCGCGATGAATCGCCAGATGTGGGAAAACCCACCTAATCAGCGCAATATTTCGCAATTAAAGAGCGATGGCGTGGCGATTTTTGGCCCCGGCAATGGCGAGCAAGCCTGTGGCGAAGTCGGTGATGGCCGTATGCTGGAAGCGGAAGAATTGTTTGACCACCTCGAAGCCGCTTTACAGCCTAAATTGCTCAAAGGCAAACGGGTCTTGATTACAGCGGGTCCGACTTTCGAGCGTATTGACGCGGTGCGTGGCATTACCAATACCAGCAGCGGCAAAATGGGCTACGCGATTGCTCGCGCGGCGTATGAAGCCGGTGCTGAAGTGGTGTTGGTGTCGGGCGAAACCGCGTTGGCTACGCCGATTGGCGCGCGCCGGATTAATGTGCAATCGGCGCAGCAAATGCTGGCTGCGGTGGAAGCCGAAGTGGCTGCTAGCGATATTTTCATCGGCGTCGCGGCAGTCGCCGATTATTATGTGCTCAATCCATCCGAGCAGAAGATCAAAAAAGACGCGCATATTCTGACACTGGAACTCGCGCCGAATCCCGATATTCTGGCCGGTGTGTCATCGCGCCCGAATCCGCCGTTCTGTGTTGGTTTTGCTGCCGAGTCGGAAAACCTGCTCGAATATGCCGAAGCCAAACGTCTGCGCAAAAAGCTGCCGTTATTGGTGGCCAACTTGGTGCAAAACGCCTTTGGCGCAGACACCAATGAAGTGGTGCTGCTCGACGATCACGGCGAAACGCGGCTGCATAGCGCACCGAAAATCGATATTGCGCGCAAATTGATGGCGCATATTGCACGCCTGTACCCTAGCGTAAAAACTGATTAATACCTGCCTATGTATTACTGTATAGGTAATGCTTGAAAAGGCCTTAAAAGATATACCCATAAGGAATAGACAATGACTAAAAAAACTATGGACGTAAAAATCCTCGATGCACGCTTGAAAGACAATTTGCCAGCCTACGCGACGCCGGGTGCAGCTGGTTTGGATTTGCGTGCCTGTCTCGATGCACCGATCGAGCTGGCGCCAGGCGCCACGACGCTGGTGCCGACCGGCATGGCGATTCATTTGGAAGACCCAACCTTGGCAGCGATGATTTTGCCGCGGTCGGGTTTGGGTCATAAACACGGGATTGTGCTTGGAAATCTCGTGGGGCTAATTGATTCGGATTATCAAGGCCAACTGTTTGTGTCGGTTTGGAATCGCGGCAATGCCAGTTTTACGATTCAACCGCTCGAGCGCATTGCGCAATTGGTGATCGTGCCGGTGGTGCAGGTAGCATTCAATATCGTCGACGAATTTACCGAGTCGGATCGCGGCGAAGGGGGTTTTGGTAGCACTGGGAAGCACTAAACCGCAATGGGGCTACGAGCCCCTGTTGCTTTAGCCTCAAGCGACTCTAGGTTTTAGCCCCGGCAGTTGTTCGGGGTGATCCGCAATCAAGCCCGCCAGAGGCCAAGTCAGTGCGGTGGCGTATTCATCCGCGTGTTGTAGCCCATAAATCCAACAAGGCACTTGTTGCCGTGTCAGCTCTGCGATTTGCTCGCCAGATGCCACTTCGAAATCGAAAACCAAACCGACGCCAACTGGACGCGGCACTGAGGCGAGCATGGTGTATAGATTGATCGTGCGCGCTGGTGAATTGGCCATTAATAGTGCACAGGGCAGTGTAGTGTCACGAGCGATAATTAAAATGAGCTGATGGTGAAACGAGCTAATTAGCCCTTTGAATGGCTGCGCTTGTGCCTCTAGTACTGAGCGAGTGGCATCTAGGCAATCCGCAGATTTAAGTTCCAGATTCCAGTATGCCGTCGGAAAGGTTGCCAGGGCTTCGCTGAGTGTCGGAACATGATAGCCTTGAATTTCACTGAGCTGAGCGCGACTTAAAGTGTTGACCGGTAGCCCATTGGCAGCACAGCGGTCATGGAACAAAATCGCCACCCCATCACGATCGCAACGGATATCAGTTTCAAAACCATCCATACCCGCTGCCCATGCTGCAGCAAAGGCCTCCAGTGTGTTTTCGGGGTGATTGCGGACCCAGCCGCGGTGTGCAATGTAATACATGTCGGTTACACTCGGATTCGATGGCGTTTTGCCAAAAAATAAACAGTTTCAGGAAGTAAATTGATGATTGCTCGCCAACACATGCTGTCTTTGCTTTTGAGCTTGGGCGTGCTGGGCTCAAGTGTAGCACCGTCTGTTGCGCAGGATGCAGCGCCGCAAGCAGCTAAATCGCTCAAGCAAGCAGCCTCTGCGGTGGGTGCTAGTACCAAGCGCCCACGCATTGGCCTGGTATTGGGTGGTGGTGGCGCGCGCGGTTTTGCCCACATTGGGGTGCTCAAAGTGCTGGAAGAAAATCACATTCCTATTGATTGTGTGGTTGGTACCAGTATTGGCTCTCTGGTCGGTGCAGCCTATGCCTCCGGACGAACCACTGATGAGATGGCGCAGCGCATCGAGCAGGCCAATTGGGATGATTTGCTGTCATCTAAATTGCCCCGCAAGGTCAATTCTTATCGCAAAAAAAATGACGATGCCTTGGGGATGATCGGTTTAGAGTTGGGTTTATCTGATGATTTGGGAGTCAAATTACCCGATGCGGCGATTAGTACCCAAAAAATTGAATTTTTCTTACGTGAATTAACCTATGCCGGCACGGTGAATCATTTTGACGAGCTGCCAGTGCAATACCGTGCTGTTGCTACCGATCTGGTGACCGGCAAAATGGTGGTGTTTGAAGATGGTGATTTAGTAACGGCAATGCGCGCTAGTATGGCGGTGCCTGGCGTATTTCCAGCAGTAAACACTGCAGAACACATCTTGGTTGATGGTGGTTTGGTGCGTAATGTGCCAGTAGATGTGGCTCGTGAGACTTGCGCAGATGTTGTTATTGCGATTGATGTTGGATCAGAGCCTCTCAAGCGCACCGAACTCAATAGTATTTTTTCGGTGGCGGATCAGTACACACGTTTGATGATGATGCAAAACGTCAAGCCGCAGCTTGATTCGCTGACTGAGCGTGATGTGCTGATTTCACCGCAATTAGGCAATCTATCATCGGGCGATTTCAAAAAATCCTCTGAGTTGATTAAAGCCGGTGAAGCCGCAGCATTGTCAGCTTTGCCACAATTGTTACGCTATGCCGTGCCTGCGGAGCAATTTGCCAAATGGTCACAAGCGCGTGTTGATGCTCATCTGCAGAGTCGCCCAATTAATGAAGTAGTGGTCAAAGATCCTAAGCAGGTGAATCCGGCTGTGGTTGAGAATGCATTGCAGGTAACAACCGGTGAAAAGCTGGATTTGCCGCAATTTCATGAAAATCTGGCCGAAGTCTATGCGCGCGGTGACTTTAGTCAGCTTGACTATGAGCTACATCGTACAGGGCAAAGTGATACGCTAAATATCCTACCGATCGAGAAATCGTGGGGGCCAAACTACCTTAGTTTTGGTTTGGGGTTCGGAACGGACTTTCAAGGTTCAACCCCATGGTCGATCAGTGCCATGTATCGCCGTACTTGGGTTAACTCACTGGGGGCAGAGTGGAAGTCGATTATAAAATTGGGCTCTTCGCAAACATTGCAGACCGAATTTTATCAACCGCTGTTTCTGGATGGCTTGGCATTTTTGGCACCACATGCATCGATTAAATCGGGGCCGATGGCGCTGTGGTTGTTTGGTAAACAGCTTGGTAATTACGAATATCATCGTTTTGACGCCGGCATCGATATTGGATCAACCTTTAGCAAATATGGCGAATTTCGTATAGGTCCTGTGGCCAATAAGTATCGGCTTACCGAGAGTATTGGCTTACCAGTCGTTAGCAAAGGTTCTGCCCAAGATATTGGTATTCGGGCAAGCTTGCTTTACGATCAGTTAGATAATTATTTTTTCCCAACTGATGGTGAGTTTTTGAGCGTAAGTGCATATGGCTCAGTCAAAAATGATAGCGATATTAACCAGTATTTCCGGATTGGGGCTGAGTTTAAAACTGCGCATGCAATGGGGTCGGGCGTGGGTTTGTTGACGCTAAAAGGGCAAGAATATACTGGTGAAGTGCCAGAGTTTGTTGATATTCGGTGGTTGGGTGGCTTTATGAATTTATCCAGCTATCGTTATCAAGAATTATTAACCAATCGATACTTATATGCGTCTTTGCAATACTATCAACCAACCTCAATCATGGCTCGTAGTTATTGGGGGATAGGCTTGGAGGGGGCGCGAATTTTCGAGCAGGCCAATGGCATTAATGAAAAAGAATGGCGCAGTTCTGCTATAGCGTATCTTGCTTACGATAGCTATTTGGGGCCGCTGTATTTGGGGGTTGCTTATGGGGACAATAAACTCTTCACAAGCTATCTGATGCTTGGGAAACAATTCTAGTCTTGCTAAAGGGGGTTAAGCTTGTATTTCAAGCTACAAGCCCCATATGCAAACAAAATTCAAACCTTTTGACTAATGAAACTATTTGATCGATTGCTAGGGCGTGAGCGCCCAGTAGCCAGCACAGGGAATACCGCCGTGAGTGATATGCAACTCGAAACTATCCGCCAATCTCTGGCCAGCCTCATTGACCCCGATACAGGCAAAGATTATCTAAGCAGTAAAAATGTTAAAAACCTGCGTTTCGAAGGTGGCGTGGTGTCACTTGAGCTGGTGTTGGGCTACCCGGCGCAAAGCCAATTTCCTGCGCGCGAGGAGCAAGTTAAGCAAGCTCTACTTGGCGTAGCGGGGGTTAGCGCTGTCAATGTTAAGGTCAGTAGTGAAATAGTGGCGCATTCGGTAGCCCGTGGAATTCCCTTGCAAAAGGGTATTAAAAATATTATCGCGGTGGCCTCAGGCAAAGGTGGGGTGGGTAAATCAACGACTTCAGCTAATTTGGCGCTTGCATTAGCGGCAGAAGGTGCCAAGGTGGGGTTGCTCGATGCCGATATCTATGGCCCTAGCCAGCCAACGATGATGGGTGTGGCTGATCAGCATCCCGAATCGATTGATAATAAATACATCAAACCGATCGAAAAATACGGCGTATTGAATATGTCGATTGGTTTTTTGATCGACCCTGAGCAGCCAATGGTGTGGCGCGGCCCGATGGTGACGCAGGCTTTAACGCAATTGCTGAATGACACTTTGTGGGGGGATCTCGACTACCTTGTAATCGATTTGCCGCCGGGAACAGGTGATATTCAATTGACCTTGTCGCAAAAAGTGCCGGTGACTGGCGCGGTGATTGTGACTACGCCGCAGGATATTGCGCTGCTCGACGCTCGCAAGGGTTTGAAAATGTTCGAGAAAGTTGGCGTGCCAATTTTGGGCATTGTCGAGAATATGAGTATGCATGTTTGTAGCAGTTGCGGTCATATCGAGCCAATTTTTGGTCAGGGTGGCGGCCAGAAAATGGGCGCTGAATACGGCACGGAGCTGATTGGTCAATTGCCACTCGATTTATCGATTCGCTTGAATGTCGATGCGGGTAAACCCACGGTGGTCGCCGAACCGGATGGTGAAATTGCCGCGATTTATAAAGCAATTGCGCGTAAAGTGGCGGTTAAAGTAGCCGCTAAATCGCAGGATTTCAGCAGCAAGTTTCCGAAGATTGTCATTCAAAATACATAATTTCTGTCTCGGTAAGGCGTTAGTGAGCACGCTAGGGCGCAACTCTGGTATCCTTAGCGTGAGCGCCTTGTTATGGATGGCAAGGCAGCATAAGACAGACTCAATGTATTGAGTTGATAAGATAAATAGAGACATTGAACGATGACCGACACGCAACTTGGCGCGCTAATCATCGCCGGCACAATTGTTGGCGCCGTATTCGCCTACAACCAGTGGCAAGAATATCGCTATAAAAAGCAAGCTAACAAAGCATTTGCCCGTAATCAGGACGATGTGCTGATTAACACCCCCAAGAATATGGTCCGCAAAGCGGATACTCAGCAGCGCTTAGAACCTGTGTTTGATACCCCTAGCGTTGCAGTTCTGGATGAATTGGCGCAGGAATCATCGCCAGATTTTACAGCTTTGGCTGAGCCAGAATACGATGTACCCAAATACACTCCCCCTGTAGCACCAGCACCTATCCGTTACGACGAAGATATGCCGGATGATATTCCGGATTTGCCGCCGTCATACCGGCCTACGTATGCTGCGCCAGCTCAACATAAACCTGAGCTTGAGTCGCATACCCCTGAGGTGGCGGTTTTGGATGAGGTGCCGCGCTTCCTGATGGCAGATGCCAAGCCTGTTGCGACGAGTGTTGAGCCCAGTATTTCGACTGCAGTTGCAGATGCGCCAGATGATGTGCTGGTAACCAGTTTGATCGATCCAGCTCTCGATTTTGTCGCCGAAGTTCATGCTGGTCAGGCGATTGCTGCGAGTGAAGTGCCTCCTTTTCCTGCGACCAAGCGCGTACAGATCATTGGCCTGAATCAGCTTGATCAATGGGAAACCGTGAATTCCACCAGTCGTAATCGCTATCTAGAGTTGCGAGTGGGGATGCAAATGGCTGATCGCCAAGGCGCAATCACTCAGGAGTCATTGAACGCGTTTTGTATGGGCGTGCAGCAATTTGCCGATGAGCATGAGGCAGTTGTTACCTTTCCACAACGCTCGGCCAAGTTAAGCGCTGCGCGAGAATTAGACGAGTTTTGTGCGTCGGTTGATGTATTAATTGGTTTGAATATTCCCGCCGGGGCGCGCCCGATTCCAATGGAAAAAGTGCGTTTGCATGCTGAAAATGCCGGTATGGTGCGGGCTAACGATGGTACGTTCCAATATCGCAGTGATTCAGGTAAAACGCTATTCGTGTTGGCTAATCAGGATCAAACCCCACTGATGGCCACCTCGAAAGGATTAACCCTATTATTTGACGTGCCGCGCGTAGCGGGCGGAATTGCCGTTTTTGATTACCTGACCGAGTTTGCTCAAAGCTTGTCGCAAGCGTTGGCTCTTGATCTGGTCGATGATAATGGCAAACCGCTAAATGCGCAGAGCCTGAGTAATATCCGTCGCCAATTGGCCGAGCTGTATGCCAGCATGGATGATCGTGGAATCGCGCCAGGTTCGGTGGCCGCACTGCGCTTGTTTGCCTGATTGAATGAAGGCAGGCCTTGGGTGTCTAACAACGCCGCTTCTTTGAAGCGGCGTTTGTATTTGTAATCAAGTTTTTGGAAAAAATGATGACCGATTTAGCCTTGCAAGCTACCGCATTGCGCGAACAATTGAACCAATATGCACATGAATACTATGTGCTCGATGCGCCAACGGTACCCGATGCTGAATATGATCGTTTATTTCGTGCGTTACAGGCCATCGAGCAGGCGCATCCCGAATTGCAAAGCCCGGATTCACCCACGCTGCGCGTCGGCGGAAAACCCTTGCCGCAATTTGAGCCGGTGACACATGCGGTGCCAATGCTGTCGATCCGTACTGAAACCGATGTCACCGCGCAAGGCGCTTTGGCGTTTGATGCGTCAGTGCGCAAAGAACTGGATTTACTTGAGCTTGAACCCGCGGTTGAGTATGCCGCCGAGCTTAAATTTGACGGTCTTGCGATCAATCTGCGCTACGAAAACGGTGTGTTGGTGCAAGCCGCAACGCGAGGCGATGGCGCTACTGGTGAAGATGTGACGCAAAATATTCGCACCATTGGGCAGATTCCACTGCGGCTCAAGGGGGTTGCGCCCGCCTTGCTGGAGGTGCGCGGTGAGGTGTATATGCGGCGCGATGATTTTGCGCAGCTCAATGAAAAGCAGCTGGCTGCCGGCGAAAAAACCTTTGTCAATCCGCGTAATACCGCAGCGGGTGCGGTGCGGCAGCTTGATCCGAATATCGCGGCGCAGCGCCCGCTTTCCTTTTATGGGTATGGGCTTGGTGACGTTGCTGGCTGGGATGTGCAGCCTGATACCCATGCCGGTATTCTGGATGCGCTGGCGGAGTTTGGCTTTCCGGTCTGCGACGTACGCGCAGTAGTGCAGGGCGGAGCTGGATTAGCCGAATTTCACGCCAAGGTTGCGGCGCTGCGGGATGAATTGCCGTTTGATATTGATGGCGTGGTTTACAAGGTTAATTCAATTGCTTTGCAGCGACAGTTGGGCTTCCGTACGCGTGAACCACGCTGGGCGGTGGCGCATAAATATCCAGCGCAAGAGGCATTAACCACGGTTGAGGCGATTGATATTCAGGTGGGGCGCACTGGCTCACTGACCCCGGTCGCGCGCTTGGCGCCAGTATTTGTCGGTGGCGTTACCGTCACGAATGCAACCTTGCATAATCAAGATGAGATCGATCGTAAAGATGTGCGCGTGGGTGACACGGTAATCGTGCGGCGTGCTGGCGATGTAATTCCCGAGGTGGTGTCGGTGGTATTGGAGCGCCGCCCGATGATGAGTCAGCCTAGTGCGGATTTGTTTACGCCAGCAGAAGTGCCGCAGTATCCACCATACCGCATTCTCGATTTACATCCGGTGTGCCCAGTCTGTGGTAGCAAAACCGTGCGTGAGCCGGAAGAGGCGCGCGTACGCTGCACGGGTGGGCTGTTTTGCTCGGCGCAGCGCAAAGAGGCGCTCAAGCATTTTGCTGGTCGCCGGATGATGGACATAGAAGGCTTGGGGGATAAGCTAATTGAGCAACTGGTCGACGCTGAGTTGGTTAAAACTCCGGCTGATTTGTATCGACTGAACCTGAGTCAGTTGGCAGGTTTGGAGCGCATGGCCGAAAAATCGGCGACCAATTTGCTGGCGGCAATTGAGGTGAGCAAAACCACCACGCTGGCGCGCTTTATTTTTGCGCTGGGCATACGTAATGTCGGTGAGGCAACCGCCCGCGATTTGGCGCAGCATTTCACTAGCTTGGAAGCGCTGCAAGCCGCGAGCGCAGAAGATTTGCAGTCCGTGAATGATGTCGGTCCGATTGTGACGCAATCGATTCTTGAGTTTTTTGCCGAGCCGCATAATCGCGAAGTGATTGCTGCGCTGCTAGAAGTTGGGGTGAGCTGGCCCGCGATTGAAGCTAAACCCGTCGACGGCGCTTTGGTTGGCAAAACGCTGGTGATTACCGGCACGCTACCCACGCTTAGCCGTGATGAGGCTAAGGCACTGATCGAGGCGCATGGCGGCAAGGTGTCGGGTAGTGTGTCGAAAAAAACCGATTATTTGCTGGCTGGCGAAGCGGCAGGGAGTAAGCTCGACAAGGCGCAAGCCTTGGGGGTGGCGATTTTGGACGAAGCTGCTTTGCATGCTTTGTTGAATGGTGTTTAAAAAATTAAACAATTAAGTTTTTATGACGGCTATTGACATGACTGTTTATTTAATTGAACATGCAAGGTATGCGAAAGTCTGAGGCCCTCCGTTTATTTGGCAGTCAAGCTCGCCTAGCCGATGCACTCGGTTTGGGGCGTTCTGCCGTCTCACAGTGGCCTGATGAGCTTAATTTAAAACAAGCTGATCAGGTCATGGGTGCGGCATTGCGCTTAGGCCTATTGACTGACTACTCATCTCTTCAAGGAAATACCATGCAAAAAATCCGTAAAGCCGTGTTCCCCGTTGCAGGGATGGGCACTCGTTTTCTGCCTGCTACCAAAGCTAGCCCAAAAGAAATGATGTCGGTAGTGGATAAACCACTGATTCAATACGCAGTAGAAGAAGCCTTGGCTGCTGGCATTACTGAAATGATCTTTATCACGGGGCGTCACAAGCGCAGTATTGAAGACCATTTTGACAAAGCCGGTGAGCTAGAAGCCGATCTGGAAGCCAAGCAAAAGACCAAGTTGCTCGAAGTATTGCGCGGCATTATTCCAAAATCAGTCACTTGCATTTACATCCGTCAGCCTGAAGCCTTGGGTCTGGGTCATGCGGTATTGTGCGCTAAGCCTGTCGTTGGTGATGAGCCATTTGCGGTGATTTTGGCCGATGACTTGATCGATGGTCATGGCGTTTCGGAAATGAAACGCATGGTTGATGTGTTTGGCGACACGCATTGCTCGGTGCTGGGCGTGGAAGAAGTTGCGCATGAAGAAACCGGCAGCTACGGCATTGTCGAAGTGAGCGAAAACGCGGGTCGTCTGCGCGTAGGCAATATCGTTGAAAAACCAAAGCCAGAAGAAGCGCCATCTAACTTGGCGGTAGTGGGGCGTTACATTTTGACACCACGTGTCTTCCATCATCTGCAAAATGTGCAGCCGGGCAAAGGGGGCGAGATTCAGCTTACTGACGGTATCTTTGCTCTGATGCAAGAGCAGCACATTCTGGCGCATAAGCTCGAAGGCACTCGCTACGATTGCGGTAGCAAGATCGGCTTTTTGAAGGCCACGGTTGAGCTGGGCTTAAAACACCATGAAGTGGGTCCTGAATTTACTGCGTATATG
This sequence comes from Chitinibacter fontanus, assembly GCF_013423785.1. Classification (NCBI taxonomy): domain Bacteria; kingdom Pseudomonadati; phylum Pseudomonadota; class Betaproteobacteria; order Neisseriales; family Chitinibacteraceae; genus Chitinibacter; species Chitinibacter fontanus. Next base: position 3,151,465 of record NZ_CP058952.1, read on the forward strand.
AAAGATTTTTGCAAAACGTTCTAAGCGCTAATTCGGCAGGGCGTTGATGTACGGCCCAGCGGCACTGCTAAGTGCTGCTGGGCTGAATTATTTCTGGCCCTGTTAAGTATTTACTGTGCAAGTGTCGGTGTGTTTGATAGGATGAATTTCCTGTTTTGCTTCGTAAGGCGTAAGCCGCTCGATGTAAACGAATCGTGGCAAACTAATGTGCAAGGAGCGAGTGTATGACGACGCAAATTGATTCTGTATTGATTGATGAAACCAAAGATGCGCTGAAAGAAACCGCACAATTATTGGAAGCAGCGGCCAATGCGCAAGGTGACGAGGCTAAACTGCTGTATGCCAAAATCGCTGACAATCTGCGCAACGCTAAGCATCGTTTGCTTGAGCTGGAAGGCAATGCGATTGAGAAAGCCAAAGTAGCCGCGAAACAAACAGACGAATATGTTCACAATCATCCTTGGCAGGCGGTGGGTATCGGTGCTGCTGTGGGTCTGTTGATCGGCTTTCTGGTGGCGCGGCGCTAATGGCGGTAGGACGTACTTTGCGTGAAGCAGTGGGCGGCTTGATTGCTGCCCGCTTTGCTTTGTTTGGGCTGGAGTTGCGCGACGAGCTTGACCGCGTTGCCGTCATGGTCGGTTTGGCGATGGTCGCAGCATTTTCGCTGGTGATGGCGCTGAGTTTTTTTGGTCTGACCATCTTGTTTGGTTTCTGGGCTTACCGCATTGTGGTGTGTAGTCTCGTGGCGCTCGTGTTTTTGCTATTAGGTTTGGCCGCTTGGTGGAAAGTAAAGCAATTGATGGAGTTAACTGCCGATCCTTTTCCGCTGACCAGTGAAGAATTTGCCCAAGATCGTAAGCTGATCGAGGCCGCCTTTACTCCGCCAGAGTCTGCCAAAGAGGAAAATCATGGCTAGTCAGACCCGCGAGCAAAAGAAAATGCAGCTGGTGTATCGCTCGCAATTACACCGACTGCAGCTAGAAACCCAATTACTACAATCGCGCCGACCACTCACCATGGCTAGCTCATTTATGGGGGGTATTGCCTCGTGGGGTGTGCTAGGCAAGTTAGCAGAAAATTTAGGCAAAATTCATCCTGGCTTAGGCAAAGTGGCCAGGGTATTGAAAATGGTAAGCGTGCTGCTGGCCGTGGCGAAAATCTTGCGTAACAAATAAACCGAACTGCATGGGCTTGCGTATAATTGCTCGCATCCATGGAGTTACCGTTGCATGTATAAATATTTAGAAGATTTCGTCGGAAACACCCCACTGGTTAAGCTAAAGCGCTTACCGGGCAACACCTCAAATACCATTTTGCTCAAACTCGAAGGCAATAATCCGGCGGGCTCGGTCAAAGATCGCCCCGCACTGTCGATGATTACCCACGCCGAAAAGCGCGGTACGATCAAGCCGGGCGATACGTTGATTGAAGCCACCAGTGGTAATACCGGCATTGCGCTGGCGATGGCGGCGGCGATGATGGGTTATCGCATGGTGCTGTTGTTGCCCAAAAACTCCAGTATTGAGCGCATCCAAACCATGAAGGCTTACGGCGCCGAGGTGATTTTGACCGAGGGCATGGAGGCCGCGCGGGATCAGGCGCAGGCCATGGCTGCTGCTGGGCAGGGCTTGATTCTGGATCAGTTTGCCAATCCGGATAATCCGCTCGCGCATTATGAAACCACCGGTCCAGAAATCTGGCTTGATACCGCTGGTACGATTACGCATTTTGTGTCGAGTATGGGCACCACCGGTACCATTATGGGTACGCGCCGTTATTTAAAAGAACAAAACCCTGCGATTCAAATTGTTGGGGTGCAGCCTTGCGATGGAGCGCAAATTCCCGGTATTCGCAAATGGCCTGCCGAATATGTGCCGCAAATATGCGATTTTTCGCTGATTGATCAAGTGCTTGAAGTAGGGCAGCCTGAGGCCGAAGAGATGACGCGTCGCCTTGCGCGTGAAGAGGGTATTTTTGCTGGTATTTCATCAGGTGGCGCCTTAGCTGCGGCGCTGCATTTATCGAGCACGTTAGAAAATGCGGTGATTGTGAGCATCGTATGTGATCGTGGCGATCGTTATTTGTCGACCGGCGTATTCCCCGCATGAGCCCGGCTGCGATTGAGATCCTCGGCTTGCTAGCTGGCACTTTGACCACCATCTCGTTTGTGCCGCAGGTATGGCAAGTGTGGAAAAGCAAATCGGCCAAGGATATTTCGCTGGGCATGTATAGTATTTTTGTCACTGGCGTTGCCATGTGGCTAGGGTATGGGCTGTTAGTCGGCTCTGCGCCTGTCTATCTGGCCAATACCATTACTTTGATTTTGGCGGGAGCCGTGCTGGTGATGAAAGTGATTTTTGATCGACGTGATCGGCAGCAATTAACACAGGATCAGCATGACGCCCGTTGATTTGCATTGCCATTCAAATATCTCGGATGGCTTATTGCCCCCCGACGAAGTGGTGCGCAAAGCCCATGCCCGGGGTTGCCAGTTGTTCGCCTTAACTGATCACGACGATACGCGCGGCTTGGCGTTGGCCAAAGCGACCGCCGACGAGTTGGGGATGCAGTTTATCAACGGCGTCGAGATTTCAGTGAGCTGGGGCAAGCATACTTTGCACGTCGTCGGCTTGGGTTTTGATGCCAATAATGACGCCTTGCTGGCCGGTTTGGCACATGTCCGCTCTGGCCGTGCTGAACGTGCCGAGCGGATGGCGGCAGCTTTGGAAAAGCTGGGTATTGAAGGTATTCTGGAAGGCGCGCGCCGCCACGCTGATAACCCTGAAATGATTAGTCGCTCGCACTTCGCGCGGTTTTTGATTGAAACCGGTCGCTGCAAAGATATGAAATCGGTATTTAAAAAATTCATGGTGCGCGGCAAACCCGGTTTTGTTGAGCACGAATGGGCACGCTTGCACGAGGCCATTGATTGGATACGCGGGGCAGGTGGTGTGGCGGTGCTGGCGCATCCGGGGCGCTATGATATGGGTAACGAAACCATGCGCGTGCTGCTTACCGAGTTTAAACGCTTGGGCGGTGAAGCGATTGAAGTCGTTTCTGGCAGTCACGGCCATGCGGATGTCGGGCGTTTTAATCACTTGGCTAAAGAGTTTGGCTATCTATGCTCAAGTGGTACCGATTATCACGCCACCGGTGAAGGTGCACGCGAACCGGGGATGAATGCCGATTTGCCAATTGGCTGCGCACCAGTCTGGACGCGTTGGGCGCCGGATTTGCAGCCCTTGGCGGCCTAGTTAAATTTGCAACTGATGACGGCGCGAGCCGCATAAACCAATAGCGATCAAATATGTCACAGTTTTTTTCAATTCACGCCGAAACGCCGCAAGCGCGACTGGTTAAACAAGCCGCTGACATTATTCGTGGCGGTGGCTTGGTGGTGTACCCAACCGATTCTTGCTATGCACTGGGTTGTTCGCTGGATAATAAAGATGGCTTAGAGCGTATTCGCCGCATCCGCCAACTTGATGACAAGCATCATTTCACTTTGGCCTGTAGCGATTTGTCTCAATTGGGTAGCTACGCCAAAGTAGATAACCGCACGTTTCGGATGCTTAAAGCCGCCACGCCGGGTAGCTACACCTTTATTTTGCAAGCGACTAAAGAAGTGCCGCGTCGAGTGTGGCACCCTAAAAAGCAAACCGTTGGCCTGCGTGTACCGGATCATCCAGTGGCCTTGGCCTTGCTAGAAGAATTGGGTGAACCAATGTTATCGACCACCTTGCTGTTGCCCGGCGAAGAATACCCAATGACCGATGCGTGGGAGATTCGTGATCGCCTTGAGCGCGAAGTCGATTTGGTGATCGAAGGTGGTTATTGTGGTACCGAACCGACGACGGTGGTGGACTTATCGGATGACTATCCGGTAGTGCTGCGCGAAGGCAAAGGCCCACTAACACCATTTGGCTTGTAATTTCTTGATGTATATGACTGTGGGTCTTGCTGATCAATGCCCCTGGCTGTATACCTATTGGTTTAAAGGATGTGATGGAACTTAACCTAATCCAGAATATTGCAGTGTGGGCTTTGCCAGTGCTGTTTGCGATTACCGCGCATGAAGCCGCGCACGCCTATGCAGCCAAGCGCTTTGGTGATCCGACGGCATTTTTAATGGGCCGTATGACCTTTAATCCGCTCAAGCATATTGATCCAATCGGGACAGTAGTGTTGCCACTGATTTGTGTTTTGTTACCCGGCGGTTTTTTATTTGGCTACGCCAAACCAGTGCCAGTCAACTTTAACGCTCTGCGCAACCCCAAGCGCGATATGCGCTGGGTGGCTGCCGCTGGCCCATTGGCTAATTTGGCAATGGCCTTACTGTGGGCCTTAGTACTGCGCTTTGCGATGGGGGCACTTGATGGGAACAGCTTTCAACTGCCGCTGGCATTGATGGCGCAAGCCGGGATACAGATCAATGTTGTGCTGATGGTGCTGAATTTGTTGCCAATCCCGCCGCTGGATGGTGGACGAATTTTGGTGTCGCTATTGCCACGCGACTTAGCTCGGCTTGTGTCGCAAATTGAGCCTTATGGCATTTTTATCCTGATTGCACTGGTTTTGGTGCCTGGTTTGCTAAGTTCAATCATGTCGCCATTTATTCATTTGGTTATGCGACTAGTAAGTGTTGTGCTGTAACTACTGCTAGTTTGCGTGGGGTCTGTGATGAGTGATCGAAAACAAGGCGGTATTTGGCTGCCGATCGCATTGATTGTGATTGGTGCGGGTTGGTTATTGCACCGCTTGGATATTGTACCTAGCGTTAACTGGATTGTGATTTTGGCATTGGTGTTTGCCGGCTCTGCCGTGTTGTGGTTAGAGGGCTTGAATAAATCGACCGTGGTGATTGGCCCGATGTTGATTGCGGGTGGGGTTAGCACGTTTTTGCAGCAATATTTCGCATTTTCCCGCGCGGTGCAAATCCCCTTGCTATTGATTTTATGCGGTTTATTGATGCTGCTAGCGCGTTCGCCACAAATCCCTGCTGCTCCCCCCAAACCTTGGGAAAAACTATCGAAAGACTAGTTTCACTAGGTATCTGCATCGAGGCGTTCACTCAATTGGCCTAGCTGTATATACCTGATTATTTTGTGATTAATTTTAATTAATATCTGCAACTAATTACATAGCAATTGTTCTTTGTGATGAACAATGCGTTTCTGTTCGGTGCTCGTCGCCGAGCAAACAAAACTGCTAATATGGCGCTGTCTTTGAACCCGCCGACTGAAAAATAAGGATAAACAAATGTCTTTGACCCGTTCCGATTTTGATCAATACATGGTTCCTAATTACGCGCCTGCGGCGTTTGTACCGGTGCGTGGTGCGGGTAGCCGAGTTTGGGATCAGAACGATAAAGAATACATCGATCTGGCTGGCGGTATTGCGGTGAACTCTTTGGGGCACTGCCACCCGGTGCTGGTGAACGCGCTGACCGAGCAAGCCAATAAACTGTGGCATGTCTCGAACGTGTTTACCAACGAGCCAGCATTGGCTTTGGCGAAAAAACTGGTGGAAGCGACGTTTGCCGACAAAGTATTTTTCTGCAATTCAGGCGCTGAGGCGAACGAAGCGGCGCTTAAATTGGCGCGCCGTGCGGCGATTGAGCGCTTTGGTGAGCAAAAGCATCAAGTGCTCTCAACCTTGAATAGTTTCCACGGTCGTACCTTCTTTACTGTGACCGTTGGTGGCCAGCCGAAATATTCCGATGGTTTTGGCCCGAAACCACAGGGTATTGAGTACTTTGAATACAATAATCTCGATAGCCTCAAAGCGCTGATTAACGACAATACCGCCTGCGTGGTGGTTGAGCCGATTCAAGGTGAGGGCGGTGTTTTGCCAGCCGATCCAGCCTTCCTGCAAGGCGTGCGCGAGCTGTGTGACAAACACAATGCATTTTTGATTTTTGATGAAGTGCAAACCGGTATGGGCCGTACGGGCTCACTGTTTGCCTATCAAGAATATGGCGTCGTACCGGATATTCTGAGCAGCGCAAAAAGTTTGGGTGGTGGTTTCCCGATTGGTGCGATGCTGACCACCGCGGATATTGCCAAGCACTTGGTCGCGGGCACTCACGGCACGACTTACGGCGGCAATCCTTTGGGCTGCGCAGTGGCCGGTGCCGTGCTGGATGTGATCAATACCCCTGAGGTGTTGGCAGGTGTGCGTGCCAAGCATCAACAGATCAAGGCCGGTGTTGAGGCGCTCAATGCCAAGTACGGCGTCTTCAAAGAAGTGCGTGGCATGGGCTTGCTGATGGGGTGCGTATTGGCCGATCAATACAAAGATCGTGCTAAAGACGTGCTTAACGCAGCAGCAGCACAAGGCTTGATGGTGTTGATGGCGGGTACCAATGTCGTGCGCTTTGCACCATCGCTAGTGATTAGTGATGAAGAAATCACTACCGCACTGGCACGCTTGGATTTGGCCTTGGCTGCGTTCGTAGCCTAATTACCTTATAGCTTAAAACCAAACCCGCTGAGATCAGCGGGTTTTTTTATGGAAATCGATGATGAAGCTGGCGCTGATTATTGGTGGTTCACGTGGTTTGGGATTGGCTCTGGCCGAGCAATATCGAACGGCGGGCTGGGTTGTATATGAGTTTTCCCGTAGTGGTACAGGGGAGGGGCATATTGAGCTTGACCTTGTTGGGAATGATTTTTCGGCCTATACCAATCTTTTGCAGCAGTTGGCCCAAGCAGATTGGCAGGAGATTGTTTTGATTAACAATGCAGCCACTATTTTGCCGATCAAACCAGTGACACAAATGGGGCAGGATGAATTGATGGCTGCATTGCAGCTTAATTTTAGTCACCCGCTTCTGCTGCTTCATGAGTTTGTTGTCACATTTGCGCAACATCCTGCACGCAAAGTACTGGCCCAAATTTCATCGGGTGCAGCGCTGCGCCCAATTGCCGCGTGGGCCAGTTATTGCGCCAGCAAAGCTGGTGTTGATCACTTTATGGCGGTATTGGCACTAGAACAAAGCACCGCCAAGTACCCAATTCTGGCCATTGTGCTCGATCCTGGTGTGATGGATACCGCAATGCAAGCGACGATTCGTGCCAGTGACCCCGCCCAGTTCCCTGAGTTGGCGCGGTTTATTGCGCGCAAGGAGCAGGGGGTGTTGCGTCCCGCTGCTGAAGTTGCGCAATTTTGTCGTGCAGCGATTGCTCGGGCGCAGCAAGGGCTACGCTACGATATTGATGGGTAGTCGGCTGATTTGAGCCGCCTGATAAGCGGCATTTAATGACGATTTGAAGATGTTGTTTTAGCGATAACTCAATTAGGGGTTTCCGCGTAAGGGAAAAACGCAGTGTTCTGCGCAACAGCAAACAGGTAATTTGCGTGAATACCGAACTGTAACGGTAAAATTCACATCAATCTGATATGGATTGAAGATAAAACGGGCAGTCTGTTAGGCCAAAACTGGCTGAATCGTACTTATAAACCTCCTCAAGGGTGGCAAGCGTGGATATTTTCCTACAACAACTTATCAATGGGCTGGTCGTCGGTAGCATTTATGCGCTGATTGCACTGGGCTACACGATGGTGTACGGCATTATGCAATTGATCAATTTTGCGCACGGCGAGATTGTGATGATTGGCGCAATGGTCACCATTACCTGTATCAATCTGCTCGTGGGCGCTGGAGTTCAGTTGCCAGGCCCAGTGTTATTACTGGTCGGGCTGATGATGGCGATTCCGGTATCAATGTTTCTTGGTTATTCAATTGAGAAAATTGCCTACCAGCCACTGCGTAAGGCACCAAGATTGGCGCCCTTGATCACTGCGATCGGCGTTTCGATTGTGCTGCAGCAAGCCGCTATGTTGATCTGGGGACGTAACTATCGCCCATTTCCACCGATTTTGCCTTCTGAGGTACACATTATCGGTGGTGCCGCGATCACTGATTTGCAAATTGCAATTATCGCCTTGGCATTGATTTTGATGGGAGGCTTGTTCTTCCTGATCGAAAAAACCAAGTTAGGCCGTGCAATGCGTGCAACGGCGCAAAACCCAGAAGTAGCAAAACTGATGGGCGTAAACGTCAATACCATTATTTCGATGACCTTTGTAATTGGCTCTGCTTTGGGGGCCATGGCAGGGGTGATGGTCGCTGCCAATTATGACCAAGCGCATGCATATATGGGCTTTATGATTGGCCTGAAAGCCTTTACTGCAGCAGTACTGGGTGGCATTGGCAATATCGGCGGCGCTGTGCTCGGTGGCTTGCTGCTGGGGATTATCGAGAGCTTGGGCTCCGGTTATCTGGGCGATTTAACAGGCGGTGTACTGGGTAGTAACTACAAAGATATTTTTGCCTTTGTCGTGCTGATTATTGTGTTGGTGTTCCGTCCATCCGGTTTGATGGGTGAACGTGTTGCTGAACGCGCTTAAGCAAGGATCGTAACGATGGATGCTTTATTAAAAAATAATCGTAACAATATCGTTATGATGGCCGTGCTGGCGGTTGTCCTTGCCGTATTGCCCTGGGTATTAGGCGGTGCATTTGAAAATGGCAAATCGTGGTTACGCGCAGTCGATTTCGCCCTGCTGTATATCATGCTGGCTTTGGGTCTAAATATCGTCGTTGGTTATGCTGGCTTGCTTGATTTGGGCTATATCGCCTTTTATGCCGTGGGCGCTTATTTATTTGCCATTCTTAATTCGCCGCATCTGCAAGCAGTATTGCCCGCTTGGTTAAGTCACCCACCTTTTCTGGTCATGATGGTTATGGCTGCATTTGTGGCCGGGATCTTTGGCGTTTTGCTGGGCTCGCCTACCCTGAAGCTGCGTGGTGACTATTTAGCCATCGTGACCTTAGGTTTTGGCGAAATTGTACGCATCTTTATGAATAATCTGGATCGTCCGATCAATATCACCAATGGCCCACAAGGGATTAATAATATCGACCCGGTACAAATCGCAGGTTACGATTTTGGCCGCCCGATTGAGATTTTGGGTTTGACGTTTGAGAAAATCCATCTCTATTACTACCTAATTTTAGCCTTCTGCGCCCTGATTATCTTTGTGTCGATTCGCCTGCAAAACTCTCGTATTGGTCGTGCTTGGGTTGCGATTCGTGAAGATGAAATTGCGGCCAACGCCATGGGGATTAACACCCGCAATGTGAAATTACTGGCCTTTGCTATGGGGGCCAGCTTTGGTGGTGTCTCTGGTGCATTGTTCGCCAGCTTCCAAGGCTTTGTATCACCTGAATCTTTTGTCTTGATGGAATCGGTGATGGTGTTGTGTATGGTAGTGTTGGGTGGGATGGGAAATATCCCCGGCGTTATTTTGGGGGCGATTATTGTCTCGATTACCCCAGAATTACTGCGCGACATTATCAACCCGCTGCAGATGGCAATTGCCGGAAAAAAAGTAGTTGATCCCGAAAATCTGCGGATGCTGATTTTTGGTTTGGCCATGATTGTGATTATGTTGGTGCGTCCAGCAGGTCTGTGGCCATCAAAACGCCGCCGTGCAGAATTGCAACCCAAAACCAAAGACATTGCCCTGCAAGAAAAAGACAGCTTGCAAGATGCGGAGCGCAATCATGACTGAAGTTTTATTAAGTATTGAAGGGATTAATAAGCGTTTTGGTGGTTTACACGCCTTAAGCGGGGTGGCTCTGACCATTAATAAAGGTGAGATTTACGGTCTGATTGGCCCAAATGGTGCCGGTAAAACCACATTGTTTAATGTGCTCACTGGGCTGTATCAACCCGACGAAGGCAAGTTTACCTTTAAAGGGCAAGATCTATTTCGTAAAAAACCCAACGTGGTTGTTGAGGCTGGCATTGCCCGTACTTTCCAGAATATTCGCCTGTTTGCCAATATGACTGCGCTGGAAAATGTCATGGTTGGCCAGCATGTCCGCACCAATATTGGTGTACTAGGGGCAGTGCTTCGCTACCCAAAAGCGCGTGCTGAAGAAGCATCTATCAAGGCCAAATCGCAAGCTTGGTTGGAGTATGTTGGCATTGCTGATCGTGCGGATGAGTTAGCCCGTAATTTATCGTACGGTGATCAACGTCGCCTTGAAATTGCTCGTGCATTGGCAACTAACCCCACGCTGTTGGCACTTGATGAACCTGCAGCAGGGATGAACCCCAAAGAAACGGATGATTTGAAAAAGCTAATGGAGAAAATCCGCGCAGACGGGGTGACTATTTTGCTGATCGAACATGATGTGAAATTAATGATGGGCTTGTGTGATCGGATTGCCGTGCTTGATTACGGTAAAAAAATTGCTGAGGGTGTGCCAGAGCAAGTCAAGAATGATCCACGTGTCATTGAAGCCTACTTGGGAGTGGCGCCTGAATGAGTACCTTATTACAAGTAAAAGACCTGAAAGTCGCTTATGGTGGTATTCATGCCGTCAAAGGGATTAATCTCGAAGTAAAAGAAGGCGAATTGGTTGCCTTGATTGGCGCCAATGGCGCAGGTAAAACCACTACGCTGAAAACCCTGATGGGAATGGTTAAACCTGCGGGTGGAGAGATTTTATTTGAGGGCCAATCCACCGCAAAATTAGCAGCCCATGATTACGTAAAGCAGGGTTTGGTGATGGTGCCAGAGGGGCGGGGTATTTTTAGCCGCCTAACTGTGGAAGAAAATTTGCTGATGGGGGCATACAGCCGTTCTGACAAAGCAGAAATTTTGCATGATATGGAGCGTGTGTATCATTTATTCCCACGTTTGAAAGAGCGCTACAAGCAACTCGCGGGCACTTTGTCGGGTGGTGAGCAGCAAATGGTTGCCATTGGTCGCGCAATGCTCAGCCGACCAAAATTGCTGCTGCTTGATGAACCGTCAATGGGCCTGGCTCCGATTATCGTGCAGAAGATTTTTGAGATTATCAAAATGATCGCTGCCGAAGGAGTAACCATGTTGCTGGTCGAGCAAAATGCCAAGCTTGCCCTGCAGACCGCTGATCGTGGCTATGTTATGGAGTCGGGCAAGGTCACTTTTAGTGATAAAGCGGCTGCTTTGCTGGCCAATGAAAAGGTACAACAAGCGTATCTTGGTGAGTAAATTAACCTGTTTTCGGCTAAGCCCCGTCAAGTACGGGGCTTTTTATTGGGCGCCCTGAGTGAGTAGCGCAACATCGCCGCCCGTGGCGCTAGTATTCGTAGTCACCGTATATTCGGCTACTAAACGAAATAATGGCCATTTTCCATCTTCAAATGGTTGAATGAGCGGGATAATTGCCCCATCTTGCTGTGCCAGCAGTTTTTCGATTCGATCTGCATCCAAGCTGTGACTGAGCACTGCTTGCACCCCTAACTGTAGCGGCTTCTCGCTGAATATCAGGTCATGTGGGCCTAGGTATTTTTGCCATAGTCTGAACAGGTCTGGTTGCGTGATGACGGCTTGGTTGCCCGTTAGGATGGCAATTCCCACTTGTTGAATTAAGTCCCAATCGCTCGGTCCAAAGCATGCCACTTTGCCACGGCCTCGATAGCGAAGCTCGTTGGTTTCTCCGCTAACAGCTGGCAATTTAATAATTTGATCAATCGGGCTGCGCCGCGCGGCATCTTCTAACAAAATTTCAAGATCAACGCCTTGGTCCATATCTGGCCACAGGTGGGCAAGTTGGCGCAAGAGTTCGAGTTTGCTTGGCAAAATTTGATAGTGGGGCATACATGGGTCAGCGTTGCACACTAGGCGCCAGTGAGCCCAAGGCCCGCCCGCTTTTGGGCCTGTTCCCGACTTATTTTGTCCGCCAAAAGGTTGCGCTTCAACCACTGCACCAATTTGATTACGGTTGACGTAGTAATTTCCAATGCGCGTGTTAGCAATAATGTGTTCGATGTTACGTTTGATTCGGCTATGAATGCCCAAGGTTAAGCCAAATCCTTGCTGATTGAGATGCTCTAATAAAGTATCAAGTTGTTTGGCTTGATAGCGGTAGGCGCATAAAACTGGGCCAAAGATTTCTTCACTTAAAACCTTCAGCTGATCAATTTCAATCAGGGTCGGGGCGATGAAACAGCCGTGCTGACATTGCTCGGTTAGGGGGGATTGCTTGATCTGATAGCCAAGCCTAAGATAGGTATCGATCGCCAGGCTAATTGCTTGCCGTGATTTAGGCCGGATTATTGGCCCAACCTCGGTTGATGCTGAGCTAGGAGAGCCGACAATAATGGCATGAAGGCAGGATTTTAGTCGCGCCAATAATTCATCGGCAATTTCAGCTTGAACGCACAGCAGGCGCAGCGCTGAACAACGCTGACCAGCACTATCAAAGGCGGAGATGAGAATGTCCCGAATGGCTTGATCAATTTGCGCGCTGCTATCAACGATCATTGCATTGACGCCCCCTGTTTCAGCCACTAGCACACGATCAGCGCCAAATTCAGCTAAGGCACGGCGGATTTGCTTGGCCGTATTGAGCGAACCGGTAAAGCAAACCCCTGCGCAGCGATGATCGTAGGTCAAAGCCGCACCCAGCTCTCCCCCCCCAGTAGTAGCTGCACTACTTGGGGTTCAATTCCCGCCTGATAAAAGCATTCAATGGCTTGTGCTGCGATTAGGGGCGTTTCCGGAGCTGGTTTGGCGATTACGGTATTGCCTGCCAGTAAAGCGCTGGCAATTTGCCCGACAAAAATGGCTAGCGGAAAATTCCAGGGGCTAATTGCAACCACGATCCCCAATGCTGCGGGACAGCTATGTTGCCAGTCGCTACGTGCCTGCGCTGCATAGTAACGACAAAAATCAACGGCTTCGCGAAATTCCTGCAGAGCATTGATCGGCGTTTTTCCCGCTTCGCGGATTAACAAATCGAGCAATAGCACTCGCTTGGCTTCCAGTGCATCAGCACACGCCTCAAGCAAGACCGCCCTTGCCGAGACCCCCAATGCCTGCCATTTTTTTTGCGCCAGTTCCGCGGTGTGAAAAGCGGTTTCTATTTCATTAAAAGCAGTTTCGGCATATTGGCCAACAATCTCAGTAGTTAGTGCAGGGTTTGTTATTGTTTTTAAATGGGTATTGCCATCTGTATCAATGTAATTGCTAGGTAGCGCAATATACCTCTGTTTTTTTTGTGCATTGAGGTCTTCTCTTAAGCGAATAAAATCTGGCCAGTGATGCAGGTCAGATAGGGCAGGGCTTACTCGCGGCAGGAATAATTTATTTGGTTGCCGCAACGTGTGCTGGCTCGCGCTATTGGACAGCTCTGGCCGCGTTGCCTCTGCTAGCACTTGGTGAACGAAAGAAGTATTAGCGCCATTTTCCAAGAAACGCCGTACCAAATAGGGTAGGAGCTCCTTGTGTGCGCCTACGGGGGCATACAAGCGGCATGGGCGCTCAATACCCAATTCGTGCGCTAATTGATAGAGGGTTTCTCCCATGCCAAATAAGGCCTGAAATTCGCAATTTTGCGCACCTGCCATCTGATGAATGGTCGATAAGGTAAAGGCATTGTGGGTGGCAAATTGAGCAAAAATCCGGTTTTCCGCCTGTAATAAAATGCGTGCACAGGCTAAATATGATTGATCAGTGAGGGTTTTGTTGGTCCAGACCGGATAGTTGGCCAAACCGGCTTGCTGTGCCCACTTGATCTCACTATCCCAATAGGCCCCCTTGACGAGTCGTACCGTGATCGCTCGGTGTTGTTGCCGAGTCGACTGACTGAGCCATTTCACAACCTGCAATGCATTTTTTTGGTAGGCCTGAACTGCGATTCCCAAGCCACTCCAATTGAGCAAATCTGGCTCTGCCATCAAGCGTTCGAATAAACTGAGCGTTAACAGTTGGCGATGACTTTCTTCGGCATCAATGGTTAGGCCAATATCGTATTGTTTTGCAATCAGCGCGAGTTGATATAGTCGTGGATAGAGTTCAGTGTGTACCTGCTGATAATGCAGAAAATCAAACTTATGACACAGCGCCGATAGTTTGATCGAAACCGCCGGGCCAAATTGACCCGCTCCCTGACTATAAGCCCCTACCTGATGAATGGCCTGGGTATAGCGTTCCAAATAGACCGATGCCTCTTCGGGGCTGAGAGCCGCTTCACCAAGCATATCAAATGAATAGCGAAAATCTGGGTTTTGGGCCTGCAGCGCCGCTGTAATGTCTTCGGCAATAACAAATTGGCTTGCCAGTAACCGCAAAGCTTGTTTAATTGCTTCGCGAAAAATTGGCGTAGTTAGCGGGGTATGAGTACTTTCGGCAAGATCCAGCCCTAGAGTGGCAAAATTGATTAACCATGATGGGCTGTGACCACGGTGTTGATGCCAGTCGGCGGCATGCAATTGCTCTTCAATAAATTGGTCGAGCTGAAAGTGATCAGGAATGCGCAGCGCCGCTTCAGCTAGATTGAGTAAGGCTCGACCTGCTGGTGTAGACAGGGGATACTGACTTAATAAATTATCAATGCCAGCCTGATTTTGTCGTGCGATGCGCAGTTTCTGACTGAGCAAGTGCCCCATCGCATCAGCACGCAAGCTTTGTTCCGCACTGAGTTGACAGGCATCTTGAATTTGCCGAGCCGCACTTTGTTCATCTTGATACTTGGCCTGAGCAAGGTTTGTAAAAGCGGGGCTGAGTGCGGGAATCTCAGCGTTGGAGCTGTGCATATTACCCCCCGGGTTCGGTCGGTAGTCAGCGTTGAGTCGAGCGGCGCCTTGCTCGCGGTAGTAGCCCGCAGCCAAGTATTGAGTTTGGCTGCGAGCCGATACTTACACGGTAAAACGGCGAATTGTATTGTCTAGATCTTGCGCAATCTGGCTCAGGCGTGTTGAAAGCTCATTAGTGCTTTTGGCTGCGCCATGGTTTTCCTCACTGGCCTGCGAAATATGCTCGACATGGCGTGCAATTTCCTGACTGGCTGAGCTTTGCTCTTTGATTGCATTGCTGATGCTTGCAATATGTTCCACGGTACGGCTGGTTACATGTTCAATTTGTGATAAGGCTTCGGCTACGCTTTCCGTGCTTCTTACCCCGTTTTCGACCAAACGACCCGCCGCGCGCATGCCGTCTGCGGCGGCACTGGTATCGCGTTGCACAGAGTCAATTTTGCTGGTGATTTCTACTGTGGCTTGAGTGGTGCGTTCAGCTAATTTTCTAACCTCATCCGCCACAACAGCAAAACCTCGCCCAAGATCCCCTGCACGCGCAGCTTCAATCGCGGCATTCAGTGCCAATAAATTGGTTTGATCAGCAATGTCTTTAATGACCATTGCAATACTGCCAATTTCATCTGAACGTTGATTCAACTGCACAATCACGTCAGAAGAACGCGTGATCGATTCGGCAATTTGATTAATTTCCACTGCTGCGCGTTGTGCGGTTACTGCGCCTTCTGTCGCAGTTTGTGCCGCTTCCCGTGATTCAGCTTCAACGTTTTGCGCATTTTCAGCAATCATGTGTACGCTGACTGACATTTGTTCAATCGCCGCCGCTGTAGATGCCGATGCTTCCGCTTGGACATGTGAGGCCTGGCTGACCTGACCAGCCGCATCGGCAAGTTCACGCGAGGCCGTAACCAGTGCGCCCGAATTGCGATTGGCCTGCCCAATCACTTCGCACATGCCGGTGAATAATCGGTTCAATGCTGAAGATGTTTTGCCAATCTCGTCATGATTGTGTATCGCTAAGCGGCGACCAATATGGCCCGTGCGGTCGATTTCGGTGATTTCGCGTTGTATTGCATCGAGCGGTTTGCTAACCGCTTGGCTAATAAAATATGCCGCGACGATCGCAGTAATGGTTGCCAGAACCATCAGAATTAAAGTGCTGCGCAAGGTGCTGTCTTCATCGGCTTGTACTTTTTCAGCGATCGCATTGACCGCTTGAATTGCGGCCTCGGCATGCTCATCGGAATCTTCCGCTAACTTGCGGATCACCGCTTTATTTTTATCGAAAAACTCATTGGCTTCCTGTGTCGTGGTAAATTTGCCCGCCACAACTTGTGAGGCCACTTCATTAAACGCACTTGCGTAGGCATCAAGCCCGCTTGCTAGCCCTTGCAGATCGTTTTTTTGCGCGTTGCTGGCTACCTTTTCAAGTGCACTCAGGGTGTTTTTCGAGTTGCCTAGGGTTTTATCCCATTTTTCTTTATATTCTTTCACCTTCTCCGGCTTGTTTAGATTCATAAATAAATCTTTCTCGTAGCGGCGCAACAGTAAGATGTCTTCGGTAAAATCGGTCATGCCAACCCCGTAGACGAGATCAGTGGCCAATAGTTGCTTTACCATCGTCGCCGAGCTGCGCATGTGATATATGCCCGATATCCCCACCGCGATCAGCAATACAATTAGTAAGGCAAATCCGGCAGTAATTTTTTTAGAAATCGTGAGCTGGTTGAGCATGAGACACCTTGAATTAAAAGAGAATTACAACTCAGTATATGACCCAATTTGATCTTCGCAAGCTGACTTAGTAATTACTAGGTGCATGACTTGCGTGTAGCAAATGGACTTTAAAAATACTTGTAATAATTATGTATTAATTGGCAGTAAATAGGAAATAACGATGTCAGATATTCAGGAATTAAGTCCATATGAATTACTAGGTGGGGCTGCTGTGTTACGGCAATTAGTTGATCGTTTTTATGACATTATGGAAACCGATCCGCGAGCGGCCGGCATTCATGCCATGCATGGCAAAGACACGACACTGATTCGTGACAAGTTGTTTGAGTTTTTATCGGGCTGGTTAGGTGGGCCGCAATTGTTTATCGAGAAATACGGCCACCCACGTTTACGAGCCCGCCACATGCCGTTCAGCATTGGTGAGGCAGAGCGCAATCAATGGCTGTTGTGCATGTATCAAGCCATGAGTGAGATTGCGATCAGCGATGCACTGCGCGAGCATTTAGAGCAGGCGTTTTTCAAAACGGCTGATTTTATGCGCAACCAAGATTAAGGGTATGTTTTCTCACGCCAATATCTAATTGATTGGGTGAAGTATGCATTGGCAGGGTATATAAAAAAGGTAGCTTTGGGCGACCTTTTTTATGCTTTAAAAAATACCACCGGCAAAATCATTTTGGCGCCAAGCTTCATACACGGTAATGGCAACGGCGTTTGATAAGTTAAGGCTACGATTATCGGGATGCATTGGTAAGCGAATTCGATCTTTCGGTTCAAATTCGGCAAGTACCTCAGCTGGTAGACCGCGCGTTTCAGGCCCAAAAACCAAAACATCGCCGGGTTGATATTGCACTAAATCATAACGCTGTGAGCCTTTGGTGGTGCCCGCAAAAAAGCGTCGCCCAGCTAATGCTGCACGGCAGTCTGCCCAAGTTTCATGCACCTGCATTTGAGCGTATTCATGATAATCGAGCCCCGCACGACGCATTTTGGTGTCATCGAGTGGAAACCCGAGTGGTTTGACCAAGTGCAACATGCAGCCAGTATTGGCGGCAAGGCGAATAATATTGCCGGTATTGGGTGGGATTTCTGGTTGGTATAAAACGATATCAAACATAGGCTCTTTGGGCTAATTCAGTGCGTAATAGGTGAGTGTAGTTGTTAAATTGCGAGCGTTCGAAGGGCAATTAACTGCAACATAAGTTCAGCTAATGATACCAAAGCTGGGGCGCGCACGCCGCTGCGTATGGCTGAACGCACCAGCAAGTTACTGAGCGAGCCCATCCTGAGCTGATTAGGCGCAAAACTCGCTGCTTTAGCCTGTCATCAAAGGCGCGTGGCTGTTAGAATCGTTGTAACTTTTGTTTGCGAATCCATCATGAACCAAACTGCTACGCTATTGATCAGCTGCCCAGACCGTAAAGGGTTGTCGGCAGCAATTGCCAATTTTCTCTACACCTATAACGCCAATATCGTTCACTCCGATCAGCATCAGGACAATACCGATAATCTGTTTTTGATGCGGATTGAGTGGGATTTATCCGACTTTACCTTGGATATGAACGCTTTTTCGGCCGCTTTTCAACCGATTGCCGATCGTTTTGAAATGACGTGGAAAGTAGCGCTGTCCAATCGCCCGCAGAAAATGGCGATTTTCGTGTCGAAATATGATCATTGCCTGGTAGATTTGCTGCATCGCCATAAAAGCGGCGAGCTCAATTGTGAGATTCCACTGATTATCTCCAATCACGAAGATTGTCGCGCGCTGGCCGAGTTTTACGGCATTGAATACCACGTGATTCCGGTGACCAAAGACAATAAGGTTGAAGCAGAAGCCAAGCAAAAAGCGCTGCTAGTGGAAAAAGGCATCGATTTGATCGTGCTGGCGCGCTATATGCAGGTGCTGAGCCACGACTTCACCGCGGCTTATCCGCAACGCGTGATCAATATTCACCACAGCTTTTTGCCCGCTTTTGACGGTGCGAAACCTTACCACCGCGCGTTTGCGCGTGGCGTGAAGCTGATCGGCGCGACTAGCCATTATGTGACTGAAATTCTGGATGATGGCCCGATTATTGAGCAAGATGTCAATCGCATTTCACATCGTGATAATGTTGATGCACTGATTCAACAAGGCCGCGATCTGGAGCGTGTGGTGCTGTCGCGCGCCGTGCGCTGGCATCTGGAACACCGTGTACTGGTGTATTCAAACAAAACCGTAATTTTCGATTAAAAGTAGTAATTCGCTTTTATTTTAGGGTATATGGCTGTGGGTCTTATGATAAAAGATCTAGGGGTATATACCCTTTGTTGTGTCTATTGATGTCTATTGCCTGTAGCTGTTTTGATCAACCCTTTTCTAGGTTTAGCCATGAGCGCTGTCGCTTATGTGTTTCTCACGGCCATTTGCACGGCATTACTGACTAAACTGTACGCCCTGAGTGCGCTCGCTCACTGGGGGGCTTTGCTAGTGTGGGCATGCTTGATGCTGTGCAATCAAGTCTATGGTTGGCAGCGTCCCGTCGCGCATTTTAAGGTGCTGTTATGCGGCTGGTTGCTGGCCACGGTGCAAACTCATCACTCTGACGTGCAACTAGTGCAGCAAGCCGTTGGTTTTGGCGCGCAGTGGATGTGGACGCTACTGTTCTGGCTGGTGCTGTTACCACTGCTGTTGTCAAGCTGGACCCTGGTCGACTATCTGGCTCAAGTCTGGCGCAGGCAACCCGTGCCCAAAACGCTAGAGCACGAACCCAGTATTGTGCTGTTGCAGGTGGCATTATGGTTAGCACTGATTATTGTTGTTGCGCAATGGTCATTAGCTCTGGCCTTGAGTTCGCTTCAATTTTTGCTGCTGGCCGCACTGGGATTTGCTATCGGGTTGCAGGTGACGGGTAGTGAGCAAGCTCGCTGGCCTCTCACCCGCTTAGGGGCCTGCATGGCTCTCATGGCGGGTTCGTTGGCGCAACTGATACCCTTGAAACAATTGGGAGTGGTTGGCGCTATGGTTTGGATTGTCTTGGTGCTTGGACTGATCTTTTCCGTGTTTTATTTGGGCTGGCTATTGCGCGGCAAGCCTGAAGATCAACCTAAAGCAGATGCTACTTCAGCTGAAGACCCAATCATTAACCCTTTGCCACCCAGCGCAGAGATGCTGGCCGAAGAAGAAAATAGCGCAGCAGAATCTGCACGACGTCGGCAGCTTAGTCTGGAAGAGCGTGTAGCGGCAGATTTAGCAGATGAGGAAGCTAGACTATTAGCGCAGGCGGAAGAAATTCGCCAACAAACGCCCGAACAACGCGCTGAAAAATTGCGTGCCGCCATTGCCCAAGCGCAGGCACAGGAAGCGGCAGATAAATGGACGCGCGAGTAGTGCGGCACGAGCAACCTTCACTTGTACTGCCAGCTGCGGTAAATCCAGCTTATTTCACTGGGATTAGCCCTGCCGGTGCTGCAATGCTGCAGCGTCTCATCCATCACCCGCACGCGCCGCGCTTTCGTAACCAGAGTGGTCACCGGCTGCTACCCAATGAGCTAAATCAACTGGATGGGTATATTCGCAAAGCCCTTATTCAATCTATTGCATCGCCCTATACTTCATTGGGTATGGTGCCGGACTTCTTGAACAAGCTTTTGAAAGACACTCAAGAACAGGTGCCCGCGTTTGCTGGCGCTCTTCCAGTTGAGTTTGCAGAGATTCCCACCACGTGCCGTGCTGACCTTAGCCGTGACTTCACTCGCTATGTGCCACAGCCGTTGCCACTTGAGCGGCTGATTTGTTTTTCTACTAGTGGTACCACGGGTCATCCACTCACCATTCCATCGTACCCAATGGTGGCTGCGCGCTATCAAGCGTTTCATCGTCGTGCCTTGGCGCATTTTGGGATTGTGCCTTGTGCAAAGCAGGGGGAGGTCGCCGTGGCTTTGGTGGGGTCGCAAGCGCGCTGTTTTACCTATGCCTCAATCAATCCATTGCAAGCCGAGGCGGGTTTGGTGAAGCTCAATTTGAATGAAGCCGATTGGCATCATCCCGCTGATCGTAGCCGTTATCTGGATGATTTGGCGCCGGAGTTAATTACCGGTGATCCGATTTCCTTGATGGCTTTGGCAGACCTGCCGTTACAACACCAGCCGAAAGCCATCTTATCGACCTCGATGCAGATGCTAGATGGTACACGCCAGTATCTGGAGCGACGTTTTGCGTGCCCGGTGCTGGATATTTATTCAATGAATGAAGCGGGGCCCATTGCGGTTTTTGACCCGATGTTGGGCGGGCATGTTTTATTGCAACCCGAATTGTGGGTGGAAATTGTCGATGAAGCAGGGCGCTTGCTGCCATTGGGTGAGCGCGGCGAAATAACGCTCAGCGGTGGGTTTAATCCATGGCTGCCACTGCGCCGCTATCGCACTGGCGATTATGCAGCAATGGCCTTGGTGGGGCAGATGCCTGTGTTGATGGGGTTGAGCGGGCGCCCGCCAGTGCGCTTTTGTACGGTTGATGGGTGCTGGATTAATAATGTCGACATCAGTCAGGCACTACAGCACTTTATGTTGCAGCAATTTAGTCTGCATCAGGCTCACGATGGCAGTTTGCGGCTGCAAATTGTTGGTGACATCGATTTGCTTGCGTTACGCCAGCAGATGACTCATTTATTGGGCAATTGGCCGCTTAACATCGAGACGCGGCCAGCCCTAGGTGAAAAAATAATTCAATATACCAGTGATTTTCTAGCGGAGACTTGCCGTGTTTAGTACCACCCCACTCGAATTCAGTGCCAACATCTTGTATGCCTTTTCAGTGTATTTGGCCGCCCTCAATAGTGTTTGGACTTGGGCGACCGGGATTGTGGGGTGCGTGTTATTTGCCTATTTATTTTTCGGGTTTCAGCTCTACGCCGATGTAACGCTGCAGGTATTTTTTATTGCGACGAGCTTGCTGGGGTGGTGGCGCTGGCAACATGGTGGGCAAGGGGCGCAATTAGCGATTCGACAGTCTAGTCTGCGATTTATTGGTCTGCGCGCTGGTGCAGCAATGATCATCGCGCTCGCTTATGGGGCTTTGCTGCATTACTTCACCAATGCCTATGCACCCTTTGTTGATTCCCTGATTTTAACCTTTAGCGTACTCGCGCAATTATTGTTGGTGCAGCGGCGTATCGAAAATTGGTATTGCTGGTTCATTGTTAACACCATCGCTGTGCCGCTCTATCTATCACGAGGCTTGTATTTAACGGCGCTGTTTTATGCAATTTACTGGTGCAATGTGCTGTATGGCTGGTATCAATGGCGTCAGCAATTGAAAGCAGAGTCGCTGGAATATGCGGCAGCTTAAGCGTGGTTTGGTCGTTGGCAAGTTTGCCCCGCTGCATCTTGGTCATGAGGCTCTGATTGAGTTCGCCCTACAGCACTGTGAGCAAGTACTGGTGCTGAGCTACACTAGCCAAAATTTTCTAAGTTGTACGCCAGCACAAAGGCGAGCGTGGTTTGCTGCCCGTTATGGTACCGAGGTACGAATTCGTAGCTGTGTGTTGGATGCTTCAGAGTTGTCCAGTTGGCCTGATTTTCCACTCGATTTGCCCGACGATGGCGCCCCCGCTGAGGTGCAGCGCGAATTTTGCTGGCAGGTATTGCGCCGGCTGGGTTTTATGCCAGACGGGGTGTTTAGTAGTGAAGACTATGGAGCGGGCTTCGCTGCCTATTTGTCGCACGCTGCGGCGCAGCCCGTTGTGCATTGCCCATTTGACCTGGAGCGGCAGCAACACAGCGTGAGCGCCACGCAAATTCGACGCGGCTTATTGCCTGCAGCCGTATGGCTATCGCCAGCCGTAGCGGCTAGCTATCAAGTGTTGGGAAAAATTGCGCTGCTTGGCGCAGAATCCACTGGCAAGACGACACTGAGTCGAATTTTGGCCGAGCATTTAGGCATGCCCTGTGTCGCCGAATATGGTCGTCAGCGCTGGGAGGAGCGGCAGGGGCAATTGGCGTTTTCTGATTTGCTGCAGATTGCCCGTACTCAAATCGCTCACGAGGAGGCTGCATTAGCGCAGGCGCGCGAAGGCATCATCTGCGATACCACGCCTTTAACTACCTTGTTTTACTCGCAGGCCTTATTTGGTCACGCTGACCCCGCATTATCCGCGTTGGCGGAACGGCCGTATCAACACCTGTTTTTACTAAGCCCTGATTTTCCGCTAGTGCAAGATGGAACGCGGCAAGATGAAGCTTTTCGCCAAGCGCAGCATCGTTGGTATTTAGCCGAGTTGGCGCAGCGTCAACTGTCGTATCAGCTAATTAGCGGGCCGCTTGAACAGCGGATTCAAACGATATTGCAGGCTGTGGGTATATCGCCAGAGTCCATTAAATGAATACTCTCTGGCGATATACTGTCAATTTTGTGGGCTCAGCGCTTGCAACAAATCATTTTCAATTTGCAATCGTGCACGCTCATCACCCAGCACGCTGCCGCTGATCAGGAAATTATCCTCGGCGCGCTCGCCCAAGGTCATGATCTTGGCAGATTGGATTTCGATGCGATTGCTCGCCAAAATCCGCGCAATCGTTGAGAGCAGGCCGGGTCTATCGCCTGCCACTATGGACAAAATATAGTATTTGCCTTTTTCATCAGCGCGGATCTGCACATGCGTTTGCACTGGAAAGTGCTTTTGCTGGCGCGAGAGGCGGGCGGTGGGCGCCGCTTGCAGCGGGAGCTTTTTTAAAATGCGCTGTGCCAGCTCGTATTCGACATAATTGATCAGATCGCGATACGAGGTGCCCAAACCATCGGGGATAAACACATAGAAAGTATCGAGCGCATAGCCGTGGGTAGTGGTGTGAATATGCGCGTCAAAAATACTGTAACCAGCACGCTCGAAAAAGCTGCAAATTTGCGCAAATAGATCCGGCTGATCCAGCGTATAGACCACCACTTGCAAGCCTTCGCCTGATTCAGACAACTTGGCTTTCACCGTGGGTTCGTCCGCATTCATTCGATTAAGCAGTACCCGTGTGTGCCAAGCAATATCGCGTGCGTCGTGGCGCAGAAAATACACGGTGTCGAGTAGCTTCCAGAATGGCTGATGTGCATCCTCGCGGAAGCCATACAGTCGCAGCAGGCGTAGCGCTTCATCCTGACGCTCATTGAGCCAAGAATGCGCAGTGATGTTCTGGCTATTCAGGTATCGGGCGGTGCCTTTGAACAGGTCTTCCAGCAGCTTGGCTTTCCAGGCATTCCATACCTTCGGGCTGGTGCCGCGAATATCGGCCACAGTGAGCAAATACAAGGCATTCAGGTGGCGCTGATCTTTGACTAACGCTGCGAATTCGGCGATGACATCGGGGTCGTACACGTCCTGCTTTTGCGCAATCGAAGACATGGTTAGGTGGTGCGTCACCAGCCAGACGATCAGGTCACGGTCATCTGCTGGCAGCGGGTGAGCGTCAACCCAAGTGCGGGTAATCGCCGCGCCCAGCTGCGAATGATCGCCGCCGCGGCCTTTGCCAATATCGTGAAACAGCGCTGCCAGATACAGTACTTCGGGACGCTCGAACTCTTCGAGCAGGCGCGAGCACAGCGGGTATTCGTGGGTAAATGCTGGCACGGCAAAGCGGCGCACATTACGAAGCACCATCAGCGTGTGCTCGTCCACCGTGTAAACATGAAATAAATCATGCTGCATGCGGCCAACAATATCGCCAAATTCCGGAATATAGCGGCCCAATACGCCGTATTGATTCATGCGGCGCAAAATGCGCGTTAAGCCGCGCGGCTCACGGAACAGCGCAATGAATAATTGCCGGTTGTGTGGGTTGGCGAGGAAATCATCGTCGATTTTATGCCGCGCGTGCCACAGTGCACGCAAGGTTTCTGGCGCAATATCGCGCGCTTCGCGGCGCTGCTCAAAGTGTAAAAACAGCGCCAGAATACTTTCGGGTTTGCGCTCAAACAGCGCTGGGTCGGTGATTTCGAGCAGGTCGTCGCGAATCTGGAAATCATTACAAATTTGAATGGTTTGCCGACCGATAAACGAGAAAATCCGCGCGCGTAGTGCTTGCACCAACACCGGAACCAATTGGGTGACGATGCGCGCCGCCAAGTAATATTCGGCCATCAGCGCTTCAGAAGCGCGTTGCGTGATGCGCCCGGCGGCGGATAAATCGTCAAAACCGAACTCTTTGGCCAGTGGGTGCTGATAATCGAACAAAATCCGATCTTCGCGGCGACGCGCGCGCCAGTGCAGCGCAATGCGATAGGTGCGCAATACGCGCTCGGCTTCGCAGAGTTTTTGATTTTCTTCATGCGTGAGCATGCCGAGCGCCGCCAGTGCATGCCAATCGCGGCCCAAACGCTGGCTGGCGGCGATCCAGCCGATTAAATGCAGATCGCGCAAGCCACCCGGCGCTTCCTTGATATTGGGTTCGAGCTTGTAGGTGGCATTCTGGAATTTGCCATAGCGTGCTTGCTGCTCGATCAGCTTGGCATCGAAAAACTCTTTCGGGTCGATATGGCGGTGAACGGTGTCCATAAATTCGGCAAAACGTTCGCTGTCGCCGACCAGTACCCGCGTTTCCAGTAATGCAGTCTGTACCGTGATGTCGCGCTCGGCTTCGTTCAAACAATCCGCAATTGTACGCACCGAATGGCCCACTTCCAGCCCGATATCCCACAGCTCGCCAACGAAGATTTCCAATTTTTCCAGCAAAGCGGGGCTAGGTTGGTCGGGCAGTAAAATTAGTAGATCGATATCCGATGAGGGGTATAGCTCACCACGTCCATAGCCACCTACTGCAGCGAGTAATACCTCGTTAGTAAACTCGTGTCTATCCCACAATTCGACCAAGGTTGCATCGGTCAGCTTGGCCAAAGCATTCAGTAGCGGCGCAGCTTTGGACGGGATATTGAACCGCTCGCGCAGCGCGGCTTTGGCAGTGGCGTAGGATTCACGAATGGCGGTGACTGAACGCATGATAGTTCCTGCTTGCAAGACATAAAAAAGGGTATTGCCACGCAATACCCTGATTTATTCAATTACAGACAATTACCCAAGGAGGTATTTTTCTGGCTTGGCTGGGGTGCCCGCCGATACGGTCAGCACTTCATAGCCAGTTTCGGTGACCAGTACCGTGTGTTCCCACTGCGCCGACAAGCTGCGATCTTTGGTCACGATCGTCCAGCCGTCGTTCATTTGTTTGATTTCACGTTTGCCGGCGTTAATCATCGGCTCGATGGTGAAAATCATACCAGCTTGCATTACTGGGCCAGTACCTGCTTTGCCATAGTGCAGCACTTGCGGTTCTTCATGAAACACCGCACCAATGCCGTGGCCGCAGAATTCACGCACTACTGAATAGCCCGCTTTTTCGGCGTATTTTTGAATCGCCGCGCCAATATCACCAAAATGTGCGCCAGGCTTTACTTGCTCAATACCAATCCACATGCAGTCGTAGGTGATTTGCGACAAGCGTTTGGCATGGCTAGCCACATTATCGCCAACCATAAACATCCGGCTATTGTCGCCGTGGTAGCCGTCTTTGATCACGGTGATATCAAGGTTAACCACGTCGCCATTTTTCAGCGGTTTGTCATTCGGAATGCCGTGACAAATCACATTGTTGACCGAGGTGCAGATCGATTTAGGGTAGGGTATATAACCAGGAGGGCAGTAATTCAAGGGTGCTGGAATAGTACCCTGCACATTCACCATGTATTCGTGACACAGGCGGTCGATCTCGGCGGTGGTGACGCCGGGTACAATAAATGGCGTAATGTAATCGAGCACTTCGCTGCCTAGGCGGCCAGCGACGCGCATTTTTTCGATTTCTTCTGCGGTTTTAATGGAAATGCTCATGTAGCCCTCAATGGTCGATGCCGTGCATCGCAATAATTTTTTCGCAATTATAACATTGCCAACCTAGTCAAGCGGGTTTTGACTGCGCTATTTCATGCTATCTGTTTTGATGAGTGGCGGTAAATTACGCAAAGACTGATCGGCAAGCTCATGGTACAGATTGACCCGAAACAGTCGAGAAACGTAGGACGCAATCATGGCAGCGGCGAGACTGGAGATCACCATATCGTGCCCATCGGTCATTTCCATCATGATGACTGCTGCTGTGAGCGGGGCGCGGGTAACGGCGGCCAACAAGCCAACCATGCCAATTGCCATCAGTTTAACGTTGGAGGTGTCACTAAATAGCCCACTGAACCAGCTTCCCACCCCAGCACCCAGTGATAGTGAAGGGGCAAAGATGCCGCCGGGTAGCCCAGTAAGAAAGGTCAATACCATGCCTGCCCATTTGAGTGGTGTGAAATACCATGGCAAGGTTTGGGCGTGATTGATTGCCTCGCTAGTGATTTCTGCGCCACTACCGTGGATCGGTGCAATCAGCCCGCAGATGGCAATCAGCAAGCCGCACGCGGCAACGAAATAATAGGGCTGCTGCTGCCGCCATTGCGTAATTGGTTGTGGCAGCCAGCGCTCGGTATGGATGCAGACCCAAGAAAATGCACCGCCCACCAATCCACACATGGTGCTGATCACGATCACGGGTAGCACGATGCCATAGTCAAAATTGGGCACATGGATGCGGCCAAAATAGACATAGTCGCCCAAGATGGCTAATGAGACCACCCCGGCGATAATCACCGCCCCCAATAGTTTGCCAGAGGTTTGTTCTTCGACTGAGCGAGCTAGCTCCTCAAAGGCAAATACAATCCCCGCCAGCGGCGTGTTAAATGCCGCCGCAATCCCGGCGGCTCCGCCCGCTAAAATCAGCTGACGGCGAAAAACAGCGCTGTCTTTGGGGGAAAAACGGTGCAGCGCGTACATAATGCTGGCGCCAATTTGTACGGTAGGGCCTTCACGTCCCAGTACAAAGCCAGAGCCCAGCCCAATTACAATGCCTAGAAATTTAGCAACTGCAATCCGAATCGAGAGCAAGCGATCCGCCAGCGAAACTTCTTGTGTGAGTTCCAACGCGGCTTTGGTTTGTGGAATGCCGCTGCCTTGCGCACCTTGCCCCATTTTTTGCATTAACCAGCGCGCAAGAACGCCACCGGCCGGCACTAAGAGCAGCGGTAGCCAAACCCAGTGCGCTTGTAGATGGCTAAATAACTTGAAGGCCCATTCGGCCGTTTTGGCCAAAATGACCGCGACCAAACCAACGCAACCAGCACCTAGCCACAACAGCAAAGTTTGGCGGCTGCTCAGTGAGAGTGTTTTTGTATGTGCAAGTAAGTGCCTGAACATGGGGTGGCAAATGAAGGCAAAGATTCATTCTATGGATACCGCACGTTCAGGCCAAGTTTTAATCACTAGAATCGCCGCAAATGTGAAAAGTTGCGCGGTTTTTAGCGGCAATAAAAAAGAGGCCGAAGCCTCTTAGTGTTTATGCCGCTGTTTTGCGATGCTCTGGTAGCACGATATTGACCTCAAGTACCTCAAAGTCATCTTTACGATCCAGTTGGACCTTGATGTCTTCTGGGTTGATGGCAACGTACTTTGAAATTACTTCAACCAATTCGCGTTGCAATTGCGGCAGGTAATCCGGTGCTTCGCGACCATTACGCTCGTGTGCCAGAATGATCTGCAAACGCTCGCGGGCGACGCTGGCGGTTTTTTTCTTTTCGCCAAAGAAATAGCTCAGAATTGACATGGCTTAACCTCCGAACAACCGTTTCCAGAACGGCTGTTTTGGCACTTCGATAAAGCGCATCGGTTTTTCTTCGCCCAAGAAGCGCGCGATCACGTCTTTGTAGGCTTCTGATACATCGGTGCCGGCATTGTGAATCGCTGGCGTGCCTGAGTTGGAGGCCTGCAACACAGATTCTGATTCCGGAATAATCCCGATCAATGAAATCCGCAGCAAGTGTTGTACATCGTCAAGCGACAGCATTTCACCTGATTCAACGCGGGCTGGGCTATAGCGGGTGATCAGCAGGTGGGTTTTTACCGTGCCACCTTCTTCGGCCTTTTTCGATTTGGCATCCAAAATACCGATGATGCGGTCTGAGTCGCGTACCGATGAGACTTCGGGATTGGTCACGACAATGGCTTCATCGGCGAAATACAGCGCCAAGAATGCACCTGTTTCGATACCGGCGGGGCTATCGCAGACGATGTAATCAAAACCGTCGTGTTTGAGCTCGTTCAATACCCGCTCAACGCCTTCTTTTGATAGCGCGTCTTTATCACGGGTTTGTGACGCTGGGAGGACAAACAGATTGTCACAATTTTTATCTTTGATCAGTGCTTGGCGCAGCGTGGCCTCGCCCTGAATCACATTAACAAAGTCGTATACCACGCGACGCTCGCAACCCATAATCAGGTCGAGATTACGCAAACCCACGTCAAAGTCGATGACTGCGGTTTTGAAACCACGTAGGGCCAAGCCCGACGCAAAACTAGCACTGGTGGTGGTTTTACCCACGCCGCCTTTACCAGAGGTAACGACTACGATTTTTGCCACAATGTGTCCCCTATGTCCTTGAATGTCTGAAAACGTATTAATTTAAATTGTTTAGTGGTTCGATCACGATTTTGTCCTGATCCAGCATAATTTGCGCCGGTTTGGAGCGAATCGAATCGGGTAAAGCTTGATCTAGGCTGCGATAGATGCCCGCTACAGAGACCAGCTCGGCTTCCATGCAGGTGGTAAAAATGCGGGCACTGGTGTCGCCACGAGCACCAGCTAAGGCACGGCCGCGCAGTGGGGCGTACACATGAATGTTGCCATCGGCTATCACTTCGGCGCCATTAGAAACCAATGCCAATACAATTAGATCGCCGCCTTTGGCATACACTTGCTGACCCGTGCGTACCGGGCGGGTAATGATCGTTGCACCTTGTGGTGTAACGACTTCCGGCACGTACTGGGGCTGGGTATTTTGCTGAGCATGGGCACTGGCCGAAATTTCGCTGTCGCTCAGTACGACCAAGCCCGCTTCTTTCGCTGCAACTTGTTGATCACGGTTTCCGCCTTGCGCCGCAATCGGTGCCAGTGCAAATTGGCGTAGCAAATTAACCATCGCAACGAGTTCGACTGCACTGGGGATCTGCGGCAGGCTGTTAAAATCAATGACGATTTGTTCACCCGCTAAGAAGTGGTCAACGCCACCGAGTTGGGCTTGCAGTGCGGCTTGTAATTGATCGCAATCGGTCGTGACGGGAATAAAGGCAGTTAAGCGTGTGGTGGTGCTTTTAAATTCAAACAAGCTGGCCGCTTGTTCCGGATAGGCAAAACTCGTCATGGCTGGCGATCAAATCAGTGTGGGCAGTAAAGCCAGCAGTTTACCTTTTCAGCCCCGCACTAGGAAGCTGTAAACACGCGTCAGACTCGCAAAACAACTGTTCCGACGCGTTTCTTTGGCTAAACGGCAGGCCTTATTGCGCTATTGGAGTAATAAAGCAGGAAAACTGGATTTAGTAAGCCCGTCGGGTCAGGCCTGTTTTATGCATAATGGTGGTTGCCAGTTCTTCGATCGACATGCGGGTGGTGTTTAAATATGGCACGCCCACTTGGCGCATCAGGGCTTCAGCTTCGGCTACTTCAAATTGGCAGGTGTCGAGCTGGCAGTAACGGCTATCTGGTTTACGCTCTTGCCGAATTTGCCGCAGACGTTCTGGATCAATAGTCAGACCAAATAGCTTATTGCGATACGGCAGCAGCAGGCGTGGCAGGGTGTGTTGGCCAAAATCTTCCGGGGTCAGCGGGTAATTGGCGGCTTTTATGCCAAATTGTAACGCCATATAGAGGCAAGTCGGCGTTTTTCCTGAGCGTGAAACCCCCACCAAAATCAGGTCTGCTTCGGCTAAATCGCGCGGCATCACCCCATCGTCGTGGTTGAGTGAAAAATTCACTGCATTGATACGATTGTTGTATTCCTCGAAATTGCTGATTTCGTGCGAACGGCCAATTGTGTGTGAAGACTGCACGCCCAGCTCTTCTTCGAGTGGGCCAATGAATTGGGCAAAAAAGTCGAAGGATTGGGCGTCAGGCACTTGAATTTTGGCGCGTATTTCTAAATTTGCGATGGTGCTAAACACCAATGGGCGACAGCCATCAATCAAGGCTTGTCGTCTAATTTGCAAGGCAACTTCTTCGGCTTTTTCTAATGTATCCACAAAGGGCAGTACGATTCGATTAAATGTCACATCTTCGAATTGCGACAGCAATGAGTGGCCGAGAATTTCGACAGTAATCCCCGTGCGACCTGAAACAAAAAACGCAGTACGGCGCATAAATTTTCCTTTTTTCTTAGCATAAACTGACGAGAGGGGGAAAACCAGTAGATACAATTACTTACTTTGCCGAAAAAAAAACTATGGTTAACTTATCTACCCGCGTTGCAGTGCAGCAACGGTGTTTTTAATCCAGAAGAAAGGGCCGGCCGATGACAGAAAATTATGTGATTGACTTCGCGCATCTGCGTATGAGCGACGTGGAAAAAGTAGGCGGTAAGAACGCCTCATTGGGGGAAATGATTTCCCAATTGACTGAAAAAGGCGTTCGCGTACCGGGCGGCTTTGCGACCACAGCCGAAGCCTATCGCGTATTTCTGGCGCAGGATGGGCTGGCTGATCGTATCGATGCCGCACTTGCTAGCTTGGATGTGGATGACGTTAAAGCACTGGCTGAAACCGGCAAGCAAATTCGCGACTGGATCATGGCCACACCATTGCCGGTGCAGCTGGAGGCTGAAATGGCCGAGCACTATGCCAAGCTGGGTGAGAATGTTACCGTTGCGGTGCGCTCATCGGCCACGGCGGAGGATTTGCCTGATGCGTCGTTCGCAGGCCAGCAAGAAACTTTCCTTAATATCGTCGGTTACCAAAATGTCGTCGATGCAATGAAGCAAGTGTTTGCGTCTTTGTATAACGACCGCGCGATTGCCTATCGCGTACACAAAGGGTTCGATCACAAAATCGTTGCGCTCTCAGCGGGTATTCAGCGCATGGTGCGCTCGGACAAAGGCGCTGCCGGGGTGTTGTTTACGATTGATACTGAATCGGGCTTCGATCAGGTGGTGTTCGTGACTGCCTCGTATGGCTTGGGCGAAACTGTAGTGCAGGGCGCGGTGAATCCGGATGAATTCTTCGTGCATAAGCCTACTTTGCGTGCTGGCCGCCCAGCGATCGTTCGCCGCCATTTGGGTGGTAAAGCGCTCAAGATGGAATTCGATACCGAATCGGTAGCGGGTAAATCGGTGCGTACTGTCGACGTTGATTTGGCTGATCGCCGCCAATTTTCTATCTCAGACGCTGAAGTGCATGAATTGGCGCAATACGCGCTGATTATTGAAGAACATTATGGCCGCGCGATGGATGTGGAATGGGGGCGTGATGGCATTGATGGCAAGCTGTATATCTTGCAAGCGCGCCCTGAAACGGTGAAATCACAAGAATCGGGCAATCTGACTAAATTCCGGATGCTCGAAACCGGCGAAGTGCTCACCGAAGGCCGCGCCATTGGGCAAAAAATCGGCCAAGGTCGCGTACGGATTATCCGCGATGTAACGGAAATGGATCGCGTGCAGGCGGGTGATGTATTGGTATCTGACATGACCGACCCCGATTGGGAGCCGGTGATGAAACGGGCCGCAGCAATTGTGACCAATCGTGGCGGACGAACCTGTCACGCTGCAATTATTGCCCGCGAACTCGGTATTCCTGCTGTCGTTGGCTGTGGCGACGCCACCAAAGCGCTGCGCGAAGGTGATGAAGTGACCGTATCGTGTGCTGAAGGCGATACCGGCAATGTGTATTCCGGTTTGCTCAAGTTTGAACGTATGGATGTCTCATTGACGACGCTGCCCAAAGCGCCGGTCAAATTAATGATGAACGTCGGCAACCCTGAGTTGGCGTTTGAATTTGCGCAATTGCCGAATGAAGGTGTCGGTTTGGCGCGGCTCGAATTCATTATTAACCGCATGATCGGCATTCATCCGAAAGCGCTGCTGGCCTATCCGAACGTTTCAACTCCGCTAAAAACTCAGATCGAAGAGCGTATCGCAGGTTATCGCTCGGCGGTCGATTTTTACGTAGATAAAATTGCTGAAGGCATTGCAACGCTGGGTGCTGCGTTTTATCCGAAAAAAGTCATCGTACGCCTGTCCGATTTTAAATCGAATGAATACGCGAACCTGCTCGGCGGGCCGGATTACGAGCCGCACGAAGAAAACCCAATGATCGGTTTCCGCGGCGCGGCACGTTACGTCGATAAATCATTCCGTGATTGCTTTGAGCTCGAATGCCGCGCAGTGAAAAAAGTGCGCGACGTAATGGGGCTGACCAACGTCGAAGTGATGATTCCCTTCGTGCGCACCGTCAAAGAAGCCGAATGTGTCATCGAATTGCTGGAGCGCAATGGCCTGAAACGCGGCGAGAATGGGCTGCGCATCATTATGATGTGCGAAATCCCTGCCAACGCGGTGCTGGCCGAGCAGTTCCTGCAATATTTCGACGGCTTCTCGATTGGCTCGAACGATATGACGCAATTGACGCTCGGGATCGACCGCGACTCCGGCGGCCCGGTATCGGCGAGCTTTGACGAGCGCAACGACGCGGTGAAAGCGATGCTGAGTATGTCGATCAAAGCCTGCCGTAAACTCGGTAAATACGTCGGCATCTGCGGCCAAGGCCCGTCGGATCACCCTGATTTCGCGCAGTGGTTGGTCGAGGAGGGGATTGAAACGATTTCGCTTAATCCCGATACGGTGATCGAAACGTGGCTGTTCTTGGCCAATGGCGGTAAGAAATAAAGCTTTGGGTATATCTTTGTTGGCATTGTGATATTTGCGCGACAAAGAAATACTTGCCCTAGTATGTAAAGCCCGTCCTTGTGACGGGTTTTTTGTTGGACTTGCAAAGCCTGCTGCGCAGGCGGAAAACCGGCGTTCGAGCGCCAGACGACGTGACGCAGCATGGTGGCTATGCCGCCGTAGCGAAGACCGTGGCCTAAGGCCAGCAAAGAAGAGTTTTGCTTTCGTTTCTCGCCAACTAATTGGTTTTACAAATCAACGATTGCATGGCCTGCTGGCGCAGGCGATAAACCGGCGGTTTCGCCCGCCGGACGAATCAGGGGCAGTTTTGCCTTGCCCCTGATAACCCTAACGCGCCCGATCGACGTGAAACCCCCGCTTGAAAAAGCCACGGCGAGGCGCCGCTTCAACTCGCCACGCCCTAACGTCGCGTCTCCACGGGCTATCCGTCCTAATTGGCAACAGGGGTATATTAACCAAAGCGAGATTAAAATTAACCTTTAGAGCAACACTATGGCGGGTATATATCGCGATGGTCGGTCTAGGGCTTGAATTCCCGTGTAGCGAAAACCGCGGCGAGGAGAGAGACAAACGGCTTTATTGTTTGGCTTACGACTAAGCAAGGGCAGCACGGAGCGCTTTGAGCCCGGGGCGCCTTTGGGGTACAGGGGGCTTTGGCGAAGCAAAGCCCCTTGTCTGTCTGCGCGGCGGAACGCGCACCAAAAACATCGTGCCATAGGCACTGAAAATCATTACAATTTTTGAAAAGAATGGCTGTTTTCGGTCCAGGCTGTGTAAAAACGCCAACTCCGACGAGGCTTATTTTGCCTAACCAATTTGAATCACGCTCACGTTGCTTGAATTAAACGTAAAACTTCATGAATAACACCGCTAAAAACAGCAAATAAAAGGCCTTTTAGCCCTTCATTGCCGCCAACATTGCTTGATTTCCCATTATTTTCATTACTCGCTTCATGTTATACGCGAGTATGTGCAAGCTCATCTCTGTACTGACGTGCTTCAAGGTCTTCATTAGGAAATGCGTTGCCCCCATCCAGGCTTTTAGCGTCCCAAAGGGATGTTCAACGGTCTGCCGTCGAATACGCATTGCATCTGGTTGCAATTCCAGCCGCTGCTGCGCTTTTTCCAGTATGGCCTCATGCTCCCAGCGACTGACGCGCCGGTAATCACTCGGTGTACATCTGGTCTTGAGCGGGCAACGTGGGCAGTCAGAACTCCAATACCGGCTCATATAGCGCCCAGCTTCCAAGCTCACAAAACGATGAATTAGCCGGCTATTGCCTGGGCAGACATATTCATCGCGAACTGGGTCATAGTGGAATTCATCTTTGCCAAAGCGCCCATCTGCTTTAGCACCTGAGGTTTGCGGTTTCGGCACCAAAACCGTAATGCCCGCCTGTTCACACGCCAGTATCTCATCACCGTTGTAATAACCTCGGTCTGCGACCACCTCTATTGTTTCTTGTGCGAGGACTGCTTTGGCTTGTTGGGCCATATTGGCCAGCTGCGCGCGGTCATGCCCTTGATTGGTGACTTGATGCGCAATGATTAAATGGTGCTTGGCATCAACAACGGTTTGCACGTTATATCCCACAACACCACTGCCACGGCCGCTGGTCGCCATGGAACGGGCATCTGGGTCGGTCAATGAAATCTGTTTATCTGGCGTCTTGGCGAGTTGAGCCTCTACCTCATCCAGGCGGGCCATCTGCGATTTCAGCCGCGCCAGCTTGTCCTGCAAGCGGGCGACCTTGGCTTCTGCAATATCGGGCTGTTGCCGGTCTGCAATTTCCATCTCCCGCAGGTAACTAGCAATATTGGCTTCGATTTGCTCCCGTTGCTTAGCGAGTTTGTTGTTGGTGTAGTTGCGGTCGCGATTATTAACGGCTTTGAACTTGCTGCCATCAATTGCCACAATGGCGTTGCTAAATAAACTGAGTTGTCGACATAGCTGAACAAACTGCCCGCAGACCTTACAAATCGCAGGCCCATTATCTTTGCGGAAATTGGCGATGGTTTTAAAGTCAGGCATTAAGCGAGCAGTGAGCCAAATCAGCTCCAGATTCCGGTGGGCTTCACGTTCCAGGCGACGGCTGGATTGGATTCGGTTGAGGTAGCCGTAGATATACAGCTTGAGCATCGTGCTGGGGTGGTAGGCTGGGCGGCCAGTGGCTTCTGGCTCAACGCCATCAAAACCGAGTGATTTTAAATCCAAGTATTCTACGAACTGGTCAACGACCCGGACGGGGTTGTCCGCGCTGACATAATCTTCCAAGCATTCAGGCAACAGCAATGTTTGGGTTCTGCTTTCACCTGCAATGAATCTGGGCATAGAATCATCCTTGGCGGGGCGTTCCAAGAATTATACCGGTCGAGTGTTGAAGCGTTTTTACACAGCCTGGGTCTGAAGCGGACTATTTCACAAAAACAAACTAGTTTGATATTGGGACGCAAATATGGCGACGATTGTGGAATATTCGTGGAGCTGGACTACAGCAAGCTTTATTGTTCTATCTGCTATTGCCGATTGGGTAGTTCGAACTAGGATTAAGACGCACCATTTAGAAGTTTATCATTTGCTTGGATTATCAAAACGTTGGGGAAAAAGAGAAGAAGAGGGGTCAGAATATACAAGCTGGCTCTTTACAAGCTGGCTCTTTATGTTTCGCTACCTTTCTTTGAATGATAATACGCTGAGTTTTTATTGTTTACTTTCAAAAATACTTTACCTCATCACTATCTACTTTCTTTTCACTGAACCCATATTTTATGAGAGCGTAACAACGACATAAAAATTACTATCGCTCAGTGTGTTGTAAACAACTTCCGCTTAGGGTCCAGGCTGTGTAAAAACGCCAACTCCGACGAGGCTTATTTTGCCTAACCAATTTGAATCACGCTCACGTTGCTTGAATTAAACGTAAAACTTCATGAATAACACCGCTAAAAACAGCAAATAAAAGGCCTTTTAGCCCTTCATTGCCGCCAACATTGCTTGATTTCCCATTATTTTCATTACTCGCTTCATGTTATACGCGAGTATGTGCAAGCTCATCTCTGTACTGACGTGCTTCAAGGTCTTCATTAGGAAATGCGTTGCCCCCATCCAGGCTTTTAGCGTCCCAAAGGGATGTTCAACGGTCTGCCGTCGAATACGCATTGCATCTGGTTGCAATTCCAGCCGCTGCTGCGCTTTTTCCAGTATGGCCTCATGCTCCCAGCGACTGACGCGCCGGTAATCACTCGGTGTACATCTGGTCTTGAGCGGGCAACGTGGGCAGTCAGAACTCCAATACCGGCTCATATAGCGCCCAGCTTCCAAGCTCACAAAACGATGAATTAGCCGGCTATTGCCTGGGCAGACATATTCATCGCGAACTGGGTCATAGTGGAATTCATCTTTGCCAAAGCGCCCATCTGCTTTAGCACCTGAGGTTTGCGGTTTCGGCACCAAAACCGTAATGCCCGCCTGTTCACACGCCAGTATCTCATCACCGTTGTAATAACCTCGGTCTGCGACCACCTCTATTGTTTCTTGTGCGAGGACTGCTTTGGCTTGTTGGGCCATATTGGCCAGCTGCGCGCGGTCATGCCCTTGATTGGTGACTTGATGCGCAATGATTAAATGGTGCTTGGCATCAACAACGGTTTGCACGTTATATCCCACAACACCACTGCCACGGCCGCTGGTCGCCATGGAACGGGCATCTGGGTCGGTCAATGAAATCTGTTTATCTGGCGTCTTGGCGAGTTGAGCCTCTACCTCATCCAGGCGGGCCATCTGCGATTTCAGCCGCGCCAGCTTGTCCTGCAAGCGGGCGACCTTGGCTTCTGCAATATCGGGCTGTTGCCGGTCTGCAATTTCCATCTCCCGCAGGTAACTAGCAATATTGGCTTCGATTTGCTCCCGTTGCTTAGCGAGTTTGTTGTTGGTGTAGTTGCGGTCGCGATTATTAACGGCTTTGAACTTGCTGCCATCAATTGCCACAATGGCGTTGCTAAATAAACTGAGTTGTCGACATAGCTGAACAAACTGCCCGCAGACCTTACAAATCGCAGGCCCATTATCTTTGCGGAAATTGGCGATGGTTTT
This sequence comes from Chitinibacter fontanus, assembly GCF_013423785.1. Lineage (NCBI taxonomy): Bacteria > Pseudomonadati > Pseudomonadota > Betaproteobacteria > Neisseriales > Chitinibacteraceae > Chitinibacter > Chitinibacter fontanus. The sequence goes on from NZ_CP058952.1 coordinate 3,188,669, forward strand.
AAAGTCAGGCATTAAGCGAGCAGTGAGCCAAATCAGCTCCAGATTCCGGTGGGCTTCACGTTCCAGGCGACGGCTGGATTGGATTCGGTTGAGGTAGCCGTAGATATACAGCTTGAGCATCGTGCTGGGGTGGTAGGCTGGGCGGCCAGTGGCTTCTGGCTCAACGCCATCAAAACCGAGTGATTTTAAATCCAAGTATTCTACGAACTGGTCAACGACCCGGACGGGGTTGTCCGCGCTGACATAATCTTCCAAGCATTCAGGCAACAGCAATGTTTGGGTTCTGCTTTCACCTGCAATGAATCTGGGCATAGAATCATCCTTGGCGGGGCGTTCCAAGAATTATACCGGTCGAGTGTTGAAGCGTTTTTACACAGCCTGGGTCGACAGCTGTCTGTCGAGCAAAACGCGCAACGATGCGCGTTTCCCCCCAACAAATCCACCCTCAATCTTTACGCCGTGTCGGTATCCGCCAAACATACGTCGCGCCGATGATCGCCACTGCAATCAATCCCCCTTGCAGCCAAGGCCTCCCCGCGAACTGCCACAGCGACAATGCACTCATGACCAACATGCTGCCAATCGCGATGCATTTCACGCGGATTGAGATGGCGTGGTGTTGCTCCCAATCGGTAATGATGGGGCCAAAAAGGCGATTGGCCAGCAGCCTGCGGTGTAGGCGGGGCGAGCTTTTGGCAAAGCAGGCGGTGGCGAGTAGTAGAAAGGGCGTCGTTGGTAAGCCCGGTAGCACGACGCCGAGGATCGCCAGCGCTAACGCCAATAGGCCAGCGACGATCAGCAAGGGTTTCAGATAGCGCTGCATCGCGGCGTGCTACAGCTCGTCAGCCGTCGAGCGTTCGTCTGGCGCTTGGTAGATGGCCAATTGCAGGCGAGTGCCGTTCAGTTGGCCGCGCACAAAGCGGCGGCAAAAGTCGTGCAAATCCATGCCGCGGCACGGATGGTAGACATGGTAATGCGTTTTATAGTGAATAACGACAGTATTGGCCTCAAGGTCAATGTGATCAAATTCGCTACGCGTATACTGTGAGTGGGTATCAAACTCGCTCACACCGCAATCGAGCGCAGGTTCAAGCTGGGCCCAATGTTGGTTCACTAGGCTGCGCAGTGTTTCTAGGCTAGGTTGGGTGGAAGGAAGTATCAGTTCGATCATATGAACGGGCTCGTAAAGTAGGGCTGTATTGTAATTGTTAGCAAACGGCGCAGCATTAAAAAACCCCACGCATTTGGGCGTGGGGTTTGTCGTTGCTTGTGGCTGCGAATTAGGCTAAAAACACGCTGGCCATCCAGAATAGACCACCTGACAGCAGCATGGTCACTGGCAGGGTTAGTACCCAAGCAATAGCAATGTTTTTCACCGTGCCGCCTTGCAAGCCGCTCTTATTGGCGACCATCGTACCGGCAACCGCGGACGATAAAATATGCGTAGTAGACACTGGCATGCCAGTCCAGCTAGCTAGGCCGATTGCAGTGGCCGCAGTGATTTGCGCGGCATTCCCTTGAGCATAGGTCATGCCCTTGTTGCCAATCTTTTCACCAACGGTCAGTACAATGCGTTTCCAGCCAACCATGGTACCTAAGCCCAAAGCCAGCGCGACTGCAACAATAACCCACTGGGGTGCGTATTCAGTGGTGACATTTAAGTCTTTGCGCAATTTATCTAGATCTGATTTTTCCTGTTTGCTCAGAATATCCAGCTTGCTGGCTTTTTTCGCGGTGTCATCCAGACAGAGCAAGATGCGACGAACCACCCGACGTTGTTCGCCAGAAATCTGTTCATAGCTGTTCACGTTTTGCAGCGTAGAGGTCAATGTCGCAATTGCAGGCAGTGTAGTGGCGGATTCGCATTTAAATAGTGCGGGTAGTGGGTGTTCTGGATTGTATTTCAGATCCAGTGAGCCATTCAGCCGCTCGCGATTTTTTAGGTAAAACTCACCCATGTGCGATGCCGCATCTACGGTGCGTTCGATCTGGTAAGCGCTGCTGTCCATATCCAAGGCGTATTTGGCAGGTGCTAAGCCAATCAGAACCAGCATCAGCAGACCGATCCCTTTTTGGCCGTCGTTCGAGCCGTGGGCAAAACTCATCCCCATGGCGGAGGCAATTAGGGTGGTGCGAGTCCAGAATGGCGGGTGTTTTTTGCCGTCAAGGGTTTTACGCTCATCCGGCGTCATGTGCATCCGTGAAACGGGGCGCCATTTTTTCAGCGCCAGCAACATCAAACCCGCCATCAACAAGCCGATCGTGGGTGAAATTAGCAAAGAAAGCATGATGTCGATGGCTTTCTTGACGTTAATCCCAGATAACCAGTACTGATTATTCATCAACGCATTGGCAATACCAACGCCCATGATGGAGCCGATCAAGGTGTGCGAGCTAGACGCTGGAATACCAAAATACCAAGTGCCCAGATTCCAGATAATGGCAGCAGCTAGCAGCGCATAGACCATATACAGGCCATGGCCAACACCAACATTGAGTAGCAGATCGACCGGCAGCAAATGCACAATTGCATAGGCTACGCCGAGGCCGCCCAGAATAACCCCGAGAAAATTGAAAATACCAGAGCCAATCACGGCTAAATGCGCAGGCATGGCTTTGGTATAAATGACGGTTGCCACCGCATTGGCTGTGTCATGGAAACCGTTAATGAATTCGTACGCTAAAACAAAAAATAAGGCCAACGCCAACATAACGGCAGGCCACATTTCCATGCCGGAAAAAAGATCAAGCATAAAATGCTCGTTAAGGAATGATGATGGGGCGGATTATGGCAGAAACTGCCGCTGCTTTCACTGCTGTTTGTGGCCTTAGATCAAGAAATTGAAAAGAAATTTTAATTTTTCGCGAATAATTTCGATCATGGTCAGCTAATGTTTGTTGTCGTTTTAAGTAGGCCAACTGAGCATGTTATATCAATGTTTACTACTCAAAAATGTGTCTAGAGGGGTATAGTTTGCTGGCCATTTGCTCATGGCTTATGCAAGCTGATACCCCTCAGTGACTGCATTTAGCTTAATTCAGCATTTAAGCGGGTTTGTGCTTCATGCAACGAGCTTACAATCTCAAGTCCTAAGGCTAATGTTTGGGCTTCTGCTGGGCGCAGATCTGGCACCATGATCACGCGGCATGCCGCAGCGTGGCCAGCTTGGGCGCCAAAATTGGAATCTTCAAATACCACACACGCGCTAGCCGTAACACCAAGCTGTGCAATAGCGCTTAAGTAAATATCGGGAGCCGGTTTGGGGTGCAATATTTCATCACCACACACTGCAAATTCGATTCGTGACCATAAATTGGCTTGTTTTAAGTGATGCTCGGCAATACTACGTCGGGTAGAGGTGGCTACCGCTTTACGGATGCCGTGCTGTTCCAGCCAACTAAATAGCTCCAAGACGCCTGGTCGTAAAGCAATCGGCTGCTCGCTGCGACTCATATAAATTTCATGCGTGAGTTCACGCAAGCGTTGGCTTGGGAAATCGGAGCCCAACTGTTCATTCAGGTAGGCTAGCGTCTTGGAGGAATGCATACCAATCATGCCCAGTGGCACGGCGGGATCAATTGTGTGGCCAAGTTGTTTGGCGGCCGCATGCCAGCAATCGAGTGCCATGCGTTCAGTATCTAGTAGCAGGCCATCCATATCAAAAATGGCAGCAACAATCGTAGGGTGTTGGGTCACGGGCATTTGCGAAGTCAGCATTTTTGGAAAACAATGATGCTAGTTTACCCAAGCTTGAGACTCTATGCCGCGAACTTTGAATTCAGTTGCCAAAGCCTGCCCATGTGGCGGCGCCAATTATCAAAACTGCTGCCAGCCTTTTCATGCTGGTCAGGCGGCACCTACGCCCGAACTACTAATGCGTTCCCGCTACAGCGCCTATGTGCTTGGGCTGGAGCCATATCTGCTCGCGAGCTGGCACCCGAGCACTCGACCTGAACAACTTAATCTTAATGAAGAGCCTAAGCCGAAATGGCTGGGTTTGACGGTTAATCACGCTGAAAGTGATGGTGATCGTGGAGTGGTGTCGTTTGTTGCTCGCTATAAAGTGGGGGGCAGGGCTTATCGTTTAAGCGAGCATAGCCGCTTTGTATTGGAACATGGCCGCTGGTTTTATGTTGATGGCGATGTCGCTGATTGTGATTGAAGCTTTGGTGATTGTGTCGTATTGCTGACTCTGTGTGATAAGATTTTCTTGGCGTTATGCTCAAAACATACGTGCCGCGCAACATAATAATCACCATTTTAGAGAGATGCACAGATGAAAAATCGCACAGTTATATCCGCGGTACTGCTTGCCGCTGGCATTTGGCTTAACGGCCCGGCATTTGCTGCTGAAGAGCAAGTCGTAGTGAGTGAAACAGTTCGTAATCGGGTCGAGGCCATTGTCGAGTCAGTCGATTTTGCCAATCGTGATTTAATTGTCAAAATGCCTGATGGCGAGCGAGTTGAGTTTAAATCAGTGGATGCGGGTGTCACCAATTTTGATCAGGTCAAAGTTAATGACAAAATTAATGTAGGTGGCAGCGAATCGGTAGCTATTACGCTGCGCAAGGGCACTGCTGGTGTTCGTCGTGTACTGATTTCAGAAGGGCGTGATGTTACCGCTGATGGTGTAGGCGTGGTGCGCAAACGTGAAACATATAACGACATTATTGCTATCGATGTTGAGAACGGTTTGGCTAAAGTAAAAAATCCGGAAGGCCAAATTGTTGAAGTACAAGTGCCAAATAAGGCCATTTTGTCTCAGGCTGCTGTCGGTGATCAGGTAATTGTGTCGGCACGGGCCACGGTGATTGTTTGGGGTAAAAACCAATAATCCGGCGATGACGTAAATAAAAAACCACGAGCATGCTCGTGGTTTTTTATTGGCCAGACAGCGCTTAGAACGCGCCTAAGCCTTTTAGCATAATCACTGTGATGATAATCGGGGTGACATAGCGCACCAACACAAACACCGCATTGATTAGCAGGTCATTGTTCAATTGGCCCTCGTTGCTCAGCTGTTTTTTCAGCTGTGGCAAACCATACACCCAGCCCACAAACAAACAGATCAAAATCCCGCCCAGTGGCAACAGGATATTCGAGCTAATAAAGTCAAACAGATCAAATGCGTTCAGGCCAAACAATTTCCAATCAGCCGTCAGCGACGATGACAGCATCGCAGGCACGCCAAACAGGCCAATAATGCCCACTGAAATCAGCGTGGCCAGCTTGCGGCTAAAGCCAAAGCGCTCGCTCATCATCGCCACTGGCACTTCCAAGATCGACAAGATCGCTCCGGTGGCCGCAATTGCCGCTAACACAAAGAAGATCGCCATAAACACATTGCCCAGCGGCATGCTGGCAAACACGGCTGGAATCGTCATAAACACTAGCGATGGGCCAGCTGATGGTTCAAAACCGAAGGCAAATACGGCCGGGAAGATCGCCAAACCAGCCAGCATCGATACCGACAAATCGGCCAGCATCACGCGGGTGGCGGTGGCAGGGATATTTTGCTCTTGGCGGAAATAGCTGCCATAGGTGAGCATGGTGCCCATACCGATCGACAATTTGAAGAAGGCCAGGCCGACCGCTGTTAGCACTACCGGCGCGGTGATTTTGCTAAAGTCCGGCGCAAACAAAAACTTCACGCCAGCCATTGCACCAGGCAAAGTCAGGCTGCGAATACAGAGCAAGACTAGCAATAAGAACAGCAGCGGCATCAGCTTTTTGGCCACCGCCTCAATCCCTTTGGATACGCCCAGCATAATAATAATGCCCGCACCGATTAACACCACCCACTGCCACATTAGTGCCTGCACGGGATTTGATACCATGGCGCCAAACGCGGCTTTCGCAGTTGCTGGGTCGGTACTGTGAATGCTACCTGAGAGGGATTTAAAGATGTACGCAAACACCCAGCCTGCTACGCCGGTATAAAACGCCAAAATCAAGATGGCCGAAACTAAGCCCATATAGCCGATCACGGTCCAGAATTTTTGATTTTTGGGTGCCAGCTTTTCAAACGCAGTTACCGCATTGGCGCGCGAAGCACGGCCCAGCATGATCTCGGCCATCATCACCGGTAGCGCTACCAACAAGGTTGCCATCAGATACACCACCAGAAAGCTAGCCCCGCCATTGGTGCCGGTTAAATATGGAAATTTCCAGATATTGCCCAAGCCGACGGCTGAGCCGAGTGTGGCGACGAGTACGCCAAAGGTCGAAGTAAATCCATCACGGTTTTGGCTCATGGCCTGCCCCTTTTATTTTATGCGGTAATGTAATCATCATTTTTAGCTTACGAGCTGTCCATGCGGGAAATCCCGTTTTGCGCAGCATGTGGGACCATTTCTGCGCAAAATTTGATTTTACTCAGCCGTTTTCGCTGACAGTACAATAGCTGATCTATTGAGTAACCACCGAACACCATGACCATCAGCGATATGTCCAACGAAACACCTTCTGCCCTCGAGATCGACGAGGTGCGGCAAGCTTTGCTGCTGCAAATCAAAAACCTGCCCGATCTGCCTGGTGTGTATCGCTATATCGGTGCAGACGGTACAGTGCTGTACGTCGGTAAGGCGATTAGCCTGAAAAAGCGCGTTGGCTCGTATTTCAATAAAAACGACCACAGCCCGCGTATTCGGCTGATGCTGGCGCAGGTGGCAAGCCTAGAAACCACCGTAGTGCGCTCGGAAGCCGAAGCATTGGTGCTGGAAAATAATCTGATTAAAGCGCTGTCGCCGCGCTACAACATTCTGTTTCGTGACGATAAAAGCTACCCCTATCTGGTACTCACCGGCCACGCCTCGCCGCGCTTGGCCTACTATCGCGGGGCGCTCGATAAACGCCACACCTATTTCGGCCCTTTTCCGAATGGTTATGTCGTTAAAGAAAGTATTCAATTACTGCAAAAAGTGTTTCAGCTGCGCACCTGTGAAGACTCGGTGTTTTCAAACCGTTCACGTGCCTGTTTGCTGCACCAGATCAAACGTTGCTCCGCGCCGTGTGTGAATGCGATTTCGCCCGAGGATTACCGCGCCGACGTGAACAACGCGATGCTGTTTTTATCCGGGAAAGAAAACGAAGTGCTGCAGCAACTCGAAGCGCGGATGCAAACCCTGTCAGCCAACTGGGAATTTGAAGCTGCCGCCGCGGTGCGCGATCAGATTCAGGCACTCGCCAAGGTGCAAGAAAAGCAATTTGTTTCGAGCAATAGCAGTGATAGCGACGCCGATATTCTGGCCTGTGTTGAAGAGGGCGGCTTGTTGTGCGTTAACTTGGCGATGGTGCGCGGCGGACGACATGTGGGCGACAAAAACCTATTCCCGAGCCACGCTGACGAATACACGCCAGCCGAGGCGCTGCACGCGTTTATCGCGCAGCATTATCTGGAGCGCACCGTACCGCCGCTGATTTTCTGTAGCCCCGAGCCTGATGGGGCCAGTATTTTAGCCGCGTCGCTGTCCGAGCAAACGGGTAGGCGCGTTATTATCAATAGCAATCCAAACGGCGAGCGACGTATCTGGCTGGAGATGGCAGCCAAGAACGCGCAGCTGGCTATACTCCAGCGAAAAACTCAGCAAGCATCGCAAGCAGGGCGATTGACTGCCTTGGTTGAGGCACTGGGCTTGCCCGATGAAACGCAGCGGATTGAATGCTTTGATATTTCGCACACGATGGGCGAGCTCACCGTCGCCTCATGCGTTGTCTACGACAATCAAGACATGCAACCAAAGCAATATCGGCGCTTTAATATCGCGACGACGACGTCTCCAGGGAAGGGTGATGCCGGCTTTGAGCCAATTACACCGGGCGACGACTACGCCGCGATGCGCCAAGTGCTAACGCGGCGCTATGAAAAACTCGCCACAGGAACCGTTGAAGAAGGGCGTGCAGATAGCAAAGTGCCGGATGTGATCCTGATTGACGGCGGCAAAGGCCAGCTCGGCGTCGCGCTCGAAGTGATGGAAGAAATTGGTCTGAGCGAGCCATGGATTATCGGCGTGGCCAAGGGGGAGACGCGCAAAGCAGGCTTGGAGCAACTGATCATCCCGCGGCTGGGCAAAACCATCCAACTCAAACGCGATCATCCGGGCCTACATCTAATTCAACAAATTCGTGACGAGTCACACCGATTCGCCATCACCGGCCACCGCGCCCGCCGCGCCAAAGCCCGCGTCGCCAGCACATTGGAAGACATCGAAGGCATCGGCCCCAAACGCCGCCAAAAACTACTCGCCCGTTTTGGTGGCTTGCAAGGCGTGAAGGCGGCGAGTATGGATGATTTGGCGGCGGTGGAAGGGATTAATCAGGCGCTGGCGGAGAAGATTTATGCAGCGTTGCGGGGGTGATGTACATTTGTAGGCGTGTTTGGAATGCAGTGGTAATACGCTGGTAGTGATTCCTTTTTGGCGTAGTGCCGTTGGTGACTTCGCCTTACGGTTGTATCTCAATGATCCATGTGATGTCGAGCCGAATTGAGCCTATTTCTTTGTTTTGTGTGAAGGGGGGTTATTATTGCTTACTATTTTACGTGTAATGCTTACTCATATTGACATATGCTGTTGTTTTCTGTAAGATCCGTTTTGTTGAATTCTCAACGACCCCCGCACTCCCCTGTTAATGAAACGCCCATGGCCTATCTCTGTCAGGGGTTGGTGCATTCATAAACTTCAAAAAAAGGAAAATACATGAATCAACTTTTTGATCATAGTTTCAAATCAATTGCAGCGATTGAGCGTGGTGACTTCGTGCTGCCATTCATTGACTCGGCTATTGTGTCAATCAAAAAAGCATCTGCACTTTTGTTCTCTGAACGAGGCCAAGAGGAGGCGAAAAACATCCTCGATGCGGAATCAATTACTCATTGCTTAAAAAAATGTAGATCTTTCGCCGAGGGCGACGATTCACTGACGCAGCTCGACTATGAAATCTACTACAGCTACGCAGCAATTAAAACTAAAGAGGCAGACGAGATTTTGCAGTCAGAGTAAACAAACCCAACATGCGAGCGCGATATCGCCGAAGGCATTAGGCCGCAAGTATCAAGCCTCAGCTGCGTCTTTCCTGCAATTGTTTTTTCAGTACGGATTGGCGGCTGTGCGCCGCGGCACTCACTTTTCTTGCTTCGCCAAGAAAAGTGAGCAAAAGAAGGCGACCCGGGCGAAAAGCGCTCCGCGCTGCCCTTGCCGCGTCGTGAGCCAAACGATGAAACTGTTTGTCTCTCTCCTTGCTGCGGTTTTCGCTACACGGGAATTCAAGCCCCAGACCCACCAGCGCGATATATACCTGCTGCAGTGTTGCTCTGAAGGCAATATTCAGATTGTTCTTGCTTGATATACCCCTTGTTAATTAGCTCCGTAGGGCGTAATCACCGAAGGCATTACGCCGCAGGGATCAAATTCATGATCGCCATCCACGGCGGTGTTTTTTTGCTTGCCACAATTGATCCAGCATGGATTGGCGGCTGTGCGCCGCGGCACTGACTTTCTTTGCTTCGCCAAAGAAAGGCGACCCCGCATCTGCGTCGGCTACGCCGATGCCCTCGCTGCGGATAATCGGCAAGGCGGCGGGCTTTAACAAAACAGAGCCCGCCGAAACCCCTTGCCGCTTCTTCCTCGCTCGGCGCTGCTGCAGGGGAAGCCTTGTAGACCCACCGTTGCGGTATATACATGCCGTAGTGTTGCTCTGAAAATAAATCCTGTTCTTGGTTTGGTTGATATACCCCTTGCTAGTTAGCACGGATTGCCCGTGGAGACGCGCCGTTCGGGAGGTGATTGGCAAGGTTTTAAGCCGCAGCCTGTTTGAGCTGCGCGACGGTAGCGCGCAGCGAGTTTTGCGGCGCCTTGCCAATTGCCGGACGGACGGGGTTTCGCGTCGATCGGGCGCGCAGGGGTTGTTAGGGGTGGGGCAAGACCCACCCCTAACTCGTCCGGCGGGCGAAACCGCCGGTTTACCGCGTGCGCAGCAGGCCATACATGGCCTGCAACAACAGAATCAGCTTGGATTGGCAGTTATGCGCCGCGGCACTTTCTTCTGTTGCTTCGGCCAAGAGAAGCAAGCAAGATGATGCACCCTAGGTGAAAGCGCACGTCATCAGCGCGCTTGACTTCGAGTTCACTCTAACAATTAGGCTTGCGTCATGACCACTTTGTATACCATTGCCCAGATGGCGCAAATCACAGGTTTAAGTGTGCATACGCTGCGCTATTACGAGCAAATTGGCCTGCTTGATCCGGTGAAACGTGCGCGTAACGGCCATCGTCGTTATGGCGAGCCAGAGCTGCGCTGGATTGAATTTGTGCTACGGCTACGCGCAACCGGCATGCCGATTGAGCACATGCTTGAATACGCGCGTTGGCGGCGCATGGGGAATGATCTGCAAAGTGTGTCTGCACGCAAAACCATGCTAGAACAGCATACCCGCGTGCTGGAGCAGGAATTAGCCCAATTGCAGGACAATCTGACTTTATTACAGCGCAAGATTGCACTGTACGGCCAGATGGAGCAGCAATTGGCGCTGGATTGCACGATTACGCCCCATTTGGAGAACCCCAATGTCAGTCAGCCGATACCAACGCGGTAGCCAACGTTTATCACACATTGATGCAGAAGCAGGCGAGCAGGTGATTCGCAGCCTGGCCCACATCGCGCCAGATTTGGCGACGTATATTCTTGAATTTGCCTTTGGCGACGTGTTTTGCCGCCCGGGTTTAAGCCTCAAGCAGCGAGAGCTAGCAACCATTGCGGCGCTCACTGCCATGGGTACTGCCGAGCCGCAGCTCAAAGTGCATATCGCCGCAGGGCTGAACGTTGGTTTAAGCCAGCAAGAAATCGTCGAAACTATGATTCAAATGGCTGTGTACGCTGGTTTTCCTGCTGCACTCAATGGTGTGTTTGCTGCGCAGCAAGTGTTTGAGAGTGCGCCGATGGCGGCAAAGCCAGTGGGGATTACGGCTTTACTGCGCATTAACGACCTGGCCCAAATCGAGTACACGCTCAGTGCATTACAGGATTTGGCGCGCCAAACCCAGCTTGAGCCGGGCTGCTTAGAATTTCGCATTCAGCACGATGTATCCCAGCCGGACACCATTTTGTTGTGGGAGCAATGGCGCGATGAGACAGCCTTCAACGAGCACCTCGCAGCGCCGCACACTGTGGACTATCAAGCGCAGAATTTAACCTCGCTGGTGCAATATTGGCGAATGAATGAGCTGAAGTTGTAATTGCGGCAAAATAGGAATAGCTTTTCCGGTGGGCGAAACAGCCGTTTTACCGCCTACATGGCAGGTAATTCGAAGTGTTTCGCCGCGGTGTTATTCCATATACTTGCCAGAGTATCTTCACAACCGTCAATTCAAACTTGATTCAGCCGCAGATACTGGCTGCAAATTATTTTTTGCCTTTTTTCTTTGCCGTTGCGGGTGTTGGCGTTGCTTTCACCAGATCATCACCATTGACATAAGCTTTTTTGATTTCATCGGCCAATTTCAGCACCGCCGTGGCATACAGCGTGCTCTTGTTGTAGCGGGTGATGACGTAGAAATTGTTAAAGCCTAAAAAGTGTTGGGTGAAGCCCGGCTCGGTCTCTAGTGTGTAGAGCACTGCAGGTTGCTTGGTGTTGATTTCAGCAATTGGCGCTACGCCTTTGGCAATCAGCTCGTCCACGGTGTAGTGTAGGTTAAATTTATCGGCCACCAACTGGGCGGGGTCGCCATTGAAGTTGACGGCGGTGTAGGTATCTCCGCCATCTTGCCAGCCATGCTGATTCAGATAGTTGGCCACCGAGGCCATGGCATCACCGGGGTTACTCCAGATGTCGTGAAAGCCGTCTTTATCCCAATCCTGTGCGAATTTTCTGAACGAAGTAGGCATAAATTGCGGCCAGCCCATTGCGCCGGCGTAGCTACCTTTAAAGCTCAGTGGGTCTTTTTTCTCTTCGCGCGCCAGCAAAAATAGTTGGGTGAGTTCACCTTGGAAATATTCAGCACGGCGTGGGTAATTAAATGCGATGGTTGATAGTGCATCGACAATCCGGAATGAGCCGGTGTATCGGCCGTAGTTGGTTTCTGCACCAAGGATGGCGAGCAATACCTCAGGGGCGACTTGGTATTTGCGGGTGATATCGCCAATCAAGATCGAATTTTCGCGCCAGAATTTGGCGCCGTTCATAATTCGGGTTTTATTAACGAAATTGGCTTCAAACTCATGCCATGGGCGGCTGGTTGAGGGTTTGTCCAAAATCGTAATAATGTTGCCCTTAAATTCGGCTTGCTGCAGCCAGCCTGCGATTTCCTCGGGCGTAAAGCCGTTATCCATTGCGGTTTTGTTGATGTATTGCTGTACTTCCGGGCGGCTGATTAATTCGTCGTCGGCCAAGACGGCGGTGCTGCTAAGGGTAAGAAGAAGGGCTGCGGCTAGAGTTTTGAAATTCATGGTTCGCTCAGTAGTTGGGGGCGGGTTCGGTGCGTTGGCGCTGAACGGGGTGCAGGTCAGTTGGCCCCTGCACCTGATTATTTAGTCAATTAGATAGGGCCGAGCTCAGCAGCTTGGCGGTAATGTCCACAATCGGTATCACGCGCTCGTAGGCCATGCGCGTCGGGCCAATCACGCCCAGCGTGCCAACGACTTCGCCATTGACTTGATAGGGCGCGGTAATCACTGAGCATTCATCGAGCGGCGCTAGGCCCGACTCACCACCAATGTAAATCTGTACACCTTCGGCATGGTGGCCTTGCTCAAGTAACTGCAATAGGGCGGTTTTTTGTTCAAAAAGTTCAAATAACTGGCGCATGCGCTGCATATCACCGGAAAAATCGTGCAGGCCGAGCAATTGGTGCTCACCGGCAATCACCATATGCTCGCTATTGAGATTGCTGCTGACCGCCACGGCGGCATTCATCAAGCTAGTGAGGTCTTGCTTGACGCGAATCACATCGCTTTGCAGCCAGCCCAGCAGATTACTCAGCGTTTTGCCGGCGCAATGCTCATTTAAAAAATTGGCGGCGTTGATCAGCTCGTTGGGCGCAAAATGGCGCTCTGTTTGCACAATGCGGTTTTGCACGTCGCCATCATTGGTCACCAAAATCAGCAGCACGCGCTTATCGCCCAGCGGCAAAAATTCAATCTGTTTGAGGTGTAGCTCGCTACGCTTGGGGGTCATTACCACGCCGGCAAATTGTGTTAGCTGTGACAATAATTGCGAGGCAGCCAAAATACTGTGCTGCGGATTATCATTGGGCAACGCGTGCTTGGGGCTGATCTGGATTTGCTCCAGCGGCTGTACCGCCAGCAGCGTGTCGACAAACAGCCGGTAGCCTTGTGCTGTTGGGATTCGCCCAGCCGAGGTGTGTGGGCTGGCGACTAGGCCTAAATGTTCTAGGTCGGCCATGACATTGCGGATCGTTGCGCTGCTGACATCCAGCCCCGAAAATTGCGACAAGGCTTTCGAGCCTACCGGCTGGCCGTCGGCGATATAGCGCTCAACCAGAGTTTTGAGCAGGATTTGAGATCGGTCGTTCAGATGCATGGCTTACCTAGGGTCTACGAGGTCGAGCAAAAACGAGCGGAAAATCGACCGCACGGGTCGAAAATAACCAAAAACCGGGTTTTATTCAAATCAACAAAGTTATTGCGCCGTTTTTAACGCCGCAATTGCTGCGTGCTGACCGATTTTCGCGAGATTTTACCTGTTCTTTGGTATATTAGTGTGGCTGTTACCCGATAAATTCAAGCCTTCTACGCCATGCACAGCCTATTCAAAACCATTGCCCTTGTTGGCCGCCTCAATACCCCATCATTGGGCGACCCGCTTCGCCGTCTTGCGGCCTTGCTCGAATCGTGCGATGTAAAAGTGCTGATCGAGGGTAAAATTGCGCAAGAGCATGAAATCAGCGCCTATCAATGCGTAGAGCGCGATCATATCGGCAAGCTGGCCGACTTGGTAATTGTGCTAGGTGGTGACGGTACCATGCTGTCAGTCGCTCGTTTATTGGCTCCCTATCGCATACCTCTAATGGGTATCAATCAGGGGCGTTTGGGCTTTATGACTGATATTCCATTGCATGAGATGGAGAAAGCAGTACCTAATATTCTGGCAGGTCAGTTTGTGCCCGAAGAGCGCATCTTGCTTGAGGCCAGCATTTTGCGTGAAGGCAAAACGATTAATACCTCGCTGGCGTTCAACGACGTGGTATTTAGCCGCGGCTCGATTGGTTCGATGATTGAGTTCGAGATTTTTGTCGATAGCCAGTTTGTTTACAGTCAGCGCTCGGATGGCCTAGTCGTCTCAACGCCAACCGGCTCAACCGCCTATGCGCTCGCCTCCGGTGGCCCGATTTTGCACCCGTCGCTACCGGCGATTACCTTGGTGCCCATTTGCCCGCAATCACTGTCGAATCGCCCGATTGTGGTATCCGAAAACGCCCAAGTTGAATTCCTACTCACCCGCGGCCAAGACGCGCGGGTGTATTTCGACAATCAATCCGATTTTGAATTGCAGGAAATGGATAAAGTGCTAATCCGCCGCTACACCAATTCGCTGCGGATTCTGCATCCGCATGGGTATAGCTATTACGATATGCTCAGAGCCAAACTGCGTTGGGGTGAAAAGTTGCTTTAGTTTATTTCTGATAATTAGGTATTGGTTGATGAAAATTTTAAAGCAGTTAGAAGTTGTTTTGCTCGTTTTGTTTTTATGCATTGCGAGTAATTTTTTGTTCGCAGGAATTACTATTCACTATTCTGGGCAATTAAAGAGTCTTGAGTCTCGGGATGGTTTAATTTTACGTTCATCTGCATATGCCCATTCAAAAGGATGGCGCGTACAAAAAGTTAATGCAGAATCACTCAAATCTATTGAATCAATCAGTGCTGGATTGCTAAAAAAAATAGAAGGTAGTAATGCTTCAGGCCCATATAAAGGTGTTGTCTTGTACTTTCATGAGATGGGAGAGCCTTTGTATCTAGTTACGGGGGAAAAGTTATTGCTTAGTAATTTTGTCAAAACGCAGTTTGCAGGTGCGGAATCGCATCGTGATGTTATCCAGCTATTTGATGAAATTAAACCTTTCTTTGAAAGTTGCAAGATTTATGATGAAAGCGGATATTTTAATCATAGAAATATGAATGATCTTCAATTTGAAATTGATTCAATAAATAAACAGTTGGAAGTAATAAAGTTAGAGCGTCCAGACGCTGTAGGCCCGGTCAAACTAAGTTCTGGCAGAATCGCTGACGTAATAAGCAACAAATAATACATACTGCATGTGTCTTTATAGTTCCCGAGTGGCATGTTGCTTGCGATAAAGATGAGGCTCAATTATAGTGAACGTTCGTTCTTATTGAGGCGTGCCGTTCCATGCTGTCTGCTCTGCATTTACGCGATTTTGTCATTGTTCGTGAACTTGATCTGGATTTTGCCAACGGGCTAACAGTACTGACTGGTGAAACTGGCGCGGGTAAGTCGATCATTATTGATGCGCTCGGTTTGCTGCTTGGTGAGCGCGCTGATGCGGGGGTGGTGCGCCATGGTTGTGAGCGAGCTGAATTGTCGGCCGAGTTTGGCACCAGCAATTTGCCGCAAGTGGCGGCGTGGCTGGCCGAGCAGGGCTTTAGCGATGAGGGCGATCAATTGCTGATTCGCCGCATTATCGATGCCAGCGGCAAATCGCGCTCATTCATCAACGGCAGCCCAGCCACGCTGACGCAGCTCAAAGCTGTCGGTGAATGGCTGGTTGATATTCATGGCCAGCACGCGCATCAATCACTATTGCGCCACGACGCGCAACGCGAATTGGTCGATGCCTACGCAGGCGCGACCAATCTGGCGCGTGATGTGGCAAAGCATTATCAACACTGGCATAGCCTCGCGAATGAGTTGCAATCGGCCGAGCAAAACGCCGACCGATTTGAAGCGGAGCGCGAGCGCCTGCAGTGGCAAATTGATGAAATTGGCGGTTTGGCGATTGCGGCGGATGAATGGCCGGAATTGCAGGCCGAGCATAAACGCTTGCACCACGCCGCCAGCTTGATTGAAGGCGTGCAAAGCGGTCTGGACGCGCTTTCAGACGGCGATGACAATTGCCAGAGCTGGCTGGCCACCGTGGCACATCGACTCAGCCAGCTCGCACAATACGATCCGGCAATTAATGAAACGCTGGAATTACTCGCTGGTGCTGAAGCGCAACTTTCTGAGTCGGTATCCAGTTTGCGTCATTATGCCGATAAACTCGAACTAGATCCCGATCGTTTGGCCGACGTCGAGGCGCGGATGGATGCGCTGTATCGTGCGGGGCGCAAATACCGTGTTGATCCTTCCATGCTGGTCGAGCAATTGGCCGAATGGCAAGCGCGCTTGGCCGAATTGGGCGGCGAGGAAGGGCTGGATGCGCTGCGCAAACAGGTCGCGCAGGCAGAAAGCCAGTTCCGCAAACACGCGGAAACTTTATCCAAGCAACGCGCGAAAGCCGCCAAAACTTTATCCAAACTCGTTTCCGAGCAAATGCAAACGCTGGCGCTGTCGGGGAGCCGCTGCGAAGTGGTGTTAATCGAGCAAACCCAGCCGGCTGCGTTTGGGTTAGAGCAAATCGAATTACAAACCGCCAATCATCCCGCATCACCGTTGCGCCCTATGGCAAAAGTAGCTTCCGGTGGCGAATTGTCACGCATTAGCTTGGCGTTGCAAGTGGTAACCAGCCAAGTAGCGAATGTGCCGACGCTGATCTTTGACGAGGTCGATGTCGGTATTGGTGGGCGCGTTGCTGAGATTGTCGGGCGACTATTGTCTGAGCTGGGCCAAAGCCGTCAGGTACTTTGTATTACACATTTACCGCAAGTCGCCGCCTGCGGCGCGCAGCATTTGCAAGTAGCGAAAGCGCAAGCCAAAGATGGCGTGCATAGCAGCATTGCGCAACTAAGCCATGAGCAGCGCATCGAAGAAATCGCGCGGATGTTGGGTGGGTTAGAGATCACCGACACCACACGACAGCACGCGGCGGAGATGCTGGCTTAAAGGCCGAGTACCAAACCAGCAATACTCGTTCGATTTGGCCTTGAGCGGAAACTCTTGGCTGATTTCTTCTCTTTCGCGCTATGATTTCGGACTTGGTTGAGCTGGATATACCCGATGGGCGAAATTGAATACATGCAGGCTGCGCTGGCCGAGGCGGCCAAGGCGGCGGAGCTGGGCGAAGTGCCCGTTGGCGCAGTGGTCGTTCATCAGGGGCAAATCATCGCCCGTGCGCATAATCAGCCGATTGCGACACACGACCCGAGTGCGCATGCTGAAATGCTGGCGATTCGTGCTGCCGCCCAGCAGCTGGGTAATTACCGCCTTAGCGATTGCGAGCTGTATGTCACGCTCGAGCCTTGCATCATGTGTGCTGGGGCGATTTTACATTCGCGCCTTAAACGTGTGGTGTACGCGACGCAGGATACCAAAACGGGCGCTGCGGGTAGTGTGATCAACCCATTTGCCGAGCCCAAACTCAATCACCACACGCACATCGAATCTGGCCTGTGCCAGCCTGAGGCTAGTGCTTTGCTGAGCGATTTTTTTGCCCAGCGCCGAGCTGCTCATAAAAAAGCCAGCCGAGATATTCAAATTGCGGGTTTGAATAATCTGCGCGATCTGGGCGGGCTGAAAACCGCCGATGGGCGCACGGTAAAAACAGGAATGGTGTTTCGCTCCGAGCAATGGTTTGGCTTGCCTGAGTCAAGCTTGCAAGCCGCGCAGGCATTGCAGCTGCGCAGCGTGTGGGATTTTCGCTCCTATGGTGAGCAAGTGCGCCATCCAGATCCGCACCTGCCTGGCGCGGAAAACTACTGGCTGGATGTGCTCGCCGATACCGAGCAAACCCTGGCCTTCGATGTCGCCCAAATGCTCGAGCGCCCCGATTTGCTGCAGCAACATCTGGGTAATGGCGCTGCCGAGCAGATGATGCTGGCGCTGTACCGCGATCTGGTAGCCAGCCCGACAGCACAGCAGGTATACGCCCACTGGCTAAATACTATCTGCTCTACAGAGCAATACCCCTTGTTGATTCACTGCACGGCAGGCAAAGACCGCACCGGCTGGGCATCCGTTTTGCTGCTCAGTATTCTGGGTGTGCCGCACGAGGCCATTTTGCGTGATTATCTGAGTAGCCACGATAAGGTGATTGCCAAATACCAGCCGCTGATCGATCGTTGTGTTGCGGCCGGTGGTGATCTTGCGATTTTGCATGCGATTTTTGGCGTGCAAGCGTCATACCTGAAAGCCGCGCTGCATGAGGTGAAAAAGCAGGCGGGCACAATGCCGCGCTATCTGACAGAAGTTCTTAAAATTAGTTTTGAGCAACAGCATAAACTGAAATCAATCTTGCTGGCTTAGTTATTATTGCCATTAATCAGTTACTTAGCGTTGTTTTAGCTATGTGGTGCATTTGCAATCCCTAGTATGAAAAAAATTTATACCTAGGAGATCATTATGCGCACAAGTTTGATTCTTACCTCTGCGCTATGGTTAGCCAGCCCAAGCTGGGCTGATCTGCTCGATGATAGCGCGCAGCACACCAATAATCTGGCCGCAAGACAGGATAGTAGCCAAGTGGCCGACACGCTTGCCAGTAACTACAGTCAGCTGGCAGGCAGCAAGCAAAATGCTACAGCTTTGGTGAACGGCTTGCGTACGGGGCAGGCTATTACCTTAAGCAATGCCGCTGGACAAACCACAACGCTGGCCGCCTCTGGCAAATCAATGGGCTGGGGCGGGGTTAATGTCACCATATCCCTAGCTCAGGCAAATTTACAAAAAGCTGGCATCAGTAACCCAACTGCATCTGAGCTGGTTCTAGCTGTTTCAAACATATCGGATTTGCGCTCATCGGGCATGGGCTGGGGGCAGATTGCTAACTCGCTAGGTCTCAATCTTGGGTCGGTTGTCGCTAAAAGTCGTGCAAATGAGCAAGCGCTAGAGCAGCGTGGCCGCAGCAGTAAAGCCAAATCTGATGATGATTCCACTTCGCATGCAAAGCACCAAGAAGGTGAAATGCACAAATCTGGTACTGCAGCAGAACACGCAGGCAAAAGCGACGACTCGGCAGGTGCACGATCAGGACAAGATTCTGGTGAAAGTGGTAAAGGAAGTAGCGGCAACAGCGGAAGTAGTGGTAGCGGAGGAAGTAGCGGCAGTGGAGGGAGTAATGGTAGCGGAGGAAGTAGCGGCAGTGGAGGGAGTAGCGGCAGTGGGAGTAGGCAGTGGTAGCGGCAGTGGTGGGAGTAGCGGCAGTGGTGGGAGTAGCGGCAGTGGTGGGAGTAGCGGCAGTGGTGGGAGTAGCGGCAGTGGTGGGAGTAGCGGTAGCGGTGGGGGTAGCAGTGGTAAAGGTGGCGGAAAGTCTTGATGGGGTATTTTAATCTAGATATTTAAATAATTAGTTTTTAAAGCAATACATGGCGGGGTATTAGCTTGCTAAAGTGGATAAAGCCCATAAAGTTGCCGCAATCTGCAGGCGATTAAATTCAGCAGTGCTTAATTGGCAGCTCTCTAGCAGTCTGGCCTCTGGCCAGTAGAGTTCACTATGCTCTGCAAGCTGTAGATAGGGGCTGAAAGCCGTTGTCTGTCCACAGAGTGTGTCAATCACTAGACGCGGCGGGTTTAGCTCCTTTAGCAATACGCTGCGTGGCACGCGCAGCAAGTAGTCAAGCAAAGAGAATAAGCCGGTTAAAAATAGTAGCTCACAGTCGGCCGGCGAAAAGTGCGGTGCCGCGGCAGTTTCCATCAAGCGAGCACGTGTGAGCGCGGTTTCAAGCAATGTTTGATCGAGAGTTTCATGGCCTTTGCAAGAAAACAGCAGCAGAGATAACCACCGATAGAGCCGTTGATTGCCGATGACCGTGATGGCCTGCTCTAAATTACTCATTGGGTGCGGTAGTGCCATAGCCGCAGAGTTGACGTAACGCAGTAGTCTTGCACTTAGCGCCGGGTCTGTTTTTAGTTGTCCTGCAATCTGTTTGGCATCAGCGTTTTGGCGCGTTAATTGCAGTACTTGATTGAGGTGTAGAAAGCTATCCGGAAAGCTCAATTGCTGAGCCTCGGCCCAAGTAAAAATATGCCCACTTACAAAATCCGCACCGAGCTGAAAGCAGGCCTCAGCAGCTTCCCGACTATCAACTTCATTCACCCAGAGCTGTGCATTCGGTGCGATTTGGCGACAGGTGTTGATTTGCTGGCTTAGAACAGCAAAATCAGGTGATTGGATATTTAGCACGATGGCTTGCAACTGCTGGCCGAGCCACGGGTTGCTAAGATGCCAGCGCTTCGCTGTCGCGCCGATATGGAAATGTATGCGTAATTGGGTGAGTAACTGACTCAGTTCGGCGTCAGAAAATGGCACTTCGCCATGTGCAATTACTGTGAATTTGAATGTGAATTGGTGCGCTAATAATAGCGGTAAATTATGCCAGCTCAGCTCGAGCCAGATCTGCGTTTTTAAATCCGAACTATTGAGCAAGCGTTCGATTTCGCACAGCAGTACTTGATCATAACTATGGATGTTTTGATGGGGCTGGTGATTGAGCTCGCGCAGCGTGAGGCTGTAAGCTTCGATGCCCCAGTGCCGATTATAAATAGCACGGCGGCGCAATAAGCCACCCTCGGGGATTTGACTTACTGTAGCAAAGTCAGTCGACTTGGCACTTAAGCCAGTCTTCTCCCCGGGGGATGGAGCAAAACGCAATTGATCAAGTAGCCAGCGCAGCATCAAAGGTCTGAATCATTCAAATAATGCTTCAGCATAGTGACTGATGCGCCGGCAGGGCAAGGTGCAATTTGCTGCGATGCAAAACCGCAGCAAATGCAGGTATCAGCCGTACACGGGCTTAAACAAATCGCTCAAACCTTGGCCCGGTGAAGGCTGACGCATAAACGCCTCGCCCACCAGATAGGTGTGCACATTATGGTTCTTCATCAGCTGCACATCGGCGGCGGTGTGAATGCCGCTTTCGCACACGGCAATACGGCCATCGGCGACGATACGCGGTAGCAGATCAATCGTGGTTTGCAGGCTCACTTCAAACGTGCGCAGATTGCGGTTGTTTACGCCGAGCAGCGGCGTTTTCAGATGCAGCGCAGCGTCAAGTTCTTCGGCGTTATGCACTTCAACCAACACCGCCATGCCTAAGCCGTGCGCTATCGCTTCAAAATCTTGCATCTGCTTCACATCGAGCTCGGCGGCGATTAACAAAATGCAATCGGCTCCCCACGCGCGTGCTTCATAAAACTGATACTCATCGACCATAAAGTCTTTGCGCAGCGCTGGAATGTTACATGCCGCGCGCGCCGTCTTCAGATAATCGGCATGGCCTTGGAAATACTGCACATCGGTCAACACCGACAAGCACGCTGCGCCATTCGCTTCGTAATCGGGCGCAATTTCTGCAGGAATAAATGGATCGCGCATTACGCCTTTGCTCGGGCTGGCCTTTTTGATCTCGGAAATCACCGCTGCCTTGCCCGCAGTGTGTTTGGCACGAATCGCAGCGATAAAATCGCGATGATCAGTATTGGCTTCAGCTTGCGCGCGGATTTCCGCTAGCGGGATTAGTTTTTTTGCAGTAGCCACTTCTTCAAACTTGGTGGCCCAGATTTTTTTTAGGATGTCGGACATATCAATAATCTTTAAAATAAATATGAAATTCGTTCGTCGGCTATTTTGATTTTTCTATTCGCTTTGAGTAAATCTACTACTTTGCTTGAATTTAAATCTTTTTTTCTGCCGCGATAATGTGAAGTGATGAAATTGGATAAAGTCTTCTGAGTTCGTGGGCGCTTTAATTTTCCAATTTTTTTTAGCTGGTCGATTAAGGTATCATAAACGCCGCTAGTTGTGAGTTCCTCGGTTGCTTTACTTCCTGCTGCTTGTGAGGTAGATATTGTAGGAACTGACTTATTACTTTGGCTTGGGAGCGATGCAGTATGAGAGCTTTGTTGCCCTTTCTCTACGGGTACGAGAGCAATTTCCGCTTTAGTATCAACTTCTGTGGTTGATTTTGTAGAGTTTCCAAAGCAACTTCTGCGCTGGCAATCATAACCTAAGCTTTGAATGTGTTTGATTAAAAGGTCGTAGTCAGCATCCTTCGATATTACATGAACTTTTGTTTTTGTATTTAATGATTGTTGTAAAGCGATGAAATAGCCAAGGTAGAAGGACAGGTGGAAATCTAGGCTATTTCTTCCTGAGCCTTCCATTTGAATCCATTGCACAGCAGAGCCTAGCGGCTGGGTTTTTTTGATAATATCGAGGCTGATTTTCGATTGATTTTGCCCTGCAAAAATAACGATCTGATCATGGTTTTTGTTAATCGAGTCGTAGTCAATATTTTGCAGATTTTCAAAGTCGACAAAATATAAATTATCCATATTTGCTCTTCTTTGATTACAAACGCTTGCCATCAAACACTTCAACTTGCAATTGAAGCGGCTCTACACCCTCAAGGCAGCCCACATTGACGCGGTAATATCCAGCTTTGCGCATCGTCTGGTGGAAAGGATAAATCCCACACACTTTGCAGAAATAGTGCTTCGCCACGCCAGTGCCAAATTGGTACACGCTCAATTGATCCTCACCCGATTCAATGACCAAATCATCTGGCGAATAAATATGCGGCGTCATCAGCGCGCCTTTGCGCTGGCAGATTGAGCAATTGCAGCGCACGCCTGAGGTGATCTCAGGCGAAACAATGCGAAATTTCACTGCGCCGCAATGGCAGCTGCCATGGTAGGTTTTCATGCTTGCGCCAAGCCTTGGGTAAATTGGATGAGAGCGTCGAGCTTGGCTTTGGCCGCGCCGCTGGACAGTGCTTCATGCGCAGCGTTGATGCCGTCTTCCAGCGTCACCGCCAAGTTTGCGGCGTAGATCGCAGCTCCGGCGTTCAGCAGCACGATGTCGCGGCAAGGGCCAGTGAGGCTGCCGTTCAAAATGCCTTCGATAATGGCTTTGGATTCAGCCGCATTGCTGGCGTGCAGTGTTTTAATGTCGGCCAATTCAAAACCCAATTCACGTGGATCGAATTCGTATTCGATGATTTCGCCGTCTTTGAGTTCGGCAATCATCGTCGGCGTGCTGATCGAGATTTCGTCCATGCCATCTTTGCCATGTACGATCAGTATATGCTTGGAGCCCAATTGCTTTAAGACTCGTGCTTGTATACCTACCAGATCGGGGTGGAAAACACCCATTACTTGGTTGTCAGCTCCGGCGGGGTTGGTGAGTGGCCCAAGGATATTGAAAATCGTGCGCACGCCCAGCTCTTTACGAACAGGGGCAACGTATTTCATCGCGCTGTGATGATTCGGCGCGAACATAAAACCAAGGCCGACTTCGTCGATACACTGGCCAACCTGTTCGGCGCTGAGGTTTAGATTCACGCCAAATGCTTCGAGTACATCGGCCGAGCCAGAGCTCGATGACACTGAGCGACCGCCGTGTTTCGCCACTTTCGCGCCCGCTGCGGCGGCGACAAAAGCCGAGCAGGTTGAAATATTAAACGTGTGAGCGCCATCGCCGCCTGTGCCGCAAGTATCAACGAGGTGGCTGCGATCTTGCACGGCGACTTTGGTCGAAAATTCGCGCATCACGGTTGCGGCTGCGGCAATTTCGGAAACACTTTCAACTTTGGTGCGCAAGCCCATGAGCAGCGCAGCAGTTTGCGCCTGCGTCATTTCGCCCGACATAATCTGGCGCATCAGGTGCAGCATTTCGTCGTAAAACAACTCGTTATTGTCGATCAGGCGGTTGAGTGCGGCTTGAATAGTAATCATCGTAATTCCTTGTTTTATCTCAGGTCGTAAAGAAGCCGACCTAGGGTCGGCTTGGTGCTGGCTTTACGCCCATTCTTTTAGGAAGTTCTCGAGCATCTTGTGCCCGTGCTCGGTCAGGATCGATTCGGGGTGAAATTGCACGCCCTCGATCGCCAGTGTTTTGTGGCGCACGCCCATGATTTCGCCGTCTTCAGTCCACGCGGTGACTTCAAGGCAATCAGGTAGCGATTCGCGCTCGATCGCCAACGAGTGATAACGCGTTACCGTAACAGGGGAGGGTATGTCTTTGAACATCCCGACATCATTATGGATAACAGGCGATACCTTGCCATGCATCAGCGTTTTGGCGTGGATAATCTTGCCGCCAAAGGCTTCGCCAATGGATTGATGCCCCAAGCACACGCCCATAATCGGCAACTTGCCAGCGAAATGCTTAATCGCTGGCACCGAAATACCCGCTTCTAGTGGTGAGCAGGGGCCGGGTGAAATCACCAGATATTTAGGCTTCATCGCCTCGATTTGCTCGATGCTGATTTCGTCGTTGCGATGCACATGCACGTCTTGGCCGAGTTCGCCAAAATACTGCACGAGGTTGTAAGTAAAACTATCGTAGTTGTCGATCATTAAAAGCATGGCTAATTCCTTTTGGCGAGTCGGCTTAGGCGTCGAGGCCTTGGCTGGCAAGTTCGGCGGCGCGCAGTACGGCGCGGGCTTTGTTCAGCGTTTCTTGCCACTCGCTTTGCGGTACTGAATCGGCAACGATGCCGGCACCGGCTTGCATAAACAGGGTTTGATTTTTAACTACGGCGGTACGCAGCGCGATGGCGACGTCCATATCGCCGTTAAAGCCTAAGTAACCCACTGCACCCGAATACACACCACGTTTCGTTGGTTCGAGTTCGTCGATGATTTCCATTGCGCGCACTTTCGGCGCGCCTGAAACGGTACCCGCCGGGAAGGTGGCTTTCAGAACGTCGATGGCGGTTTGCTTAGGCTTGAGTTTGCCCTCTACGCTGGAAACAATGTGCATCACGTGCGAATAGCGCTCAACGACCATTTTGTCGACGAGTTTAACCGAGCCAGTTTGCGCTACGCGGCCTGCATCATTTCGGCCAAGGTCGATCAACATTACGTGCTCGGCAATTTCTTTTTCATCGGCGAGCAACTCGGTTTCGAGCGCGAGATCTTCGGCACGATCTTTACCGCGTGGGCGCGTACCAGCGATTGGGCGCACGGTAACAGTGTCGTCTTCGAGGCGGACCAAGATTTCGGGTGAAGCACCGACAATATGCATATCGCCAAAGTCGTAATAGAACATATACGGCGATGGATTGATGCTGCGCAGCGAGCGATACAGCGACATCGGCGAGGCGGCAAATGGCGCGCTCATGCGTTGTGCGAGTACCACCTGCATCACATCGCCGTCTTTAATGTATTCCTTGGCTTTCAGTACCGCGTCTTTGAATGGCTGTTCGCCAAATTCGGAAACTGGCGTGCCGTGTGCGGCAACGGGTAGCGAGAACGGGATTTGTGCTGGCTCGCGTAGTTTCATTCGCAGCTCAAGCAAGCGTGCTTCGGCCACATCGAAAGCATTGTCATTGGCCGGATCAGCATAAACAACGAGATACAGCTTGCCTGATAAATTGTCGACTACGACGATTTCTTCTGACAATAAAAGTTGAATATCAGGCGCGCCGATTGGGTCGGGTTTGTTGCATTCGGCCAGTTTACGCTCGATATAGCGTATGGTTTCGTAGCCAAAATAGCCAACCAGTCCACCCATAAAGCGCGGCAGGCCTTTGCTTGGTGGCGCTTTAAAACGAGCTTGGTAGGCTTCAATGTAATCAAGCGGATTGCCATCATGCGTTTCGATCACTTGATCATCATGGATCAGCTCAGTGCGAGTACCACAGACTTTGATGCGGGTACGGGCTGGCAGGCCAATGAATGAGTAGCGGCCAAAACGCTCGCCACCCACGACAGATTCAAGCAGATACGAATAAGGGCGATTAGCGAGCTTCAAATAAACCGATAGCGGGGTATCAAGATCAGCAAAAAGCTCGGAAATCAAAGGAATGCGGTTGTAGCCTTGCGCTGCAAGGTCTGCAAATTCGGTACGGGAAATCATGGTAACTCCGGGTTTGGATAATAGAAGAGCGTGTGGACGCGATTTCAGCGACGCCATCGCCATTCAAGCCAGATTTCTGCGGAGTGGAATGCCATGATTGTGATCTATCGATTGGTTTGCAGTAACAGCCTCGATTGTGCTGCAAGCGGCTGGGAGCGTCAAATAATCTCGGGTTTTCCTGTATTTTGCGTGTCAGAGCGCACTTTAGTTGCAGTGCTGCTTGACAGCTTTGGTAGAATCTCATTTTTAGTGCAAACAATGTGAACTCACGATGCTGACACTGCATAACTCTCTCGCCCGCGAAAAGCAGGAATTCAAACCGAT
This sequence comes from Chitinibacter fontanus, assembly GCF_013423785.1. Lineage (NCBI taxonomy): Bacteria > Pseudomonadati > Pseudomonadota > Betaproteobacteria > Neisseriales > Chitinibacteraceae > Chitinibacter > Chitinibacter fontanus. The sequence continues at coordinate 3,214,925 of NZ_CP058952.1, forward strand.
CACTCCAGGTCATGTGAATATGTATGTCTGCGGTATGACCGTGTATGACTACTGTCACATCGGCCATGCACGGATGGTGGTGGTGTTTGATGTGGTGGCGCGCTGGTTGCGTCAGAGTGGTTACCATGTGAATCACGTGCGCAACATTACCGATATTGACGACAAAATCATCAAGCGTGCAGTTGAAAATGGCGAATCGATCCAAAGCCTGACTTCGCGTTTCATTGACGCAATGAATGAAGATTTTGCTGCGCTGGGTATTATTCGCCCTGATCACGAGCCTCGCGCTACCGATCACGTTGGCGGGATGCAAGCGATTATTAGCAAGTTGTTTGATAAAGGTTTGGCGTATCACGCGCCAAATGGCGACGTGTACTACTCGGTGAAAGATTTTGACGGCTACGGCAAATTGTCGCGCAAAGATTTTGACGAGCAACGTGCTGGTGAGCGCGTTGAGGTTGATCCTAATAAACGCGATCCACGCGATTTTGTGTTGTGGAAAGCTGCCAAAACCGATGAGCCGGCCGAAGTGAAGTGGGATTCACCATGGGGAAAAGGGCGTCCGGGCTGGCATATCGAATGCTCGGCGATGTCTTGCCACCATTTGGGTGAGCATTTTGATATTCATGGCGGCGGTGAAGATTTGCAATTTCCGCACCATGAAAATGAAATTGCTCAGTCCGAAGGCGCGCACGGCCAGCAATACGTGAATTACTGGCTACACAATGGCTTTATCAATGTCGACAACGAAAAAATGTCGAAGAGCCTAGGTAACTTCTTCATTATTCGTGAAGTGTTGCAGAAATTTGATGCTGAAGTGCTGCGCTTCTTTATTTTGCGCGCTCACTATCGCAGCCCACTGAACTACAGCGATGTGCATTTGAATGATGCAAAAAATGCGCTGACTCGTTTGTATACTGCGCTGAAAACGGTTCCGCCGGCAGACGTAACCATCGATTGGAGTGATCCATTGGCTGCGCGTTTCAAAGCGGCGATGGATGATGACTTCGCGACTACTGAAGCTGTCGCAGTATTGTTCGAATTAGCGGCAGAAGCGAATAAACATGCCGGTACCGAGTTGGGTGCACAAAAAGCGGGGCTACTTAAAGCGCTGGGTGGCGTGCTCGGTTTGTTGCAGCGTGATCCGCAATCTTTCTTGCAGGCTGATGTCGGAGCAGAAGGGGAGTGGACTGCGGACAAAATCGAAGCGGCTATCGTGGCGCGTCGTGAAGCGCGTGCCGCGAAAAACTGGGCCGAAGGCGATCGAATTCGCGATGAGTTAGCTGCGGCGGGGATTGTGCTGGAAGATAAGGCGGGCGAGACCACTTGGCGTCGCAGTTGATTTGCTAGCAAGTTAAAGCAAAAAACCGCCGTGCAGGCGGTTTTTTTATTGGGCTTCAATTTATTCGGTTTTAACTACCGGCGTGATGCCAAGTGCTTTGAGTTTTTTGACTGCAGCATCAGCTTCAGCTTTGCTTTTAAATGGGCCAATTTGCACGCGGGTTTCTAGGTAGGCGGGTATGCCAGCTTGTTGGAGTTGGCTAAGCAGTTTTTCCGCATTGTTCGAGAGTAGAAATACGCCAGCTTGCACGCTGTAACCGCGCGCGCTGTTTAGCGGTGCTGGATAATCGGCAACTAATGGTCTGCTATTGGTATTGGTAGGTGTCTCGCTGGTCACTGACTTGCTGTTTAGGGTAGGAGAAGGTTTGTTGTTTAGGGGTATTGCTGTTGCAAGCGCTCTTGGCGTTATTTCTGGTTGTTTACTGGTCTGGGGTATGTTTTTTGGTGCGTTTTCAATTTTTTGAATTGGGCTGCTGTTGACTTGCTTGCTGGCCGGGTTGGTAGTGGTGTGTGGCGGTGCTGTTGTTGCACTAATGGCGCTTGGCTTTGGTGAGTCGGTTGGCTTGGGTGAAGCGCTAGCTGTTGGGGAGGGTGCGGCTGTAGCTGCCTCGCTCGCAGCTGAGGCGATCGCCTCTGGCTCGCTGGCATTGAGTTCGGGCGCTATTTGCGGAATTTGTACGTTGGGTGCCGCATTTTCCTGACTTTTTTCGATCCACCCGATGCCAAAAAGTATCGCGGTAATTAATCCGCCCGCAATGCCGAGGCGCCAAAGTAGTTGGGTTTTAAGTTGTTGCTGCTCTTTTTGCTGCAGGATCGGGTCTAGGCCTTCACTCATTGTGTCTGCTATTCGCTTGTAAGTGTTATAATGGTCGGCTATTTGCCTGAAGTTTGCATATTGGCGTGGCTTTTTAGTCCGATTTAGCCTATGCAGAGGCTAGCTGAAAACGGCCTCGGGCAACAATATTCTTTCGTGTTTGTTGATAAAACTAAACATTAAACCTCTGGAGAAATCAAAAATGACTATCGAACGCACAATTTCTATCATCAAGCCTGATGCAGTTGCTAAAAACGTGATCGGTAAAATTTACGATCGTTTCGAGTCTGCTGGCCTGAAAGTGGTTGCGGCTAAAATGAAGCAATTGTCACGCGCTGAAGCAGAAGGCTTTTACGCTGTACATAAAGAGCGCCCTTTCTTTAACGATTTGGTGAACTTTATGATCTCTGGCCCAGTCATGATCCAAGTATTGCAAGGCGAAAACGCAGTATTGAAAAACCGTGAATTGATGGGCGCTACTAACCCGAAAGAAGCGGCTGCAGGTACGATTCGTGCTGATTTTGCGGCAAGCATCGACGCAAATGCAGTGCACGGTTCAGATAGTTTGGAAAATGCAGCGATTGAAATTGCGTATTTCTTTGCTGCTTCAGAAGTTTACGGCGCTTAATTGAACGCTGCGGAGCACACGATCATGTCATTAAATTTGTTGGATTACGATGCTGAGCGACTCGGCCAATTGATGGTGCAGATGGGGGAGAAGCCTTTTCGTGCCAAGCAATTGCTCAAGTGGGTTCATCAGCGCGGCGCCGCTGATTTTGACGTGATGAGCGATATTGCGAAGTCATTTCGTCAGAAATTGACCGAGCAAGCCTGTGTGGCTCCGCCTTCAATGATGGCCGAACAAATTGCCCAAGATGGCACCCGCAAGTGGTTGCTGGATGTCGGTACGGGCAATGGCGTTGAGGCTGTTTTTATTCCTGAGGATGACCGCGGTACATTATGTGTGTCGAGTCAGGTCGGTTGTGCGCTGGACTGTACGTTTTGTTCAACAGCACGCCAAGGTTTTAATCGTAATTTAAGCACTGCTGAAATTATTGGCCAATTGTGGTGGGCGAATCAGCGCTTGTCATTTGATGCCGCCCGGTTGGGTAATGCGGTGAATGACGATACGCGCATCGTGTCGAATGTCGTAATGATGGGGATGGGCGAGCCGCTGGCTAACTACGATAATGTGGTCGCCGCAATGCGCTTGATGCTTGATGATAATGCCTATGGCTTATCGCGCCGTCGTGTGACATTGTCTACATCGGGTATGGTGCCTCAGCTTGATCGTTTGCGTGAAGATTGCCCGGTGGCATTGGCTGTTAGTTTGCATGCGCCGAATGATAAAATTCGTGATGAAATTGTTCCAATTAATAAAAAATACCCATTAAAAGAATTACTTAATGCCTGTAATCGTTATCTGGAAAAAGCGCCGCGCGATTTTGTGACGTTTGAGTACGTGATGCTGGCAGGGATTAACGATCAACCCGAACACGCACGCCAACTGGTTGATTTGGCACGTTCGGTGTCATGTAAATTTAATCTGATACCATTTAACCCATTCCCTAACTCAGGGTATGCGCGCTCTGGGCGTGAGGCGATTCACCGATTCCGTGATATTCTGATTCAGGCTGGTTACATTGTGACTGTGCGAAAAACGCGTGGTGATGATATTGATGCTGCATGCGGCCAGTTGGCTGGGCAGGTATTAGATAAAACCCGCCGAACTGAAAAAATGGCAGAAACTCGCCCGATTTTGTTTCAACAAAAATAAGGCTTCAAAATGAAAAAAAACTGTTTGCTTGCTTTGATATTGGTTCTTTCGCCGCTAGTGCAGGCAAATGAAGATCTAAGTGCTGATGAGCAGCGAGCAGCTACCCGTACCAGTCTGGCATCTGAGTATTATCGCCGTGGTGCATATGCGGTTGCCATTGAAGAGGGAAAAAAGGCACTTGAGTCTGTTCCAAATTATGCTCAAGCACTCAATGTGCTGGCTGTTTCATACGTCGCACTCAAAGATGATGCGAAAGGCCGGATGTATTTTGAGCAGGCAGTTAAAGCAGCCCCGAAAGACTCAGATATTAATCAGAATTTTGGTGCTTTTTTATGTGAGCGCGGCGATTACAAGGCAGGTCTTGCCCGCTATGATATCGTGCTCAGTAATACCCTATATGCAACGCCTGAACTTACGTTGATTGCCGCGGCTAATTGCAGCTTGCAGGCGGGCGATAGAGCGCTAGCCCGGCAATATTTTGATCGTGCGAGTAAACAGCGCACGAATAATTTATCGGTAAAATTTCAGGTGGCGAATTATTTGCTGAGCGAGGGTGAACTTGCTCAGGCAAAACAATTATTTATTGAAGTTTTGCGGGCCGTTTCCAAGGCTCCTCCCGAATTGCTATGGCTTGGCGTGCGTATTGAACGTAAAATCGGCAACAAAGAAGCTGAGTTGCGATATGCCAATGAATTAAAGCGTAACCACCCAGATTCTGTTGAAGCAACCAAGCTGATGACCGGACAATATGATTGAAGAACAAGAAAATAAACCCGTAGCATCTCCGTCATTCCTGCCTGCGGGCCGCCAATTGCGCGCTGCACGCGAAGCCTTAGGTCTTACTGTTGAGGATGTAGCTGGACAGCTAAAACTGTCTCGCCGTCAGGTTCAAGCACTAGAGCAAGAAGCTTTTGATGAATTGCCTAGCAATTTATTTATTCGGGGTTTTGTACGCAATTATGCTCGCTTAGTGCAGATCGACCCTGCTCCTTTGATTGATTATCTTGCTAACGTATTGCCGGGTGAAGCTGCGCAAGAAAGTCCTAGCTCAGTGAGTATCGAAGTTGGTCAATCATTTCCAGAAATGCGCAGTTCAACACGCTCTTCGAGTTCTACCTTGATTGTTGTCGTTGCATTGCTGGGTGTTTTTCTGGGCGTGGGTGGCGTGTATTGGTACCTTCAGCAGCCATCGACGCCAGAAGTTGCTCTGCCAGAACTAAATGCACCTGAAGCGATTCCTGCCTCAGCCGCTAGCGAAGCAGCTACTGAAGTTGCAAGCTCAGCAGTAGTGGCAACTGCTCAGCCACAGACGAGCGCAAGTGTGGCTTCTAAAGTAGAAGTCACCGCAGCCCCACTTGTAAGCCCGATTGCAGCTTCTGTTGTTGCTGGTGCTGCAGAATTAAGCGTGGTTACCGAGTCGGATAGTTGGGTGCAAATCGTCGACAGCACCGGATCAAAAGTCTTGTCTGAAATTGTTCGGCCTGGTTACGAGCGTAAAGTGACTGGTGTGGCGCCATTTTCTGTGAAAGTAGGCAATGCCCCTAAAACAAAACTGACCATTCAAGGTCGTCCAGTTGATTTGAGTAGCTATCTCAAACCTGGTTCTGATGTTGTTAATTTGGAATTGAAATAATTCATGTCTAGCCCAATTGTGCGTCGTAAAACTCGTCAAGTTCAAATTGGAAATGTCTGGGTAGGAAGTGATCATCCGGTCATGGTGCAATCAATGACCAATACCGACACTGCTGATGCAGAAGCCACCGCTCGCCAGGTTTTTGAGTTATGGCGCGCAGGCTCTGAAGCGGTAAGAATTACTGTCAATAGTGCAGAAGCTGCTGCGCAGGTCGCCAATATCAAGATCAAGCTAGAAAACTGGGGTTGCAAAGTGCCGCTGGTTGGGGATTTTCATTTTAATGGCGATCGTTTGCTGCGTGATTATCCCGACTGTGCTGAGGCTTTGGCCAAGTACCGTATTAATCCTGGCAATGTAGGCAAGGGTGCCAAGCGCGACGAAAAGTTTGCCTACATGATCGAAAAGGCGATTGAGTACAAAAAACCGGTGCGCATTGGCGTGAATTGGGGCTCGCTCGATCAAGCTATTGCGGCGCGAATGATGGATGAAAATTCCAAACGTGCGCAGCCGCTAACTGCCGAAGCCGTGATGCGCGAAGCGCTCATTGTGTCTGCGCTTGAATCCGCCGATCAGGCTATTGCCTGGGGTTTGTCGCCAGATCAGATTTTATTATCTTGTAAAGTGTCGCACGTGCAAGATTTGATTGCGGTGTATCGCGATTTGGGTGCGCGCTGTGATTACCCATTGCATTTGGGGTTAACCGAAGCGGGTATGGGCTCGAAGGGGATTGTGGCTTCTAGCGCAGCGCTGGCGGTGCTAATGCAAGAGGGGATTGGCGATACCATTCGCATCTCCCTGACGCCTGAACCAAATGGTGACCGCACTAAAGAGGTGGTGGTTGCACAAGAATTGTTGCAAACCATGGGGCTGCGCAGTTTTACCCCATTAGTCACTGCCTGCCCGGGTTGCGGACGTACCACTTCAACCGTGTTTCAAGAGCTGGCGCAAGATATTCAAAGCTTCTTGCGTGAGCAAATGCCGGTGTGGCGTGCTCAATATCCTGGTGTTGAGGAAATGAAGGTCGCCGTGATGGGCTGCGTGGTGAATGGCCCTGGCGAGTCAAAATTGGCGGATATCGGTATTAGCTTGCCGGGTACAGGTGAGGTGCCGGTGTGCCCGGTGTATGTCGATGGTGAGAAAGACGTTACGCTGAAAGGTGATAATGTGGCTCAGGAATTCCAGGCGATTGTTGAGAATTATGTCGTGACACGATATGGTGAGAACGGCAGCAAACGTCGTGCTGATGCACCTAAAATCATTCCGTTAGCTCAGATTTAAATTGATCAGGTAGAAAAATAAAAATGGCTCAAACCATTCAAGGGATTCGTGGCATGAACGATATTCTGCCGCAAGAAATGTCGCAGTGGCAGTTTTTTGAACGTGTAACGCGCGAATGGCTGGCAGCCTACGGCTACAACCAGATTCGGATGCCGATTGTTGAATCAACGCATCTATTTGTACGAGGTGTGGGTGAGCATACCGACATTGTTGAAAAAGAAATGTATGCTTTCGAAGACAGTCTTAATGGTGAAAAGCTAACTTTGCGCCCAGAAGGTACTGCTGGCTGCGTACGTGCATGTATCGAGCATGGCTTGTTGTACAACCAAACCCAACGTCTCTGGTATATGGGTCCGATGTTCCGGCATGAACGCCCACAAAAAGGGCGTTTGCGTCAGTTTAATCAGCTTGGTGTCGAGGCGTTTGGTTTTGCAACGCCAGATGTTGATGCCGAAATGATTGTGATGCTGGCCGATCTGTGGCCGCGTTTGGGCTTGACTGGTCTGCAACTTGAGCTCAATTCGCTGGGAAATACTGAAGAGCGTGCGGCGCATCGTGCCGAACTGATTAAATACCTTGAGGGGTATGTTGATCAACTTGACGAAGATAGCCGTCGCCGTCTATATACCAACCCTTTACGCGTGCTGGATACCAAAAACCCTGCGCTGCAAGCAATGGCTGAAAATGCTCCGCGTCTCGCAGACTTCTTAGGTGAAGAGTCCAAAGCGCATTTCGACGGCGTAAAAGCTTTGCTCGATGATGCAGGCATTGCGTATGTAATTAATCCGCGCTTGGTGCGCGGTTTAGATTACTACAATCGCACGGTGTTTGAGTGGACCACTACTGAGTTGGGTGCACAAGGCACAGTGGCGGCGGGTGGCCGTTACGATGGTCTGGTTGAACAGCTTGGCGGGAAGCCTTGCCCAGCCGTTGGGTTTGCGATGGGGATCGAGCGCTTGATGTTGCTACTTGAGGCACAAAAAGTCGTGGCACCAAGCGCTGCGCCCGATGTGTATGTTGTTAGCCAAGGTGAGGCAGCGGCGCGGTATGCCTTTACCGCCGCGCGTCAGATGCGCGACCAAGGCTTCAATGTGATATATCATGCTGGCGGTGGTAGCTTTAAATCGCAATTTAAAAAAGCTGACCAGTCGGGCGCGCGCTTTGCCGTGATTGTGGGTGAGGGCGAGATGCAGTCTCAGACGGTCAATATCAAAGTGCTGACGGGTGAAAAGCAGGGTGAGCAACAGACCGTCGCGCAAGATCAATTAGCAAGTGTGATGTGTAGTCTTAAATAATCAAGGACAACGGGGTTAACATGGCAGCTTTTGACTTACAAGAACAAGAACAGATTGCCGAGCTGAAAGCTTGGTGGCAAAGCTGGGGTAAATCTTTAGCGACGGTGGTCGTGACTGCTTTGCTCGCTTATGCAGCGTGGACCGGTTGGCAATCATGGCAAAAACATCAGGTTGCTAAAGCGGCTGATTTGTATGCGCAATTACAGTCGCAGGCGATGGATAAGTCCAAGTTTACTGCCACATTAGATAGCTTGAAATCAGATTACAAATCCACCCCATACGCAGCTCGTGCCGCTTTGGGTGCTGCGAAATTGGCTTATTTAAACGGCGATGCAGCAAAAGCGCGTGATGAGCTGAACTGGGTGATCAGTAATGCAAAAGAAGTGACTTTGCGTGACACTGCAAAGTTACGATTGGCTTCAGTATTGCTTGATGATAAAAAATTCGATGAAGCTTTAACCTTGGTAAAAGCGCCTGAAGAAGAAAGTTATTCTGCCTTGTTTGCTGAAATGCGTGGTGACGTATTGCTTGCTAAATCAGATGTGCCGGGTGCTGCAGACGCATACCGTCAAGCAATTGCAAAATTGCCTAAAGATGCTCCTAATCTGAAACTTGTAGAAGTTAAACTCGATGTGCTTGGAGTGAAGTAACGATGCGAGTACTGCGCAATATTTTACTTCTGGCTGCTTTAGGTTTGACTGCTTGTTCTAGCATCAGCAATATTCCGGATCCATCGCCATTGCCTGCGTTGAGCAAAAATAGCCATGCCAAAGTGCGTTGGAATTCATCGATTGGCAATGACACACAATATCGTTTCCAGCCGGCTTTTTTTGGTGATGATGTGGCTGTGGTTGGCGGTAATAGTGCGGTAGCCTTGCTTGATCGTAAAACCGGTAAGGCTAAATGGCAGGTCAAGTTACCTCAGCCAGTAGCAGGTGGGATCGGCGTCGGTACCAATCTTGTTGCTGTTGGCAGCTTGAAGGGTGATGTCATTGCTTTAGATTTAGCAACTGGGAAAACCTTGTGGACTGCCCAAACCTCAAGTGAAGTTATTGCATCACCAGTGATTGAGCGTGGTTTTGTTGTTGTCCGCTCGATTGATGGCAAGGTTAGTGCTTACTCTGCTGATAAGGGTGAGCTGAAATGGGTTTATCAACGTCCGCAGCCTGCTTTGCAATTGCGTAATTACGCACCGCCGGTTGCGGCAGATGGCATTGTGTACATCGGACAAGCTGCCGGTCGTTTAACTGCGCTGGCTGTGAATGATGGTCGTGTGTTGTGGGAGGCTCCGATTGCCTTGCCGCGTGGTGCAAGCGAACTTGAACGCGTGACAGATATCGTCAGCCCGCCGGTAGTGTTTGCCGATATGGTTTGTGCGGTAGCCTATCAAGGCCGCGTGGCTTGTATCAGTACGCAAAACGGTTCTTTAGTGTGGACACGTGAAGTGTCTAGCTGGGCTGGTTTAGGTATTGATGAATCACATGTATATGTGACTGATGTGAAAGGGCACATTTACGCCTTTGAACGCAGCACTGGTCGCTCGGTTTGGAAGCAAGATAAACTGGCCTATCGTTTCGTGAGTGCGCCAGCAGTATTGGGTAATCAGGTTGTAGTAGGTGATCTAGAAGGTTATTTGCACTATCTTGACCCTGAAGATGGGTCTTTGGTTGGCCAGCAGGCCACCGATGGCAGTCGTATTTATATCGCACCACAATCTGTGGGGTCTGAGGCTTTAGTTCAAACCCGCAAAGGCAGTTTATACCTGCTTGGTGCACAGTAAGAGAATTGAATGAAACCAACAATTGCCCTTGTGGGGCGCCCAAATGTGGGCAAATCAACGTTATTTAACCGTCTTACCAAGACGCGTGATGCATTGGTGGCCGATCAGCCAGGTTTAACGCGGGATCGTCACTATGGTCACGGCAAAGTGGGTGAAAAACCATATCTGGTCATTGATACGGGTGGTTTCGAGCCAGTGGTTGATGAAGGCATCATGTTTGAGATGGCCAAGCAAACGCTGCAGGCCGTAGATGAAGCTGACGCAATTGTATTTATCGTTGATGGCCGCAATGGTTTGACCCCGCAGGATAAAATTATTGCCAATCGCCTGCGACAGGGTGATCGGCCGGTGTGGGTTGCTGTAAATAAGATTGAAGGCATGAATCGTGCCGTAATGACGGCTGAGTTTCATGAATTAGGTCTGGGTGACCCAGTAGCTATTTCTGCTACCCATGGCGAAGGGGTTCGTGACTTAATAAATGAAATTTTGGAAGGCTTCCCAGAGCCTGAGCCAGAAGAAGAAATCACTCACCCAATGTTTGCCATTGTTGGTCGCCCTAATGTGGGCAAATCAACATTGGTTAACACTATTTTGGGCGAAGAGCGCGTTATTGCCTTTGACGCTCCAGGGACTACCCGTGACTCGGTGTTTATTGATTTTGAGCGTAATGGACAAAACTACACCGTAATTGATACTGCCGGTGTACGTCGCCGCGGCAAGGTCACCGACATGATCGAGAAATTTTCGGTCATTAAAACCATGCAGGCGATTGAAGACTGCAATGTGGTTATTTTGGTGCTTGATGCAACGCAAGATGTTTCGGATCAAGACGCCAAAATTGCGGGCTTTGTATTAGAGTCTGGCCGTGCTTTGGTGGTGGCAATTAATAAATGGGAAGCGGCTGATGAAGACCAGCGCAATACCATTAAGCGTGAAATTTCGCGCAAACTGGCCTTTTTAGATTTTGCCAAATTCCATTATATTTCCGCGCTGCAGGGTAAGGGCGTTGGTGATTTGTTTGGTTCGATCCACCAGGCATATGATGCTGCGATGATCAAGATTCCGACGCCGAAACTGACTCGTGCTCTTCAATTGGCTATGGAGCGCCAGCAGCCGCCAATCGCCGGTAAGATCAGACCAAAAATGCGCTATGCGCATCAGGGTGGTAGCAATCCACCTGTGGTTGTGATCCACGGCAATGCGCTTGAGGCTGTGCCTGCTTCATACTGGCGTTATTTGGAGCATTTCTTCATGAAAACCTTCAAGCTTCAAGGAACGCCACTTAGGGTGCAATTTAAGAAAGGTGGGAATCCATTTGAAGGCAAGGCACCTCCAAAATTGAATCGCCGAGGCAATAAATAAAATTGCCAATTGTAAGCTGCTGAAAAGTGTACTATAAGCGTAAGATGTTTTGACTCAAGCCGTATAGACGGAAATTAAATAACAAGCCGGAGAATAAAAATGAGTGCTAAGGGGCAAATGTTGCAAGATCCTTTTTTGAACATCTTGCGCAAAGAGCATGTGCCAGTGTCAATCTACTTGGTTAATGGCATTAAGTTGCAAGGTCAAATCGAATCGTTTGATCAATATGTAGTGCTGTTGCGTAATACCGTGACGCAAATGGTCTACAAGCATGCAATCTCAACTGTTGTGCCTTCGCGTTCTGTCAATGTGCCGCACGACAATCCTGCTGCAGCAACGACAGAAAGCTGATTGATGTTTGGGTAACTTCGAACCCCGAAAGATTGCATCTTTCGGGGTTTTTTCTTCTTGGGATCGCAGAGATTGCCCCCATGTTAAGAACAGATAATGATTAAAGATTGGGGTAGGCATGTTTGAGCGCCATCAAGGCGGTGATGAGGCGATATTGGTTTGCCTCGATTTTGGTGAGCCCGATTATCGGGATGGTATCGATGAGTTCGTTGAGCTGGTCAAATCTGCTGGCGTTAAACCGCTGCAAATTATTGAGGGTAAACGCCAGCGCCCTGATCCGGCATATTTTGCCGGCAGTGGTAAGGCCGACGAAATTGCACAGGCAGTGGCTGAACATCAGGCGCAACTGGTTATCTTTAATCATCAGCTCTCACCGGCACAAGAACGCAATTTAGAAAAAAAGGCGCAATGCCGCGTTTTAGACCGCACAACCCTTATTCTGGATATCTTTGCTCAGCGAGCGCGTACAGCTGAGGGCAAGTTACAGGTGGAGCTGGCGCAGCTGGCGCATATTCAAACCCGTTTGATTCGGGGGTGGACTCACCTTGAGCGACAAAAAGGCGGGGTTGGCTTGCGCGGGCCTGGTGAGTCACAATTGGAAACTGACCGCCGCTTGATCGGGATACGGGTCAAGCGTTTGAAAGATCAGCTGGTCGTGGTTCAGAAACAGCGAGCTACTCAGCGCAAGGCGCGTGATCGTAACGGGCAATTCACAGTTTCAATTGTTGGCTATACTAATGCGGGTAAATCAACGCTGTTTAATGCATTAACCAAAGCCAAGATTTATGTTGCAGATCAATTGTTTGCAACGCTGGATACTACAAGCCGAAAGTTGTTTTTAGATGCAGAGCATTCAATTGTTTTATCTGATACGGTAGGTTTTATTCGTCAACTGCCGCATACATTGGTAGCCGCATTTCGGGCGACCTTAGAGGAAACAATTAATGCCGATTTGCTGTTGCATGTGGTTGATATCAATCATCCAATGCGCGACCTACAAATCGCAGAAGTCAATAAAGTATTAACAGAAATTGGTGCGGAACATATTCCTCAATTGATGGTCTTTAATAAGATCGATCAAAAATCATTACCAGCAGAAATGCTGCGTGATGAATATGATAAAATTCAAACTGTTAAATTAAGTGCTATCCATGGTGATGGCCTTGATTTACTTCGTGCCGCGTTGATTGAAGCAATGAGCCAATCACAAAAGGAAGAATAAATGAGTCAGAATGATCCGCAATGGGGTGGCGGTCGCAACAAAGGCAATAATGGTGGCCCGCCTGATTTGGAAGATATTTTCCGCTCGATTACCGATAAATTTAATCGCTTGGTTGGAGGGAAGGGCAGTCCTAGCAACCCATCTTCCATGAATGGCAATGGCGGTTCAACTGGCGCTTTGGTGATTGCTGCTGGATTGTTTGTTTTGTGGGTTGGCTCTGGTGTTTACGTTGTTGATGAGCGTGAAAACGCGGTCATCACCCGTTTTGGTAAATACACCAAGACAGTAGAAAACGCAGGTCTTAATTGGCATCTGCCATACCCAATTGAGTCTCGTGAGATCGTAAATGTCACCGAACTTCGTAGTCTGGAAGTTGGCGTGCGCGGAGCCGCTGCAGCTGGTGATGAAAGCACGATGCTGACTGGTGACCAGAACATTATTGAAGTTCAACTTGAGGTGCAATATAACCTCAACTCAGCGCGAGATTTCTTGTTTAACAACCGCCTGACTGACAAAGATGGCCGAGATGTGGTCAAGCAGGCTGCTGAAACTGCAATTCGTGAGGTGGTCGGCAAGAATAAGGTTGATTACGTTCTCAATGAAGGTCGCGGCAAGATTGGTGAAGATACCAAGGAAATGATTCAAGAGCTGCTGACCAAATACCAAACAGGTATTTCAGTATCTCGTGTGAATATCTCTGACGTACAGCCGCCGGAGCAAGTCCAGGCCGCCTTTAGTGATGCCGTGAAAGCACGGCAAGACCGCGCACGCCTAATTAATGAAGGCACGGCGTATGCAAATGATGTTGTGCCTAAAGCTAGTGGTATGGCTGCACGGCTCAATGAAGAGGCTTTGGGTTATCGTCAGCAAGTTGTTGCCCGAGCAGAGGGTGACGCGTCGCGCTTTAGACAGATTGCGGCAGAATATGCCAAGGCACCTCAGGTGACTCGTGACCGTATGTACCTCGATACAATGCAAACGGTTTATCAAAATACAACGAAGGTAATGGTTGATCAGAAAGCGAATGGCAATTTGCTCTACCTGCCCTTGGATAAACTGATGCAGATGAATGCTCAAGGTGAATCGCCAGCCCCAGCTCCTGCTGTTAAAGCCGCGGTTGAGGCTCCTGCTCCACAACCTAATGAAACACCTGCTGCCCGTAACGATCGTGGCCAGCGCGACGGTCGCTAAGGAGAGGACAGATGAATCGCATTATGCCTTTGTTGGCCGCCTTGTTTTTGGGCTTGTTTATTTTTTCAACCACATTTTTTACTCTGGATCAGCGTAAATACGCAGTTGTATTCCAGTTTTCCGAGGCCGTTCGGGTTATTAAAGACCCCGGGTTTCATTTTAAAATACCGCTGCTGCAAGAAGTTCGCTACTTCGATAAACGCATTCAAACGATTGATGAAGAAGCTCCTGCGCGTATTCAAACGATCGAAAAAATGAATGTGAAAGCCGATAGCTTTATCAAATACCAGATTGTTGACGTAGAAAAATACTACAAAGCAGTCGGTGTTGATGAGAAAAAAGCGGTGGATCGTCTGCGCAATACCGTAAACAATATGCTACGCGATGAGTTTGGTAAACGAACCGTACAGGATGTAATTTCTGGCCAGCGTGATGAAGTGATGAATCTGGTGCGTAAAGTTGCCGATGCCGATGCAGCTCGGATCGGCGTGCAAGTCCTCGATGTGCGTATCAAACGGGTTGAACTCGAAGACAGCACTTTGAACTCGGTTTACGAGCGCATGCAATCTGAGCGCAAGGCCGTGGCTAGCCAATTGCGCGCTGAAGGTAGTGCTGCTGCCGAGAAAATCAAAGCGGATGCTGATAAGCAGCGCGAAGTGATCTTGGCTGATGCATACAATCAAGCACAGCAAATGAAGGGTGAAGGCGATGCAAAAGCCGCGGCGATTTATGCCGAATCGTATGGTAAAAACCCTGAGTTTTACGCTTTTTATAAGAGCCTAGATGCTTATAAACAAAGCTTTGCGAAGAAAAGCGATGTGATGGTGATCGATCCTAGTGCAGACTTCTTCAAGTACATGAAGAACCCGCGTGCTGGTTCGGGTAAATGAGTACTGCGCTTTGGTTGGGTTTAGGGCTAATGCTGGTGTTTGAAGGTATTATGCCTTTTGCTCTGCCACATATCTGGCGGTCTGCATTACGCCGTATGGCTCAAATGACCGATAACCAGATACGTTTGCTTGGGTTTTGCTCGCTAATTGTTGGTTTGGTAATTTCGCTGGCTGCAACCTAATTGGGTATTGCTGCCAATACTATGAATGACGCCCACTCCAGGGTTATACCTGGGTGGGCATTTGGTTTGTAAAGATAATGCGTAACTGGATTCTGCCTGAATATATTTCTGATGTACTCCCTGCCGAGGCCCGCCAAATTGAAAGTATGCGTCGCCGCATGCTCGATCAGTTTGCACTCTATGGATACGAGCAAGTTGAACCGCCGTTGGTTGAGTACGTTGAATCGCTGCTCACACAGCAAGATGCCGCCTTGGACTTAAAAACGTTCAAGTTGGTTGATGAGCTATCTGGTCGCCAAATGGGCTTGCGTGCCGATATTACGCCGCAAGTTGCTCGCATTGATTCGCATATACTAAACCGTCAAGGTGTGGCTCGGCTCTGCTACACCGGCTCTGTATTGTGTACGCGTCCTGATGGCTTGCTATCAACGCGTCAGCCACGCCAAATCGGTGCAGAAATTTATGGTTCTGCCAGTTTGGCTGCGGATGTGGAAATCATTGAACTTATGTTTGCTAGCCTTGCGCAAGCTGGAGTGAAAGATATCACGCTGGAAGTTGGGCATATTGGCTTATTTAACGCTATTGCTGATGCGGCTGGCTGGCAAGGTGAGGTGCGACAAACTGCCTTCAGTGCACTCAAACAAAAAGATGTGCCAACACTTAAGACCTTATCAGCGCAATTAAACCCAGAGTTGACGCAAGGCTTGTTGGCGTTAGCATCCAACTATGGCGACTTCACTGTGCTGGCGCAAGCTCGTAGGCAATTGCCAAACCTGCCCGCGATTACCGACGCGCTTGAAGGCCTAAGTCAATTGCACGCTGCGTTGAGCGCACGAGGTATTGCCGTTCGCTTTGATCTGGCTGAGTTGCCGGGCAGTTATTACCACACAGGTCTAGTTTTTAATGCTTATGCCAAAGGCTTCACCAACGCGGTGGCGCGTGGTGGTCGCTATGACAGTGTTGGTGAAAAATTTGGCCGCTCGCGTCCGGCTACGGGTTTTAGTATCGATTTGCGCGGTTTAACCGCTGTGCCATTTGCTGGCCCTAAAGCAGGTATTTTGGCGCCACAAGGCGATGATCCTGAATTGCTCTCTGCTATCCGTGGCTTGCGTGCGCAAGGGGAAATAGTGATTGTCGATTTGGGCGTGGTGCAATCGGAAGTGCATGTGGACCGGACCCTGCAGCAAAATGCAGGTGTTTGGCAAGTCATAAGTCTGTAAAAATTAAGCCGTTTTTGCAAAAAAATCGCTGGCTCAAACCGCGATTTGACGTTAAAGTTCGGTCGCAACGTTACAGGTGTAGCGCTGCCAAATTATTTTGTGTTTTATGCATCGAGGTTTGGGAATGAGCAGAAATGTAGTCGTTATCGGTACCCAATGGGGCGACGAAGGTAAGGGCAAGATTGTTGACTGGTTGACGGATCACGCCCAAGGCGTGGTTCGCTTTCAAGGTGGTCACAATGCTGGCCATACGCTGATTGTTGGCGGCAAAAAAACAGTTCTGCGCTTGATTCCATCGGGTATTTTGCACGCTGGCAAAGCATGTTTTATTGGTAACGGCGTAGTAATTTCGCCCGAAGCACTGCTCAAAGAGATTGATGAGCTAACTGCTGCCGGTATTGATGTGATGAGCCGTTTGCGTATTTCTGAAGCTTGTCCTTTGATTCTGCCTTACCACATCGCGATCGACCAAGCCCGCGAAGCTGCTAAAGGTGAGAAAAAGATCGGCACAACGGGTCGCGGTATTGGCCCTGCTTATGAAGACAAAATCGCGCGTCGTTCGATCCGATTGCAAGATTTGTATCACCCAGAGCGTTTCGCGGCCAAATTGCTTGAAAACCTCGACTGGTACAACTTTGCACTGAAAAACTACTTCAATGCGCCAACATTGGATTACCAGACGATTTACGATGAAACTTTGGCTTATGCTGAGCGCATTAAGCCGATGCTCGGCGACGTTTCGCGTACTTTGTATGATTTGAATAAAGCAGGTAAGCCGCTGTTATTTGAAGGTGCACAAGGTACTTTGCTAGATGTTGACCACGGTACTTACCCGTACGTGACTTCAAGTAACTGCGTTGCAGGTGCTGCAGCTCCAGGTGCGGGCGTTGCACCACAAATGCTGCAATATGTATTGGGTATTGTGAAAGCATACACAACACGTGTTGGCTCTGGCCCATTCCCTACCGAATTGTTTGATGATGTTGGTGCAGGCCTTGCCAAGCGTGGTAATGAATTTGGCTCGGTGACCGGCCGTCCACGTCGTTGTGGCTGGTTTGATGCGGCTGCTCTGAAACGCTCGATTCAGATCAATGGTGTTTCTGGTCTTTGTGTGACCAAGCTTGACGTTATGGATGGTATTGAAACCATCAAATTATGTGTTGGCTATAAAATCAATGGCGTTGAGACTGACATCTTGCCCGTGGGTGCCGACGATATTGCTTTGTGCGAACCGATCTACGAAGAATGTGCGGGCTGGACTGAAAGCACTTTTGGCGTAAAAAAATGGGAAGACTTGCCGGAAAACGCCCGCAAGTATTTGCAGCGCATTGCTGAGATCTGCGAAGCGCCGATCGATATTATTTCTACTGGTCCAGATCGCGAAGAAACAATTGTAATGCGTCACCCATATCACGGCTAAGTTTGAGTCGATGAAGAAAGCCCCGAGATTCGGGGCTTTTTTTATGCATCTAGAAAATGATTGAGAATGATGATTGACCAGTGTGGCTTCAATGCAGTGGTGTAAAAAAGCCCGCGCATTGCGGGCTTTCTGGTGGGTATCTTAATCGAACAAAGTCATAATAAGGCATCTAGACATATACTCTATTATTGCTTCTTGGATTTGTTAGTCTTTTTGGTGGTTGTCGTTTTAGAGCGTGCCGCATCTTTTTTGTTTGCGCTTTTATTCTTACTAGCTTTTGCGCTTGATTTGCTAACGCTAGGTTTGTTGGCTGCGGCGCTATTTTTCGCTTTTTGTTGGGTGCATTGGGTAACGGTTTTTTTCTTTTTACCTTTGCCAACGGTTATTTTCTTGCATTGCATGTTGGAACGCGCGGCATCAGAGCTCTCAGCGCTGTTGCGTGCAGTGGTAGTGGCTGCTTTATTGCCACTGCCTGCTGCTAGTAATGAGCTGACATTGAGCCCCTGGCTGCCGCTATCTGCAACGCGCCTAGCGCCGTTAAAACGGCTTTGCCAATAACTGAGATTCATATTGGCTACTTCGATATTGCGGCCACTGCGAGGTGAGTGGATAAATCGATTATCGCCAAGATAAATGCCAACGTGTGAGAAGGTGCGACCCAGCGTATTGAAGAATACCAAATCGCCGGGTTTGAGCTCTGATTTATCAACATTCTGACCCGTCTGCGACATGCCAAGTGCAGTACGAGGCAGGGTAATGTTCATTGAGTTCTGGAATACGTATTTGATAAAGCCAGAGCAATCTAAACCTGCTTCGGGGGTATTGCCACCCCACGTATATTTCACGCCAATCAAACTCATGGCTGATAACAGCAAATCCTGCGCGGGCTGGTAGTCAGTGCCCTTTGGCATGGCGGTTGATTTGGGTTTGCTGCGCGGTCGTGCTGCAACGGCAGGGGACTCGTTGTCGCTGCTCGCGGCGGATTCAAGTGTAGTTGCGCTGCGCAAGCCACTGCTCGGATTGGTGTCTCCGAGTGGCATATCCTGATCTGCGTGCGCCAATTGGTTTGTACAGCTCAATACTGTAGCAAGAATGATAATCCATTTCATGGGCAGGAACTTTACGGGTGTAGAAAACGGCTGTAAAGCCTAAAATTCAAATTAATCGGCTAATTCGGCCCTGATGGACAGACTCAATGTTAAAAGAAACGTTCACCGTGATGCGAGATTTACCTCGCGTGCGCGAGATTATTGCAATTTTAATGCGTCATGGCTTGGGTAATTTAGTACAACGATTGGGCTTGGCAAAAGGTGTTGAGCGTGCTGGTGATCTATTGCATTGGCCCGGGGATCATGAGGTTGAACTACTTGAGCCTCCCGTGCGTGTACGGCGAGCATTGGAACAACTGGGGCCAACATTCATCAAGTTAGGCCAGGTCTTGGCAACGCGGGTTGATATGTTCCCACCTGAGTGGATTGCCGAGTTTGAGAAATTACAAAGTGATGTGCCACCACTGCCATTTGCCGAATTAGAGCCTGAGTTACGAGCAGCCCTAGGGCGGGACCCTCATGAGCTGTTTTTCGAACTGGATCCACAGCCGATTGGCTCGGCCTCCATTGCGCAAGTACATAGGGCCAAACTACATGATGGTACCGAGGTGGTCCTTAAAATTCGTCGGCCCAATTTTATCGCCAAGATCGAAGCTGATTTGCGCATCTTGCGGCATATTGCGGGCTTGGCAATGTTTGAATTCCCGGATTTGCGGCGCTATCAACCTGTGCGGATGGTGGATGAATTTGCAAAATCTATTCATCGGGAATTAAACCTTTCGATTGAGGCCCGCAATTTGGAGCGTTTTAGCACTAATTTTGCAGGTCATGAAGAAATTGTTATTCCCAAAATTTGGTGGGAATGGACTTCGGATCGCCTGATTGTGCAAGAATACATCGCCGGTGTGGCTGGCAATGATCTGGCGGCCGTGGATGCGACTGGCTTGGATCGCAAGCTGCTAGCGGCGCGTGGCGCAGATGCAGTGCTAAAAATGGTGTTAATTGACGGATACTTTCATGCTGACCCGCATCCTGGAAATGTAAAGTATTTATCTGGTAGTCGAATTGCCTTTCTTGATTTTGGTATGGTCGGGCGCTTGCCCCATCCACGACGGGATCATATTGTTGATCTGCTGGCTGCGCTGGCGCAGCGTGATGAGCACGGTATTTTGAATGTCTTGTTGGAGTGGACTGGTGATACCGTCGTTGATGAGGAAAAGCTAGCCGCCGATATTGCCGATTTTATGTTTAATTATGAAAATCTTTCGCTAAAAGATATTCAATTTGGTCATTTGCTAAATGATGTCGCAATGATTATGCGCGAGCACGAGATTACTCTGCCGGCAGATCTCACTCTGCTGTTTAAAGCATTAATCACGCTGGAAGGGCTGGGTCGGCAGCTTGATCCAGAGTTTCAAATGGTGTCGCACCTAACGCCATTTGTGAAAGAAGTCATCATCACGCGGTACAACCCCAAAACGCTACTGAAGCGTGGCAAGGATAACTTTCTGGAAGCATTTAATGTGCTTTCCGGCTTGCCGCGCGATATCGGTAAGCTGATCAAGCAAGCACGTCGCGGTAATTTGCGCATCGATCTGGATTTAAAGCGTTTAGACCATTTTGGCAATCAGTTGGCCAAAAGTGCCAATCGATTAACGATGGGTATTGTTACTGGGGCATTGATCATTGGTTCTTCAATCGCGATGACGATTAAAGTAGGGCCGACTATTTTTGGTATGCCGTTATTGGGTTTTTTGGGTTTTGTTGTGGCGCTATTAAATGCCATCTGGCTGATGTTTGCTATTTGGATATCAAGTAAATCAGAGCGCTAAAAAGCTAGCTTCTCTAAGCTTGTCGCAGCATGAACGCGTTGAAAATATTTTGCCAAGCCGTTTTCTTGTCGCTAATGGAAATGGTATACGCTGGGCTTGTAGACGGAGCAATGGCTTGCTGAATATACCCTGGTATTTGTTTTTTTCCGTGCTTGGCGGCAAGTTTGCCATTAAAAACGACTAGCTCTAGCTGAGTTAGACGAAGCGTTAATTCGGTAAGCGGGTTAGCTTGAATATTGCTGATTGCCGAATCTAGGCTGCCTGACCTAGAGGCTATTTGGATTACATCCCATAAAGCAATTTGTTGGGCACGCAGCATGGCATAGCGGTGCTCATAAGCCAGATTGCACAGATCAATTTGCAGTATTTCGCTGATAATCGGCCAAAATGCATTGCGTGGGTGTGCGTAATAATGCCCCTGTGCTAGCGATGCATCACCGGGTAAGCTGCCCAAGATCAAAATTCTAGCATCAGGACTAACGATAGGTGCAAAGCTGGCTTTAAGGCTCATTTGGACGAATGTCTGGCGGAGGAGGGCTAATATTACTTGTTCAGTAACGCAGCACCATCAAAGCCTAACCGCAGATTTCCCCAGTGACGCTCATTGATGTAAATGGGTACATCAAGTTCGGTCATGATTTCACCGGTGTCACGCACATAATTTTGCAAAAGGAAGCGTTCAGTATTTTGAGCAGCTCTGAGTCCGGCAGGGTCATTGAAGATCCGTTGGTCACGGCTATTGATCAGATCAGTTGCCCGATTGCCGGTTGGTGTTTGCGAATACCAGCTATTGTGGGTTGCACCATAACCACGATTGTCCACAGCCAAGGAAAATTTCCCCCCTTTGGCCGCTTTAGCTAATTGATCGTAGAGAGGCTGCATTTCCGCTGCGAAGTGCTGGCTGTAGCTGGTTTTATACTTCTGCGGGTCTGTATTGGGAACAATTTGATAATTTTGATCAAAAATATCAATCCCACGTGTGAGCATTGTAGTTAGTTTGTAGGCAACCTGATCACGGTACTCGCAGCACAGGCTGATCATCGAGTCAAGCGGGCCTTGGCCAATTACAAAGCGGCCAACCATTGCTTGCACATCTTCTGTTGCTTTGGCAACATCCTTCGATGATTCGGCGGAGCGGCTCATTTTTTCATTCACCGCCAGTGATAGCTGGTGAATTTCGGAAACGTTGGCGTTTACTAGATTATTCGCTGCAGTGAATTCTTCGAGTGTGCTGGCAATACCGCTTAATGCTTCGGCCGTATTTTCAAAATCACGAACCATATGAGCAAATTGGGCCGAGGCTTTTTCAACCACATCGCGCGTCATATTGGCATCTTGGGTGATGAGCTGGGTCTCAGCCAGCGTTTCAGATACTTGTGACAGCATGCTATCAATGTCGTGCGAGATTTCGTCCGTTGCTACGCCGACCTTTTCGGCTAGTTTGCGAACTTCATCGGCTACCACTGCAAAGCCACGCCCTTGTTCGCCTGCACGGGCCGCTTCAATGGCGGCATTCAGGGCTAGTAAATTGGTCTGGCCTGCAATTTCTTTAATAAGATCAACAATGGTTTTAATGCTGGCCGAGCGTTTATTCAGGCCATCTACGGTTTGATTAAAGTTGCCGATCTTGCTATTGATCGTATTGATGCGGCTGACCACATCCTGTAGCTCGGAATATGACGCATGTGCCATGTCTAGATTGGCGGCGGTGGTATGTGAAATTTCGCCAGTTTGGGTAGATACCTGCGAGATACCGCGCGTCGTTGAGTTGCTAGCGTCAACCACTTTTTTGGCCAACTGATCTTGCTGGGCGCTGGCATTGGCTGATTCTCGGATGTGTTTTTGCGATTTGGCGGCTTCCAATGCCATGCTAATGGTCATGGTCTGGACATTTGCAATAATGTCACGTTGTTTGCTTAAGAAGCGATTGCAGGTCATGCCCAGTTGGCTGATTTCATCAGTGTACGGCGTAGGTATGTTGCGTGATAAATCACCTTCGTGATCTGCTGCGTCAGTAAATACCTCATTAATGAGGCGAACTGGTTTGGTAATCCAGAGGTGAAAATAGGCAATTTCAATAAGGCATAAAACCAGCGATGCAGCGGTGAGTGCCGTGCAAATCAGGCTAAGTTGATCCAAGATACTGATGATTTGCGTCTGTTGCGATGCTGGTAATCCTTGAGTGAGCTGAATCAGCTCACTTTTGGCTAAGGACACCGCAACAGTGATAAGCAAAGGGAAACAACAAAGAAGCCCAATGAAGGCAAATTTGCGGCCTAGAGTAGGAATGAAGTTACGCTCAAACGAGCGGTGGAAATCTGCCAACCAAGCCATTTAGAATTTCCCGTTTTTTACGGCTGTAATTATTATTAGTTAAGTCTAATTAGTGATCAAAAGCGAGTTGTAAATCATCGAGTGACAGATGCCATTTCTTGAGCATTCGGCTGAATACGGCTAGCTCAGCGTCGTTGATTTCTTGGTCTGATTTAGCCAAATCAAGCGAAAGTGCCGCAAGTTGCAGGCGTTTTTTAGGGTCGTCAACTGTTTCAAGCAGCTGGTCAATGCGTTCTTTGTCGACCAAATGTACGCTGCCGTTCTCATCAGCTTCGTCGCCGATGTCATTACAGTAGTCTTGAAGTACTTGAATAAAGCCTTTGCGGCTAATGCCCAATACATCGTAAACGTGCAAGTGCTCCAATTCATCGATTTCTTCGGGGTCAAAATTGCCGTCACAAATCATTTGTAACACGAGCAGGCGAGCCATTGCTTCGGGGCTATTTACTGGGTATTTTTTCATGTTGGTATCCCTTTATTGTTCTAATGCTGCACGCAAAGCGAGCGGCAAGCTGGTGATTTTTCGTTGTGGGTAATCGTAAGCCACTAGTGTTGTTTTTGCCTTAGCGATAGCTTGATTTTGGCTGCTAATATCATAGTAAAGTTCAAAGCTGGCACGGCTGATTTCTGCCGCACCTAAGCGAATTAACAACACATCACCATAAAATGCCTCATTTTCGAACACAATTGCGGCATCGGCCATGATGAGGCCTTTGCCATCAATATCCATCTCAGATGCAAATCCCAATTGAGCCAGCCATTGCAATCTAGTTTCATGCAGCATGGCCATCAGCGCATCATTGCTTAGATGTTGCCCGTAGTTGATGTCGCGTATCCGAATGGCTAATTCGGCGGTAAATAAGTCACAGGCGGGTAAATCAAGTACAACACGAGCCATAATTTAGTCTGAATTAGCAGATGCTGAAATAAGGTTTTTCTTGAGTGTATGCCGTTAATACCTTGAGCTGCAATAGCCGAACTATCAATCGGCCTGCTAGACTAAATAAATACCACGCGATGAGGAGCAGATCATGTACACCCGAATTTTAGTTCCGGTTGATCACAGTGATACCAGTCAGGCGGCATTGCAGGAGGCGACTCGATTGGCAGGCGAGCAGCATGCGATAGTGCGCTTAATTCATGTTATTGATTTGGCTCAGTTTGCATGGAGTGCGAATGAGTTTCTGGATGTGCCGCAGTTGCAAGCCTCACTCAAAGAGGGGGGCGAGAAATTGCTGGCCGAACGTGCCGCGCTTTTGCAAGAGAAAAATATCCAAGTTGAAACGGAGTTGTTAGAAATCTGGGGTGGACAAATTGCCCGCACCTTGGTGGATGATGCGGCAAAATGGCAGGCGCATTTACTCGTTATGGGGACGCACGGCTACGGTGGTTTAACTCATATGTTGCTTGGCAGTGTGGCCGAGGGAGTTATGCGGCATACCCATATTCCAGTTTTGTTGGTGAAAGCTAGTGCTTAGAAGCTGTTATTTAAAGGTTTAAATCCGCATGGCCATTCAAGTAATTAGCCCGTTGAATGTTAACGATCATCGTCGTGACATTGCGGGCTTAAAGTATGTGTATCCCGTGGTGTCGCGGCGAGCGGGTGGTGTATCAATTGGGATTAATCTCAACCCCAATAACGCATGTAATTGGCGTTGCGTGTATTGTCAGGTACCAGATTTGGTGCGGGGTCCGGCGCCAGAAACTGATTTACAGCAACTTGCTGCTGAGCTTGATGCATTGCTCGAACACATCGTGATCGGCGATTTTATGCAAACGGCTGTTCCTGCCGAAGTGCGGCGAATTAATGACATTGCTTTCTCTGGCAATGGTGAGCCAACCACATCAACGCAATTTGGAGCTGTGATTGATGTAGTCGCTGCGGCTCGCGCCAAGTATGCGCTGGACATTAAAACCGTATTAATTACGAATGGAAGTCAGCTTGATAAAATGGCAGTGCAAGTAGCTTTGCAGAAAATAGCTGCTATGGATGGCGAAGTATGGTTCAAAATTGATCGTGCACCCAAAGATGGCTTCGAGTTTGTAAATCAAATTACCCTCACGCGCACGCAGGTAGCGCGTCGCCTGGCTGTGTCTGCACGGGGCTGCCCAACCTGGATACAAACCTGTATGTTCGCCGTAGACGGTATCTTGCCAAGTGACACGGAGTTAAACGACTACGTTGCATTTTTAGCAGAACAGCTCGCGTCGGGCGTGCCGATTACTGGGGTTTTGCTGTATGGATTGGCAAGACCTTCATTGCAGAGTGAGGCACCGCGTTTGAGTGCGGCACCCGCAGAATGGATGACCGCACTCAAAATACGCTTGGAGCAGATTGGCTTGGCGGTCAAGCTGAGCGCTTAAAGTGCCGTTTCGGTTGATTTTTTGATCAAATCTTCTAGCAAATGGGGTTGCTGCTCACGCAGGTAGTTTAAGGCTTTGATTTCTTCCCGTTTTAAGGTTGCCAAATCAATTCCTTCAACATGAACCACCCGGAGCAGTTCACGTACTGGCTTGGGCATGGCTCTGCCACTTTCATAGCGTGATCCACCGCTTTGTGTGACGCCAATTTGGCTCCAGAATTCTTGCTGGTTTAATCCCAGTTGCTTGCGAATCTGCTTTGGATTCAATGTTTTGGTCATGGTTGTGCTCCTTAATGATGTGATCCAAGGACATCTATGCCGGCTCGATAAATGTTGATGTCATCATAAGAATTTTGGCCGTGCGAGACACGGCACTATTGCACGTCTACGGTGGTGAATATTGACATCCATCAGCAGGAACTAATTTAGCTCCTGCCGGATTAGAAGTCGCAGTGAGATTGTTGCGATAATCAAATGGTAGATTTGATTGGGGTATATTGCTGTAGCTATTGGTAGGTCTTTGTTGTAGGGCTATACCTTGGATTAGTGTGGGTGTATGGTTAAATCAACACGCTCTGCTGCTGCATCGTTTAACACACTCATCAAATCTGCAAATTGCGTGCCTGTCATTGCCTGCTTAGATTGCTCGCAACCATGCCACGTAATGCAAATTGGCCCTGCCAGATCAGTAGTCAGTACATCAAATAAAGCATCCAGATTACGCCCAAAGCCCCTATTCAGATTGGCTTGCTGGGTGAGTTGGTCGTAAAAATCATTCAAGTTGGAAATGTTGCGTAAGTGGATATGTAGGCCTACTGACATGCCGGAATCTCCGAAAAATTCTGATAGTGATCAACGGTGATAAAGCGTTTCCCACTCGGTTGAAAGACTAATCGCTTGGCGTTGCGCTTTTTGCCTTGATAATCCAAGTCAGCCTCATAATATTGCCCAGCTGGCAGCCTGCGTTCACGATTACCAAAGTGATCTCCGCCAATTGATTTTCCCGGCAATACACTCCAAAGACTGCTGCCCGGCTGCCAACCGGCAGCGTATGCTTGCTTTTTGGTGACAAATTTCTCCGGTAGGCGCTGATAATGGTTAAGGCTGTGCAAAATGCTCAATAGTTCTGGGGCGGACACTTGCTGTTGCTGAGCTACTTGCATTGCAACTTGCTCGCAACTTGGCGTATTTGCACTGGCATAAGCTAATAGTGGTACGCCCAAGAGTGTGAGCATCGTAATGAGGTGCTTAATTTTCATTATGCGATTTTCCTGTCAATGTTTGCCAATTATCCCGTGTGCAGAATGAAACGCAAGAACGATGTCCGTTCAGGCAATATCAGGCAGAACCCTAATGCATCAGTTGTCGCAAAGGGGCGAATCCGCTACTATCGGAGGTTTCCTGATTGTCCCAACTGGCGATCCCTGCTATGGCTAAAACCCTCTACGATAAACTTTGGCATTCGCACGTTATTCGCGAAGAAGCTGATGGCACTTGTCTGATTTATATTGACCGTCATTTGGTACACGAAGTGACGAGTCCTCAAGCCTTTGAAGGCTTGAAACTGGCCAATCGCCAGCCGTGGCGTAAATCATCCGTGGTAGCCACGGCTGATCACAATACGCCAACCAATGAGTGGGAAAAAGGGATTCAAGACCCGATTTCTCGCCTGCAGGTCGAAACCCTCGACGCGAATATTAAAGAATTTGGCGCTCTCGCTTATTTCCCATTTAAAGATCAGCGTCAAGGTATTGTGCACGTAGTTGGCCCAGAAAATGGCGCCACACTACCTGGTATGACGGTGGTTTGTGGTGATAGCCACACCTCAACGCACGGCGCTTTTGCTGCGCTGGCGCATGGTATTGGTACTTCTGAGGTTGAGCACGTACTAGCGACGCAAACACTGGTGGCGAAAAAATCCAAAGCCATGCTGGTGCGCGTGGACGGTAAGCTCGGCATGGGCGTGACCGCCAAAGACGTGGCGCTAGCGATTATTGGCAAAATCGGTACCGCTGGTGGTACTGGCTATGCGATTGAATTTGGTGGCGAAGCGATTCGCAGCTTGAGCATGGAAGGTCGGATGACCTTGTGCAATATGGCGATCGAAGGTGGCGCGCGTGCCGGTATGGTTGCTGTTGACGACAAGACCATTGAATACCTCAAAGGCCGTCCATTCTCGCCAAGCGCTGAGCAATGGGATGCCGCGGTAGCGAACTGGCGCGAGTTAGTTTCAGACGAAGGCGCAGTATTCGACGCCGTGGTTGAGCTGCGGGCTGAAGACATCGAGCCCCAAATCACTTGGGGTACATCACCTGAGCAAGTACTTGGCGTTTCTGGCAAAGTGCCAAATCCAGCCAATGAAACCGATCCAGTGAAAAAGGGTAGTTACGAGCGTGCGCTGCAGTACATGGGCCTGAATGCCGATACGCCACTGACCGAAATCGCGATTGATAAAGTCTTTATCGGCTCCTGTACTAATAGCCGGATCGAAGATTTGCGCGCCGCTGCCAGTGTGATCAAAGGTAAGAAAAAAGCAGCTAGTGTCAAATTAGTGCTGATCGTGCCCGGTTCAGGTTTGGTCAAAGCGCAAGCTGAAGCTGAAGGCTTGGATAAAATCTTTATCGAAGCGGGCTTTGAATGGCGTGAGCCAGGCTGTTCTATGTGTCTGGCGATGAACGCCGATCGTTTGGCGCCTGGTGAGCGTTGTGCCTCAACGTCAAACCGTAACTTTGAAGGTCGCCAAGGTCAAGGTGGTCGCACGCACTTGGTAAGCCCAGAAATGGCAGCCGCCGCGGCAATTGCAGGCCACTTTGTAGATGTTCGACACTTCGCCTAAGGAGCTATGGTGATGCTTAAATCATTCACTCTGTGCGTTCTGGTATTGGCATTAAGTGCCTGCAATACCGTGTCGGGTATTGGTAAAGATATTAAAAAGGGTGGCGAAGCCATCGAAAAGGCAGCGAAATGAAACCTTTTATCCAATTAGATGGTTTGGTCTGCGCGATGGATCGCGCCAATGTGGATACTGATGCGATTATTCCGAAACAGTTTCTAAAATCGATCAAGCGCTCCGGCTTTGGCCCCAATTTGTTTGATGAATGGCGCTATCTGGATCAAGGTGAGCCGGGTATGGATAACAGCCAGCGCCCGCTGAATCCTGATTTCGAACTCAATCTGCCGCGCAATCAAGGTGCGCAAGTGCTGTTAGCGCGCGATAACTTTGGCTGTGGTAGCTCGCGCGAGCATGCGCCGTGGGCGATCGAAGATTTCGGTTTCCGCGCGCTGATTGCGCCAAGCTTTGCCGATATTTTCTTTAATAATTGCTTCAAAAATGGCTTGTTGCCGATTGTGCAACCCGCTGCCGTGGTTGATCAGTTGTTTAATGAAGCCAAGGCTGAAGGTTATCGCCTCAATATCAATCTGGAAGCTCAAACTATTACTACGCCAAGCGGCGAGGTATTCAAGTTTGAAATTACCGAGCATCGTAAGCATTGTTTGCTCAATGGCTTGGATGAAATTGGTTTGACGCTGGCGCATCGCGATGAAATCGCCGCATTTGAAGCAAAACGCCAAGCCGAACAACCTTGGTTGTTTGCAAAATAAATAATTGAGTCCCTTTTTTGTAAAATGGGGCTCATTTTTTAGGCTTTATCAATATTATTCTTAGAATTTTGTCGTATCCTCTTACGGTCGAATTCATACTTTGGAAATTAAACCGATGATCCTGCATAAATTTAAAAATCAAAGCGATCTAGATCGTGCCGCAGCTGACCTAATTATCTCTATGGTGCGTTCAAAGCCCAATGCTATTTTGGGTATGGCAACAGGTGGCACCCCAATCGGTTTGTACAAAGAAATCGTTAAAACTTATCAAGCAGGTTTGGTGAGCTTTGCGCATGCTAAAACATTCAATTTGGATGAATACGTTGGCCTGCCAATCACACACCAAGAAAGCTATCGTAATTTCATGCAGCGCAATCTGTTTGATCACATCGATATCAAACGTGAAAACACGCACGTACCAGATGGCAACGCGGCTGACGTTGATGCAGAATGCCGCAACTACGACAAAATGATGTTTGAGCAAGGCCCAGTTGACTTGCAATTGCTCGGTATCGGCGGCAATGGTCACATCGGTTTTAATGAGCCGGATGAGCATTTGTCTCGCGGTACTTATAAAGTAACGCTGAAACAAGAGACTCGCGAAGCGAACAAGCGTTTCTTCAACCACATTGACGAAGTGCCAACGCATGCCGTGACCATGGGTATGGGCACAATTATGCAAGCGCGCGCTATTTTGTTGGTCGTGAAAGGTGCTGAGAAAGCTGAAATCTTGGATCGCACTTTGAATGGCCCAATCACCACGCAAGTACCAGCATCATTGCTGCAAACGCATCCACGCGTGATTGTGATGACTGACTGCGATGTAGACTACAAAGTATCGTTCTAAGCGAGTGTGCTAAGTAAAAAAGAGGGGCTTGCCCCTCTTTTTCTACGTTTATTTGCGGCAAAAATAACTGCGCTGGCTTTGGATTTCATCTGTGGGTATTGCCGTAGAGCTCATTATTTAATTGCTGTGTGGATGTATACCTAGTATATGACTGCAATCCATCATTAACCCGATAAAAACCACGAGATAAACATGAAAGTATTGATTTTGCCCGGCGATGGCATTGGCCCAGAAATTGTGGCGCAAGCTAAAAAAGTACTCGAAGTATTAAAAAATGACGGTTTAGCTTTGGAGTTGCAAGAGGCCCCATTGGGTGGCGCAGCTTATGACCAATACGGCGCGCCGTATCCAGAATTCACGCAAAAACTGGCGCGTGAAGCTGACGCGATTTTGCTCGGTGCTGTGGGCGGCCCGCAATACGACAAACTCGATCGTCCGCTGCGCCCAGAGCGCGGCCTATTGGCGATTCGTAAAGATTTAAATTTGTTTGCCAATCTGCGCCCTGCGATTTTGTACCCAGAATTGGCCAATGCCTCAACCCTGAAGCCAGAAGTGGTGTCGGGCTTGGATATCCTGATCGTGCGTGAATTGACCGGCGATATTTACTTCGGTCAGCCACGCGGCATTCGCACTAACGAAGCGGGCGAGCGCGAAGGCTTTAACACCATGTTATACGCCGAAAGCGAAATTCGCCGTATCGGGCATGTGGCTTTCCAAGCGGCGCAAAAGCGCGGCAAACGCCTGTGTTCCGTGGATAAAGCCAATGTGCTGGAAACCACTGAATTCTGGAAAGAGATCATGACCGATCTGGCTAAGGAATATCCGGATGTAGAGCTGAGCCACATGCTGGTGGATAACGCGGCGATGCAGCTGGTGAAAGCGCCGAAGCAGTTCGACGTAGTCGTGACCGGCAATATCTTTGGTGACATCTTGTCGGATGAGGCCTCAATGTTGACCGGCTCGATCGGCATGTTGCCAAGCGCCTCGCTCGACGCGAACAACAAAGGTCTGTACGAGCCAAGCCATGGCTCAGCGCCAGATATCGCCGGTAAAGACGTAGCCAACCCACTGGCCACGATTTTGTCAGTAGCCATGATGCTGCGTTACACCTTCAACAGTGAAGCGGCTGCACAGCGTGTAGAAAACGCGGTGAAGAAAGTGTTGGCGCAAGGTCTGCGTACTGCGGATATTTACGAAGCAGGTACAACCAAAGTGAGCTGCTCAGCCATGGGCGACGCCGTAGTCGCTGCCATGTAATTGCCGCACAGACCCAAAAAAAGAGCCGACAAGGCTCTTTTTTTTATGGGTGTGAAATCGGCTGCTATAAAGAAAACTTATCTACTCCAAGTGGTGCTGATCATGCGTATCAATCGCTTCATACTGGCTGTGAGCTGCTGCATCTGGGTGAATGCCGCGCAGGCGGAGCAGAAAACAGAGCAAATTACCCTGACACTGCAGGATTATCCCCCGTATATGGGTGAAAGTTTGCCGCATAAAGGGTTGCTGACACGCTTAGTTGTTGCTGCATTTGAGCAAAAAGATATTGCGGTCAAGTTGGAATCGGTTCCCAATAAGCGCGCGATCGACGGTGTTCGCCAAGGTATTTACCAGGGGGGCTTTGGCTGGGCCAAAAATGCCGAGCGTGAAAAAGATCTCATTTATTCCGACCCAGTATTGTCCTTGAGCATGGTGTTTTGCCAGCAAAAAGGGCGTGAAATCAAGTGGAAAAAACTTGAAGATTTGGCCTCTTACAAAATCGGGGTTACCGCAGGCAATTTTTATTCAGACGACTTTGATAAGCTGAGTAAATCGGGCTTGTTGCAGGTGGATGTCAGCAATAGCGATGTGAGTAATTTTAAAAAATTGAGTGCGGGCTACATTGATCTGTTACCTATTGATATTGAAGTAGGGCCGTATGTCATTGCAAAAAATCTAACGGCAGCAGACCAGAATAAAATAGTGTGCCAATCACAAGCTTATTGGAGTGCGCCACTGCATGTGGTGTTTGACCGTAAAAACCCCAATTCGCCGCGTTGGGCTAAAACGTTTAACGATGGGCTGCGTATTTTGTCCGATACCGGTCTAGCCAGCAAAATGCTGGAAGCTACACGGCGCGAAATCAATCGATCAAATTAGCCCGTTTTGTTCGCTGCTCGTGTTATCGGGCACAAGCGGGTAAAATACGACTTTAAACCGCATCGGCGTAAGCTGGTGCGGTTGTTTTTATTTATACCTGGAGTGAGTATATGTCTAAAGCTATTTCTGTTGCGCTAGTTGGTGCAGATACCCCCGCAGCTCAAACCGTGTTAGATGTATTGGGTGAGTTACCCATCGCTTTAGAGGCGCTCTATCCACTGTCGGATGACGAAGAAGCCGGTACGGTTGAGCTGCGCGAGCATGTTTTGCCGGTACTGGAAGTTGATCTGTTTGACTGGAAATCAGTCGAAGCCGCGGTGTTTGTCGGCTCGCCAGAGCTGGCCACCCAATATGCAGCTCAAGCGGCACAAGCGGGTGTGGCGGTGATTGACCTGACTGGCGCGACTCAGTCAAAAGTAGGTAAACCGCAGGCAGGGCAAATTGTGAGTCTGCCGCATGTGTTGACCTCGATGATTTCGGCCACGGTAGCGGCGTTAAAATCATTGTCTGAGCTGAATTTTGTCGCCGCAACCGCGATGGTATCGGTGTCCGAAGATGGCAAGTCAGCGATTGAAGCGTTGTCGATGCAAACTCGCCAGTTGTTTGCGCAGCAAGAAGTGGAGCTGGCTGGCTATCCAAAACGGCTGGCGTTTAATGTTTTGCCAACCGCCGCGCGTGGTGAAGAAGCGCGTATTCATGCAGAGCTCGCCGCTGCTGGTCATGCCATCAACAGCTTAACCGTGAGCCGAGTACCGGTGTTTTTTGGCCATGCCGTGAGCTTGAGCGTGCAGTTTAAATCGGCACAAACCTTGGCGGCCGTAGAAAGCGCCATTCAGGCTGCGCCCGCTTTGTATTTCTTGCAAGGCAGCGGCGCGGCTGGCATTGCCACCCCACAGGATGCAATTGGTGGTGACAAAATTTGGGCCAATCAATTGCAATTGTCAGAAGATGGCCGCACTGCGACGGTATGGCTGGTGGCTGATAATGCCCGTTTGCCTGCGCGCGCTGCCGCGCTATTGCTGGCGCTGGTATAACTGGCTGAGCCTGCTTTCAGGTAAATCGCTTAGCTAATAAAAAAGCCCCATGCATGATGGGGCTTTTTTACTGCTGAAGAATACTTATGCGCTCTGTTGCTCAAGGGTATAGCGCGCACCGCTATCTAGCCCAAGGTGTTTGACCAGATACGGCATGATGGTATCTAGCTCGCTGGCTAGAGTCCACGGTGGATTAAACACAAACATGCCCGAGCCGTGCATGCCAAAACCATCCAAGCTAGGTGATTGCACTGTCAGGCTAACGTGCAGCCAACCTTTGCACGGGATTTTCTTTAATTTATCGAGCATTTCTTTGACTTCCACCCGTGCCAGTTGCGGATACCAAATCGCATAAACACCCGTGGCAAAGCGCTCAAGCGCCAGCTTCATCGTATCAACGACGCGTACATAATCGTGTTTATCTTCATACGGTGGATCAATCAGCATCAGTGAGCGGCGTGGTGGTGGTGGCAGTACACCTTTGATGCTGGCAAAGCCGTCGGCATGAATGACCTGAGCGCGTTTGCCAACCGAGGCAAAGTTATCGGCCAGCAATTTAGCGTCACTGGTGTGCAATTCAAACAGGCGCAATTTATCGTCAAAGCGCTGCAGCCCTTGCGCCACAAAGGGCGAGCCGGGGTAAAACATCAAATGATCTTGCCCGGCGTTGAGTGTTTTGACTAATTGGACGTATTTTTCCAATCCCGTTGGTAAATCATTGCGTTGCCAGATGCGGGCGATGCCGGTTTCAAACTCGGCATTTTTGGTGGCATAGCCTTCCGTGAGTGAATACACGCCAGCACCAGCGTGTGTATCGATATACCACCAAGGTTTTTCTTTTTGATTGAGGTAATCGAGCAGTAGCACTTCAACGGCGTGTTTAAGGACATCGGCGTGATTGCCGGCGTGAAAGGCATGGCGGTAACTGAGCATGGTTGATTCTCTGACACAATCTGGCCATTGTACCGCCAAACTGTGCTGTGCTTCTATGCGCATACGAGGCCACAATTTAGCTGATCACCCATTTGAGGCTGATGCATCGACGCATAAGTGTCGTTTTGTTGCTTGAGTGAGCCGTGTTTTGCGAAAAGCCACCACAAATTGATTAAGATGAAGTGATCTTCATCACCATGTCACATGCAGCGGGGTAGTAATGGTTTGGGTTTTGGCCTTGTTAGTTGCCATTTGCGTCGCCTTGCTCATTTATGCGTGGCGGGCGCGGCGTTTGCGCCAACGCTATCAAGCGCTGGTCGACAGCATCCCAGATTTGGCATGGGCTAAGGATGTTGATGGGCGCTTTGTGGTCGTTAACCGTGCTTTTTGTGATATTTGGCAAATCTCCGATCCTAAGCGCTTGCTGGGAAAAGATGATTTTTATTTGTCGCCTCCCCATCTGGCCGAGCGTTATAAAGCGGACGATCGCAAAATTGTTGAGTCTGGTGAGGCTATTCGGGTTGAGCATCCATTTGAGCATGTGATTGATGGTCAGCGCTGGATGGAGTTGATTAAAGTGCCGGTTCGTGAGGGCCGGCACATTATTGGTACCGCAGGCATTGCTCGTGATATTAGCGAACGCAAGCAGGCGCAAGAGCAGCTACAGTGGTTGGCCTGGCATGACCCGCTGACGCAATTATTTAACCGCAGTTATCTAGAGCAGCAACTGGCGCAAAAAATTACAGCCGGTGTTGAGTTTGTCTTGTGGTTGATTGATCTGGACCATTTCAAACGCATTAACGATGCACTGGGGCATGCAGCAGGCGATACTGCATTGGTACAAGTGGCGCAGCGCTTGCACTCGCTTAGCGAGCAGGTATTTCGCCTTGGTGGTGATGAGTTTGTGCTGTTGGCGCCACAAACCGATGTGGCGCGGATTGACGACCATTTATTATTTTTCTTGGCGCAATCAATTCAAATTGAAGAGCTGGATTTTCAGCTGGGTTTTACCGCGGGCAGGGTGCAGTTCCCGCAAGATGGCCAGACCGCTGGGCAGTTACTAAAGCATGCCGATATTGCGCTCTATCGTGGTAAAGCAGAAGGGCGAGGGCAGATTAGTGTATTTCAGCCCGCGATGGCTAAATATGCAGTATTGCAATTGGCGCTGGAGCGCGAATTGCGCCAAGCCCTTGCTTTGCAGGAGTTCCGTTTGGTGTACCAGCCACAGATTCGCTTACACGATACCCAACTAATCGGGTTTGAAGCCTTGATCCGCTGGTATCAACCGCAACGCGGCGAAGTGAGTCCGATCGACTTTATTCCATTTGCCGAACAAACCGGCATTATTGCTGCAATTGGCGATTGGGCGTTGGATGAAGCGATGGCGCAAGTTCAAGCATGGGCCAGCGCCGGCTTACCAGTGGTGCCCATTGCCGTGAATGTATCGGCATTACAATTATCGCAATTAGATTTTGCCGACTCGGTGATTCGCCGTATACGCCGCTTACCGATATTTTTGCAGGACAAAATTGTACTGGAATTGACCGAATCAACTCTGATGCAGGCTCAATCTTTGCAGTCATTGCAGGTTTTAACCCAAGCAGGTATTGCGGTACATATGGATGATTTTGGTACGGGTTACTCAAATCTGGCATTGTTGTCGCGCATGTCATTGTCAAAGCTGAAGTTTGATCGCAGCTTGATTCAAAACATTCCCGACAATCATGCCCATCAACAGGTTTGCCGGGCTTTACTCGATTTGGCTCGCGCCCTACACCTGGAAGTGGTCGCTGAAGGTGTAGAAACCATGGCGGAGGCACAGTGGCTTAATGCACAAGGTGTTCAATATGCACAGGGCTATTGGTTTAGTCATCCCCTGGAGAAAGAGCAGGCTCAGCGATTGTTGGTGTAGGGTATCTGCTGCTATATATTTTCTATACTAGATTTTGTAGTCATACCTGGCTGGGTATCTTTTGATTTAAGCCATTTGAGATCAGACTGCACAAAGCTGCGCCCAAAAGAACGCACGCAGTAGTACACCCAATTTGCAAGCACAACATTCATGCCGTCTGCGATACAAAGGTTGCGTAGAATTTGATCGGCCTGCTTGCGATAACTATCTGGCAATTTCCCTTCGCGCATGAGTTGGTACAAGGCATCATGTACCAAGGATGCTCGCATTACCGACGGTAAATCCGGCATCGGGCCACTGGCGCCATCCCAAGCGTAGTGCTGTGCCAGTTGCAAGCTGCCAGATTGGGTCAGGTTAATAAATCGGGTTCGTATTTCCT
This sequence comes from Chitinibacter fontanus, assembly GCF_013423785.1. Classification (NCBI taxonomy): domain Bacteria; kingdom Pseudomonadati; phylum Pseudomonadota; class Betaproteobacteria; order Neisseriales; family Chitinibacteraceae; genus Chitinibacter; species Chitinibacter fontanus. The sequence continues at coordinate 3,251,103 of NZ_CP058952.1, forward strand.
GCTCAAGAACGAGGGGCAACTGAATTTCACAGTATTGAGCCAGTACATACTTATAATTGCGACGTTTTTTATAAGCGATACGCATCTGACTAGGCCGCACTTTTATCTGCGATGGCTTCATGCCAATAGTTGATATTGCTTTCGGTAATCGCCTGATAATCATTGATTAGCGCTTGTAAGGCGGGCTCCTCAATCGACTGCAAATCTGCCGTGAGATACACCAAGCGGTCACGCAGCGCTTTTAGGCGCAGGTGAGTTGCATTATTGCGCATCCAGTATTCTTCAATGTTCAAAAAGCTGGCGATCCCACCCAGCAAGGTCATGATTGCCCCCAAAACCAGCGCGATATTTTTTGCATAGGGTAGTAGTGTTGCTGCATCGAGCCCCAGTACGACCGTAGAGGCGGCAGCAAGGCTGAGCATCGAAAACTTCAAGCTGTAGGTGGTGCGCTTTAAGCTGCGACTTTTGCGTTCCGCATAATGTTGATGCCGAATTATTTTTGACAACAAAAACCTCACCCGTACATCGGGATGCTGTTGCTGGATATTGTTGGTGATATCGCGATCCATGGCCGGTATGCATTAGGGAAACCCGCATCATACCAGTCTCTGCAATTGATGGACGGTTACAGATGGCGTGCGTATCATGCTTGCAACTTGTAAGTTTTTGGGCCGCTTTATGAAATATCTGCAGCAGTTATCGCTACAAATTGCACTTTGTCTGGCTTTAGTTGGGCCGAGTGGTGCCATTGAATTGCCACCATTACTTGATTCTTCTGTTCGGCATGGTGAACTGGCAAATGGTGTGCGCTACTTTATTGTTCACGCGAAAGAGCCTGCTGATAAAGTGGAAGTGCAATTACTGGTCAATGTAGGTTCATTAAGTGAAACCGATCAGGAGCAAGGGTTTGCCCATTTGCTGGAGCACATGGCATTTCGCCGCACGAAAAACTTTGGCCAAGGGCAGGTCAAAGCATTTGTTGAGAGTGAGGGCATGCGCATTGGCCATGATACCAATGCGTTTACCAATCATGAAACGACGATTTATAAATTGTCGGTAGCAAGTGCTCAGGCTAATAAAGCAATTAATTTGCTATCGGATTGGGCAAGTGGGGAAATTCAATTTGATGCCACCGAGTTGGCTGCCGAAAAAAAAGTGGTACTAGATGAAGGGCGGTATCGCGCAGCAAGCACCGATTTTTATGCTGAACTAATGCAGAAGATGTATCCCGCTAGCCGGTATGCTCAGTGGCTACCGATAGGTGAAGTCAAAGTCATCGAGCAAGTCAGTACGGAGCAAATTCAAGCCTTTTACCTGCGGGAATATCAAGCGCAGCGCATGACCGTAATGATTGCCGGTGATGTCGATGTTGATGCAGTCGAGAGTCAGATTAAAACGCGCTTTGCTGGTGCGAAAAAAGGTGAGGCGGCGCGTGAGTATCCTGTTCCAAGAAGTGATCAGGGCTTGCGATTATTTAGTCATCGGAATGTCGAATGGTTAGCGCAGCCAATTGTGCGCTGGACGTGGCTGCAGCCTGTGCAGTCAGTGGCCAATCTTGATGCGGCGATGGGTAATTTTCGCCACGAAATGTTGGCGATTTTGCTGCAGCAGCGCTTGCTTTCACAATCGAAAAAACCTGACAGTACCTTGATGCAGAGCTCTGCTCAGTTTCAACTGGCAGCTCCGTTAGTGCCAGCTCGACATGGTGAGCTCAGTGTAGAGGCTTTTGCCAAAGGCAATCAGCTCAAAGAGGCTTTGCGCGAGCTGTATCGAGAGTTGGAGCGCGCACAGCGCTTTGGTTTTACTGAGGCCGAAATCAAAGCTGCGTTTGAGTTGCGGCAGTCGCTGGCCCCGGATCAATTGACTAATGTGCAGTGGACCAGTCAGATGCTGCAGCATGTGCGCTATGGTGATGCATTACGCTTGCCCTATGAATCGGCATACCTTAGACGTCAGTTCAATGCAGCTACCAAGCCTGCTGACTACCAGCAATTATTGCAAACCTTGCTCAAAGACCCTAATCAGCTGGCCTATATGCTGCTGCCTAAGCAGCTAAGCTCATTTTCATTGTTGACCGAACAATCGGTGAAATCGATGGTTGCCGAGGTGCAGGCCGAGAAGCTGGAGCCTCAGTCGGAAGTGGTGGTAAAGGCACTGGTGGCCAACCCGCCAAGCGAAGGCAAAATTATCAAGCGTGAGCCCGATCAGGCCACTGGTGGGCGGTTGCTGACTTTAAGTAATGGAATTGAAGTACTTACCGTGCCAGGGCAGACCAATCGCGTGGGGTTTGCGGCAATTGCCAAAGGTGGCCTGCTGGCGCTGGACCGCAAGTTGTGGCCAGCTGGGCGAGTTGCCAATCAGTATTTATTGCGGGCTGGCTTGGGTGATCTGACCTTTAATGAGGTCAATCAGGCGTTGCAGAGCAAGGGCACGGTATTTATGCCGCTGGTCAATATTGATCAATTTGCTTGGTTAGGTGAAGCGCCAAGCGTTCAGCTAGAAACGCTATTGCAAATGCAATATCTGGCTTTTACCTCGCGCCGCCAAGACGATGCAGAGCGTAAAATCAGTAGCGACTTGTATTTTCAAAATGTAATGGTCAGTAGCATCGGTTTGGTTGACTACCTTAATGCGCGCCGCTACGGCGAGAATTGGCCGCTGCCACAATATTGGCGGAAGAATGATGTGGATGCCGATCTAAAGCAACTCAATGAAGTGCGAGAAATCTGGCTTAAGAACCCAGCCCAATTTCGCTTTGTGCTCACTGGTATTGACAACCATAGCCAATATCATGAGCAGTTGATCGAGCGTTACATTGGTGGCTTGCCCACCCAGCCACAGACGCCAGTCACATTGCCGCACCTAGGTATGGTGACGCCAGCCGCGTTCACTCAGCCAGTGAATGAGCTGAAAGGCGCGGTGCGGGTGATGCAGGTGAGTGTGCAAGTGCCACCATCCAGTGAAAGTGCGGTGTTGACCGATGCATTAGCTGAGCTAGTGCGCTTGCGTTTAAATGCAGCATTGCGCGAATCAGCTGGCGAAACTTATAGCGTCAATGTCTGGACGTCATTTACCGAGTCGCAAGGTGCGCTAATTAATGTGCTGTTTCAAAATGACACGGCCAAATGCAGTGATACTGAGAAAATCGTTGAGACTGAACTACGCCGCTTACTGAGTGAAGCAGCCAGCGAGAAAGAGCTGCAAGCGGTGCGTGATAAAATCACCAAAACGGTGATCGAGTTGCCGCAAAGACCGATGTTATACGCTAATTTGCTGGCCACGCACCGTTGGCTTAATCAAGATAAACCACTAGCCAAGTTGCCTGATTTAGCCGAATACACGCCAGATATGTTGTTTAAATATACCCAAGCTTGGTTAGCACCGGGTAATTGGACTAGCGGCGTCTTTAACTGTCGCAATGAGATTGACTTTAGCAAGCTCAAATCGCCTGCGATGGCTCAGTAGTAATATGCAGTTATCTGATTGCAGTAAAAAAGGCGACTCAAAAGAGTCGCCTTTTTTTCGCCAGACAATTATTGGTAACTTAATTCGCCTGCCTTACCCCAGAACACCCGATACGAGTAAATCGTGTAACCAATAATGGTCGGTAGCACCAGCGCCGCGCCAAAGAACATGATTTTTAATGCCTCGGTGCTGCTCGCGGCTTGCCAGATGGTGAGCTGGTCGATCACCAAGTGCGGGAAAATGCTGTACACCAAGCCAAAAAACGACAACAGTACAATCCCGACGGTCGCGGCAAAGGGTATCCAGCAGAAATTATCGTTGCCATTGCGCTGGCGTTGCGCGAGTTTTGGCAGCGAATAGGCGATCACGACAAATAGCGCGGCGCTCATGATCGGTACGGGTGCAAGCAGGAAAACATTCGGCAGTGAAAACCACAAATCAAACACGCGTGGGCTAATCCATGGTGTGGCGATCGACACCAAGACTGCCGCTACGGCGGCGAACCACACGCTGCGCTGCGCCCATACGACGGCGCGTTGTTGCAAGGCGCCGGTTGATTTCATGATCAGCCAGCTCGCGCCAATCAGCGCATAGGCGGCAACCAGACTGACACCAACCAATAGTGCAAAGCCCCACGCGCCCCAGCCGGGGTCAAAGCCGGTGAGGTAGCGGCCCAGCATCACGCCTTGTGATACGGTGGCGAGTAATGAGCCGACAAAAAAGAGTCGATTCCACAGCGGCTGGTGATGCGCTTGTGCTTTCACGCGAAAATCAAACGCCACTCCGCGCAAAATCAGCCCCAGCAGCATCAGCGCCACGGGCAGATACAGCGCAGTGAGAATCACGCCATGCGCCATCGGGAAGGCGACCAGCAGCAGGCCCACGCCTAAGACCAACCACGTTTCATTGGCATCCCAAAATGGGCCAATCGCGGCGATCATTTTGTCTTTTTCTTGGGTCTTGCTTTCAAACTCAAGCAAGATGCCGACACCAAGGTCATACCCATCGAGAATGACATAGGCGAACATCGAAATGACCATTAAGGCCGCAAAAATGACCGGTAGCCAGTAAGCCAAGTCCATAATAAATCTCCTGCAAAAACCGCCGCTGACGGTCATCAGCAGCGGTGAATAATGATTAGGCTGTGGCTTTGCCCGCCTTGTTGGCCATATAAAACACCACCGAGATATACGAGCCGAGCAAGAATACATACAGCGCCAGATACATCACCAAGGTGCTCAGCACCATGCCGCTAGGCACATTCGATACCGCATCGGCGGTTTTTAGTACGCCGTGTACCAGCCATGGCTGGCGACCAATTTCGGTGACGTACCAGCCCGCCACGGTGGCGACCCAACCGCTAAAGGTCATGCCGATCAGTAGCTTGCTAACGAGTGGAGTAGGCTCGCCTTGGCGACGTATTTGCCACGCGGCCAACCAGCTAGCGAGCAGCATCAACATACCCACCCCAGCCATAATCCGAAACGCCCAGAAGACTTTCGCCACCGGCGGGTGCTCGGTAAATTCGTTAAGGCCTTTGATTTCGCCATTCAGATCGTGCGTCAAGATCAAGCTCGCAACTTTGGGAATGCCGATGGCGAAGTCATTGCTGCGCGTTTCGCCATTGGGCAGCGCAAACAACATCAGCGGCGCGCCGCGCTCGGTGTGCCATACGCCTTCGATTGCAGCGATTTTGGCGGGTTGGTGTTTCAGCGTGTTCAAGCCATGCATATCGCCAACAAAAATTTGCAGCGGAATCAAAACTGCGGCTAAGAACACCCCCGTTTTCAGTGCCGCTTGAACCGCGGCTTGGCGCTGGCCTTTAAGCCACTGAAATGCTGACACACCCGCAACCAAAAATGCCACCGTCAGGCCTGAGGCTATCAGCATATGCGTCAGGCGGTACGGCATCGATGGGTTAAAAATCACTGCTAGCCAGCTGGTTACATGTGCTTGACCGTTGATCATTTCAAAGCCCGTCGGCGTTTGCATCCACGAGTTGAGCACAATAATCCAGAAGGCGGATAGCGTGGTCCCTCCGGCTACCAGTACGGTGGCCAGCGTATGCATGCGGTTGCTAACCTTTTTTTGCCCGAACAGCATAATGCCCAGGAAAGTTGCCTCAAGGAAAAACGCCGTTAGCACTTCATACGCTAGGAGTGGCCCTGCGATATTGCCCACGGCCATCATAAAGCCGGGCCAATTGGTGCCAAACTGAAAACTCATCGTAATGCCGCTGACCACCCCCAGCGCAAAGGTCAGCGCAAAAATTTTCACCCAGAAGCCATAGGCTTGCATCCACTTGTCATCGCCTGTCTTGTTAAAGCGCAGCTTGAAAAACAACAACACCCAGCCCATCGCAATGCTGATGGTGGGGAACAGAATATGAAATGTGATATTGGCGGCAAACTGTATCCGCGCCAGCACCAGCGGGTCGAGTAGGGCATCGGTCGGCATGTTTATTCCTTATCGCTGTTTGATTCACTGCCACCTAAAAAGGCGGGTAGTTTTTGCTTGAGCTCTAAAAATTTTTGTACCTGCGCGCCCAGTTTCATCAGCTTTTGCAGTGTTTCCACATCGAGGCGCTGAATATCGCTAAACCAGCTGGTCGTTAGGTCGATCAAATCGTGCATTTGTGCCATGCGCGCTTGCGCGTGCTTGTCAGCGTCGTTGCTCGGCGTTTCTAGTAGTGCGCCGCGCAGCATCGTCAGCGTTGGGTCGACTTCCCGTTTTTTGCGCTCTTCGGCCAGCGTTTGAAAAATCACCCACACATCGTCGGGCGTTGAATAGTATTCGCGCCGATCACCGGGCAAGTGCTGCAACTTCACTAGCCGCCACGACACCAGCTCTTTCAGTCCCATCGAAATATTCGAGCGCGAAAAGCCCAGTGCTTCGGCCATTTCGTCCGCGTTCAGTGGCTTTTCGCTGACGAACAGCAGTGCATACATCTGGCCGACGGTGCGGTTAATGCCCCAATGGCTGCCCATTTCGCCAAAGTGCAGCACAAAAGATTGGATGAGTGGTGTGAGGTTCATGGAGGTTTTGAATTTTCAGTAATTTGTGAAATTTGATCTGGATCATATTCTTGCGCCTGTGGAGATGCAATGCGCAAAGGGGATTGTATTTTTCTATGCCTTCAATAGAGAAAAACTAAGGCGCTCGCGACACGTTTGTCATATTCCAGACAGGTACGTAATAAAATTTCAAGTTACAATGCGCGCAGCAAAGGTGAGTCGCCGCGCATTGATTTGCGTGGTGAGCTTTAAACGGGAAACAGGTGTAAAACCTGTGCTGCCCCTGCAACGGTAACTCAGTTAAGTCGATCCAGCGGTCAAGCCGCAACCACTGTTTGGCATACCAAATGGGAAGGGGGTCGATGGGCCACGGCCACTGATCAGCCCGGATACCGGCCTTGCCAGCACTGCCTTCGGTAGTGCAGATTCGTACGGCAGGGTGACCGTGGCGACAGAATCTGTGCGTTTGCCGTACTCTGTTTCCCTTTCGATTTGAAGTCTCCTGCCGTTTTATCAATGCAATACACTGTGGGTGTATTGCTGGAGACTTTAATGACACCGCGTTTTTCAAAGCTATACCTAATCTGTTTATCTGCCATCGCGACCATGGCACATGCTGATGTAACTCAACTCGACGAAGTTGTGGTCACGGCAGCCCGCGTGGCCCAGCCCGCGCGCGAAGTCGTTGGCGACGTCACGATTCTGACGCAACAAGAGATTGCCAGCCAAGGCAATACTAGCCTGCCTGAATTATTAGCGCGCCAACCGGGCGTGCAAATCACCAGCAACGGCGGCGCGGGCAAATCGGGCGGCGTGTTTATTCGCGGTGCCAGTGCAAACCAAACTGTGGTGCTGATCGACGGCGTACGCTATGGCTCGGCAACCACTGGGCAAGCGGCCTTACAGCATTTGCCGCTGGCACAAGTTGATCGGATTGAAATCTTGCGCGGCCCTGCTGCGAGCTTGTACGGTGCGGATGCGATTGGTGGCGTGATTCAGATTTTCACCAAACGCGGCGGCAAGGGTTTTACACCTAGCGTCGAAGTTGGCTACGGCACACAAAACAGCGTCGAGGCCAGCGCAAGTTTGGCGGGCGGCAACGAGCAAACACGTTACTCAATTGGCCTCGCGCACAGCAAAACCGACGGCGTGAGCGCCTTGGTGTTACCGAAATACCAGAAATACAATAGCGATGATGATGGCTACGAAAACAATAGCCTATCGGCCAATTTCAGCCATCAATTTAACGCGGCCAACGAAGTTGGTGCTAGCTTGTTGCTGGCCAAAGTAAACAACCACTACGACAACGCGTACGCGGCGAAATACTACGATTACCGCGACGAAGGCACCAACGGTAGCGCGACGGTGTGGAGCAAAAACCAGTTCACCAGCAATTGGACCAGCAAAATCCAAGCCGGTAGCAGTATCGACGATAGCTACAGCTACGCGCCAGCCAAAACGCCAGCGTTGGAAGAAACGCGCATCAAAACTCGCCAAAACCAATTGGCGTGGCAGAACGACATTAAAGTGGGCCCCGGTGTGGCGACCTTGGGCGTAGAAACCTTGGTGCAAGACGTGTCGAAAACCGGCGGCAACTACACGGTAGATCACCGTCGTATCAATAGTCTGCTGGGCGGCTATTTGGCCAATTTGGGCGACTTTACGCTACAAGCCAATCTGCGTAGCGATGACAATTCGCAATTTGATCGCCAAACCACCGGCACCTTGGGCGGCGCGTGGCAAGCAACGGATAACATCCAATTGGGCGCCAGCTACGGCACCGGTTACCAAGCGCCAACGTTTAACCAACTGTATTGGCCAAACTGGGGTAACCCAAACCTGAAACCGCAAGAATCAGAAGGCGGTGAAGTATTTGCGCGTTACCAAACTAATCAGCTGAAACTGGGCGCCACGCTGTATCGCAATGAAGTGAAAGACTTTATTTTGAACGATCGTAATGCCGTCAAAAACGTGGATAAAGTGCGCCTGTCAGGTCTGACCTTAACGGCCGATTGGGCCAAAGACGGTCTGGAAGCGGGCTTTAGCTACGATTACCTTGATGCGCTGGATCAGAAAAATGATCGCCAGCTTGAATTGCGCGCGAAAAATTCAGGCGTGGTTTACGCCGGTTTGAGTACCAGTCAATGGCGCGTCCGCGGTGAAATGCAGGCACAAGGCCAGCGCTTTGATGATGTGTACGGTGAAGGACGCAAGACTTTAGCGGGCTACGCGCTGTTTAATCTGGTTGGCGAATATCAAGTGGCCAAAGACTGGGCCGTGACCGCTCGTGTGAACAACGTGTTTGATAAAGAGTACACGCAAGTGTACGACTACAGCACCGTTGGCCTGAACGGCATGCTGAGCGTGCGCTGGTCGCCGAAGTAATCATGTTGCTACTGCACTCGCCATTGATGTTATTGCTGGCGCTGGCCTTTGGGCTGGCGCTGGAGTGGCGTATTGGCGAGCCACGCCGTTTTCACCCGCTGGTGGGCTTTGGCGGGTGGGTGAAACGGCTGGAGCAGCGGCTAAATCACTTCAGTCGCCATGGAAAATATACGGGTATTGCGCTGGGGGCTTTTTCAGTATTGATCTTGGTGGCAATACCCTGTGTTATATATGGTTTGATACAAACCTATCTGCTGCGATTAAGTACAGATGATTTTAATTGGATCAGTGCGCTGCTGGTGCTGCTCAATGGGGCTGCACTGTGGTTTGCGCTCGGCGCCAATAGTCTGCTGTCGCATGTGCGAGCGATTGCCACGCCATTAATCGCCGGCGATGTACCCGCTGCGCGCGTGGCGCTGAGCATGATTGTTAGCCGTGATTGCAGCCAGCTCACTGAAACCGAAATCGCCAAGGGCGCGATTGAGTCCAACCTAGAAAACGGCGCTGACGCGATATTTTCCACTTTGTTTTGGTTTATGTTACTCGGCGGGCTTGGTGCGATTGCGCACCGGCTGGCCAACACGCTCGATGCGATGTGGGGCTATCGCACGCCGCGTTTTAATTATTTTGGCCGCTGCGCCGCGCGGCTTGATGATGTGCTTAATTTTACTCCTGCCCGATTAACCGCTTTGTCATATACCTTGCTCGGTCAAACTCGTGCGGCATGGCAAAGCTGGCGCACTCAAGCCCCACAATGGGATAGCCCGAATGCTGGCCCGGTGATGGCGGCGGGCGCGGGCGCTTTGGGCATCACCTTGGGCGGTAATGCGATTTACCACGGCCAGATCGAGCAACGCACCGATTTGGGCGCTGGGCCAGCGCCGCAGGCGGGCGATATTGCCCGTAGTATGATGCTGGTGAAAAAAACGCTGGCGCTGTGGCTGCTTTGTTGCGTAGCCTTGCTGCTACTCGCATGGGTGATCGGTTGATGGAGACAGGGACAAAATGAATAGCGCACCACGGCACGGCGGCAATTTACGTACTTTGATGGCCAATTTTGGCGGCACACTGGCCGACTGGATCGACTGCTCGACCGGCATTGCGCCGTATAGCTACTCCTTGCCTCAAATGCCGGTTGAAGTGGCGCAGCGCCTGCCGCACCCGACCGCCGAGTTTGAACAAGTTGTCGCCGACTATTACGGTAGCCGCGCATTTATGCCGGTCGCTGGTTCGCAAGCGGCGATTGCTGCGCTACCGACGATGCGCAGCGCAGGCAAAGTCGGCGTGCTGCGTGCCTCGTACGCCGAGCACGCGTGGCGCTGGCAATTGGCTGGCCATACGGTGGTGACGCTCAACCCCAATGAAATTGAATATGCCGTCCAACATCTAGATGTGCTGGTGCTGGTGAACCCGAATAATCCCGATGGGCTGATTTGGTCACGCGAGACCCTATTGGCCTTGCACCACACCTTGGCCGCGCGCGGCGGTTGGTTGATTATCGACGAAGCCTTTATCGACGCGATTGATGGCGCTGGTGCGCAGAGTTTATGCGCGGATGCAGAGCGAGAAGGGCTGATCGTGCTCCGTTCGGTGGGTAAATTTTTTGGCCTAGCCGGTGTGCGCCTTGGCTTTGTGTTTGCGCACGCAGCACTGCGCGAGAGGCTGGCGCAGCAAATCGGGCCGTGGAATGTCAGCGGCCCCGCGCTGTGGGCAGGCCAATTGGCCTTGGCTGATCGCGCTTGGCAAGGCGCGCAACGTACGCGCTTGGCCGCCGATGGCGCATGGCTGTCCGCTTTGCTCACTGAAGTGGGCTTGCCGCCACGCGGCAGCCATCCGCTGATGCAGTTTTGCCTAGTGAAAAATATTGATCAATGGGGGTATGCCTTGGCGTGCAATAAAATCTATAGTCGCCCATTCAATACCCTCGATATTGGCGTTGACGCTATTCGCTTCGGCGCGCTCGCACTCGATCAGCGCGCCACGTTTGAACAACGCTTGCGCCTAGCCGCCAGCCAAGTCGCCTAAATCATAAGGATGTTTTAATGAAAGGCCCGCAACGCATTACTTGTTTGAGTAGTGAAACCGTCGAAGTGCTGTATGCGCTGGGGCAGCAGCATCGCATCGCTGGCATTACCGCTTTTGCGCGCCATCCGGCGGGCGTGACCAAGAATCACCCGATCATTAGCGGTTTTTCGACCGCCAAAGCCGACAAAATCTTTGCTGTTGAGCCTGATCTGATTCTGGCGTATTCCAGCTTGCAAGGCGAGATTGTTAAAGAATGCATTTTAGCCGGTTATGAGGTGCATTTTTTCAATCAAAAATCCATCGCCGGTATTTTCAATATGATCCGCACACTGGGCTTGCTACTCGATTGCAGCGAACGTGCCGAAACATTGATCGCCCAGCTACAAAGCCAGCTCGACAATGCCCGCTTTGTCGCCGCAACATTCAGCCAGCGCCCGAGAGTGTATTTCGAAGAATGGCATACGCCGTTGTATACCGGCATACGCTGGGTATCCGAGCTGATCGCGATTGCTGGTGGCGTTGATGTCTTTGACGATATTTCACATGCGCCACGCGCCAAAGATCGCGCCGTGATGCCCGAGCAGGTGATCGCCGCTGCACCTGAGCTGATTTTGGGTAGTTGGTGCGGGCAAAAATTTGATACACAAGCGGTAATGCAACGTGAGGGCTGGCAACACATTCCCGCCGTTGCGCAGCGCCAAGTATTTGAAATCGCTAGCGAAGATTTGCTGGTGCCCGGCATTACCGCGATTTCGCGTGGCCTGCCGCTGATTCAATCCTATATTCGAGATTTTCAACATGTCTGAACAAAGCCGTAACGAGCGCCATGCCGCGCGCATGCAACGTAAAAAAGCCATCATCGACCAGCATATCGCCGAAGCGAATATCGACACCGGCATCATGATTTTGCTCACCGGCAACGGCAAAGGGAAATCATCATCGGCCTTTGGCATGGTGGCGCGTGCGATTGGCCACGGCATGAAAGTGGGCGTGGTGCAATTTATTAAAAACCGCACCGACACCGGCGAAGAAGCTTTTTTGGGTAAACACTGCGAATGGCATGTGATGGGCGACGGGTTTACGTGGGAGACACAAAATTTCGAAGCCGACAAAGCACGCTCTGAAGAAGCGTGGGCGATGGCCGTCAAAATGCTGAACGATCCAAGTTACGACGTGGTCGTGCTCGACGAGCTGACCTATTGCTTGTCATATGGTTATCTCGATAAAACCACCATCGTGCGCGACATCGAATCGCGCCCAGAAATGCAGCATGTCGTCGTCACCGGCCGTGCGGCGGTAGCCGAATTGCGCGAAATTGCCGACACGATTACTGAACTGAACGACGAGAAGCATGCTTACAAAGCGGGGATCAGAGCCCAGAAAGGCTTGGAGTGGTAAAAACGGCTTGAGTCATGCTGCCCACCACGTGATCGCAGCTCGGGCGGTACTCGACAGATATGCAGCCTCATGCACTGTGCAGTACATTCCGATTTCTGCGTTCCGGCCGCGCAACGCTGACGGGCGCTTGCTATGACTCAACCTCGTTTTTGTACATTTTTTGAGAGTGGTCGGTGAATGTCTGAATTGAAAAGCTTGTTAAAAAAAACACTCCACGAAGAAATCCCGCTAACGCGCGAAATTTGCATTTCAGTCATCACCGCCAGCCCGCAACTGATCGAGCTGTCCGCGCCGCTAGCGCCAAACATTAACCACAAATGCACGGCATTTGGCGGGAGTTTGTACGCGGTGGCGGTATTGGCGGGTTGGAGCATGGTCTTTGCCCGCCTGCACGCCGCCGGTCTGCACGCGCATATCGTGATTCAGGACGCACAGATTGAATATTTACTGCCTGTGGTTGAAACCATCAACGCACGCTGTGAATTGGTAAGTAATGTTGAGTTTGATCGTTGCCTGAAACTATTTAGCCGCAAAGGGCGAGGGCGGATTGCGCTGGATGTGCAGATCGTCACGCAGCAGGGGCTGGCGGTGAGGTTTTGTGGGAATTATGTTATTCATGTGTAGACCGAATATGCAGGGGTTTACTTTACACTATTTTGAGTGTTGTTCTCAAAATTTAGGGGTGTTTTGATGAATGTTGAAAATTTAATTTCAATTATTTCTGCTGTTATTATTTATCTATTCGGTCAGTATGTATTGAAGATTGTAATTGAGCCGGCTCAGCAGCTGAAGAAAACAATTGGGGAATTTAATCACTTTATTTTGTGTTATGGGGGTCGCGTAATTCCAAATTATACATATGTCAAAGATGAGGAATCGCATTTTGCATACTCTGAATGTGTGAAACTATCGGCAAAAATCGTCGCGGATTGTAGTGTTATTCCTTTTTATTCTGTAGTCTCATTCTTGTTTTTGTTGCCGAGAAAAAATAAAATTACTCAAGCAGCTATTGAATTGAATGCGCTTGCAAATTTCTGTTTTTCTAAGAATGAAGATGTTCATGAAATTGTGAGCGCAAAAATTAAGAATATTAAGTCTATTTTATGTCTGAAATGAATAACTTTGTTACCAGTTGCATACTGATTGCAGCGCCTTCATCAGGCTCAGGCAAAACCACCATCACCGCTGGTTTAGCGTGGCTGTATCGCCGCCAAGGCAAGCGCGTCAAAGTGTTTAAATGCGGGCCGGATTTTCTCGACCCACTGCTGCTCGGTTTTGCCAGTGGCTCACCGGTGGATAATCTCGATTTATGGCTGGTCGGTGAAGATCTGTGCCGCCAGATGCTGGCTGAAGCTGCCCGTGATTACGATGTGGTGCTGATCGAATCGGTAATGGGCTTGTTTGATGGCGAGCCGAGCACGGCTGATTTGGCGGTGAAGTTTGGCTTGCCAGTGCTGGCGGTGATCGACGCGGGCGCGATGGCGCAGACCTTTGGCGCGCTGGCGTTTGGCCTAGCGCATTATCGAGCTGATTTGCCGTTTTATGGCGTGTTGGCCAATAAGGTAGCTGGTGAGCGCCATGCGCAGATGCTGCAAGAGTCGGCTAAATCTGAACACTGGATGGGTTGGGCCGGAAAAGTCGAGCCCTTGCCTGAGCGTCATTTGGGTTTGGCCTTACCCGAAGAAATCCCCGATCTGGCGGCCAAGCTTGATGCGATTGCCGATGCCTTGGCGACTCAGCCCATTGCGCAATTAGCTAAGCCAATTGCAATGGCTGCGCCTGTTTGTTTTGAAGTTAAACCGCTGCTTGCTGGCAAGCGCATCGCTATCGCGCGTGATGCGGCGTTTTGTTTTATTTACCCGGCCAATTTACGCTGCTTGGAATTGCTCGGCGCTGAATTGCGATTCTTCTCGCCACTGGCGCACGAGTCTTTGCCAGAATGCGATGCGGTGTATCTGGCGGGCGGCTACCCCGAGTTGCACGCCGATACCTTGGCGGCGCACCCGAGTATTCGTACCGACTTGGCTGCGCATATCGCGGCGAAAAAACCAATTTGGGCTGAATGCGGCGGCATGCTGGCGTTGGGCGATTCGCTTACTTTGGTCGATGGCAGCGTCAAACCGATGTGGGGCTTATTCCCCGCACGCGCCACGATGCAAACGCGCTTGGCCGCGCTGGGTTCGCAAAGCTTGAACTTCGGCTCAGGCGGCGACGGCGAAATTCGCGGGCATACTTTCCATTATTCAACTATGGCGACTGAAATGACCCCCGTTGCGTATGGTGCGCCATGCCGCTTAGGATCTAATGGTGAGGCACTATACACACATGGGTATATTCGCGCTTCGTATATCCACGCTTGGTTTATGAGTAATCCGGTGGCAACTGCTGCCTTGTTTGGAGCCGTAGTATGAAGTTGGCCATTTCTTTCGTGGCTAGCGTTTTGTTCGCCAGCACGGCGGCGCAGGCTGCGATTACCGTTAAAGACGACGTCGGCAATACGATTACTTTGGCGCAACCGGCGAAGCGCATCATCAGTTTGGCGCCGCATGTGACTGAGGATTTGTTTGCGATTGGCGCGGGAAAACTGATCGTCGGCGCGGTGAACTACAGCGATTACCCGCCCGAGGCGAATAAAATCGAGCGCATTGGCGGCTACAACGGTTTTGATCTGGAGCGCATCCGCGCGCTGAAACCCGATTTGATCATCGGCTGGGCCAGCGGCAATCCTGAACGCCAGCTCGATCAGATTAAAGCGCTGGGCTTTCCGGTGTTTTTAACCTTCTCGAAAAAAATGGCCGACGTCCCGACAGTGCTCGAACGCATGGGCGAAATGACTGCGCTGCAAGCGGGAGCCGGCAAAGCGGCCAAGCAATACCGCGATCAGCTTGCGCAGCTAGAAAAAACCTATACGGGTCGCAAACCGGTACGCGTGTTTTATCAAATCTGGGATCGGCCTTTGATGACAATTAATAACACGCAGATTATTTCGGACGTGATGCGAGTTTGCGGTGGCGTGAATGTGTTTGGCACGCAAAGCGATTTAACGCCTAAAGTCGACGTTGAGGCGGTGTTGGCGGCCAACCCCGATGTGATTATGACCAGCGGCGAACCCGGTATGAAATCGGATTGGTTAGCGCCGTGGAAGAAATGGAAAAACCTCAAAGCCACTCAGAATAATCAGTTTTATATCCTGCCCAAAGACAGCGTGAACCGCATGGGCCCGCGTTTGGTTGAAGGTGGCAAGGCAATGTGCGACGCGCTCGATAAGGCGCGGCAATGAATTTACAGCGCCTAACGCCGCAAAAAGTGATCGTCACGCTGGGCGTGCTTGGGCTCTTGCTGCTGCTGGCAGTGGCGGCGAGCCTGTGCTTTGGCTCGACCAATTACCGCCCATGGCAACTCTGGAGTAGTGGCGACGAGGCGGCGCTGGCGCGCGATGTGGTACTCGAATTACGTTTGCCGCGCACCTTAGCCGCGATTGCCGTGGGTGGTTTGCTCGCGCTGGCGGGCACCTTGCAGCAAGTGCTGCTGCGCAATCCATTGGCAGACCCCTACATCTTGGGTACTTCTGGCGGGGCCAGTGTCGGTGCGCTGTTGGCGCTCTTACTCGGGGCGGGTACTTTGGGGGTGAATCTGGCAGCGGGCGGCGGGGCGTTGCTGAGTATTTTGATCGTTTTTTTGCTCGCGGGTAGTGATCATTCGAGTACGCAAACGCGGCTATTGCTAACCGGCGTGGCGCTGGCGGCGTTTTGCGGCGCCTTATCGTCTTTGCTGCTCAGCATGGCGCCCGATGGGCTTTTGCGCGGTATGATTTTTTGGTTAATGGGCGATTTGGCGGGGGCGCAGTGGCAAACCGCGCTGGTCTTTCTTGCTGCACTGCTGGTTTTGCTGTGGCCGCTGGTGCGTGAACTTAATATCATGGGTATGAGCTCGGAAGCGGCATATTCACTGGGCTTGAATCACAATACCCTGCGTTGGATTTTGTACTTTGCCGCCGCGCTGGCGAGTGCGCTGGCGGTGACCACGGCGGGCATGATCGGCTTTGTCGGCCTCATCGTGCCGCATGCATTGCGGCTGATCATTGGGCAGGACTTGCGTTTGTTGCTGCCTGCGGCAGCGTTGGCGGGTGGCATTGTGCTGCTGCTGGCCGATATTCTAGCCCGCACCTTGATCGCGCCACAGCAGCTGCCGGTCGGCGTGGTCATGGCCTTGCTCGGTGTGCCGGTGTTTCTGTACCTGTTGTCACGTCGGAGGCGGGTATGAGTTTACTCAGCGTGCACAATCTGACTTTGCAGCAGGGCGATCGGGTACTGGTGCAAGATTTAAATCTAACCATCACGCAAGGCGAAGCGTGGATCGTGCTGGGCGAAAACGGTTGCGGCAAGAGTACGCTGCTCTCAGCTTGGGCGGGCTGGTTTAAGCCGCAGCATGGGCATATTGAGCTCAATGGTGTGCCTTTATCGAATGTGTTGCCCGCGCAGCGCGCAAAGGTGCTGGCGTGGCAAACGCAGCATGATGAATGCCCGTTTCCCTTGTCGGTGCTGGAAAAAACGCTTACTGGCCGCCACCCGCACCTGGGCCGTTGGCAGTGGGAAAGCGCAGCCGATCTGGCGCTGGCGCGCGAGCAATTGGCGCGACTCGATTTGCAAGGCTTCGATCAGCGAGATTTGGCGAGTTTATCGGGTGGTGAGCGCCGCCGTGTATCGCTGGCCACCGCGCTCACACAGCAAGCACCGCTGATGCTGCTGGATGAACCGCTATCGCAGCTCGACCTACGCCATCAGCAACAAGCCTTGCAAGTGCTGCGTACTGAGCGTGCGGCAGGGCGCAGCATCGTGATGGTCAGCCACGACCCTAACCACGCAGCACAATGTGCCACACACGCCTTGCTGCTATTTGGTGATGGAAAGTGGTCAGCTGGGGTATTGGCTGAGGTGTTAAATTCAGAATCGCTTAGCAGGCTATACCATTACCCTGTATCTCTTGTTCGGCAGAATGGCAAAAGCTGGTTTGTGCCGCAGCAGTGATGCTTGGAGTAGGTAGGACGTATTCGACGCGTAGCGGCAATACGCCTGTGTGAGGAAGTGCGGGAAGTTGGCGTAGCGCCTGCGGCGATTGCGTCCTACAACACTTCAGCGTTCGTTTTTTACATATGCACCCAAACACCACAATCGACAAAATAGGTATGGAAATCCTCAACTTCGAAGTTATACACCCGCACTTTCAGGTAAGGATCATCGTCATCCCAATCGTCTTCGGTAGGGTCATATTCCCCAGGAATAAACTTCCGTCCGCGATTAAAGTCGGTCAAATTGCCATAATCATGTCTATTCGGGTCTTGAAGCAGCGGAATAAAGCCTACACCCTGCTCCTTCGTGCAATAAACCGGAAGAATTGCCGATACCATTGCCAACGAACCATCCGATAACTGAACATGGTGTTTATAACGAATCAGTTCATCCGCAGGCAACCAGCCGATCTCTGTAAAGGTTGAACTTGAAACCAGCTCACCATTAGCCAGCTCGCGCCATTCTTCTTTTTCTTCGACCACCCAGAACGGGTGATTTGCCGTTGGATAAATGACCTTAGTTTTCTCACCAACCTTGACACGAAGTTCCAAAATTTCCTTCGCTTCGTGCACAAAGGTTTTGACCACGCGCTTATATTGTTGCCCACCGTCACCATTTTCGGGCTTAGACAACACCATATCGCCAACCTCGATTGCTTCAATGGGTTTAAGCCCTTGATCAGTCCACACTTGCGTGCCGGCTACCAAACCACCATTGCTAATTGAACGTGCTAGATTTTCGATCTTGTCTTGTGAGTGTGTTTGCAAAATTTGTCCTGTTTCCGTTGGCATTCGGGAGAGGTCTGAGGTGCGGTGAATTAAAGCTGGGTGTTCGATTGGCGCTATTAAACCTGAGTGTTCTTAAATTAGCGGCAATAAAAAGCCGTCTGACGACGGCTATTTTTTATTAAACTGCGGCTTCCATTTTCGGGCTGCGACCCATCAATTCGGCAATGATATCGCTGACTGCAACGTTGTCGAACAAGACTTGGCAGACCGAGCGGGTGATCGGCATTTCAATGCCTAGGCCTTCGGCTTGGCGCAGCACTTCACGCGCAGTCGGTACGCCTTCGGCGACGTGGCCGAGGTTTTTCAGTACGCCATCCAAATCTAAGCCTTGCGCCAGCAATAGCCCAACGCGGCGATTGCGCGATAGGTCGCCAGTGGCGGTCAGCATCAAATCGCCAATGCCCGCTAAGCCCATCATGGTTTCCGGTTTACCCCCAAGAGCCACGCAGAAACGTGCCATTTCGGCCAGACCACGGGTGAGTAGCGCGGCGCGGGCGTTTAGACCAAGGTTAAGGCCGTCGGCCACGCCAGCGGCAATCGCCATCACGTTTTTGACCGCCGCGCCGATTTCAACGCCGATGATGTCGTCCGACGCATACAGGCGCAGGATATTGGTGTTCAGATCATTGACTACTTGCTGCGCAAAAGCGGCGTCGCTGGCGGCAATCGTCACTGCGGCGGGCAGGCCTTTGGCGACTTCTTGCGCAAAGCTCGGGCCAGATAACATGCCACGCGCGATGTGGGTGGGCATTTCTTGTTCAGCGACTTGGTGCGGTAGCAGCATTGTGCCAGCTTCGAGGCCTTTGCACGCCCAGAGAACCGGCGCGGTGTTGCCCAGCTCCGCCAGTGCTTTTAACGTGCCGCGCAGCCCCGACATCGGGGTGACGATCAAAATAAGGCCCGCGCCTGCAATCGCATCGGCCATCGAGTGGCTAACGGTGAGCGTATCGGGGAAAGATGCGTTGGGTAGGTAGCGGGTATTGCAGCGTTCTTGCTGCATTAGCGCGACTTGATCTGCTTCGCGTGACCACAGGGTAACAGCTTGACGATCGGCGAATCGAATCGCCAATGCGGTGCCCCAGGCACCTGCGCCTAACACGGCCAGTTTCAAAGGAATTCTCCTATCTAGGTTTAAGCGCCCCAGACGTCTTCGATGCGGATGTAGCCAATGGCGCCATCGCGGTGTTTGATTTTGAGCCAGCCAGTGCGGGTGTCTTGCAGTAGCTCGATCACCACATTGCGCTCGACTTTAAACAGTAGGGCTGAGTTGGCAGCGGCGTCTTTGCGTACTTCGGCCAAGCGATTGACCTGTACATAGCGGGTGCTGCTGACATCGGCTTTGGTGAGCCAGGCTAATGTGCCATCACGGTCGCGTACGCGCAGCCAGTTGCCTTGTTCGGCCAGTATCTCTAGCGGTATATTGGCGCTGAGTACAAAGCGTTTGGTGCTGCTCTCTTGCGGGGCGTCATACAAAATTACGCCATTGCGCGCGGTGGAGCGATATTCAAGCGCAAAAACACTACTAGCCAGGCTGGCTAGTAGTGTTGCGGCTAGTAGCGGCTTAATGAGTGGTTTGCTCATTGGCTTGCTGTGCTGCAGCTTGTTGACGCTGTTGGATATAGATCGCTTCGAAGTTGATCGGTTGCAATACCAGCGGAGGGAAGCCCGCGCGTGTAGTTAAATCAGACACGGCTTCGCGCAAGTATGGGAACAAGATGCTTGGGCAGCCAATGCCGAGCAGTGGGTCGAGTTCAGTTTCTGGTACGTTTTCAATCTGGAATAGGCCAGCTTGAGTGACTTCAACCAAGAATACAGTGCGGTCTTCAACTTTGGCCGTCGCAGTGACGGTCAGGCTGGCTTCAAAAAAACCATTGTCAAAGCTGCGAGCTTGGTTGCGGAACTGGATATTAAATTCTGGCTCGCCTTGCTCCATGAATGAGTTAGGTGCATTTGGGGACTCAAGCGAGATATCGGTAACGTAAAGTTTTTGTACTGCAAAAACCGGTTGTGCTTGTTCTTCTTGTGCTACTTGGTTTTCTTCGCTCATGGTCCATCCCTTGTGAGTCGGTTAGTTTATACAGGTATTGCTTTGGCTACATGAACCACCGCGCGCAAATCATCGCATAAAATGGCATCGGATGACCATGCTGGTGCAGTGGATGAGTAATAGATCACTACAATGGTTTACTGCCCATTTAGTAATGGTACTAATTTGCCAGCATGATCTAATGCTGCCAAGTCGTCGAAACCCCCTACATGATAATCATCAATATAAATTTGCGGCACAGTGCGGCGCTGAGTGCGCTCCATCATGATTTCGCGCTGGGCAGGGTCTAGGTCGACGCGGATTTTTTCCAGATTGCTTACGCCACGCTGGGTTAGTAATCGCTCTGCGCGATCGCAATAAGGGCAGTAGCCAGTACTATACATAAGCACTTTGGGCATGGGTGTACTCCAGTTTTGCTCAAAATTGAAGTTTGAGCCTTTTGTTATTCATGGTTGTTTATCTTGGGGTGGGGGGGCGATTCTGCAAGTATGGGTAATGCGCAGGTTAATGAGTCAAGTAAAAACAGCCACTTATCGACAAAATGATAATTTAATCGTCGATAGGTGTTGACGTGTTTCAGGCTGGTGGGTATAGTTCGGCCTCTCTGCTGATGACGCAACGAAACGAAGCGATGCCAGCAACGATCTTTAACAATATACAGCCGATGAGTGTGAGTGCTTGATTCGTAAGTCGAAACAAGTGCTTGCACTCAGATGATAGGAAATAAACAAGACGAACTTTTTAAGTTTTTCTCGTTTCTTTCTTTGAGTATTGAAGTACAAGCCAAGTAGTAAAAATAGCATAGCGATTAAACGAAAGAGTTTGATCCTGGCTCAGATTGAACGCTGGCGGCATGCTTTACACATGCAAGTCGAACGGCAGCACGGACTTCGGTCTGGTGGCGAGTGGCGAACGGGTGAGTAATACATCGGAACGTACCCAGTAATGGGGGATAACTATCCGAAAGGATAGCTAATACCGCATACGCCCTACGGGGGAAAGAGGGGGATCGCAAGACCTCTTGTTATTGGAGCGGCCGATGGCTGATTAGCTAGTTGGTGAGGTAAAGGCTCACCAAGGCGACGATCAGTAGCGGGTCTTAGAGGACGATCCGCCACACTGGAACTGAGACACGGTCCAGACTCCTACGGGAGGCAGCAGTGGGGAATCTTGGACAATGGGCGCAAGCCTGATCCAGCAATGCCGCGTGCGTGAAGAAGGCCTTCGGGTTGTAAAGCGCTTTTGTCAGGGAGCAAAAGGTGGTGGCTAATATCCATCGCTCTTGAGAGTACCTGAAGAATAAGGACCGGCTAACTACGTGCCAGCAGCCGCGGTAATACGTAGGGTCCAAGCGTTAATCGGAATTACTGGGCGTAAAGCGTGCGCAGGTGGTTTGTTAAGCACGATGTGAAATCCCCGAGCTCAACTTGGGAATTGCATTGTGAACTGGCTAACTAGAGTACGGCAGAGGGGGGTGGAATTCCACGTGTAGCAGTGAAATGCGTAGAGATGTGGAGGAACACCGATGGCGAAGGCAACCCCCTGGGCTGATACTGACACTCATGCACGAAAGCGTGGGGAGCAAACAGGATTAGATACCCTGGTAGTCCACGCCCTAAACGATGTCAACTAGTTGTTGGGCTTTTCGGAGCTTAGTAACGCAGCTAACGCGTGAAGTTGACCGCCTGGGGAGTACGGTCGCAAGACTAAAACTCAAAGGAATTGACGGGGGCCCGCACAAGCGGTGGATGATGTGGATTAATTCGATGCAACGCGAAAAACCTTACCTGGTCTTGACATGTGCGGAATCCTTTAGAGATAGAGGAGTGCCTTCGGGAACCGTAACACAGGTGCTGCATGGCTGTCGTCAGCTCGTGTCGTGAGATGTTGGGTTAAGTCCCGCAACGAGCGCAACCCTTGCCACTAGTTGCTACCATTTAGTTGAGCACTTTAGTGGGACTGCCGGTGACAAACCGGAGGAAGGTGGGGATGACGTCAAGTCCTCATGGCCCTTATGACCAGGGCTTCACACGTCATACAATGGTCGGTACAGAGGGTCGCTAACCCGCGAGGGGGTGCCAATCTCACAAAACCGATCGTAGTCCGGATTGCACTCTGCAACTCGAGTGCATGAAGTCGGAATCGCTAGTAATCGCGGATCAGCATGTCGCGGTGAATACGTTCCCGGGCCTTGTACACACCGCCCGTCACACCATGGGAGTGGGTTTCACCAGAAGTAGGTAGGCTAACCGCAAGGAGGCCGCTTACCACGGTGGGATTCATGACTGGGGTGAAGTCGTAACAAGGTAGCCGTAGGGGAACCTGCGGCTGGATCACCTCCTTTCAAGAGAAAGACCTGCGGGTCAAGTACTCACACTCATCGGCTGTAGATTTTGAAGATACAGAGACAGTGCTCAAGGGAACTTGAACACTACTCGGTTGGAAAGCTGGGTCAGTAGCTCAGTCGGTTAGAGCACCGTCTTGATAAGGCGGGGGTCGCTGGTTCGATTCCAGCTTGACCCACCACTTACCTGTAAGTGGAAACAGCTTAGTAATGCCAGATTGGGGGATTAGCTCAGTTGGGAGAGCACCTGCTTTGCAAGCAGGGGGTCGTCGGTTCGATCCCGTCATCCTCCACCAATCACAAGAGTTCAGAATTCAGTCAATTGACGAATCGTTTGATTCGGGTAATTGATTTTGTTCTGGTTTCTTAAATCGGAATGTCGCAAGACATCTGTATCGTTCTTTAACAAAATAGAAGAAGTAATATCTCCTAATTAAACAATGTGAGCATCAGGTAAAACTGATGTGAACAGTAAAAAAATTGGGTTGATTGTATCTGCTAGTCGAAAGACTAGCCGTTGAATAGCCTGAGAAACTATTCAACAAGTCGTAAATACCGATACTCTAAACCGAGATCACGGTAAAACGTGTTTGAGGTTATAGGATCAAGCGAATAAGTGCATCTGGTGGATGCCTTGGCGATGATAGGCGACGAAGGACGTGATAGCCTGCGATAAGCGTGGGGGAGCTGGCAAAGTGCTTTGATCCCACGATTTCCGAATGGGGAAACCCGGCCCTTTTGGGTCATCCTTGACTGAATACATAGGTCATGTGAAGCGAACGCGGTGAACTGAAACATCTAAGTAACCGCAGGAAAAGAAATCAACCGAGATTCCCAAAGTAGTGGCGAGCGAAATGGGAAGAGCCTGTACGTGATAGCAGTCGTGTTAATAGAACGGAATGGAAAGTCCGGCCATAGTGGGTGATAGCCCCGTATATGAAAGCACAATTGTGGTACTAAGCGTACGAGAAGTAGGGCGGGACACGAGAAATCCTGTTTGAAGATGGGGGGACCATCCTCCAAGGCTAAATACTCATCATCGACCGATAGTGAACCAGTACCGTGAGGGAAAGGCGAAAAGAACCCCGGGAGGGGAGTGAAATAGAACCTGAAACCGGATGCATACAAACAGTGGGAGCGGACTTGTTCCGTGACTGCGTACCTTTTGTATAATGGGTCAGCGACTTACGTTCAGTAGCAAGCTTAACCAAATAGGGGAGGCGTAGGGAAACCGAGTCCGAATAGGGCGCACAGTTGCTGGGCGTAGACCCGAAACCAAGTGATCTATCCATGGCCAGGATGAAGGTGCGGTAACACGCACTGGAGGTCCGAACCCACTAACGTTGCAAAGTTAGGGGATGAGCTGTGGATAGGGGTGAAAGGCTAAACAAACTTGGAAATAGCTGGTTCTCCTCGAAAACTATTTAGGTAGTGCCTCATGTATCACTGACGGGGGTAAAGCACTGTTATGGCTAGGGGGTCATCGCGACTTACCAAACCATGGCAAACTCTGAATACCGTCAAGTGCGAGCATGGGAGACAGTCCTGGGGTGCTAACGTCCTGGGACAAGAGGGAAACAACCCAGACCGCCGTCTAAGGTCCCAAATGATCAATTAAGTGGAAAACGAGGTGGGAAGGCATAGACAGCCAGGATGTTGGCTTAGAAGCAGCCATCATTTAAAGAAAGCGTAATAGCTCACTGGTCGAGTCGTCCTGCGCGGAAGATGTAACGGGGCTCAAATTGATAACCGAAGACGCGGATATGTACGATGTACATATGGTAGAGGAGCGTTCTGTAAGCCTGTGAAGGTGTCTTGAGAAGGATGCTGGAGGTATCAGAAGTGCGAATGCTGACATGAGTAGCGATAAAGGGGGTGAAAAGCCCCCTCACCGAAAACCCAAGGTTTCCTGCGCAACGTTCATCGGCGCAGGGTGAGTCGGCCCCTAAGGCGAGGCAGAAATGCGTAGTCGATGGGAAACAGGTTAATATTCCTGTACTTGGTATTAGTGCGATGTGGGGACGGAGAAGGTTACCTCAGCCAACGGTTGGAAGAGTTGGTTTAAGTGTGTAGGTGTGTAGCTTAGGCAAATCCGGGCTACTTTAACACTGAGGCATGATGACGAGTCTACTTGTAGACGAAGTGAGCGATACCCTGCTTCCAAGAAAAGCCACTAAGCTTCAGCTAATATCGAACCGTACCGCAAACCGACACAGGTGGGTAGGAAGAGTATTCTAAGGTGCTTGAGAGAACTCGGGAGAAGGAACTCGGCAAATTGACACCGTAACTTCGGGAGAAGGTGTGCCTCTAGTAGGTGAAGGTGTACAACCGGAGCCCAATGAGGCCGCAGAGAAATGAGGGCTGCGACTGTTTATCAAAAACACAGCACTGTGCTAACACGAAAGTGGATGTATACGGTGTGACGCCTGCCCGGTGCTGGAAGATTAAATGATGGGGTGCAAGCTCTTGATTGAAGTCCCAGTAAACGGCGGCCGTAACTATAACGGTCCTAAGGTAGCGAAATTCCTTGTCGGGTAAGTTCCGACCCGCACGAATGGCGTAACGATGGCCCTACTGTCTCCTCCCGAGACTCAGCGAAGTTGAAGTGTTTGTGAAGATGCAATCTCCCCGCTGCTAGACGGAAAGACCCCGTGAACCTTTACTGTAGCTTTGCATTGGACTTTGAAGTGGTTTGTGTAGGATAGGTGGGAGGCTTTGAAGCAGGAACGCCAGTTTCTGTGGAGCCGTCCTTGAAATACCACCCTGACCCCTTTGAGGTTCTAACCTAGGTCCATTATCTGGATCGGGGACCGTGCATGGTAGGCAGTTTGACTGGGGCGGTCTCCTCCCAAATTGTAACGGAGGAGCTCGAAGGTCGCCTAGGTACGGTCGGACATCGTACTGATAGTGTAATGGCAAAAGGCGGCTTAACTGCGAGACCGACAAGTCGAGCAGGTGCGAAAGCAGGACATAGTGATCCGGTGGTTCTGAATGGAAGGGCCATCGCTCAACGGATAAAAGGTACTCCGGGGATAACAGGCTGATTCCGCCCAAGAGTTCACATCGACGGCGGAGTTTGGCACCTCGATGTCGGCTCATCACATCCTGGGGCTGTAGCCGGTCCCAAGGGTATGGCTGTTCGCCATTTAAAGTGGTACGTGAGCTGGGTTCAAAACGTCGTGAGACAGTTTGGTCCCTATCTGCAGTGGGCGTTGGAAGTTTGAGGGGGGCTGCTCCTAGTACGAGAGGACCGGAGTGGACTGACCTCTGGTGTACCGGTTGTCACGCCAGTGGCATTGCCGGGTAGCTAAGTCGGGAATAGATAAGCGCTGAAAGCATCTAAGCGCGAAACTAGCCTCAAGATGAGACTTCCCTAGGTCTATAAGACCTCTAAAGGATCGTTCGAGACCAGGACGTTGATAGGTCGGGTGTGGAAGCGCAGTAATGCGTTAAGCTAACCGATACTAATTGCCCGTGAGGCTTGATCCTATAACCTGAGACGCGTTGATATGACGTGATACAGTTGACCCAAAGAAATTGTTTGGTGAAGAGAAACAAGATTACTTCTTCTATTGATTTCGAGTGGTTGTGCATCAAGTACAGCTAACTCACCCAGTTTTGTCTGGTGACCATAGCGAGGTGGTCCCACTCCTTCCCATCCCGAACAGGACAGTGAAACGCCTCAGCGCCGATGATAGTGCGGATTGCCCGTGTGAAAGTAGGACATTGCCAGACTACCCTAAGTAAGTAGAAAGCCCAGCTAGAAATAGCTGGGCTTTTTGCTTTGTGGTTTTTGCGTGGGTATATGGTTAAGGGCCAATTGCGCTGAGTTGTCCGATTACATACCGCTTTTTTTGTTGGTCATTCGGGATGAAACTTAGTTTTGAAAATGCCTCAATTATGTATGCTTGTGAGACAATGCCTGATTGGATATAAGGCGATAAATTTCTAAATGTTGTCAGGTCGATTTATTTCGGTTGAAGGAATTGATGGGGCTGGAAAGAGTACTCATCTGGCATGGTTAGTTGCGCATTTAAAATCGTGTCAAATTCCGCTTTTGCAAAGCAGAGAGCCAGGCGGTACGCCCTTGGGGGAAAAGTTACGCCAGTTGTTGCTCTCCGAAGATATGCATCTAGAAACTGAAGCGCTATTGATGTTTGCTGCTCGGAATGAGCACCTTCAGCAACTGATTTTGCCTGCCTTGCGGCGTGGAGAGTGGGTGTTGTGTGATCGGTTTACCGATGCAACCTACGCTTACCAGTGTGGTGGTCGTGGGCTGGATTTCGAACGATTTCAGCAATTAGAGCGATGGGTGCAGTTGCGTGATGCTCATTTTGTTGAGCCTGACTTGACACTCATTTTTGATGTGCCAGTTGAAATCGGTCAAGCGCGTATGGCGGCAACGCGCGAACTAGATCGTTTCGAGATGGAACAACTTGAATTTCATATCCGCGTGCGCAATGCCTATTTAGAGCGCGCCAATCAATACCCTCAACGCATTCGTATTATCGATGCCAATCGTCCATTAGCTGCGATTCAAACTGAGTTAGAGCAAATCATCGCCGAGTTTATCGCATGAGCGTATTGCGTTATCCATGGCTCGAAAGTCCGTGGCAGGAATTGATTCGTGAGCATGAAAGATTGCCACATGCGCTGCTGTTAACGGGCGCCACTGGTATCGGTAAGCGCGCTTTGGCCTTGCATCTTGCGCAGTTTTTACTGTGTGAAGATGCTAATAAGTCAGAGCACCCCTGTGGCATATGCGATGCCTGTCGCTGGTTTAGTGCAGGGAATCATCCTGACTTTCGTCTGCTCCAACCGGCTGAGGCGGATGACGCTGCTGATGAAGCGGAAGGATCAAAGAAGAACAAGAAAAAATCGCAGGTTATTGGTGTTGAAGACGTTCGTGAGCTAACTGACTTTGTTAATCTCAGCGCACATCGCGGTGGCAAGCGAATAACAATTGTAGCTCCTGCCGAAGCCATGAATACATCAGCAGCGAATGCATTTTTGAAAACGCTGGAAGAACCACCGGCTGGGGCGGTTTTCATCTTGGTGTCTGATCATTGGCGCCGCCTGTTGCCAACTATACGCAGTCGCTGTCGCGTATTTCCTCTCAGTACACCAGATGCAAAAGTGGCAATGAAATGGCTATCTGAGCAATCCATAGTTAATCCAGCACTGCATCTTGCGCATGCAGGAGGAGCGCCACTAGCTGCTGCAGATGACGCTGCGGCAGAATGGCTATCGCTGCGGACTGCTTTTTTGGAAAAACTAGCCGAGCCTGCAACCTTGAATGTTTTACAGGCAGCCGCTGAGCTTGAAAAAGCAAAGCTAGATACTGCGTTAATTATTGATTGGTTGCAAAAATGGGTATATGACGTAATCAGCTTGGGAATGATAGGTGTTATTCGCTATTATCCTGATTGGCGTGATGCATTAGCGCGAGTTGCCCCACGCGCACATTTGCTATTGAACATCATGACAGAGTTGAATGAAGCGCAGCGTTTGGCTCATCATCCTTTAAACCAACGCTTAGTGTTGGAAGGCTTATTATTTGGATATCTTGATGCTTTGCGTGGTCAAGATCGCCGAGGTTAATTGCTATGAGTGAAGACTCTCTTCGCGTACCAACATCCCGCCCAGGGGTGCTTTCGCTAAATATCAAAGAGAAGGCGGCTTTGTATGCGTCTTATATGCCGTTTATCAAAGGTGGCGGGATCTTTATTCCAACCAATAAGGGTTATAACCTCGGAGATGAGGTTTTCATGCTCCTGTCGCTACTTGATGACCCGGCCAAAATTGCGGTATCGGGCAATGTGGTGTGGATTACCCCACCTGGCGCGCAAAATAATCATCAGCAGGGTATTGGCGTGCAATTCTCAGGTAATGAGGCTGGTAATCAGGCGAAGGTCAAAATTGAGAATTTGCTAGGCGGCTATCTCCAATCTGGTCGAACCACCCATACCATGTAACTTGGCATCGACGGCAAATTATCTTTTCGCGTATCATCAGCTAGATAGCCGCACCGGCTGGTGCGGCTTTTTTATTTTGGATTTGATTTATGAAGTTTATTGATTCGCATTGCCATATCAATTTTCCCGATTTAGTGCAGGATATCGATGGCATATTGCAACGCATGCATGCCCATGATGTCAGTCATGCGCTCTGTGTGGCGGTTAATTTGCCAGAATTGCCGAGTGTATTGGAATTGGCAGCTACCTATCCTCAAATATATGCGTCAGTTGGCGTGCATCCTGATTATGAGGATACCGAAGAGCCCACTGTGGCACAGTTGTGTGTTTTGGCTCAGGCGCCCAAAGTGGTGGCAATTGGTGAAACTGGTTTGGATTATTTCCGACTAACCGGTGATCTGGAATGGCAGCGTGACCGGTTTCGCACGCATATTCGTGCCGCTCGTCAAACTGGGTTACCACTCATTATTCACACTCGTGCGGCATCCGAAGATACCTTAAGGATCATGCGCGAAGAAGGTGCCGACGAGGTTGGTGGGGTAATGCATTGTTTTACCGAAAGCTGGGATGTTGCGCAGCAAGCCATGGATTTGGGTTTCTATATTTCCTTATCCGGTATCGTGACCTTTAAAAAGGCTGAGGAGCTCAAAGAAGTGGCGCGCAAACTGCCGCTTGAGCGTTTGCTGATCGAAACGGATTCCCCTTATTTGGCGCCAATGCCACACCGTGGCAAACAAAATCAACCTGCTTGGGTGCGGCATGTTGCCGAGCATATTGCTCAATTGAAAGGGCTACCGTTGCAGGATATTGCTGCAGCCAGCACTGAGAATTTCTTTCGGCTATTTCATAGAGCAAAACCATGATAAAGGCACGCTGGCAAGGTGATGTGGAAGTATTGCTGTTGGGCGTTGGTTCAAGTGGCGGCACCCCAGCTTTGGGTTGCCAATGTCCAAGCTGCAGTTCTAAAGATGCGCGTAATACTCGTACCCGTGCCTCTGCCATTATTCGTGCTGGCGGCAAAACGCTATTAATTGATACTGGCCCAGATTTACGTCAGCAGGCTTTGCGTGAACAGATCTTGCACGTTGATGCGGTGCTTTATACTCACCCGCATGCCGATCATCTCAATGGTATCGATGATTTGCGGGCATTTTGTTGGTTGCAAAAGGCGGCGATACCAACGTTTGGCAATCGTTTAATGTTATCGCATATTCGTGAACGCTTTCCCTACACGCTCCTCAAACCTTCCGATTTTTGGGATAAACCTGTCCTAGATTTGTATGAAGTTGAGGATGAGCCGTTTGAGTTTGAGGGGGTAACTATCGAGCCAATTCCGGTTATGCATGGAAAATGGCCTATTTTGGGTTGGCGGGTAGGGCGAGTGGCCTACCTCACTGATGTTTCTGACCTTGCTGAAAGTTCTTTGGCGCTACTACAAGAATTGGATCTATTGTTATTAGACTGTTTGCGTGAAAAGCCGCACCCGACCCATTTATCTGTTACGCAGGCCATTGAGTTGGCACAGCGGATTGGGGCCAAACAAACTGTGATGATCCACATGACCCACGAGTTGGAATATCATGCGCTAAGTTTGCGTTTGCCTGCAGGCATGGTCGTGGGATATGACGGCATGCAATTGAGTTCTGGAGATTCTTCCAATGTTGAATGTACTGGGGCAACCGCTCCAACCATGCAGTTTTGAACCATTAACAGGGTTTTTTCGTGATGGCTGTTGCCAGCATGATGACTCTGATGCGGGCATGCACATTGTCTGTGCGATCATGAACGAGCAGTTCTTACGCTTTTCGCTGCAAGCAGGCAATGATCTTATTACCTCAAGGCCGGAATGGGGTTTTGCAGGTTTGCAAGCAGGGGATCGCTGGTGTTTGTGCGCGCGGCGATGGATAGAGGCGCTGCAAATGGGGGTTGCGCCACAAATTGTTCTAGCCTCAACCCATGAAGAGATTTTGGATTTAATATCGCTAGAAACCTTGGTGGAGTATGCAGTAGATCGGCCGCAGTTTTGATTGGGGTATACCCGTCAAGCCTATTTAAAATAAAGTATATCGGTCTATACCCATTCCTTAGTTTAGCAGGTTGAGTTCCTCTGTGCTGAGCTCACGCCACTGTCCTTTAGCGAGCTCTCCGAGTGCTAAGCGGCCTATCGCGACTCGAATCAACCGTAGGGTGTTGATATTGTGCGCTTCGAGTAGGCGGCGAATTTGTCGGTTTTTGCCTTCATCTAATGTCACCTCTAGCCAGGCATTTTTGTCGCCAGAACGCAGCAGACGCACCTGCTTGGCTGCCAAACGACTACCATCCTCCACGATCACCCCTCGCTGCATTGATGCAAGTAACTCAGGATCGGCTAGCTGGTCAATCTGGACATGATAAATTTTATCTAGATGTGTTTTTGGATCAGTCAGTCGCGCTGCCCAGCGCGTATCATTACTAAATAGCAAAAGCCCTTCGCTGGCTTTATCCAGCCTTCCCACCGGCCCCAGATGGGGTAATGGGGTTTCGCCAAAGCAGCTAAATACTGTCTCGCGACCTTGGTCATCACTGGCGCTGGTAATCAAACCACGTGGCTTATTTAGCATCAAATAAATGAATTTGGGCACAGTTACGGCATGCCCGTGAACACTAAGTGTATCTTTCTCCAGCTGAATTCTGCGCTCGGGGTCTAGGCAGATTTTGCCGTTAATCGTTACCGCGCCAGCGATGACGAGTCGTTCGCCCTCGGTGCGCGAGCAATGGCCGAGTTTGGATAAGGCCCGCGCCAAACTTACGCCTGAAGCCGGTGGGGCGCTACGACGATTTTTTGCCAAGCTTGGTGTGGTGCCTGCGCGAGCTGATGTTCGGCGGGTAGCAGAGCGCGGCGTTGCAGGTTTTTTCATGATCAAGGGTTACTCATGCATGTACGCCGCCAATTTTACCGTGGAAGTGGGTTCAATTCGCGCAATGACGGTGAAAACGCTAAAATAAGTAGGTCTTGGTTCTGGACGGGCGTTTGCCCGCATTATGGATAATATTTTATTAACGCTAATCGCGTTGTTTTTAGTGGCATTGAATGGTTTTTTCGTCGCCGCTGAGTTTGGTTTGGTCAAATTGCGCCAGACTCGGGTACAAAGTATTGCTAAATCGGGGTGGCGTGGCCAGATCTTGGTCAAGGTGCATGGCCAGCTTGATGCCTATTTATCAGCCTGCCAGCTGGGTATTACGCTGGCATCATTGGGTTTGGGCTGGATTGGCGAGCCGGCGTTTGCCAATTTGCTTGAGCCGATCTTGTCGCTGATTGGCGTGCAGTCGCAAGCGTTGATTCATAGTATTTCCTTCATGTTTGCCTTTACCTTGATTTCCTTTCTGCACATTGTGGTTGGGGAATTGGCACCGAAATCAATGGCAATCCGGCGGCCAGAAAGTATCGCGCTCTGGACGGCAACACCATTGTATTTCTTCTACTGGCTGATGTATCCGGCGATTTGGCTGCTTAATCGCAGCGCTAATTTGGTACTTAAATTGGCAGGGCTCGACGGCCATGGTGGTCACGATAGTCATTATTCGTATGACGAATTGAAATTGATTTTGCGAGCCAATCAAGATAGTGAAGAGCTAAACCCGCAAGAATGGAATGTGGTCGCGCAATCGCTAGACTTTAGCAAACTCAAGGTGGCTGATTTGATGCGGCCCTTTCACGAAGCTGCGGTATTGCACACCGATCGCTCACTCGATGAAAACCTGCAAACGATAGCTGAGCAAAGGTTTAGTCGCTATCCATATGTCGATAGTGAAGGGCAGGTACTTGGGGTTATTCATCTCAAAAATCTATTTCTGGCCGAATTGCGCGATGCTCAGCTAACAGACTTGGCGCAATTTGTGCGCCCGGTTGAGGAGGTTAGCCCTGATACACCGGTTATGGAGCTGTTTCGCCGCTTTCGCGCGGGAGCTCCGCATTTCGCGATAGCCGCTTATGGTGACGAACCGCCGGTGGGCTTTTTAACGCTAGATAATTTATTGGCTGCGCTGGTTGGTGAAATTCGTGATGAGTTTCGTCAGAGTCGTAATGATTGGATGCAGCAGGATGATGGAGCCTTGCTCGGCAAAGGCAGTTTGCCGCTATTTTCCTTGGGCCGTGCGCTTGGGATGGATATTGATCACCCAGAAGCAGAAACTGTTGGCGGGCTCGTGCAGTGGAAGCTTGGTAATTTACCAAGCGAGGGTGAGCGGATCGAGTTTGCAGGCTTTGATGTGGTGGTGAAAAAAATGAATGGCCCGCGCATTGTGATGGTGAAGGTGATACCCCACACCGCTGTTGATGATGTACTGGAAGATGATCATTAATGTGATCGTTGCCCAATAAAAAACGACGCAGTTGCGTCGTTTTTTATTGGGGGGTATTGCCATTAAGCTTTTCTGGTAACTACTACCGATTGATATACCCCAGCAAAGATAGTTTCTTTTTTCCAGTTGAACTGATCTGCATGGCTGGCGTATGAGCTAATTTCGTTTTCCCACAAGGCGTTGGCGAACGGCTCAAGATAGTGGTTGACCAGTTTGAGAATGTAGCGAATCGGCTGCCAGCGACGTGGGTTGTGGTAGTCGACAAATACCGCCTTGCCGCCTACGGGCACTTTGGCCAGCATGTGATCGACGATTTCACGCTTTTTATCATCAGGTACTTCATGCAATAGAAAGAAGCTACAAATCACGTCATAGCTTCCCTCGCCAGCGAATTCAGCCGCATCCGAACGAATGACTTTAGCCCATGGCATGTTTTTAAGTTTCTTGCTGCCATGTTCAATCTGAATAGGTGTCACATCGGTGAGGTGAAATTCGCCATGTGGCCCCACTTTTTCTGCGGCACGCTGTACCAAATCACCGTAAACATGGGCTAATTGCCACACGCGCTGACCGGGTTCGATTTGTGCCAGATAACGCCGCATCAAACGTTGGTCATTCAAAAATAGCAGCACCTTAACCACAATGTTGCGGTCCAAGGCTTTGACCCAGTTAGGGTCAACATAGGCCCAATCATAGACCTCGGTCATATATTCAGGCACCCCTTCGTAGTAAGGGTTGCTGGCCAGTGCGGGAGGATTTTTGGTCATAATGACGCTCGGCTCTGTGATGAAGGTTGGATATATCGTAAGCGCTATTTGTTGCGCGAGATTTGTTCTAACCCAAGGTTTTACAGGATAAATCGCATCAGTGCATCTCCTAGTGTGAGTAATTGCACCGTAGTGTTATGCTGTACTTGAGTTTTATTATTACGTTGTATAACTACGATAACGAGCCCTTTCATGTCGATTGAACAGCTTACACCTAGCCCGTTGTGGCAGCATTTTGCCCAAATTTGCCAATTTCCACGCCCATCAAAACACGAAACTGCCTTGCGGAACCATTTGCAAGCATGGGCGCAGGCACAAGGTTTGGCGACTCAGCTCGATACAGTTGGAAATCTGATTATTCGTAAACCCGCCACGGCAGGGATGGGAAATCGGCTGGGTGTGGTTTTGCAGGCACATTTAGATATGGTGGCGCAAAAAAACGAAACTACCCAGCATGACTTCCTAACTGACCCGATTCGAACGCAAATTGATGGAGACTGGGTGCGTGCAGAAGGCACAACCTTGGGGGCGGATAATGGCATTGGCGTGGCTGCCGCTTTGGCGGTACTTGGCAGCCAGGATATCGCGCATGGCCCCTTGGAAGTGTTACTGACAATCGACGAAGAGGCCGGCATGACCGGCGCACAAGGTTTGCAAGGCGACTTGCTGCAAGGCCAGTATTTGCTCAATTTGGATACCGAGGACTGGGGTGAGGTTTATGTTGGCTGTGCGGGCGGGGTTGATGTGACGCTAAAGCGCTCTTTGCATAGCGAAGCAATGCCCGCAGGTTTTGTAGTACGGGAAGTGGCCTTAACTGGATTAAAAGGCGGGCATTCCGGGGTGGATATTCATTTGGAGCGGGGTAATGCTATCAAGCTCTTGGCTAGACTGGTTTGTGGTGCAATACCCCAGTTTGATGCCCGGTTAATTCAGTTGCGTGGCGGCACATTGCGTAATGCTTTGCCGCGTGAGGCATTTGCTTTATTGGCCATTCCTGCCTGTGATGCCGCACAGTTTGATCGATTTGTATTGCAGTATCAACAGCAACTGCAGCACGAGTTGGCCGAAGTTGAGCCTAGCTTAGTGGTGGCATGTAAATCAGTTGAATTGGGCGATAAACCCACGCTCACAGTGACTGATACCCGGATGGTCATTGATTTGCTGCTGGCTTTGCCGCATGGGGTGCGGCGCTGGAGTCAGCAAATTACTGGCGTCGTTGAGACCTCGAATAACCTCGGCGTAGTTCGGATCGATGATCGTCGTTTCGAGGCGGTGCTGATGCTGCGCTCACTCACCGACACGGGGTTGGCTGAACTGCAAACCATGATTGAGTCGATTGCTCGCTTGGCCCGGCTAAGCTTTGAGGCTTCGGGTGCATATCCTGGTTGGGCGCCCAATCCCAGCTCCGGCGCGCTTAAGCTGCTGCAACAGGTATATCGCCAGCTGCATGGCGAAGAGGTGGCGGTTAAAGTGATTCATGCAGGCCTTGAGTGTGGCTTAATTGGTCGTGCTTACCCTAATTTGGAAATGGTGTCGTTTGGGCCGACTATTCGAGGCGCGCATTCCCCAGATGAGCGCGTGCAAATCAGCTCCGTCGCGCAGTTTTGGGAGTTGTTGATCGCAAGTCTTGCTGCTGTGCCAGCGCAGACGATGAATTAATTGGCTGAATGTGCTCTAGTGTGCTTGAAAACTGCACCGGCTAGACGCACATTATGACAAAGCATTGTATTTGAGGTAGCGATGAAAGCTGGAATGAAATTAGGTTTAGCATTGATGTTGGCCATGAGTACTGCGATGGCGCATGATTATCAGGTAGGTGAACTAAAAATTGCTCACCCGTGGACGCGGGCGACGGCACCTGCTGCGAAAATGGGCGGCGTGTTTTTATCGGTTAATAATTTGGGTACTGAGGGTGATACCCTGTTGAAGGCTGAGAGTGAGGTCGCTGAAGCGACTGAGCTGCATCAGATGGAAATGGTGGATGGCGTGATGAAAATGCGTCAGGTTCCATCTATTGTGGTGCCAGCCAAAGGCGAATTAAAGCTCGCTCCCGGTGGTTTGCATATTATGCTGATCAATCTGAAGCAAGCGCTCAAAGAGGGCGAAAAAATCCCGCTTAAATTAACCTTTGCGAAGGCAGGGGTAGTGGAAGTTAAAGTACGAGTAGAGGCGATGGGTTCGAAAGGCGTTGCGCCGGGTGAAAAGCATTGATGCTAGTGGGGTGAGATTTTAAAAATAAAGCCGGATTTATCCGGCTTTATTTTTTATCCATTCGGCTAAATTGCATTTGCTCTGGCTTCTAGCCAGCGTTTGAGTTCATGGAGCGGCATCGGTTTGGCGTAGTAATAGCCTTGCGCAATAGTACAGCCTAATTCTTTTAGTCGATGTGCCTGAGTTTTAGTCTCAACACCTTCCGCGACAGTGGATAACCCTAGGCGTTGCGCCAGTCCGATAATCAACTCTACGTACAAGCCTGACTTTTCCTCATCAATATCATCAACAAAGCTTTTGTCGATTTTCAGGCTATCAATGGGCAAGGCATGCAACTGCCCTAAAGATGAGTAACCCGTGCCGAAATCATCAATCGAAATATCGACCCCAATGGTTCGCAAGGCCGATAAGCAACTGCGGACAATTTCGGGCTCATCCATCGCGATGCTTTCGGTGATTTCCAATTCGAGCACATTGGGCGCTAGCTTGTATTTGAGTAAGGATTGATTAACACTTTTGCTCAGCGTGCCAGTGCGAAACTGCGGCATGCTAATGTTGACTGCAACTCGCTTGGGTGCATTGGGTAAATGTTGCAGCTCTTGGTAGGCGCGGCAGGCTTCATCTAGTACCCAGTCGCCCATCTCAACAATCAAGCCCGAATACTCAGCCAAAGGAATAAACACGGACGGTGACTGGATAAAGCCAACCTCGCCAGGCCAGCGTAATAAAGCTTCTACACCACTCACTTCATTGGTCTGCAGGTGAACCTGTGGTTGGTACCAAACTTGCAGCAAGTTTGCCTGAAAAGCCGTGCGCAGTTGGCGAATAATTTCGTGCCGCCAGCGGGTGTTGGCTTCCATATCAGGGCTAAAGCTGGCCCAGCGAGGATGGGGTTTGATTTTGGCTAAATTGAGCGCGATATTTGCTTGTTCGAGCAGTTGCAGGCCGTTCAGTGGTTCGTCATTGACGGAGCGTACGCCGATAGCGATTTGCACCGGAATACTGTGCTGATGCGCTTGTAGTGGCGTTGAGAATAAATGAAACAGCAAATCTGGGTTGACTTGGGTGATTGGGCCAAACACCCCAAATACATCATTGCCAAGGCGAGCAACCATGGTATTGCTGTCTGAGTAATGTGATTGCAAACGGTTGGCAAATGAGCGCAGCAAGGCATTACCCACTTCGTAGCCCAAGCCGTCATTAATATCGGCAAAACGGCACAAATCCAAAATGGCGACAGCAAAAGTGCCGCGCTCTGGTGGGGGCGCGGCGCCGAGCTGGTCAATAAACCAGCTGCGGTTGCCCAATTCGGTCAGTTCATCATGATAGGCTAGATAGTTAAGTCGCTCGAGCTGACAAAGATGCCCCAGACACGCTGAGGTGTTGGCTGCAAATACCGTGGCAATTTGACCAAAATTGATGAACTCGGTCAGTAGCGTCTTAAACTGTAAATAAATTACTGCTTGATCATTGCCCGCTTGTAAATGCAGCCAAATTTCGCAGGAGTCAAAGTGATGATTGGAGCTGCTTTGCGGACGTTGTTTTAGTTTTTCCAGCACGCTATCGAGCAAATCAGGGCTGCAGGCGCCGATGTCATCATGCGTCGGGGTGTGTGGGTAGACCTTGGCAACAAAGCCAGTGCATTCGCGATCAAATACTTTGGGTGCGTGTTTTAAGATGGCAGCGGCAAAGTCAGTGAAGTGAGTGCATTCCATGAGCTCTGCTTCAGTGTGTACGATCATTTCCAAACCACGGCGATTGGCCGAGATTGAGCAAATTTGCTCGTAGCTGCGCAAGGCTGCCGAAAGCGCAGTAATTAGGCGATTATTGGTTAGCTCGGTTTTTAAGCGGTAATCGTTGATGTCATGCAAATTGAAGATGCCTGGTTCTGGAGCATGTCCCGGCTGGCCAGTACGTAAAATGATACGTACTTCCTTTAAGCCCAAAATACCGCGAATTTTGGCGACCAAATCCAGGCCTGCAAAATCGTTTTCCATCACGACATCCAGCAGGATAATCGCAAAGTCATGGCGTTTTAGTAGTAAGTCAAAAGCTTCGCGTGCGCTGTACGCATGTACCAGCTCGATATTGCGCCCCAGTAACTGGGTGTTCTTGAGTACCAAGCTGGTACTGAGATGAATGTCATGGTCATCATCAACCACTAAAATCGCCCATGGCGGTAGCGCCAATTCAGAATTGGGTTGATCTTCGTTTGCAAAGACGAGGAAATCGTCGTTCATACCCTAAGCTCTCAATCAGATTCTTTTACTTTAGCAGCTGTTGGCTCTAATGCTCAGTGTTATCAGAATAGATAGACGAAAAAACCAAAACGATGAAAGATGCTGGATGTTAATTAGCATCTCCTAAAGCAGCTTGCGATTGTGAAACTGGAATTTACCAAGAGCATCTGGCTCCTTGCCTATCTCTGCGCCGCCCTCATTGAATTTGCTTTTCTGCCGTCTGGTCAGGTGTTCTCATCTTTAAGTCTGAGTGGCGGTATTGCGCTGGCTGCCTTACTGCATAAAGGTTGGCGTATTATACCCTGGTTGTCTATTGGGGTTGTCGCGCAGGCAATTTTGCAGCATGGGATGGGTGCACACGTTGTTAGTTTGCCACTGATCCGGCTTACTAGTGTCGCCATTGGTGCTTATTTCATTAGTCGAGAAAACGATTTTGCTGAGTTTCGCATTCGACATGCACTAGATTTACTGTGGTTTGGAGCCGGTTTGTCTGCTGCCGCCTATGCTTTTTTATTGGCATTGCTGCTTCCGCAATATTTGCCCACGCATGATGCATGGTGGGGCGGTGTTGGCTTGGTGTGGCTGACTGAAGCTGTTGGGGTACTGATTTTGGTGCCTGGTTATTTTGCCCTGCAAAATGACTGGACCCAATTACGTGCAAATTGGCTGATCGAGGCAACGACTCTGATTTCGATTGCTGCTTCTGGAGCCATGCTGTTGTTGGCGCATTTTGACCGGGAAAATTTGCAGCTTACGTATTTGTGTTTCCCACTCATGGTGTGGTCGGCTCTGCGTTTGGGGCAGGTGGGGAATAGTGTAACAGCTCTGGTGCTGTGGCTGATTTTGGCTAGTCCAACCATTGCGGGTATTTTGCCGCAGCACGAAATTGCGCATCAATTATTTTTGCTAGCGCTGGCTTTGCAAACTGCGGTTTTACTGGCGAGTATTCGGCGTGAAAATGCGCTGGCGGTTGGAGAGGCAAGGTTAGCGCGGCAGGTATTTCAGCATGCATCGGAAGGCATTATGATGATTGCTGCCGATCACCGAGTGGTGGCCGTAAACCCAGCATTTAGCCGCATTACGGGTTACAGCGAACAAGAGGCTTTAGGCCGACCTTCGCGTATCTTTGATACTCGGCCAGGTAACCCAAATCATTATCAGACCTTCTTGCTGGAGCAGTTGGATAAAACTGGGCACTGGGAAGGCGAAATGCTTGATAAGCGCAAAACTGGTGAGCTGTACCCGGCTTGGCTTTCAATTAGCGCCGTACACGATCACGAGGGGCGCTTAAGCCGCTATGTCGGCATTTTTTCTGATTACACCAGCCGCAAACAGGCTGAGCAAAAGGCGCAATACCTTGCGCTGCATGACTCCTTAACAGACCTATATAATCGCAATGGTTTTCATGATGAACTGGCTAAAGCGCTAACTCGCTCCAGCACTAAGCGCCGTGGTATGGCGCTGCTGTTTATTGATTTGGACCGCTTTAAATCTATCAATGATACTCTGGGTCATGATGTTGGAGACCAACTGCTCCGCATCGTGGCACAGCGCTTGCGCAAGCATTTAAAGCACGATGATGTGGTGGCCCGCTTGGGGGGCGATGAATTTACTGTGGTGCTGGAAAATATTCATCAGTTGCAACAGGTCTCACAAGTTGCCGAGCGTTTGCTGCAAGCGATGGCTGAGAGCTACCTGATTAACGGGCAGGAACTCTTTATTACCGGCTCAATTGGCATCAGTATGTACCCAAATGACGGTGGGGTGGCGTCACAATTGATGCGTAATGCAGATTTGGCGATGTATCGGGCAAAAGACCTAGGCAAAAATGCCTACCATTTTTACTCGCACGATATGAATCGGCAAAACACACAACAATTTTCGGTGCAGGCAGCCTTGCGATTTGCACTTGAGCGTCAGCAGCTAAAGCTGGTGTTTCAGCCGCAAATGAATTTGGCAACGGGACAGCTGAGTGGCATGGAGTGCCTGATTCGCTGGCAACACCCAGACATGGGCTGGATTTCCCCAGCTGAATTTATCCCGATTGCAGAAGAAACCGGCATGATTATCCCGATTGGCCATTGGGTATTACTCGAGGCCTGTCGAACCGCCCAGCAGTGGCGTGCAGCAGGCTTATTGGTGCCAAAGATGGCGGTAAATCTATCGGTGCGACAATTTAAGCCCGGGGTGTTGGTTGAACAAGTGGCCAGTGTATTACAGGAAACCGGGTTCCCAGCTTATCTCTTGGAGCTTGAGGTGACTGAAAGCCTGATTATGCGGCGGATCAATGAAGCGGTGGATATTATGAATGCGCTCAAGGCGATGGGCGTGACCTTGGCGATTGATGATTTTGGCACGGGCTATTCTTCGTTATCGCAGCTTAAGTATTTGCCTCTTGATATTTTGAAAATCGATCGCTCTTTCGTGGAAGGTTTACCGTGTGATCATGACGATATGGCCATCGCACAAACGATTATTGCAATGGCGAAAAAACTAAGCCTCAGTGTCGTTGCCGAGGGAGTAGAGACTGCGGAGCAGATGCAGGCGCTGCACGCCGCAGGATGTGACACGATTCAAGGCTACTTTTATGCTAAACCACTGCCTGCCGAGGCAATGGCACAAATGATGCAGCGGGTATAGCTAAGTACATTGTGTTGGGTATTGTGTTTGAATTAATACCCTATGCTGGTATTAAGCCCCAGCCACAATGCCAAGGGGATGAATAGTAAGGCAAGCAAGGTGCCGGCCACCACCAGCGCTGCGACCAGCTCCGGATCCTGCTCATATTGCTCAGCAAATAAATAATTCAGAACTGCAGGTGGCAGTGCGCCAAAAAGCAATAAGATGCCGGCTTGTGCGCTAGGCAGGAAATGCGCTAACGGCCAGGCAAGTGCCAAGCCCGCGATTGGGCAGAGTAGCCCGCCAATTAAGCCCGCATGCCAGCGCGTTACTTTGAATTGCGCCATCCGCACCCCCAGCGAAAATAGCATCAAAGGGATGGCAATATCGCCAAGCATTTTAATCGGTTTGAGTAGCCATAATGGCAGCTCAAGGAGGGTATATTGCACCAGTAAGCCGGCGATCAGCGCCCATACCATCGGGGTTTTGAAGACTGTGATCAATGGGGCGCTGCGATCAAATAAGCGAATCCCGAGTGTGAAATGCAATAAATTGGTCAGAATGAAAATTGCAATTGCCGCAGGAAAATGCGCTTCGCCAAAAGCAAATAGCCAGAGCGGCAAGCCCATATTGCCGGTATTGGTG
This sequence comes from Chitinibacter fontanus, assembly GCF_013423785.1. Taxonomy (NCBI): domain Bacteria; kingdom Pseudomonadati; phylum Pseudomonadota; class Betaproteobacteria; order Neisseriales; family Chitinibacteraceae; genus Chitinibacter; species Chitinibacter fontanus. Next base: position 3,292,436 of record NZ_CP058952.1, read on the forward strand.
AACATTTGCGGCGCACTAAACGCAATTTTGTGCAGGCCTAGTCGCCCAGCCACCCAGTATGCAATCAAGCCTGAGCCCAAAATAACCAGTGTTGCAAATACAATCAGCAGCCAGAATTGCCCCAGTGCCGCATTTTTGCCAGTCATGGCACTAAAGACTAGTAAAGGGGAAAGTAGCTCAATATTGAGTCGATTGGCTGCCGTCATATCGACGGGGCGATGGCGGGCGTATGCCCAGCCGATAAAAATCAGGATCATCACCGGTGCAATGATTTGAAACAGCGGGTAAAGCGTGTGCAAAATGATTTCCTGAAAAGGGCGTGTTGCTTAGATTTGAGGTGCTAACCTGAGCATGCGTTAGCGCGCACCATACACCATGCGTTTTGCAAAGCCTTTACGCAGCCACGCCACCTGATCAATCGCCAAGAGTGCCACGCTGCGGGCGTGTTTCATGGGGAGGGCTGAAGTGTCAAAAATGCTGATGAGGCTATCGGTGAACGCGGTGACTAAACCGGCATCACGAGCCCTAAGCTGGCGATAGCGCTGCAGGCTATCGATTTCACCGAGCTGGGCTTTCGGTGTTTGTGTTAGCACTTGCGCTAAGGTGTCGGCATCTCGTAAGCCTAAGTTGAGCCCTTGTCCAGCAACCGGGTGCAGTGTTTGCGCGGCGTTGCCAATTAGCACGACCCGTTTCCCTACTACTGAGTTGAGCGTTTTGAGCGCCAACGGCCAGCTCGCGCGTTCACTTATTGCAGTAAAACCCGTCATTCGATCGGCAAAGCGTTGTTCAATTTCCTGAATAAAATCTTGCTCTGACAGTGCCAACCGTGCCGCCGCTTGCTCCGGTGTTTGCGTCCAGACTAGGGTGTAGTCAGTACCATTAGGGAGTAATGCCAGCGGGCCATCATCCGCAAAGCGCTCATAAGCAATACCCTGGTGGGGGTGGCGAGGTGTAACTCGGGCCAGCACTGCATGCTGTTGATACGATTTAACGGTTTGCTCGATATCAGCCAATTGCGCAATCAATTGGCCGCCCTCGGCAAGCACCACTAAGCGGCAAGTTAGCTGAGCTGGGTTGCCATCTTGGTCGATGAGTTTGATTTGGGCAAAACGGGCTAGTTGTTTAATGCCTGTAACCTTGAATCCTAGCGCAATAGGGGGCTGCCCAGTGCTGATGGTGTCGAGGGCATGTTGGGCTAAGCTCTGGTATGGCACCGTGCAGCCCAGTTGGGCTAATGCTAAATCGTCAGCCGCTAACACTGTGCGCCCGAAGGTGCCAGCTTGTGAGACATGGACTTTGGTAATGGGGGTGGCTTGTAAATTGGCGTGCCATAAGCCGACTTGCGTCAACGTGCTGATGCTCGCTTGTGAAATCGCTAGGGCACGTGGGTCTTTGCCTACCGTCGATTTTGCCTCGGCTAGCAGCACATCGTGACCGCTTACACTGAGTTTTTGTGCCAGTAAAGCCCCAACTGGCCCTCCGCCTACAATCAGAATATCAACGTGCGACGGTAAATGTTTAATCAGCATAAGCATTTCCAGTGGGTTGGAGTTTGCAGGAGTAGGGGCAGTGAGGCGCGGTGCACAGTGAGCCTGCTGTGTCTTTACGACACAGTAGGCTCATTTTACCGCCCTCACTCGGCGTAGGCGAGCATTTGCCCGCGAATTAATGGCCTGCAGCCATGGTGGCTTCAATCTCAGCAACGGTTTTCGGGCAGCTGGCAGTTAGGTTTTCGTGTCCAGTCTCGGTAATCATGACATCGTCTTCGATGCGAATGCCAATATTCTCAAACGCCTTGGGCACATTCGCTGCCGGACGAATATAGAACCCAGGCTCGACTGTCATCACCATGCCAGGTTTAAGTTCGCGCCACTGGCCACCCACTTTATATGCACCGACATCATGCACATCGAGCCCCATCCAGTGACCCGTGCGGTGCATATAAAACTGGCGGTAGCTTTCAGTTTCCAGTACTTCGGTTAACGACCCTTTGAGTAAACCCAAATCAAGCATCCCTTGCGCTAGAACTCGTGTGGCCGCATCGTGTGGTGCGTTCCAGGTGCTACCCGCACGGCACTGTTCTAGCGCAGCGTACTGGGCGGCGAGCGTGATTTCATACACCGCTTTTTGCTCACCACTGAACTTGCCATTGACTGGGAAGGTGCGGGTAATATCGCTGGCGTAACCTTGGACTTCGCAACCAGCATCAATCAGCAACAAATCGCCATCGCGCAACTGACCGTTGTTTTCGCCGTAATGTAGCACGCATGCATTTGCCCCACCTGCAACAATGCTGCTGTAGGCTGGGAATCGGCTACCTTGGCGGTAGTAATCATGCAGAATTTCAGCCTCGACTTGATATTCGAATTGGCCGGGTTGGGTAAATTGCATGGCACGTATATGTGCCTGTGCATTAATTGATCCTGCTTTGCGTAATATACCTGCCTCAAATCGATCTTTGATGAGGCGCATTTCATCAAGTTCGCTGCGAATATCAACCACGGTATTAGGGGCGGTAATGCCAGTGCGTACAAGGGCGCGCACACTGCTTAGCCAACGATTGATTTGCCGATCCCAGCGCATTTCTTTGGCGAGTGGGTAATAAATTCGTGGCTGGTTTTTTAGCAACTCGACCATCTTGCTGTCGAGTTCCTCCAGAGAATAAGCGGCATCAAAGCCAAAGGTGTTTGCTGCTGCCGCGGGGCCAAAGCGAAAACCATCCCAGATTTCACGTTCTTCATCTTTAGGGCGGCAAAACAGGATGTTTTCTGTTTTTTGCTCACCGATGATTTGCACGAAGACCGCATCTGGCTCGGTAAACCCGGTCAGATAATAAAAACTAGAGTCAAAGCGGAAGGGGTAGGTGGTGTCGGCATTGCGAATGATTTCCTGGCCTGTTGGAATAATCACAATGCCGGGAGCGAGCTGGCTAGCTAGTTGCTGGCGACGAGCAATGCAGGTTTCAATTAGCGTTGGGTCTTGCATAAAAACCTCAAGTAAATGGAATGGCTTGGCCATTAAAAATCACATGCACAAATTATAAGGCCGCAACAGTGGTTGCGGCCCAGTAAAAATGCCTGTCTAGGCTTAGCGCTTTACCTGATTGAAACGTTTGGTGGTTTCAGCTCCGTCGGCATAACCCTCCAACTTATCCCCCACCACCCGGTCAATATTATCTAGTCGATCTTTCGGTGAAGGATGGGTGCTAAAGAGTAATGCCACCGAGCTATCGGCAGGGCTTACATTTCCCAGTAATTGCAACACGCTCACCAGCGCGTATGGGTTGTAACCTGCGCGGGCGGCTAACACCATGCCGTTGATGTCTGCTTCATACTCATCATTTTTATCCAGGCCACGGATAAACACTTCTGAGCCGGCTTTGCCTAATTTTTCGAGTGATTTACCACCAGATTTGCCGTTGTTGTAATCCACAACTAATGCAATTAAGTCAGAGCTGGCTTGTTGTCCTTTGGCGCTGGCAATGGATTTGGCATGGTGTTTACGGGTTACGTGGGTAATTTCATGGCCGAGCACTGCGGCTAATTCTGCTTCGGTTTTCAGTCTATCCCATAAGCCGCGTGTGATTAAAATATAACCGCCGGTAGCCGCAAAACTATTAATGTTCGGGCTATCAATAACACCAAAGCGCCAATTCAAATTGGGTTGACTCGATTGCATGGCAACCCATAAGCCAACTTGATTGACATAGCGCTGCAGTTTTGCGTCATTTACCAAAGGTTCGGCGCCTAATAAATTGGCCATCACACTTTGACCTAGCGATTCCTCTTGCGCGGCACTCAGACCTTTGGCCGATGTTGACAAGGCATCGCCAGCATTGCTGAGGATGCTTAAACTTTTATTGAGGTTGTCACCGGTAAGCAGCTTGTTGAGATCAAGCGCCTGTACTGGGCTGCAGATTGACACACCGAGAATTGTGGCGAGAAGAATTGATTTCATGCTTAGCGCCTCATCGGATTATTGTTGGGGTTATTTGGAGCGCTGTTTACGCTAGTGGGGGCTATCTCGGGGACACTCACGCGGCGTAATTGATTATTTTGCGCGCTGAGCTGTGCGTCGCCAGGGCTGGCGGCATAGGTTTTCATTTTTTGAACTTCGGCCAAATTGGGTACCGCATTTTCAATTTGCTCAGCCGAGAGCCCTTTGACACCCGTTGTGACCGTTTTACCAGAAGAGCCGGTTTTAATGACATTCGAAAGTGCCGCGCTCGAGCTGGTGCTGCCTGAACTAGTTCGAACGTTGAGTAGTTTTATCCAACCGGTTTGCCCTGTGCTGAGTTTGACCTCCATCCATGCGCCTTTTCGGGTGCGGATATCGACCGGGGTGTCGCTGGCAACATTACCGATTACCGTTGAATCTAGGAATGGCTTGTCCCGCAAATCGGTTTTGCGGATCACCGTGCCCGGCTCCGCGAGCGCGATGCTGCTAACGAGCATCGCATAGAGGGCAATTTTCATGATTTCACCTGCGGTTCAAATAATTGGACAGATTGCTCGCGGCCTTTGACCTGATGAGTGCCGCGTGCAATAAATTCGTAAACGGTATTGTGTTGTTGGCACGCTTGCATACAAGCTTCAGAGACCAAAACACGGGCCACGCCTTTGGTTAGCCCTTCAATCCGTGAGGCCAGATTAACGGTATCGCCAATCACGGTATAGTCGAGCCTTGAATCTGAGCCGATAAAGCCGACCACAGCTGGGCCAGTATGAATGCCAATGCCCACATCAAATTCGGCATTTAAACCCTGCAATTCCTGCCTAAAGCGCTGTACTGCAGCGGACATTTCTAGTGCTGCTGCCACTGCACGATTTGCATGCTGTTCATCATGTGCTGGTGCGCCCCAAAAGGCCATAATTGCATCACCAATAAATTTATCCAATGTGCCGCCATGCTTGAAAATAATAGCCACCTGCATGGAGAAGTAACGGTTTAATAGCTCTACGATATATTCAGGGGGGTGACTTTCCGATAGCGTAGTAAACCCACGAATGTCCGAGAATAAAACAGTAAGCTCGCGTGACTCGGCTTTTTTGCTCAAGTCAATCTTACCGCTGCTGATCAATTCGCCAACGACTCTGGCGTCCAGAAAACGCGAAAACATGGCGATCGCATGTTCGCGACTGGCTTTTTCAGCTAAGTACGACAGCAAGGCGGCCAGCCAGAAATACAGCCACGCCCATGCGATCGGTGCGGCTAGTGGCAGATACCAATATTGTTTCAGACCTAACCAGACTGCACTCACGAATAGAGCACTTGCAATTAAAAGTAATGTGGCAAGGTGCAGTGTATTGCGCCCTTTCTGAAAGCCCCAGGCTAGCAGCGAGGCTAACAGTAGCGCAGCAATCGCAAATGGCGTGCGCGGTGTATCGCGCAGCCAGTCTTGGTATTTAAGGTTATCAATTGCCGTAGCGAGAATCTCAACCCCTGGATAGCTTTGACTGATCGGTGTAGGGCGCAAATCTTGTAGCCCTGGTGCTGCGGTACCAATAATGACAATTTTATTGGTAAATTCATTCTGGGCTCGGCTGGGGTGTTCAGTATTGGCATCCAGATACACCGCAGAATAAGAGATGTGGGTGCGCTGCTGCTGCCAATTGAGTCGAATTTGGGCCTGTTCAATGGGTTGCCATTTCAAGTCGCGCGCCAGTCGCCATGGCAATGAGGGGATTAGCCAGCCATCAATGTTTTCATGCAACAAATAATTGCGCCCAATACCGTCGTGATCTTGCTGAAAATTGATCAGCCCACCTCGCCATGAGTCTCGCTCAAGAACGGACGGCAGCATCATAATTGCCCGCGCAGTAGGTTTGGCGTTTGGGGTCTTGATCAACCCCACACTCGCAGGTAAGGCGCTGAGTGCGCTGCTGTTACCGTCTTGCAGTAAAGTGTGCGCGAAGTAAATATTGGAGTGTTGTGCTACCACCTGTTTGAATAAAGCATCCGACTCGGTGCCAAAAGTGTCGGGTTCGTTAAACATCACATCAAAGACGATGGCGCTAGGGTTTTGTGCTGCGATATGTTCGATCAGCTCTGCATGGATAGAACGAGGCCAAGGCCATTTGCTGGCAACCTCGTTCATATCTTCCAGACTTTTCTGATCGATATCGACAATCACGATATCGGGGTTGGCTTTACGGGTTTTGGCGTGCTGTTCAAGTAATAGATCACCCACTCGTAGATCTATGGTTTGCGTAAAGTTGAGCCAGCCATAATCTAGGGCAACTAAACAGGCCACAATGGCTAATAAAGAAGCAAACGATAGTTTCTGGCGCATGATGCATTACAGCAAAGTCTGGGTAACTCTTTATAACCTGTATTGCTCGGCGGAAACAGTAAAATTAGTCACTCTGGCCATGTAATCCAGATTTAATGCGGCTGTTTAGTCCCTAATCCAGCAAAGCAGACCTGCAGCATGTGTTTGATGATTTGTTCGTTATCCAGTTTGCTATATCGCTGCAAAAATTCGACCGCAGGGTCGCAAGTACGAGAATAGTAGCTAAACAAGATTACATCGCTGGGCAAGCTAGCATCTAGATCACCACTTTTTTGCGCTTTAGCGACTAATTTCTCTAGCTGATGATTCAGCTTGAGCACACGGCCGACATATTTTAAGTTGCGCATCAGCATTTCCCGCACATGCGCACTGGTGGATGGCAGAAATGGCATGCCACCTTCAAGTCTAACGCGCAGAGCCCACTCGAGCATCGCACTTAGGATTTCTATGGGCTGCAGGTTTTTGTCTAACTGTGCCAGAAAGTCTGCCGCTCCATCAATGAGGCGAATCATTGCCTCGCCGACTAGATCTTCTTTCGATTTAAAGTGCTTGTATAGGCTAGGCTTGGAAATGCCGACTGCACTAGCAACGTCATCCATTGTCATTAGATCAAAGCCCTTGTCACGCAAGATGGCTGTCGTTGCGTCGAGAATGGCGTTTTCACGTAATTTGAACGCCTGATCTTTAAAGCTAAGCTTGCTGAGTATACTCATTGGTCTGTTTTGCTACTAAGTAGTAGCTTTTATATTGAAGTAGTAGTAATGTTATCACTAGTGTATTTGTTTTGACACCGTAACGATGGATGAACGGTCAATATGAGCCAAAAAGCCAAACAACGCATTGCTGTGATCGGCTCTGGTATTTCCGGGCTAGCGAGCGCCTATTTTCTCAGCCGTGCCCATGAGGTAGTGCTGTTTGAGGCGGGTAATTATCTTGGTGGGCACACCAATACGGTCGAAGTAACGCTGGAGGGGCAGACTGCTGCGGTTGATACTGGGTTTCTGGTATTCAATGAAAAAACCTACCCCAATCTGATTGCTCTGCTGGCTGAGTTGGGCGTGGGAAGTTATGCCACTGATATGTCGTTTGGTGTTTCGCTCGATGACGGTCGGCTTGAGTGGGCAGGCACTAATCTAGATACTGTGTTTGCCCAGCGCAGTAATCTGCTCTCGACGCGTTTTATCGGCATGCTGCGTGATATTTTGCGCTTTAATGCTGCGGCATCCGCTAATCTAGAAGCCTGCTTGCAAAGTGGCGCCACACTTGGCCAACTACTTGAGTCGGGCGCTTACGGTGCAGCATTCCGAGATGCCTATTTGTTGCCGATGGCCGCAGCAATCTGGTCTAGCTCGCCCAATGATATTTTGGACTTTCCCGCCGCGACTTTTCTGCGTTTTTGCCTTAATCATGCATTACTGCAAGTCAACGATAGACCGCAATGGCAAACCGTGCGGGGTGGTGGGCGTGAATATGTGCGCAAAATTGCCGCCACGCTCAGTGATGTTCGCCTCAATACGCCAGTGAGCCGCGTAGAGCGCACCGCTGATGGCGTAATGGTGTACAGCGCACAGCAGGCAGAGCAATTTGATGCTGTCGTTTTTGCCACGCACGCCCCGCAAACTTTGGCGATGCTCGTCGATGCCAGCGAAGCTGAACGTGCCGTGCTCAGTGCGGTACGCTATCAAGCCAATACAGCGGTGCTGCATACCGATATCAAGCAACTGCCAAAACGACGCAAAGTCTGGTCGGCCTGGAATTATTTGGGAGGGGCGGCGGTATCGGGTGAGCGGCCTGTGTGCGTGAGTTATCTGCTAAATCAGTTGCAAAATTTACCGTTTGTCACGCCAGTAGTGGTCACGCTAAACCCATTTGCCCCACCTGCGGCTGAGACGGTGCTGGCACAGTTTGAGTATGAGCATCCAGTCTTTGATCAGGCGGCGATTGATGCGCAAGCACGGCTGCCTGCCATTCAAGGGGTGGATCGGGTCTGGTTTGCTGGGGCATGGACGGGTTATGGCTTTCATGAAGATGGGCTCAAATCTGCTTTGCGCGTAGTGGCGGATTTTGGCTTGTCGCCGGAATGGGCACAGGTGACATGATGGCCGCCGCTGCCTACTTACTGCGCGGTCAGGTGATGCATTCCCGCCTGCGGCCCGTGATGAACCACTTTGTTTATCCGGTGTTTTGTGTGCGGATTAATCTGGCGCGGCTCAAGGAATTACGCGGCCGCTGGTTTGGCGTTGATTGCAGACGGCTGGTCAGCGTACAAACCCGTGATTATGGCCCACGTGATGGTTCAGATTTGCTGCACTGGATACGGGATGTCTTGCGGGAGCATGATCTGCCCCACGACGGTGAAGTCTGGCTGCAAACTTTTCCCCGCGTGCTGGGCTTTGTATTTAACCCGGTTAGTTTCTGGTATTGCCATGATACTGCAGGGGATTTGCGTGCGGTACTGGCAGAAGTGAACAATACCTTTGGCGATACGCATCGGTATTTGTTGGTGGCTCATGCTGGTGCTGTGATTGACGAGCATACCCCCTTGCTGGCGCGCAAGTTGATGCATGTATCACCATTTTGTGCCGTGGCTGGACATTACCAGTTTCGGCTGCGTGACACGGAGAACACCGCCTTTGTTGGGATTGATTATTTCGATGAAGCCGGTTTGCTGATTAAAACGGCCATAGGTGGGCATAAGCAGCTTTTAAGCGATGCGACGATGTGGCGTGCATTGTTGGCCCAGCCGCTACTCACCATCGGTGTGTTTAGCAAAATTCACTGGCAGGCGCTCAAGTTGTGGTGCAAGAAAGTGCCTTTTTTCCGCCAGCCGTTAGCGCCAGAACCCAATCTCAGTTTTCAAACGCCGCTGAGCGTGCAAGCCAGCTTCGTCAATGATCGCAATTTAGAGGAGCGTTCATCATGAGCCAAACTCGTACCCTAACCCTTGCAGATACCCGTAGCCTGCCCAATGCCGCCAGATTATTTCTTAAGTTGCTCGCGCAATTACGCTATGGTCATTTGCAACTGATTACGCCCGAAGGCGGGTGTATGACATTTGGTGATTTGCACCAGCCGCCCAGTGCTACTTTGCAGATTAACGATTGGCGCGCCTGTGGCCGCATTATAAAGGCGGGAGATATCGGTTTTGCTGAAAGCTATGAGGCGGGTTGGATTGATAGCCCAGATTTAACTGCGGTGTTGCGGCTGGCTATTCGTAACGAAGCGGTCTTGGAGCAGATGGTTTTTGGTGGAAAATTGGCGACGCTGTGGTATCGGCTTAAGCACTTGTTGCGCCCCAACACCCGCGCGGGCAGCCGTAAAAATATCCATGCGCATTACGATATTGGCAATGATTTTTATCGACTGTGGCTTGATCCAAGCTGGACCTATTCCAGCGCGATTTTTGCCGATGACTTTGCCCAATCACTGCAAAGTGCCCAGCAACGTAAATATCAGCGGATTATTGATGAGCTTGGTTTGCGCTCCGGGCACCGAGTGCTGGAAATCGGCTGCGGCTGGGGTGGTTTTGCCGAGCATGCCAGTCGCTTGGGTATCCATGTGCACGGGATCACCATTTCGCCTGCACAATTACAGATCGCGCAGGCACGAATCGATGCGCAAGGACTCAATGCGCTGGCTGATCTGGAAATCTGCGACTACCGCGATTTGTCTGGTCAGTACGATGCGATAGTCTCGATTGAAATGTTTGAAGCGGTTGGTGAGCGGTTCTGGTCGCAGTATTTCGCTACTGTGGCCGAGCGGCTTAAACCTGGTGGGCGCGCGCTGATTCAGACCATTACCATTGACGAGCGCTATTTTGAGCGTTATCGCAGCAGCACCGATTTTATCCAGCAATACATATTCCCCGGCGGCATGCTGCCTAGTCCTGAGCGCTTTGTGGCGAAAGCCGAGCGTGCAGGGATGAAAGCGCTAGACCAATACCGTTTTGGTTGCGATTACGCTGAAACGCTGCGCCGATGGCTGGCCGATTTTGAAGCGCAGCACAGCGCAATCCGCGCGCAGGGTTTTGATGAGTCGTTTATGCGAATCTGGCGTTTGTACCTGACGTATTGCGAAGCTGGCTTTGATGAGGGGCGTACCGATGTTATTCAATTCCTGCTGCAAAAATCGCACTAATACACCTAAGGGTATCTCACTTAAAGCCATTATTTTAGCTGGCTTGTTGATGATACCCCTTGCTGCGCCAGTTTGCGCCAATGTCTGGCGCGAACAATTGCCTCAAGCTCGTGCCATTGGTAGCGGTGATTTACGCTGGTTTGGCCTAAAAATATACACCGCGCGACTTTGGAGTGAGCAAACTCGCTTTGATCCTGAGTCAAGCACAAGCCCATTTGCCTTGGAGCTGACCTATCACCGCAGCATTAGCCGCGAGCAATTTGTTAAAACCAGCTTGGATGAAATCACTCGGCTATTTGCTAATCGCTACTCCGCCGCCACGCTAAAGCGCTGGGAAGCTGACATGCAGCGCGCATTTACTGATGTGAATGCCGGTGATCAGCTCATTGGCGTGTATTTGCCGGAAGTGGGTTGCCGTTTTTATAACAGCCGCCAATTGTTGGCGGAAATTCGCGACCCTGAGTTTGCGAAAGCTTTCTTCGCAATCTGGTTTGACGAGCGCACTAAAGATACTGGTTTGCGCTCTCAATTGCTGGGGAGCCGAAAATGAGCGCGACTCAGCCAATGGCTCAAGCCCCACATTCAGCGCTGGCCTTGGCCGCATACGGTGCTTTGGGCTTGCCGCTGGCGATGTCCGCCTTACCCGTGTATGTGCAGATTCCGGCGTATTACAGCACACATCTGGGCTTGGCTTTGGCGGGGACAGGCTGGGTGCTGTTTCTGGCTCGTTTGATTGATACCTTGCAAGACCCATGGCTGGGGCGTTGTATTGATCGCCTGCATGGGCGAGCACTCAATGGGTGGTTAATCACAGGCGCATTGTTGCTGGTGCTGGCCTTTGGTGGGCTATGGCTGCCGCAGGTAAGTGGGGGGTATCTAACGTTATGGCTTGCTGTGATGCTGGTGGTGGCTTATACGGCGCACAGTATGCTTAATATCGCGTATCTGGCATGGGGTGCAAGGCTAGGGCAGGAGCAACAATTATTGGGGGCCGCGGGTTGGCGCGAAGGGGCAGGCCTGGTGGGGGTGATTTTAGCGAGCGTGATTCCAAGCTGGCTAATGACTATGCCGACCGAGTCGCTCACTGGTGGGTTAGTGGTATATAGCGGTGCATTTGCAGTCATTGTGCTGCTAAGCCTTACCGCTTTGCTGCGCTGGGCGCCTCAGTGGCACAAGGCACCATCATCGGCACTGAGTTGGTCGCAAGCACTACGCTTAATGCGGCAAAACACCGAGTTTACGCGCTTGCTATGGCCGTATGTAGTGAATGCCATATCGGTATCGATCCCTGCGACGTTGGCGCTGTTTTTTATCAACGACCGAATTGGCGCACCGCAATTGGCTGGTGTTTTTCTGGCGGCATACTTTATTGCGGCAGCCTTAGGCTTGCCGGTTTGGGTGCGCTTTGCACAGCGCTTTGGCGTGTTGTGCAGTTGGCGGTTGGGAATGTTGCTGGCAATTTTGAGTTTTTGTGGCGCCAGCTGGCTGGGGCAGGGTGACAGCACAGCGTATTTGCTGGTGTGCATTGCTGCGGGTTTGGCGCTAGGGGCTGATTTGGCGCTGCCGCCGGTTTTGTTGGCCAGATTAATCCCTAGCGATGAAGCTGCTGCCACTTACTACGGTGTGTGGACTTTACTCGGTAAATTGGCCTTGGCCTTGTCCGGTTTGGCTTTGCCATTATTGGCTGTGTTGGGGTATACGCCTGGAATACCAGCTGGTGCTGAGCTGGCGTGGGTATACGCTGGGGTGCCTTGTCTATTTAAACTGCTGGCTTTGGTGTTGCTGCGCAATATGGGCAACGTAACCATTCATCTAAAGGAGCAAACACCATGAATCTGAACCGAATTAAAAAAGCCTTACTCGCGGCCAGTTGTGGATTGCTCACTGCCTGTGCTTCACCCGATGTTAGTCACTATCAGCAAGCCGAGCCTAAGCTTGATCTGGCGCGTTATTTCGTTGGTACCACAGATGCTTGGGGGATGTTCCAGAAACGTAGCGGGGAAGTCGTGAAGCGATTTCATGTGGAAATAACTGGTACGCAGCGCGATGGCAAGTTGGTGCTGGACGAGCGTTTTAGTTATGACGATGGCAATAAAGATCAGCGGATTTGGACATTAACGCAACAAGCGGATGGGAGCTGGCGCGGCACCGCAGCGGACGTAAAAGGCGAGGCCGTGGGCAAGGTGGCGGGTAATGCTCTGAATTGGCAATACACCTTGCTGTTGCCCGTAGATGGAAAAACCTACGAAGTGCAATTTGATGACTGGATGTTTTTGCTGGACGAGCACTCGATGATCAATCGCGCCAGTATGCGCAAATTCGGCTTCGAGCTGGGTCAGGTGACGCTGTTTTTCAAGAAAAGGAGCTAGCCATGTTCAAAGCGATGAATACGCCGATTGCAAGTTGGCGCGGCTTACGGGTGTGGCTGATTGGTGCTTCGAGTGGGATCGGCGCGGCATTGGCGCAGCAACTCATGGCGGCTGGGGCGATAGTCTCGCTGAGCGCGCGGCGTGAATTGCCACTGCAGCAAGTGGCGAGTGCTAGCGGTCAAGCGCATGTGATGGCTTTTGATGCGACCGATTCTGCGGCTTGGCCTCGAGCCTACCAAACCGTGTGTAGCAAAATGGGCGAGCCCGATCTGGTGCTATTTTGTGCGGCAGATTATCGGCCGGAGCGCATTTGGGAGGTGAGCGCCGAGCGTGCAGGGCAAACGTTGGATATTAATTTGATTAGTGCTTACCGTGCGATCGAAACCATTCTGCCTGCGATGCTGCAGCGCGGCAAAGGCGGGATTGGCTTGATCGCCAGTGTGGCGGGTTATATGGGTTTACCGAACGCCAGTGTGTATGGGCCGAGCAAGGCGGCGCTGATCAATTTGGCTGAAATTTTATACAGTGATCTACATCCGAAGGGCTTAGATGTGTATTTGATCAATCCGGGTTTTGTGCGCACCAGCTTGACGGCAAAGAATGACTTTTCAATGCCTGCGCTACAAACGCCAGAACAGGCCGCCAGCGCTATTTTGCACGGGATAGCAGCTGGAAAATTCGAAATACATTTTCCACGCCGATTTACGCAAATGCTGAAGTTAACGCAGTTTTTGCCGTATCGTTGGCGTTTCGCCCTGTTTGAACGCTATCTGAAACTCTCATGACGCCTATTAAAATCGACGAATTACTCGCTTGGTATGCGGGTATTTGCCCTGAAACACTCGATCAGGTTGCTTATTTTTATCAGCCACAAGCCCGATTTAAAGACCCATTTAATGATGTGCATGGACCTGAGGCTATCCGTGCCATTTTTGCTCATATGTTTGCGACGACTGACAATCCTCGATTTGTAATCGGCGAGCGGCTGGTGCAAGGCCAGCAGGCATTTGTAAGTTGGCGTTTTGAATTTGGCCTGAAAGGCAAAAACTATCAGATCGAGGGCGGCTCACACTTGACTTTTGGTGACGATGGGCGCGTGGTGCTTCATCGTGATTATTGGGATGCAGCCGAAGAGCTGCTGCAAAAACTACCTGTGATTGGTGGGCCAATACGCTGGTTGCGTCGCCAGTTTGTGGTCAAGTTGTAAGCGATGTTGGTTATGAAGTGCCGTTCAGTCTATTAGTGTTTGATTATTTACTGGCTTCGCGTATAGTCCCCCTGCTTGTAAGTAATGTGCTTACAAGCGTGAAGGGTGCCGAATTCTCGGCATGAACTGAACGTGTGGAGCCAGTTAATGAAACTGATCAATGGCCTGATATTGGCGATGATGGCTCCTATGACTTTCGCAACGGTTTTGCTGGCCGTGCCACGCGATGTCATCTTGGATTACCAAAAATTACTCCGTAATCGTGACATTATGGAAATTCGCGATTACACGGGCTTGGGCGCGCGCCGTGATACGGTGGAATTAATCGTGTTTCAGCAAGCCTTGCTGCGTGGCGGTTTGGATGAGCCTGTACGCTTGGTGCCGGTAGATAGCTATGCGCGTATTCTGGTTGAAGTGGAGGCTGGTAATGTCACGGCCAGTGGCACTTCGGTGTGGGCCAGTGATGCGGCACAAACGAAAGCTCTGCTCTCAGCTCCATTGATTCGTGATGGTGAATATGTAGCTGGGTTTTATGCTGAAGAGAGTAATAGTAGGGTTAGAAGTGCCAGCTTAAAAGAGTTACGTGCGATGACTGCGGTGACTAATCGAGCCTGGAAGAATGATGTCGCAACGCTTGAATCACTTGGCATTGCGAAGCTTGAAAGTGCTCCCACGTTTGGCATGATTGCCAAAATGCTGAAAGGCGAGCGTGGTGACTTTACCTTGGCTTCGTTTAAATCTACGCCGGATATGTCGTTTGAGGTGGAAGGGGTACGTTTGGTGCCGATTAAAGGCATGAAGGTGGCGATGCCGGGCTCGCGCCATTTTCTTATTAGCCCAAATAGTCAAGGATCTCAGCTGCTTGAAGCTTTGAATAAGGGCCTAGGACGGATGCGTAAAGATGGTACGATTCGCAAAGCCTATATCGATGCTGGTTTTTTTAATGCCCGTGTTGAATCTTGGCTTGTAGTTAACCCTAGTCAGATCATTGATCGCTAACAGAGCAAGACATGAAAAAAGGGGCCTTAGCCCCTTTTTTATTGCAGTTGTATCCTGTCTGTCCAATTAGAATGCTGGAACGATTGCACCTTGGTATTTGGTTTCGATGAATTTCTTCACTTCTGGCGATTTCAGCGCAGCAGCAAGCTTCTTAACGGCCGCTGAGTCTTTGTTATCGGTACGAGTTACCAAAATATTCACATACGGTGATTCTTTGCCTTCAATCGCCAGTGCGTCTTTGCTTGGGTTTAATTTAGCTTCCAAGGCGTAGTTGGTGTTAATTAGCGCCAAGTCTACTTGATTCAAAATGCGTGGCAGTGTTGCCGCTTCCAATTCTTTGAATTTCAGTTTTTTCGGGTTGGCGGTAATGTCTTTGCTGGTCGCTAAGATATTGGTTTTATCTTTTAAGGTAATTACGCCAGCTTTGTCGAGTAGCAACAGGGCGCGGCCGCCATTGGTAGCATCATTTGGAATCGCTACTGTTGCGCCTTCTTTCAGATCAGCCAGTTTTTTCACTTTGCTTGAATAGGCGCCAAATGGCTCAACGTGAACGCCAGCAACGCTCACCAATGTAGTGCCTTTGCCTTTGTTAAATTCGGTTAGGTAAGGCTGGTGCTGGAAGAAGTTAGCGTCCAGTTTCTTTTCCGCTACTTGTACATTGGGCTGTACGTAGTCAGTAAATACTTTAACGTCCAGCTCAACGCCTTGCTTAGCCAGCATTGGTTTGATGAATTCAAGAATTTCAGCGTGTGGGACGGCGGTTGCACCAACACTGATTTTGTCGGCAGCAAATACGCCAGCACTGGCCAATACGGTTGCTGCAGCAAAAAGGGAAATTGCTTTCTTCATGGTTTTGTTCCTTTTGGGAGGGTATGTTGTTGTACTCTTTTGGAGGTCTAATCTAGATCCGTATACCCCGATGAGGGTGTATGAATAAAGATTACCACTACGTAATTTAAATACTAAATACCAATTGCTTCTATCTATATATGCAGCTTGCTCGGTTGCTCGAAGATAGTCTCAACGGCGGCTGAAATATTGCACCAGCTTATCGCCCACCATTTGCAGTATTTGTACTAGCACCAGTAGCAGTAAAACGGTAACGACCATCACATCGGTCTGAAAACGCTGATATCCGAAGCGAATCGCCAGATCACCTAAGCCGCCGCCGCCAATCACGCCAGACATTGCGGCGTAGGACACCAAGGTAATAGCGGTCACCGTAATGGCCGCAAGGATGCCGGGCATGGCCTCTGGCAACAGCGCTTTGATGACGATTTGCTGCGTAGTGGCCCCCATGGCTTGAGTGGCCTCGATAATGCCTCGGTCTACTTCACGCAATGCGGTTTCAACCAAACGGGCAAAGAACGGCGTGGCACCCACCACCAGTGGCGGAATCGCTCCTGCAACACCAAGTGAGGTGCCGGTGAGTAGTACGGTGAACGGAATCATAATGATCAACAAAATCACAAATGGAACCGAACGCAGTACATTA
This sequence comes from Chitinibacter fontanus, assembly GCF_013423785.1. NCBI lineage: Bacteria > Pseudomonadati > Pseudomonadota > Betaproteobacteria > Neisseriales > Chitinibacteraceae > Chitinibacter > Chitinibacter fontanus. The sequence continues at coordinate 3,308,935 of NZ_CP058952.1, forward strand.
ACGACAAATGACAATATGCCATACACCACGGGCTGCGCCAGCAGTTGTTTCTTGCCGGTAAGGAACAGCAAAATACCCAGCGGTAAACCCAAAAGTAGGGTGAATAACAGCGAGCCGCCCAGCATGCTTAGGGTATCAATCGTAGCAAGACCGATATCTGCCCAATCAATATTGCTTAGTAAATCGTTTAACATGGCGTTCATTGACGTAGCTCCTCTACTACAATGCCTTCGTCAGCGAGGCGCGACAATAATTCATCGACTTGTGATCCAACCAGCCCTAGGGTGAGTTGGCCGCAAGGTGTGGTTTTAATGCGTTCAATCCGTCCGGCCAGAATTGAAAAATCAACGGCATACTGGCGTGCCAGTGCGCTGAGGTGCGATTGGTAGGTTGATTCACCTTTGAAAGTGAGTCGAACTATTTTGCCCGGGACATGCGCAAAATCATCGGCTTCAGTCGTTTCATCAACGTGCTCGCTTTCGTACACAAAGCGTCTTGTGGTGGGATGTTTGGGGTGTAAAAACACATTAGTCACCGGGCCTAGCTCGACAATTTCGCCACCATCAATTACCGCAACACGATCGCAAATGCTGCGAATCACATTCATTTCGTGTGTAATCAGCACGATTGTGAGCTTGAGCTTTTGGTTGATTTCCAGCAGTAACTGCAGCACGGATGCCGTAGTTTGTGGGTCGAGTGCGCTGGTGGCTTCATCACAAAGTAGCAGCTTTGGATTGTTGGCCAGCGCACGGGCAATGCCTACACGCTGTTTTTGTCCGCCCGAGAGTTGTGCTGGATACTTGTTGGCGTGATCGGCTAAGCCGACAAGTTCTAGTAATTCGGCCACCCGCTGATTGATGGCAGTTTTATCAAGCTCGCCCGCGACTTGCAGTGGGAAGGCGACGTTCTGCGCTACGGTTTTGCTCATCAGTAGATTGAAGTGCTGAAAAATCATGCCGATCTTCTGGCGCGATTTTCTAAGTGCATCGCTTGAGAGTTCGGTTAAGTTAACGCCATCGAGCAAAACACGGCCGCCACTTGGCCGCTCGAGCAAATTGATGAGTCGAATTAAGGTCGATTTACCTGCGCCAGAATGGCCGATAACACCAAAAATTTCACCGGCGGCAATGCTCAAGTCGATGCGCTTAAGTGCCGGTATATCGCGCCCATCAACGCGATAAGATTTGCTGAGATTTTCTAATAAAATCACGGAATGCCTTTATGTGCCTGTTTAATTGATTATTTCGCAAGCATAGGGGTTCAACAAGGTAATTAATTGCTTGTCATGAGCTGGCGCATCACGCCAACGATGCGGTCAATGTCAGTGTGCTCAATTTGCCAGTGTGTGACCAAACGCATGCAGCCATGTTCCGGTGGGTTGACTGTGATGTTAGCCGCAGCAAAAGCAGCACTAACCGTTGCGGGGGCAATGTTGCGGCTAAACTTGAACCACACCATATTGATTTGTACGCTGGCCAGATCGATTTCGATGCCACCAATCTGGCTTAGTGCCTGTGCTAATGCTTGCGCATTGGCGTGGTCTTGCTCAAGCCGCTGGCTCATGGTGTGCAGTGCGATCAGGCCTGGCGCAGCCAGCACACCTGCCTGACGTAAACCACCCCCAAGCATCTTGCGCAAGCGGCGTGCTCGCGCAATGAATGTTTGACTCCCGGCTAGCAATGAGCCAACTGGTGCTGCCAACCCTTTACTGAGGCAACACATCACGGTATCGCAATATTGAGTAATTTCTTTGGCATCTACGCCAAGATGGGTTGCTGCATTGAAAATCCGCGCACCGTCCAGGTGCAATGGTATTTGGTGGTGTTGTGCGATCGACCAAATTGCCTGCATATTCGCCAGTGGAATCACACGACCGTTGGAGTGGGCATTTTCGAGGCAAATCAGTCCTGTTTTGGGCTCATGAATATCAATGCCGTGACGAATTTTGCCCTCAAGCACTTGAGGGTCAAGCTGGCCAAAGTGGCTTTCCAGTGTTCTAAGCTGTACGCCACCAATTACCGCGCTACCACCTGCCTCGTGCCAAACGATATGGCTATCGTCGCCAACAATCACTTCGTCTCCACGTTGGCAATGCGTCAAAATGGCAAGTTGATTGCCGAAGGTGCCGCTGGGGACAAATAATGCAGCTTCTTTGCCAAGCTGTGCTGCGGCAGTCAGTTCAAGTTCAATGACCGTTGGATCGTCACCATAAACGTCATCGCCCACAATGGCGTCGGCCATCGCTTGGCGCATGGCATTGGTGGGCTGGGTCACTGTATCGCTGCGAAGATCGAGTGTTTTCATGGCGAGATGCTTTAAGTTGGACAATGATTGTGACTATTCACCGTGTAACTGACTATAGCCGATATTCCTAATTCGGATAGATTGCAGCGGATTATGCGAAAATAGCGATTATGAAAACGACAAATACTAATCAATCACTGCTCGCGCGTAGCATGGCGGCTGTTTGGCATCCATGCACGCAAATGAAACGCCACGAAACCTTGCCCTTGGTGCCAATTGCGCGCGCCGATGGTATTTGGCTGACTGATTGTAATGGTCGGCGATTTATTGATGGTGTATCCAGTTGGTGGGTGAATTTGTTTGGGCACAATGAGCCACGCATCAAAGCGGCAATAAGCACACAAATGAATTCGCTCGAACATGTGATGTTGGCGGGTTTTACGCATGAGCCCGTTGTACATCTATCAGAGCAGCTGGGTGAGTTAACCGGCTTGGGGCATGCGTTTTATGGCTCGGATGGCGCCTCTGCAACTGAAATTGCCTTAAAAATGGCGGCGCATTTCTGGCTCAATATTGGGCTACCAGAAAAAAATCGGTTTGTGTATCTGGCAGATAGTTATCACGGTGAAACAGCTGGGGCGCTGTCGGTAACCGATGTGCCGATTTTTCGCACTGCCTATGCGCCTTTGGTGCGCGAAAATTTCTCGGTGCTAAGCCCTGATCCACGCCTAGCTGCAGAGGAGGAGACTGCGGAGCAGTATACAGCTAGGGCGCTTGCCGATTTGGAGCGTGTACTGCAAAACCATGCAGATGAAATCGCAGCACTGATTATTGAGCCACTTGTACAAGGTGCGGTGGGTATGGCGATGTATGATCCAGTTTATCTGACTCAGGCGCGTATACTCTGCGATAAATATCAGGTGCTATTGATTGCCGATGAAATTGCGGTGGGGTTTGGCCGCACTGGGAGCATGTTTGCTTGCGAGCAAGCCGCCATCAAGCCAGATTTAATTTGCTTATCCAAAGGCATTACTGGCGGCTATTTGCCCTTGGCGGTGGTGTTATGTACTGATGTTATTTATCAGGCTTTTTATGCCGACGATACGGCCAAAGCTTTTTTGCATTCGCATTCGTATACAGGCAATGCGCTGGCCTGCGCGGCCGCGCTGGCGACGCTGCAAATTTTCCGGGATGACGATGTAATTGTGCAAAATCGCATTAAAGCGGCGGCGATGAATCAGGTGTTTGCTCCGTTGAAGGCACATCCTCGCGTTCAGCATTGGCGGCAACGTGGCATGATTTGGGCTTTTGATGTTGTTGATGCACCGCCCGGATTTGCACAGAAATACTTTCAAAATGCATTAAATGCGGGAGTTTTGCTGCGGCCGGTTGGAAATACGGTATATTTTATGCCACCCTACATTATTGATCTGGCCCAGACAGAGCAGCTGACATCGGCGGCTCTATTGGCACTGGAAGCCAGTTTGCAAGCCTAGTTTGCGATTATTCATTTGACATGACGTTAAAATTTAATATCCCAGAAGCAGATCAAAGCCTCGCTGCTTCCGTTGAGACGGATCCGAAAAAGCTCAAAGACTGGTTGATTGCCTTGCCAACCGCAAATGTCATTGAAGCCGCACGGATGTTGCTCGACGCCATGACGGTATTGAATCGCGTCAAAGTTGAGCCTGATGCGCGAGCTGTGCTACTAGCAGAATATCAAAGCTCATTAGAGATGCTGACGGGGGCTTTTGAAGTCGCTTATGCCTCGCCAGGCTTGCCAATGAAAGAGTCGGCTCGAGCGGCGGCTCAGCTGGCGCGGAATGTTTGGCTTGAGTTGGCGGTGGGCTGGAAAATTGTCCTGCATGATAAGCAGGAAAAACGCTTTGTTTTTTTTTCTGCCCCGCAAAAAGCAGCGCCGATACAGCTGCAGGCATTGCTTTATGCATACTGGCGGGTGTATCAGGTGTCTGGGCGTTTATACCAAACGCTGCCTGAGGGCATTTGGGCTGAAATGCATCAAATTTTTCGCTATTGCGCGGAAAATAAAATGCTTGATGAACCCAAAAACGAGAATCCAAAAGATAAGTCTACGCGCCCTGTGGCCACTTTATACAAGCAGATGGTGTTGCTGGCTTTGGCGGATCCGCACCGTTTTGCTGGGGTGGAGCTTGATAAGGTTATTGAGATTATCGAGAGTTACGCCCCGCACGCGCACTTTCAACCGCTGAGTAAGTTAGCATCCAGCGCGGGTTTTTTCCTGATTGAATTGGCCACTGATAAAGCGCCGTGTTATGTGGGCAATCGCTCTTTAGATCATTATGTGGGTCAGGCAGTATTGTTTGATACCATTGAATTGGCCAAAAAACTGCATAAAGCCGAGCATGCAGTTGAGGCGAAGGCGCCGATGGCAAAAGATCGCGCCAAAGTACAAATGTGGCTAGAAATTTTGCGGCGCGTGATTCGACAGTGGAGCATCGTTCCGCATCGTATTTATCAGCGTATTCCGACCCAATCCAATATTAGTGTCGCCTTTGGATTAAGACGCACGGCATTCCGGCTTAATCAGGGGCAAAACATTGTCGCAGGTGCTGAGAGGTTTGTAGTCTCGGAAAAAGACTTGCAGCTAACTCAGTGGCAAGTGATCAATGAAAGCCCTGGTGGTTATGGCATCTTGGCGCATGAATTACCAAAAGAGCAGGCCAAAGCCGGTGAAATAGTAGCGCTATCGGTCGCCAATGAGGCCAATTGGATGGTGGCATCGATACGTTGGCTGCATCAGCACCATAATGGCTCGATGGAGATGGGCTTGCAAGTGATGTCGGCTAAAGCACAGGCGACTTTGATGCGTCCTAGCCAGAATTTGGATATTCCATTTTTCCCTGCAATTTTGATGCCTGCTATTCCCGCATTAAAACAGTCAGCGCGCATTGCGACCCCCAAGGGTTTTTATACCCCACTGCGTGAATATATCGTGCTGTTGGGTGAGCAGCGGCATCTGATACGCGCCGCAAAATTAGTGGAGCAGCAAAATGGCTATGATCTATTTGAATTTACTGGTGAGCTAAATTAGCTGGGGTATATTGCTGTAGCTCGGTAAATTAAATGAGTTTGTGTCTATACCCAGCTATTTGCTTTTGGCGCGTGGGTGGGCTTGATCGTATACATTGGCCAGATGCTGAAAGTCCAAGTGGGTATAGACTTGCGTGGTAGCAATGCTGGCGTGGCCCAGTAGCTCCTGTACTGCGCGCAAATCTCCAGATGATTGCAGCAGATGGCTGGCGCAGCTATGGCGTAATTTGTGTGGGTAGAGTGGCTCACTAATGCCTAGCTCTTGTTGCCAATGCCGAAGTCGTAGTTGCACGGCACGCGGTGTTAATTTCCCCCCATTTTTACTCACGAAAACGGTGGCGACCTGCCCACGTGCATACTCGGGGCGAATGCTGAGCCAATGACGTAATGCTTCTTGCGCAGCGTGACCCACTGGTACGATGCGTGTTTTATTGCCTTTGCCGGTTACATTGGCCATGCCCTGTGGTAAATCGAGCTCGATCAGTTTTAAATTGACTAGCTCGCTGACCCGCAGGCCCGAAGAGTAAGCCAGCTCAAAGATCGCTTTGTCACGAATGGCAAGCGCATCATCGTCCGGGATGTTTTCTAAAAAGCCAACTGCATCATCACTATTTAGTGTGCCTGGTAGTGCTTTGGCGGCTTTCGGTGCCTTTACGCCTTCTGCCGGGTTTAGCGGCCAATGATGGTCCCGAATCATCAGCCGGTAAAATACCCGCCACGCAGATAAGCTGCGCGCAATTGAGCGGCCAGAAAGACCTTGGCTCGCTAATTGGCGCACAAAGCCGCGAATGTCATGCGCGGCTAGTTCCTGCAATTGTTTGTCCTGAGCAGCTTGTGCAAGTCGCCACAGATCACGCTCGTACGCTGCATAGGTGTGAGCGCTGGCCATTTTTTCGCCAGTTAGGTAGCGAAAAAAATGCGCAAACTGTTCACGAGTTTGCGCTGGGATTTCTTGGCTCGCGAGCAAGCCTAGCTTGGTGTTAGCCATGCTCGGGTACAACTCGCCTTACAGCAGCAGAGACCAGCTCTGATAAACGTTGCAGATAGAGGGTGCCCATATCCGGGTAAAAGCGTTCGCTATCCGGGCTGGCAAGTACGAGAATGCCGAAGGGCAAATCGCCGGTTTTTAAGGCAAATTGGGCAAAGGATTTTAACTCGCCAGTGCCAATTTCAAACCAGTCCAGCACTTCGTCGGTGACATAAGGGCCGCAATACGGAGACACTAAATTTTCCGCTAGTTTATGAATGGCTTCGCTAACGGGTGAGAACTCCATCAAATTGCAGTCACCCGCCGGTAGCCATAAGCGTAAGGCAAGAAAAGGAACTGTAAAGCGCTCCTTCAGGTGATATTCCAACGTGCCAATAATGGACGGTAGATCGTGGGCGCGCATTAAATCAACGGTCAGTTGATGTAGCTTGTCGGAAATGCTGTCATTCTCTACGCCAAACTGCAGCAATTCACCAAGCCGGCCTTCTAGTTGGCGATTGCGGTCGCGTAGCGTCAGCAATTGGCGTTCTGCTAGCGAAACGGCATGGCCACCGTGATTGTGCGGCACAAAAATCTGCGCGATATCATCGGCAAATTCGTCAAAGAATGCGGGATTTTGCTTCAACCATTGCACTACATCGTTCGCTTGCATCTGCTGTATCCTGATTAAATGTCGATTGAACCTGTAAATACCGTCACGGCCGGTCCGGTCATCATAACGGGCTGAGCCGCGCCCGCCCAAGAAATCCGTAAATCACCCCCGCGGGTGTGTACCAATACCGACTCATCGAGCAAACCGCGGCGAATGCCGGCTACCACAGCGGCACAAGCCCCAGTACCACATGCTAGCGTTTCGCCGGCGGCGCGCTCAAAAACGCGCAGGCGAATTTCAGTGCGACTCACAATTTCCATAAAACCGGCGTTTACTTTTTGCGGAAAGCGCGGATGGTTTTCAATTAGTGGGCCGTGCTCGGCAACTGGGGCGTCGTTAGCCGACTGTACCACCTGTACCGCATGTGGATTGCCCATTGAGACCACGGATATATCATGCACTTGGCCAGCAACGATCAGCGGATCAATAATCGCTTCCTCGGGAGCTTGAAATGGGATTTCGGTTGGATGAAAGCGCGGTACGCCCATATTAACCGTAACATTGCCATCGGCTTCAAGCTTGGGGTAAATCACGCCTTTTGCGGTTTCTACCGCAATTTCAGTTTTGTTAGTCAGGCCTTGTTCGAACACAAAGCGGGCAAAACAGCGCGAGCCATTGCCGCACTGTTCAACTTCGGAGCCATCACAATTAAAAATGCGATAGCGAAAATCGATGCCGGGGGTGTTCGACTTCTCGACTAGCAATAATTGATCAAAGCCCACGCCAAAATTGCGATGACCAAGCTGTCCGATGGTTTCCTTAGAAAGAGTCACCGTTTGGCGTACGCCATCGATCACCATAAAATCATTACCAAGGCCGTGCATTTTGCTAAATTGCAGCTTCATTTCGATATTCCATAATCATGTTCATTGATTGAAACAGTAAACATGATCTGCGTAAAGCGAGTTATTTTGGGGGTGATGCAGTTTTGTTTAGCGCCCGCGCTGCGGGCGTAATCGGGTGTGATGTAAGGCTAAAGGCTGCTTTATGATCCGGCAAGGACTGTTTAGCTGGCGTAGCAAAATCACCATGTTTGACGTGATTTTGCTACGGTTTGAGGGGAGTGGTGCGGCAGTGCTTGGCAGGTTTGGTGGCGCGATTAATCTGCAAAGAGTCGACCATATTCGACCATCAGGCAGCGATCCATCACAATCGGTATACCCGCCGCTTTCGCCCGCGCTGCAGCGGCTTCATCGACAATGCCTAGTTGCAGCCAGATCGCTTTGGTGCCGCGCGCAATTGCCTGATCGACCACTTCACCCGCTTCTTCGCTGCGGCGAAATACATTTACCATATCAATCTCACCTGGAGCGCTGGCCAAATCGGCATAGACGGTCTCGCCGAGGATGGTTGGCAGCGGCTTGGGTGTTACTGGAATAATTTTAAAGCCCCAACGCTGCATCAGCTTGGCCACGCCATGGCTGGCACGGCTCGGTTTATCCGATAGGCCAACGACGGCGATGGTTTTGGTGGCGAGTAAAATGGTTTTGATTTCTGCATCAGATGGATTTTGAAACGCCATAGTCACTCCGCACACAAATTGTTTAGCATGGTATGGGTATATGCTTATAGCCAAATTTGGAATTGGCTTTCTGGTATATACCCACGATAAATTACTTGCTCAGCACCATCACTGCATCAGCTTCAACAATCGCACCCTTAGGCAGAGCTGCGGCTTGTACTGCGGCGCGCGCAGGGTAGGGCGCGGTGAAATATTCGCCCATAATTTCGTTCAATTTGGCAAAGTTGGCCAGATCAACCACAAACACGCCTAGCTTTACGATGTCGCTCAAATCGCCACCCGCCGCTTGGCAAACTGCACGCAGGTTTTGGAATACGCGATGAGTTTGCGCCTCAAAGCCTTCCGCCAACTCGCCGCTCACTGGGTCAAGACCGATTTGGCCTGACAGATAAACCGTGTTGCCCACTTTTACCGCTTGCGAGTAAGTGCCAACGGCCTTAGGTGCGTTGTCTGAATGGATGATTTCTTTGCTCATGTCGTGGTTTCCTTGTGAGGGTGAAGCTCAATATTCGGGTCTATGTTACGGTTTTTTATTTGCGGCAATCGCATACGGTTCAGGGTGTACGCGCTCATTGTGTAGCAAGTCATCAGCAGCATAAATATGCACGATTTCAACCAGAATCAGATCGGCGACGATCGGTTGAGCGACTTCAATATGCTGCAAAAACCGTCCTTCGAGTGCTACTGCACAATTGTCGATGCGCGGTGTTTTAACTTGCAGTGACGGGCTAAATTGTAGGCCGAGCGCATCGATTTGCGCTTGGCTGGGTGGTGTGCCCGAGCCGGTAGCGTGCACGGCAGGTGCGTGATCGTGTGATGGAATATGAATCACACAGTCACCACCGTGAATTAAATTGAGCGCCGTGTCTTTTTGCTCGCTGCTGCCGTCTTGACCAAGGCGGCGGTTAACGCTGAGCGACACAATCATTGGTTCGCTAGATACAATATTAAAGTAGGAAAATGGCGCAATATTGATTTTGCCTGCGGCATCGATGCTGGTTACCCAAGCGATCGGGCGCGGTACGACGCAGTCGGTAATCAAATTGTATTTTTCACTCGGCGACAATATCGCGACTGGCCATTCCATAAGTTTTCCTGTTGATACGGTATTGGGTATGTCTTGCTTGATCTTCTTTTGCTTAGTCTACGATTATATACCCAGCTATTTGCTGAGCGGTGTGGCTACGCGCGGAAGAACGGAGCAAAAGATTGCGAAAAACCGGAGTGTACAGCGTGTACATGAGGATTTGAGCAATTTTCCCGCACTTCTGCGTGACCCACGCTCGCGTTAGAGTAAACAGCTACGGCAAAAAGCGTTCCATCAAGACATTTAAAAAGCGCTGGCCTTTTTCGGTAGGTTTGACCCAGTGTAGATCACGTTCGAGTAAGCCTTCACTGCAAGCGCGTTCGATTTCGGCAAAAATCTTGCTTTGCGGTAAGCCCGTGCGCTCGGTGAACAGCGCCAATGGAAAACCTTCGGTTAAACGCAGCAAATTGAGCATAAATTCAAACGGCAGCTCGTCTTTTTCGACGACGTTTTCGCTTTGGACCGCGTTACCATCGGCCATTTTGGCCAGATATTCATTTGGCTGTTTATAGCGCGCCTGACGAATGATTTTATCGTGAAAACTGATTTTACCGTGCGCCCCTGCACCAATGCCGAGGTAATCACCAAATTGCCAATAGTTCAAATTATGCTGGCTGCGTTTGCCTGATTTGGCAAAGGCGCTGGTTTCGTAATGCTCAAAACCAGCACTCGCTAGCTCGGCCTCAATCATTTCCTGCATATCGGCGGCCAAATCATCGTCGGGCAGTGACGGTGGATAGCGATGAAACAGCGTATTGGGCTCGAGCGTCAGGTGATAGGCAGAAAGATGCGTTGAATTGCATTCAATCGCTAGGCGTATATCGGCCTGTGCTTGCGCCAGCGTTTGCTTGGGCAGCGCATACATGATGTCGAGATTGAAATTGCTAAAGTGCCGATGAGCAATTTCCACTGCGCGCAAGGCTTCATCGCGATTATGAATGCGACCTAGTGCGCTGAGGTGCTCAGGATTAAAGCTTTGTATGCCGATCGACAGCCGATTGATCCCCGCCGCGGCGTAGCCAGCAAACTTTTCAATTTCAAATGTGCCCGGGTTGGCTTCCAGTGTGATCTCGGCATCCGGATTGAGCTTAACGCGCGCGCGAATTGCCTCCAGCAGCCGATCCATGCTGGCGCTAGAGAACAAACTCGGTGTGCCGCCGCCCATAAAAATACTCGACACCGAGCGTCCCCAGACTTGCGGCAGATTGCTTTCCAAGTCGCTAATCAGCGCCGCGATGTACTGATCTTCCGGCAGTCCGCTCGGGGAATTGGCGTCTTTGACCGCATGCGAATTAAAGTCGCAATACGGGCATTTGCGCACGCACCATGGAAAGTGAATGTACAGCGATAAAGGCGGCAGGGCGCTCAGGCCTGAGTTGCCCAACTGGGCAAGCGAGATGGTTTGCATCAAATGAACTTCTTGTCGGGGCTGTTATTTCTTTGCTGAGGTGCTTTTTTTGCTGTATTCAAGCATGCCTTTCCAAATTTTGAAGTCGGGATAGCCCTCTTTAATGTCCAGCGCACCTGAGGCGAGAATACCAAAGTATTTTTTACACCCTAATTCAACGCCATCTTTTTCGATCATGGTTTTGACGATTTTGTTCGCTTCATCGTTGTTGAATTTGGTCATTTCTGCGAGTGCTTTTTTCTCGGCTTCTTCGCCTTCAACTTGCTTAATTGCCGCTAGATAACCACTTACATAATCAAAATGCACTTGCAGGTAGTTTTTGTTCTGAGTTTGCCAGCCTTGCACCGTTTTTTTGACGATTTCTTCGCTAAGTTCGCCTTTACCTTTACAACCGTTCGCCATTTTCTGGATGGTAACTAAGGTCGTACTAAGATTGCCAGCCGCCTGAGTACGCTCTTTAGTGAACGGATTATCTTTGCTGGCGGCAGATGCGTTGCTGCTGGCTTTGCTTGGTGCTGCCTGTACGGTGAGCAGTGGCAAACATAGGCTAAGGGCTAGGAGTGGATATTTCATTTTTTTCTCGCGAATTAATTGTTTTGATATGGATTATGTAGTTGATCGATCAAGGCATGAAGTGTGGTTTTCATTTGCTCGGCCGACACTTCCATCAGCAAGCCATCTTCAAATAAATCCTGCGCCATTTGGGCCAATTCATCTAAATTTTCGTTCATGACTTTTACTTTCTCGGTGCACGAAACAATTGAGCCATCATCCCGACACCATTTGGCCCAGCGACTTTCATCTTGTGATTTCATAACCCCGTTTCCTGCAGTTTAAGCATCAAGGCTTGCAGTGCCTTGGCACGATGAGAAATCTGGCTTTTCTCTTCGGCACTGATTTGGGCCACTGTTTTGCCAAATTGAGGCAGCCAGAATAGCGGGTCGTAACCAAATCCACCATCACCTAAGGCTTGATTGGTAATTTCACCGCGACATACGCCATCAGCAATTAGTGGCTGAGGATCATCTGCGCTGCGCACCAATACGAGTGCTGCGTAGTACCAAGCACTGCGATCAGTGTGTTTGGCAAGGTCAGCCAATAATTTCTCGTTGTTGCGGCTATCAGATTTAGGTTCACCGGCAAAGCGTGCCGAATATACTCCCGGCGCGCCGCCTAATGCGTGCACGCACAAGCCAGAATCATCAGCCAGCGCAGGCAGACCAGTGATTTTTGCTGCGTGACGAGCCTTGGCCAGTGCATTTTCTACAAAGGTATGGTGAGGTTCCGGGCACTCGGGAACATTGAGTTCGCCTTGTGCAATTATTTTGATATTCAGTGGTGCAAATAAAAGGCCAAATTCACGCAACTTGCCGGCATTGTTGCTGGCGAGAACTATTTTTTTCATTGGGTATATGGCTGCTAGTTAATATTGATATGGCTTATGGGTTGATACGTAGGCTAGTATACTTTTTTGGTCAGGATCATTAGATTTTGTTCTTGTTTGATCTGAAAGCGGTTCAGGGTACTGGTTCCAATTAAGATCGGGCTATTGTCTTCACTGTCGCGCACAACGACCGGTACATCATACAAGGTTACGTTCGCCAAGCGGATCTGTGGCAATTTAACAATCCATGCGGCAATGGTGCCATTCGCGGTTTGTGTGCGCGCAGCTTGCCCATTTTTGTAAGCAATTTTCATGTACTCGGCCGCAGGCCGTGACATGGATAAGTGCGTTGCGCCGGTATCAATCACACCCTTAAGTGAGCCTTGGTTGATAAAGACATCGGCCATATAGTGGCCACGCTCGTCTGCGGTCAGTACAACGCTTGCACCGCTGTCATTCCCATTGTTTGTACTGGATACATATCCCTGACCCAGTTGCAGCTGCTGCTGTTTACCGTTATTGGCAATCAGTGCTGATTCGCCCTGAATCGCAATGATTTTAAAACTGCCACTTTCTTGCCCGGCTTGCAGGGTTTTTTTCTGCCCATTAATTTGAAAAACGCCTTTGTTGCCCATAGTGCCAATGAGTACGATGTCATCTGCAAAGCAGAGACTAGATAGCAATAGGCTCAGCATAATGAATGATTTGATCATATCAATTCTCGCTAGTCATAGATTGCCGAGCATCCGCGCCTTGCTCCAGTGCATTGAGTGCTTGCTCGATTAGAGTCCAGTTGGCATTTTTAAGCAGTGTGGCATCTGAAAGCATTCTACGCCATTGACGAGCACCATACTGCCCTTGATATAGCCCTAAGATATGACGAGCAATGAAGCGTAGTGGCGTACCGCTGGATAGTTCGGCCTCAATAAATGGGCGCAGATTCTCCATCGCGCCACGACGAGTCTGCTCGCGTGCAGTGTGTCCGTAAATGGCCGCGTCAACCCCGGTTAATATCCATGGGTTGTGGTAGGCTTCGCGACCAACCATCACGCCATCCACATGACTCAGATGTTCTATGCTTTGGCTAACGGTGGTGATGCCGCCGTTAATAATGATTTCTAAGTGGGGGAAGTCGCGTTTTAGCTGATAGGCGTAATCATATTTAAGCGGCGGAATTTCGCGATTTTCTTTTGGGCTTAGGCCTTTCAAAATGGCGTTGCGCGCATGAACAATGAAGATCTGGCAGCCGGCTTCTGCAATCTGACCAACAAAATCGCGTACAAATGCATAATCCTCGATTTTATCAATACCGATACGGTGCTTGACCGTAACATCAATCTCGCATGCATCTCGCATTGCTTTTACGCCATCAGCCACCAAGTTAGGTTCAAGCATCAAGCAGGCGCCAAATGAGCCCGATTGTACGCGCTCGCTTGGGCAGCCTACGTTCAAATTCACTTCATCATAACCCCAGTTTTGGGCAATCTTGGCGCAGCGTGCCAAGTCTGCCGGTTCACTGCCGCCTAGCTGCAAGGCAATCGGGTGTTCGGTAGGGTCAAAGCGCAAATGCCGCATCTGATCGCCATGTAGTATCGCACCTGTATTGACCATCTCGGTATATAACCAAGTCTGGCTGGATAACTCCCGGGCAAAGCGGCGATAAAAGCGGTCTGTCCAGTCGAGCATGGGGGCGATGCAAAAACGGCGACTGGGTGACTTGGCCTCTAGGCTCTGATTTAGCTGCATGTTGGTGCCTTTGGTGGTGCTTTGATGCTTTAAATCTATATAGATTTACATTGATTGATCGGGTTTGCGTGTAGCCCAGTAATGTAGCTGGCTCGAAATGTGTCTGCGCATCGCCGTGGCGGCATGATTGCCGTTTTTTGTTGCAATCAAAATTAACAGCGTAGCTGGCGCATTATCGTACCCTGCACAGCTTCGGTCAAACACGCAGGTCGAAGGACCTAGTCAATCTATTAAATATCTGAGCAGATGTGTGAGTATTAGCGACAAAATTTAGTCGAACTGATGTTTGCGCTAAACGACGCAGTTATCTGGTATAGGTATCAATCAGCGCTTTGAGTTCATTTTGCTTTTCACTTTCCCGAATAGCGGTGTTGAGCTTGTCGATGAAATCCGCCTTATACGGTAGATTTGTCACAGCGCTGTAGGCGATGTACGCCGTCTGGCTAGCTATTTCTACCGTGTCAATTAGCTTTAGCTCTTTGATTGTTGCATCTGCCCTCGGATCAGCTTTTAATTTACTCAATGCATAATGAATAGACAGCCGATCGTTGACGTAACAACCAATCCGACCAGCAGCCAGTTTACGAATATTAATTTCGTTTCCGCGTGCTTCATCAATATGTATTTGTTTGAGTTTGATCGCCGCTTGAAGGCTCTCCGAGAGGAGATATCCGCCATTAATGCCTAGTGTGACATCCGAAAAATCGCTCTGAAATTCGCGGCGAGGGTGTGTCATCACGGTGCTGCTACACGTGATAACAATGCTTTCTTTATTAAGTGGCAGGGAATATGGGTGGATGTAATCACGATCAGCAAACTGATAGGGAGGAAAAAGCGCAAAGGCCTCTCCCGTCTTTAGCATGGCAAGCCCTCTTTTCCAAGGGATGGGCTTAATATTGATCCGGTATCCTTGTACGCGCTGGCTCAGCTTGCGCAGATAATCCACATAAATACCTTTAAACTCACCAGCTTCCACAAATGAGTACGGCGGATAAGCTTCATCGCCATAAATGGTTACGGAGATTGGGTTGTCAGCGTTTACTGGCAAGCTAAGTAATAGTGCGACGATGGCAGTAAGGGGGCGAAACGGCATACCACCACGGTCCTGTGTGAGTGAACTAGCTGTGCAGAGCTGGCAACGTCTGTTGATTACAGCTTCTCTATCGTAGTTTGCCGAGATGTTGTGAGCAATCTGATTTTGGTCTGGTGAATGCGGCTCAGGTTATTATTATCTGGGGCACTATCCAGGCAAGACCGAGCGCGCCTTGCGCAATATCGTGCAGTACGCGCGGGAATGATGGCAATTGTATGTGGTGACGATAATTCACCGAGTGGGGCAATTAGCGTTTGCTGAGCTAGTGATCACCGCCAGCCAACATCCGGTAGCTGCCTATGCAGCCAATACCTATCTGATGGATTTGATAAAAACTCAAGCGCCATTTGGGAGAAAAGAAATCACCCAGCAAGGTGAGCACTAGGTTGATCTAAAGGCGTCAGATGTCATTGCTCAAAGGCGGTGGATAGTCGATGAGGCATAGTCACCCTACCGGGAGTATTTTCCGTTTGATTTGCCCATTCAATTTGTAGTAGTAAGCTGTTAGCACTATTGAATTTGTACTTGGTTTTATCTGTTTAATAGCCAAAATAATCCCTTCAACAAAACATGTATCAATCGTGGTGTTCTGCCGACTCTTTATCGCCTATATTTCATTGTAAAGTTTGAGTTGTACGGTCTTCGTAAAAAAGAAAATCAGCGAGTGTCTTCTATTTCTTCGTGGATGACATAGAGGGTAAGTATGCGCCTTTTTGCGCTCGGATCACTGAAAAATTGCAGTGAGTGCCTTATATGAGTCTCATCTTCAATACTATTTTGAGTCGTGCCACGAAGTCTGGAGTGGGCCTTCAAGTATCGTTGTTTGCGATCTTAATATTGCTGGTGCCTGTGCTATCAATTGGCACTTTCTCAATTTACCGTCCCTACATAGAGGCAAATACATTTGCGGATCTGACTGAAATTGCGCAACTGAAAGCAAGTCAAATTGAAGCCTGGTTTGATGAACGAAGAAGTGATGGAGCTTTGATTGTCAGCGATCCGCTCGTGCTTGCACAGGCCACGTTAGGTTCAGCTGGTAAAGTTTCGGCAAATCCAAGTAAGCATATTCAAACACTTTTTGACCGAATTAGAGCTACGGGTGATTACCATGGGGTATGTCTAGTTACTCCCGGCGCGCAAATACTGCACGCAAGCGGTGATTGTGCAGTAGACGATCCTCAGCTGCAAAAAGGCTTGCAAGGACTTGGGTCTTCGCATGCAGCTAACCAGCATTTTTATCTGTATCGCGATAAGACACAGGATGTGCATCTAGATTGGCTGTTCCCAATCGGTGATACAAGAAACGAACAAGTGCAGCTTGCTCACTCAAAAGCGGGGGGTGAAGCGCCAGTTGTCATCCTGATTTTAAGGATGAATTTAAGCAAACTTCTTTACCCACAACTTAAAAAATGGCCGGATGCCAGAAAAACAGGCGAATCAATTCTGATACGCCGTCGTGGTGACAAAGTTGAATTCATCAACGATATCCACCACGACAAATTCTCTTCACTTACTTTGCAATTGCCTCTGAACCCCGTATTGCCAGCCGCAGCCGCCGTACTTTCTTCAGGCGTCGGCCATATATCTGGCATCGATGATCGTGGTTCGAGTGTTCTGGCCGCATTTTGTCCGGTTGTCGGTACGGATTGGTATGTGCTGGCTCAGGTCGACGAGGCTGAAGTACTAGCCTCACTGCGTCAAATGATTTTATGGGGGACTTTAATTGCATTGGTGATAATTACAATCATTGGCTTAATGTTGTTTGCATACTGGAAGCAACGACATCAACTTTTTCAAGCTAATGAATATTTACAGAATGCGAAAATTGAAAATGAGCTGCTGCAATCATCTGAGCGATTTTTTTCTACTTTTGAGTTAAGTCCAATTGGTGGAGTTATCACGGCCATTAGTGATGGACGTATTCTTCGGGTTAATAAAAACTTTGTACGCGATTTTGCTTGGACTGAAGAAGATTTGATTGGACGGACGACAAGTGAAAGCGGATTTTGGAATGATGGCAATTACAGTAGAAATGATTTTGTTGATGCACTTTTGCATAAAGACCGTCTGGTTGATTTTAAAACGGCAATAAAGCGAAAAGATCAAGTAATCTGCCAGGTGCGGATTTCATCATGCCTAATTGATTTTGATGGAGAGCAGTGCATTCTTTCATTTGTTACGGATATTACTGATGCTGAAATGGCTACCGCAAGACTAATTGCGGCAGAAGCATTTAGTAGAGATGTTCTTGATTCCAGTAATGCCCATATTGCTGTTGTCGATGCAGAGGGTACGATTATTGCAACCAACCGTAGATGGCAGGAATTTCCTGCGCAAAACAGTAATTTTGCCAATGAGGTGGCAGCCGCTACTGGCGTGGGGAATAATTATCTTAATGTGTGCAAAAAAACTTCTGGGTATGATGCAATAGATGCCATGGCTGCACAAAATGGGATCGGAGATGTATTGGCTAAGCGTATTCCTTATTTCGAGTTGGAATATCCATGCCATTCTCCAACCGAACAACGCTGGTTTTCAATGCACGTTTCTCCATTGCAGCAAAAGCAAGGTGGTGCGGTGATAGCTCATGTAAATATCACGTCGCGTAAATTGGCTGAGCTGGAATTAAATAAAATATCATTAGCAGTTGAGCAAAGTACTTCTGTGGTGATTATTACCAATATTCATGCGCAAATAGAATATGTAAATGATGCTTTTATTGCGGCAACTGGCTATACGCGCGAAGAGATCATCGGCAAAAATCCCCGTTTTTTGAAATCGGGTAACACGCCCGATGAGACTTATGCCCGGATGTGGTCAGAATTGGCGCAGGGGCACCAGTGGGAAGGTACATTCCACAATAAGACAAAAGATGGTTCTATTTCAGTAGAGTTTGCTCGTATCACTCCTTTGCGCGATACAAGTGGAATGGTGACGCATTATGTCGCAGTGGAGGAGGATGTTACTGAAAAACTCCAAATGTCAGAGGAATTGGAGCGACATAAAAATGAATTGGAATTATTGGTAAAAGAAAGAACCCAACAGTTGCACGATGCAATGGATTCTTTGCACTCAAGTGAAGAACGCCTTGGGATGGCGCTTGCCGCAACTAATGACGGGCTGTGGGATTGGAATATCCCAACTGGTAAGGTGATTTGCAATGAAGCCTATTACGCCATGCTGGGGTTTAGCCGTGATGAGTTGGGTGACAATGTTGCAGATGTATGGATCAATTTATTGCCTAAAAATAAACGAGGTGAAATTGTTACGCAAGCAATGCAATTGCTAGAGCGGGAAGGCGGATATTCACTTGAATTTCAGTTGCAAAGCAAAAATGGAGATACCAAATGGATTCTGAGTCGAGCAAAACTAACTAAGCGCGATCAGTTAGGAAAGCCGGAACGTGTAGTTGGCACTCACACTGATTTATCTGCGCGCAAGCAGTTAGAGTTTGCTTTACGCGAGGCAAAGGATGCTGCTGTTGCTGCTAATGTTGCTAAGAGCTCATTTCTAGCCAATATGAGTCATGAGATTCGCACACCGATGAATGCCATTTTGGGCACAACATATTTACTGCGTCGTGACGAAAAAAATCCAACTCAACTAGAGCGGCTTAATCGTATTGACGCCGCAACACAGCATTTGCTTTCCTTGGTTAATGACATTCTTGATTTGTCAAAAATTGAAGCAAATCATTTGCAGCTAGAGTGCATAGATTTTCATCTTGGCATGTTGTTCGACCAAGTGACATCGATGATGGGTGATGCGGCCCGCAAAAAAGGGCTAAGCCTACAGTGTAGCCTTGAGGATGTCCCCTTGTGGTTGCACGGTGATCCTACACGCCTTCGTCAGGCATTAATTAATTATCTTAGCAATGCGATTAAATTTACTCGTGTAGGTCAGATTGAACTCCGAGGGCTAGTTGTCTGTGAAACTGATTTCGGGGTGGAGCTGCGCTTTGAAGTTGAAGATGCCGGAGAGGGAATACCCGCAGAGCAGCAAGGTAAATTATTTCACGCTTTTGAGCAGGCTGATGTCTCGACCACACGCAAATATGGTGGCACTGGACTTGGTTTGGCGATCACTCGTCGGTTAGCGAATCTGATGGGGGGAGATGCTGGTGTGATTAGCGAAGTGGGTAAAGGATCCATTTTTTGGTTTTCTGCACTGTTAAAACGCGGGGAGGGTGAATTAGCAAGCAATCTCTCAAGTCATCCGGCGCTGGTTGGTGATGTGGGAGCGCTGAAGTTGCTAAGTGGTTTTGCGGGTGCTCGTATCTTGTTGGCTGATGATTTGGAGGTCAATCGAGAGTTAATGATTGCTTTGCTTGAAGGCACGGGCCTTATTGTTGATACGGCAGCGGATGGCCGTGAAGCTGTTGAGAAAGCAGCTGCGCAAAGGTATGCCATCATTTTGATGGATATGCAAATGCCGGAAATGGATGGTTTAGAAGCATCTAAGTTGATTTTGAGTCAGGGCAAAGCGCCAGAACACCCTTATATTATTGCAATTACTGCTAATGCTTTTGGTGAAGATCGACGGGCCTGCGAAGAAGTGGGGATGGTGGATTTTTTGCCTAAGCCAATTGAGCCTGAACATTTTTTTCAAACCCTCGCATTTTGGTTGTCCAAAGCTGCGGTTGCCAAAGATCTCTCCAATACCGAGCCAACTGGACAGTCCTCATCTGAAGCAACGGGTGGTGATATGTCCGTTATGGCTAGTGGTGCGCTACCGGGCCTTGATGTCGTGGCTGGTTTAACTCTTTGGGATGGTAAAGTGGCGCCATATCAGAAATTCCTCGGTAAATTTGCAGCGGCACACGAAAAGGTTACTCAAGATATGAGGCTGGCAATACACCAGAATAATTTCCTTGATGTAAGTGCGCAGGCTCATAAACTCAAAGGGGCAGCCGCCACCTTGGCGCTTACCGAGGTGGCCAATATTGCCAGTGAAGTGGAGCGGCAGGCTAAAACAGCAGAAGGAGAGGCTGTTGAGTTGAATGATTTACTGCAAAAACTTGATCAGGCTTTAACAACTACCTTTAATTCAATAGCGCGCTATATCGGCTCGCAGCGGTAGGCTGTTTTAAACATTCAAAAACCAATCTGCACTTAAAGTATGTGAATGAAGCGGCTGGGAGTTGGTGGCAACATGAAAAGGTGTTGGGGATCTATTTGACGTAAGTCTGAGCAAGCAATGAGCGGGTGAAGGGAATCGAACCCTCGTATGCAGCTTGGGAAGCTACCGTTCTACCATTGAACTACACCCGCACAAGCGCTACATTATAGCAGTAATTTATGTTTTCGGTAGGGTTACGCCGTGTTGTCCCTGATATTTTCCACCGCGGTCACGGTAGCTGGTTTCGCACACGTCATCCGCATCTGCTTCAAAGAATAAGACTTGCGCTACACCTTCATTGGCGTAAATTTTTGCCGGTAAGGGCGTTGTGTTGGAAAATTCAAGAGTCACATAGCCTTCCCATTCTGGCTCAAATGGGGTGACGTTCACAATAATGCCACAACGAGCATAGGTCGATTTGCCTAAACAAACTGTCAACGCATTGCGCGGGATGCGGAAATATTCAACGGTGCGTGCTAATGCAAATGAATTGGGCGGGATGATGCAGTAGCCTTTGCCGGAAACATTAACAAAACTGTTTTCGTCGAAATTTTTCGGGTCGACAATGGTCGAGTTTAAATTGGTGAAAACTTTGAATTCGTCAGCACAGCGGATGTCATAGCCGTAGCTGGATGTGCCGTAAGAGACGATGCGCTCGCCGTTGACTTCTTTAACCTGACCCGGCACAAACGGCTCGATCATGCCGTGCTCTTGCGCCATCCGGCGAATCCACTTATCCGATTTGATACTCATGTTTGTCACACGCCTGTAAATGTTTTGCCCGTATTGTACTAGCAAACCAGCATTTGGCTAAACAAGTTGAATGGTTAATGAGGCTTGCTTAGCTGACTACAATTGCCGACAATGAACTAAGGTATTTACTTTGTAACAATTTTGGAGAATCCATGAGTTCTGCCCTGTGCGCCGCACTACAGCAACTACCTACTACCAATGCTGGCCAATTCGATCTCTCTCAACTGGCCACGCCTTATGCAGTAATTTATTTTTACCCTAAAGATAATACGCCCGGTTGTACGACGGAAACGGCCGATTTTAGAGATCACTATGCGCAGTTTTTAGCAGCTGGCGCTACGGTTTACGGGGTGTCGCGCGATAGCCTTAAAAGTCACGAAAACTTTAAAGCCAAGCTGGCGCTTGAGTTTGAGTTAATTTCAGACCCTGATGAGCAGGCGTGCGAGGCTTTTGGGGTAATGAAAATGAAGAATATGTATGGCAAACAGGTGAGGGGTATTGAGCGTAGCACCTTTGTCATCAATGCCTCTGGCGAGATACTAAAGGAGTGGCGTGGTGTGAAAGTACCTAATCACGTTGCCGAAGTGCTCGGTTTTGTTGAAAGTTTGAAGTAGTTTAAAGCGGCCGTCGAGCCGCTTTTTTGTTGTCCAATCTGATCGGAGGAAAGCATCATGGCTGCCAAAAAAGCACAGAAAATTAGCAAGCTATTTGTACTTGATACCAATGTTCTGATGCATGACCCTACCTCGCTGTATCGTTTTCAGGAGCACGATTTATTTGTGCCGATGATGACTTTGGAAGAATTGGACTCGAATAAAAAGGGGATGACCGAAGTTGCTCGCAATGCACGGCAAGCTAGTCGTTTTATGGAAGAGCTTGTCGCGGGTCTGGAGCATAATTTGTACGACGGTGTTTCGCTAGAGGCCGCCAGCAAAGGGCAGGCGACGGGGCGCCTGTTCTTGCAAACCGAAGCGATTACCAGCGTACTGCCATCCCAATTGCCGATGGGTAAAGCCGATAATCAAATTCTTGGGGTGGTGCATCATTTGCAGGCGATGCAGCCCAAGCGTGAAGTAATCTTGGTGTCCAAAGACATCAATATGCGGATTAAGGCGCGTACTTTGGGTTTGGCGGCCGAGGATTACTTTAACGACAAGGTACTGGAAGACACTGATCTCTTGTACAACGGCATGCGCGAGATCGATCAGAAATTCTGGGAGCGCAATAGTAAAGATCTGGAGAGTTGGCAAGAAGGCGGGCGCAGCTACTGGCGCATCAAGGGGCCAGATGTGGCCGAGTTGTATATCAATCAAATGCTGTACCAGACGGGCGATACGCCATTGCAGGCGCGGGTACTCAGTATTGACGGCAAGTCGGCGGTGATTGAAAGCCTGAAAGATTATAGCCACCACAAGAATGCGATTTGGGGTATCACTGCGCGCAATCGCGAGCAGAATTTTGCGCTAAATTTGCTAATGAACCCAGAAGTCGATTTTGTTTCCTTGCTAGGGCAAGCCGGTACCGGCAAAACGTTGCTCACCTTGGCCGCGTGTCTGGCGCAAACGCTGGAATCCAAAATCTATACCGAAATTATCATGACGCGCGTCACGGTGCCGGTGGGCGAAGATATTGGTTTTCTGCCTGGGACTGAAGAAGAAAAAATGTTGCCATGGATGGGGGCGCTGGAGGATAACCTCGATGTACTCAATCAAACCGACGCAGAGGCGGGCGATTGGGGACGGGCTGCCACGCGCGATTTAATTCGTAGCAGGATCAAAGTGAAATCGCTGAACTTTATGCGTGGGCGCACATTCCTGAATAAATTTTTGATCATCGACGAGGCGCAAAATCTGACATCCAAGCAGATGAAAACGCTGATCACGCGTGCGGGGCCGGGTACCAAGGTGGTGTGTTTGGGCAATATCAGCCAGATCGATACGCCATATCTGACTGAGGGTTCATCCGGTTTGACCTATGTAGTTGATCGGTTTAAAGGTTGGGATCACTCGGGGCATATCACCTTGACCCGTGGCGAGCGCTCGCGCTTGGCTGATTACGCCGCCGAAGTGTTATAGACGCATCATCTTGATTGAACCGTGTCACTTAAGCCGGATCAACGGCTTGGGTGGCGCGGTTTTGTTTTGGCGCAAAGTTTGCGGAGCGATTTAACACTATGCTTATTTGTAAATTGATTGCTAAAGTAATAGGAGATTGGATCATGAGCGAACACTATCATCAGGTCGTGCGTGAAATTAGCGGTAAATTGCGTGAATTTAATCAAGAAATACCCGATACGGCACAGGCTTTTGGTGCCTTGACCAAGGCCACTCACACCGAAGGTGCAATCAGCAAAAAGCATAAAGAGCTGATGGCCATGGCGATTGCGATTGCGGCACGTTGCCAAGGCTGCTTGGGCTTTCATGCGCAAGCTTGCGTGAAGTTGGGCGTGACGCGGGCGGAATTTTTAGAAATGATCCAAGTAGCCGTGTACATGGGTGGTGGCCCGAGCATGATGACTGGTGCCGAGGCGCTGATTGCTTTTGAGGAATATGGTGGCGAAAAAGCTGTGAAATAATATTGTGTATGTTTTCTGTTGGGTATTACCCTGTAGGTCAATTGGATTGTGATCTGCAGGGCAATACCCTGAGTTTAATCTTTGCGATCAAACTCAGTGGTGGCTTTCAAAATGCCGCGCAAAATATCGACTTCTTCGCGCTCCAATTCTGCTCGCACATAGAGGCGGCGCAGCCGTGGCATCAGGCGTTTCGGGGCGTGTGGGCGTAAAAAGCCGATTTTGAGTAACACTTCTTCCATGTGCTCGAACAGCTTTTCGAGCGATTCGTGCGTGGCTAAATCACGATCTTCCTGCAAATGCTGTACATCAACCCAATCGGTTTCAAAGCAGCTGGTGCGCAGCTCGTAGGTCAGTACTTGCACTGCCTGCGATAGATTGAGGCTGGAGTAATTTGGATTAGTCGGGATGGTGACGCGATCGCTGCACATCGATAACTCGTCAATCGTCAGTCCGCTTGTTTCTGCACCAAATACCAGCGCCACATTGCTAATTTGATCTGCTGCTGCTTTGCGAGCCGTGGCAATGATTTCTGGCGCAATTTGTCGTGGCGTTTGCAACGGTTGCGATAGTTCGCGACGGCGGGCGGTGAGCGCTACTTGCATCGTTGTGCCTTCGAGTGCTTCAGCCATGCTGCTAACAACTTTGGCATTCTGCAAAATATCATCGGCGCTGGAAGCGAGCGCAGTGGCGACTTCGGATGGAAATTCTTTCGGGTTGATCAGATACAGATCCGTCAGCCCCATCGTTTTCATTGCGCGGGCGGTTGAGCCGATATTGCCAGGGTGACTGGTATGCGATAAAACCACGCGGATTTTCGGCAAACAGTCGGTTTCAGTGCCTTGGTAGAGATTTTTCTTAATTTCTTTATTCATTGTTGGGTTTATTCTCGCGCCAGAGGCGGGTAGAATACGTCCTTAATTACGTTCTTTTAAATTGAGAAACCATGCATCCGATGCTAAACACCGCGGTGCGCGCAGCGCGCCGTGCGGCGACCGTTATTCAACGTGCGTCCAATAACCTGGATTTGATTACCCCTGAAAAGAAAGGTCACAACGATTTTGTGTCCGAAGTCGATCGCGCAGCTGAGCAAGCGATTATCGATACCATTCTTGAGGCTTATCCGAATCACGCGATTCTAGCAGAGGAGTCCGGTTCACGTGGCAACTCTGAATACGTTTGGATTATTGACCCACTGGATGGCACGACCAATTTCTTGCATGGTTTCCCACAATACGCGATCTCAATTGCGCTTGAACACAAAGGCGTGATCACTCAGGCTGTCGTGTATGACCCAAATCGCAACGATTTGTTCACCGCGACGCGCGGCGTTGGTGCATTTTTGAATGATCGCCGTATTCGCGTATCGAAAGTGCGTGAATTGTCAGATGCTTTGGTAGGTACTGGCTTCCCATATACCCGCTTTGAAAACCTCGAAACCTATCTGAATATCTTCCGTGATATGGCGCAAAAGTCAGCTGGTGTACGTCGCCCGGGCGCGGCGGCGCTGGATTTGGCCTATGTCGCTTGCGGCCGTTTTGATGGTTTCTTTGAGTTTGATCTGAAGCTGGTTGATATTGCCGCCGGTACGCTGTTGGTGCAAGAGGCTGGCGGCTTGGTGACTGATATGAACGGCGAAGAGAAATTCCTTGAGTCGGGCGATGTATTGTGCGGTACGCCGCGCGTGTTTGGTCAGATGCTATCGTTGATTCGAGGCCATTTGAAATAAGCGTCATATGCCCATGTAAAAAAAGCCACCCATGCGGTGGCTTTTTGTTTGCTTGCCTAAATTGCGATGCTAGATGGGTTGCAATTGCTGCTAATGACTAAGTTGATATCTGTATTGGGTAGGGTATGTCTTTCTAGGGCTTGCTGGTAATAAATCTTGAAGCTATACCCTAACTTTGTTTGAGAATTTGCTGGTACAGTTCTGGCTTGAAACCCACGTGGGTGCTGTTCTGGGTAACTAGTACGGGGCGTTTGATGACGGATGGGTTGCGTAACATTAGTGCGATTGCGCTGCTGGCGTCGACAACGGCCGCTTTGCTGCTGTCATCCAGTTTGCGCCAAGTCGTGCCTTGTTTGTTGATCAATGCTTCCCAGCCAATTGCGTCAATCCAGGTCTGGGCTTGCTCAGCGCTTAGCCCTTGCTTCTTAAAATCGTGCCATTCGTATTCGAGGCCGTTTTCAGTGAGCCAGTTGCGGGCTTTTTTGACTGTGTCGCAGTTGGGGATGCCAAATAGTTTCATCGTCTTGCTCGTGTGGCAACCCTGCGCCCAGAATTGGATAGTGCGCGCAGGGTTTGTTAGGCGTTAATGGAGTGGCATATCGAAGTTGAGTGTTTCTTCTGCTGGCTGTGGCTTTGCCTTGGTACGTGCGGCTTCTTGCTCAGCAACGGTTTGAGCGTTGTTGACCATCCAAGAGAGGTTGGTTGCCGAGTCAGCATTACGAAGTGCTTCATCCAGCTCGATTTCACCCGCACGATACATGCGATACAGCGATTGCTCAAACGTTTGCGAGCCTTCTGCCAGGGTTTGTTCCATGGCTTCTTTGATGTCTGCTAGTTCGCCATTGCGGATCAATTCTGCAATGCGATTGGTATTGAGCATCACCTCAACGGCGGGCTTGAGTTTGCCTGATTTGGTTTTGACCAGCCGCTGCGAAACAATCGCTTTTAGCGAGGTTGACATGTCATACAGTAGTGATTCGCGTGCTTCTTGTGGGTAGAAATTTACAATCCGGCTGAGCGAGTGGTAGCTGTTGTTTGCGTGTAGGGTAGAAATGCACAAATGCCCGGCCTGTGCGTATTGCATGGCGTACGTCATGGTTTCCTGGTCGCGGATTTCACCTAGCATCAAAACATTGGGCGCTTCACGCATCGCATTGCGCAGCGCATCGTGGTAGCTGTGGGTGTCGGTGCCAATTTCACGCTGATTAACTAAAGATTTTTTGTGGCTGTAGATAAATTCGATGGGGTCTTCCATGGTCAAGATGTGACCGCTGTGGTTCTCGTTGCGGTGTTCCAGCATCGCCGATACTGTGGATGATTTCCCAGAGCCAGTGGCGCCAACAACTAAGATAATGCCGCGCTTTTCCATGATCAGGTCTTTAAGCAACTCGGGCATTGATAGTTCTTCCAGCGTATCGGCGCGCGGCTTGATGTACCGTGCGACAAGTGCCACCGTGCCGCGGCTTTTAAATACATTGATCCTGAAGTTGCCTAGCTCAGGAATCGGATAGGCCATGTTCATTTCGAGATCTCGCTCGAATGCCGCGACGCGGTCGGCCCCCATGAGTTGGTAGGTCAGTTGTTTGACGTGTTCTGCGCTGAGGACCTGATTGTTGACGGGGTGGCAGGTGCCTTGAATCTTGATCACAATGGGCGAGCCCGCTGCCAAAAACAGATCGGAGGCATTGCGCTCGGCCATTAGCTTGAAAAAAGGCAGTAAGTTCATTTCTATCCTCGGTGTTTTTTAGTCGCGTAATTCCCGTCGCAGTATTTTACCCACATTTGACTTGGGTAGGCTGTCACGAAACTCGATTACGCGCGGAACTTTATAATTAGTCAAATGCTTGCGGCAATGCTGCGTAACATCATCGCTGCTGAGGTTTGGGTCTTTCTTGACGATGATGACTTTCACAGCTTCGCCTGTTTTATCATCGGGTACGCCGATGCAGGCCACTTCAAGTACGCCGTCCAATTCTGCGACGATATTTTCGATTTCATTAGGGTAAACATTAAATCCAGAGACCAACACCATATCCTTTTTGCGATCAACAATCTGGAAGTAACCGCTGGGTTGCATGATTGCGATGTCACCGGTTGCTAAAAAGCCGTCTGAGCCTAATACCTCGGCGGTTTCTTCGGGGCGCTGCCAGTATCCTTGCATTACTTGAGGTCCGCGAATAAACAGCTCGCCGGGTTGTCCGGCGGGAAGTGCTTGGCCGTTCGAATCCCGAATCTGGGCTTCAGTTTGCGGTATCGGCAAGCCGATCATGCCATTGTATTCTTTGATATTGATGGGGTTGATTATCGCTGCAGGCGAGGTTTCGGTTAAGCCATAGGCTTCGGCCAGTGTGACGCCGGTTACTTTTTTCCAGCGGTCAGCCACTGCGTGTTGAACTGCCATGCCACCGCCTAGCGCGAGTTTCCAGTGAGAAAAATCAAGCTTGGCAAAGTCGGGGTTATTGAGTAGCGCGTTAAATAAGGTGTTAACCCCTGTCATGCAGGTAACCGGGTAGCTCGCTATGGTTTTGATGGTGCCCGGAATGTCGCGTGGATTGGTAATAAGTAGATTGGTGGCGCCAATTTTACTAAATACCATGCAGTTCGCAGTGAGTGAAAATATATGGTAAAGCGGCAGGGCCGTAACGATGACTTCCTTGCCTTCTTCTACTGCCGGCCGAATCCATGCGTGGGCTTGCTGCATATTTGCGACGATATTGCCGTGACTGAGCATGGCTCCCTTGGCTACGCCTGTAGTTCCGCCAGTGTATTGTAAGAAGGCAAGGTCGGCGTGGTTGAGTTCGACTTTTTCTAGGGTATGTCGTGAACCATCAGCAATGGCCTCGTTGAAAGTAATATGCCCGGCAAGAGTATACTTCGGCACCATTTTTTTGATGTGGCGTATGACGGTGTTGACCAGAAGCCGCTTGGGAAAGCCAAGTAGATCGCCGATTTCACAGACAATCGTATTTTTTATTAGGGTTTGGCTAATGATGGATTCTAGTGTGTGCGCAAAGTTGGCCAAAATTATAATTGTTTCGGCTCCGGAGTCTTTGAGTTGGTGGGCTAACTCGCGCGGCGTGTAGAGTGGATTTACATTTACCACGACGTAACCTGCGCGCAGAATACCGAAAATTGCGATTGGATATTGCAGAATGTTCGGCAGCATGACTGCAACTCTTGCGCCACGTGGTAGGCGTAAGCTTTGTTGCAGGTAAGCTGCAAATTGCATCGAAAGGGTGTCGAGTTCTTGATAGCTAATTGATTTGCCCATGTTGATAAACGCGGGGCGCTGCGAATATTTGGCCACGCTTTGCTCGATTACTTGTGGGATCGAGGCAAATTCATCTAAGTTGATTTGATCGGTTACGCCCACTTGATAGTTAGCTAGCCAGACTTTTTCGGTATTGCTCATTGGGCACTCTCCTTGCGACTTTTCTAATGTAGGGGGAAACCGCGTTTGAATTCAACTGATTTGAGCGCGAGTGGTGTTTCGCTGACAGCAACTTTCTGTTAGAATTGCCAAAAATCTCGTAGTTCCGAGAATCGCTGGGATTCTTTGGCTCGGGAGTGCTTACAAATGGGCGCAGGTATTGCAGCCCATTTTTTGTTTGTGGAGCTTAAAAAGAAGTCATGGCGGTTAATTTACAATCTGTATTGGATAGCACCCTGCCGGGTTTAGGGTACGAACTAGTCGACTTTGAGTTGGGTGGAAATGGCTTGATGCGCATTTTTATCGACAAAGAAGGCGGCGTAACCATTGATGACTGCGTTGCGGTGAGTAATCACCTGACTCGCTTGTTTATGGTTGAGGAAATTCCCTATGAGCGTCTTGAGGTGTCGTCCCCTGGATTGGATCGCTTGATTAAAAAGCCGGCTGATTTTGAACGATTTGCCGGTCAGATGGTGAAAGTAAAGCTGCGTTTGCCGCTGCCTGATCGTCGCCGCAATTTAGTTGGCCAGCTTAAGGGCTTGGTTGATGAGTGTGTGGTGGTGGATGTGAATGGTGAGGTTTTGAATCTGCCGTTAGCTCAGGTTGATCGCGTTCGCATTGAGCCACAATTTTAATTGTCTGGTGCAAGGGTTCGCCGCTTTACATCGCAGTTTTTACAGTTTGCCCGACTATATGGCACAGCATGACGCCGGAGGAAAATATCAATGAATCGTGAAATTCTAGTGCTGGTTGAAGCACTTGCGCACGAAAAAAATGTTGCAAAAGAAGTGGTTTTTGGTGCGTTGGAGATGGCGCTCGCTTCTGCTACTAAAAAACGCTACGAAGAAGAAGTTGAAGTGCGCGTTTCTATTGATCGTGTAACCGGCGAGCATCGCAGTTTCCGTGTCTGGGAAGTGGTTGAAGATAACGATCATGAAGAACCTTCTCGCCAAATCGCCATTACGGATGCCCCAGATTACAGTGCTGATTTGAAGGTTGGCGACGTTTGGGAAGTAGAGCTGGAGCCGATTGAATTTGGCCGTATTGGCGCACAAGCTGCCAAGCAAGTGATCTTGCAAAAAATCCGCGACGCTGAGCGCGAGCAAAACCTGAATGATTTCTTGCAGCGTCGTGAGCATATTATTTCCGGCAGCATCAAACGCATCGAGCGCGGTAATGCCATTATTGAAATGGGCAAGCTGGAAGCCGTTTTGCCACGCGACCAGATGATTCCAAAAGAAAATTTGCGCGTGGGTGACCGCATCAAGGCATTCTTGCTCCGCATTGATCGCATGGGGCGTGGTCCACAGCTCGTGCTGAGCCGTGTGGCGCCAGAATTTATGGCCAAGTTGTTTGAATTGGAAGTGCCAGAAATCGAAAACAATCTGATCGAGTTGAAAGGCGTTGCTCGTGACCCTGGTATGCGTGCCAAGATCGCGGTGAAGTCAAATGATCAGCGCGTTGACCCGCAAGGTACTTGTATCGGTGTGCGTGGCACTCGTGTTAATGCTGTAAGTAACGAGTTGGCCGGCGAGCGTGTCGATATTGTGCTGTGGTCTAGTGATGCTGCGCAGTTTGCGATCAATGCCCTGTCGCCGGCAGAAGTGAATTCGATCATTGTCGATGAAGATAACCACAGTATGGATGTTGTGGTTGACGAAGACAATCTAGCGATGGCGATTGGCCGTGGCGGTCAGAATGTGAAGCTGGCTGCTGAATTGACTGGCTGGAAGCTGAACATTATGACGGTTGATCAGGCTGAGCAAAAACACGAAGAAGAATTCACCAAAGTGCGTGCGCTGTTTGTTCAGGCGCTCGATATTGATGAAGATGTGGCCAACGTACTGGTTCAAGAAGGTTTTAATACCTTGGAAGAAGTGGCGTACGTGCCGCTGAACGAGATGTTGGAAATTGAAGCGTTTGATGAAGAAACCGTAAACGAGCTGCGTTCCCGTGCTCGCGATGCTTTGCTAACGCAAGCCATCGTGCGCGAAGAAAAGCTGGAGCACCAGTCGGAAGACCTGAAAACGCTGGAAGGTATGACGCCAGACTTGGCTGCTGCATTGGCTGAGAAAGACATACATACCCGTGATGATTTGGCAGAGTTGGCTGTCGATGAATTAACCGAAATGACTGGTATCGACGCAGAAGCCGCCAAACAACTAATCATGAAAGCGCGCGAACATTGGTTCGCTTAAGGCGCGGGAGAGTAATCTATGAGTGAACCCAAAGTCAGCCAATTTGCTGCTGAATTAAAAATGCCAACGCAGGAGCTTTTGGAGCAACTGCGTTCGGCTGGCGTTGCAAAGCGCAATGCGGAAGATACATTGACAGCAGAAGATAAAGCCCGTTTGCTTGATCATTTGAAGCAAAAGCACGGTGCAGCTGGTGATAAACCAAAAATCACGATTGCACGGAAAGAAACCACAGAAATTCGCAAAACGGATGCAACGGGTAAAGCCAAAACCATTCAGGTTGAAGTGCGTAAAAAGCGCGTTGTAGCGCCTGAAGCTATTGCAGCTGCTGCGCCAGTAGCTCCCGCAAATAATGCGTCAGCTGCTGTCGCACCGTCAGTTGCGCCGGTGATTGATGAAGCGGAGCGCTTGGCTCGTGAGGCGCAAGCCAAACGTCAAAATGAACTAGCTGAACGCCAAGCAGCGGAAATGCGTGCAAAACAAAACCGCGAAGCAAAGGCGGTTGAGCCAACGAAGGTTGAGGTTGTTGCTGCGCCGGTAGACGTTAAGCCAGTTACTGAGCCTGCTCCAGCTGAACCGAAGGCTGAAGCTAAGCCTGAAGTGAAAGTTGAGCCAAAGGTGGAGGCTGCACCAGCACAAAAACCTGCAGTGAAGCCGCATGTAAAACCTGGGCATGAAAACGATCGCCCGCGTATCGGTGCACGAGTTGATTTCCGTCGCCCGAAAGATACCCCAATGCAAGCGCCTGAAAAAGCGGCACCTGCGCCAGCTGCTGCCAAGCCAGCTGATAAAAAAACATCCAATGCACCTAAGAAAGATGAAAAAGGTGGTTGGAATGATGGTCGCAATAAAAAAGGCATTAAAACCCGTGGCGGCGATACGGGTAATGATTGGAAAAGCAAAAAAGGCGGCAAGAAACAGTCGCAGCAGCAGGATAACAATGCCCATGCTTTCCAAGCGCCTACCGAGCCAGTAACGCATGAAGTGGATGTGCCTGAAACTATTTCTGTCGCTGATTTGGCGCACAAAATGGCAGTAAAAGGCGTTGAAGTGGTTAAGGCGCTGATGAAAATGGGCATGATGGTGACCATTAATCAGGTGCTGGATCAAGAAACTGCGATGATCGTGGTTGAAGAAATGGGGCATATCCCGAAAGCTGCCAAGCTTGATGATCCTGAGACTTATCTCGGTGATGAAGAAAAATCAGATCATGAGCAAATTTCACGCGCGCCTGTTGTAACCGTAATGGGTCACGTTGACCATGGTAAAACCTCGCTGCTTGATTATATTCGCCGCGCCAAGGTGGCCGCAGGTGAGGCGGGTGGCATTACCCAGCATATCGGTGCTTACCATGTTGAAACTGGTAAGGGCATGATTACCTTCTTGGATACCCCAGGTCACGAGGCATTTACTGCGATGCGTGCGCGTGGTGCCAAACTGACTGATATCGTGGTGCTGGTGGTGGCTGCGGATGATGGCGTGATGCCGCAAACGATTGAGGCGATTCACCATGCCAAAGCTGCGGGTGTGCCTATCGTTGTTGCGGTGAACAAGATCGATAAGCCAGAGGCGAACCTTGAGCGCATTCAGCAAGAGTTGGTGGCGCAAGAAGTGGTGCCTGAAGAGTGGGGCGGTGAAACTCAGTTCGTGCCTGTTTCTGCGAAGAAGGGCTTGGGCATTGATGAATTGCTTGACGCCATCTTATTGCAGGCTGAGGTGCTGGAGTTAACGGCACCAATCGACGGCCCGGCGAAAGGTATCGTGATTGAGGCGCGTCTGGATAAAGGTCGTGGCCCGGTGGCTTCGATGCTGGTTCAGTCCGGTACTCTGCGTAAAGGCGATACCGTCTTGGCGGGTCAGGTGTATGGCCGTATTCGTGCAATGCTGGATGAAAACGGTAAGCAGATTAACGAAGCGGGCCCGTCGATTCCTGTTGAAATCTTGGGTCTGTCTGAAGTGCCGGCGGCTGGTGAAGACGCCATGGTCTTGGCTGATGAGAAAAAGGCGCGTGAAATCGCCTTGTTCCGTCAGGGTAAATTCCGTGATGTGAAGTTTGCTCGTCAGCAAGCGTCGAAATTGGAAAACATGTTTGCGCAAATGGCCGAAGGCGAAGTGCAAAACTTGCCAATCATCATCAAGGCCGATGTGCAGGGCTCTTCCGAGGCGTTGGCGCAAAGCTTGCAAAAACTCTCGACCAGCGAAGTCCGTGTTCAGGTCTTGCATTGCGCGGTGGGTGGTATTTCCGAGTCTGACGTGAATTTGGCGCTGGCATCTAAGGCTGTTGTGATTGGCTTTAACGTCCGCGCAGATGCGGCTGCTCGTAAGCTAGCTGAAGCTGAAGGCGTAGATCTGCGCTACTACAACATCATTTACGATGCGGTTGATGAAGTTAAGGCTGCCTTGTCAGGGATGTTGGCGCCAGAGCGTCGTGAGCAGATTCTGGGTATGGTTGAAATCCGTCAGGTGTTCACTGTATCTAAAGTCGGCACGATTGCAGGTTGTTTGGTAATGGAAGGTTTGGTGAAGCGTTCAGCAGGCGTGCGCTTGCTGCGTAACAACACTGTTATCCATACCGGCGAGCTTGAGAATCTGAAACGCTTTAAAGACGAAGCCAAAGAAGTTAAGGCTGGCTTTGAGTGTGGTTTGCAGCTGAAGAACTACAACGATTTGCAAGTGGGCGACCAATTGGAAATCTTCGAAGTGATCGAAGTTGCGCGTACACTGTAAACATCGATGACTTGCTCAGGGCGACTGGCGTTGCCCTGACATCATGGCGCAAGGCGGGTCGATTGATCTGTGCTTGCGCTTTTTGCATTTTATAAATGTTGCGTTGGGTGCCTTGCCATTGAGGTTGCGCTACGCCACAAAGTATTCTCGGATATATCTATGGCTAATAAGCAATTTACCCGTGCCGATCGGGTGGCGCAGCAAATCCAGCGTGATTTGGCGCAAGTGATTCGTGCTGAGCTCGATCATCCTCAGGCATCGCTAATTACAATTACCGATGTAGAGGTAACGCGTGACTACTCGCATGCCAAGATTTTTTATACCTTTATGGGTGATGAAGCCTTGCGCGAAGAAATCGCGGCGTTGTTATTGCGTGCCAAAGGTTTCTTGCGGGCCCAAATTTCACGCGGTATTTCGTTGTATAAAATGCCAGAGTTGCATTTTGAATACGATGTATCGATTGAATACGGCATGAATTTGGCAAAAAAAATCCAAGAAGCTAATGCGCTCCCAAAGGCGCCGGATGACAATGGCCAAGCGTAAACTCAATGGTGTTCTGCTACTAGATAAACCGTTTGGCATGAGTAGCACTTCAGCGCTGAATAAGTGCCGTTGGTTATTTCAGGCCGAAAAAGGCGGGCATACTGGTGTGCTCGATCCTTATGCAACCGGCTTGTTGCCGCTTTGTTTTGGTGAGGCGACCAAATTTGCCCAGCGTATGCTCGATGCTGATAAAGCGTATCGTGCTTATGTGCGTTTCGGTGAAACCTCAACAACGCTGGATGCTGAGGGCGAAATCACTGTGACGGGTGATGCCCCTGAGTCGATTGATGCGGTGAGAGCCGCAATAGCGCAATTTGTCGGCCCAATTTTGCAAACGCCACCGATGTATTCGGCGCTGAAGGTCGCTGGAAAACCGATGTATGAATATGCCCGTGAAGGGGTTGAACTTGAGCGCAAAGCTAGGCCGATTACGATTTATGACATCACTCTGATTTCGTATCAGGCTCCGGATTTGATTATTGATGTGCGCTGTTCAAAAGGCACATACATCAGGGTATTGGCTCAAGATTTAGGTTTGGCTTTGGGTTGTGGCGCATACCTTACGGGTTTACGTCGAACGGAGACCGGCGGTTTTCGTTTGGAAGATGCGATTGGCCTGGATGAATTTATTGCAATGGAGCTTGATCAGCGTGATCAACTATTGTTGCCGGAAGAGTCGTTGCTTAGCAATTTGCCTGAGCTGCATTTGAATGCGGCGCAAGTAGCACTCATTTGTAATGGGGTGCCTGTGCGTGATATGAAAAGCGCGCCGTTGGGTGAAGTTAAACTTTACGCCGTACCCGAAAATCAGGATAATCCTCGTTTTATCGGTTTGGGTGAAGTGGGCGCTGATGGCGTGCTGCGATCCAAACGTCTGCTGTCAACGGGTTAAGTTTTGCCCTTCGCAGCTAATGGAGCTTAATTGGGGTCATGCTCAATTTAGCTTGTCTTGGTCGGTAGTTAAAAATACTGACCTTTAATGGAGTAGTAAAATGACTGTAACAGTTACACAGAAAGCTGAAATCGTTAAAGAGTTCCAACACGCTGCTGGCGATACTGGTTCTTCTGAAGTTCAAATCGCATTGTTGACTGCACGTATCAACGATCTGACCCCTCACTTCAAAGAACACAAAAAAGACCACCACTCACGTCGTGGTTTGTTGAAAATGGTTTCTCGCCGTCGTCGTTTGCTGGACTACCTCAAACGCACTAACGTAGATAGCTACCGCAATGTGATTGCTAAGCTGGGTCTGCGTAAGTAATTCAGCCCAAAGTCGCAGCCCAAAGCTGCGACTTTTTCTTTTCTGCTTCACTGTTGTCATCGAAGCGCGCAAATTATTCTCCAGATTTCATATTCTTTGCTTCTACCCAATAGCGATTCCGGCGGTAGAGCAAAGGTTGGTTGTGCCGGAATTGGCCTTGGGCAAAGCGATTAGCTGTTTAAATTGTTTTGGCTGACCCCCATCGCAGCAATAAACCATTATCTAGGTCGCAGATATATTGAAAAAGGACAGAACGTGTTCAATAAATTCAGCAAATCTTTTGCCTTTGGCAAACACAACGTCACCATCGAAACTGGTGAAATCGCACGTCAAGCTACTGGCGCCGTTATGGTTAACATGGACGATACTTGCGTTCTGGTAACCGTTGTTGCTGCGCGTGATGTAAAACCGGGCCAAGATTTTTTCCCGCTGACTGTTGATTACCAAGAGCGTACCTATGCTGCTGGTAAAATTCCTGGTGGCTTCTTCAAGCGTGAAGGCAAGCCAAGTGAAAAAGAAATTCTAACTAGCCGTCTGATCGATCGACCAATTCGTCCATTGTTTCCAGAAGGTTTTTACAACGACATCCAGATCATCGCGACGGTGATGTCGATCAATCCTGAAGTCGATTCAGATATTCCTGCAATGATTGGCGCGTCTGCTGCCTTAGTGCTCTCAGGTGTTCCATTTGATGGCCCAATTGGCGCTGCACGCGTTGGCTATATCAACGGCGAGTATGTTTTGTGTCCAGACTTGTCTGAAATGAAAGACAGTCAAATGGATCTGGTCGTTGCAGGCACGAACCAAGCGGTATTGATGGTTGAGTCTGAAGCGAACGAATTATCAGAAAGCGTAATGCTTGGTGCTGTAGTGTTCGGTCACGAGCAAATGCAAGTGGCGATTAACGCGATCAATGAATTGGCCGACGAAGTTAATCCAGAATTGATGGATTGGACTCCACCAGCAAAAAATGAAGAATTGATCGCCAAAGTGCGCGCGATCGCCGCTGAAGGCGTGTCGCAAGCATTCAAATTGCGTCAAAAGCAAGTTCGCACTCAGAAAATCAATGAGACTTGGGCTTTGGTAAAAGCAGCATTGATTACTGAAGAAACGGGTACGCTGGAAGCTAACGAAATCAAGTCAATTTTCAAAGGCTTGGAAGCTGAAATCGTTCGTGGTCAGATCTTGGCCGGTGAACCGCGTATTGATGGTCGTGATACGCGCACTGTGCGTCCGATTTCTATTCGCACGGGTGTATTGCCGCGCGCGCATGGCTCGGTGCTCTTCACTCGTGGTGAAACTCAAGCAATTGCCGCTGCGACATTGGGTACTAAACTTGATGAGCAAAAAATCGATGCATTGCATGGTGGCTACACCGATAACTTCATGCTGCACTACAACTTCCCTCCGTACTCGACTGGTGAAACTGGCCGCGTAGGTGTGCCAAAACGCCGTGAAATCGGTCACGGTCGCTTGGCGAAGCGTGCCTTGGTTGCTATGTTGCCAAGCAAGGAAGACTTCGCGTATTCAATGCGCGTGGTATCTGAGATCACAGAATCAAATGGTTCGTCTTCGATGGCGTCGGTTTGTGGTGGTTGCTTGGCGCTGATGGACGCTGGTGTGCCTATGAAAAATCACGTTGCGGGTATTGCAATGGGTTTGATCAAAGAAGGCAGTGCGTTTGCGGTTCTGTCGGATATCTTGGGCGACGAAGATCACCTCGGTGACATGGACTTTAAAGTGGCAGGTACTGAAAACGGTATTACTGCACTGCAAATGGATATCAAGATCACTGGCATTACCAAAGAGATTATGTCGGTTGCGTTGGATCAGGCCAAAGAAGGGCGCGTTCATATCATCAGCATCATGAAAGGTGCTCTGGATGGCGCGCGGGAAGAAGTGAGCGAGCATGCGCCGCGTCTTTACACGATGAAAATCAATCCTGAGAAAATTCGTGATGTAATCGGTAAAGGCGGTGCGGTAATTCGTACCTTAACCGAGGAAACCGGTACGCAAATCGACATTAGTGAAGATGGTACGATTACAATTGCTTCAGTGTCAGCGGAAGGAGCCACAGAGGCACGTCGTCGTATTGAAGAAATTACTGCTGAAGTTGAAATTGGTCGAATCTACGAAGGTCCAGTGGTTAAGATCTTGGATAAAAACGTAGGTGCCATCGTTTCAATTATGCCGGGTAAAGATGGCTTGGTGCACATTAGTCAAATTGCAAATGAGCGCATTGCTAATGTTGCTGATCACCTGCAAGAAGGTCAGATCGTTCGCGTTAAAGTGATCGAGCAGGATGAAAAAGGTCGTATTCGCTTGTCAATTAAGGCTGTTCTGAATGAAGAAGCCGCTCCTGCGGCAGAAGAAGTTCCAGCTGCAGAATAAGTGGCTGCTTGGGCATCATTAAAATACCCATAACAAAAAAGGCACCTAGCGGTGCCTTTTTTACTGGCTAACGATTATAAAATTAAGCGTTAGTGCTATTGGTGGTGCTGGCTTTTTTGGCTGCAGTTTTAACAGCATCCGCAGTGGCAGTTGATGCAGCTTTTACAGAGGCATCTGCAAAATCAGCAACTTGCTTGGCAGCTTTAGTTAAGCTATCAACGGCTGCTGCGGTAGCTTGTACAGTTGATTTAACTGCTGCGACGGCTGCATCGGCGCCTGCAGGGGCATTTTTAACAAAGCGATCAAGGCCTGAAACTACGCTTTTATTGAATTCAACATTGCGCTCATCAATCAGTTTTGAATATTCAGCTTGGGCTTGTGATGAAATCTCATATAGGCTGCGTGAGTACACCGTAGCTTGCTCGATAGCGGCATCAGCAATTTTTTGCCGTGCAGCAAGTGCTTCTTGAATATCTTTAACAGCACTTAATTGCTTAAGTGTTTTTGCATTCTCTTCGAGTGCATTTTTTGCAGTTTCTACTTGCAGCTTGGCAAGACGATCCAGTGAATCAAGAGAGATGCGCGCAAAGCGCAGTGCGGTTTCAACTTGTTCGGTTGCGAAGTTGGTGTATTGTTGCTGTGCTGTGGTCATGTCGAAATCTCCAAGGGTAGGTTGCCTGCTAACCGGAAGACCCGGTCTTATGGTGCGATGCACAAT
Organism: Chitinibacter fontanus; assembly: GCF_013423785.1. NCBI lineage: Bacteria > Pseudomonadati > Pseudomonadota > Betaproteobacteria > Neisseriales > Chitinibacteraceae > Chitinibacter > Chitinibacter fontanus. Next base: position 3,347,569 of record NZ_CP058952.1, read on the forward strand.
GCAAAACTATTGTGGTCCAGCTTTTGGGTGTTGTCAAATGTATTTTGTTGCGATGCACCATGATTGTTGTGCTGGCATTGCGCTGCTGATCACTAGATAATAGATAAATACTCAATGCCGGCGAAAAGGATAATAAATATGGAAAAGCGGGTGATTAAGAAGTACCCCAATCGTCGTCTTTACGATACGACGACTAGCTGTTACATCACGCTGGCGGATGTAAAGCAATTGGTTCTGGATGGGATTGATATCGCGATTCAAGATGCAAAAACAAATGAGGATCTTACTCGCAGTGTGTTGCTGCAGATTATTCTGGAAGAAGAGGCTGGCAATATGCCAATGTTCTCATACGATGTGCTTACCCAGATTATTCGCTTCTATGGGCATGCAATGCAGGGCTTGATGGGCAATTATCTTGAAAAAAATATGCAGCTATTTGCTGAAATGCAATCGAAGTTACAAGATCAGACTAAATCCACGTTGGGGGCTGATAATCCCATGTTTAGTAATGCCAATCTGTGGGGCGAGTTTATGAAGTTCCAGGGGCCGGCAATTCAAAATATGATGGGCAATTATCTCGAAAGTAGTACCAGTATGTTTGTTGAAATGCAGCAGCAACTACAAGAGCGCGCCAAACATCTGTTTACTGGTTTTGGTATGCCTGGCGGGCCTAAGGCTGCTCCGGCGGGTAATGACACATTGCACCCGACGGCCCCTCCGAGTGCTCCTGATGCTGATGAAGTCGCTGTCGTTGAGTCTAAAGTGCCACCAAGAAAGCGTGCGACCAAAAAAATTGATGAATAATTGAGGGTATCTTAACCGGACCTTTTATTAGTCTGGTCTTTTGTAATATACCCAGTTATGTATATTCAGCTCCAAATGGAGCTGAATTTGTTTGAGGAGCTTGTGTTGGCAGAGTTGTTAGAGGATGCATATTTGCGCCGGTTTGCTGGGATTGCGCGTTTGTATGGTGTGAAAGGTCTGTCCAATTTGCACGGTGCAAATGTGTGTGTTGTGGGTGTTGGTGGGGTTGGTTCTTGGGTGGCGGAGGCACTTGCACGTTCAGGAATTGGCCGAGTTGGTTTGATTGATCTGGATGATGTATGCATTTCTAATACCAATCGCCAATTGCCAGCACTGGAAGGGCAGTTTGGTCGTATGAAGGTGGCTGCTGTTGCTGAACGGTTGCGGGCAATTAATCCTGATATTGAGTTGCGCTTGATCGAGGATTTTGTGGCTGAAGATAATTTTGGTGACTATTTAATCGGGTATGATTATGTGATTGATTGTATTGATAGCGTAAAGACTAAAGCGGCGATGATTGCTTTTTGTCGACGTCATAAGGTCAAAATAATTACTGTGGGTGGGGCGGGCGGTCAAATCGACCCCACGCAGATCAAGGTTGATGATTTGAGCAAGACAATCCAAGACCCGCTTGCGGCAAAAGTGCGGAATATTCTGCGCCGTGATTTTGGATTTGCTAAAAACGGTAAAAAAATGGGCGTCGAGTGCGTGTATTCTACCGAGCAATTAGTTTATCCGCAGGCGGATGGTTCGGTGTGTGCGGCAAAGCCGCAGGCTGGCGAGGGCGTTCGATTGGATTGCGCGAGTGGTTTTGGTGCCGTAATGACGGTGACGGCAACATTTGGCTTGGTGGCTGTTTCGCGTGTGCTTAAGTATTTGGCGTTTAAATAACAAGCCAAGTTAGATAATAAAAAAGCCGCGAAGTATCGCGGCTTTTTTATTATCTAGGGTGCGAGCAATTAAGCAGCAGCGCCTACAACTTGCAATTTGATAGTGCTAACTACGTCGTGGTGCAGCGCCAAAGCAACTTCGTATTCGCCGATTGCTTTGAAAGGACCATTTGGCAGACGTACTTCAAATTTTTGAACTGCAACGCCAGAAGCGGTAATGGCTTCAGCGATGTCGTGGTTCGTTACTGAGCCAAACAGACGGCCATCAACACCCGCTTTTTGAGCGATAGTGATTTCAGCGCCTTCCAGTTTAGCGGCACGAGCTTGAGCTTCAGCCAAGATTTCAGCTTGTTTAGCTTCCAGTTCTGCACGGCTAGCTTCAAATGCAGCCATATTGGCTTCATTTGCACGTTTAGCTTTGCCTTGTGGGATCAAGAAGTTACGAGCGTAACCATCTTTAACTTTAACGATGTCGCCCAATTGACCCAGATTCGCTACTTTCTCGAGCAGGATAATTTGCATGATTAGTTTCTCCCGTTCGTCTTAGTGTTGATCAGTGTAAGGCAATAAAGCCAAGAAGCGAGCCAATTTAATGGCAGTCGACAATTGACGTTGATATTTGGCTTTAGTGCCAGTGATACGTGCAGGAATAATCTTGCCGTTTTCAGAGATGAAATCTTTCAAGATTGCTACGTCTTTGTAGTCAACTTGAGCGATACCTTCGGTAGTGAAGCGGCAGAATTTTCTGCGCTTGAAGAGTTGGCGAGACATTGTCTAATCCTCAATTCAAATATTCAAAAGCGGTAATGTGTAAAACCATGCTTTGTCGATATTTACTGCTGCGTGCGGCTAAAAAGCCTTTGCATTTAATGTTTTGCTTGCTCGGTGTTTTTAGCAATTTCTCGCAGATCTCACCAAGTGCAACAAAAGGCATTTCACAATCGATTTTGCGCTGCAATCCAGCTTCGCCTTGCTCTGATTGATGAATAATCCATCCTTCAATCATCGCGATGCCAGCCGGCGTGTGGCGAACAGTGTCTGTGATCAGTAAATGACCTTCGACTAAAAAATGGTTTCTTTGATTCAATTTTTCCGAGTTAGGCAGCTGCTACGTCAGCGCCTTGAGTCAGAGATTTTGATTTCTCTTCTTTCATCATCGGAGATGCTTCAGTTACAGCGCCGTCTGTTTTCAAAGTCAGATGACGAAGAACTGCATCGTTGAATTTGAATGCATGTTCGATTTCTTCCAAAGTTTCTTGGCTGCATTCAATGTTCATCAACACATAGTGTGCTTTGTGGATTTTCTGAATTGGGTAAGCCAATTGACGACGGCCCCAATCTTCCAAGCGGTGGATAGAACCAGCACCAGTAGTGATCAGTGATTTGTAGCGCTCGATCATTGCAGGTACTTGCTCGCTTTGATCTGGGTGCACGATAAACACGATTTCATAATGTCGCATGTATTGCTCCTTGTGGTTTGCAGCCTGCCGTTAGCGACCACGGTCAGGCAAGGGTTAAGAGTTCGCGACTATAGCACCTTTTGGCCTATAGATCAAGGATCTGGGGTTTAGCGTTCGATTTGGTCGATTTTGCCGTGAATGCCTGCCCACTGTTCGTGATCGGGGAGCGGGTCTTTTTTCTGAATAATAATGGGCCACTGTTTGGCAAGGCTGGCATTTAGGCTAATGTAGTCTTGCATGTCTACGGGAACATCATCCTCGGCATAAATGGCCTCAACTGGGCATTCGGCAACGCACAAGGTGCAGTCAATGCATTCATCCGGGTCGATTACCAAAAAGTTAGGCCCTTCGCGAAAACAGTCTACTGGGCATACGTCTACGCAGTCGCTGTACTTGCATTTCACACAGGCATCGGTCACAACGTAAGTCATTGCTTGTCCTTATGTCCAAAAAAAGTAAAATTCGGGCTTATTCTAGCAGAGCGGCTAGCGCCGCCCTATTTCTAATTGAATGTGGTGATTGGATTAAATGCTCGGCACTCTTTCGGCTCGTACTCCATATATTGGGCGATTTGCGCCTAGTCCAACTGGTTTGCTGCATATGGGGTCATTAATGGCTGCGGTGGCCAGCTATTTGGAGGCCAAGCGGAATGCCGGTGTCTGGCTGCTTAGGGTTGAAGACTTAGATCCTCCGCGCGAGTTCCCTGGGGCTACTCAATCGTTCCTTGATACCTTGGAGCGCTTTGGTTTTTGTTGGGATGGGCCGGTGGTTTATCAGAGTCAGCGACACGAACGTTATTTGGAGATTTTGCAGACTTTGCAGGAGGCCGGGTGGGTGTATCCGTGTTCTTGCACGCGCAAAACGTTGCGTGAAGATGGTTTGGTGGGCGTAGATGGTCTGCGGTATGGCGGTCGCTGTAGAGGGGCTGGTCATGTTGATGGTACGGGCTTGGCTCAGCGGGTGAAAGTGCCTGATCAGTTGTATGCTTTTGTCGATCAAGTGCAAGGCAGGCAGCAGCAAAACTTGGCTGCGATGGTGGGGGACTTTGTACTTCGACGTGCCGATTTGTTGTGGGCCTATCAACTTGCGGTTGTTGTGGACGATGCTGACTGTGGGGTGACTCATATTGTTCGTGGGGCTGATTTGCTAGACTCGACGCCAAGGCAGCTTTTTTTGCAAGAAATTTTGGGTTTCTCGCATCCGCAGTATCTGCATATTCCTGTCATAACAAATTTGCAAGGTGAGAAACTTAGCAAGCAGACCATGGCACCTGCGTTGCAATCGGGGGTCGAGGCGGAGCAGCTGTGGCAGGCCTTGAGTTTGTTGTGGCAATCGCCACCGCCGCGGTTGCGTTTTGTAGCGCTTGCGGATGTTTGGGAGTGGGCGTATCAGCACTGGGATCCGGCAAGGATTCCGCAAAAACGTAGCGTAGCTGTCACGTTTGATGACGATTTTGAATATAAATTTCAGCAATAGATTGAAATGTCCGTATTATTCGTTTTATTGTTGAATAGTATGCATTTTTAAATGTGTCTTTAAAGTGCTGGCTTTCTATTGTTGCAAGATCTTGTTTTTTTCACATAACTTGAATGTGGTAGACAGGTTAGAAGTTAGTTACTGATTTCGGAGATTGCTCGTGCAAAAATCACCTCGATTTAAAGCTTGTGTCTTGGCCGTTGCGATAGCAGCGATGCCTCTTATTAGCCAAGCGGCTGGATTAGGTCGTTTAAATGTTTTATCCGGCCTAGGGCAGCCATTCCGAGGTGAAATTGATTTGGTGTCGGTGCAGCCGAATGAGGCCGATTCTTTGGTTGTTAGTCTGGCTCCGCCTGAGAGCTACAGCAATGCGCAAATTGCTTACCCGTCATCGTCGCTTGGCCTGCGTTTTAATATTGAAAAACGATCAAACGGCCAATATTACGTGGTTGTGAATTCTTCTCAGCCGATTACGGAGCCGTTTCTAGATCTGCTGGTGGAGCTTAATTGGGCTGCTGGTCGTATCCAGCGAGAATACACCGCCTTGATAGATCCTGCTGATTACACCGGTGGTGCGAGTGGCGATAAGGCTCGTTTTGCATCGAGTGATTTGCCTGGCACCCAAGTTAAAGGGGTAATCAAAGGGAGTAAGGCGAAAAAATCTAAATCAACAGCTGCACTAGCTGAGTCTGGTCAGAGCGCAGAAGCAACTGCGAAGCAGTCTTCTGAGAGTGTTGCTAGTACTTCGAGTCAATCTGCCGGCGGCGACGCGCACAAGGTGAAGAGTGGCGAAACACTCGGATCTATCGCTCGCCAAGTTCAGCCTTCTGGGGTGAGTCTTGAGCAGGTGCTGGTGGGGCTGTACAAGGCAAACCCAAGTGCGTTCGATGGGAATATGAATCGCCTTAAAACGGGTAAAATTTTAAATGTCCCAGCTGCTGACCAACTTAAGCAGACGAGTAAGGCTGAGGCCGTCAAAGAGATTCAGGTTCAGGCCGGTGACTGGAATGCATATCGCGGCAAACTTGCAGAGGGCGCGGCTAAAGCTCCAGCAAAATCACTAAATGAACAGCAGGCGGGTGGCAAAATTACAGCTAAAGTCCAAGATCAAGGGGCTAGTGCTGTAGATGCAAATAAGGATGTACTGAAACTTTCCAAAGCTGCTGACGCAGCCAAGAAAGCGGGTGACTCTGCAAAATTGCAGGCATTGGAAGAGGAAATTGCTACTCGTCAAAAGGCGCTTGATGAGGCAAATCAACGCGTGGCTGCATTGCAAAAAAATGTGGCCGACATGGAAAAATTGGCAGCACTTAAAGCATCTGCGGCTGCTTCGAAAGCGTCAAAGGTAGCTGAGGTTGCTTCGGTGGCGGTTGCTGTCGCTTCTGCGGCCTCTGAAGCAGGTGCTGTTGCCGCATCAGAGGTGGCTAGTGCGGCTGCTGTTGCAACGGCAAAACCAAAGCGTCGCATTCAAGTTGAGGCGCCGGTTGTCGAGGAGCCAAGCTTTGTTGATGGCCTGATGGAGAACTCATTGGCGCTAGGTGGTGGCCTGCTGGCAGTAGTGCTAGGCGGTGTCGGCCTGTGGTGGGCTCGTCGTCGGCAAACGCCTGGGGTTTTTGAAGATAGTATTATTACTGGTGGCGATCTCAAGGCGAATACTGTACTGGGTAGTACAGGTGGCGGTGTAATCAGTACTCAGGCTACTGAAAATTCTTTTTTGACTGATTTTAGTCGTCAAGGATTGGGCACGATCGATACTGATGAAGTCGATCCAATTGCCGAGGCGGAAGTCTATATGGCTTACGGTCGCGATGCTCAGGCCGAGGAGATTTTGAAAGATGCGCTGAATAAAGATCCTGCTCGACATGAAATTCGCATGAAGTTGCTTGATATTTATGCTGCTCGTCGTGATGCTGGTGCGTATGAAGAGCATGCATCGGCATTATTTGCGGTGACAAATGGTCAGGGTGATTACTGGCGTGAAGCTGCACTGAATGGGCGCGCTATCGATCCTGAAAATCCGCTGTACCGTAAAGAGCCTGCAGGCTTGGTGGATACCAGTGTTGCGGTAGCTGCGACAGCAGTAGCAGCCACTGTTGTTGAACATAATTCACAGGTTGCTGACCTTGATGGCCTTGATGAGCCAACAGCACCAGATGTAAATCAGGTGGCCAGCAATGAATTGGATTTTGAATTAGATTTTGATTCTGAGGTCGAGGCAGTTAAGTCATCAGTTTTGTCGGATTCAACAGAAGTTGATAGCAGAGATCTTGATTTGAACCTGTCTGTTGAGCAATCGGTTGAGCAGGCAATTGAGCAAGTTTCTGATAGTGACTTCGGCTTGGATATTGATTTGCCGCCTGTAACTGTTGAGCATGATTTGCCCGCAGTGGATGAAGCAGACAGCGAACTCATGGCTTTGGATTTGCCGATCGACTTAGGTGGTGAGCTAAGCTCAGGGCTACTAAATGAAGTGCAGGAATCTACATTGGGTCTGGACCTTGACTTGGGCTCAGCTCTTGAGGGACATCAAGAGTCCATCATTTCAGATAATGCTCCTGTGGCTGATGTTGCCGATTTTTCGTTTGACTTGCCAGTCTTAGAAACTGCAGGAGAAGATGCTGCTGATACTGCATTGTCGTCATTTGACCAGTCATTAGCACCAGCTGTTGACGATTTGAAGCTCGATTTTGACTTTGATCTTGGTTCCGCCGAGCACGATGCTCCGGCCCTTGTAGAAGATTTGTCTGCTGCTGTTTCAGAGTTGGAGGCTGATACCACTTTCGGTGATATAAGTCTTGATTTAACCGAGGCTGCTGCTGCTGGTGATCTGGATTTTGCGGCAGATGATCCTGTGCAAACCAAAATTGACTTAGCAAAAGCGTATATTGATATGGGCGATGTTGAAGGTGCGCGTGAAATCTTGCAGGAAGCACTGCAAGAAGGCTCTGCTCCGCAGCAGCAAATTGCGAAATCATTGTTAGCGGATCTGTAATAGCTTTTGAAATTCCACGCAGTAAATTTATTGGCGCTTTGGTTGTGGCTTCTTGTTTGTATGCCACAACTTGAGCGCCATTATCTTTTTGGGCTTTGCATTATTGTTTTGCTTGCAGCCTGGATGCGCGCTAGAGTGCGGCTGCTAAAAAGCCTGCCAAGAATGCGCTGGCTCTTGTTGGCGATCTTTGCGGTTTATGCCTGGTCAACTCCTGGGGTTTATCTATTTCCAGTTTGGTTTTCTCCAACATTAAGCGGCATTTTTGAAGGTGTCGAGCAAAGTGTACGGCTATTGGTTGTTGCTGCCAGCCTGCAAATCATGCTGACGAATCTATCCAAGAGCGATATAGTCTCGGGTTTGTATTATTTAATTCTTCCGCTATCACATTTTGGGTTGGATGCGCTGCACTTTTCGGTGCGTTTAGCGCTAACTCTCGAAAGTGCTGAGCAATTGCTTGAACGTAAATTTTCATTTACCGAATTGATGCGGCAAATTATGAATCCTGAGTCTCAGCGGCTGATAAAAACATCTATCGTTGACTTGTGCCGATTAAGTGTCTGGCAGGGGTGTTGTTTAGTGGTGCAGCTTGTGCTGATTATCGGTACGGTCTTGATTGGGAATATCCAGCTTTGAATTTGAAACGCTATGCTTTAGCAGTAGAGTACGATGGGCGTGCCTTTAAAGGTTGGCAAGTACAGCCAGATGCGGCAACCGTGCAAGGTGAAATGGAGCGTGCAGTTGGTCAGATGGCAGGGCATTCCGTTCGTGTGCATGCTGCGGGCCGAACCGATGCGGGCGTACATGCAACACGGCAGATCGTTCATTTTGATACTCCTGCAAATCGGCCGCTTACCGCATGGGTGCGCGGTGTTAATAGTTTCTTACCATCCGGTGTAGCTGTGCTATGGGCGCAAGAAGTGCCAGAAGAGTTTCATTCCCGATTTGTAGCAACAGCACGCCACTATCGGTATTTATTGTTGCAACACCCAATTCGACCAAGTTTGCTTGCGGGGCAGGTGGGCTGGATACATAACGAGCTCGATTTAGAGCGGATACATGCCGCCAGCCGTTTTTTGCTGGGGGAGCACGATTTTAGTAGTTTTCGTGCTGCTGAATGTCAGGCTTTATCTCCGGTTAAAGAAATGCTCAAGATTGACATCGGCAGCCATGGTGATCTGATTTATTTTGATTTTTCTGCGACGGCCTTTTTGCATCATATGGTGCGCAATATCATGGGGGCGTTGCTGCATATCGGTAAAGGTAACGAAGATCCGGCATGGATGCAGTGGCTAATCGAGCAGCGCAATCGCAGCGTGGCTCCTCCGACATTTATGCCTGATGGTCTGTATTTAACTGGGGTGAGTTACCCTGCCAAATTTAATTTACCTACCGAGCCTGTGCAGCGCTTTGGCTTGATTTGAGAGTGAAAATGCCCGTTCCACGTATTAAAGTTTGTGGCCTGCGTGATCGCGATACTATTTTTCAAACCATTGAAGCCGGAGCCGATGCGATTGGCTTGGTGTTTTATCCGCCCAGCCCGCGGCATGTTTCTCGGGAAGCCGCTGCGCAATTATCGGCCAGCTTGCCCGCCTTTGTGACGGTGGTTGGCTTGTTTGTGGATGCGGAGCCTGCTTTTGTAAGTTCTGTGTTGGAAAGTTGCGCAATCGACTTACTGCAATTTCATGGTAATGAAGATTTATCCGATTGTATTCAGTTTGATCGTCCTTTTATCAAGGCGATACGGGTTAAACCTGACACAAATTTGGTAGAATACGCTCAACGTTTTGTGCACCCACTCTGTCGGGGCCTTCTGGTTGATGCCTGGGTGGATGGCGTTCCAGGGGGGACTGGTGAGGCGTTTGATTGGGCTTTGTTGCCTGAGCGGCTGCCGCTGCCACTCATCTTGTCGGGGGGCTTGCACCCTGAGAATGTGGCGCAGGCCATCCGCAAAGTGAAGCCTTGGGCAGTGGATGTATCCAGTGGGGTGGAAAGCAGCAAAGGCATCAAAGATTTACAACGAGTTCAAGCATTCATTAATGCCGTACATAGTGTGAGATAACGATGAACGATAAATATCAGCAGCCAGATGCACGTGGACACTTTGGTCAGCACGGCGGCATTTATGTCGCAGAGACTTTGATCCCGGCACTAGAAGAACTCAAGCACGAATTTGAGGCAGCCATTAACGACCCAGCTTTTATGGCTGAATATCGCCATGATCTGAAGCATTACGTTGGTCGTCCAAGCCCGATTTATCATGCTGAGCGCTGGTCAAAAGCCATCGGCGGGGCGCAGATTTATCTGAAGCGCGAAGACTTGAATCACACCGGTGCGCACAAAGTGAACAACACCATTGGCCAAGCCTTGCTGGCGCGCCGGATGGGTAAAAAACGCGTGATCGCCGAAACGGGGGCCGGTCAGCATGGCGTAGCTTCGGCCACCGTGGCTGCTCGCTATGGCATGGAGTGCGTTGTGTATATGGGCGCAGAAGACGTTGCTCGTCAGGCGCCGAATGTTTTCCGCATGAAGCTGCTCGGTGCAACCGTAGTTGCAGTGGAGTCGGGCACTCGTACGCTGAAAGATGCTATGAACGAAGCGATGCGTGACTGGGTCACCAATGTGGATTCAACTTACTACATCATCGGAACTGCCGCTGGCCCACACCCATATCCACAGTTGGTGCGCGACTTCCAAGTGGTGATTGGTGAGGAATGTAAAGTGCAGATGCAAGAAATGCTCGGTCGTCAGCCTGATGCGGTGATTGCTTGTGTTGGTGGTGGCTCGAACGCGATTGGTATTTTCCATCCATATATCAATGTGCCTGGCGTGCGCCTGATCGGCGTTGAGGCTGGTGGCGATGGGGTTGAAACCGGGCGTCATGCGGCACCGTTGACCTCGAATGCCAAAGCGGGTGTGTTACACGGTCAGCGCTCTTATCTAATGCATGATGAAAATGGCCAGATCAGTGAAACCCATTCAATGTCAGCAGGGCTGGATTACCCAGGGGTAGGCCCAGAGCACAGCTACTTAAAAGACATTGGCCGCGCCGAATACGTAGCGATCAATGATGATGAGGCCATGCAAGGCTTCCATGACTTGTGCAAATACGAGGGGATTATTCCTGCGCTTGAGTCGAGTCACGCACTGGCACAGGCGGCAAAAATGGCCGCTACAATGCGTCCTGATGAAATTTTGCTGGTGAATTTGTCGGGCCGTGGCGATAAAGATATCCCTACGATTGCAAAAAAACTCGGCATTCAACTTTAATAGGGTTTGGGGGTATGCGCCCCTAGACTTTTTCTAGAATTGCTTTGGTAAATATACCCTATGTCACGTATTGATTTGGTTATGCAAAACCTCAAGGCGGCAAACCGCCAGGCCTTGATTCCTTTTATTACTGCGGGCGATCCAAATCCAGATAGCACGGTGAATTTGATGCATGCCCTCGTGGCGGGTGGTGCTGATATTCTTGAGTTGGGCGTGCCGTTTTCTGATCCGATGGCCGACGGTCCGGTGATTCAGCGTGCGTCTGAGCGAGCGTTGAAATACAACGTATCGCTGCGCGACGTGTTGGCCTATGTGGCGCAATTTCGTACCACTAATACTACGACACCCGTGGTGCTAATGGGCTACGCCAACCCAGTTGAAGCGATGGGCTACGAAGCATTCGCCAGCGCTGCGGTGGCTGCTGGCGTTGATGGCGTACTCACTGTGGATATGCCGCCGGAAGAAGCCGAAGAATCTGTGACTGTATTCAAAAAACATGGTTTGGATCCGATTTTCTTGCTTGCGCCAACCACGCCTGAGTCGCGCGTTAAAGAAGTCGCGCGCTTAGCGAGTGGTTACGTCTATTATGTGTCGCTCAAAGGCGTTACTGGTTCGGCTAATCTGGATGTCGCCAATGTGGCGAGTAAGTTGGACTTTTTGAAACAGTATCTCAATATTCCAATCGGTGTTGGTTTTGGTATTCGTGATGCTGAATCGGCTAAAAATGTTGCAAAAATTGCGGATGCTGTAGTGATTGGTTCGCGATTGGTGCAAGAAGTTGAACAAGGTGAGGCAGGCTTGGCTGAACGCCTTACTGAATTTCTGTCAGGCGTACGCGCTGCAATGGATACAGCCCGCGTTTAATCCGGGTATGAATGAATGCCCAGCGCGTTAAGGGCAGAGGAGAGCACGATGAGTTGGTTACAAAAGTTACTTCCCCCAAAAATCAAAAGCCGTACCACACCGAATACTTCGGCGGTGCCCGAAGGCTTGTGGAGCAAATGTTCGGCCTGCAGTGCAGTACTGTATCGTTCTGATCTGGAAAACAATTTGGAAGTTTGCCCTAAATGCGGCTTTCATAATGCCGTACCAGCACGGGCGCGACTGAACCAATTGCTTGATGTTGAAGGCCGTTTTGAAATTGGCTCGGAAGTAAAGCCAGTCGACATTCTGAAATTTAAAGCCAATAAACGTTATAGCGATCAATTGACGGCCTCTGCCACCGCTACCGGTGAGGACGATGCAATGGTGGTGATGCAGGGCAGTATTTTGTCGGTGCCCGTTGTGGTTGCCGCGTTTGAGTACAAATTTATCGGCGGCTCGATGGGTTCGGTAGTTGGCGAGCGTTTTGTGCGCGGCGTCAAAGTAGCGATTGAAAATGATTTGCCATTTATCTGTGTGTCGGCTTCGGGTGGTGCACGGATGATGGAAGGCCTCAATTCCTTGATGCAAATGGCCAAAACCAATGCCATCTTGACTAAGCTAGCCGACAAAAAGCTGCCATTTATTTCGCTATTGACCGACCCGACAATGGGCGGTGTGTCGGCCTCATTTGCATTCTTGGGCGATGTGGTGATGGCTGAGCCGGGTGCATTGATCGGTTTTGCTGGCCCGCGCGTGATTGAGCAAACGGTACGTGAAACCTTGCCAGAAGGCTTTCAGCGTTCTGAGTTCTTGCTGGAAAAAGGTGCTATCGACATGATTGTCGATCGCCGTGAATTGCGTCAGCGCTTGGCTGATGTACTGACCTTGCTGAATAATCAAGCTGCGGTAAATTAATGTCGGATTGCGTAGTAACAAGCCAGCCGCAGAGCTTGCCTGAGTGGTTGGCTTATCTAGAGGCCTTGCATCCAGTTGCCATTGATATGGGGCTGGATCGCGTCAAAACTGTTCAGCAACGTTTGGCGCTTTATCCGCTTTGTCCAGTCATTACGGTGGCGGGTACCAACGGCAAAGGCTCTGTTTGCGCCATGGTGACGCGTATACTCTCGCTGTCTGGCTACAAGGTTGGCACCTACACCTCGCCACATTTGCTGCATTACAACGAGCGGATTGCCATTAATGGCACGCCGGTCTCGGATGAGGCCATTGTAAGTAGTTTTGCGGCGATTGAAGCAGTGCGTGACGAGGTCTCACTGAGCTACTTTGAATTTGGCACACTAGCGGCGGTCCATCAGTTTATGGCTCAGCAAGTTGATGCCATGGTGCTGGAAGTGGGTTTGGGTGGTCGTCTAGATGCGGTCAATATTTTCGAGCCCAGTGCTTCGGCCGTAGTAACAATTGGTATCGACCATCAGGCCTATCTGGGTGATACGCGCGAAGCGATTGCGGTAGAAAAAGCCGGTGTTTATCGTGCTAACAAGCCTGCTTTGTGCGCTGATCCGCGTCCACCGCAAACACTCATTGACACGGCAAATACGATTGGCGCCGATTTGCAATTAATCGGGCGCGATTTTGGCTTTGAGATGCAGGCCGAAGGGCAGCAGTGGGTTTGGTGGAGCACACAAGGCGTGCGCAAAAATGCATTGCCGATTCCTGCGTTGCGCGGCAAATATCAAATGGCGAATGCGGCATTAGCACTAGGTTTGCTTGAGGCCGTGAAGAGTGATTTGCCGGTTAGTCTAGGTGATATTAAACGTGGTTTGCTGGAGGTCGAGTGGCCCGCGCGCTTCCAGGTATTGCCCGGCAGGCCAACTGTAGTGCTGGATGTGGCGCATAACCCCCATGCCGCAGCGGTATTTCGTGCTTCACTTGATAATATGGGCTTTCATCCAGTCACCCATGCTGTATTGGGCATGATGCAAGACAAGGATATTGCTGGCGTGATTGATCTAGTGGCTGATCGAATTGATGTCTGGCATCTGGCTGCGCCCAAGCTGCCGCGAGCGGCGCAGTCCGATCATCTGGCCGAGATCATCCTGAAACAAGCCCCTCGTGCGCAAGTGCGTCAGTACGATTCAGTCGAAAAAGCCTACCATGCAGCCTGTGAGGCGGCCAATGAAGCTGATAGAATCTTGGTTTTTGGTTCTTTCTTCACTGTGGCTGAAGTGATGCAGGCACGTGGACAATAAAAATATGGCAAATGTTAGCGATGAGCTGCTGCAATTAAGAAAGCGTGCGCGCCGCCGTTTGGTTGGTGCAATTGCGTTGGTGGTCTTTGCGCTTACCGTGTTGTGGACGGCTCTCGACGGCGAACCGCCCAAGTCCTTGCTTGACAATCAGACGGTTGAAATCATTTCAAGCGCGCCGGCACTATCGTCTGTAGTGGCTTCTACGCCTATTGCTCTTACTGCAAGCGCAGCTCAGGGGGTGGTTGCATCTGTTGCTTCTGCAGTTGTTGAGGTCGCTTCACTGCCTGTTGCAAGTACTGATGAAGTACCGGCTTCCAGAGTCGCCCCTGTAGCACTCCCTGGAAAGCTGGTCAATCATCAGGAGAATGCACCCAAAGCCGTACCTGATAGCAGCCAACTTACCCCAGAAAAATCAGGCGCTGAGCCCTCAGTAAAAGCCGCGGTAAAGGTTAGTCCAAAACCGCAAGTCAAGCCTACGCTTAAGCCTTCACCCAAACCAACGGCTAAGCCAAATGTGAGTAAAGCTGTTGATCCAAAGGCAATTCTTGAGGGTGGTTTGGATAAGTCTGCCGAGACTAAAAAAGAGACGGGTAAGCAGTACTATATTCAAATTGGTGCTTATGCCGACCCAGAGAAAGCAGCTCAGACCTTAAAGAAACTAAAAGATGCTGGCATCCCCGCTCGTAGCGAGACAGTGACCACTACGAAAGGTGAGTTAACGCGGGTGCGAATCGGCCCGGGCAATGATGAGGCAAAGGCAAAAGCCTGGATGCAACGTTTGGATGCCTTAGGAGTGCCTGGCACCTTGGTGGTGAAGGCCGCACAATGACGCAGTTTGATTATGTAGCTTTGACGGTGCTAGGTCTTTCGATGTTGCTGTCGGTGATGCGCGGTTTGACGCAGGAAATTCTTGCCTTGCTGGCGTGGGTGTTGTCATTTTGGGCGGCAACACAGTTTGCGGAAACCGCGGCGGTATGGATGCCGCAGAGTATTCCTCTCGACTCAATTCGCTATATTGCGGGCTTTGTGGTGGTGTTTTTCGTGGCGTGGCTTTTGTCTGCTATTGTACGCATCACGATCAATCAATTTTTGTCGGCAACCGGTTTAAAGCCCGTTGATCGTTTTTTAGGGGCTGCATTTGGTATTGTGCGTGGTTTTTTGTTGATGTTGACCTTGGTGGTGTTGGCTGGTTTGACTAGCTTTCCCAAGAGCACCGTCTGGCGCAATGCAATGTTTAGCCCGCTATTTGAGCAAAGTGCCGAATTTGTTAAGCCGTGGTTGCCAGTTGTGCTGGCATCACGAGTTAAGTTTGAATAATTTTCGCAAGTCTAAGGGTCTGAGCAATGTGTGGCATTCTAGGTGTGGTCGCCAAAACGCCGGTTAATCAAATGTTGTACGATGGTCTGTTGGTGCTACAACACCGCGGTCAAGATGCAGCCGGTATCGTCACTGCAGAGCAGCAAGTGCTGCATATGCATAAAGGGCAGGGCCTGGTGCGCGATGTGTTTCGCACTCGCAATATGCGCTCATTAATGGGCAATGTGGGGATCGGTCACGTTCGTTATCCCACTGCGGGTTCAGCCTCTAGTTTGGCCGAGGCGCAACCGTTCTACGTCAACAGCCCATTTGGGATTGTCTTGGCGCATAACGGCAATCTGACTAATGACAAGCAACTCAAAGAGGATATGTACCGCACTGACCTGCGCCATATCAATACTAATTCGGATTCCGAAGCGCTGTGTAATGTATTTGCACACGAATTGTCGCGCCGCGTGAGTGGCCCGCAATTGGATGCCAAAACCGTTTTTGACGCCATCACGGCAGTGCATGGACGCGTAAAGGGTGCTTACGCCGTGGTCGCAATTATTGCTGGCTTTGGCATGGTGGCGTTCCGTGACCCACATGGCATTCGTCCTTTGTCATTGGGTGAACACGACACCGCAGAGGGTAAGGAATACACCGTCGCAAGCGAATCGGTGGTGCACGACGTACTGGGCTTTAAGTTTGTGCGCGATATCGCACCAGGTGAGGCGGTTTACATTACATTTGAAGGCGAGTTTTATAGCCAGCAATGTCATCCAACCCCAACTTTGATCCCCTGTATTTTCGAGCATGTGTATTTTGCCCGCCCAGATACGGTGATTGACGGTATTTCGGTTCATGAAGCACGCCTGAAAATGGGCGAGCAATTGGCCGAGAAAGTGCGCAAACAAGTGCCGGCACTGGATATCGATGTGGTAATACCAATTCCGGATACCAGCCGTGATTCAGCGTTGCAATTGGCCGATGCCTTAGGCTTGCCGTATCGCGAAGGCTTTATGAAAAATCGCTATATCGGTCGTACCTTCATTATGCCGGGGCAGGCGAGCCGTAAAAAATCGGTGCGCCAAAAGCTTAATCCGATTGCGGTTGAGTTCCGTGGCAAAAATGTAATGTTGGTTGATGACTCGATTGTGCGTGGTACCACCTCAAAAGAAATCGTGCAGATGGTGCGCGATTCTGGTGCCAAGAAAGTCTACTTGGCATCCGCTGCGCCGCCAGTGAAATTCCCGCATGTTTACGGCATTGATATGCCGACTCGTAATGAGTTGATTGCAACTGGGCGAGATGCGGAGCAAATTGCGGCTGAAATTGGTGCAGATGGCGTGATTTATCAAGACTTGTCGGCGCTGATTCAGGCGTGTACCGATGCAAGTGGTGGCAAAATTACCCAGTTTGAAACTTCGTGTTTTGATGGTCACTACATCACTGGCGACATTACCGATGCATATCTGGACGAGTTAGAAGCTAAGCGTTTGTCGCCGCTGTCGACTAAAACCAATGAAGCTGGCACGGTAATCGATTTGAATATTGGCGTTGCCGAGCAAAATTTGATTTAATCAGCATTAATGCTGACAGAACGGAGGCTTAGGCCTCCGTTTTTATTTGAAAAATATAAAAGAACAAAGGATGAATGATGCTGGATTTTGAAAACTTGCACCCAGATACCTTGGCCGTTCGTGCGGGCACGCTGCGTACCGAGTTTGGCGAGCATTCGGATGCCATGCACCTCACTTCCAGCTTTGTGGTTGGTTCGGCCGAAGAAGCGTCACTCAAATTCACTGGTCAAATGCCGGGCTATATCTATTCGCGCTTCACAAATCCAACCGTCAGTGCGTTTGAGCAGCGCTTAGCCGCAATGGAAGGCGCTGAGCGTTGCGTTGCCACGGCCTCTGGCATGAGTGCAATTTTGTCACTATGCATGGGCTTGCTCAAAGCAGGGGACCATATCGTGTCATCGAATAGCTTGTTTGGTGCAACGATCCAATTGTTTAATGCTTATTTGGGTAAATTTGGCGTAACGGTGACGTATGTCTCGCCAACCGACGTCGATGCTTGGGCGCAAGCAGTTACCCCTGCAACTAAATTGTTTTTCCTCGAAACACCATCCAATCCGCTCACCGAAGTCGCTGACGTGGCGGCGATTGCTGCCGTAGCGCATAGCCACAATGCTTTGCTCGTCGTTGATAACTGCTTCTGCTCGCCAGCCTTGCAGCAGCCATTGAAACTAGGGGCGGATATTGTTGTACATTCAGCGACCAAATACATCGATGGTCAGGGGCGCGTGCTCGGCGGTGCGGTCGTTGGCAGCCACGCAGTGCTGGAGCCTATTTATCTGTTTTTGCGCACGGCAGGCCCGACCTTGTCGCCGTTTAACGCTTGGGTTTTGCTTAAAGGCTTGGAAACGCTCGGTATTCGAATGAAAGCGCATTGCGAAAAGGCAATGGAACTGGCGACTTGGCTCGAAGCGCAGCCGCAAGTAGCCAAAGTGTATTACCCGGGGCTCAAATCACATCCGCAGTACGATCTGGCACAACGCCAGCAAAGCGGCGGCGGTGGCGTGGTGTCGTTTGATCTAGTGGGGGGCAAAGCTGCTGCTTGGGCACTCATCGATAAAGTTGAACTCATGAGTCGTACTGCGAACTTGGGCGATACACGCACGACAATTACGCATCCGGCAACGACTTCGCATGGCCGCTTGACCCCAGAGGCACGAGCTGCAGCAGGCATTGGTGATGGTTTGGTGCGGATTTCGGTGGGGCTGGAACACGTCGGTGATTTGATTGCTGATTTGCAACAAGGCCTGTAAATCTGGCCTTGCTCTGATGAAATCGCACCAGCAAAAAGCCCAAGGCATAATACTTGGGCTTTTTTGTGTAAAAACCCGTAAAATCACGCCTTTGAACGTAGCTAGTTGTCCATCATGCAAAAGAAAATCATCCACGGCTTTCACGCTGTTACCGCCCGCTTGCGCCGCTTTCCCGATAGCGTATTAGAGCTTTACGTCAGCAGTGAACGTACCGATCCGCGGATGAAAGATCTGCTCAAAGCCGCCAAAGACGCCGACCAGAAAGTGACGCCAATGTCGGCTGATCGCCTGGATGGCTTGGCTGGACATGTCCGTCATCAGGGCGTAGCGGCGATGATTGACTCGGATAAAAGCTATCTGTCGATCGAAGATGTACTTGATGATCTGGATGAGCCAGCGTTTTTGCTGATCTTGGACGGGATTACCGATCCACACAATCTGGGCGCCTGTCTGCGTGTTGCCGATGCCATGGGGGTGCATGCCGTGATTGCACCGAAAGACAAATGTGTCGGCATCAACGCCACCGTGTCAAAAGTGGCCTGCGGCGCCGCTGAAGTGGTGCCGTATGTGATGGTGACGAATTTAGCGCGCACGATTCGTGATTTAAAAGAACGTGGCATCTGGATTGTGGGTACTGATGCTGAAGGTAGCTGCGATTTGTATAGCTATGGTCAAACCGGCCCGATTGCCTGGGTGCTGGGTAATGAAGGTGATGGCATGCGTCGCCTAACACGCGAGCTATGCGATACCTTGGTGTCGATTCCGATGTTTGGCTCTGTTGAAAGTTTAAATGTTTCGGTTGCGACGGGTATTGTGTTGTCGGAAAGCCGGCGCCAGCGCTTAGCGGCCAAAAAAAGTGCACCAAATACGTAATTTAATTACATTATTTGATCGGGATAGTGCACTTGAAGCGTGCATCTTTTCTTTGAAAATGAAGGGTGTTGCTCTGTGAGTCTTTTTGATGAAGGCTCTTGGGGGGGTACCCTTTTAAATTGTGCTGGCATGTAATCTGCTATTGACTTGTTGTTGCCAAATGGCGCTCAACAAGGAGTAGATCATGCACCATAACGATGAAGGCTGTGAATTTGTACTGAAACTGCATGAGCATCCTCAGCGACGCAATATTGCCAGTGAAATGCATACCCACCCATATCCGCACCTACCTACGCCCGGGCGGATTAGTCACCTTGCTTACCTCAATCATCACTGCAATTTGGCGCACGAGTTATGGCTATTTGGACAGTTAGCTCATCATTACAGCTTAGAGCCGCCAAGCCCAAGTGCCAGTTACTTCAGCCTTGACTTAGGGCATTGTCGCGTTTTGTGGATGCGCTATAGCGAGTTTTCCAGCTTTAGTGTGAGTGCCCCGCAGGTGGATGGGGCTGAGGGTTTTTTGCGTCCCGCCCTTGCTGAATTGCCGTCAGAATGGCTGGCACAATTGCCAAGCAACGTGCTAGTTGCAATTCATGCCTTGGTGCTGCCTTATGCACAATTGCCAGCAGGCCTGCCCGATTTGGCGCATTTGTATTTTGCAGGCCAAGAATTGGCTGGGGCGGCAATTGGTGAGGGGGCAGGACACCTCTATAGCGATTTTAAGGCCGATGAAAATGGCTTTGTGCATTATGTACTGGCGGATCGCTTTATGGGGCGTCGCCAGGCTGGGCGAATGTTGCAGCGATTATTCGACATTGAGAGCTATCGTACATTAGCAATGTTAGCGCCACCTTTAGCTGGCCAACTTGCGCCGGAGTTGGCGGTAGCAGACCGCGAATTGGCTGAGCTGACTCGCAGTATTTCCCACGCGCGGGAGCAAGATGAACCCATTTTGCTAGACCGATTAACACAGTTATCGGCAAGGATAGAAAGTGCTTTGTCACAAACTGATTATCGATTCAGTGCTTCGCATGCCTATTACGAAATTGTATTGCGTCGTCTGGATGAGTTGCGTGAGCATCGGATTCAGGGTTTGCAACCGCTGAAGCAATTTATCACTCGCCGCTTAACTCCTGCGATGGAGCACTGCAATGTAGTTGCTCGCCGCCAGCGCGAGTTGGCGGAGCGGGTGAGTCGCGCAACATTATTATTGCGCACCCGGGTGGATGTTACTTTGGAGCAGCAGAATCAGCGCATTTTAAGCTCAATGTCAGAGCATGCCCAGTTGCAGTTGCGCTTGCAGCAAACGGTGGAAGGGCTTTCGGTTGCGGCAATTAGCTATTACATCATTAGTTTGCTCGCCTATGGGTTAAAAGGCCTAAAAGCAGCGGGTTGGCATCTGAATGTCGAATTGCTATTGGGCTTGGCCATTCCGGTGGTGGCACTTGGCATTTTGGCGGGCCTTCGCGTCATGCGGCAGCATTTGGCACCTAAAACGCAGCATGGGTGAGGCGGATTGTTGCCGTTGATGTGCAGCTTGGGTGCCAAGGGTGTGGCATGGGCGAGCTTAAATGTGCGAAACCAGTTACAATCTCGCGATTGCGATGTGCCGCAGCTAGCGGCACAGGCTTTTATAGAAAAAACACTATGCCTTTAAATTTGCCCATTATTTTGACCTGGTTGCGCGTGGCTTTGATCCCCGTGTTTGTTGGGGTGTTTTATTTGCCGCAATCAGAATATCCGCTGCTATGGCAAAACGTGGTGGGCACCTTGCTGTTTGCGCTGGCGGCAATTACCGATTGGTTCGATGGCTTCTTGGCGCGGCGCTGGAATCAAACCAGTCAGTTTGGTGCATTTCTTGATCCGGTGGCTGACAAGCTGATGGTGGCGGCGGCGCTGATTTTATTGGTTGAAATCGATCGTGCGCCGTCTTGGTTGGCCGTGATTATTATCGGTCGTGAAATTACGATTTCTGCATTACGTGAATGGATGGCCCAATTGGGTAAGTCTAAGAGTGTGGCGGTCAATATGATTGGCAAATTGAAAACCACAGCTCAAATGGTCGCGATTTTGTTACTGCTATGGTGGGTGCCAATTATTCCTGGTGTTTCGACGCCGCTCTTAGGGACGATTGCGCTGTATCTGGCGGGCATCCTCACCATTGTTTCAATGTTTTATTATTTGCGTGTGGCGGCTGAACAGTTCAAAAATCAGTCGTAAATCATGCAGTATGCCAACCAAGCCCATCATTTTATTGATCTAATACCATATACCCTTGCGGGTATTTAATGAAAAGAAACTTTGCCCTGCTGGCAATAGCTGGCTTTTATTTTTGCTATTTTGCGTTTAATGGCATCTTCTCCCCGTATTGGGGCCTGTATTTGGCTGGCTTGGCATTCCCTGCTTGGCAAATTGGTGTCCTCACTAGCCTTACTCAAATTAATCGCATCTATGCACCTGCTCTTTGGGGCTACTTGGCCGATCGCACAGGCCAGCGCCGGTTGATTTTGCGCGTGGCTGGTGCTTGTGGCTTACTCTTTTTTATTCCTCTGCTGTTTAGCAAAACCTTCTGGCCGATTCTGTTTGCGGTGTTGTTAGGCAGTTTTTTTTGGAGTGCGGCGCTTCCATTGGTGGAGTCGACTGCGATGAGTATCCTTAAAGGCGATTCAGGGGCTTATTCCCGATTACGGATTTGGGGGTCGCTTGGGTTTGTTGTGGCGACTATCGCCGCAGGCTATCTGATTGAAGGTGTGGGCGTACAAGTGCTGCCTTGGGCGGTAATTTCAATCATGACAGGCCTGGCGCTGTATTGTTGGTGCGTTCCGGAGACGCCTGTTTCTGCTTCTGTACTGCAGGCAGAGGCGCCGTTTCGGGATATTTTGCGGCGTCGAGAAGTGCAATCTGTGTTGGCGGCCTGTTTCTTGATGGCGCTGGCTCATGGGCCGTATTACAGCTTTTATTCGATCTATGTTGCCAATCAGGGCTATAGCAAAAGCACTATTGGCTGGTTTTGGACCTTGGGCGTGCTGGCCGAAATTGTCGTGTTCTGGTGTATGCCACGCTTGAATGTACGCTTTAGCGCCAAAACGCTTTTACTATTTGGCTTAGCGCTTGCTGTGTTGCGTTTTATGTCGATAGCCTGGGGTGTGACCTCCATATTGATCTTACTACTGGCGCAGATGGCACATGCGTTCACTTTTGGTAGCAATCATGCGGTGAATATGGCGTATATTCATCGGTATTTTGCAGGTAGACATCAGGCAAAAGGTCAGGCTCTCTATATCGCCATGTCATTTGGTATCGGTGGTAGCTTGGGTGGTATTTTGGCGGGCTGGGCCTGGAGTGCTTGGGGTGGCTCTGTGGTTTTCTCGCTTGCGGCACTGGCTTGCTTGCTGGGATTTGCTGTCGCTTGGCGTGGTTTGCCAGCCGATTAGGGTTTCGACAGTATTGGCCTGCAGCCCTTACTAGGTCTAGACTCTAGACCTATACGTTGCGCGATTACAATTTGCTAAAGGCATTCGAATGATTATTGTGATGAAGTTATCCGCTACCGATGAGCAGGTGGCTGCGGTAGTAGAATTGATTCGTGGCTCAGGTTTGCGTGAGCATGTTTCTCGTGGTTCGGAGCTGGTAATTATTGGGGCTATGGGCGATGAAGATTTGCTAGATGCTTCACGATTTGAAATCTTGCCTGGCGTAGAGCGAGTGACGCGGATTATGAAGCAATATAAGATTGTTTCACGCGATACGCATCCGGCCGGCTCGACTATTCAGGTACGGGGCATTCCGCTTGGTGGTAATCAAATTCAGGTTATTGGCGGGCCATGTTCAATTGAAACACAAATTCAAATGGATGAATCAGCCGCAGGAGTGGCTGCCGCTGGGTGTCGCATGATGCGCGGCGGGGCCTTCAAGCCGCGCACTAGCCCTTATGCCTTTCAGGGCTTGGGGGTTGAAGGGTTGGAGATGTTCCAGACCGCTGCTAAACGCCATAATTTGCCCATTGTCACCGAATTAATGGATGTTCGGATGCTCGATACGTTTATGGCTTATGACGTTGATGTTATCCAGATCGGCGCACGCAATATGCAAAATTTTGACTTACTCAAAGAAGTAGGGCGAGTTAATAAGCCGATTATTCTCAAGCGAGGCTTGTCTGCCACCATCAATGAATGGTTAATGGCCGCCGAATACATCGCGGCGGGTGGTAATCACAATATTATTTTCTGTGAGCGCGGTATTCGCACGTTTGAAACAGCCTACCGTAATGTGCTGGACGTAACAGCTATTCCAGTACTGAAACGTGAAACCCATTTACCGGTAATTGTTGACCCAAGCCATGCCGGAGGCAAGGCCTGGATGGTGCCTGCGCTGGCGCAGGCGGCTGTTGCGGCAGGAGCCGATGGCTTGTTGATCGAAATGCATCCAAACCCTGCGGAAGCCTGGTGTGATGCAGATCAGGCTTTGTCATCGCAACAATTGACCGATTTGATGAAAACCTTGGGCGCAATTGCGCAGGCAGTAGGTCGGAGCTTATAAGGAAAATAGATGAAGCATTCAATTTTTGGCGGGGTATTAGTCCTGGGTGCGGCTTGCGGCTTGTCATATGCAGGGGCGCCTGCGCATACCACCAGCATCTTGGGTGAGTATGAGTTGGTTGAATTTAGTTCCACGAGTGTTCGCCTAGAGTTGCCCGTTGATCCCGCTCTGACCCTCACGATCGGCAAAGGGGGTAAATTGTCTGGGTTTGCTGGCTGCAATCATTATCGCGGTATTTTGAAGTCGGCTCCCTTACGTGTGGGGGCCTTGGCTGCAACTCGCAAAATGTGTCCTGATGCAGGCGCTATGCAATTAGAGCAACAATTTTTAAGTACGCTGGGCAAGGCTACGAAACTAGAGCGTACCAATCAAGATGAGATTGCTTTCTTTGATGAAAAAAACCAATCGCTACGGTTTAAGCGCTTGCCCGCAAGGCCGGTGGAGAGAATTATCTGGATCGGCCCAGAGAAGAAGCCATGCTCGGCTGGGGTAATGAAAACTGATTGTTTGCAGTACAAGTCGAGCCCTGCGTCAGAGTGGTTTAATTTTTATGGCCAAATCGAGGGCTTTGATTGGCATGCTGGTTCAACTTACAAATTGAAAGTTCGTGAAGAAAAAATAGCTAACCCGCCGGCGGATGCGAGTGCAATTAAAACGACGCTAATCGAGGTGTTGGAAACTAAATGACGCAAGCTATTCGCAAGCTGGTCTTGCTTGGCACGGGGTTGATTGCGGGGTCGTTTTCCTTGGCGCTCAAGCGTGCACGACTGGTGCAAGAAGTGGTTGGGGTTGGCCGTAATGCAGCTAATTTAACGCGCGCAATT
Source organism: Chitinibacter fontanus (assembly GCF_013423785.1). Classification (NCBI taxonomy): domain Bacteria; kingdom Pseudomonadati; phylum Pseudomonadota; class Betaproteobacteria; order Neisseriales; family Chitinibacteraceae; genus Chitinibacter; species Chitinibacter fontanus. Next base: position 3,371,894 of record NZ_CP058952.1, read on the forward strand.
GAACTGCGAGTGATTGATGTGGCAAGTCATGACCCTGCGCAAGCGGTGCAGGGGGCTGATCTGGTATTTTTGGGTACACCTGTTGGCCAAATGGGGGCCTTGATGGCGCAAATTGCGCCGCATTTATCTGCGCACTGTATTGTCACTGATGGTGGCTCAACTAAGCAGGATGTTTGTGACTTGTATCGGCAGTATTTGCCATTGCAGCTTAGTAATTGTGTGCCAGGGCACCCGATAGCAGGTTCTGATTTGTCTGGGGCTAGTGCTGCGACCTATGGTCTGTATGAGGGGCGTCGCGTGGTGCTAACGCCATTGCCAGAGACTACGGCGCAAAGTTTGGCGCTAGTGCGTGAGCTGTGGCAGGCTTGTGGGGCAATTGTTTATGAGATGGATGCACTAACGCACGATGGTGTATTTGCCGCTGTTAGTCATGTGCCGCATCTAGTGTCTTTCGCTTATATGAATGCAGTGCTGGCTAAGGATAATAGTGCTCAGTGCCTGGATTTTGCCGGGACTGGTTTTCGTGATTTCACGCGGATTGCTGGTTCGCACCCAGATATGTGGCGAGATATTACGTTGGCCAATCAATCGGCGATTTTGGCTGACCTGAAGTCGAATGTTACTCAATTGCAAGCGTTGATTGATTTGATTGAGCAAGGTAATGCAAACGAGTTGACCGCGTATATCAATCAAGCAAGTCAGGCTCGTAGCGCCTGGGGTAAGAAACGAAGTAATCAGTAATTTTGCTGGTGCTTACTAATTTAAAGGGATGCCATGACTTATCAAGCTGCTGCAAATCGCTATGAAACAATGCCGTATCGTCGCTGTGGTGCTAGTGGATTGAAGCTGCCGGCGATTTCGCTGGGTATGTGGCATAACTTTGGGGATAACAAGCCGTTTGAAAATAGCCGAGCAATGGTGCTCAAAGCGTTTGATTTAGGCATTACTCATTTTGACTTAGCGAATAACTATGGCCCTCGCCCTGGTGCAGCTGAAGAGACCATGGGGCGGCTGTTAAAAACTGATTTGGCTGGTTATCGCGACGAGTTAATCATTAGTAGTAAAGCCGGCTGGGAAATGTGGCTCGGCCCATATGGTGATTTAGGTAGTCGCAAATATTTAATCGCTAGCTGTGATCAAAGCTTGCGCAGAATGGGTTTGGAATATGTGGATATTTTTTATTCGCACCGTCCTGATCCAGAGACGCCTATCGAAGAAACTATGGGTGCACTTGATAGCTTGGTGCGCCAAGGTAAAGCACTATACGTGGGTATTTCCTCCTATTCGGCAGAAGAAACAGCGATTGCAGCAAAGGTGCTCAAAGAGTTGGGTACTCCATGTGTTATCCATCAGCCTCGTTACTCAATGTTTGACCGCTGGATTGAGGATGGTTTGACCAATGTATTGCAAGAGCAGGGGATTGGCTCGATTGCTTTCTGCCCCTTAGCTCAGGGCTTGCTGACGGATCGATATCTGGGTGGTATTCCGGCGGACTCTCGTGCGGCTGATGCGGGTAACCATTTCTTGACCGAAGAAAATGTGCAATTGCGTTTAGTGCAAATCAATGCCTTGCATCGGATTGCACAGCAGCGTGGTCAGTCGTTAGCACAAATGTCGTTGGCTTGGGCTTTGCAAACAGTCACCTCAGTGATTATTGGTGCTAGTCGACCATCGCAGATTGAAGAAAATGTGGGCGCTATTCATGGCTTGAGTTTTGCGCGTGAAGAGTTGCAAGCTATTGACCAGATCTTGCGACAAGCATAATTATTGTTTCTAGTTCGAAAGAAAGGCCGCCTGTACGGGCGGCTTTCTACTGTTTAAAGGACACTATTACATGTTAAGTATCCCTGTAATTGCAATTGATGGTCCATCGGCGTCAGGCAAGGGAACGGTTGCGCAGCTTGTTGCTGAGCAACTGGGGTTTCATTATTTAGATTCTGGGGCAATATATCGCCTGACGGCATTGGCCGCAAAAAATAAGGGGGTATCCTGGGCTGATGAATCAGCAGTAGCCTCTGTGGCTCAATACCTCGATGTGGTATTTGAGGGGGCACGAATTATACTAGCGGGCTCTGATGTAACTGAAGCTATTCGGAGTGAAGAAATTGGCTCGGGCGCATCGAAAATTGCGGCATTACCACAGGTTCGACTGGCGCTGTTGGCGCGTCAGCAGGCGTTTTCAATGCAGCCGGGCCTGGTTGCAGATGGTCGTGATATGGCGTCAGTGGTATTTCCGTCTGCCGTGCTGAAGGTGTTTTTGACTGCTAGTGCATCAGCTCGTGCTGAACGCCGCTATAAGCAATTAATCGGCCGCGGTGAGACTGCTGATTTGGCTGTGATTACGGCCGATTTAGAGGCTCGTGATGCTCGTGATCGAGAGCGTATCGTGGCGCCGTTGGCGCAGGCGCAAGATGCGTTGCTGCTTGATACAACGGAATTGGATATTCAATCTGCGGTGAGACAAGTACTAACTTGGTGGCGGCAGAAAATCGAGTAAAAACAAGGCTTAAGTGCTTGCCTTGTAGAGGTGTTTTCTGTAGAATGCGCAGATTCCATTTTAGAATTTTCTGAAATGGTTTTGCACCCAAGTCTAAGTAGGCTTTGGGTGTGTTTTTCCAAGTTGCTGGTGTAACTTGGTTTTTATTAACTAACCTGCTGTGGTCTGATGAAGCGAATGCTTGATTGGGGCCTGACAGCAAATGGAATTTTCCACTAATGACTACCGCTACTATGGAAAGCTTTGCAGCCCTGTTTGAGGAAAGCCTAACCCGTCAAGAAATGCGTTCGGGTGAAGTGATTACTGCCGAGGTTGTAGGCATCGACAGCAACTTTGTTACTGTAAATGCAGGTCTGAAATCTGAATCACTGATTCCTCTGGAAGAGTTCAAAAACGACAACGGCGAAGTTGACGTTAAGATCGGTGATTTCGTACCAGTTGCAATCGATAGCCTCGAAAACGGTTACGGCGAAACTAAGCTTTCTCGCGAAAAAGCCAAACGTCTGGCTTCTTGGATCGAATTGGAAGACTGCCTGGAACGTGGCGAGATCATGTCCGGCGTTATTTCCGGTAAAGTTAAAGGCGGCTTGACTGTGATGGTTAACGGTCTGCGCGCTTTCTTGCCAGGTTCACTGGTTGACATTCGTCCAGTAAAAGACACGACTCCTTACGAAGGCAAACAAGTTGAATTCAAAGTAATTAAACTTGATCGCAAACGTAACAACGTTGTAGTTTCTCGCCGCGCCGTTCTGGAAGACTCTCTGGGTGAAGAGCGTCAGAAACTGCTAGAAACCTTGAAAGAAGGTTCAATCGTTAAGGGTATCGTTAAAAATATCACTGACTACGGTGCATTCGTTGATCTGGGCGGTATTGATGGTCTGTTGCACATCACTGACCTTGCTTGGCGCCGTGTTAAACACCCATCTGAAGTATTGGCAGTGGGTGATGAGCTTGAAGCTAAAGTTCTGAAATTCGATCAAGATAAAAACCGTGTATCGCTCGGCCTGAAACAATTGGGCGAAGATCCATGGGTGGGTCTGTCACGTCGTTACCCATCAGGCACTCGCATGTTCGGTAAAGTGACTAACCTCACTGACTACGGTTCATTCGTAGAAATCGAACAAGGTATCGAAGGTCTGGTGCACGTTTCTGAAATGGATTGGACAAACAAAAACGTTCACCCATCTAAAGTAGTTTCTTTGGGTGATGAAGTTGAAGTGATGATCCTTGATATCGATGAAGACAAACGTCGTATCAGCTTGGGCATGAAACAGTGCATGGCTAATCCATGGGACGATTTCGCTGCTAACTACAAAAAAGGCGACAAGCTGAAAGGCGCGATCAAATCGATCACCGACTTCGGTGTATTTGTTGGCTTGGCTGGTGGTATCGATGGTCTGGTTCACTTGTCTGACTTGTCTTGGAATGTTCCTGGTGAAGAAGCGGTTCGCAACTTCAAGAAAGGCGACGAAGTTGAAGCAATGGTTCTGTCTATCGACGTTGAAAAAGAGCGCATCAGCCTCGGCATCAAACAGATGGAAGGTGATCCATTCAACAACTTCATCTCTCAATCTGACAAAGGTGCAATCGTTAAGGGTATCGTTAAGTCCCTCGACGCTAAAGGCGCTGTAGTTACATTGTCTGAAGAAGTTGAAGGCTACCTGCGCTCGACAGAAGTTTCACGTGACCGCGTTGAAGACATCCGCACCGTTCTGAAAGAAGGTGATGAAGTTGAAGCGCTGATCATCAATGTGGATCGCAAAACTCGCTCGATCAACCTGTCAATCAAAGCAAAAGACAGTGCTGATCAATCTGAAGCGATGAGCAAATTGTCTTCGACTATTGAAGGCAATGCAGGTACAACTAGCCTGGGCGCATTGTTGAAAGCTAAATTGTCAGGCTCTGCTGAATAATTTTTAAGGATTACAGCGGAAAATGACCAAGTCAGAACTCATCGCAAAACTGGCCGAACGCTATCCACAGCTGGTAGCCAAAGATGCGGAGTTAGCCGTGAAGACGATGCTCGATGCGATGGCGCGTAGCCTCGCTCAGGGTCAACGTATCGAAATCCGCGGATTTGGCAGCTTCGACCTGAACTATCGCCCGCCACGTGTGGGACGCAATCCGAAATCGGGTACCAAGGTATCGGTTCCTGAAAAGTTTGTGCCTCATTTCAAAGCGGGTAAAGAACTACGTGAACGTGTCGACTCTGATGCGTAAACGTAAGAGCTAGAGCAAAAGGCGACATCTTCAGATGTCGCCTTTTTTATTCGCAAGGCAAGAATAGCTGAGATTAAAATTACGCTACAATACGAGCAAAACCTATGGAGAAATGTGATGCATTATCTAAGTTGGATCTTAAAATTTCTTGTATTTGTAGTGTTATTCGGTTTTGCAATGCATAACGCCACTCCAACCGAGCTGCATTTCTTTTTGGGTTACGCTTGGAATGCCCCCTTAGCAATGATTTTGCTGGTCTTTTTTGTGCTTGGTGCTGTTTTTGGCCTGTTGGCTAGTTTTGGCCAAGTTTTTCGTTTGCGAAGAGAGCTTGTTCAGCTACGTAAAGATAATAAAAATACAATTGCTCACACACCACAGAGTGATCAAATTCTAGAACAACCAAAAGACGCGATTTAACAATGATAGAGATTCAATTCTGGTGGTTAGTTGTCCTACCTGTCTTTTTCGGCCTAGGCTGGCTTGCTGCACGCGTAGATATTAAGCATGTGATTGCGCAAAGTAAGTCGCTGCCGTCTGCTTACTTTAAGGGCTTAAACCATCTGTTAGCTGGTGAAACCAATAAAGCAATTGAAGTTTATGTGGATATTGCGAAAAATCATGAAGAAACCATAGAGCTACAATTTACGCTTGGGCATTTATTTCGCCGTAGAGGCGAGCTTGAGCGTGCAATTCGTATGCATCAAAAATTGCTCGCGAGACGCGATCTCTCAAGTGCGCAAAAAGAGCAGGCCCAGCTGGATTTGGCAATTGACTTCATTAAAGCAGGCCTTTTTGATCGCGCAGAAACTCTATTGCATGAGCTATCGGAAACGAATGCTGCCAAAGCGGCTCGAGTAGAGTTATTAGCCATTTACCAGCAAGAACATGAATGGCAAAAAGCCATTGAGATTGCTCAACAGCTGCGAGATGAAAGTCATACCTACCAACATGAAATTGCCCAATTCAATTGCGAGTTGGCCGCAGCGGCATTAATTCGTAATCAAATAGAGCAGGCGCAGGTTTACTTAGAAAATGCATTGAGTGTTCATCGCCAGTGCGTTCGTGCGCGCTTGATGCTCGGTGAAATCTTGTTTAGTCAGCATCAAGTGCAAATGGCAATTGATCAGTGGCTATTGATAGAAGCTCAAGATGAGAGCTACTTATCTTTGGTCGCACGTAATTTGCTAAAAGGTTACGAACAACTTGGCAAAGTAGAAGATGGGATAGAGTTGCTCATTCGCTACTTGCAAAGATATCCAGAATTGGATGTGGTTGATCTCATTTATGAGCATTTGATTGCCACGCAAGGTGTGGATGCGGCACACAAATTTGTGCGTGAACGGTTGCGTGATAGCCCATCAATGCCAGGACTGCGCAAATTATTAGAAGCGCATTTACTAGTAGCGCCAGACGATCAAAAGTCAGAGATTGAATTAATTGGCAAGCTGCTGCATGACAATACCCGCGAACATACAATGTATTACTGCCATGAATGTGGTTTTAAAACACGCCAATTCTTTTGGCATTGTCCCGGCTGTAACGGTTGGGAGACATATGCCCCAATTCGGGGTAAACGTCGCAAACAAGCTGAATGATCATTATTAGAGAATATTTATGTCATTAAATCCACGCGTGGTAGTTGCACTTGATTATCCAAATGCAGCAGCAGCCTTGGCTTTCGCCAAAACTGTAAATCCTCAACTTTGCAGATTAAAAGTAGGTAAAGAACTATTTACTGCGTCAGGGCCACAACTCGTAGAACAATTGGTTGCACTGGGCTTTGATGTTTTTCTCGACCTCAAATTCCATGATATCCCCAATACTGTTGCACAGGCTTGTAAGATGGCGGCTGAGCTAGGTGTGTGGATGGTGAATGTGCACGCGTCGGGCGGGCGAAAAATGATGGAAACCACGCGAGAAGCCCTTGAGCGCCTGCCGTCACGCCCCTTATTAATCGCCGTTACTGTACTCACTAGCATGGGTGATGCTGAGTTGGCTGAATTGGGCGTTGGCGCGACCGCAGCAGAGCAGGTTGAGAGATTGGCGCGATTAACGCAATCATGCGGTCTGGATGGTGTGGTGTGTTCGGCACAGGAAGCTAGTATGTTAAAAGCAGCCTGCGGGCGTGATTTTCAGCTTGTAACTCCAGGTATTCGCCCTGCAGATGCGGCTGCCAATGACCAAACTCGGATTATGACCCCCCCGCGGCAATTGCAGCAGGCGCTGATTATTTGGTAATTGGACGACCCATTACGCAGAGCGCTGACCCGGTTGCAACTTTAAATGCAATCAATACGTCGCTGATTGGCTAATTGGGGTGTACATGAAGCTAAAAGAGAGAGTTAAGGCTGCTCGTGTGCTAGTTGTTGGCGACGTGATGCTGGATCGATATTGGTTTGGTGATGTGGAACGAATTTCACCTGAGGCCCCAGTCCCAGTAGCTCGAATCACTAAAACTGACGAACGCGCGGGGGGCGCAGCAAATGTTGCGCGAAACATTGTGGCTTTAGGTGGGCATGCCAAATTACTGTCGGTAGTAGGTGATGATGAGGCTGGGCGCAATCTTGAGCGTCTATTACTTGATGCAGGAATAGATACCTGCTTTCATCGTGATGCTAGTATTTCCACTACGGTTAAATTGCGTGTGTTAGCGCGCCAGCAGCAGCTATTACGCATCGATTTTGAAAATCTACCTAATCATGAAGTTTTAGCTGCAAAACTGGATGAATTTAAAGCTTCATTGCATGGTATTGATGTCGTGATTCTGTCTGACTATGGCAAGGGCAGCCTGGCACATGTACAAGCCATGATCCAGGCCGCAAACACCGCCGGCAAACCAGTTTTGGTGGACCCCAAAGGGGATCAATATGCCGCTTATGCTGGGGCAACTTTACTAACACCAAATCGCAGTGAATTCCGGCAAGTGGCTGGATCTTGGTCTAATGAGAGTGAGTTGGTTGAGAAAGCAGGTCAACTGCGTGAGAAACTCAACTTGCAAGCGTTATTGGTGACACGCAGTGAAGAAGGCATGACTCTCTTTAAAGATGGTGAAGTGGTTCATAAGCCAACACAAGCGCGGGAAGTATTTGATGTGTCGGGTGCTGGCGATACGGTCATTGCAACATTAGGCTTGATGCTTGCCGCCGGGCTCTCAATGCCAGAAGCAATGGAGTGGTCGAATAAAGCGGCCGGAATTGTTGTGGCCAAACTTGGTACTGCGGTTGCTACTGCTGATGAATTATTCTGAGAGAAATTAGTTTTAATGCTCGAAAGGCATGGCAAAGGCTGCCATGCCTTCTTACTTAGACGGTTTCGACTCGATTTTTGCCACTTTTTTTCGCCAGATACATCGCTCCATCTGCACGAGCTAATACCGCATCCCGATTTTCGTCGACACCTGCTAATGTTAAGCCTGCACTAAAAGTAATTAGAACTTTTTCATTCTCATGCATAAAAAAGCGCTTGGTTAGCTCGCGTTGTACCCTTTGCATTACCAGCATACCTTCCTCAAGATTGGTATTCGGCATCAGTATTACAAACTCTTCACCACCATACCGTGCTACGGTGTCGGTTGGGCGCAAAAGATCTTTGACCACTTGGACTAAGTGCTGCAAAGCCTTGTCACCGGCTGCATGGCCAAGGTTGTCATTTAGCTTCTTGAAGTTATCAATATCGAGCAACGATAGTGCAAAAGGTGCGTTGCTTCGTTGCGAACGCGCCAACTCGATTTGATACGCGTCCTCAAGTCCACGACGATTTAATGCACCTGTTAGTTGATCTTCACGCACTTTGTCGCTTAATGCAGTGAGTTCTTTTTCTAATTCAATGACTCTTGAATGTGCTAAATCGGCTTGCTTTCTAGCTTCAAGTAAATCGTCGCGCGAGCGCAATACATCGATTTGCATACTGCGAGTATCTTGCATCAGGTCTTCCATTACATGCCTAATGCTCACCAAATCGTTTGCAGCCTCAATTTTGGTCGCATATTGTGTGATTTTGGCATGGTAATTGTCGGTACTTTGTGATATTAGGCCAAGGCGATCAATGAACGAAGTCAGCATATTTTTGAGTGCAGCTTGTGCTTCTACCAGACTGTGTTTGACTTGGCTTTGCTTAAATAACACTTCCTTCAGCCCAGCCTCAGCATCATAAAGAACGCGCATATCTAAGGGCTGAGCCATGATGGTCTGGATGACTGCAATTTGCCCTCGCACCCATTCGTCATCAATCACAATCTCGGCCATATTGTCAGTTAGTAATCTTAAAAGCCGCATTAGACCATCTGCAAGGCGATCTTCTTGATCATTCTGCAGTTCTAGCTTTAACCAAAATTTACGCAGTCGAGGCAGCCATTTTTCCATGTCGGCTTGATTACCGACGGCCTTAGCTTCATTGGCAATCGTGAGTGTTTCTTGCTGCAAATCTGGGTTATGCAATAAGCGAGCAGCCAAACCGACCTCTAGCGCCGTGACTGTAGATTCACGCCAGTCCTGCCAGTTTATGCCAGTGGTTTCAGTGCTAAGGGTTAAATCATTGATGGCTGCTGCGACGTCACTGGCAGGTGATACATTATTTTCTACGCCAGTCTCAGACCACGAGCCGATTAGCCCGACTAATTTGTTGTTCAGCTCAGTCGAATTATTGCCAAAATTGGCCAGCACTCGGTCCAGTGCCTCTTTTTTGCGGCTGGGAGGATAAGCGGGATTCCGTAAGTCCCATTGCAAAATTAAGTCTTTAATTAAGTCGGCCCAGGTTTTACTCAGCTCTGATTGGCTTGATTGCGCATTAAAGCAACGAATTAGCTGATCATAGAGGTTACTCCATTCTTCCTTGCGAATAATTCGTTTGAGCTGCTCGACTTGGCGTTTTGCTTCCGGGTTTTGTCCTGAAAGACCCTCTAGCGCCTGAATTAGCTCTTTTAATCCTGCATGCTGGCGTTCGTCGTCACTGGTTTGGGCGATTTCGTGATAAATCGCTTCGTAGTGATCGGGCGATGGCACGATACGCCGCAACGCAAGCTGTTTGAGTGTTTCGCGGGCAATATCAGTTGGGTTACTTAATTTTTCCATGATTCACTTCTGACGGCGGCGGGTAATAAAAAGTATAGATCGAAAATCAGAGATAAAAAACGCCACATCTGTGGCGTTCTTTTTGAAGGCTTGAGCTTATACCAGTCCCTTTGGTAGGGCGAAAATCACATTCTCTTCGACACCAGACATGGACTCTACCGATAGCGCGCCAAATTCTTGAATTTTAGCAATCACACGCTTGACCAATACATCTGGCGCGGAAGCGCCTGCTGTGATGCCCACGCGACCTTTGCTGTTAAACCATTCGGCTTTAAGCTCGGTTTCGTTATCCACCATATAAGCATCAATGCCTAAGCCTGCGCCTACTTCGCGTAGGCGGTTGGAGTTTGAGCTATTGGGTGAACCGACTACGACCAGAATATCGATGTCTTTGGCCAATTGTTTTACTGCATCTTGGCGGTTTTGCGTTGCATAGCAAATGTCATCTTTTTTCGGGCCGACAATTTCTGGAAAACGTGCGCGAAGAGCGTTAATTACGACCTGTGCATCATCAACAGACAACGTGGTTTGGGTCACGTAGGAGAGTTTACTTTCATCCTTCACCGTTAGTCCCAAAACGTCATTTTCATCTTCAACCAAATGCATCCCGCCAGTGGCTTGCCCCATGGTACCTTCAACTTCGGGGTGACCTTTGTGGCCAATCATAATGATTTCAAAGCCTTGATCATGCAGGCGTTTAACTTCTGAATGAACTTTGGTCACCAGTGGGCAAGTGGCATCGAAGATGTGCAAGCCACGCTCTGCGGCTTCGGCGCGAACGGCTTGTGAAACTCCGTGCGCTGAGAAAATCAGCGTATTGCCAGCAGGCACGTCGGCCAAGTCCTCAATAAAGATCGCACCTTTGGCTTTTAGATCTTCGATAACAAATTTATTATGTACGACTTCATGCCGCACATAAATCGGCGCGCCAAATTTATCCAGCGCTTTTTCTACGATGGCGATCGCGCGATCAACGCCTGCACAAAAACCACGCGGTTGGGCAAGAATAATATTCATGGGTTTATTCATGATTGGCCTGTTTATCCTTTTTGAAGCTATCAATCACCATTAGCGCCGCGCCAATACAGATCGCAGAATCTGCGATATTAAAGGCGGGGTAAAACCAAATGCTTTGGTAGTGAACTTGAATAAAATCAATCACATGACCAAATATCATGCGATCAATGGCATTACCCAGAGCGCCGCCCAAGATCAAAGCCAAAGCAGTGGCGTAGCGTTGTTCAGCTTGATGCTTTTTTAGCAAAAACACGATCACAGCAGAAACAACCAAGGCTAGGCCAGTAAAGAAATGCCGTTGCCAGCCCCCCGCGTCGGCCAAAAATGAAAAGGCCGCGCCGGGGTTGTAGGCTAAGGTCAGATTAAAAAAACCGGGGATGATGGTTTTAATCTGGTGCATTTCAAACACAGCTTCGATCCAGTGCTTGCTGATTTGATCGATCAGCAGCACCCATGCCGCCAAGCCCAAATAGCCGCTAAAACGCTTTGGGCATAAACTTTTAAGCATGCGTACGAACCTCACCAGCGCCATGCAAATTATCATCGCAACGCGCACACAGGGTTGGGTGAGCGGCAATGGTCGATACGGTAGGGTGGTAATGCCAGCAACGCTCGCATTTTTCTTGCGTTGAAGTCGATACCTTGATGTTAAATTCGCCTTCAATTACTTCAGCTTTCGAGGTGATCAAGACAAATTTCAACTCATCGCCCAGTGCTTGCAGTGCAGATAGCTTGTCTCCCGTTGCCGCAATCACCACTTCAGCTTGCAAGCTTGAGCCTAAATCGCCCGCCGCACGCAGCACTTCAATGTCTTTTTGTGCTTGGGCACGAACTTCGCGAACCAATGCAAATTGCTGGTTGAGTTGCTCTGCGTCGTTCACGGCTGGAATGACGTACCAAGCATCGAGGAATATGCTATCGTCTTTACCATTGAGTACTTCCCACACTTCATGCGCGGTGAAGGATGTAATTGGTGCCAGCAAGCGTACCAAGGCTTGCGTGATGTGCCACAACACAGTTTGTGCCGAGCGACGACCTTGGCTATCTGCCCCCATGGTGTAGAGGCGATCTTTGATGATGTCCAGATAGAACGACCCCAACTCTTCAGACGCGTAAGCAGTGATTTCCTGAACAGCTAAGTGGAATTCGTATTTATCGTAGAAGGCAGTGACACGTTCTTGGAAAGCGCCCAGTTGCACTAGGGCGTAGCGATCGAGCGTGCTAAGGCTATCTGTCGCTACTGCATTTTCAGCTTTGAAGTCGCTCAAATTGGCTAGCAAGAAACGCAAAGTATTACGAATACGACGGTATGAGTCTGCAGTGCGCTTCAGGATTTCGTCAGAGATCGATACCTCACCGGAGTAATCTGTGCTGGCCGTCCACAGGCGCAACATGTCCGCGCCCATTTGGTTAATGACTTGCTGCGGGGCAACCACATTGCCTTTGGATTTCGACATTTTCATGCCTTTGCCATCGACGACAAAGCCATGCGTCAGCAATTGTTTGTATGGTGCGTGACCAACCGTCGCGCAGGCGGTTTTTAGCGATGACTGGAACCAGCCGCGGTGCTGGTCTGAGCCTTCCAGATACAAGTCAGCAGCAGGGCGACTATCGTCGCCATGGTTGAGGTCTTCGCGCTGTTTTACTACGGCAAAGTGTGTCGAGCCGGAGTCAAACCAGACGTCAATCGTGTCTTTGAGTTTTTCGTAGTGAGCTGCATCATCACCAAGCAATTCCGCCGCATCAAGTTTAAACCAGGCCTCGATGCCTTCTTGTTCGATACGTTGCGCGACTTGTTCGAGCAATTTGGTCGAGCGTGGGTGCAATTCAGCCGTTTCTTTATGAATAAAGAACGTCATCGGAACGCCCCAGGTGCGTTGGCGTGATACGCACCAATCTGGGCTGTTTTTGATCATCGCTTCTAGGCGCGCGCGACCCCAAGCTGGGAAAAACTCAGTCGCATCCACGGCGCGGTTGGCTTTGTCGCGCAGCGTTTCAGCGCCAACTTGCTTGTCCATACCGATAAACCACTGCGTGGTTGCGCGGAAAATCAGCGGCGTTTTATGGCGCCAGCAATGTGGGTAGCTGTGTTCCAGTTTTTTGTTGGCGAGCAACGTGCCACGTTCTTCCAGCAAGGCGACTACTTTGGGGTTGGCTTTCCAGACGGTTTCGCCTGCAAAGTGTTCTGTCGTAGAGATATAGCGCCCATCATTCGCCACGGGGTTATCAACTGGCAGGTGATATTTCAAACCGACTTGATAGTCTTCCAAACCGTGCGCTGGCGCTGTATGCACCAAGCCTGTACCTGCCTCAGCGGTCACGTGTTCACCGCAAATAATGGGCACCTGACGTGACAGGAACGGATGTTGCAGCAGCAAGCCATTTAGGGCTGCGCCTTTGGCTTGTGCGATGACTTCATTGGCATCGATGTCGTAACGTTTGAGCGCTGCCTCAGCCAGTTCGCGCACCAAGATCAGCAAGCCCTTTTCGGTTGCGATCAAGTCGTAGGTAAATTCGGGGTGTACGGATACGGCCTGATTGGCTGGCAGCGTCCATGGGGTAGTGGTCCAGATGACGGCTTTCGCACTTAAGTCACCCACATTTACGCCACCAAAAGCAGCGGATAGCGCGGCCTTATCAACCACTTCAAAGCCAACATCAATCGCTGCCGATACTTTGTCTTCGTATTCAACTTCAGCTTCGGCCAAGGCCGAGCCACAGTCCACACACCAATGCACGGGCTTCTGGCCTTTAACCAGATATCCGTTGCCATGAATTTTGCCTAAAGTACGAACAATATCGGCTTCGGTTTTAAAATTCATCGTCAGGTATGGATTATCCCAATCACCCAGAACACCTAAGCGGATAAAATCGACTTTCTGGCGCTCAACCTGAATTGCCGCATATTCACGGCACAATTCACGGATAAAGGAGCTTGGTAGATGGATGTCTTTTTCATCCAGACCATTGGTTTTGCGATATTCAACAATGCGGGAATGAATGGCTGGGTTGGCTTTGATCGCGTCTTTATCCGATTTCACCAGTTTTTCGATCTGGTGTTCGATCGGCATGCCGTGGCAATCCCAGCCCGGCACGTAAGGCGCGTCAAAACCAGCGAGCGATTTTGATTTTAAAATGATATCTTTGAGGACTTTATTCATCGCATGGCCGATATGGATGTCGCCATTGGCGTACGGAGGGCCATCGTGCAGGATGAATTTAGGACGACCTTGCGCTTTCGATTTGGCGCGCAACTTTTGATAAATTTGGCCGTCTTGCCATTGTTTCAAAAAGCCCGGTTCGCGTTTGGCCAGATCGCCACGCATTGGAAATGGTGTGTCCAGTAGATTAACCGGGTATTTATTCGCAGGCTTATCGCTCATTACAATCTCTTTTTAATATTAAATTCAATGTTTCAAACTGTTGCTGTGCGTGCCGCAAACCAGTCTTTGGCTTGCTGGCAATCGATGCCAATCTGCGCGATCAGCGTGTCAAAATCGGGGTATTTCTCTTCGTCGCGAAGTTTATGCAAGAAATCGATGCGTAAATGCTGCCGGTAAATATCGCGCACGAAATCAAAAATATGCACTTCAAGTTTCGGTGTGGGGTCGCCACCATGAATGGTTGGTCTAAACCCTAGACTAGCAACGCCTTGATAGGTGCGTTCCAGTCCATGAATTTCAACTACAAAGATGCCCATTAATGGTGGGCGGTTGTGTTTCAGCTGGATATTGGCGGTAGGGAAGCCAAATTGCCGTCCTAATTGCTCACCGCCTACCACTCGCCCAGAGATAGAATAGGGTCGGCCCAATAATTGCGTAGCAACATCCAGTTGGCCTAGTTGTAGTGCGTTGCGAACCGCGGTGGATGATACCCGCTCACCGGCCCAGTCGTGCGTCGGTAAACTGCAACATTCGAATTGCGTCTGTTGTTGCAATAGCCCGATGTCACCAGCACGCTTGGCGCCAAAACGGAAGTCATCGCCAACCAATACGTAGCGAGCATTGATTTGCTTGGCGATGATGTGGTCCCGAAAATACTCTGGGCTAGAGGCAGCAAACGCCGAGTTAAAACGCTGAACAATTAAATAATCGATCCCTGCACGGCTAAACAACTCAATTTTCTCTCTTAGACTTGTAAGGCGCGCAGGGGCGGTTGCCGGAGTAAACACTTCCCGAGGGTGTGGCTCGAACGTCATGACTACACTGGCCAATTGACGCTCAGTGGCTGATTGCTTTAGTTGGGTCAGCATGGCTTGATGGCCAAGATGCATGCCATCAAAATTGCCAATTGTCAGCGCAGAGCGCGTAATGGGGGTGGGCGGTGTACCGCGAAAAACTTGCATGCCGGATTGATTGCTCTCGCAAACCACAATGGGTATTGAACTGAAATTGAGACGGCTTATTTTATAGCCGCTGCGCCAAGGTGTATTCTACCGTCACAATCCCAGATTGTCAGATTATTGCCCTAGGCCGTACTGACGATAATGGGCTAAAGCGGCGATCGCGTAGTGTCGGCAGCATTAGGGGCTAACCAAAACCACACCTCCAGGTAGTGCTGTGCCAGATAATATAGTATTACCCCCCACTCGTATCCTCACGATGGCTCCTTCCGCTGCATTGCCCAAGGCTATACCCTCATTATTGATTTCGATGCCATCTTCGCGGTACAAAATCTTGACCCGCTGATTCTGCTGAATCACCATCGCGGCGCGTAGGTGCTCTTTACGGATTGGCTGGCCCGCAGCAATGGCAGTATTTAAGGCGCGGCCTAGGGCTTGGGTTGAATCCAAAATCACCGAGCCTGGCAAAGTACCTAAATCACCGCGCTGTAGCATCAAGTCAGCATCGGCAAGGGTTTGATTGGCGCCTAGCGGGCGAGCCGCAACCACATACTGAACCTGCATGGTGATTTGCGCTGGGGTATTCACGCTCCAGCTGGCGCCCTGCAGGCATTTGGCGCGCAGCATGGTTTTGCCAATTAAGCGATAGCCTTGCGGAAGACTCACTTCAATGGCCGCGCACGGCTCTAATTGCAGGCGCGGATCTAGTTTATTAATGGTGTACGAGGCGGTGCCAGGACTATTGGCTAAGGCATTATCAAGCCATTGCTCGAATTCTTTCTGCACCAAATTTAAATCTTGTTTGCCAGTGGCGGCGAACAAAAGTGGGTTAGTCAGAATAATAAACAGTAAGGGGATTATTTTTTGCATCCGCAAATTATAGGCGCATCTGCGTGCATCGCCTACAATCGGCGTTTTGGAAATAAATCGGATTTACATGATGTTGGAGTTGTTGTTTGGAATTTCGACCCTAGTGGTCTTATTGGCCGGGGTACTGGTCGTAACCCGTCTGCAGCAGCTAGCCAGCAATCAGCGCGAAGTGCTGGATGCGCTTACCCATGATTTAGAAGCCAAGCACCGTGAAATGCTCACAGACCTACATCAAGGCCTGAGCAAGCAAGCTGAGGCGCTTAATGCCGGTTTGACGCAGCACGGTGCTCTGCTGCACGAGGCAGTGAATCGCTCGGGTGATCGTTTGCGTGACGGCATGAGCGAATCATTTGAGCGGCTGCGCTCCAGCGTGGCGCAAGAAATGAAAGAGAGTCGCGAATCGATGACTCGTTTGCAAAACACCCAAAGTGATGCGCTGGCGACTTTAAGGCTTTCGCTAGTAGCCAGTCTAAGCGAGACTCGCGAGCAGGTTATCAAGCAACTAGGCGATATTTCCGCTGCCCTGCAAGGGAAGCAAGATGCTTTGCGCGAGGATATGTTGGTTAAGCTTTCTACTATGCTGGCCGAGCAATCCAAGCGAGAGATGGAGCAATTGCAGGCCGCACTGCAACAATCATCGCAAGCACTAACGACGAGTGTAGCCGAGCTAACCAAGGCGACCGATAGCCGTCTGGGCGAAATTTCCGGCAAAGTAACCGAGCGCCTTGATGAGGGCTTTAAGAAAACCAATGAAACCTTTGCCAATGTGATGGCGCGTTTGGCCACGATTGATGAAGCGCAGAAAAAAATAGATGGCTTAACGACCAATGTGGTGAGTTTGCAAGAGTTGTTGGGCGACAAACGCAGCCGCGGTGCATTTGGTGAGGTTCAATTAGAGCATTTGATCAGTAATGTGTTGCCTGCTCAAGTCTATGAACTACAAGCAAGCTTGCCGGGTGGCGTGCGGGTCGATTGCTTGCTGAAATTGCCTGAGCCAACGGGCACGGTGGCGGTGGATTCCAAATTCCCGCTCGAAAATTACCACCGCATGTTTAGTAATGAAATTGATAAAGTGGTTGCGACGCGGCAATTTAAGGCTGACGTAAAAAAACACATCGACGACATTGCCAATAAATATATCGTGCCTAATGTAACGGCCGATGGCGCAGTGATGTTTATTCCGGCCGAAGCGGTGTTTGCCGAAATTCACGCCTATCACCCCGAATTGGTGCAGCACGCGATGGCGCGCCGCGTGTGGATTGTGTCGCCTACGACCTTGATGGCGGTGCTCAATACCGCACGCGCGGTCATTAAAGATGTTGAGACACGCAAGCAAGTGCACATCATCAAAGACGCATTGGGTAAGTTGTCACAAGAATTTAGCCGTTTTGACGATCGAATGAAAAAATTGGCGACACATATTCGTCAGGCGCACGATGATGTGCAGCAAGTTAGCATTACCAGCGACAAAATCTCAAAACGCTTTATTGAAATTGAACAAGTGCGATTGTCGGGTGAGAGTGATCCGCTCTTGATGGATGTGGTTAATTAATTGGGTGTATAGCCCCATAACCATTATTCAGTATGAATTTTATAGCGATACCCTGTAATAAACTGTGATGATTAAGCCCGTGTAGCTCACTTGCTATACGGGCTTTCCTGCATTTTGTGCCGTAGTCGCCCTGTTTTTGCTACAAACAATGCGCCTTGCTGATTCACAGCACCGTCACATCGCGCTAAAATGCAGAAGATTTGCTGTATATCAATAAGAACTGCAAAGAAATACTACCCTTCACACTCCTAAAAGGTATCGCCGTGTTAGTAGCCTACCGTCAACATGTCGCTGAGCGCGCTGCGCTTGGCATTGCACCACTGCCACTGTCTGCACAACAAACTGCTGATCTGATTTCACTGCTGCAAAACCCGCCAGCTGGCGAAGAAGCATTCTTGGTTGAATTGTTGACACACCGCGTTCCTGCTGGTGTGGATGATGCCGCCAAAGTAAAGGCGGCTTTCTTGGCTGCGGTTGCAAATGGCACTGAAACCTGTGCCTTGATCTCACGCGCCAAAGCCACTGAATTGCTGGGTACGATGTTGGGCGGCTTTAACATCAAGCCACAGATCGATTTGCTGGGCGACGCTGAAGTGGGCGGCATTGCAGCTGAAGGCTTGAAAAAAACCTTGTTGATGTTTGATTACTTCCATGATGTAAAAGAACTCGCTGACGCGGGCAATGCCAACGCCAAAGCGGTTCTGCAATCTTGGGCTGATGCTGAGTGGTTCACCAGCCGCCCAGAAGTGCCATCACAAGTGACTGTGACCGTATTTAAAGTCACCGGCGAAACCAATACCGACGACTTGTCGCCAGCACCAGATGCGTGGTCGCGTCCAGATATTCCATTGCACGCCTTGGCCATGTTGAAAAACCCACGCGAAGGCATCGTTGCTGATCAGCCAGGTTCTGTGGGCCCAATGAAACAAATCGTTGAGCTGCAGAAAAAAGGCCACCCAATCGCTTACGTGGGCGACGTGGTTGGTACTGGTTCTAGCCGTAAATCAGCGACGAACTCAGTATTGTGGTGGACGGGCGAAGACATTCCATTTGTGCCAAACAAACGTTTTGGCGGTTACTGCGTTGGCGGCAAAATTGCACCGATCTTCTTTAACACCATGGAAGATGCCGGCGCGTTGCCAATCGAATTTGACGTCACTAACCTGCACATGGGCGACGTGATTACGATCTACCCATACGAAGGCAAGGTAGAAAAAGACGGCCAAGTCGTGACCACTTTCAGCTTGAAAACCGAAGTATTGCTCGACGAGGTGCGCGCTGGTGGCCGTATTAACTTGATCATCGGTCGTGGTCTGACTTCAAAAGCACGCGAAGCTTTGGGCTTGGCTCCTTCAACGGTATTCCGTCTGCCACAAGACCCAGCTGACTCAGGCAAGGGCTTTACGCAAGCACAAAAAATGGTTGGCCGCGCGTGCGGCTTGCCAGAAGGTCAAGGCGTTCGCCCAGGTACATACTGCGAGCCAAAAATGACTTCAGTGGGCTCACAAGATACCACTGGCCCAATGACGCGCGACGAGTTGAAAGACTTGGCGTGCTTGGGCTTCTCGGCTGACTTGGTTATGCAATCGTTCTGCCACACTGCCGCGTATCCAAAACCAGTGGACGTGAAAACGCATCACACATTGCCAGAATTCATCCGTAATCGTGGCGGTGTTTCTCTGCGCCCAGGCGATGGCGTAATTCACTCATGGCTGAACCGCATGTTGATGCCGGATACTGTGGGTACTGGTGGTGACTCGCACACTCGTTTCCCAATCGGTATTTCATTCCCAGCCGGCTCTGGCTTGGTGGCGTTTGCTGCGGCAACAGGCGTTATGCCACTCGATATGCCTGAATCTGTATTGGTTCGTTTCAAAGGCCAATTGCAACCTGGCATCACTTTGCGTGACTTGGTGAACGCGATTCCGCTTTACGCAATCAAACAAGGCTTGTTGACGGTTGCTAAAGCCGGTAAGAAAAACATTTTCTCTGGTCGCATCCTAGAAATCGAAGGTTTGCCAGACTTGAAAGTTGAGCAAGCGTTTGAATTGACTGACGCTTCTGCAGAGCGCTCGGCTGCTGGTTGTTCAGTTCGTCTGAACAAAGAGCCAATCATTGAGTACCTGCAATCGAATATCGTCTTGCTCAAATCAATGATCGCTAACGGTTACGGTGACGCGAAAACGCTGGCACGCCGCGTGAAGAGCATGGAAAGCTGGTTGGCTAACCCAACGCTGATCGAACCCGATGCGGATGCAGAATACGCGGCCGTGATCGAAATCGACTTGGCTGACGTGAAAGAGCCTATCCTGGCTTGCCCGAACGATCCGGACGATGTGAAAGTATTGTCTGAAGTCGCTGGCACTAAGATTGACGAAGTGTTCATCGGCTCTTGCATGACCAATATCGGCCACTTCCGTGCTGCGGGTAAATTGCTGGAAGGCAAACGTGATCTGCCAACTAAATTGTGGATCGCACCACCAACGAAGATGGATGCTCAGCAACTGACCGAAGAAGGCTACTACGGCACATTCGGCGCAGCGGGTGCGCGTACTGAAATGCCTGGTTGCTCATTGTGCATGGGTAACCAAGCGCAAGTGCGTGAAGGTGCAACCGTGGTTTCAACGTCAACACGTAACTTCCCGAACCGTTTGGGCAAAAACACCAACGTGTTCTTGAGCTCGGCGGAATTGGCTGCGATCGCTTCGCGTTTGGGTCGCCTGCCAACCGTTGAAGAGTACATGGCTGATGCAGGTGTGCTCGACAGCAAATCGGCTGAAGTTTATAAATACCTAAACTTCAACCAGATTGAGTCCTACCAAGCTGAGGCTGACTCAGTTCAGGCCTAATGGCGAGTAAATAAAAAAGCCCCGCATTGCGGGGCTTTTTTATTGGGTATTGCATGAAAAGCAAGGTATTGGCTTTGCTTGTATTTTATACCCTGATCTAGTATCTAGTTGCTGTCGAGTACTGCTCGATCAAATAACGATTGCAGTGGTCGAGCATTCATAGCAAATTCACGCTTAAATCGAGCAATTTGTTTGGCTGAAATATTTAATGGGTTTTTCAGCACAAACCAACGCACGCCTTCCGAGCAAGGTGGTGTTGTCAGAGAGCCCATGAAAGTCCAGTAACTTTGGTTTCCGGGCAGCAGGCTGGCAACGTTGTACTGGATGTCATCAAAAATGCGGGTTTCTTTGTGTTCGGTAGGAAGCTTGGCCCAGAATTGATTAAATAGTGGATTATCATCCTTTCCTTGATTGATTAATAAAGCCACAACGGCAAGTTGCCCAGCCTCGTTTTTGTGCACTAAATGCGCCACCATTGGGTAACGCTTGCCGCCAATTGCCTCTTCGCTAGGGGTATGAAAGTGAAATTGCAGCAATTGGTATTTGTCTGTGCCTACAGTGATAAAACTACCGGGATCATAATTGAGCTGAATGGTGTGTCCATTATTCTGGATATTCAATTTGCTAGGCTGGTAGCTGAACTGGATGCGCTCTAGCGCTTGCGAATAGGCTTCGGTGATATTAATTGGGGATTGTTGGGTGCCTGATTTGCATAGAGCAAACTCGGGCTTCATATTGCCCCAATTTTCTGCGCTAGTACTGCCTTCATAGCTCCAGTGCGACGGGTCATGCGCTACTGCTGCATGCTTACTAGTCTTGCCGCTTGAATGAGCGGTGCTATTTGCAAGGCAAATCGGTGCAGCAATGAGTATGCCGCAACATAAAGCTGAAAGTGACAATGTTTTACGCATCATTGAAAGCCTAATCAAAAGGTATTGCTGTATTTTAGTCAGTGAAGTCAGGCTTGTGGCAACTTTTACTGCGCTATGAGTGTCTAGCTGTGATTGTTCGACGTTATAATTGCTTATGACTACAGCAGTTGACTCATGATGAATCAAATTACCGGCCCACACTTTTGTGCTCAATTACCTTTTGAGTGGGGTGATGAAAATACGGATGTTCAACCCAGCGACTGGGAGTTGATCCGATATCTAATGGTTTTGGCCGACTTTGAGCAAAACACAGATGCTATTGAGCTGGCGCAAGCGAAGCAGGATTTGTTATTGCTGTGGCTGGCGAAAAGCCAGAATATCCAGTTGCCGCCGACTCAATCAGTCTGTGTAGGTATGGACCGCATCTGCTGGCAATCGTTGCAACTGCACCAAGTATCTGACCAAGGTGTAATTCATCTCGCGCTTTCAACTCAATTTCCTTTGCTGTTGAAACTGCCAGCCCAAATTGTGCAAGCAGAGCCACAGGGCGACATTTGGAATTACACTGCACAGTTAGATTTGAGCACCCCATTGGCAGATCATTTTGAACAAGCCGTATTTCGTTATCATCGCAGAGCTATTCAGCAAGTAAAGTCACATACATGAAACTTGAAAAACTAATTCCTTCAGCTTGGTGTGGCGTGCTGGCCGATGCACTAGCAAGCCCTAAAGTGATAAAACTTGAGGCATTTCTGGCTCAAGAAGTCGCACAATCAGTGGTTTATCCACCGCAAGCACAGTGGTTTAGTGCGCTGGAAAGTCTGCATCCTGAACAGGTGAAGGTGATAATTGTTGGGCAAGACCCGTATCACGGCGTAGGTGAAGCTCATGGGCTGGCTTTTTCAGTGCCACACGGCGTTAAAACGCCACCTTCATTGCGTAATATCTGGCAAGAGTTGTCGCGCGACTTTGGCCTGACGCCGCCACAACATGGCAATTTAGCCGGTTGGGCTGAGCAGGGCGTCTTGCTATTAAATACTGCACTGACCGTGCGTGCGGACTGCGCTGGTTCGCACAGCAAAAATGGTTGGGACGTGATCACCAGCGCAGTGATTGCGCACCTTGCCAGCACCCAAAGCAATTTGGTGTTTTTACTGTGGGGAGCGCATGCGCAAAAGCGAGCCGCATTGATTGATTGCAATGCGCATTGCGTTCTAATGTCAGCCCATCCATCGCCACTATCTGTTTACCGTGGCTTTAGTGGCTGCGGCCATTTTTCTGCCACGAACACCTATTTAGAACAACATGGTAAAGCCCCGATCGATTGGGCTGCCGCATGATTTGGAATATTGCATGAATTTAATCGCTTTTGATATTGGTGGCACGCAGATCAAATATGGCATTGTGAATGCCGACGGTGAGGTATTGCTGGCGCAATTGTGTGATACGCCCAAGTTGGCTGGCGGCGCGGGACTAATTCAACGATTGATCGAATTAGCGACGCCACTCATTTCCAAATATGCAGCCCAAGGCATAGCTATTAGCAGCTTTGGTCTAATTGATGCCAAAGCAGGGGTGGTGCTGGGTGCCGCTGAGGCAGTCGAGGGTTATGCTGGCACTCAAGTGAAGGTGGCGCTGGAAGCCGCACTAAAATTGCCGGTGGCGATTGATAACGATGTGAATTGTGTCGCAATTGCCGAAGGCTGGCGCGGTGCGGCGCAAGGCATTAGCAACTACATCGCGGTGGCAATTGGCACTGGCATCGGTGGCGGGGTTGTGATCAATAATCAAATCTACCGAGGGCATCGTGCCGCCGCAGGTGAATGGGGCTATATGCAGATTGATGGTTTGGTCTGGGAGGATTACGCCTCGATGCGAGGGCTGCAGCAGGCTGCGAGTCACTTGGCAGGTACTGAGCCGCTCGATGGTCGCGCAATTTTTGCACTTTATGACCAGGGCGATGCCGCGATTGCTGCGGTTGTGGACAATTGGTTTAAACTACTTGCAACGGGTCTGGCCAATCTAATTTATGCCATCAATCCTGAGCGCTTGGTGATTGGCGGCGGCATTACGGCACGCGGAGAGGCCTTTTTACACCAATTGCAACAGGCTGTAGATGCTGCGGTATTGCCCGATTTTAAAAACATGACTGAAATTGTGCTGGCCAGCGCAGGCAATCATGCTGGCATGATCGGCGCGAGCAAAAACTGGCTCAATTGCTATGGCACCAATGGCACTGCAGTTTAAGTGATCGATTTATTCTTATTACTAGCGAGCTCATCTTGAAAATTATTCTCAATCATCTAGGTTTTGAACCCGACAGTCGCAAGGTGGCACTGATTGATGCGCCAGCCGATGTACTGACCGGCAAGTCGTTCACGGTTTACGATGCCCAGACTCGTCAGGCCGTTCATCGTGGCGCGGTTTTGGTGCAGGGCGCGGTAGCGAATTGGACTTTTGGCGCGTCAGGTAAAAAACGTCACTACTGGCAAGCCGAATTTAGCGAGTTGAGCGCCGTTGGCGAATATTTCATCGCGATTGATGACATGACGCCACCACTGGTGTCGCACAACTTCAAAATCGCAAATCACTTATTGGGTGAATTGTTGATTTCAGACATCGTGCATTACATCAAAGGCCAGCGCTGTACCGGTATTTTTGATGCAGCCGACCGTACTGCTCCGGTGGTTGACTCTGATCAGGTACGTGATGTGCATGGTGGCTGGTACGACGCCTCGGGCGATGTATCGAAATACATGTCACATTTATCATTTGCGCAGTACATGAATCCACAACAAACCCCACAAGTGGTATGGAATCTGGTGGATGGTCTACAGCAATTTCCAGCGCGCCCTGTCTGGATTGAAGACCATATTGCGCTGTGCTTGATTCCAGATGACGCAGAGCGTGTGGCGTTTTTCAATAAGTGGTTCTATGAGCGCATTACCGATGAAGCCTGCCATGGCGCAGATTTCCTGCTGCGCATGCAGGATGAGCAGGGCTTTTTCTACATGACGCAGTTTGATCAGTGGAGTAAAGACCCTGCGCGTCGTTCGCTGTGTGAATACAAAACCAATAAAGGCGACAAATACGCCAGCTATCAATCGGCGTATCGCCAAGGTGGTGGAGCGGCGATTGCCGCTTTGGCGCGCGCATCGACGCTGGATCGCGATGGCGAATTTACCCGCGCACAATACTTGGCCGGCGCACAACAAGGCTTTGCCGATTTGGAAGCCAATAATGTTAGCTACCTCGAAGATGGCGTTGAAAACATTATTGATGACTATTGCGCGTTGCTGGCTGCGTGCGAGCTGCAAGCGGTTTCGCCCGCTGCGCAGTATCAAGCAGCCGCCGAATTGCGCGTAAAGAACTTACTGGCACGCCAAACTGCTGATGGCTGGTTTGTGGCTGATCATGCAGGCCAACGCAGCTTCTTCCATGCCGCTGAAGCGGGCTTGCCTTATATCGCACTGATGCGCTTTATCGAAGTCTTGCCAGCGCACGCCTTGGTCGCGGAGATTAAAGCAGCTTTGCGTAAAGCCTATGCTTATGAATTTAAGATTACCTTTGCCGAAGTAAATAACCCCTTTGGGTATCCACGTCAGTACGTTATGCAGAATGGCGTAGCAGGCAATACCCAGTTCTTTATTCCGCATGACAATGGTACTGGCTACTGGTGGCAGGGTGAAAACGCCCGCTTGGGCTCAATTGCTGCCGCAGCCGCACGGGCGCAAATCTTGTTTGCCGATGATGCTGAGCTCAGTGCTCAATTGGCGCGTTATGAGCAAGCCGCACTCGATTGGGTGCTGGGTAACAATCCGTTTGACGCCTGCATGCTCCAAGGATGGGGTCGCAACAATCCACGCTACGAACCAGGCTTCTTTAATGCCGCAGGCGGCGTTTGCAATGGCATTACCAGCGGGCTGGACGACGAAACTGATATTGATTTCCGCCCAAGCGAAGTGGCTACCATGGCCAATAGCTGGCGCTGGACCGAACAATGGATGCCGCACGCAGCATGGTTATACTTAGCCTTGTGCACCCGCATCGCGAAAACTGCAAATACACAATAAGGATTGAGCATGGCAATTATCGTAACTGGCGCGGCTGGCTTTATTGGCTCGAATATCGTTAAGGCGCTCAATGAGCGCGGTGAAACCGACATTATCGCCGTGGATAATCTCACGCGCGGGGATAAATTTCGCAATCTGGCCGATCTGCAAATCGCCCATTACCTCGACAAACAAGACTTTATCGAAGAGCTGGCCGCCGGTTCATTCGACGGCATGGTCACTGCCGTGCTGCATCAGGGCGCCTGCTCGGACACGATGGAGCACAATGGCAAGTACATGATGGATAACAACTATCAGTACACCTTGAGCTTGTTTGAGTGGTGTCAGGCTGAAGAGGCGCAATTTTTGTTTGCTTCATCGGCGGCTACCTACGGCAATGGCGATAACGGCTTTATTGAAGCACCGGATTGCGAAAAGCCGCTGAATGTCTATGGCTACTCTAAGTTGTTGTTTGATCAAGTGCTGCGCCAGCGTATTGCCGCCGGTGAAATCACCGCGCAGGTAGCGGGTTTCCGTTACTTTAATGTGTACGGCCCACGTGAATGGCATAAAGAGCGCATGGCCTCGGTAGCGTTTCACCATTTCAACCAATACCAAGCCACCGGCAAAGTAAAACTATTTGGCGAATACGGCGGTTATCCCGCTGGCGGCCATACGCGTGATTTTGTGTCGGTTGAAGACGTGGTGAAAGTCAATTTGTGGTTCCTCGATAATCCCGAAGTTTGCGGCATTTACAACGTCGGCACCGGTCATTCTCAGTCATTTAATGATATTGCCATTACTGCGGTGAACACTTGCCGTGTTGCTGAGGGCAAATCGGTGCTGACGCTCGATGAAATGCTGGCCGAAGGCGTGTTGGAATACACTGATTTCCCGGATGCGCTTAAAGGCAAATATCAATGCTTTACCGAGGCTGATCTCACCTTGCTCCGCGAAGCCGGTTATCAGGAAAAATTTCTGACGGTGGAGCAGGGCGTGAAGCGCTATGTTGAAAGCCTGTTGGGTTTGCGTTAAAGCGCGTCCTGCGCCTCTCTTTGCTCGCGTAGAGATGGGGCGCATACAGCATTTTGCTAGAATTATGTTATTGTGAAATTGCCATTATTTTATTCGAGGTTGTAATAATGCGTCTAACAAGCGGACTTCTTATCGCAGCCGCGTGCTTAACCTTAACCGCACACGCTGAGGTTTTTAAATGGGTTGATGCCTCGGGTCGGGTTGTTTACTCAGATCAGCCTCCACCAGCAGGTGTGGCTAAGGCAAAAAAGGTTAATGTCAAAGATACCGCAGTGACCAATGTCGCATCGCCGAAAAAAGCGGACGCCTCTGCCGCATCGGGCAGTGACACAGCGGCAAAATCTCAGCCACAGGCTAGCCCAGCTGCCACCAAAGCGCCCGCGCGTGATGAGGCTGCATGTAGCGAAGCACAAAAGCGCTTAAGCTTCTTGCAAAATGCAAAACTGTACAAGCAGATCAACGATAAAGGCTCGGTTGAGTTTTTAGAGGCGGAAAAGAAAAAACAAGAAATGGCTGAAAAACAGGCATTCTTGGAAAAAAACTGCAAATAAGTTTTGGTAGAAGTAAAAAGGGCGCTAGATGCGCCCTTTTTTATTGTTGATCTCCGCGCAAAGTACGAACCCGATCTTCTAATGATGTTCGATCAGCCTCTTGCGCAGGGATGGCGGGGCCGATCTGCAGCGCAATCTTCGCAAACAGCCGTCTTGGCATTTTCATCATCGCCTCACCATCTTTACGGCTAAAGAAACTGCCCCACAAGCCGCAAAGCGCCATTGGCACAACTGGCACGGGTGTTTCTTTCAAAATGCGCTCAATGCCTGGCATAAAGCGATTCATCTCGCCATGGCGAGTGATTCGCCCCTCTGGGAAAATAGCAATCAAATCACCTTGCTGCAATGCCGCAGCAATTTGGCTGAAGGCCGCCTCTTTCATTTCCTCACTTTCGCGACTAGATGCAATAGGAATTGCGCCTGCGGTGCGAAAAATAAAATTGAGCACCGGTGTCTGGTAGATCTGATGATCCATTACGAACCGCACAGGCCGCCGAATCGAGCCTGCAATCACCAAGGCATCCATATAGCTGACATGGTTGCAAACCAGCACAGCAGCACCAGTGGCAGGAATATGCTCTAGGCCTTGTTTCTGCACCCGATACAGTGTGTGAGTCAGTATCCACACCAAGAAACGCATCAAAAACTCGGGGATCAGTGTGTAGATATAGATCGCCACCACAATATTTAAGATGGCTACTACCGCCAAAAGCTCACGCAAGCCTAGCCCCATACTGAGCAAAATAATGCTCATAATGGAGGCTACAACCATAAACAGTGAATTGAGAATATTGTTTGCTGCAATGGCGCGAGAGGTAAATTCACGTTCCGTGCGAGTCTGAATTAAGGCATACAAAGGAACGATAAAAAAGCCGCCAAAAACACCGATCAGCAGTATATCAGCCAGCACACGCCAGTGTTGCCACACGGAGAGAAACCCTGCCAGGGTATATTGAGCTGAAGCTAAGTTGGCCGTTGAAAAATACAAATCAATACCAAAAACCGAAAGCCCAATCGAGCCGAATGGCACCAAGCCTAATTCAATTTGCCGACCAGATAACTTCTCACACAGCATTGAGCCAAAGCCCACGCCAAGTGAAAAAATGGCCATTAGCATCGTATAAACATCTGCATCCCCATGCAAAACTGATTTGGCAAAGTCGGGGAATTGGGTGAGATAAATAGCACCAAAAAACCAAAACCAAGAAATGCCCAGCAAGCTATTAAATACGGTTTTATTTTGCTTTACATGTCGAATGATCGACATGGTTTCACCAAAAATATTCCAATTGATCTTGATGTTAGGTGCAGTTGGGGGGGCGGTAGGCATGGCGCGGCAGGTAAAATAGCCAAATATGGCCACACTGACGCAGGCAAATACAATTAGTTTTTCACCGTGCTGTCCGGTTTGCACAATCATTGTGCCGGCTATTTGTCCCAACAAAATGGCGATGAAAGTGCCCATTTCGATTAAGCCGTTGCCACCTAGCAATTCCTGCTCTTTCAGGTGCTGGGGTAGGACGGAGTATTTTAGTGGGCCAAATAAGGCCGAATGTATTCCCATCAGGAAAAGGCAAAACATCAATAATGACGCGTTGTGCCAAATAAAACCGGCGCCTGCTGCCAGCATAATCCAGATCTCAAGCACCTTAATCCAGCGCGCAAGCAGTGCTTTATCGTATTTTTCGGCCAACTGTCCTGCGAGGGCGGAGAACAGGAAAAAGGGCAGCATGAAAATGCCCGCGCTCAGGTTGACCACCGTTTGCGCATCCATGCCAAGCATAGTTAGGCCATGAAAGGTGACCAGAACTAAAAAGGCATTTTTAAAAAGATTGTCATTGAATGCGCCGAAAAACTGCGTTAAAAACAGCGGCAGAAAGCGCCGTTGCTTAAATAAATCAAACTGATTGTCATGGTGCGGGTGCTGGCTCATGGGCTGCGCTCATGTTTTTGGGTCTGCAAAGTCTAATTCAATCTGGGCAATTGAGCATGTTTTTTACTACAGCCTGCTTTTGATCTTGCAGCCTAAGTCGCTCAAAGTTGGGTAAATTGGCACCTCTGGTGCAGCAGCTTAGCCATTCGCTTTGTTAATACTGACTATAATTGCACCTTTGCTACTTTCCTATTGTGAACCTCATGCAGTCGAACGACCCTTACCTATGGCTGGAAGATTCAGGCCGGGCACAGACGCAAGCCTGGGTTGCCGAGCAAAATGCACGCGCCCAAGCTCTGCTCAATACCGATCCACGCTACGAGGGTTTGCTGGAACAGATTAGCGCCAATATGCAGGATCAGCGGCAAATTCCACTGTTTTCTATTCATGCCGGCCATTTGTATAACTTTTACCAAAGCGCAGATCATCCCCGCGGGTTGTATCGCTGCTGCACCATGGCGCAATACTGCCAGCCAGCTACCCCGTGGCAGGTGCTGCTAGATCTGGATGCGCTAGCAGCGGCTGAGCACGTTGATTGGCATTTAGCAGGCATTGATCATTGCACTCAACAACCTCATCGTTGCTTGCTGAGCTTGAGTATTGCAGGTGGCGATGCTTGCGTTGTGCGTGAATACGATTTGGCTACGCAAGCTTTTGTGCTGGGAGGGTTTGAGTTCCCGCTGAGCAAGTCACAAATAAGCTGGCGCGACCCCGATAGTGTGTTTGTTTGTCCGGCTTGGGATGAAGACCAAATCACGCAAGCTGGGTATTCCAGAGAAGTCGTATTGTTGTATCGAGGGCAGGATTGGTCCGATGCGGCATCGCTGATGGTACTGCCTGAGCATATTGTTAAAGTTGCGGCATGGCGGTTTCTTGATGCCGATGCAACACCGCTTGATATAGTTGAAGTGTCGCGTGATTTTTATCGCCGCAACTATTTTCTATTTGACCCGTGTTTAGCAGGCGATGGTGAGCCACTGCATTTGGCGCTGCCAGCTCGGTGTGTTGTAGAGGCGTATAGCCATGGTGATCTAATAATCCGCTTAGATGTCCCTTGGCGCTATGCTCATGCAGGCACAGAGTGGGAGTTTACGGCGGGGAGTCTAATTGCACTGGTATGTAACCCGCACACTGCTGAGCTAGGGAGGGCGCAATTATTGTTTGCACCAACGCAGCAGCAATCAATGCAAATGGTGGAGGCTAGCCTTAATGGCCTGTTTGTGCTGATTCTTGATAATGTGACAAGTCGCGTTATTACGTTTGAATTTAGTTCGAAAGGCTGGCGTAGCCTAGCAAATCATCTGCCGAATTCCAGCGTAATCGAGATTGTTGCTCAGCCGTGGCAATCGGATGAGCTTTACTTTTTACAGCATGATTTTTTAAACCCGGCTAGCCTTTATCGTGTTCACCTAACAGATGGTCGTGGCATTGAAAGACTGCGTGCGCAACCGCCGGCTTTTGATTCCGAGCAGCTGCAGGTCTGTCAGCGTTTTGCCATAAGTAAAGATGGTACTCGGGTGCCGTATTTCCTTGTATCGCACGTTAATAAAAAGCTTGATGGCAATACCCCAACTTTGATTTATGGTTATGGTGGTTTTTCCGTGCCATTGCTGCCGTATTATCTGGATAATTTAGGCGAGCATTGGTTAAATCGCGGGGGCGCCTATGTGGTGGCCAATACACGGGGTGGCGGTGAATTTGGCCCCGCATGGCATGAAGCTGCACAAGGTGTACGACGCCAGAATAGCTTTGATGACCTAATTGCAATTGCTGAGGATTTAATCGCCAGCGGGCTTACTCGCCCAGAAAAGCTGGCATTGCAGGGCGGGAGTAATGGCGGCTTATTGGTGGCAAGTTGTATGTTGCAACGGCCGGAGTTATTTGCTGCGGTCGTGTGTGAAGTGCCCGTACTCGACATGCTGCGCTATCCTGAGCTTGGGGCTGGCGCTAGCTGGTTGGCCGAGTACGGCGACCCCAAGCAGCCCGAGGCGGCTCAGGCCTTGTTGGCCTATTCACCCTATCGTGTGATGAAAGCTGCTCAGGTGCAGCGTTATCCAAGCATGTTTATCACAACGGCAGCCAATGATGATCGTGTGCATCCGGCGCATGGCCGAAAAGCTGCGGCGAAGCTGCAAGATTTAGGGCAGTCGGTTATTTTTTATGAACGTCAAAGTGGTGGACATGCTGGTGGCAGCAATCAAAATGAGACGGCGGCTGAGTTGGCGCAAATTTTAGTTTTTTTATACCAGAAACTATTTGATTGATTACTGAGGTGTGTGCTCGTTAACGACGTTTGAATTTTGGGGTGGCAAAACAATGTAAGTTTAGCTCGTCTACTTGCTGGTGCAGCCACTCCTGCGTATCGCTGACTGCGCCATTGTAGATGTGTGGACCAATTTCATCTTGGATGAAATCGAGCAGCAATTGGCATTGCAACTTGCTGGCTTCTAACTCCATCTCTTGCAATAAATAGTCCTGCAGTTGCGTCGCTAATTGCAGGCTTGTTGCTTTATCTAGTTTCTTTGCCATGTTTTCTCGTTGTATTTGCTTAGGCGGGATAAATCGCGCCGAGTATGCGCTCGCCACGCGCCCCAGTCACAGCGGGTAGGTTGCCCGTTTGCTGTGTGCTGCAACGCATAGCCAACCAAGCGAAAGCAAAGGCTTCAACCCAGTTTGGATCAACGCCCAGCGAGGCCGTAGTAGCAACCCGACAGGGAAGCAATTGCCCGAGTCGCTCTAATAAGAAGCCGTTATAGGCACCGCCCCCGCAGACAAAAATCGCATCAGGCTTTCCTTGGCGCATAATTGCATCTGCCATAGTTTGTGCGCTCAACTCCAAAAGTGTGGCCTGTACATCAACCGCAGCAATGGTTTTAGGCTGGGCGGCGAGTCGACTTTGCAGCCACTGAGCATGAAATAAATCGCGTCCAGTTGATTTGGGGGCGGGCAACGCCAAGTAGGGTTCCGACAAGCAATCTTGCAGTAGGGTAGGCTGTATGCAGCCTTGACGTGCCCATTGCCCATCCGCATCAAAGCGGTGCCCCTGCTGCACGCCAATCCAGTAATCGAGTAAGACATTGCCCGGGCCGCTATCAAAGCCGATAACACTGCCATCCGCACCAAGCCAACTCAGATTGGCGATGCCACCAATATTGAGTAGTACGCGGTTTTCATGAGGGCTGGCAAAAACCGCCTGATGAAAAGCAGGTACCAGCGGGGCGCCTTGGCCGCCAGCCGCTACATCACGGCTGCGAAAGTCCCCAATGGTAGTGATGCCAGTATGTTCAGCCAGCAAAGCATGGTTACCGATTTGGACGGTATACCCCAGCTCGGGGCGATGCCTTATTGTCTGGCCGTGATTGCCAATCGCCCAGATTTGGGATGGCTCTAAGCCCGCTTTTGCCAGTAATTGCTGCACTACTTCAGCGCACGCTTTGCTGTGAGCGTTAGCAGCCAATTGCGCCAAATGAAGCTCGTTATCACTTGGCGCCTGTAACGTGAGCATCACTTCACGCAGCTCGGCACTCATTTCAACACCGTGCGTTGTAAGCAGCTTTGGCTGCGGTGCGGAAAAATCCACCAGCACTGCATCAATGCCATCAAGGCTGGTGCCGGTCATTAGGCCGATGTAATAAGCGGATGTTTGTGCAGCGGTCATGGCAATAGAGCTTGTGCCTAGTTATTCAAGTTGCGCTAATTCTACCTGTCCTGCGAGTGAAAGTTGCCGTTTCATGCTGCGGGCAATCGGTGCAAAGGCAATCAGTTGCGGGGTGGATAATTTTTTTTCTTGTGGCATCGCGACTGTTAGGGGGTCAACTTGCTGGCCATCCACTTTAAATTCGTAATGCAAATGTGGCCCAGTGGCGCGCCCAGTTTGGCCAACTGCACCAATCACCTGGCCCTGGCTAACCGTCTGTCCAGCCTTAAGGCCTGGCGCAAATGCCGACATGTGACCATATAAGGTGCTGTATTTACTGTCGTGCTTAATTTCGATGAAGTTGCCATAACCCGCGTCGCGGCCAATTTTAGCAATTACGCCATCTGCGGTTGCTTGAATGTCGGTGCCGGTTGGGGCTGCGTAATCAACGCCACGATGTTGTTTCCAAGTAAACAGAACTGGGTGAAACCGCATAGCAAAACCCGAGCTAATGCGCGAAAACTTAACCGGCGTACTGATAAAGCCTTGTTTTAAGCTCGAGCCATCAAAAGCATAGTAGTTGCCTGACTCCGAGCCATCGGCAAACCACATGGCTTCATACACATTACCCTTGTTGATGAAGCGGGCAGCCACAATTTTACCCGGCTTGATCAGCGTGCCTTGGTGTACCTCGGTTTCATAGATAACGGTAAATTGATCACCTTTTTGCAGTTTATGGTGAAAGTCTACTCGGCTAGAGAATAGATCAATTAATTGCTGGGTAATGTTGTCCGGCAAATCGGCGGCATCCGTAGCCGCAAAGAAAGAGCTATTAATGCTGCCGGACTTCATGAGTGTTTGTTTTTGTGTGGCCACTGGCTGGGCGCTAGCTTGCAGCTGATCACCTTGGCGTCGGATGCGAACTTCTTCGCCTGCGCTGGTGACATAGCTTAGTTGCTCTACATCCCCGGCAATGTTGCTGCTGGCGTGCAATAAACGGCCGGGGCTGAGCTCGAATAATTTGCGCGCCGTACTGTCATTTGCAATAAATTGCTGCAACTGGTTATCCACAATCCCCATTCGCGCTAATACGCGCCCAATGGTATCGCCGCCGCGGATGACTTCTAGTCGGCTGAGTGAGCTATTGGCATCAGTTTCAACTAACGTCGGAGGGCGTAGCGTTTCGGTCACCGTGGTGATGTTGGCCTGAGCTTGAGGGCCAAATTCAACCACGCCGTAGGCGGTTAATGTCATGCCTAGGGGCAAAATTAAAGCCGCAGCTAGCCATTGCACGTGTTTACGTTGCCAAGCGGCAAATTGATCTTCGGGGTGTTGCGAGCCGGAATTTGACGTTTGCTGATTAGGGGTTTGCGGTAAAATGCA
The DNA here is from genome assembly GCF_013423785.1 of Chitinibacter fontanus. Classification (NCBI taxonomy): domain Bacteria; kingdom Pseudomonadati; phylum Pseudomonadota; class Betaproteobacteria; order Neisseriales; family Chitinibacteraceae; genus Chitinibacter; species Chitinibacter fontanus. The sequence goes on from NZ_CP058952.1 coordinate 3,405,773, forward strand.
CGACATACTGTTTCTCATTAACAACTTTGCGCTAGACTAACAGACACTGCACTGAAAGCGAATTTCCATTATCTAACAAGCGCTTACCTGCTTATTAAGGCTACCCATTGGCTGGCCTTGATACGCAAAACAAGCGGGCGATTATAGCCTGTACATGCATCCGCTGTCGCAGTTTGCTGTTACCCGGCCATTGGCTGACCGTTAATCAGCAGCGTGAGTTCCTGATGTGTTAATTTTCACGCACAATGAACTGAAGTCATCAGTGACTGCAAAAAAATACTACCGATTTATTTTAGGTATCTAACGCAAAGCTTTATTGATAGTGCGCTTGCTAAATATACCCCTGAAGAGTAACCATGAATCAAATCCCCGAAATCCGTCCCGGCCAATCCATTGAGCTATTAAAAGCACTGCACATCCTGACGCGTGATGGCAAGCTCAATCAAGACAGTCGACGCAAGCTCAAGCAGGTTTACCACCTGTTTAACTTCATCGAGCCACTGCTTAATGAAGTATTAGAGCGTCACGAACACGTAACCTTGGTCGATCATGGTGCGGGGAAATCGTATTTGGGATTTATCATTTATGATCTTTTTTTCAAAGCAAAAACCGCCGGCCACATCTACGGCACCGAGTTCCGCGCCGAATTGGTCAAGAAATCGCGCGAGTTAGCGCAGCAATGCGGCTTTGAGCGCATGACCTTTCTCGATATGCTGGTGGAAAATGCGGCTAGCGCCAAAGAAATGCCCGCCGAGATCGATATTGTGACGGCCTTGCACGCCTGTGATACCGCTACCGATGATGCAATTCGCTTTGGTTTGGAAAAAAATGCCCAGCATATGGTGCTGGTGCCATGCTGTCAGGCCGAAGTCGCTAGCGTACTACGCAAGCACAAAAGTCAGTCACTAGCCCAAACACCGCTGGCGGAGATTTGGCGCCACCCAATTCATACCCGTGAATTTGGCAGCCAGATTACCAATGTGCTGCGTTGCCTGTTATTGCAATCGAAAGGCTATCAAGTGACGGTGACCGAATTGGTGGGCTGGGAGCACTCGATGAAAAATGAATTGATCATTGCCAGCAAAAGCGCCAATGCACCACGCAAACAGGCCAAAGAACGGATGGAGCAAATTTTGGCGGAATTGAATCTAAGCGAAATGGCAGCGCGCTTTATGTATTAAGCGGCTCGCAAATGACAAAGCCTTTGATGTTCAGTCTGGCACTGACATATCAAAGGCTTATTGTATTGGTGGAAGAGGGGCATTCATATTATCGACTTATGTCATTGTATTTATTTGTTTATATAAAAACAAAATTCACAATTACTCACACAGTTACTCATATTCACTTAAAGTACCCCACCTAACCGCTCCCCACACGACACCAAACATCACCGCTTGTCGCACAAACCACACACTAAGTATTTTTTGCAATTCCCAGCTAATTGCGGCGCAATTCCCTCCGCTTCAAGCATATCTTAGGTATGATTCTTACCCTCTAGAAAGAATAACAAGCAACGCCTAGGAACAACTATGTCTGCCCTGCAAGTCCTACTTCAAACCTACCGTAATGCCGCCGTTACCGAGCGCGAAAAAGGCACGTATTTTGAAGAATTGATCGTCTGCTACCTACGCCGATTTGTATAGCAAGGTCTGGACTTATGCGGATTGGGCTAAAGGGCAAGGTATGGATGCACGCGATACGGGCATTGATTTGGTTGCCCAGACTCAAGGCACAAACGAATACCACGCCATTCAGTGCAAGTTTTATTCGGAAGAGCACCGTGTCACGAAAGCGGATATAGATAGCTTCTTTACTGCATCAGGCAAAAAGCCCTTCACGCATCGCGTTATCGTCACCACGACGAACAACTGGAGCGAGCACGCCAACGATGCGCTGCAAAATCAGCAGCCGCCAGTAAGCAAGATTGACTTGCACGATTTGGAAAACAGCCAGATTGACTGGGCAAAATATCAGCCAAACCATGTACCCGAGCTGAAAGAAAAGAAAAAGCTACGTGAGCATCAAATCAGCGCATTAATAGCCGTAGAGCAAGGCTTGGCGACCGCAGAGCGTGGCAAGCTAATCATGGCTTGCGGTACTGGCAAAACCTTTACCAGCTTAAAGATTGCCGAAAAACTGGCAGGTACTGGCAAACGCGTTCTATTCCTTGTACCTAGCCTGTCCCTGCTGTCGCAAACATTGACTGAATGGACGCAAGAAAGCGAAACCCCGCTGCATAGCTTTGCAGTGTGTTCGGATAGTGAAGTTGGCAACAAGCGCAAGAAAGACGATGACGTGGTGCAAACCTTCGCCCACGAATTGCGCTACCCAGCCACCACAAATCCAGAGCGCCTAGCCGCAGAGATGGGCAAGCGCCACGATGCCCACCACATGAGCGTCGTTTTCAGTACCTACCATTCGATTGATGTCATCAGCAAAGCACAGAAAGACTTTGCTTTGGCTGATTTTGATTTGATTATCTGTGACGAAGCACACCGCACTACCGGCGCAACCTTTGGCGATGACGACGAATCCAATTTCGTCAAAGTCCACGACGCCAGCTTCATCAAGGCCGCCAAACGCCTGTACATGACCGCCACGCCGCGCATTTACGGTGAGAATGCCAAAGCGAAGGCCGATACCGATAATGTCGCATTGTGCTCGATGGATGATGAATCGCTGTATGGTAAAGAGCTGTACGTTATTAATTTCTCCGAAGCCGTTCGACGAAAACTGCTAGTCGATTACAAAGTGCTGGTCTTGGCTGTTTCGAAAGAGCATGTCAGTGCCAGTATGCAGCAATTGCTAAAAAGTGATGATAATCAGCTTAAAGTTGATGATGCAGCCAAAATTATTGGCTGCTGGAAAGGCTTATCCAAGCAAGATACCCAAGAAGATTTAGCAGATGACAACGAACCAATGCGCCGCGCTGTTGCCTTCTGCCAAGTTATCGAAAATACCGGCAAAAGCAAAACGCACAAAGTCAGCTCTGTCAATATTGCCAAGATGTTTTCTGATGTCGTTGAGGCATATAAAAAACAAGAGTTTAGCGAAGACTTGGCTTCGGTGAAATTGCAATGTGAAGCTGAGCACGTAGATGGCGGCATGAACGCCAGCGAGAAAGAATCGAAACTCTCATGGCTCAAAGAAACCACGCCAGACAACACTTGCCGTATTCTGAGTAATGTTCGCTGCTTGTCTGAAGGCGTCGATGTGCCAGCACTGGATGCCGTGCTGTTCCTAACCCCGCGCAACTCGCAAGTCGATGTCGTCCAGTCGGTTGGACGTGTGATGCGCCGTGCGGAGGGAAAAACTCGTGGGTATATCATACTGCCTGTGGTGATTCCTTCCGACAAGGAAGCTCATGATGCATTAGATAAAAATGATGCCTTTAAAGTCGTATGGCAAGTGTTACAAGCTTTGCGCTCACATGATGACCGTTTTGATGCCATGGTCAATCGGATGTCCGTTGGTTCATTTGATATATCAAAGATGGAAGTAATTTCCGTTACCAATGCCCTAAATAAGAAAACCACTAAGGCAGCGACAAGTAAAGTAAAGAATGCTGATGCAGGTAAAGGGCAATTTGGAATTGGAGAAGCGGTCAAAAAGCCCGCCAAGCCAGAGCAGGGCGAACTACAATTTCAAATCGGCGAAATTGAACGTGCCATTTATGCCAAAGTGGTGCAGAAATGTGGCAATCGCCAACATTGGGAGAAATGGGCTAGCGATATTGCAGAAATCGCCCGCACCCACATCAGCCGTATTACCGCCATCATTGAAGATGAAAGCAACACGGTGGAACGCCAAGCCTTCTTTGCCTTTGCCAATGAATTGCGCGACGACTTGAACGACAGCATTACTGATGCCGAAGTCATCGAAATGCTGGCGCAGCATCTCATCACCAAGCCAGTGTTTGACGCGCTATTCAGTGATTACAGCTTTGCCTCACATAACCCGATGTCATGCGCAATGCAAAACGTGCTCGACATCCTGCAAGAGCATCGGCTAGATAAAGAAGCCGACACGCTGCAACGCTTCTATGACAGCGTGAAAATGCGTGCCGAGGGCATCGACAACGCCGAAGGTAAGCAGAAAATCATTGTCGAGCTGTACGATAAATTCTTCCGCAACGCCTTCCCGCGCATGACCGAGCGGCTAGGTATTGTCTATACGCCCGTTGAGGTGGTGGACTTCATCATCCACAGCGTTGACCACATTCTCAAGACTGAGTTCGGTCAAAGCTTGGGTAGCGACGGCGTGCACATCATCGACCCGTTTACGGGAACGGGTACGTTCATTACCCGCTTGCTGCAAAGCGGCCTGATTTCCAAAGAACAACTGCAAGCCAAATACAAAGGCCAAATTCACGCCAATGAAATCGTGCTGCTGGCCTACTACATCGCCGCCATCAATATCGAAGCGGTGTACCACAGTATCGTCGGTGGCGACTATGTGCCATTTGAAGGAATTTGCCTGACCGACACCTTCCAGATGTATGAGAAGGAAGATTTAGTAGACCAATTGCTGGAGCACAACAGCGCACGGCGTAAAAAGCAGAAGGCGCTGGATATTCGGGTGATTATTGGCAATCCCCCATATTCAGCAGGTCAAGATAGTGCTAACGACAACAATCAAAATGTCGCCTATCCGATGCTGGATAGCGCGATTCGTAATAGTTATGCTGCCCGTTCAAATGCCACACTAAAAAATGCGCTGTATGACTCATATATTCGAGCGATTCGCTGGGCATCAGACCGTCTTGGCGATAGTGGTGTTATTGGGTTTGTAACAAACGCAGGGTTTCTAGAAGCTAATACTGCGGATGGTTTGCGGAGGTGTTTAGTAGATGAATTCAGCAATATTTACGTCTTCCATTTACGTGGCAATGCACGTACTTCTGGTGAGCTTCGTCGAAAAGAAAAAGACAACGTCTTTGGTATGGGTACGCGCACTCCAATTGCGATTACCTTGCTAGTAAAAAATCCAAGAGCAGAACAGCGTGGCCAAATTTATTGGCATGATATTGGCGACTACCTCACTCAGAAAGAGAAATTAAATATTATTGCTGGCTACAAGAGCATTGCAGGCATTCATGAGTCTGAGGAATGGCAATCTATTACTCCTGATGAACACGGGGATTGGATAGGGCAGCGTGATGATAGTTTTTCAGACTTTATTGCTCTTGGCGATAAGAAAACAAAAGGTGCAGCCGCTTTATTTGACAATTATTCGCAAGGCGTGAAAACAAATAGAGACGCATGGTGCTACAACTCATCGAGAGATGTATTAGTCAGTAAAATGGGTTCGATGATTGACTTTTACAACTTCGAAATGCAGCGCTATCAAGAGGCTTGTAAGAAAGAAAATCAAGGCAATTTGCCTGTCGTTAATGATTTCATTAATGCCGACCCGACTAAAATCAGCTGGACTAGAGAGGTTCAAGCAGACCTGAGCCGATTTACAAGTCGTAAATTTGAAGAGAAATCTATTACAACTGGGCTGTATCGCCCATTCTCAAAGCAGTGGATGTATTTCAATCAACACTTCAATAACTGCGTGTACCAAATGCCGAAAATTTTTCCTGTGCCTTCAGCGGAAAACTTGGTTATTTGCGTCACCGGCATTGGTGAGTCGAAAGGATTTACACCGCTTATATCAAATTCAGTGCCCAATCTACATCTAGTTGCGGGCTCACAGTGCTTTCCCCTCTATCTTTATGAAGCTCAAACCGACGGAGCGAAAAAAGTAGATACCCATCAAGGGGATCTACTTGCAGGCGTTTATGAACAAGGTCTAGAAATCAATACCCAAGGATACACTAGAAAAGATGCCATCACCGATGAAGGCTTGGCGCATTTCCATGCGGCTTATCCAGACCAGAATATCAGCAAGGAAGACGTGTTTTATTACGTCTATGGCCTGCTTCATTCGTCGGATTACCGCGAACGGTACGCCGATAATCTGAGCAAAGAATTGCCGCGCATTCCTTGCGTGAAAACCTATGCCGATTTTCAGGCTTTCAGCCAAGCAGGCCGTGACTTGGCCGAGCTGCACCTGAACTACGAAACTGTCGAAATGTACCCAGCACAAATCGTTGGTGGTGCGTTACTGCTAAAAGACAGCGATTACCGCGTCGAGAAGATGAAGTATGGCAAAGACAAAGATAAGACCACGCTCATCTACAACGACAAAATCACCATTACCGGCATTCCGCTGGAAGCGTATGAATACGTGGTCAACGGCAAACCAGCACTGGATTGGGTTGTTGAGCGTCAATGCGTCAGTACCCACAAAGACAGCGGCATCGTCAACGATGCGAATGACTGGGCAATCGAAACCATGCAAAACCCGAAATACCCGCTAGAACTATTCCTGCGCGTGGTAACAGTATCGCAGGAAACGATGAAGATTGTGAACGCGCTGCCAGCTTTGCAAATTGCCTAAGAAATTCGGGATGGACGATATGGGTTCAAGCATTGAAGAAACAGCAAGTTCAGTTGCCAAGCGCATCTTAGAACCAGACTCACGCGTGAGTTCCTTCGGATCAATAGCCGCAACAGCTAGTTTGGCCGCGTTGAAGCATCAAGCCGAACAAAGAGCATCGCTTTTGAATGGACTTGAATTAAATGCTGTAACTAAATTGCAAAAACAGCTTAGCGGGCTAGCTAAATATTCGGCAGGTATAAACTTGAATCGCCTAAAGTCGATGGGGCTGGCAAATTCGATGATTGCTGAACATTCAAGGTTACTTAGTAGTTTGGCACCAAAAGTACCTGATTCGCTCGCTAAAGCAACACAGGCAATAGATTATCAGCGAAGTGGAATCAATGCTGCCCTTGAAGCTATTAATGCATCAAATTCGGGCTGGGCAAAGCACGCGGCAATCTTGCAAGGAACTTTTGCATCGAGTTTTCTAACTGATGCAAAACGCTTGCTGGGTGAGCCGCTATCAAGCTTTACCAAACAAATTGAGGCCATGAACGCGTTAGACCCAGCCAATTCAATGAGGCACGTGATGGAGGCATTGCGTGCACCATCTCTGAGAATGAGTGAGAGAATCGCTGCAATTTCACAGTCATCGCCAAATTATCTGAGCGAAGTGCTTGCTGCCCTGAATGAGCCAACACGTAAATTTGCCGAGCAAATGAGTACACTTCAGGAGTTGCATAAAAGAAGTGCAGCTGAGCAGTACGCTTTTGTAAATCATCGGATAGAACTGGAAGGACTAGATACCTTTGCTGCAGGTGAGGTTGGAATTCGACCGGCATCCGATGAAGAAATTGCGCTTAATTGTTTTGCTAATAGTGGCGTTTATACTGATGGTATTAAAGCGATTGAAGCATTAACTAAAGTCCTAGTAGAAGTATCTAATAATCAGGCTCAAAAAAAATCGAATCCTCTTTGGTTGCAGATTTTTGTTAATGCAATTGGTGGGCTTGTTGCTAGTATTATTTTTTTAATTGTTCAAGCCCCTTTGGCGAAAGCATGGAGTGAGTTTACTAATGTTGCGAAACCTGAACTGAATAAAAAAGAGGTGCGCGCATTAATTCAGCCCCAAATGAGAATTGACTGTATTAATGTGCGTAAGCTCGTTAGGAAAAATGGCTTAGAGGTACGAGCAACTGCATCCGCGAATTCCAAGATTATCAGCCGCTTACAGTGTTGGGATTTGGTCGTGGTGCAAGAGGCACGTAAAGACTGGTCATTGATTTCTTGGACGGATAATTCAGGAAGTCTTAAAGTTCAAGGTTGGGTCTTCTCAAGGTACTTGAGCAAACCCAACCAATTGTAATTGTATGTTAAAAAATAAAGTCTCCTTCTGGGAAGGTAGAATAGCCTTCCCCCTCATCCGAGGTTGCAAATTTTTGTGGCTTTATTTCTTCGCGATAGCAACACAGACAATGTTGGATCCACCTAAAAGCAAACGGCATTTTTTCATCCATCAAGCATTCGCAAACTCCGTAATGAATTTCTTGTTGATCATTAAGATTATTTAAAATACGGTAAATTTGATTGATGTGCTGCAAGTTTTGATAGAGCATGGTTAGCGCTATTAACATGGAATCATTAAAATCACTATTTGAGCCACACATTTTTCGTAGCGGCTTGTCTTTTTTCTTGTATACCGCATTTGCAAGGCATGTCATTTCCTCCTCGAAATTTGGAATATTTAAATTCAAATAAACTCTGGTTCTTTCCAAATTATATATTGATGATTCATCGTGGCCGTTAGCAGTTGGGTTAAGATAGGCCGGCTCCAGATCGTCCACCCAAAAATCTTCATACCTTTCCTCTTTGTAATTAAACATCTTATTTGTATGAATTGATTTTAGCCAGCCATATAGCATTTCCTGATCAAATAGCCGTACCTCAGCAATAAAAGGCTTCCCCTCAAAAATTAAACACTCCATTGTTTCAAGCCACATGTCTTCAGGTCTAGGTTTGGTTGGCTTCTTAATTGTAAATTCTTCCATTGGGTTCATCCTTTATACGAATGGGGTGTCGTCTTGTTGTGGCGCCATCCTTATAACACCACTGTAAATTTTTTCGTCACTATTGTGTTTAATTAAAAAAGACTGAAGATATTTATTGGCTCTGTTTTGCATAGTTTCCAATGCGACATTTCTTTCGTTTTCTCTCCTTAGGTTTAATTCATTGAACTTCACCTGCAGTTCTTCTGGCGAAATTACCTCTTCAATTCTCCTAAGGCTATTCTTTGCTCCATCTAGCTCTTTTTTTAGCCTTGAAATTTCACGAAGCTGACCTTCTTTCTCTTCAATTCCAGAATCTAATTTATTCATTGTTACACTGGTAACGTGCGCCACTCCAGATTTCATGCCAATCTTATGTGCATTGCTCAGCAGTGAAACCACTTCGTCAGCCGTATAAGTCGGCTCTTTAATGCCAAAAAACTTCCATTCTTTTTCTGGCAGCATTGATGATGCATCAAATTTTTTTTCGAATTGATTTCGTGCCGCATTTTCAATAGCAAATATCTTTGCATTCCTGCCCGCTGAATTTTGCTCAATTTGCCATTGCGCACGCGTCAAACGTCTTCTTTTGGGGCCATCTCTTGTCAAGCCAAAATTAGAGGCTACTTTTTGATAAAATTCATCTTGGAATCTTCGCATGGCCTCAATATAGGCATTATTTTGCTCGCCCTTTTTCTTGCCAATCGCAGCCATTTCAGCAGAAGCTCTTCGTCCATCATGAATGAAATCAAATTTTTCATTATCCAAAGGAACGGCATAAAAATGTAAATGCGGGTGCTCCTCATCTACGTGTTCAATTACAGACTTTAGCCGTTCGCCATATTTGTGGTGTAAATAATTTATTGTTGCAGCACGAAAATCAACCCAATCATTCATTCTTTCCGCGGGTAAACTAACCACACCGGCGAGAAGGCAAAGTCCGTCTGCGCGCATTTTTCTACCCAACGTGTCCTTTTGTTTCTCCGCCCATTGTGCCGCTAGTGCGGCCGCTTGATGTGGGCTAACACCATACAAAAAATTAGGGGGCTGCGGGTTGCTAACATGCGCACATGCTCCCGTAACGCGAGCTGCCTCATCTGCAATTTGTTGAGCGCTCCACTTTTGCTGTAATTTGGGACTTCCTGTCTTTCTTTCTTTGCGTTGCTGCTGACTACCGCGTCGCGCATACGCCTCGACGTGGATGAATTGGTATCCGGACATTTGTCTTCTCTTTAGCGTTCGAATTTCAGACTTTGTTGGAAAAAATGAGCAGTAACTGATAGGCATAGTGACAGACTATGCTTATCGCCACTTCGCTCTAATAAGCGTCGGCGCTGCGCGGCTAAAAACAAAATCATGGGGTTGGACTCAATATTGAATTTGTACTGATCAACATAAATGTTCTCCTCAATTTTTTAACTGCAGATGGCTTAATCTAGAGAGGTGTACAGCAGACGGGGCAATTGCTGTTGCAAACAAGGCCTGACTACCCCATTAGGTGGGGCAATTGTTAATCAAGCAGCCAGCTTTTGCCCCACTTGCTGGGGTAGTCTTTCATCAATTGCCCCGCTTGGTGGGGTAGGGTTTGCAATTTTTATCAAAGGTGGCATAGTTTTTCGCCAATAGCTCGGCGGACTTCGGGTGGCTGCAACATCGAGCGGTTTGCCACGATGATGGTCATCGATTCTTTGAAATGAAACTGCATACAAACTCGCACGATTTCTCCCACCCTGCCGAGTTCGAATGATCCAATCTGCGCTTTCCAATTCTTTCAGAGCTTTTGCAAGCGTGGCTTTGCTTTTCCATCCACGCGCCTGCATCAACGCCCAGCTAGGAGACAAATAGCCGTTATTATTCAAGCGCCACTGAGACAATAAATCAATCAACAGTTTGACTCCGTAGGCGCTAAGCAGCACGAACTCTGGGGATTGCAATACGCAAAGTGGGAGCGGAAAAAAAATCCCTGACTCCCGCGCAGATTTGGCATCTGCCAGCGCCACCTTCTTGCTTTTGCTCATTTATAATCGGCGCGGTAATTGATCGGGTCTGCTAACCAACGATGCAATTCGCGATTGCTATACATCGTGCAACGAATACCCAATCTGATTGGTTGCGGCGCACGGCCAATTTTGCATAATTGGCGGAATCGCTCACGACTAACTGGCGAAAATGGCGCAAATTGACGCCACCGGCTTAACCCATCGGCGGGCAAAGAATCTGGGATGGGGAGATTGGAAATGTTTGCCATTGCTGCGCCTCCTCAGGCGTTGATTTGCAATGACCGAAATTTATTTTTAAAAAAACTGTTTGTATGTACCGTTGGCTTGTTGACGTAGTGCGTTAGCTTGTTGACGTAGTACGTTTGCTTGCTGACGTACCACTTTTCGTTTCAAAAAGCGTGCTTGCCTCGCTCATTTCCCTTAGCCACCCTGCAATTGTTGTTCTTCCACGTTCTTCTGACATTCGCCAGCCAGTGGCAATTGCAAACTGCCTTACTTCATTTTCAATTGATTTGGCTGCGATCGCGGCTGATTTCCATTTACCGCTAGTAGGAATTTTCAGTTTCACTAAGCGTTCTGCCTCTCGTCGAGTCAAGAGCTTTAAACTCGATGTAGCTAAACCACCTTTCTTTTCTTTTTTAGCTTTTATTTCTGCTTTAACTTTAAGTGCATATGTTAATGCTTGATAAGCAAATTCAATGCAGGCAGCTCTGTGCTCTATTACCTCATAAATATTGTTACCTTGTTCGTTTAGCATGCCATTTGCAACATGCTCATCTCCATATCGATTGAATTCAGAATCAATAATCCACAAACCAAGTGTAACAAACTGATGGACCTTCCAAGCCTCATTTTCGTTTTTACATTCACTAGGTTTTGTGCATCCAACTACAATAGCTTTATCATCGCTATAAATTTCTCCATCCAGAGGATCATCATACCAAGTCGGGCTCAAACCACCACAATAGGAAATCCAGCGATACAAAGATTCAATAGGCCGATGCGCTGTTTTTGCCTTAGTCAAATTATTTGGAAAATGCAGATGTTTAATTCCATTGTTTTCTAAAGTTCGCCACAAATACTCGCCCATTTCTTTTTTTATGTGAAATGCTGTTGAATTTTTTGGTAAAAGATTATTTAGCTCATCTTTTAAAAAAATGACGTGCTGGCATGAGCGTTTAAGCATAAAGTATCCAATTTTCAGCATGAAACTTATTTTAGTTAAACAACAGCTAAAGATTTATTATGCAATTTTTAGCTGAAATACTTTTGCTCCTGCCTTGATGGCCTCAAGGTAATTACCCCATTGCTGCATCATTAATGCACGTTGCGATAAATATTTTGCGTGGTTATAAGCCGAAGAAACTGAATTGCGAGGTGAATGAGCCAATTGCAATTCAATATGCTCGTGTGTAAAACCTTGTTCATGCAAAATCGTGCTGGCAATGCCGCGAAAACCATGTCCAGTCATGCGACTGTGATAACCCATGCGGTACAAGGCATACAGGATCGTGTTATTGCTCATTGATTTGCTGTTGCTACGCTCGCTGGGAAACAGTAAAGCAAGGCCACCCGAGATGATTTTGATTTGCTGAATGATTGCCAACGCCTGTTCGGTTAGCGGCACGATATGCGGCGTGTCCATCTTCATCCGTTCTGCAGGGATGCGCCATTGCTTGGCTTCGAAATCAAATTCCGCCCAGCGAGCACCAATCAGTTCACTGGTACGGACAAAAGTATGCGCCATCAGCTGCAGCGCCAGTTTAGTGAGAAGCTGGCCGTCGTATTCGTCAATCTTACGTAGTAGTTCCGGTAGCTCTTTGGCATCCAGTCTGGCGTAGTTGGTTTTTTTTCGTGCTTTCAGAGCGTCGGCAGGTTTGATGTCGGCGGCGGGATTGCGCTCTGCCAGACCATGCGCTACGGCGTAACGTAGAATTTGTCCGCATGTTTCTAATGCACGCTTGGCAATATCTAGCGCGCCTCGTGCTTCAATTTTCTTGACGGTCATAAGTAAAAGCGGAGCGCTAATTTCGGTTACTGGCCTGTTGCCGATTACCGGAAACACATCCGCCTCCAGCCGACGCATAACATAGTGAGCATGGCGCTCGGTTCTTACTTCTTTCCAGTTATCCCACCAACGTCGCGCAACAGCTTCAAAGCTGTTTTCCGCAGCAATTTTGGCAAATAGTTTTTCTTCCTGCCTGTTTTGGGAAGGATCGACTCCTTGCTTGAGCAAGGCTTGAAGGCGGTCGCGCTCAACTCTAGCTGCTCTGAGAGTTACATCCGGATAAACACCCAAAGAAACCATCTTGGCTTTGTTGGCAAAACGGTAACGATAGCGCCACCATTTCGCTCCGGTTGGCTGAACATAGACGGCCAATCCTTCTCCATCCGCCAAGGAATAGGGCTTTTCTTGCGGCTTGGCTGCTTTGATAACGGGGTCGGTCAGCTTCATGGGAAGCCCCTTTGTGAGTAACTTTGTGCAGTTGAGTATAGTTACTCTCATTATTACTCACAAACAAACCGTGTTACTCACGTTGTCCACCGTTAGCAATGGACAACAAAAAACCCTGCAAAGCTGAGCTTTGTCAGGGTTTCATTGGCATCGCTAGGCGATGCTGGAAGTATTCTTGGCGGAAAGAGGGGGATTCGAACCCCCGATAGGCTATTAACCTATACACGCTTTCCAGGCGTGCGACTTAAACCACTCATCCATCTTTCCGCGAAGAGGCGTGATTCTACGTAGCAATCCCTGCTTTGGCAAGCCTTGGGTAATCCCATCACCGCAGCTATATCCTAATTATGTACTTTGTAAAGGGCTGATCTTCCTGCGTCAGCGGCCCGAATGTGGCGGCTGACGCAATTCGCCGCCTGAAGATAGCTCAGAAGTGAAATGTGCGATAGGCTGCACTATCTTGAGCAAATATGCTCCATTGGCGGACTTTGCCTAATCCTGCTGTCGTTTTGGGCGGCCACTACCACAGGAAACCTTTTGCTGATGTCATCTCCATTCGCCCATCTTCGGCGCTGGATATTTCTACTATGCTTGTTGACCCTGCCGGCATGGTCGGGCTGGGATTTTGACAAATTAGTCAAGCTGGCGCAGCAACGCTATGGTGCAACCGCAGCCAAACTAGTGGCAGACACCCAGCAAGTGTTATCGGCAAGTAAAACATTAGCTGAGGCAGAAAAGCTCAAGCGAGTGAACGAGTTTTTCAATCGCCGCCTGCAGTTTCAAGATGACAGCACCATTTGGCAGCAAACAGATTATTGGGCTACGCCACTTGAAACACTGGGGAAAGGGGCGGGAGATTGCGAGGACTTTGCCATTGTGAAGTACTTTGCACTCAAAGAGTTGGGTGTTTCTGCTGAAAAATTGCGTATGAGTTATGTTAAAGCCAAGATCGGTGGCAGCAATAGTACCGTAACCCAAGCACATATGGTGTTGACCTATTATCCAAGTCCAGATGCTGAGCCTTTAGTGCTGGATAATCTGATTACCGAAATCCGTCCCGCCAGTCGCCGCCCTGATTTAACTCCTGTATTTAGCTTTAATAGCGAAGGCATCTTTACCGGCAGTGGCGTGCAACCGTCAGGATCCATTGATCGCTTATCTCGCTGGAAAGACGTTTTGTTGCGTATGCAAAGCGATGGAATAGCATTTTAAGGATATTGTTATGTCGTTATTTCGCCAATTTTGGCTCATGATCATTTGCTCGGCAGTCCTCGCCTTTGTGGTTGCGTTGTGGGTTAGTACGCTCAGTGCACGCGATTATTTGCAAACTCAGCTCTATACGCAAAGCAGCGACAATGCCTCATCACTTGCGCTGTCGATTTCACAGCAGGCGGATGATCCGGCCATGGTTGAATTAATGAGTAATGCCTTGTTTGATTCGGGGCATTTTGCATTAATTCGGATCACCGACCCGCACGGCAAGACGGTAAATGAGTTGCGCAACAAAGAGTTGCCTAGTGATGTACCGAGCTGGTTTGTGCAGCTATTTCCCATCAATGTGAGCGCTGGGCAAGCACTGATTAGCAATGGCTGGAAGCAGGCGGGTAAAGTCGAAATTCAGGCGCATTCACGCTTTGCCTATGAGTCACTCTGGCGTAGCGCGAAGAAATTATTTGTTTGGATGCTGCTTGGGGGTATCTTAACCGGGTCATTAATGCACTTGGTTTTGCTGCGTATACGTAAGCCAATTTTTCAAATTATGGCGCAAGCTGCGGCGATCAGCGAGCGCAAATTCATCAATGTTCCTCAGCCACGATATATCGAGCTGCGCCCGATGGCCGACGCCATGAATAGCATGGTTGATCGTGTCAAAACAATGCTTGACGAACAATCGGCGCATATTGAGGAGCTAAAACGAGATGCCAATCGTGACCCAGTAACCGGGCTTGCTAATCGTAGTTTTTTCATGGGGCGCTTAGCACAGGCTCTGAGTGATGAAGAAAGTGCGCCGACTGGGGTTTTGTATTTGCTGCGCTTAAAAGACTTGGCTGGCGTGAATCGTGACTTGGGCAGGCAAGCCACCGACAAATTCTTAACCGAGCTAGCCACCGAGCTGGCTCATCTCGCAGACCAAAATCTCAACTGGCAAGCCGCCCGCTTAAATGGGTCGGATTTTGCACTGTTTGCGCCCGGGCAGGAGCTCAACCCACAATTTGCCGAGCAACTGATGGCTGAAATTGCGACGCTGGCGCCAACTGTACCCAATTTGCTGGCTATCGGTTATAGCGCTTATCAAAATGGCGAATCACTGGGCGCATTACTCAGTCGAGCCGATGCCGCACTGGCCCAAGCAGAATCAAATGCACACAATTGCGCTGCTGCTGCCTCTTATTTGGCGGCAAAGGCGAGCCGACCCAATAGCGAATGGCAGCAAATTTTACAGCAAGCTATTGCCAATAGCCGTTTCGTTGCCGCTCATTTTGCGGTGCTGGACTTCAGTGGCAAATTACTGCACAAGGAAATGGTACTGCGTTTGCCTGATCCAAGCAGCGACGAGCTATATTCTGCCGGTGTCTTTATGCCATTCGCTGCGCGCTTTGAGCTTTTGCCCGCCTTGGATTTGGCCGCCGTTCGCTTGGGGCTCAAACAATTAGCCACTGACACCGCAGATCTGGCGATCAATATTGCGCCACAGTCGATTTCCAACTTGCAGTTCCGCCGTGATTTGGCTCAACTACTGAGCAGTCAATCAAAGGCCACCTTGTCACGCTTGTGGCTTGAGGTGACTGAGCAAGCGCTGATCGAAGACTTGGAGTCGCTATCAACCTTTATCACCGAAATGCGCAAGCTGGGCATCAAAGTTGGGATTGAGCATTTTGGTCGTCAAATTGGCAGCATGCCGAAATTATATGATTTGCCATTGCATTACCTAAAAATCGATAGCAGTTATATTCATGAGATCGATCAGCAGAGCGGAAATCAGCAGCTCGTCAAAGCAGTTTTAGCGGTGTCACATACCCTAGGTATTGCAACGATTGCCGAGCTGGTGCGTACGGAAGGGGAATGGCAAACTCTGCGCCAGCTGGGGCTCAACGGGGTGACCGGGCCCATTACAGAGCAACCGATGGCACAAGCTGAGTAAGCCGGAATACAAACAAAAAGCCCTGATACACAGGGCTTTTTGTTTAAAGCAGCTGGTTTTAAGCGACTGTTACATCAACTACACCCGATTTCACCACCAGCTTGGTTTCCTTGCTCAGTACGCTGGCGGGCAATTGACCATTTTGCAGCATGTTGACTTTGCGGAACGTGCAGTTGAGCGCATTTGGCGTAACGGTAACCACAGCATACCCTTGTGCATCAGTGTCGGCATAACGTATCCACGGGTTGTTAACTGGTGCTTTGCCAGTGGCCTGATCCGCAAATGGGTTCAGGAAGGGCACGATTTGCGCTGCGGGCACTTGCGTCGGCGAAACCCCCATTTTCGTTGCGATCATTTTTGCCACCAAACCATACAAGGTTTGCGCGGCAACCGATTGCCCTTTCACCGCCAGATTGGCGATTAAATCCGCGATCGTTTTACCTAATTCGCCACCGAGTAAATCATTAAAGGTATTGATCTCGGCTTTGCTCAAATTGGCCGTGGGTTGGAAGGCCGCTGCGGGCACTAAACCTGCGCTAATTGCGCCACCGACCGCCGCCTTGATGGCGGCGCTGTCGTTCAGATTCGTCACACCCGCTTGCTGTGCGATTGCAACGCTAAGCATCTGGATGGCGATCTGCTCTGCACCCGAGTCGCTGCTAAATACCAAAGGCTGCGAGCTGGCCAAAGCCGGGTCGCGTACCGAGCTGGCAAAGTAGTGGTAGAACGAGTCGCTGCTGATGCCTGCGGTGACCAAATCGACCAAGGCGGGTGTATTCTGGCTGTAATCGGCGTGCGCAACACCAGCGTAAAAGCTGTGAATATCGCCAGTGACGGCTACGACATTCTTGATGCTGTTGTTGCGAATGTAATTGAGCAGATCGCTACGCTCGGCGTTAAAGCCATCCCACTGATCGGCATTGAGCACGAAATCCTGCTGCATTTCCGCCGGTACGCCGGCGAGCTTGCGCGCGTCCAGCCGCATTTTCAGCAAAGACACCTCATTGCCCCAGACTTTCCAATTCGCAGGCGAATTTTTCAGCGTGGTTTTCCACCATTCGCGCTGCGGTTTGCCCAAAATCGACACCAGTGCCAACTCGTCGCCCATGGCTTTGCCTGCGGCCATTTTTTGCGCTTCAGCACCGGCCAAAATATTACTCGGCACGAGGTAACGGCTACCGACCGAGCTGCCTGCCGCGGCTTCGGGGATGATGTGATCGGCGCGATACAGGCGCTCATCGGTCATCACCAAGTGCAGCAATTTACCAAACTGGAAATCGCGATACAGGCGCACGGTTTGAAAGCCCGTTGCTTTGGCGTCAAACACCACATCGGCCGGCATAAACTCATACCAAGCTTGATTGGCCGAACGGCGGCGTGCGGTTTCGTGCTTATTATCGCCGCCGGTTTGGGCGTTGTAAGTGCCATTGTCGTAGGTCGTTGCATCGCCCCAGCAATCGTCGGAAAACTCATGGTCATCCCAGATGGCGATCATGGCAAAGCGCGCGTGAACTTGTTGAAGGCGCGGATCGCTGCGGTATTGCTTGTACAGCGCACGGTAATCGGCCAGCGTGTTGGCGTAGCGCGCACCCGATTGACCATTTTTGAACGGGCCATCGGGCAGCTTGAGCGCCGCGTGCGCGCTTTCTACCTGACCGGTCTGGAATGATTCGCCCACCGTTTCGTAAATGTAATCACCCAGATGCACGATGAAATCGAGCTCGTCTTTGGCGAGTAAATCAAACGCGCCCCAGTGATTGATACTCCAATCCTGGCACGACAAAAACGCAAATTTAAGCTGTGATACATCGGCGCTTGCCGCCGGAGCCGTTTTGAAACGGCCAATCATCGAGCGGCTGCCGCCGGCAATAAATTGATACCCGTAGGTAGTATTGCTCTGTAGGCCAGATAATTTGTGGCGTACCGAGTGATCCCACTCGCTACTGGCATTGAGCGTGACATTGGCAACGAGTTTGCCTTGCAATACACCTGTGGTGCCAGTTAAGGCCGCTGGATCACCCTCAAAGACTTGCAACACAATCGTGCTGTCCATCGCTGCGCTTTGGCCGCTAATTGGATCAATTCCGACAGGTAGTGCGCGTGTCCACAAAATCACGCTATCAGCGCGTGGGTCGCCCGAGGCGATCCCTTGCGGAAATTGAAATAGCTTCGCTGGGGCTGGGGTTGTTGTGCTGCCATTAGTGCTGCTTGTTGAGTCTGCTGACGAGCCGCCACAGGCTGTCAAGACTAGGGGGCTGGCAACACTGGCCGTCATAAAGCCGGCCAAACGAATAAATTGACGACGATCCATCTTGTTCTCCTCAAAGATGGCGCATCATCAGTGTTCAATATTACAAACGATCGTTTGAATTAATTCAACAGTAGAAAAACAGCCGAAAATTGTGTTACTGACCTTTTAGCAGTGTCAGAAGTGCCGCTGCATCCAGTTTGCCACTTGCATCCCCCCCTTCAAGCAAGGAGTCGGCGAGGTCTCGCTTATCACGGTGTAGCGCAACGATTTGCTCTTCGATGGTGCCTTCGGCCACCAGTCGGTAAATTGTGACAGGCCGTTGTTGGCCCATCCGGTGTGCGCGATCGGACGCTTGATCTTCGACCGCCGGGTTCCACCACGGATCGAGGTGGATCACGTAATCTGCCGCGGTCAGGTTCAAGCCCGAACCACCGGCCTTTAAGCTAATCAGGAAAATATCGCCAATGCCGGCCTGAAAATCGTTCACCGCTTTTTGGCGCTGGCGGATCGAAGTGCTGCCATCGAGATATTGGTAACTGATGCCTTTGCGATCAAGCCAGTCGCGCACGATCGCAAGATGGTCGACAAATTGGCTAAACACCAAGGCTTTATGGTTGTTGTCGAGCAATTCTTCGGCGATTTCGGCAAAGGCGATCAGTTTGCTACCTGCCATTTGGCTCTCGGGCATCACTAAGCGCGGGTTGCAGCAAAAACGGCGCAACTTGGTGATTTCGGTCAGCACTTGCAGCGGTTTATTGCCTTCTTGCGGCTTCATGGTGTCGAGTTTTTCCACCGCTTGCTGGCGCAGCGCTTCGTACAAATGCATTTCTTCGCTGGAAAGCGGCACTTTGTGCGTGATCTCGGTGCGCGCTGGCAGCTCAGTTAAAACCTGTGTTTTGGTTCGGCGCAGCATAAATGGTGCGATCAGTTTTTTGAGCGCCAATTTGGCGTGTTTCGCGTCGCTTTGGCCGTCTTCAATCGGCTGTGCGAAGCGCTTTTTAAAGCGTTCTTGCGATCCCAGTAGCGCTGGGTTGATAAAGCGGAACAGATTCCACAATTCGCCCAAATGGTTTTCCATTGGCGTGCCAGTGGCGATCATTTTAAAATCGGCGTTCAGCGCCATCGCCGCTTGGCTGCGGCGGGTTTGGCCGTTTTTAATCGCCTGTGCCTCATCTAAAACGACTGTCTTCCACTGCTGCGCGGCGAATGCCTCAGCTTCTTGTTGAAACAGTCCGTAGCTCACAATCACTAAATCAAAGGGTGACAAGTCACTTAAATTGCGATTGCTCTGGAAGTTGCGAATATTCAATGTGGGCGCAAATTTGGCTGCTTCTGCTTGCCAATTAATCGCGACCGAAGTCGGCGCAACGACCAGTGCCGGGCCATGTGGCGCGCGCTCAAGCAGTAGCGCAAGAGTTTGCACGGTTTTGCCCAAACCCATATCGTCGGCCAAACACGCACCGACGCCCCAATGCGCTAAGCGCGACAGCCATTGAAAGCCTTCGAGCTGATAATCACGCAGAGTGGCTTGCAAGGTCGATGGCACCTTAGGCTGGTGCTGGGATAGCGTGTCGAGTTTGGCTAAATGCGCTTGCCATCGTTTGTCGGCTTCAACTTCGCCGGCTTCAGCGGCCAACTCGGCCAGAGCACCGCTGGCGAGCAGATTGATTTTGAGCCCGTCTTTGCTCTCTTCACTCAGCGCCCGCAGCTCTTCGAGCCTGCGGCGCAGATTGTCGGTGAGCGCTAAGTATTCATTGTCACCCAGCTGTACAAAGCGCCCCGGCGCGCCGTCGAGCAGTGATAGTAATTGGCGTAATTGCAGCACTTTGCCATCGTCCAGCGTGATTTCGCCGTTGACGACAAACCAATCGCCTTGCTGCTTAATGCCCATTTTGAGCTGGCTCATCGCCCGCGTGGCTTTGAGACGGAAGCGCTCGCCCTCAGGCCAAACCAATTCGATTTGTTCGGCGGGTAGGGTGCGCAATTGGCTGAGCAGCTCTAAACACAATTCGGGCGTGTTAAGTTGCCAGCTTTGGTCTTCGCACACTGCGTCTGCCAAACTGGTGCAAAAACCCAGAATACGCTGGTGCGCGTGTTTTTCTGCGGCTAAATCGCGCTGAGCTTGGACAGTTTTACCATCCAACTCACCCAGTACATTGGCCGCGCCTTTACCGGGGTTAAACCAGCCGCCATCGGGCAGAGGTCGTACCAAAAACTGTAGGCGCAAGCCGCTTTCGATGGGCAGTAAATGCGCGTAAATCGCTGCGTTGGCGGGTACGCTGTCAATATGGGCTGCGAGCTCTGGCAGGTCGGAGTGAATCGTAATGTGCGGCGCAATGGCGGTGATCGCCTCGACCAATTGCGGCTTGGCCTCTGATGGTACCGTCAGGCCTTTGCCCAAAATGCCGGCAATTTGCGTGATATCCGGCGTAATGCGATACACCGCCAAGCGTGTGGGCGTTTCTTTGCGCCAAATGACCTCGCAACCCGCAATCACGTCGGGGTCGAGTTTGAGCGATATTTTTCCGGTGTTTTCTTTTAGATGCAGCGTAATATCACCAGCGACTATATCAATACGAATATCGGGTGAATCGCTCCAAAAAACATAGGGGTGATTGATGAGTTCAGGCAATGCAGCTTCCGCATTAAGGGTATAGCCTGCATCGCCATAATAACCATAGTCTACGGAGATATACCTGCAGATGTTTTTATCTGCGCTACTCAGGTAGCTCAGGCTGGCATCGCCTTGCATCAGGCGCTTTAAGGCGATCGGGCGGCCTTTGCTCCAAACGCCTTTGGTGTTCACTTTTTGCTCGCGTGGCTCAAGTAAAACCCCAGAACGAGCCGCCGTTAGCAACCACGCTAGCCGTGCGCTGGCGGCGGGTGCTTGTGCTGGCGTTTTATTGAATTGGCTCAGCGCATTAAGCGCGCGTTGCCACACCGGTTCGAGCTTTACGATCTCTATCAGTGGCTTCATGCCGTGTTCTTGGTGCCAATTCGGGCTGGCCCAGTGCGTTTCGTAAGCGCGATCAATCAGCAAGGCCAGCTCTTCACGCAGCCAGCTGTAGGCTTGAATATCGTTTAAGCGTTGTTCAAGCTCGGCTTGCCAGTCGGCATCCAGTGCTTGTTGTTGCCAATACAGCAGCAGCAAATCAAATAGTCCATCCAAGCCCACACTTGCGGCGGGCAGGTGATGTACCTGCGGCGGAGCCTGAATTTGGCTTGCAAGCTGTTTTACCCATGGCAGATGAATATCGTAGACGCTAGAAAAGCGGGATTTATCGCCCGTTTCAAACTGGGTTTGCAAGGCGGCCAAATATTCGCCATTGTGCGGTTCAGCAAATAGCGCGGCGCTATAAAACAAGCCCGCAGCGCCACCGATTGCCACTTTGCGCTTATTGCTCAGCTTTTTGATAGCGCTAATGAGCTCCAACCCCGATTGCACGCCGCGCGCGTAGTGGCCTTTGATGACGGCTAAAGTTACCGATAGCTCGGCCTGCGTTTCAAGCTCGAGTGCAGCGTGAAATTGGGCGATTTTAGCCAAATCGCCTCGCAAAATGGCTTGCCAGCATAGATATTCGGCAATTTCACTGTTTTGCGCAAAACGCTCATTAAAGTTGGCGCAGGCAAAGTGATATTGCGCAGTGGCCGGTAGTAGGGCGCGGCAGGCGTAGTGCAGATAGTCGCTCAGTAGCGCCGCTTGCGTGGCGGGCGAACATAAATGAAATAGCTGCTTGGCCTGAGGCTGGAACAGCAAGTGCGCCGGGTGGCGCGCTAAAGCCTCGACGCTCATGCCATTGAGCCCCATCTGGTACAGCGCTTGGCCACACTCGCGGGCGTCGTCGCTCAGTGCCGCTTGCAGCGCACGGTGTGCCCAACTGCGTTGGCTGCCAGCTTCCCACGGCTGAATGACTGGTTGATGTTTGCGCGTGATATTGAGCCAAGTTTGCAAAGTACCTTGGTTTTGCAATTGAACCAGCACCGCCCACAGCCACTGGCTATCAATTTCAAACCCTTGCAGCGCGGCTGATTTAATAATTCGCTTGAGCATCAAGCGCGCAATGCCACCCTTCACCGCATCGACCGTGAAATGCAGTTGCGACGGTGCTTGTGCGTCATTAACGATGCTGGTCAAACGCGTTTGGGCTAAACCGGCGCCGTAGCAAGCAAATGCAGCCAGTAGAGGCCAATCTTGTTCGTCTAGCTGGCTAAAATCGACTGGGTTCGGGTTCATTAATGTAGCTCGTTAATCAGTTCTTTGACGCGCACAGCCCGCAGTGCGCTCTCGGGCCAATTACCTTCAATGCGCAGCTTGTCTTGGCCGGCGAGCTTGTAGTTTTTCTTGCTTTGAATCAGCGAGATGATCTTCATCGGATCAACCGTCGTTTTTGGCAAGAAATGAATAATGATCGTGTTGTCGGCCGCGTCAATTTTGCTAATGCCCAATGGACCAGCCAACATGCGTAGGCGGTGGCAATCGAGCAGTACTTTAGCCGGGTCGGGCAGCAGGCCAAAACGGTCGATCATTTCCTGATGAATGTCGTTGAGTTCGTCGTTGTTCTCGACGCTGGCAAGACGTTTATAGAGGCTCAGGCGTTCGTTTACATCGGGGCAATATTCATTCGGTAGCAGCGCTGGCGCATGCAGATTGATCTCCGTCGTCACGCCCAGCGGCTGCGATAGATCAGGCTCTTTGCCCGCTTTGAGTGCTTTGACCGCCTGCTTGAGCATTTGGCTATACAGCGCAAAGCCGATTTCCTGCATTTCACCCGATTGCGAATCGCCCAGTACTTCACCTGCTCCGCGAATTTCCAAGTCATGCATCGCCAGATAAAAGCCCGAACCCAGCTCTTCCATCATCTGAATCGCTTCAAGACGCTTTTTGGCGTCTTTCGAAATGCCATCAACGTCAGGCACCAGCAGGTAGGCGTAGGCTTGGTGATGACTACGACCAACGCGGCCGCGCATTTGGTGCAATTGCGACAGACCAAATTTGTCGGCGCGATTCATCAAAATGGTATTGGCGTTCGGGATGTCGATGCCGTTTTCGATAATCGTCGTGCACAGCAGCACATTAAAGCGCATCTGATTAAAGTCGCGCATCACGTGTTCCAGATCGGTCGGGCGCATCTGGCCGTGGGCGACGCCGATGCGGGCTTCGGGTAACAGTAGCGCTAATTTTTCACGCATGTTTTCAATGGTTTCGACTTCATTGTGCAAGAAGAACACCTGCCCGCCGCGCTTGAGTTCGCGCAGTACCGCTTCGCGAATAATGCCGTCGCTAAATTTCGCGACAAAGGTTTTGACTGCTAAGCGTTTATTCGGCGCTGTAGCAATCACGGAGAAATCACGTAAGCCTTCCAGACTCATCGCTAGCGTACGTGGAATCGGCGTGGCGGTGAGGGTCAATACATCGACATTGGCGCGCAGCGCTTTAAGTTGCTCTTTCTGGCGCACGCCAAACCTGTGCTCTTCGTCGATGATCACGAGGCCAAGCTTGGCGAATTCGACATCAGGTTGAACGAGTTTATGTGTGCCGATCACGATGTCTACAGTGCCATCGGCCAAACCTTTGATCGCGGCGGCAGTTTCTTTGCCCGAACGGAAACGGCTCAACTCGGCAACTTTGATCGGCCAATCGGCAAAGCGATCGGCAAAATTCTGGTAATGCTGCTCGGCCAGCAAGGTCGTTGGAACTAGTACCGCAACCTGTTTGCCGCCTGCGACGGCGCAGAAAGCCGCGCGGAGTGCCACTTCGGTTTTACCAAAGCCGACGTCACCACACACCAAGCGATCCATCGGCTGCGTGGTGCGCATATCAACCAAGACCGCTTCAATTGCGGCGGCCTGATCGGCTGTTTCTTCAAAGCCAAAACCGGCGGCAAAGGCTTGGTAATCGTGCAGACTCCATTCAAACGCGTGGCCTTGGCGCGCCGCGCGACGCGCGTAAAGATTGAGCAATTCAGCGGCGGTATCACGCACCTGTTCGGCAGCTTTGCGTTTGGCCTTTTCCCAAGCACCTGAGCCCAGCTTGTGGACATTCACATTTTCGGTTGATCCACCCGAATAGCGTGAAATGACATGCAATTGGCTTACTGGCACATACAATTTATCGCCGCCCGCGTATTCGATCAGCAGCAATTCGGTATCGCCATCGCCCAAATCCATCGACGTCAGGCCCATATACAGGCCAATGCCGTGGGCCTCGTGAACCACTGGGTCGCCAATTTTGAGCTCGGATAGATCGCGCAGCATCGCGTCGGTATTGCTGCGTTTTTGCTGCTTTTTGCCGCGTGATTGAATCACGGCCGGATACAGATCGGCCTCAGTAATCACGGCCAACGATTCAGCCTGCCAGACAAAACCACGGAAAATCGGCGCGGCGATTAGCTGGATTTGATCCTTGCTGGCTTTGGCCTCAATCCAGTTGTCGACCAGTGCAGGCTTGAAGCCATATTCGGCGAAGAATTGTGCCATCGTCTCGCGGCGGCCCAGACTTTCGGCGACGAGCAAAATCCGGCCCGGATAGTGTGCGACAAAATCGGTGAGCTTGGAAATAGGGTTCTCGCTGCGGCGGTCAACATCGAGCGATGGCAGCGGCTGGGTGATGCTGGTCGTACCTGTGGTCAACTCAATGCGCCGATATTTTTTGATATGGCCAAAGAGTAGGTCGGGCGCAACAAATAAATCACGCGGTGGCAGCAATGGGCGATCTTTATCGCCGATATTGAGCTTGTGGCGTTCGGCAATATCCTGCCAGTATTGCTCTGCAGCCCCCGCTAGATCACCGTGCATCGCCAATACCCCGTCGCTAGGTAGGTAATCAAATAGCGTTGCCGTCGCGTCAAAAAAGAGCGGCAGGTAGTACTCGATCCCTGCTGGGATAATGCCATTGCTCACATCTTTATACAGGCGCGCATTGGTCGGCGCGCCTTCAAATACTTCACGGAAACGCTGGCGGAATTTGGTTTTACCTGCGTCATCCGTCGGAAATTCGCGCGCGGGCAGTAGGCGAATTTCCGGTACCGGATACAGGCTGCGCTGCGTATCGACATCAAAAGTGCGGATGGTTTCGATCTGATCGTCAAATAGATCAATCCGGAACGGCAGCGTGCTGCCCATCGGGAATAAATCGATTAAGCCGCCGCGAATCGAAAATTCGCCCGGCCCGTAGACTTGCGTGACGTGGTTGTAACCGGCAAACGCCATATCGGCGCGCAGTTTTTCAGCGTCGAGCTTTTCGCCTTTTTTCAGGAAAAACGTCGTGCCAGTCAAAAACTCAACCGGCGCAAACACGCCCATCGCCGTTTGCAAGGGCACCACCAGCACTTCGGCTGCACCTTGCCGCACTTGCCACAGCGCCGCGAGCCGCTCGCTGATCAAATCGGAGTGTGGCGAGAAATGGTCGTAAGGCAGCGTTTCCCAGTCGGGCAGCTGCACGATGTTTTTTTCTGGCAGGAAAAACGCCATTTCATCTTTAATGCGTACCGCTTCCTGCGCGCTGGCGGTGATTACCACCAGTAATTTCACCTCACTCACATATTCAGCCAGCAGGCGCGCATCACCCGAGCCATGCGGCGTGGCGATTTGCAGGCGTTGCACGATATTGGAGACCGGGGGTAGGGCAGGAAGCGTCATGACAGTCACACTACAAATGAAAGTTTGCGCGATTATATCAGGCTCGCTGATGCTGCTGCGTGTGGTGTGTGGGTTGCGTGTAGATACCCTGCGTGGTATTGCTTGCTGGGTTAATTGAGGTGTATTACACCGCGTTATACCCCTAGGGACTGTTCTGTGGGCAGTATTGCCAGCTGCTGCCATTGGGCTGATCGGCCATTTGGGCTAGAATAGGCGACTTTCCTTATGATTTTGTGCGCGCCTGTGCGCTGCACTGCAAAGCTTCGGAGCCTTACATGTCGTCTACCAGCCTCAATCAAGCCAGCCTATTAGAGGACCTACAAGCACGTGGTCTGATCGCCCAATGTACCGATCAAGCTGCCTTGTCTGAACTATTGGCCAAAGAGTCTGTGACCTTGTATTGCGGCTTTGACCCTACCGCCGATAGCTTGCACATTGGCTCATTGGTGCCGATTCTGGTGCTCAAGCGTTTTCAGCAATACGGCCACAAACCAATTGCCTTGGTGGGCGGTGCGACCGGCATGATTGGTGATCCGAGCTTTAAAGCCACCGAGCGTAAGCTCAATACCACCGATGTGATTGCGACCTGGGTGGATAAAATCCGCGCGCAAGTCTCACCATTTCTGAGTTTCGAAGGCGACAATGCCGCGATTATGTCGAATAACTACGACTGGTTTGGCGGTATGGGCGCACTGGAGTTTTTGCGCGACATTGGCAAGTATTTCTCGGTTAATCAAATGATCAAGAAAGAGGCGGTACAACAGCGTATCGCGCGCGAAGACCAAGGCATTTCATACACCGAATTCTCCTACAGCCTGCTGCAAGGCTACGATTTTACTGAGCTGAATAAGCGCTACAACTGCAAGTTGCAAATTGGTGGTTCAGATCAGTGGGGCAATATCACTGCGGGCACGGATCTGACGCGTCGCCTGAACCAAGAGCAAGTGTACGGTCTGACCTTGCCGCTGGTGACCAAATCGGACGGCACTAAATTTGGTAAAACCGAAACCGGTACGATCTGGCTCGACGCGAAGAAAACCTCACCGTACGCCTTCTACCAATTCTGGCTCAATACTGCCGATGCGGATGTGTATAAATTCCTGAAATACTTCAGCTTCCTGTCGGTGGCCGAGATTGATGCGATTGAAGAGGCGGACAAAACTAGCGGCAAAAAACCTGAAGCGCAGCGCATTTTGGCCGAGCAAGTGACTGCGATTGTGCATGGTGATTCAGCAGTAGAGGCCGCGCAGCGCATCAGTCAGAACTTGTTTAGCGATAGCCTCGCGGCACTGACGCAAAACGACTTTGAGCAATTGGCGCAAGACGGCATGCCAAGTGTTCAATTGCCTGCAGCGGAAAATCAATTGATCGCAACACTGGTGGCGGCTGGTTTGGCTAAATCTAACTCAGAAGCGCGGACGTTTATTCAAAGCGGCGCGGTGATTGTGAATGGCACCAAAGTGGAAGCGCTTGACTACGCCTTTGGCGATGTTGACCGCCTGTTTGGCGCTTACACGCTGATTCGCCGTGGCAAGAAAAATTATGCTTTGATTTCTTGGAGTTAAATACTAATGGGTATGGCCTGTAGGCCAATACCTACACTGACGTTTCGGGCAATACCCCAATAAAAAACCCGCTTCTGCGGGTTTTTTATTGGTTTAAATTTACTGCATTTATTGAGCTTTGGCGGCTGCCGTTTTATCCCAGCCACCGCCGAGCACTTTGAATAACTCAACGCGATAGTTGAGTTGGTCACGCTGGGTGTTAATCAGCGCAATTTGCGCGTCAAACAAATTGCGCTCAGCATCGAGTACTTCGAGATAGCTCGAAAAACCGTTGTCATAGCGCAAGGTGGCCAGTTTGAGTTGGCGATTGAGTGCGTCAACCTGCGTTTGCACCGCGCTCACTTTATTGCCGATAACTTGGTTGGCTGTCAATGAAGTACGAGTTTCAGCAAAAGCGTTTTGAATTGCTAGTTGATAGGCTGCAGTCGCTTGACGCTCGCGTGCTTTGGCTTGATCGACCTGTGCGGCGGTCAGGCCATTATCAAACAATGGCATTGCCAAATTACCGGCAAAACTCCAAGTGCGGGCGCCACTATTGAATAAATTACCGAGCTGATTGCTCTCCACACCCAGTAAGCCGGTTAAAGAAATGCGGGGGAGGTAAGCAGCACGCGCAGCTTCAACTCTGGCTCGATTCGCGCGCAAGCTAGCTTCAGCTTGCGCGATATCGGGTCGGCGCAGTAATAAATCTGAACTCAGCTCTGCTGGGATTGCTGGCGGCAGGGAAATATACCCAATTGCCAGCCCTCGTTCCAGTTTTCCTTCAATAAGTGCCTTGGGTGATTGCCCAGTTAGAATGCTAAGTGCACCTTCTGCATTGGCAATTGAGCGTTGCACATCGGGTCGTGCAGCCTGTGCATTGGCGAGCTCAACCTCTGCTTGGCGGACATCTAGCTCGGAAGTTACACCACCTTTGAAGCGTTTGTAGCGCAAATCATAAGCATCTTGCCGTGATTTGATCGTGTTTTCAGTAATTTGCAGTCGTGCGTCAAAAGCGCGTAGATTGAAATAAGCCTGAGCCACTTCTGCCGATAAAGAGCTGATTGCGGCATCTTGATTGTATTGCGTCGCAAACAAGTCATCACGGGCTGCTGCGCTAAGGTTGCGCACGCGTCCCCAGATATCTAGCTCCCAGCTAACCTGTCCAACCAATTTGTAGTTTTCGGCGTTGGTGTAGGCGGGGACACCCAGCTCTTTGGATTGGGTTGCGCTGCCTGCGCTGCCGTTTAAACCTATCCGTGGCAACTGCTCGGCAGATGTAATCCCCAGTACTGCACGTGCCTCGTCAACCTTGGCCTGAATCAGTGCTAAGTTTTGGTTGTTCTTGAGCGCGCTTTCAATCAAGCGATTGAGAGCCTCATCGTTAAATTGCAGCCACCATTGCTTGGATATCGCCGCTTGCACAGAGCTCGTCGGCAGTTCCGTGACAGGGGGGGTATAGTCCGGCGTGAACGCGCATGCGCTTAATAAGCCGGCAATACATAGGGAGAGTAGGGTTTTATTCATGGCTAGGCTCTCCTGTTGTTGTCGCTGGTTTTTCCGAGCGTTTCATGATCAAACGGAAGAACAAAGGAATAAAGAAGATTGCAATAAAGGTTGCCGCCAACATGCCGCCAATGACTGGAATACCCAGAGCTTTACGACTGGCTGCACCAGCGCCACTCGAAGTTACCAATGGAACACAACCTAAAATGAAGGCGAGTGAAGTCATCACAATTGGGCGGAAGCGCAAGCGCGCCGCTTCAAGTGCCGAATCAAGCAGGTTCATGCCTTCTTCGTGCTTCATGACTGCAAACTCGACAATCAAGATGGCATTTTTGGCTGCCAGGGCAATTAATGTGACCATACCAATTTGGAAATACACGTTATTGGTTAAGCCAACAGCCCAAGTGGCAAGCAAGGCACCAAACAGCGCAAATGGTACTGCCGTAATTACGGCCAATGGCAGGCTCCAGCGCTCATACTGAGCAGCCAGAATCAGGAATACCATGATAATGCCGAACACAAATGCAGTACTTGATGATGAGCCGGCTGATTTTTCCTGATAAGCGGCACCAGTCCACTCCAGTTTATATTCGGTGCCTAGGACTTCTTTTTCCAGCTCTTCCATTGCCTTGATTGCTTGGCCTGAGCTAACACCCGCAGCTGGCTGAATCATCAATTTAGCCGCTTGGAAAATGTTGAAACGCTCTGTCAATTCTGGGCCTACTGAGTTTTTAATATGCACCAAGCTAGTTAATGGAATCATGTCGCCTGATGTGGAGCGCACATAAACATTGGCAATATCTTCAGGACGCGCACGATAGTCTGCTTCAGATTGCATTTGCACACGGTAAGTACGCCCAAACTGGTTAAAGTCGTTGACGTAAACTTGCCCAAAAGTAGCTTGCATGGTTTCAAATACGGTGTTGATGCTGACCCCCAGCGCTTTGGCTTTTTCGCGGTCTAGATCAATATATATTTGCGGAACATTAGCCCGGAATGTTGTTGATACAGATGCAAACTCGGGGCGTTTTTTGGCTTCTTCAATAAAGCGTTGCACTTCACCGTAAAAACGTGCCGTGTCGCCGGTGCCTCGGTTTTGTAGATAACCTTCAAGCCCACCGGTTGTCGACATGCCTGTAATGGCAGGGGGATTAAAGCTGGCCGCAAACCCGTCTCGCAAGCCCATGTAGGCTTTACCTTGCAGGATTTTCGTTAGCGCAAATGAGCTATCCATCCGAGTAGGGCGCTCTTTCCAGTCTTTTAGGGTAATGAATGTAACGCCGCTATTGCTCAAAACCGCACCTGAGAGCATGTCAAAGCCTACAAATGACACGACGTTCTCAATGTTTTTGTTATCCATCAGCATTTTGTCGTACTGCGCAGACACTGCTTGAGTACGTGTTAAAGATGCTGCATCAGGTAGCATGATAGCGCTTAATAAGTAGCCCTGATCTTCGTCGGGCACCAAGGCGCCTGGGACAGCTTTAAATAGCATTACTAGCGCAAGCAGCATGGCTGCAAAAATGCCAAATGCAATCCCTACGCGACGATTTAGAAACGCAACGCCACCTACGTAGCCATTGGTCAGTCGGTCAAAGCTGCGATTAAACCAAACAAAGAATTTTGCTGGCTGATGGTGCGAATTTTTCAGCAAAATTGCGCACAATGCAGGGGTTAACGTCAAAGCAACCAAGCCAGAAATTGCTACCGAAACGGCGATTGTGATTGCAAATTGCTTGTACATTACACCGGTCATGCCCCCCATGAAGGCGACGGGCAAGAACACCGCACACAATACAAATACAATCGCCATGACTGGGCCAGCAACTTCCTGCATTGCCAAAATCGAGGCTTCTTTAGCCGAGCATTTTTTCTCGGACATAATCCGCTCAACGTTTTCCAGCACGACAATGGCATCATCAACCACAATACCAATTGCGAGTACCATCCCTAAAAGGGTTAGTAAGTTGATTGAAAAACCCAGCACCAACATTCCCGCGAAGGTGCCGATCAGTGAGATTGGTACAGCGATACAAGGAATCAAAGTAGCACGGAAATTTTGCAGGAACAGATAGACAACAATAAACACCAATACAATCGCTTCAAGTAGCGTATGTACTACTTCCTCAATCGAGACCTTAACGAATTTAGTGGTGTCGTATGGAATGCTGTACTCAATGTCGTTCGGGAAGCGCTCTTTTAGGGCCTCCATTTTGGCGCGCACTGCATCAGCAACGGCAACAGCATTAGCACCTGGTTGCAGGTAAATACCCATGGCTACCGCTTGCTTGCCGTTCAAATTCGCCAGCATGTCGTAGTCTTTGCCGCCCATCTCGATACGAGCTACATCCTTCAGGCGCGTTTTTGCACCATCTGGGGTTGAGCGAATAATAATGTTTTCGAATTCTTCAACGCTTTTTAGGCGGCCTTGTGTGTTGACCGTAAAGGTGAAATCCACCTTGCTACTGGTTGGCTGTGCGCCAATTTTACCTGCTGCAAATTGGGCATTTTGCTCACGAATTGCACTTAGAATGTCTGAGGTTGTGATCCCAAGCTGCGAAATCCGATCGGGGCGGAGCCAAACACGCATTGCGTAATCAGTGCCGCCGAACATGCTCAGGTCGCCGACTCCAGGAATCCGCTTGATCTCGTCAACGATATTGAGCAAGGCATAGTTGGAAAGGTAGGTCGTGTCGTAAGAGCCTTTGGGTGAGCTCAGCGCAATCACATTTAAAATCGATGTGGATTTTTTCTTAACAGTAACGCCTTGCCGCTTCACCTCTTCGGGTAGCTGTGCCATTGCGGCCGACACACGGTTATTGACGTTGATCGTTGCTTGGTCGGGGTCTGTACCAATTTCAAAATAAACATTTAAGGACATTTGTCCGTTGGATGCCGAGCCAGACTGTACGTAGATCATTTTCTCTACGCCATTAATTTGCTGCTCAAGTGGTGCCGCTACCGTTTGTGCAATCACGTCCGGAGTGGCGCCAGGGTAGAAGGCTGTTACAGATACGACCGGCGGGGTGATGCCAGGGTACTGCTCTACAGGCAAAGAGCGCATTGCGGCTAAACCTGCCAGCACAATAATGATCGAAATCACACTGGCGAAAATCGGCCGCTCAATAAAGAATTTTGAAAACATAATTTCCTCGGCGGATTATTTGGTCGCTTGTACTTGGCTGGCTTGTGGCGCGCTTGCAGGCATTGGCTTAACCACGGCACCCGGTTTTGCCTTGATGATGCCTTCGACAATCACAGTGTCGCCTGCTTGTAGACCCGATTCGATTTGCACCAAACCATTTGCTTGAGCACGACCGACTTTGACGGTACGCGGCGACACTTTGTTGTCTTTATCTACCGTCATCACTAGCTTATCTGCTTGCGATTGAACGATTGCGCGTTCTGGAATGACGATTGCATTGTTGATTTTGCCGAAATCTAGTTGCAGTCGCACAAATTGACCTGGCAGCAACTGGCCTTTCGGGTTGCTAAAAATGGCGCGAGCGCGAATGGTGCCCGTTTTGGGATCTACGCGATTATCAGAGAAGTCCAATTTACCTGATTGCTCATATGTAGAGCCATCAGCCAACTGAATGTGTGCCTTGAGGTTCTTCATGTCATTTAAAGTGATTTTCTTGCTTTTCTGCATCGCTTCCATGCGTTGACGATCTTCCTCGGAGTAGGAGAAAGTCACATACAGAGGATCTAACTGCGAAATAGTGGTTAATTTGCCAGATTCGCCAGAGGTGGTGACTAAGCTACCCTCAGATTGGGCAACAGTGCTGGTCATCCCCGAAATGGGGGCGACTACTTTGGTATATCCCAAGTTAAGTTCAGCTTCGCGTACTTTGGCTTCGGCAGATTGGTGACTAGCTACGGCTGCGGCGTAGGCGGACATGGCGTCGTCGTAATCTTTACGGCTTACTGCGTTTTCTTTGAATAGTGGAATGATGCGATCACGATCAGCGCGGGCCTTTTCAAGTTTTGCAACCTCGATAGAAAGCCCGCCTTTGGCTTGATCAAGTGCCGCTTTGTAGGGTTCTGGGTCAATTTCAAAGAGAGTTTGCCCTGCGCTGACCGATTGGCCTTCAACATAGGTGCGTTTTAACAAAATGCCATTTACCCGTGAACGAACTTCCACATCACGGTAGCCTGCAGTTTCACCGACCATTTCAAAAGACATTGGCGCATCAGTTGGTTGTACTGTGAGGACAGATACTGGTGCAGGAGGAGGCACCGGGGGTGTAGGCTTTTCGCCACAAGCAGAAAGAAGTAGACCGGAAATAATGAGTGTTATTGTTTTTAGCTGCGGTGCGATCTTGCTGGGCTGAGCCATTGCCTTCTCCATATTGGGGTATATTGCGCTAAGACACTGATTAGCTTGCTACTGTAGCCATACAGTAGCTAGTATTGTTCAGTTAATAAATTGCGTGAAAATTACTTAAGAGTTTAACCGACAATTGTGAAGTATTACTACAAGGTACTGCAGTGTAGAAGTACACACAATTAACGCCAATGATTTAACTGTTGCACACATAAAAAAGCCACTCCGAAGAGTGGCTTGCCAGCAACGATAGAGCAACTGCCTTAGCAGGTATGCTGGCCGCCATTAATGGCTAGATTGGCGCCGGTCATAAAACCCGCTAAATCGGAAGCCAAATAGCTAATTAGACCCGCGATCTCTTCAGGCTTGCCAAGACGCGCCACTGGTATTTGCGCAATGATTTTGTTGCGCACATCTTCAGGTACTGCCATCACCATATCCGTGGCAATGTAGCCCGGAGAAATGGTGTTGACCGTAACACCTTTACGAGCCACTTCTTGTGCTAGAGCCATGCTAAAGCCATGCATGCCTGCTTTGGCAGCAGAATAGTTGGTTTGACCGAACTGACCTTTCTGGCCATTAATCGAGGAGATATTAATAACTCGCCCCCAGCCACGATCAACCATGCCATCGACAAATTGTTTGGAAACATTGAATACGGAATCCAAATTAGTGCCAATAACAGCATCCCAATCAGTTTTGCCTAATTTTTTGAAGCTGGCATCACGGGTAATGCCGGCATTATTTACCAGTACATCCACTTGCCCGACAGCTTCGATTACTTTTGCACCCAATGCAACGCAGGCATCAAAATCGGTCACATCACATTCAAAAGCTTTAAATTGATAGCCTGCCGCCGCATTGTCGGCCAGCCATGCAGCTTCTTTGCCAGGGCGTGAATATGTGGTTACAACTGTAAAACCATCGTCTGCCAATTTGCGACAAATTGCGGTACCAATGCCGCCCATGCCGCCTGTGACGAGAGCTACTTTTGCCATTCTTGTATATCCTGTGTTGAATTTTTATTTGCAATAACGATTTTTAAACCGAATTAAGTTAAATCTTGCGCGAAACCTCTATGAGGCTTGCAGATCGTAGCTAGGGGATAGCCCCAATGTAAATGCAATTCGAACGCAGGGTGACAGATTGGATACACTTTAATGACAAATAAAACACGCAGCATATTGATTACAGGCTGCTCGAGCGGAATTGGCTTGGCTTGCGCACATGGATTGCAGCAACTTGGTTGGCAAGTGTATGCCACCGCACGTCAGCAGAGTGATGTTGATCGACTCAAGAGCGAGGGTTTGAATTCGTTTCAGTTAGATGTGGCAAGTAGCGATTCGATTAGTCGCGGCGTTCAATATTTACTTGAGCAATGCCAGGGCAAGATTGATGCGCTCTTCAATAATGCGGGTTTCGGTGTGCCAGGTGCAGTGGAGGACTTGAGTCGAGAAGCGATGAGGCACCAGTTTGAGACCAATGTATTTGGCGCTATTGAGTTAAGTAATGCCCTGTTGCCCATTTTTCGAGCACAGGGCGCAGGACGGATTGTATTTAACAGCTCTGTTCTGGGCTTTGCCGCCATGCCTTATCGTGGAGCCTACAATGCTAGCAAATTTGCGCTAGAGGGCTTTGCCGATACTATGCGCCAAGAGTTGTACGGCAGTGGCATTTCGGTGTCACTGATTGAGCCGGGGCCCATCGTGAGTCGCTTCAGAGCCAATGCCGCCGAGCAATTTTATCGCTGGATCAAGGCCGAGCAAAGTTTCCATCACCCTTCATACCAAGTAATGGCAGAGCGGTTGAATAAGGTTGGTCCAGCCGCTCCGTTTACCTTGCCTGAGCAGGCGGTATTGGATGTGTTGATCAAGGCGCTAACCACGAAACGACCGGCAGCACGTTATCGAGTGACCACGCCGACAACGCTGTTTTGGTATTTGAAGCGCATGCTGCCAACTTCATGCCTTGATCGCATTTTGCTGTCCGCATCGGGAGATGAACCTGGCACTGCTTACGGAAGAAAGAAGTCGTGAGTTTTTATGCAAAACCTGCGAATGCACAATATTTTTAGTTTGTCCAGAATTGAGGTTCTGCCTGTGGTTCAGGTAGAATAGGGGATTCAAACTTGTGCGCTCTCAACAATGACCAAGTATATCTTCGTTACCGGTGGGGTTGTTTCTTCACTCGGCAAAGGCATCGCCGCCGCATCCTTGGCCTCGATTCTCGAGTCTCGTGGCCTTAAAGTTACCATGATGAAATTGGATCCCTATATCAACGTGGATCCCGGCACAATGAGCCCAATGCAGCATGGTGAAGTTTTCGTAACTGAAGATGGAGCCGAAACTGACTTGGATTTGGGCCATTACGAACGCTTTATTACGGCCAAAATGAAGAAGCGTAACAACTTCACCACTGGCCAAATTTACGATTCAGTAATCAAAAAAGAACGTCGCGGCGATTACTTAGGCAAAACTGTCCAAGTAATCCCACACATCACTGACGAAATCCGCCTTTACGTAGAACGTGGCGCCTCTGAAGCCGAAGTGGCTGTTATTGAAGTGGGTGGCACCGTTGGTGACATTGAATCTTTGCCATTTCTTGAAGCAATTCGCCAAATGGGCGTACTGCTTGGTAAAGAAAACACCTGTTTTGTGCACCTTTCGTATGTGCCATACATCGCTGCAGCCGGTGAAATCAAAACTAAGCCAACCCAGCATAGCGTGAAAGAACTACGCGAAATCGGCATTCAGCCAGACGTACTGATTTGTCGCGCTGATCGCATGGTGCCGGATGAAGAGCGTCGCAAAATCGCACTCTTTACCAATGTGACTGATAAAGCGGTTATTTCTTGCCCTGATTTGGACTCAATTTACAAGATTCCACGCGTACTGTCGGAACAAGGTATTGACGACATCATCTGCAAACAATTTGGCCTTGATTTGCCTAAAGCGGATCTGTCGGTTTGGGATGGTATTGTTGATGCGATTCAAAACCCAAAACAAACCGTCAATATTGCGATGGTGGGTAAGTATGTCGACCTGACTGAGTCTTACAAGTCGCTAATTGAAGCATTGCGCCACGCTGGAATTCACACCCGCTCTGAAGTGAAAATCCACTTTGTAGACTCAGAGTCGCTCGAAACTGAGGGCGCTGGTTGCCTAAAAGATATGGACGCCATTTTGGTGCCGGGCGGGTTTGGTAAACGCGGCGTTGAAGGCAAAATCATTGCAGTTCGCTTTGCGCGCGAAAACAATATCCCATACATGGGGATTTGCTTGGGCATGCAGATCGCGCTGATCGAATTTGCACGCGATATCGCTGGCATGGCTGGAGCAAATTCAACTGAATTTGACCTGGAAACTGAATATCCAGTCGTGGCACTGATCGACGAGTGGGTAAACCACGACGGCAAGGTTGAAAAACGCGACGAGAATTCAAATCTGGGCGGCACTATGCGCCTAGGTGCACAAGAGTGTCGTTTAGATGCGGGTTCACTGGCAGCCAAAATTTATGGCAACGAAGTGATTACCGAGCGCCATCGCCATCGCTATGAAGTCAACAATTACTACTTGGCTCGTCTTGAAGCGGCAGGCTTAAAAATCAGTGGTAAATCGGTTGGTGCTGAGCAGTTGGTTGAAACCATCGAGTTACCTGAACATCGCTGGTTCTTTGCGTGTCAGTTCCATCCGGAGTTCACCTCTACGCCACGCGATGGTCATCCATTGTTCAAGTCTTACATTGAAGCAGCAATCGCCTATGCACGTGACAACGGTCGCGAAGGTCTAAGTTGCTAATTTATCCAGGGGTATTGCTCACAAGGTAATACCCTTTGTTATCTCCAAGGCAATACTAATCGGGGTATATTATGAAACTGTGTGGCTTTGAGGTTGGCATTGATCAGCCATTTTTCCTGATTGCTGGACCATGCGTGATCGAGAGCGAGCAAATGGCCCTCGATACTGCGGGCCAATTGAAGGAAATTTGCGCGGAACTCAATATCCCGTTTATTTATAAATCTAGTTTTGACAAAGCCAATCGCTCTTCAGGCAAATCATTTCGCGGCCTAGGCATCGATGAAGGTTTGCGCATTTTATCTGAAGTACAAAAGCAGATTGGTGTTCCTGTGCTGACCGATGTGCACACCGAAGCCGAGGCGCCAATTGTGGCTTCTGTAGTCGATGTGTTGCAAACCCCGGCGTTTTTGGCGCGGCAAACGGATTTCATTCATGCCGTGTGCGCAACTGGCAAACCAGTGAATATCAAGAAAGGCCAATTTATGGCCCCTTGGGATATGAAACACGTGGTAGCCAAAGGCAAAGAAGCCAATGGTGGTTTGGATAATCTGATGGTGTGCGATCGCGGCACCTCATTTGGCTATAACACGCTGGTGAGTGATATGCGTGGTCTAATGACGATGCGCGAAACTGGTTGCCCGGTGGTGTTTGACGCCACTCATTCAGTACAGCAACCTGGCGGCCAGGGCGATCGTTCAGGTGGTCAGCGCGAAATGGTGCCTGTCTTGGCGCGCGCTGCCGTTGCTTCTGGCATTGCTGGTTTGTTCATGGAAACGCATCCAAATCCATGTGAAGCGCTTTCCGATGGCCCAAATTCAATGCCATTGGGTCGGATCAAAGAATTACTGATTACGCTCAAGGACATTGACCGTGTCGTTAAGGCACACTCCTTCATTGAGCATTCTTTGTAATAAAGTTTCAGTATTTGGCAATTAATAAAGTAATTTTTTGACTGCCAATGTCATATTTTTTGTATATAGTCCTTTCTGTCTTCAAACCAACTTAAGGTGTAACGCCCATGAGCGCAATTGTTGAAGTTATTGCACGTGAAATTTTGGATTCTCGCGGCAACCCGACTGTAGAAGCTGATGTTTTGTTGGAGTCTGGTGTAATGGGCCGTGCGGCTGTGCCATCTGGCGCGTCGACTGGCGAACGTGAAGCCTTGGAACTGCGTGACGGCGATAAAGCCCGTTACTTGGGTAAAGGTGTACTGAAAGCCGTTGAAAACATCAATACCGAAATCTGTGAAGCGATTATCGGTCTTGACGCAGCTGACCAAGCCTTCATCGACCAAACCATGCTGGATTTGGACGGTACTGAAGATAAAGCACGCATGGGCGCTAACGCGATCTTGGCTGTTTCTATGGCCGTAGCTAAAGCTGCCGCCGAAGAAGCTGGCTTGCCACTGTACCGTTACGTAGGTGGTTCAGGCCCGATGGCATTGCCAGTACCAATGATGAACGTGGTAAACGGTGGTGAGCATGCATCAAACAGCTTGGACTTCCAAGAGTTGATGATTGTGCCAGTTGGCGCACCAACATTCCGTGAAGCATTGCGTTACGGCGCTGAAGTGTTCCACAACCTGAAAAAAATCTTGCACGACAAAGGCATGCCAACTCAAGTGGGCGACGAAGGTGGTTTCGCACCTGACGTAGCTGGCCCAGAAGAAGCGCTGGACATGATTATGGCTGCAATTGAAAAAGCGGGTTACAAAGCGGGCACTGATTTCCGCATCGCTTTGGATTGCGCCGCTTCTGAATACTACGATAAAGCCACTGGTAACTATGTATTCAAAAAATCGGGCGGTCGTACTTTCACTTCAATCGAAATGGTTGATTACCTCGAAAGCCTCGTGAACAAATACCCAATCATCTCAATTGAAGATGGTATGGGCGAGCGTGACTGGGATGGTTGGAAAGTATTGACTGATCGTTTGGGTAAACGTGTTCAGTTGGTTGGTGATGACTTGTTTGTAACTAACACCAAAATCTTGGCTGAAGGTATCAAAAAAGGTATTTGTAACTCAATCTTGATCAAAGTTAACCAAATCGGTTCATTGACTGAGACTTTGGCTGCCGTAGAGTTGGCTAAACGTAGCGGTTACACTTCAGTAATGAGCCACCGCTCAGGTGAAACTGAAGATGCAACGATTGCTGACTTGGCTGTCGCTACCAACTGCATGCAAATCAAAACCGGTTCATTGAGCCGTTCTGATCGTATCGCTAAATACAACCAAATCTTGCGCATCGAAGAAGAATTGGGTGATGCCGCAGTTTACCCAGGTATCGGCGCTTTTTATCAGCTGAAAGGCTAATTGAGCGTTGTTATCTAGTAGCAACCGCAGACCTCGTTTCGACGATGTCTGCAAGCTATAGTAAGATCAAAACCGGAGCTGCGTGCTCCGGTTTTTTACATCAATGTTTTTGATTGGATTTTGGCATTTCAATGCGAATTTTAGCGCTCGTTTTTGCTGTTTTGATTATTGCTCTGCAATGGCCGCTCTGGATAGGCAAAGGCAGCTGGATGCGCGTATGGCAGCTCGATAGTCAATTAACGCAACGCCAAATTGAAAATGACAAGCTCAAAGAGCGCAACGCAGCACTCGATGCCGAGGTCAATGACCTTAAAAATGGCACTGAAGCCATTGAAGAGCGTGCGCGTAATGAATTAGGCATGATTCGTGGCGACGAGGTCTTCTTTCAGGTGCTCGACCGCAACGGGCTGAAGAAACCTGGCAGTATCGATAGCAGTGATACTCAAGCAAATAAGAAATAAAAACTGTACCGGTACATTTTTAGCAATACTGCGCCCTAATTGCATCTGTCATGGATGGATGACTTCGGTTATAGTACTTCTACCTTAGGAGTTCATTATGACCGAGTTGCTGCAGGCCCCAC
Source organism: Chitinibacter fontanus (assembly GCF_013423785.1). Lineage (NCBI taxonomy): Bacteria > Pseudomonadati > Pseudomonadota > Betaproteobacteria > Neisseriales > Chitinibacteraceae > Chitinibacter > Chitinibacter fontanus. The sequence goes on from NZ_CP058952.1 coordinate 3,445,807, forward strand.
CTCAACGCAAAACCCTCTATATCCAATTGGCCGAGGAGATGGCGCAAGCCATTGAAACTGGTGTTCTGCGCGTTGGCGAAAAAATGCCATCAATTCGCAAGCTATCTGGCCAGCGGCAGCTTAGCCTATCCACGGTGATGGAGGCGTATCGTGAACTTGAAGATCGCGGTCTGATCGAAGCACGGCCTCAATCTGGCTTCTACGTTCGCCAGAAACTGAGTATGGCGATCCCCGAAATAACCGCACCGCCCAAAAACCCATCGCATGTCTTTATTGATCCACTATTGACCCCATCGGCACTCTGGCGAATTAATAAAGAAATCCGTGTTGATTTGGGCATGGCCATTTTGTCGCCTAAATTATTTCCAAATCAGCAAATTCAGCGACTGTTGTCGCAACTGGGTCGGCAAGAGCCTGACTTGATTGCCGAATATGGTGAGTCACAGGGCGATATTGAGTTACGTCGCCAGATTTCGCGGCGTTCATTGTTGTGGGGGGGGCAAGTCGAAGCCGATGAAGTGATCATCACGCAAGGCGGCATTGAAGCGCTCAATTTGTGTCTGCGTGCGGTTACTAAGCCCGGTGATGTCGTGGCTATTGAATCACCAGCATACTTTGGCTTATTGCAGATTTTGGAAAGTTTTGAGCTTAAAGCGCTTGAGATTCCCACCCATGCCAAAACGGGTATTTCTATTGAAGCCCTTGAGCTGGCAACGCGTAATGGTGAAGTCAAGGCGTGTGTTGTGCTACCCAATTTTGCCAATCCATTGGGTAGCTTAATGCCTGATGAGAACAAGCAACGCATGGTGCAACTGCTCGAAGAGCGCAATATCCCGCTGATCGAAGACGATATTTATGGCGAATTTTGCTATAGCGGCGATCGGCCAACGCCTGCGAAAGCATTTGATAAGACTGGCAATGTAATGCTGATTTCATCATTTACCAAGATTGTGGCGCCCGGCTTTCGTATAGGATGGGTAGTTGCCGGCAAATGGCAAAAAAAGATTGAGCAACTCAAATTTATTAATACGTATTCAACACCGGTATTGCTGCAAAGGACAATCGCAAAATTTTTGGAAACTGGTGGATATGATCACCATTTGCGCCGCCTGCGGAAGAGCTGTGCCGAACAAGTGCAAAATGCCGTCGATGCCATTCAACGCCACTTTCCCGCAGATACCCGGTTAAATATGCCGCAAGGTGGTTATGTGCTCTGGGTGGAACTCAATCGCAATATTGATACGATTTTGTTGCTACAAGAAGCATTAATCGAAGGGATAAGCTTTACCCCTGGCGCGCTATTTTCACCAAGCCAAAGTTACCGTAACTGTTTGCGTATTTGCTGTGTCGAGACTTGGACCACAAAACATGAAAAAGCGATTGCTCGCTTGGGAGAGCTGGCTAGAGCCCAATTACAGCAGGGTGTTAATGTTACAGCCTAGGCTGGAGCATTCAACCGTGTTCGTATTCATATACAAAAGCCGATCAACATTTTGATCGGCTTTTGTATTGTAATCAGCAACTCAATACAACTCTGCAAAACTGCGGCAGGGTTGTGAGCAGGCTACTGCGTAGAACTAGACTGTTTTGATTTCTGGCTTGCGTACCAATTGATGGATTAACTCATGCACCTGCTGTTGCACTGCACTAAACAAGCTAGTTGCGCGGTATTGCTCATCTTTAATTGCCAACCGGCTTTGCGTTAGGGCCTCGATGACAACAGTATGATCGCTAAGTACTTGCCAGCTTTGGCCACGCTCAAGCACCACATCATGGCCATCATCACTCAACCAAATCATGCCGTGCTCACATTCGATCCATTGCGCTTGATGTCCAACTAACGTGGATAAGCTGGCTTTCGGTAATTGAATGGTTTGCATGATATTCTCCTCGGTCATCTTGAATGATACTGCGATGAAAGAAGAATACGCCTAACAAATCTAGCTTGTTAGGCGCAAAACTGTATTGGCTTTTGGAGTACAGCCTTGGCAAAAAACGCAACTGTAATGCTGTTTTTTATACGATTCTGTTTTACAAACAATGACAGCTAGTGCAGCTTTATTGTTTGCTAGTTCAATCCCTTGCGCAGCTGGCGCAATTCAAAGCGGGCTGGGTCCAGTGCATTAAGCAGTGTGCGCTCGATCGGCAATGGCTCATTATTGATTGAGCAAGCGATAATTTCAGCGGCCAAGGCATGCCAAGTCATGCCACGTGACCCTAAGCCAAGTATTGCATACAGCCCCGCTTGTCGTGGCATTTGATACAGTTGATGTATGGCTCCGCGCTCTGCAGGATCGGTTAGGGGCTCATGCACAGCTCCGATCAGGGGTAGGCGATCAAGCGAATTTGGCCGAGCACAAATTCGGGTGTTAGTCCCTTTGGCACTCACCACAGGCAAATCAGGCAAGATGCTTGTGAGCGCGTTTAAATTGGCCTTACATGCTTGCTCAGTCATATTTGCGTCGTAGGGAGCTGCGCCAACGCTGCGCCAGCCGTTCCATTCTGCCGTCAGATAACTACCACCAGAGCAACTACCCACGTTGGCTGGAATAGTAGAGGATGGAATCTGAGTGACTGCTCGCCAACTCTGGCTTAGTGGTAAATCAAGCGCTGGCAACAAATCTACAGCTGCAGTTGCATTGGCAACAATCAATACTGGAGCCTGCGCAATTAGGTAGCCCTCATCAGACAAAGCATGCCAATATCCGTCCGAAAAACTGAGCTTGTCTACCCGGGTATTTAGCTTAAGATCAATATTTGATTGCCTTTGGGCTATATACGCCTTGCAAAGGCTTGGTGGATTAAGCCATGTCGCCTCTGGAAACCACCAGCCACCACGACTAGGCCTGCTGCCAATTTTGATGCTGGCCTGCTCTGGGCTGAGAAACTCAACTAGATCCGGTGGAAAACCTAGGCTAGATATAGTTTCGCGCATCAAAGCTTCATGCTCGGCATCTTTTGCGAGCTGAAATTGCCCATCAAAACCAAAGTGGACATCACACCCTGTTGCACAAAGTGCCAATAACTTTTGGCGTGTCATAGCAAAGCCCGCCCGCGAAAGCCGTGCCAAAGCGTTATCGTCCTTACTTAAGGCTGGATGGCATAAGCCAACATGATTTCCTGATGCCAGTTGCGCCACATCAGGCTCAGCTTCGCAAAGCGTCACTTGCCAGCCGCGCGAGGCCAAGCTGGCCGCTGTAGAGCAACCTGCAACTCCTGCGCCAACCACAATTGCATGCCGAACTGCGGCCAGCTGCACAGGCTCTGGTCGAATCAGCCGGGGTGGCTTGGGTAGCCTCGCGCATTGTCCGATCAACATTTGCCGTTTACTGGCAAAACCTTCCACTTTCTGCACCGTAAACCCAGCTTCAATCAAGCCACGGCGAACTGAGCCTGCAACTGTGTACGTCGCTAGCGTGGTGTCTATTTGACATAGGCGCCACAATGCTTTGAAAACAGGTGCTCGCCACATGTCCGGATTTTTGCTAGGCGCAAAACCATCCAAAAAAATGGCATCCACTTTGGCAACCACTTCGTGAAGCATTGCTAGCGCATCACCAAAGAGCAGCGTTAGACTCACGCGCCCTTGATCAAGCCAAATTCGGTGAAACCCCAGTGTGAGATGCGGCCAATGCTGCAGCAATTGTTCTGATAACTCGGCAAATTCTGGATATTGCTGGTGCAATTGTTGCATATCTGCACGCGAGAAGGGGTGTTGCTCTACAGATAGAAAATGCAAACGTTCACTGCGAAGCGGATCATCGCGCCAGGCCTGCCAGGTGGTCAGGAAACTTAGACCTTGCCCAAAGCCAGTTTCTAAAATACTAAAGCACGATTTGTTCTGCCAACGTGCGGGTAGCTGATTGCCAGCCAAAAAGACAGCTTCAACTTGTGCCTTGGCACCATGGGCAGAGTGATAAATATCATTATATTGACTGGAAAACGGGGTAAGCCCATCGCTGGCAAATTCCAGTACCGCGGGTGTAATGGCCATTATCAAATCTTTAAGCGGTTGTTGCTGGGTGAGCCCCAGGCAAAAAAGCACGGCGGGCACAAACGGCAGCTATGCCGCAAATCAGCGAGATTAAGACAAAACTGCGATTGCCCCACTGAGCATAAGCCCATTTTAACAGTTCAATGCCAAGTGCAAAAATCACCATATTGAGCATGCCGAGCGCTGCGGCTACTGTGCCTTTGCTCTGCGCGCTGGCAAAGAGGGTGAGTCGATATAAAGCAGCGTTAATCATGCCAATACCAATTGCAGCCAGCCCCATGCTGATGACTAGCCACAACCATTGTTGCGGCGCATGTAGTAAATATTGTGCTGCAAGTAAGCCTAGCAAGAGCGGATAGGTGCCTAAGCGAATCAAGGTATGGATCGGTATGTGAGTTACAAGCTTGGCCAAGACTAAGTTGCCAATAATTAACCCAGCAAACACGGGAATCTGCCACAAGCCATAGTCCAGCGTGGATAAGCCCGCATTCTGCATTAAAATCACCGGGGCCAAGGCAATCCACCCCAGTAGAGGCACGCTGTTCAAGCCAAGGGCAAGCCCGCCATAGACAAAACGCTGGTTACGGAACACCTTGCCGTAGTCTTGCCATAAAGTCATCAGGCGCAATGGAGTTCGATCCATCGGCGCAGTTTCTGGCATTTGATGCCACAGGCCCAGCAAAGAAACGGCTGATACCAGCGCAACAATTATAAATATCCACCTCCAGTCAGCCACTTGCAATACGGCAGCCCCAGCAACAGGCCCGATTAATGGTGCAATTAGCGCAACATTTGCCATCATCGCCATAACGCGGATAGCCATCTTTTCGGTAAAGCTCTCCTGTATTGCCGCATAACCCACGGCACCAATGAAACACAGGCCGATACCCTGCAAAAATCTAAAAAATAAGAACCCCCAGAAATGATGCGCCCACAAAATACCGATGCAGCTAAAAGTGAAAAAAATGGCACCAAATAACATTACCGGGCGACGGCCGATTCGATCAGAGAGCGGGCCAAGCAACCATTGCAGGCTAGCACCACCCAGTAAGCACACGGTCATTGCGCTGGGAATAAGTGTCGGGCTAGCACCAAATTCACGTACCACAGCAGGCATGCCGGGTAAAATCATGTCGTTTGAAATGTAGGTGGCAAATTCAAATAAAACCAAAGCTAGCGGAAAGAGTAGGGTGGACCAAGTTAGGTGTGTGATTGGTGTGTAGGAGGTGTGCTGCGGCATGAAGTGCTCAATCAAGCAAAACGCTATTTTCCCAGCAATTGGCAGTCGGTGCTTGGTAAAAATTACAATTGCATACATCTAAGCCGGCTACAGACCCAAATGGGGGTAAACTTCTCGCCCAAGGCTCGCCCGCTGCGGCATAATGACTTGTATTACTTCACTTCGATAGAGCATAACATGACCAAAACAGAACTAATCGCTATCGTGCACAATCTAGCCAGTATTGAGCATCCTGAATTGAGCAAAAAATCGGTGACCGCTTTGCTAGATACGCTATCGGAAGTAATAACGGCCACCGTTTCCGGTGGTGGTGATATCACGCTGCCGAATGTGGGCAAAATTGCACTGAAGTCTCGTGATGCACGAGTTGGCCGCAACCCTAGAACTGGCGAATCGGTGCAAATTCCTGCTAAGAAAGTCTTGAAGTTTACGCCAGCCAAAGCTTTAAAAGATGCGGTAGCGAGTCAAGTCAACGAGTAAAATCGACAACAAAAGCCAGTTTAACGACTGGCTTTTTGCTGATTAAGCATGGCTTAATGTTGTTGCTGCTGGATTAACTGTTTAACCACCGCATTGAAATGCCCAACCCAGAATCGATCAAATAAATTTTCACTCGCATTGATTTCAGATACCGCTCGCAGCATTGATCGCCGTAAATAGCGATCGCCACGCTCATGGGTCATAGATTCAAAGGCATCAATGATTGCCAATAGCTTTGCGCCCGTGCAAATTGCCGGGTCTATCAGCCCAAGCGGATATCCAGAGCCATCAATCCGCTCGTGATGCTGATGAATCATTTCAACCGCTGACTCCCAGCCAGGCATACGCTCCAATAAACTAGCCCCCAGATCAGGATGCTCACGCAGTACACGGATCTCTAGCTCCGTGAGTTTGCCTTGTTTATTCCACAACTTATCTGGCAAAAAAGCCATGCCAATATCATGCAAAACAACGGCTACATCGAGTTGAAGTGGGTCTATGGCCTCACCTGCATGCAAATTGGTTTGGCGCGCCAGCCACAAGTTACGCTCAGTGCGGCCATCCCAATGATGACTGCGGTGCTCCAGCAACTGAGCCAACTGTCGAAACAATGGCCAATCATCATGCGGGATGATTGCAATTGGTGAGGGTGCCGGGGTTGATGTGCTTGATGACGTGGGGGCGGCAAAGGTTTCCAGTAAATAATCATCTAAATCAATAATGATTTCTTGAATGTAATTATTCGCCACTTTATGGCCGCTAATCATTTCGATCATATTGATAGTTTTTTGTACCAAATCGGCCTGCGCGCTGCCGGGGAGTTCTGCCATAGCGCCGCATATTTCATCTAGGTGCAGAGCCTCCGAGTCGCCATCCTGCTGTACATCTTCCAGCACGAGCTGTAAGCGATCAATGCAAAGCAAAATCATTTCGCCAATGAGCTGAATGTATTCCACTTTGCGTGCCCGAATCTCGCTGGCTAAATCTTCTAAAGGCTGCAAATAGCTAACGATACTGGAGAGCTGACAGGTAATAGCATTGTGTTTGAGCTGGTTTAGCTCTTTGAATAGTGCCTGTATTTGTACAATATCGCTCGGCGTGCGATTAAGCTGCGCAATATGCCGCTCCATGTCCGAAATAATATCGACCAAGCTATCGCAAAAATCGCGCAGCGCAGTAATGCCATTGGCGGAAAGGTCGTGGCGTAAATTGTCTTGAAAGAGCATGTTGCGTACGGTGGGCTTAGTGACTTATTAACAATAGCTGTTTTTCGCTCCGCCACACAAAAACATCTGATTACACGCTGGGCTTGAGATAAAAAAATAGCCGACAACTGTCGGCTATTTGTGGGTATATGCCTAACATACATATTCGGCAATACTTTGAGGGATATACTTAGTCTTCACGACGCATTTGTGGGAACAAGATCACATCGCGAATGCTTGGCGCATCGGTTAGTAGCATTACCAGACGGTCAATGCCGATCCCGCAACCACCGGTTGGTGCCATGCCGTGTTCCAGTGCGCGGATGTAATCGGCGTCAAAATGCATTGCTTCATCGTCTCCGGCTTCTTTCAGGTCAACCTGCGCTTGGAATCGTGCTGCTTGATCTTCCGGATCGTTCAACTCGGAATAACCATTTGCATGTTCACGGCCAACGATAAACAACTCGAAACGCTCAGTAATGCCGGCTTGCGTGTCTGATGCGCGCGCCAATGGCGATACTTCGGCTGGGTAGTCGACGATAAAGGTTGGCTCCCACAATTTTCCTTCGGTGTTTTCTTCAAACAGGCTCAATTGCAAGCCGCCAATGCCGTCGGTGAGGACTGGCTTGCCGCCCAAACGCGCGATTTCAGCTTTCAGGAAGGCGCGGTCGTTCAATTGTTCGTCGGTGTATTCTGGGTTGTAGTGCTTGATTGCACCGGCAATCGTGAAGCGCGCGAATGGCTTAGACAGATCAACCGTTTTGCCTTGATAAGTGATTACTGCGTGGCCGGTGGCTTCAATCGCACAAGCCCGGATAATGCCTTCTGACATATCCATCATGCGCTGGTAATCAGCGTACGCTTCGTAGAATTCGATCATCGTGAATTCTGGGTTGTGGCGCGTACTCATGCCTTCGTTACGGAAAGAGCGGTTGATCTCAAATACGCGCTCCAGGCCGCCAACGACCAAGCGTTTCAGATACAGCTCAGGCGCGATCCGCAAATACAGTGGCATATCGAGTGCATTGTGATGCGTCACGAATGGTTTGGCCGTCGCGCCGCCGGGGATGCTGTGCATCATTGGTGTTTCAACTTCGAGGTAACGCTGCTCGACCATGTATTCACGCAAACGCTGCACGATTTTCGAGCGTTTTACAAAGGTATTGCGCGATTGCTCATTGGTGATCAAATCAATGTAACGCTGACGATATTTGGTTTCTTGGTCGGTCAGGCCATGGAATTTCTCTGGCAATGGGCGGAGCGATTTGGTCAGCAAACGCAATTCAGAAACATGCACTGACAATTCGCCAGTTTTGGTTTTCATTAGCGTGCCGCGTGCCGCTACGATATCGCCCATGTCCCAGGTTTTGAAATCGGCATATACATCTTCGCCAACAGCTTGGCCGCTGATATAGAACTGAATGCGACCAGATACGTCTTGAATCGTGATAAAGCTCGCTTTGCCCATCACGCGTTTCAGCATAATGCGGCCAGCAACTGAGACTTCTACTTTTTGCGCTTCAAGCGGTTCTTTTTCGAGCTCGCCATATTGTGCTGCCAAATCGGCAGCTAAATGCTCGCGCTTAAAATCGTTCGGGAAAGCAATGCCGCGTTCGCGAATCGCTGCGAGCTTGGCGCGGCGTTCAGCGATAATCTGGTTCTCATCCTGAGCAATGATTTGTTCTTCTGAAGATGGGTTTGACATGAGGTATTTGCCTGCAAGTTAATATTATATGGATTTGCGGCAGATACACTTGCATGTATCTGCCGCAATTAAACTTAAACGCCTTGTTTCAGGCTCGCTTCAATAAAGCCATCAAGGTCGCCATCCATCACGCCTTTGATATTGCCCACCTCGTAACTAGTACGCAGGTCTTTAATGCGGCTTTGATCGAATACATATGAGCGAATCTGGTGGCCCCAGCCAATATCGGACTTGGTGGCTTCCAGCGATTGCTGCGCTTCCATGCGTTTACGCAATTCCAGCTCATACAATTTCGCGCGCAGCATTTTCCATGCTTCGTCGCGGTTTTTGTGCTGTGAGCGATCGTTCTGGCATTGTACGACGGTGTTGGTCGGAATATGCGTCAAACGAACGGCTGAATCGGTTTTATTAATGTGCTGACCACCCGCGCCCGATGCGCGATAAGTGTCGGTACGTACATCAGCCGGATTGATTTCAATCTCGAAACTATCGTCAACTTCGGGGTAGACAAATACCGAAGCAAACGAAGTATGGCGGCGGTTGTTCGAGTCGTAGGGTGAGCAGCGAACCAGACGGTGAACGCCGGTTTCGGTGCGCAAGAAGCCATAGGCATAATCGCCAGTCAGCTTAATCGTGGCTTGACTGATGCCGACGATATCACCGTCCGATTGCTCCATAATCTCAACGCCAAAGCCTTTGCGCTCGCCGTAACGTACGTACATCCGCAGCAACATGCCAGCCCAATCTTGTGCTTCTGTGCCACCCGCACCAGACTGGATGTCGATAAAGCACGGCATCGGGTCCATCGGGTTGCTAAACATTCGGCGGAACTCAAGCTTGGCAATTTCAGCCTCAAGCTCGGCATAATCTGCGGCAATGACTTCGACGGTGCCGAAATCATCTTCCATTTTTGCCATTTCAAACAGTTCAAGTGCATCGGCAACGCCGCCAGTAACGCGATCGAGTACCAGCACGATGTCCTCGAGCGATTTACGCTCGCGGCCAACTTCTTGGGCCTTTTTAGGATCGTTCCAAGTTTCTGGCGCTTCTGATAGGCGCACCACTTCTTCCAACCGGTCTACTTTGGTTGGGTAATCTAAATAGCGTTTAAGCTCATCGGCGCGCGCGCCAAGTTCTTTAAGCTGATTTTCAATCTGATTTAGCTGTTCGCTTTCCATGCGATGTTCCGCGTCCGCTGGTGCAAAACCGCCAATTATATCAGCCTAATGCCTGTTTTTGTGAGCAATTTCCAGCTCAAGCTGCGCATAAGCGTTGCCTTAGCTCGCGAACAGCGGCTGAAATCATGGCCAGATCGGGCGTACAGCTACGTAATTCTGCGAACATTGCCAAAATACGCTCAATTGTCAGTCGATTGCTATCTAGCCAAACCTGTAGGCACTGCTCATTTTGTCCTTGCTGCCATACTTGTTGCGTTAGCAAAGTTTGAAATGCAGCCAAGTCATCCCGCACAGCCATCCGCGCCAAAGTTTGCCAGCGATTAGCTCTCGGCAATTGCTCGATGGCACCATGCAGCCAAGTTAGTTGTAGCTGCTCGGCCAAGGCTAAGTGCAGCTTCAAGCGATCGGCCAATTGACCAGTGTCGTTACCATAGCGAGCCATTTCCAGTAGTGGTTGAATCTCTTGCAGCAGTAATACTTTCATTGCCAAATCAGCAGGAACACCCACATTGAGCAGTAGAGATTTTTGTTCTTGGTGACGCGGGCTAGCCGCCAACCACTCAGGCGCAAGTGGCAGCGTTAATGCTGCACTGGTGTGCAAGTGATCGCTCTCGGCCGCATTGAGCGGATGCATCAACAGCCAGCGCGCCACACGCTCGGTGTAGCGACGAATTTGCAGCAATAACTCAATTTGCACCTCAGCTGGTGCCCGTGCATCCAAGGCCTCAACCTCCTGCGCTAGTGACTCTGAATTTAATAACTGTTCAGCGATGTAGAACGCCTCAACTACACAACTGGCACTGCATTCGGTTTCCTCTTGCAAACGATAAACGGCACTAAGCCCAAATCGATTAACGATGTGATTAGTAAGAATCGTTGCAATGATTTCACGCCGCAGGGGGTGTGATGCAATTGCAGTGGGAAAGCGTGCGCTGAGCAAACTTGGAAAGTATTCGACGAGCACGCCATCCCAGTGTGGATTGTCGATCAGCGATTCAGCTAGTAGATCCTGATTCAATACGATTTTGGCATAGGCCAGCAGAACAGCTAACTCAGGACGATACAAGCCCAAGCCTGCCGCCTGACGCTCAGCTAAAGCACTATCATCTGGCAAATATTCAATACGACGAGATAATTTTCCAGCCTTTTCTAGGTGCGACATCAGTCGAGTGTGAACACTCAATAAAGAGTGCGCCTGCTGATGCTCAAGTGAAATCGCCAGAGTCTGCAGCTCATTGTCTCGTAAAACTTGTAAGCCAACATCTTCCGTCATACTCACCAGAATTTCATTGCGCTGTTTGAGGGTTAAATCACCAGAGGCAATTAATTTTCCAAGCAAAATCTTGATATTCACCTCATGATCAGAGCAATCCACACCGGCAGAGTTATCAATTGCATCCGTGTAAATTCGCCCACCTTGCGCTGCGTATTCCACTCGACCGAGCTGGGTAAACCCCAAATTGCCACCTTCGGCCACCACGCGACAGCGCAAATCTCGACCATCAATACGGACAGCATCATTGCCGCGATCATTAGCCTCAGCATGACTTTGTGAGCTAGCTTTTACATAGGTGCCAATTCCTCCGTTGTACAGCAAATCAACCGGAGCTTTCAAAATTGCCTGGATCAGTACACTCGGCTCTAGCTGATCAGCCTCGACCCCAAGCATGCCTTTTATTTCAGTCGATAAAGCAATTGTTTTTGCGCTTCGTGGCCATACGCCACCACCTTTAGAAATGAGTGCTGGGTTGTAGTCGGCCCATGATGAACGAGGCAGGACAAATAAGCGATTACGTTCAGCAAAGCTAATGGCTAAGTCAGGCGCAGGATCGATAAAAATATGGCGATGATCGAATGCCGCAACCAGTTTTGCGCAAGGTGATCGCAACAGACCATTGCCAAATACATCGCCCGACATATCTCCAATACCGACCACGCTGAATGGCTCTTTGCGGGTATCCAAGCCAAGCTCCCGGAACGAACGCTCCACAGAAACCCATGCCCCGCGAGCAGTTATACCCATTTTCTTGTGGTCATAACCCACTGAACCGCCGCTTGCAAATGCATCATCTAGCCAAAAACCATATTCCTGAGCAATTTGATTGGCTATATCTGAAAACGTGGCTGTGCCTTTGTCTGCAGCCACGACCAGATATGGATCATCACCATCACGACGCCGTACATTAGTTGGAGGGATAATTTGCCCATCACGTAAATTATCTGTGAGATCCAATAGCCCACCAATAAATGTTTGATAACAGCGCGTGCCTGCCGCCAGCAAAGCATCTCTATCCAAAGGAGGGTTTTTAACAATAAAGCCACCTTTAGACCCAACAGGTACAATGACCGTGTTTTTAACCATTTGCGCTTTTACCAGCCCCAGCACTTCGGTGCGAAAATCCTCGCGCCGATCAGACCAACGCAGACCACCGCGAGCGACTTTACCCCCACGCAAATGCACCCCTTCAAGCTGAGGTGAATATACGAATATTTCACACATAGGTACTGGCTGCGGCATGAAACTCAGTTGGGGCGAGGCAATTTTAAGCGCCAGATAGGGTTTGCTTAGACCCGCATGCTGCTGAAAAAAATTTGTGCGCAAAGTAGCGCGGACTGATTGCACAAAGCCAGTCAATATTCGTTCTTCATCAATATTGGGCAGTACTTTTGCCGCTTGCTCGATCTCTTCGAGGACGATCTCGGCAACCCCTTCCTGCGATTCATCGGGGTGATGCAGCATAGAAAACGCATTAACTAATTGCTTGCTATAGCTTGGATATTTCAAAAGGCAGTCCGCAATCGTTTCAACACCATACTTGAAAGCAACCTGCTTTAAAAACCGTGCGTAGGCACGCAGGATCAATACTTCACGCCAAGCCAAGCCGGCGAGCAATGTAAGGCGATTGAAGCTATCGTTCTCTGCCTGGCCATTAAAGAGTGCAATAAAACTATCCATCATTCGTTGTCGCTCTGTTGGCGATTCAAGCGATGCCCCGGGGGGCAGACGAATACCGATATCCATGATTGATAGGGGCTCGTGATCTGAAGTCACAACGGGATAGGGGCGCTCATCCAGAACCCTTAGGCCTAAATTTTCCAGCAAAGGCAGGCAGTCAGATAATTCAATTGCATGCTGGCGATATAATTTGAAACGCCATATAGTGGGATCCAATGAATTGGCAGCACTGAGCGAGACCGCAAAGTGTTCACGCTGGCTTTGTTCCAACGCATCAATATCATGCACCGCGATACGCGGCGAAAAATCCGCACAATATGCCGCACTAAAGCCACTTTGATATTTTTGATATAGCCGCGCGCCTTTTTCCTCTCCGTGAATATGAATTAATTCTCTTTTGAGGCCATCGGTCCAGCGTTGAGCCAAATTGGCAATCTCTTGCTCTATCAAACTGGCATCATAAGCACCACGTACACCAACCGGGCGACGAATTAGGTAGTGAAGACGTGCTAGCGGAGCCTCACCAAGCAGCACGGTATATTCAGCACTGGTGCCAGCCAATTTCTCAAGCAGCAGCGTTTCGATTTTGATGCGGACTTCGGTACTGTAGTTATCCCGCGGCACGAAAACCATTACAGATACATATCGTTGGTATATGTCGTCACGGAAAAAGACACGAACTCTCGATCGCTCATGCAATGAAACAATGCCCAAGGCGATTCGGGTTAGCTCAGGAACCTCGATTTCGATTAATTCATCTCGTGGATAAGTTTCTAACGTATTAAGCAGGGCTTTCCCGCGATAGCCAGATAGGTCAGCCCCACTATTTTGAACAACATGCTCGATTTTTTGTCGCAGAATTGGAATTTGCCGCGGCGGGGTAGAGTAAGCGCTGGCGGAGTACAGGCCTACGATTCTAGTCTCCCCAAGCAATTGCCCTGTTTGATCCAGCGTCCTTACTAAAATTGTATCTAGATAAGCAGGGCGGTGAATAATCGAGCGTCGATCGGATTTGGTTAGCATGACCACGCGATTATTCGCGTAGGCGATGTCACGTTGCTCTTGACTCAGGCTAGACCAAATGCGCGACACCACATCACTTCCACCATGATCTCGCAATACCCCAAGGCCACTGCCAGCTTGCAATAGCAGCTCGCCCGCAACGAATTTGTACTTCCTGAGCCCAAGAAATACGAAATGCCCATCTAACAGCCATTCTAAATAAGCCGCAGCTTCTTTGACATTCGAAGTTGAGTCGGCTAATTCCCCCGATCGCAACTCTTGCAAAGTCTGCTCAACTCCGCCGAGCATTTTGCTCCAATCTGCCACCGACGCTGCAATCGCGCTTAATGCTTGTTCAATTTGTTGCTGCAAGGTAGTCAAAAGCGCGGGGTCACTAATCCGATTGAGCTCAAAGTGCATCCACGATTCTTTGGTAGCACCGACTTGCAACTGGCTAACGGTACCATTGGCATCTCTTGATAGAGGTATTACAGGATGTATTACCGCCAAAGCATTGTACTTCAATGCGTTAAGCGCCATACCTACCGAGTCCACTAGAAATGGCATATCCTCATGCACGATTTCTATCACCGTATGTGCGCATTGCCAACCGTGCTCTGCTTGGCTCGGATTGTAGATTCTGAGTAATGCTTCACCCTCGGGACGGCACTGGCCAAAACGCCAATGGGCTAATAATGCGCCTCCCCAATCTTCAATTGGACGCTCCTGCCACTCATCTATCGGCATATCACCGAAGTACATTTCAGCGATCTGTTGGCTATTACTTAAGCCATGTTGCTCCAACCAAGCAACCAGCTTTGACAAATGCTGCAAATTACTCATGACATTAACCTTTGAGAAGGATGTATTTGCACTCTAGTTCTTGCCGCGCAAATTCTCTACTAGGATTAAAACCTAGTAGATTTGGCATTCATTGCGCGAAATAGCTGTTCGCCGACGCTAATCAGTGACTAACGGTCAAGCTTTGTATATTATTATTTGCTAATATATGGCAATAGTACCCAAAGTAGGTGATGTCATGACACACGCACTCCCCAGTGAAAACACACACAAGCCCAGCGCTAGGGTTAGGCTCGACCCCACCCTAGCCGCTTGCAGGGATTTGGCCGTTAAGATGCTCACCGAATCGCTTGAACAATTCTTTACCAAGCTGGAAGAAACCTATTTCGAGCTAGCTGATAAATCTTTCGACAGCAAACTGCGTAATGATTATTTTGCGGCCAGAATCGAGACGCACAATAAACGTGACTTGTTAGGCCAGAATTTCCGCGCATATCTGAATGCTGCTTTTGAGAAAAGCCTGAAAACCGACTCAGACCAAAAATTTTATTATGTAAACGCTGATCCCGATCAATTGAGCCTGGTTGCGAATGATGAGTACGAAGAAAGTCTTACCACGGATCGAGTTGTTAACAGTATTAAAAGCAAAGGCGGGGAAGAATTAAATCAACTTGAAATGCGTTTTGCTCGCCTGTTGTCTGCACAAGACGATGAAGCAGAACTCAATCCAATGTCCCCAGAAGCAATTTGTGAGGCATTTTTGCAAGCCTGCAAGCAACTGGAAACGGGTGTTGATGCACGGCTGGTCGCAATGCAGACATTTGAACGTGAACTCTCCAGTCAGGTTGCCAAAGTCTATCATCAAGTCAATCAGTATCTGATTACTCAAAATGTGCAGCCTTTGCAGCGAAATGCCCGCACAGTAAAAGGTAGCAACAACTCTTCAGCCGCAAGCAATAACGAGCACATCGCCACAGACAAAACTCAAGCTGGGGTTTCCACAAGAGCTAGTGATTTAGCCAATCATTTTGCAAAGCTATCGCAATCTCAAGCACCAGACGTTCAAGCAGATGAGGAATACTCATCGAACGGTTGGTTGCCTTTTTTGGATTTGCTGCAGCGAAAAGCGCCACCGTCAGCCGCGCTGTCCGATGAAGCAGGGCAACCGCTTACGCACAACCTACTAGGTATGTTGCGCGATACAGGCTGGGCGAAACAACTGCCTCAGCTTGATGCAATGACACTAGAGCTAGTTGCAATGCTGTTTGATCACATCTTTGAGGATGCTCGATTATCCCCATCGATGAAAAGTTTGATTGGCCGGCTACAAATACCGGTATTAAAAGTTGGCATGCTGGATGCAGAGTTTTTCTCTAAGAAAAACCATCCTGCTCGGCAATTTCTTGACGAGCTAGCCAACACGTCAATTGAGAATGAAGCTCTAGATCTTGGTACACCAAGATATGAAGCCTTGGCGCTGATCGTAAATGATGTTCTGAAACAATACGATAGAGACATCAATGTATTTATTACTGCACTGGAGCAATTAAGACAGCTCAATATTCAATACGAAGAGCAAGCGGCAGCGGTGTTAGCTGAGGAAGTCGATGAACTTGCAACGCGAGAGCTAGAAGAACTTGCGCACGTAACAGCGGAGCATTTTATTTTGCAACGCCTAACGGCATATCAAGCAATCCCGGCAACGATCACCACATTCTTAAAAGGGCAATGGCAGCCTGCATTGACACGCGCGTATGGCTTGCAAGGAGAAAACGAGCCCGAATTCATTCGGCGCGTTCAAGCCATGGATGATTTGCTGTGGAGCATTCAACCGAAAACTAGCGCTGACGAGCGCTTTAAAATGGTAAATATGCTACCTAATATGCTCAAAACTATCGAAGATGGTTTGAACAGCATTTCAATTAGTAAGGCTGATTCGCAAATATTTTTCTCCGAACTTGTACAGTGCCATGCAGCAGCAATCCGCAACGGTATCAAACCTGCGCCCCCCCTCAATACTACGCCTGAAGCTGCACCATTAATACTGGAGCAAACTCACCCAGAAATGCAGCAAAGCGCTCCCGACATCAATGAAGAATTGGAGCTCGATTATCATTTTGATCAAGAAGAAGAGCAGCAAGAGGCTGCGCCAACTTCGATCCTGCCAGAAAAAGGGGAATGGGTTGAGTGGCTTGATGATGAGAGCAGGGTTGTGCGCCTGAGATTGTCTTGGGTCAGCCCTCAACAAACTCGCTACCTATTTACCAATAGAGACACTAAAGGTCTAGCCTTCCTAAAAGCAGAAGTCGAAGAGGTCATACGTTCAGGCCGCATGACAAGACTAGCACTGGAAGGCTCATTAACTGATCGGGCGATCCGCAATTTGATGCAGGATCTTGCGTAAAAATACGGCAAAGGGTCGCGATTAACTAATCGCAACCCCGAGAGTGTTAAACCGAATCAATAGCTTTTTTCAGATCATGAATTGCGGTGCTGAGCTGATCCTGAAAATGGGCTTCCGCTAGCAATGCACTTGATACATCCTCCAGCCCATCATGAATAATCGACATCAACGATGCCTCTTGGCGCTCAGTCAGCTGCAAACCAACTAAAGCTTCTTCTACCCGCATCATTACATTAGTTAAAATGATCGATGCAGAAGCTCGGCCTGTGCGCTGTAGGTCATCAATATTTGCCATTGTTGTTGTCAACGCCTTGATGGTTTCTTCAATCGCAGTGCCTCGATTCTGCGATTGGCTTGAGGTAATAATGGCCTCCAGCCGTACTTCGGCAGCTTCGATCATCATAGCCAAATGATCACGCAAACGCCCGCAGCGCTCAGGATCATCAATCGGCATATTGCTAATTAAGGTACGCACATGCGGGTAACTAATCGACATACGGGTTTTAAACTGAGTAATGCGATCCATAGACGCCATATGCCGCACAATTGAAGCTTCCAGCTCACTTGCAGGGCCATGCTTGCCTACCAAAATACTTTCGCCATTCGGTAGCAACAACTCAACAATGCAATCAACCTCAAACATAGCCTGACCATGCACGATGGCATCGGCCAGCTCCCGCGCAGTTTTACAAAAATTGAATTTCTTAAGCCCCTCAAGCAGCACGCCGGTTTCACTCATGCTTGTCATTGCCAGCATGGCGGTATTGGTGGCGTATTGACTTTGGCTTTTTAATTGTTGCCGCTCCTCGACTAAACGCAGCACGTTGGCTACTTTAGCCTCAAGTACTCGCGGGTTGATCGGTTTGGCCATATAGTCCTCACCACCAACCTCAAACCCCTGCAGACGATCCTCAATACGATCCAGTGCTGATAAAAACAAAACGGGAATTTCCGCCAGATCAAAGTCTTCTTTTAATTGGCGACATAATTCATAACCATCCATTTCTGGCATCTGGACATCGGCGATAATCAGTTTCGGGTGATGAAGTTGGGCCTGCTCCAAACCTAATCGCCCAGACTCTGCCGTAATGATCTTGCACGTATCAAATAATGCATCATGCAAAAAATCGAGCATAAATAAATCATCGTCAACAATTAATACCAGTGGTTTTTCTTCGTTGCTCATACGATTAGATCCTAAAAAATGCTGCAATTAATTTTGCTGTTCCCACACTTGTTTCCATGCAATAAATTCATCTGCTGGCATTGGCTTAGCGATTAAATAACCTTGCACTTCATGACACCCGGCTGACACAACCAAATCCCAATCTTCCTGTGTTTCAACCCCCTCGGCAACCAAATTCAATTTAAATTTGGTTCCCAGCATCACACTATGCTCAAGTATGGTTTGGGCTGATTGATTAGCACTTGCGCCACGCACAAAGGCCTGGTCAATTTTTAACTCAGTAAAAGGCGTCTGCAGCAAGTGTTCCATGGTTGAAAAACCTGTACCGAAATCATCAATCGATAAACCAAAACCTTTAATGCGCAAGCGAGTCAAAATATCAAGACTTAATACATAATCGTGTGACAATTGCGTCTCGGTAATTTCCAAAGTAATTGATTCTGCGGCAATGCCGTTTTGCTCTAATACCTCGGCAAAAAGCTCTGGTAACTCCAGTCGATGCAAATTATCCATTGAGACATTGACTGATAGCTTGATCGATTCACCACTGTCTTGCCATTGCTTTAGCTGTTGTACCGCCTGCCGCAAAACCGTAAAAGTCAGGTCATCAATTAGGCCAAGCTGTTCAATCGCTGGCACAAACAAGCTCGGATTGAGCAAGCCTCGTGTTGGATGGCGCCAACGCGCCAAACACTCGGCCCCAACCACACGATGATCGGAAGTCCTCACCTTGGGCTGGTAATACAATTCAACTGCATTTTCGGCCAACCCTCGCTGCAGTTCGACCAAATCCAAAATGGCAGTATCAATTTGCAAGCTAGCAGCACTTAATTGCTCGGTATTTAATTTATCTTCGGTCAGTAGGCGCGCCAAGTCTGCCTTTTTTACTGGCTTACTCAATGCGCCATGTATATTTAATTGGAATGATTTACCTAGCTTTTCGGTTGCTTTAAGTACAGTGCTATCCATGCCCGATAAAATTGCAACTTGACCTCGATAATTTTTTTGACCGAGCAACCTCAGGAAAGCAACACCATCCATGTCGGGCATTTGCAAATCACACAAAATCCAATCTGGCTGTTGTAACTGCTCTAGTTGTGCCAGTGCTGCATGACCATCCAGGCATCGTGTGACATGTACCAGTGATAGATCGCTAAGATGTTGCGAGAGCAATTCCAGCGTAAATTCATCGTCATCAATAAGCATGATGCGCAAATTTGGGTCCAAACCGGTGGTAATTGGTTGCAACATCTGATTGGTCTGGTCGGAGTCCAATAAACCCTGCTCATGCAGGTATTTTTGAGTGTTCTCAAACAATATTTGCAAAGAGGCGATGGTGTGGCTAGCCACTTGGGAATCAATCGGTGTGTGGTGCGTATCGAGCGACTCCAGTAAATCGCCCAGTTTAGTTGCGCCGACGGTACGTGCAATCGATTTAAGCCGATGGCATTCGGCCGGTATCTTTTGACTAGCATTGTTCTGCCATAGCTGCGAAATATGCTGTAAACCTTCTTGCATCGCGGCTGCGAATTTGGCGAGGTATTTTCGCTGCCGATCGATATTGCCACCGAGCATACTTTCCAGGACTTGCAAATCGATCAAATGATTGTCCATCTCATTGAGAGTGGGGGTATCGATCTGCGCCCCTTCTGCGTCAATGCATCCAAGCCAATACGCTAGGGCGTGATATAAACGCTCAGCTTGAATTGGCTTGCCGATAAAATCATTCATGCCCGCATCAAGACAACGCTGACGATTTTCGCTTGATACATTGGCTGTCATTGCCAGAATCGGCAATCCATCATATTCAGGAAAAGAGCGGAGAATCTGGCAAGCAGTGAAACCATCCATTTCAGGCATTTGCACGTCCATTAACACCGCATCAAATGATTGTTTTTTAACCAGATCAATAGCTTGCCGTCCATCGTTGGCAATTACCACCTCGATGCCTACCTCGCGTAAAAACTCTTCTCCGACTTGTTGGTTAAATGGGTGGTCATCGACCAGCAATACGGACTTACCTGTTAGTAAAGAGGCGTAGTCGAGTGGATGGTCTTGCTTAGGCTGTACAGGCTCCAGCGCAGCATCGGCAACAGGCAAGGCAATTGCAAAGCTAAACTCACTGCCATGATGAAGCTGGCTATTGAGCTGTAATTCCCCACCCATTAAGTTAACCAATTGACGGCTAATCGCCAAACCTAAACCACTACCACCATATTTGCGGGTTGTTGAGTTATCCGCTTGCTGAAAAGATTGAAACAGCCGTGTTTGCGCTCCGGGGGAAATACCGATCCCAGTATCGCGAACACAAAAATAGGTGAGATGCTCATCTTTAGCCGTTTTACCTTGAGTCACGAGTAGCTGAACTTTGCCGTGCTCAGTGAATTTGACTGCATTCGTTAGTAGGTTGAGCAATACCTGTTTTATGCGCAGAGCATCACCGTGTATATTGCGCGGCACTTCTGATGACAGTGACACCTCAAAGCTCAAATCTTTTTCTAACGCTTTGGGT
This sequence comes from Chitinibacter fontanus, assembly GCF_013423785.1. Lineage (NCBI taxonomy): Bacteria > Pseudomonadati > Pseudomonadota > Betaproteobacteria > Neisseriales > Chitinibacteraceae > Chitinibacter > Chitinibacter fontanus. Next base: position 3,466,470 of record NZ_CP058952.1, read on the forward strand.
TCAACAATATCTTTAATTTCATTGAGCAAGCAATTGAGCGAAAAATCGGATAAATCCAATTCAAGTTTACCCGCCTCAATTTTAGAAAAATCCAAGATATCATTGATGAGGCCGAGCAAATGATTACCCGAACTACTGATTTTTTCCAAATAATCACGCTGTTTCGCGTTTAACTCGGTTTGCTGTGCCAAATGAGCCATGCCCAACACGCTATTGAGCGGCGTACGGATTTCGTGGCTCATATTTGCAACGAATGCACTTTTTGCGCGATTGGCAGACTCCGCCTGCAAGCGAGCGGTTTCCAGCTCTTGCGTTCTTTGTTTGACCCGCTCCTCCAAGGTAGCAGTCAGTTGCAGCATATTTTCTTCGTACTCTTTGCGATCGGTGATATCGCGCACCATCGCGGTATAGATTGGGTTTCCATAGTTTTCAGAAAAAGAAATTGACACTTCGACTGGAAACTCAGTGCCATCTGAGCGTAAACCCATAACTTGCCGCACTGATCGACCGGTCATTTTTCGAGTGTGGTCGCCTTTATTGGCAAATTGGTGCATCAGCCCGCGGTGCGCAACGGCTTGTCGGGTGGGAATAAGGGCCTCAATCGGGCACCCCAGCATCTTATAAGCAGGGTAGCCAAACATTTGTTCGGCCGCGCGATTAAACAAGATGATATTAAAATTAGAATCGGTAGTGACAATCGCATCCATCGCACTGTCAATCATACCAGCCAGTTGCGCTCGATTCGCCAGCAGGGCTTCTTCCGCTGATTTGCGCTGACTGATATCTGTATCGGTACCAATCATACGTAATGGCGCGCCATCCTCTGCGCGGTGTAAAACGGTTCCTCGGCCAAGCAGCCATTTGTAACTGCCATCTTTGCACCGCATACGATGTTCTGCACTAAAGTGGCTGGAGTCACCGTTTAAGTGGCGCTGTAAAACATCATTTGAATGCTTGCGATCATCATCATGAATGCGCTCTTGCCAAAGTTGTGGATCATCACTGAGTTCAGCTAAGTGATATCCAAGCAAATTCGCCCACGTTTCAGTGAAGCTGATTTTATTTTGCTCAATATCCCAATCCCACACTCCATGCCCAGCACCTTCAATGGCTGTTTTCCAAAGCTGATCTCGCTCTCGTAAGGCTTCGCTGGCCTTGCGGAAGTCGCGTTTGCTGCGCTGAGCCATGATTAACTGACTATATGTCAATAAAATTGGCTGCAAGCTTTGAATGAGTCCCTGATCATAATCACTTGCGCGATTAGCCACGCCGATCATGCCGATGCTTTGGCCACCTTGCAAAACAGGCACGACCATAAAACGCTCAAGATTTGGGTGCTCGGCCAATATTTGTTCACTAAACTGGCTTGCTGCGACCTGATTGCAAATTAACACCTCATTATTTACCAGTGGAATACCCAGTACATGGTCTAACTGGTGGAGTTCAAGGCCCTGCTCACGATAAACAGCGTATCGATCGTAAAATGATGCGTCAGCGCCTAGTGCGCTTAGCGCATTGATGCGCAAATACGGCGAGCCATCTGCATGCAGAAGCACTTCTGCAGCAAAACCAAAGGCACTCTCGGTAATTTGGCAAATTTGATCTAGAACGGTATCGAATGCCACCCGCTCATTTTGATTCTCAATGAAGTCGCCTTGGATTTTTGCAATTGCGAGTAACTGTCGATTACTAACCGCCAATGCGCGTAGTGTTTGATATTCGGCATCGATATCACGCAGCACAGAAACCCACACCAAACCATGTTGCGCATCATTAAAGCTGGATATGGTAACGTGCGCCCAGAATACGCCCGTGTTACTGCGCTGACAAAGTAGCTCACCATTCCAGTGCCCAGTCGCTTTTAAGCTGGCCGCCATCTCAGCGGTGCTAGCCTCGCAAGCCATACCCGGCTCGCATAACACACTAAAGTGTTTCCCCAGTAGATACTGCTCATCACAAGCAAAAATCGCCGTCAAGGTTGGATTGATGTAGACAATAACGCCGTCTAAAGCACGGATTAAATACACGCCCTGTTGAATGTTTTCGAGTATTTCACCACGTAAGGCCAGCTCATTCTGCAGAGCCTGTGTAACACTTAAATCTTGAATGCTCACCGGCACAGTTGATGCGGCTTCAATGGTGCGAGGAATTTGAAATGAAACGATGGCACGTATTGGGCGTCGATCCACGGTCAGCAGATTTACTTCTGCGCTAAAGTGTGGCTTGCGCTCCCAAAAACTGAGTAATTCAGCCCGTAAGACATCTAATGCACCGGGACCGAACAACTGGCCAATTCCTGCCAGTAATACGGCCTTTGGGGCGCCAAACAACCGTTCGGTGGCTCGATTCACGTCGACAACTTTAAATAGCTCGATAAATTCAAATAAGCTACCGGGATTGCTATCGAAATACGCAGCCAAATCGTTCACACCAGATTCACGCAACTGCTCTAAGCGGCGCATTAGGGCACTTAAATCTTCATTCCATAGTGAAATGTTGGCGCTATCAAATAAGGTGTGGTAGCGAAGTTCGCGCTCCAATCTTTCCTGCTGCTGAATTTCATGCGCACTTAAATCGGTGAGTGTGACTAATAGTATTCCACCCCAATCATCATCGAGTGGCGTTGCGCTCGCAGAGACGGATTTTACTTGCCCAGACTTGCAGCGAACCCGAACCTGCAAAGGCTCAAATACGGAGCCAGTTTGGCTTGCGTGTTCAATATGCAACAACCACTCTTTGGTTACCCAATCACGATAACTTAAATCTGGATAGGCCTGCTCCCACCAATGCGGCAAGTCTGGAATATCGCTTGCGGTATAACCAAACGCCTCGGTAAATGCGGCATTAAGATGTGTGATACGTTGATTAGGCGTATTGAGCACGCAGGGTAAGTTAATTGCTGCAATCAGCATCGCTAAGCGATGCTGATGAATATCGACATCAGCCCATACCATTGCAGCTGGTAGCAATATTTTGATGACAAAGCCAAAGGTGTCATTTTCTTGGAAGGGCTCAATGCTTTGTTGCACGGCAATAGTCTTGCCGTTTCGCGATACTAAATATTGCACCAGGGGTTGTGATGCACAGTGGGTGGGGTCAGCTAAGTGTGATTCAATATTGATTTGGCATGTTGGTGTATATAGCTCAATCCATTTACTATTAATGATTTCATTAGAATAGTACCCCAGGGTATGTAATAAAATTTCATCGCAAGCCAAAATACGACCATCCAAATCGACCCTAATAATTGCCACATGATCTGTAGTGCTAGTTTGCCTGTTGGGTAGCGGGGCGATCGCTGCATCACTAGCCAGAAGTATCCCCTCGATGGCAACTAATCTATCTGATGCATCAAATACCCCATAGGCGTAATCCACCACCTCCACCACAGTTCCATCCTCTGCTTTAAGCAAATAGCGTTGGACATATTCCTGAGATGGCTTGATTTCGCAAAGGGCTAATTCGGGATTTTCAGCCGCTGATCCGCCAAATCTAAGGGATCGATATGAGCGTCCAATCAAGTCGTCCGCATTGAACCCCGTTAATTCTCGGCATACTGCACTGCAGTAAACCAGAGTTAATTCAGGATCATTCAGATAGCGATATACCATTCCGTCGGCGTGCAGCTGCAGGCGTTCAAATATATTTGAACAGCCTTGCGAGCTTGGACTTGTCCCCACGGAACGACGCATAGTGATGAGCCTATTTCTTGAAATTGACTAAAGACACCAACTCAAGATAGGCCACTTTTCTTAAGTGCGCCAAACAGCTGCTTAACAAAAAAGCGGGTTTTTAATGGGCTTCTTGCTAGATTTATTATTTGAAAATGACGTAGATTAAATTTTTATCTGACATCAAGTTGAATATTGCGCAGGATTGTCTAGACTTTTTATGTGCGTTTGCACATTTTTTTGGCCCGCAGTTCGCTAAGCTTGAGGTGAGTATGGAACATGACATCAAAAACAGCACCGCGCTGGAGTCAGCTTGCCACAACGGTTTACTCACTTTTAGCCTAGGCGAGCAAGAATACGCACTAGACATTATCAAAGTGCAAGAAATCCGTGGTTATGAAGCAGTAACTACACTGGCAAACTTACCGCAGCACATCAAGGGCGTTATTAATTTACGCGGCAGCATTGTGCCGATCGTCGATTTGCGCATCCAATTTGGATTGGCAAATGTCCAGTACACGGCGACAACTGTTGTGATTATTCTAGGTATCAAAGAGCGTCTGATCGGTATTGTTGTTGATGCTGTATCCGATGTAATGAGCGTAATACCTGAACACATTAAACCGCCGCCAGAACTAGGGGGGCTATCGATATTCGCTATCTCATCGGTATAGCGACCATTGAGCAGCGGCTGATTGCGCTGGTCGATATCGAAACCCTGCTTTCCTCTGATGAATTGCAATTAATTGAATGTGTTCCGGCTTAAGCCGAAGGAGAAATCATCGTGTCTAATCTACAATCACTAAAAGTGCGAACACAGTTGGGGCTGGGGTTTGGCGTTGTTATTTTACTCATGCTCATTACTGGATTCCTAGCATTTACGCGGCTAAGTGAGCTTGATGATAGCATCAATCGCATCATCAATGATCGCTACCCCAAAACAGTAACCGCGAATGCTTTAATTGATAACCTCAATCAAGTTGCACGCTCAAATCGAAATTTGCTGCTATGGAATGATCCACAAAAAATTGAAGCCGAGTTAGTAACCATTGCAGAGGCACGTAAAGCCAATAGCACAGAATACGAAAAATTGGAAAAAACCATTAAAAGTGAAAAAGGAATCCAATTACTGAAAGAAACTACGGATAAGCGGCAAATTTTTGCTACCCAGCTTGATAGATTCCTGACCATATACAAAGACCCGAGCCAAAGAGAGCTCGCAAAAACAGTATTAATGTCAGACCTACGAGATTCAAATCTTGCCTATATGAAGTCAATATCAGCATTAATTGATTTCCAATCCGAGATGATGATCAAAGAAGGTAAAGAAGCAGAATCAATGGTTGAAGCTTCGAAAAATCTAATCGGAGGCTTAAGTATCGCTGCGTTAGTATTGGCTTGTTTTATAAGTTGGCTAATTGTGCACCTATTGATGAAGCAACTTGGCGCAGAGCCTGGTGAAGTGGCGGCCGTAGCCCAAGCAGTAGCTGCAGGTGATATGGATTACCCTGTCAATATTCCAGCCAACGATAAAGTCAGCGTAATGTATGCAATGCAGCAAATGCAAACCGCTATCAAAACCTTTGTGTCCGAGCAAAGCCGTATGTCGGAGCAGCATGCACAAGGCTGGATTAAGATACAAATGGATAGCAATCTATTTCGCGGTAGTTTTGCCAAAATGGCGGTGGATATTAATACCCTAGTTAATTCCCACATAGCAGTGAAAATGAAAATTGTTGAGGTGGTGTCGGAATATGCACATGGCAATTTCACACCCGACATGGATAAATTACCAGGTGATAAAGCAAAAATTACCACCGCACTCGATCAAGTGAAAAAATCCTTACTTGGGATTAGTAGTGATGTCAAACTGCTCGCAGAAGCTGGGTCACGCGGTGATTTTAGTAAGCGGGCTGATGCTAATAAATATGAATATATGTTCAAAGATATGATTCAGGATCTGAATCAATTAATTGAAACGTGTGATATAGGCTTTAATGATGTACTGCGTGTATCAAACGCATTAGCAGCAGGTGATTTAAATCAGACTATTGTAAAAGATTATCCTGGTTTATTCGGGCAAACAAAACAAGGCGTCAATTCTACAGTTGAATCATTACGGAAAATTGTTGCTGAAATTGAAAACATTGTTGAGTCTGCCGCAAATAAAGGCGACTTTAGCATCAAAATTGATCTTAACGACAAACAAGGATACACGCGTCGCCTCTCAGATTTACTCAATCAACTCGCTGATGTCACCAACACAGGGTTGCGAGATGTGATTAGAGTTGCCAATGCGCTGGCATCAGGTGATTTGACTCAGACAATTAATAAAGAATATCCGGGATTGTTTGGCGAAACCAAGCAAGGTGTTAATGCCACGGTAGAGAATTTGCAGCGCCTAGTTAGTGAAATACAAGACTCAGGTGCCTCAATCAATACCGCAGCCAAAGAAATTGCGCAGGGGAATGCAGATCTGTCGCGCCGGACAGAATCACAAGCGGCAAGCTTGGAAGAAACCGCCTCTAGCATGGAAGAGCTAACCAGCACGGTCAAACAGAATGCAGAAAACGCACAAGTAGCAAGCCAACTAGCTAGATCATCATCCGAAGTTGCAACCAAAGGGGGCGAAGTTGTTGGTCGCGTCGTTGAAACGATGAGTTCAATCAATGAGTCATCGCGCAAAATCGTTGACATCATTAGTGTGATTGATGGCATCGCATTCCAAACCAACATTCTAGCGCTGAATGCTGCCGTTGAAGCGGCAAGAGCTGGGGAGCAGGGTAGAGGATTTGCGGTCGTTGCCTCAGAAGTAAGAAATCTGGCCCAACGCTCAGCATCTGCAGCAAAAGAGATCAAAAACCTCATTAGCGACTCAGTCAGTAAGGTTGAAGGTGGGGCAAAATTGGTGGCAGAAGCTGGCGAGACCATGAATGAAATCGAAAACAGCATTAAACGTGTAACAGATATCATGGGAGAAATTTCAGCCGCATCTGTTGAGCAAAGCTCGGGGATTGGTCAGGTTAATCAGGCCATCATTCAAATGGATGAAGTGACGCAGCAAAATGCGGCACTGGTAGAAGAGGCCTCCGCCGCTGCAGAGTCACTCGAAGAGCAAGCACAAAACCTTGCGGAGGCAGTGAGCGTATTCAAGCTCAATCGTAGCTTGCATGCAGTTCACCACCCCGCAATCGCAAAAACGCCAGCCAGAATTGCAGAAAAACCGAAAGTAACGAGCAAAATCGCCAGCAAAACAGCTCAACTACAAAAAACAGCCGCCAAACCACCACACATCTCGGCAGGTGAAGAAGATCAGTGGGATGAGTTTTAATCTCACCAAAAGCGGCCGAAAGGCCGCTTTTTCTTTGATCGAGATCTATATGCAACTGATTTTAATAGCGTTTAATGGAATCAACTTAAGCTACAGCCAGTGGAGAGTGACATGCGAGCGATCGAATTAGCTAACGAATTAGAGTCATATACTTTCGGGCCCAATGCCGCGATTGAATTACGCAAAGAAATTGCGTTGGAATTGCGCAAACTGGTCACTGAAAATCAGCGATTGAGCAATTTGTGTAAGCACTGTACTGAGCTAAAATCCGAGGCTTTAATGCTCGTTCATGATTTCGACCCATCCCTTGCTGGCGAGTGTGATTGCAAACGTTAAGATGTGGGCGGTTTACCCTTTTTGCACACTACCACCAAGTGCTCATCGCATTTTCAAAAAGGGTGCACTCAATTTGGATTGCTTGGAGATGTTGGAGTAAAAAATCAAGCGTCCGGTTGACGGCCAAAGCAATCGATCAAAGTCGGCCCCAAAAGTACTTTATCGATGAGTCTTCAATGCATCTAGCAATAAGTCCCCAACAATTTGATTTGGGAAATGTCTTTGAACAGTCACCGCGTAGAAATTCTCGTAAATATTAGGCAAAACTAGGTATCGTTTTAGTTTCCCAGATTGAAGCTCATCCTTGACCACCACCTCTGGTATGACTGCAATCGCATTACTGTCTCGAGTCAAAAGCCGCAGCATGGCCATGTCATCTGCTTCGGCCACGATTCTCGGTTTGAATTGGTGTAGTGCGCAAAAGCCGTCAAAAGCGGAGCGAATTGGGCTGTCCTCATCAGGCAAAATCCAGTTTTGCTGAGCATAATCGTGGGAAAAGGCGGGGGCTAGACCCAGGCCAGGGTGCCCAATGATGGCGACTGGCTGCCGAGCAAGTAGTTGGCAATGCCATAAGTTGTTATCATTGCCACCCACATCAATATTGCTCAATGCAATATCAAGTTGGTGGTTCGCTAGCTCTGTCAGTAGGCGAGCCTGACCTCGCGCATGCAAGGAGTATTTGATATTTGGCTGTTGAATTAATGGCTCGACAAAGCTCTCAATAAAGTTTCGCGACATGGTTGCTAACATACCAATTCTGACAGCCCGTTTTTCCGCTGGTTCACCGTGTTGCAATAGTGATTCTAGCTCTGACCCTTTGCGGAAAATCTCTTCAGCGTATGAAAAAGTCGTCTGCCCAATTTCTGTTAGCACCAGCTTTCGACCTTGGCGTAAGAATAATTGAACGCCCATCGTGTGCTCTAACTGTGAAATCTGTGAGGACAGCGCGGACTGAGATACATGCAGCTGCTCTGCAGCTTTGGTTAAATTTCCTAGCTTGGCGACATGCCAAAAATAAGCCAAATGATGGTAGTTAAGTCGACTCAAAACGTTCTCATTTATAAAACAATTTGTTAATTTTAATCTATTTTTATTAAAACAAAAGCCATGTGATACTCCTCGCATCATCAAAAACAACAAGGAGATCAACATGCAGCTAGGCACTTTATTGTCCTATTCTCTGCCTGCCGTGCTGGCACTACCCATGCTGGCAGCCGCTTGGAGTTGGCAATCCACACGCTGGGCATTTGCTCAATGTGCGATGGGAACTGCGACGCTCTTAGCCTTGTTATCGTGGCTGGTCGTGTTATTAAGTGGTGACTTTGCAAGTACTGCCGAGTGGTTAAACTCCGGAATACTTAACGTCACGATGCTCGGCTTGATCAGTTTCATAGCCTTTATCGTTCTCAATTATGCCAAAACCAATTTTGTCGCCGACAAGGATAACCAGCGCTTCTTACGCTGGTTTTTGCTGACCGTTTCGGCAGTCATGTTCACCGTCAGCAGCAATCACTTGCTGGTGTTTTTCGCGGCCTGGGTGGCCATTAGCCTGAGCATGCATCAGTTACTGATGTTTTACCCAGAGCGCAATCGCTCAGCACTGGCGGCGCATAAGAAATTCATCTTTGCGCGCTTAGCCGAGTTGTGCCTCGCAGCGGCGTTTTTCTTGCTGTATCAGCAGCACCAAACGTTAGTGATCACTGAGATTTTAAGCGCCTATCCAGCGGCTGAGCTGAACGCTCAGCAACAGCTAGCCGCCGTCTTGCTGGGCTTGGCAGCGTTGATCAAGTGCGCGCAATTGCCACTCCACGGTTGGCTGATTCAAATCGTCGAGTCGCCAACGCCTGTATCGGCGCTGATGCACGCTGGGATTATCAATTTGGGTGGTTTTTTACTGCTGTCTTTTGCGCCACTGTTTAGCCAAGCCCAGTTCGCACAATGGCTGGTCTTGGTAGTGGCTGGCTTGACCACCGTGATCGCGGCACTGGTGATGACAACACGGATTAGCATCAAGGTGCGTTTGGCGTGGTCTACCACAGCGCAAATGGGTTTGATGTTGGTTGAGTGCGCCTTGGGTTTATACGAGTTAGCACTGCTGCATTTGCTCGCTCACTCTTGCTACAAAGCGTATGCCTTTCTCAACTCAGGCCAAGCGGTTGATGAGTTTATGCAAAAGCAATACACCAACCCTCGTTTGGTAAGTGCAGCGAACTGGCTTTGGGCCGGCGCGGTGTCGGTGGGTTTCTTGCTCGTCATTGGCTTCACCGTCGGATTACCAGCGCCATACAGCCCATGGTTACTGATTGGTTTAGCGCTCACCTTTGTGCTGGCCAACCATTTGAATCAGCGCCAAAGCCTGTCGATCGCCAAAACGCTGGCCTTCAGTGCGGCACTTTTGGCGAGCTACTACCTATTAAAAACAGGCATGGGCTTACTGCTACCAAAAGTTGAGCACCACTACGTACTCGGTGCAGATCTGTGGATCGGCGTGCTCTTTGTTGCGCTGTTTATGTTGCAGTTGCTGTTGCAGTACCGCGCACAATCGCCAGCCATGCGCAAACTGTTTATCGCGCTCAATGCCGGATTTTATCTCGATGAATGGGCGACCCGCATCACCCACGCAATTTGGGCAGTACCACTACCGAAAAATGCAGTTCAAACCCGTTTGAGTCTGACCGAGGTGAAATCATGATCACGACTGTACACACACTCAACAACTCTGTAGCTCAAATCCGCGATGCCGCGTTGCTTGCTTGTGAACGTATCGCTCCCGCTTGGCCGCTAGATCAATCGATCGCAGTCAATCCATGGTGGAAAATGCGCGGCCAGCCGATGGACCAAGTCGCCGCAAATTTACAAGCCTTGGGCGGGGTGCATTTATTAATGCCCAAAGCCTACTACCTTGGGCAATGGCAAACCACCATCAAACCCGCGCATTTGCGCAAAGCCGCCGATGAATTGGGAGTCAATTCAACTGAACAGGCCTTAATCGATTTCCTCAAGGGCAAGGAAACTGACCGCCATTGGCTCAATGTATGCGACTTTCTTGATGCAGAGCCTGAGCACGCGCACAAAATGCCATGGCGTGACGAAATCGTGCAGCAAATCAGCCAATTCACCGCTCTTTACTTTCACTACCCAGCACAAATGCAGCGCAATGGTGCAGGCGAGCATGATTTGTACGCAGCATGGCTCGAGGTCGTGCGGCAAGATCGTGGGATCGAAGTTTTGATGGGTGAGGCGGGGCTGAGCGAGCACTTTAGGGCCTTGCCGGATCAGCCCGAACAGGTGTTGGCATTGATGCATCAAACCTTGTTTGCGGATGATAAACAGCACTCTGTGTTTGTCGATTACTGCTACGCCCTCTTGCTCGATGTACATGGCTGGGCATCGTGGCTGGCGTATGGCGCATGGCAAGACGCGTTTGCCAACAAGAACAACACCGGTTTGCTGCAATTATTAGCGATTCGGATGGCTTGGGATTGGGTGCTGTGGCAGCAAAACTTGGCGTCAAATCATATCCAGCGCGGCTTCGAGCGGCAAATAGTCCAATTTGCGACCCTAGAAAAAGATTGGCACGCGCAGCAGCAATTGCTCTGGGTATGGCAACGTGCGCTGGAATATAGCTATCAGCAACCGTTGCAAACTCAGTTACTGAATGCGACTGCGCCAGTGCAGACAGATTTAAAATTGGACCTTCAGCTGCAAGCGATTTTTTGCATCGATGTGCGCTCAGAGCCAATGCGTCGTGCGCTCGAGGCGCAAAGCGAAAACATCCAAACCATGGGCTTTGCCGGCTTTTTTGGCTTGCCGATTGAATACTCGGTCGCGGGAAGTCAGTACCAGCGGCCTCAGTTGCCAGGGCTACTCAAAGCCTCGATCCGCGCCGAGCAAGCCGGATCAAGCGCAGCGCAAAATGTAGTCGCAGCTCAATTAAACGGGCGAGTGGCGACGAAACAGGCTGAAGATGCGGCGTCGGCGACTTTTGGTCTGGTTGAAGCTAAGGGCTTGTACCGAGCTGTGAGCTTGGTCAAAAACACCTTCTTCCCGAGCAAAGCGGCACACAGCATTAACCAAATTGATCTAGACGGGCCATGGCAATTAAGCCGTGATGGTCAATTACTGAGCGATATTGAGCTGGCGGGTTTGGCCGCAGGCATTTTGCGGGCGATGGGCTTAACCATGCGCTTTGCCCCAGTCGTGTTACTGGTTGGCCATGGCAGTAGTTCGACCAATAATCCCCATGCTGCTGGTCTTGATTGCGGTGCTTGTGGCGGGCAAACGGGTGAAGTCAACGTAAAAGTACTGGCTCAAGTGCTCAACACGCCAGCGGTGCGCGCGGAATTAAACCTGCTCGGAATCGAAATCCCCGCGCAGACCCAGTTTGTCGCCGCGCTGCATAACACGACGACCGATCAAATCACGTGCTTTGGGGTTACAGGGCAAGCGGCATGGCAACAACAGCTGTCAGCGGCGACACAATACGCCCAGAAAGAACGCGCCCTGAGCGTGGGGATTGTGGCGCAAGATCCGGTTGAGTGGGCGCACTTGTTTGAACGCAAAACCCGCGATTGGGCACAAGTTCGCCCTGAATGGGGTTTGGCCAACAATGCGTCATTTATCGTGGCACCACGCGCTTTAACGCGTTCGCTCAATTTAGCAGGACGCAGCTTTTTGCATGATTACCATTGGCAGCACGATAGTGAATTTGGCGTACTCGAATTAATTATGACTGCGCCGATGGTCGTCACCAACTGGATCAATCTGCAGTACTACGCCTCAGTGACCGACAATTTGAAATACGGTAGTGGCAATAAATTGCTGCACAACGTGGTGGGTGGCAATTGCGGCGTATTTGAAGGCAATGGCGGCGATTTGCGTATTGGTTTGGCGATGCAATCAATTCACGACGGGCAAGACTGGCGCCATCATCCCTTGCGTCTCAGTGTGTACATCGCCGCGCCGCGTGAAGCGATGTCGGCGATCATCGCCAAGCACCAAGCCGTTGCAGATTTGATCAACAATCAATGGCTGTATCTGTTCCAGTGGGATGTGGAGCAGCAACAAATCTGGCAATACCGTGCAGGTCAATGGCAAGCGCTTGAGAGCGCAAAGGAGCTGCTATGCGCAGCTTAAGTAATTTGCAACAGCTTGAAGCTGAGGCGATTCACATTATGCGTGAAGTGGCTGCGAGCTTTGAAAAGCCGTGCATGTTTTACTCCATCGGCAAAGACTCAACTGTGATGCTGCACTTGGCGAAAAAGGCATTCGCACCCGGGCGGGTGCCTTTTACCCTGCTGCATATCGATACCACGTGGGAATTTGCCGAGATGGCCAAGTTTCGCGACGAATTAGTCGCCAAAAACCAGCTCGACCTTGAGGTTTACATTAACCAAGAGGCTTTGGCGCAAGGCGTGCATCCGGTTGAATCAGGCTCGGTCAAGTACAACGATTTGATGAAAACGCAAGCGCTTAAGCAAGCGCTCAAAATTCATCAATACGATGCCGCTTTAGGTGGTGCGCGGCGCGATGAAGAAAAATCTCGCGCCAAAGAGCGGATTTTTTCCGTGCGTGATGCGCATCAGGTGTGGGACCCGAAAAACCAGCGCCCGGAGTTATGGCAACTGTATAACTCGCAAATTAATCCGGGCGAATCAGTACGGGTTTTTCCTCTGTCGAATTGGACCGAAATCGACATCTGGCACTACATCCTGAAAGAAAACATTGAACTGGTTTCGCTGTACTTTGCCAAACCACGCATGACGTGGATTAGCGACGCGACGGGCCAACCTTTTATTCTGGATGATGATCGCATACGGCCGTATTTAAGCGAAACCGAGCGGCAGAGCTTGGCGCTGCGCTTGGTACGTTGCCGCACACTGGGTTGCTATCCGCAAACGGGGGCGGTGCTGAGCGCCGCGACCAAGGTCGAAGAAATCATCGCCGAATTGCTGCAAAGCAAATCCAGCGAGCGAGAAGGGCGCATGCTCGATAAAGATCAGGTGGGCTCGATGGAAAAGAAAAAACGCGAGGGCTATTTCTAAATGCCAATTGGTCAAGCTGTTTGGGGGCTATGAGTGTAGCAATGGCCAAGAGTCAATACGAAGGGCGGCTCGTCGTGGTGGCCAGCCGCCACGACAAGGCTGCGGCGATTGCGCGGCCGATGCACAAATTGCTAGGTGTCCAGCTTTGGAGCCCACCCGATCTGGATACCGATCAATTTGGCACCTTTAGTGGTGACGTGCCACGCCCCGGCACACCGATAGAAATGCTGCGCGCCAAAATTGCGCTCTGCCGTCGACTTTTTCCAAACCCGATTATGCTCGCCAGTGAAGGCGCATATAGCCAGCACCCCATCTTTCCCAGCTTAGGTTTGGCGCAGGAATGGATGATGTGGGACGACGCCGACAATGGCTTGGTGCTGATCGAGCATAAAACGCGCATCACCCCGTTTTACTACGCCACGCGCCTTGAATCGAGTGAGCAACTTGCGCCGCAATTAGAGCGCTGTGGTTGGCCGAAGCTGGCGGTAACCCTGCATGCCGCCGATTTGAATGTGCCAAGTTTTAAAGGCCTGCGCGCTACAGCTGAAATTGAACACGCGCTCGCGCATTTACAAGGCCTTGGCGCACAGCAAATTCAACTCGCCACCGATATGCGCGCGCATCTGCACCCTCCGCGCCAGCGCACGCTGCGGCATTTGGCGGCTAGATTAGCCCGCCGCGTGCGAACGGCTTGCCCGCAATGTCAGCAATTGGGATTTGGTGCGCGCTTTTGCGAGACAGGCCTAGCCTGCAGTGACTGCAATACCCCGAGCCAGCAACTCAAAATGCGCGGCGTGCGTTGCGAACACTGCGGCTATGGCCACGCTAGCTGGCAGGCCAGCGGCTACGCAGACCCGTACTACTGCACATATTGCAATCCCTAGCCAATCTGCAAACATGTTTTGAGGGTAGAAAATGAGAAATGCAGATCGATAACAAGCACTGTCTTGCTATATTTGAATCGCCCCATCACTCCTAGACACTTACACTTCGTGCGTGAGCATCCTGATCACTGCACGTAAATGATTACATAGTGGCTTATTACTAGTTCATTGAGACTCTAAGCGTCACATTGATGTCCACAGCCTTAATTGATAAACATGTGTAGTGGTCAACTAATTTTGGCCACATTGTTATAGCCAAGCCAATAACTGCGCTCAGCCTCGTTGGGCGGCAAACCACCGTTATGGTGGTGTGGCCTCAGCTGGCTGTAGTAGCCCAGCATGTAGTCCAATATTTCCCGCTCAGCTTGCACAAATGAGCTGTAGCCGACCTCTGGTACCCATTCCGTTTTTAAGCTTCGGAAGAAGCGTTCCATTGGGCTGTTATCCCAGCAGTTGCCGCGTCGGCTCATGCTTTGCTGAATCTGGCATCGCCATAATAATTGCCTGAACTTGATGCTGGTGTAATGGCTACCTTGGTCAGAATGGAACATGAGCCCTTTAGGCCGGCCTCGGGATTCAAACGCATGGCTGAGCGCTTTGCAGGTTAAATCGCTATCTGGCGAGAGCGACATCGCCCAGCCGATGGGTTTTCTGGCGAACAAATCCATCACCACCGCCAGATACGCCCACCGATTACCAAGCCAGATATAGGTCACATCGCCGCACCACACTTGGTTGGGTTCGACCACGGCAAACTGTCGTGCCAACACATTGGGCACTTCAATGTGCTCGCCCCCCGTCTTTTTGTACGCATGACTAGGCTGCTGGCAACTGCTAAACCCAAGCTGCTTCATGCACTTGGCCGCCAGATAACGACTCATCTGGACACCTTGTGCACTGGCCATAGTCGCAATGCTGCGCGAGCCCGCTGAGCCATTGCTGGCGTTAAACAACTCACGTACTTTGCTTAAGCGCTGTACCTGCTCTGGCCTAATTGGCTTAGTGTGCTTCCAGGCTTTAAAGCTGCTGCGATGGACTTCAAACGTACGACACAACTGTGCCACAGCGTAGCTCTGCTTGAGCTGAGCAATTATCGTGAATTGTTCAGCGAGTCCGACATCAAGAGAGCGGTAGCCTTTTTTAATATTTCTTTCTCAAGCTCGACCTGCTTGAGGCGCTTTTCTAATTCACGGATTCTGAGTTGGTCTGGCGTCATTGGCATCGCCTTGGGCATCACACCGGCGCGCTCTTCGCGCAATTGTCGTACCCATTTATCCATGGTCGATTTACCGACGTTCATTGCCTGAGCGGCTTGTCGAACGGAATAGCCTTTCTCGAGCACAAGCTGCGCGCATTCGAGGCGAAATTCAGGCGTGAATGTGGGTCTGGTTTTGTTGTTCATTGAGTCACCTAATTGCTTACGAGGTGCAGCATAGCACCTCTAATCAGGTGGCCAAATTCAGTGTGCCACTACATTTGCCGTCGCTAGTGTCTTGTATGTGGTCGTGATTATCGCGCTACAGCGAATTGGTCATCGGCTCGGGCAAGCGGGGTGGCCAACATGAACTGGACTGTCATTAGTGATAACTGGCTGTTTTTCTTGGTCGGTGCCTATCCGTATGGCCCACTGGGCGGTCTGCTGCTAACACTCTTGTTGGCAGTAGGGGCGGGTATTCTGGCTACCCTACTGGGTATAGGCTGGGGGCTATCTTTAACATTGACCTCTGGGCATATACATCGGCTCTTGCAGTCAGTTTGCGAGGTTTTACGCGCCATACCGGTGCTGCTACTGATGTTCTGGTGTTTTTTTCTATTGCCGATTGTGTTTGGAATCGATGTACCCGGGGTACTGACCGTGATCGCGGCGCTGGCCTTGGTGTCGGGAGCTTATCTGGCCTACGCCATGGCGGCGGGGATTGCGGCGGTTCCGGCCGGGCAATGGGAGGCTGCGCAGGCAAGTGGTTTAAGCCAGCGGCAAACTTTGCGCTGGGTCGTGTTGCCGCAAGCGTTACGAATAGTGCAGCCTTCGTTTGTAAACCAATGGGTCACTTTAGTGAAAGACACCTCGCTGGCGTATATTGTGGGCGTGGCGGAATTTACCTTTGTCGCCAATCAAGTTAATAGCCGCGAGCAAGTATATCCTCTTGAAGTATTCGGCTTTATCGCACTGGTTTATCTGCTGCTGTGCAGCGCCGTGCAAGCTCTGGGTCAGCGTTTGCTGGTCAAGCCCAGCTAGGAGATTAATGCATGCAATTAGCCACCCAATTTGCCCATGCTGGGCTACAAACCGACCCGCAAACCGGCGCAATTAGTACGCCGATTTATCAAACAGCCACTTTTGCGCATCCGGCTATTGGCCAAAGCACTGGCTTTGATTACAGCCGATCTGCAAATCCAACCCGCCTTGCGCTCGAACAAGCGATTGCGCGGGCTGAGGGCGGCAGCG
Source organism: Chitinibacter fontanus (assembly GCF_013423785.1). Taxonomy (NCBI): domain Bacteria; kingdom Pseudomonadati; phylum Pseudomonadota; class Betaproteobacteria; order Neisseriales; family Chitinibacteraceae; genus Chitinibacter; species Chitinibacter fontanus. Next base: position 3,483,182 of record NZ_CP058952.1, read on the forward strand.
CGGCGTTTGCTTTTGCCAGTGGTCTGGCCGCCTTATCGACCTTGTTTAGTTTATTTAGCCAAGGCGATCACCTAATCGTATCTGAGGGCTGTTATGGCGGCACTTACCGCTTGCTCGATCAAATCTTTGCGCGCTTTGGTATTTCGGTGACGTATGTGCCTGTATATGAGGCAGGGGCTTATGCTGCTGCCATTACCCCCCAAACCAAAGCCATTTTAATTGAATCGGTTTCCAATCCTTGCTTGCAAGTGCCCGACTTTGCCGCGCTGCTGGCCTTGAAACAGCAGCACGATCTGTTGCTCTTGGTCGATAACACGTTTTTAACGCCATATTGGTTTCGGCCGCTAGAGCAAGGCGCGGATGTGGTCATTCATTCGGCCTCGAAATTTATCGCCGGGCATAACGACACGATTGCTGGCTTGCTGGCCGTGCGTGAGCCAGAATTGGCCGCGCGCGTGGGCTATTTGCAAAATGCGATTGGCGCAACTTTGGGCGCGCAGGATGCATGGCTGACTATGCGCGGGATGAAAACGCTGGCTCTGCGGCTGGCTGCGCAGCAAGCTAATGCGCTGGCCATTGCGCAATTTTTGCAGCAGCAAACTGGGGTGCGCTACGTGTTGTTTCCCGGCTTGCCGAGCGATAGCCAGCATCAGAAAATTCAGCAGTTTTCGTCTGGCTTTGGCGCGGTGTTGTCATTTGCGGTTACTGATACCGCCTTAGTGGAGCAGATTATTTCCCGGCTGCAATTGATCTCATACGCCGAAAGTCTTGGTGGGGTAGAAAGCCTAATTACTGTGCCAGAAATTCAAACGCACGCCAATTTAAGCGTGGCCGAGCGCGAACGCTTGGGGGTCAGCGATACATTATTGCGCCTCTCGGTGGGGATTGAAGCACTCGATGATTTGCTGGCTGATTTGGCACAGGCACTGGCTTGAGCTTTAGCCTGATAGGCTGAGCGCGCTGCGCTGAGTAAATACAAATAGCAATAAAGTAGGCGCGATAGTGCCGAACAAGGAATGAGCATGAGTTTTGATAACATCATCGATCGCAGCGGCACAGCGAGTGTGAAGTGGGATAAATATCGCGGGCAGGATGTCTTGCCGCTGTGGGTGGCCGATATGGATTTTGCTGCGCCCGATTCCGTATTAGCCGCCTTGCATCAGCGTATTGATCACGGCGTACTGGGCTACACCAATCCACCAGATTCGCTGGTTGAGGCGGTACAGCAATATGCTCGTCGCCACTATCAGTGGGAGATTGCCGCCGACTGGATCGTTTGGCTGCCCGGCTTGGTACAGGGGCTCAATCTAGCGTGCCGAGCGGCAGGGCAGGCGGGGGACGCGGTGATTACTGCCACGCCGGTGTATCCGCCATTTTTGCGCGCCCCCAGTTTATCGAGCCGTGAGCTGATTACCGTGCCGTTGGTAGAGGGGCAGGATGGTCGCTGGGAATGGGACTTTGCCGCCTTTGAGGCGGCGATTACGCCGCAAACCAAACTGCTATTGCTGTGCCACCCGCATAATCCGGTGGGGCGGGCGTGGAACCGCGACGAGCTAAATACCCTGCTGGGTATTGCCCGCAAGCATAAGCTGATTGTTTGCTCGGACGAGATACACTGCGATTTACTGCTCGATGAGGGTTTGACCCATTTACCGTTTGCGGCACTCGATGCTGAGTTTGCCCAGCAAACAATCACGCTGTACGCGCCGTCAAAGACCTGGAATTTACCCGGCTTGGGCTGCGCCTTTGCCGTCATTCCCAATCCCGCGCTGCGAGCCCGATTCCGCCGTGAAATGGCCGGTCTAGTGCCTTCAGTTAATCTGCTCGGCTATATTGGTGCCGAAGCGGCATATCGCGATGAGAGTACTTGGCACGCCGAGCTAATCGCCACCTTGCGAATCAATCGCCAGTTACTCGCCGACGCCTTTGCTGGTTCGCGCTTACGAATCACCTTCCCTGAAGCCACCTACTTGGCATGGATCGATGCTCGCGATATCCATCCCACCAATCCCTTGCCGATCTTCGAGGCGCATGGCGTCGGTTTATCGGATGGTGCTGATTTTGGTTTTCCGGGTTGGGTTCGAATCAACTTTGGCTGCCCCAGCGCAACATTGCAGCAAGCGATGCAGCGCTTAACTCCATTGCTATCTAGGTAAGCTTGCATTAATATTATGGAAGCAATTGATATTTAAGCTAAATTTGAATTTCATGTCATTTTTTATTTTGTACTTGAATCTAGAAAAATGAGAATTGTTTTTAATATTAAGCAATTACTGAGTGTGTTTAGTCGTCGTTTTACTTAGGTGAAATTGATTCTTATTGCTACCACTTGTTTGAGCTACGACAAGAATTGCCTATTTCAAATTGCCAGAACTAGATCACGGGTCATGCTGAAGTAATCGCTTATCGGGCTGAGCCATCCTGATGGATATTTCATGCAGTCAAATTCTGGATGCATTGCAAGCACAGATAGCAGTGATTGATGCAAACGGGGCAATTTGCTACGTCAATCAGGCGTGGCGTGATTTCGCAAGCAGCAATGGCATGTCCGCAGATTATGAATGGGAAGGCAACAATTATTTGGCGGCCTGCAAAATCGGCAGCACTGATGAGGGTTTGCAAGCCGCCAATTTAATTGAGGACGTAATATCTGGGCTGCGTGATGAGGCCTATTTGGAATACCCCTGTCACAGCCCAACAATGCGGCGCTGGTTTATGATGCATGTAGCGATAATCCCATCCACACCGCTGTGCGTAATTTCTCATCACAATATTACTGATCGCAAATTAATCGAAGAAAAAGTAGAAGAGTTGTCACTGCACGACCCCTTAACAGGCTTGGGGAATCGGCGGCTTTTTCTGCAAGAATCGCATCGGCAGTGGCTTCACAACCAACGCTATCACACAGGCATGAGCGTGCTAATGATCGATATTGATCATTTCAAAATCTATAACGATTACTTCGGTCATTTGGCCGGAGATCAGTGCCTGATTGCAGTAGCAGACGTAATCCAGTCCAATGCTCATCGGCCGGATGATGTGGCAATTCGATTCGGTGGCGAGGAGTTTTTATTGCTGCTTGGACAAACTGATGCCCCCTCGGCGCTGCTTGTGGCTGAAAAAATTCAAGCGGGCATCATGGCCTTACCTTTGCACACGCCAGCGAATGGGCCGATCACCGTTAGCATTGGCATCGCCAGTGCCCGCCCAAGCTCACTCAGCGAAGCGAATCGGCTGGTCGATTTAGCCGACAAGCAGTTGTATTTGGCTAAAGAGTCGGGGCGCAATTGCTGCAAAATTACGCATCCAAGCTAGCGCTTCATTTTGAAAAACGGCAAAGCGCTGTGGCTTTGCCGTTGTGACTATGCCCAAAATTTAAACCGTAGCGTAAACCTTGGCTTCGCGAGGAATCAAATACACGGTCTCTGCCACTTGCCAAGCACCTTCTTGCTGACGCTCGCGGGTTAATTCCACTTCCACCACATCATGATCTGGCACTTCGACTTCGAGACGCACGGTGGCGCCAAGCAAGCGGATGTGAGTGATCGTGCCACTAATGGCACCTGGCGTGGCAATCCGGCTCAAGTCGATCTCATGCGGGCGCACATACACCGTGGCGTGTTCACTCGCCTCGCTGGCGGCAAACTTAGCGCTACCCACTTGCGCCCAGCCTTCGTGTACACGTGATTGGAATAGATTTACGTCGCCGAGGAACTGGTAAACAAACGGGCTGGCCGGTGTGTCATACACCTCGCTCGGAGAGCCAATTTGTTCGATCTGACCTTTGTTCATTACCACCACGCGGTCGGCGACCTCCAGTGCTTCTTCCTGGTCGTGCGTTACAAACACCGATGTCACATGAATTTCATCGTGCAAGCGACGCAGCCAGCGGCGCAATTCTTTACGCACTTTGGTATCAAGCGCACCAAATGGCTCATCGAGTAGCAGGACTTTAGGCTCAACCGCCAATGCGCGCGCCAAGGCAATGCGCTGACGTTGGCCGCCAGAGAGTTGCGCAGGGTAGCGATCAGCTAACCAGTCGAGCTGCACCAGTTGCAGCAAATCATGGACTTTGCGCTTGATTTCGGCATCCGATGGGCGGGTTGCTTTCGGACGAACTCGCAGGCCAAAGGCGACGTTTTCAAATACCGTCATATGGCGGAAGAGGGCATAGTGCTGAAATACAAAGCCCACTTGGCGTTCACGCACATGCCGCTCGGTAGTATCTTCACCATGAAACAGAATTTGCCCAGAATCCGGGGTTTCCAAGCCAGCAATCACACGCAGCAAGGATGTTTTACCGCAGCCTGATGGGCCGAGCAGTGCGACCAGTTCACCCGACTCTACATTCAGGCTCAGGTTATTCAGTGCTTTAAATTCGCCAAAGGTTTTGACGATATTACGAATTTCGATACTCATGGTTTATTCCTCAGTCGCATGTTTGCGATCTTCAATCGCTTGCTGTTCGGTGCGCCATTCCACATAGCTCTTCAAGGCCAGCGTCAATAAGGCCAGCAAGGCCAAAATCGAGGCGCAAGCAAAGGCGGCGACAAAGTTGTATTCGTTGTACAGAATCTCGACATGGAGCGGAATGGTATTGGTCAAGCCACGAATATGGCCGGAAACCACCGATACCGCACCAAACTCACCCATTGCACGGGCATTGGCCAAAATCACGCCATACAACAAGCCCCATTTAATGTTGGGCAAGGTTACATGCCAGAAGGTTTGCCAACCCGAAGCACCCAAGACCAGTGCAGCTTGCTCTTCATCAGAGCCTTGCGCTTCCATCAGCGGAATTAATTCGCGCGCCACAAAAGGGAAAGTGACAAAGATCGTAGCGAGCACAATGCCAGGTACGGCAAAAATGATTTTGATATCGTGATCAGCTAACCAAGCGCCCCACCAGCCATGTGCGCCAAACAGCAGCACATAGATCAAGCCTGCGACAACAGGGGAAACGGCAAATGGCAAATCGATCAGTGTTACTAAAATGCTTTTGCCCTTGAAATCAAACTTAGCAATCGCCCACGCTGCCGCAACACCAAACACCAAATTGAGAGGCAGTGAAATCACCGCCACGATCAAGGTCAACTTGATGGCAGATACGGCATCACTTTCAACCAAGGCCTCTTTATACAGTGACCAGCCCTGATGTAGCGCTTCGTAAAACACCGATAGTAAGGGCACAATTAGCAGCAAGCCGATTAACAGCAGAGCCACACCAGTCAGGCTATAGCGCACCCACGCAGACTCGGTGGTGACTACTTTATGATTTACATTCACGGCGCCGCTCATTATTTGCGTCTCCCAAGGCGTTTGGCCATCCACCATTGCAGGCCATTAATGAGTAGCAACAGGCCAAATGACACCACCAGCATCACTACTGCGATCGCGGTCGCGCCCATATAATCGTATTGCTCTAATTTGGAGATAATCATCAGTGGGGTAATTTCTGACTTAAACGGCATATTGCCAGCAATAAAAATTACCGAGCCAAACTCGCCAATCGCGCGCGCAAAAGCCAGCGTAAAGCCAGTGAGCAGCGCAGGAAAAATCGTCGGCAAGATGACCTTGCTAAAGATTTGCCAGCGCGTCGCACCCAAGCTAGAAGCTGCTTCTTCCAGCTCCTTCTCCATGTCTTCGAGTACCGGTTGCACGGTACGCACGACAAAGGGCAGCGTGATAAAGGTGAGTGCCAGCACAATGCCTAATGGGGTAAAAGCGACCTTAATGCCGATTTTTTCGAGTGGCTCACCCAGTACGCCATTGGGGGCATACAGCGTCGCCAACGCGATACCGGCCACGGCGGTGGGCAATGCAAATGGTAAATCTACCAGCGCATCAATAAAGCGTTTACCCGGAAACGGATAGCGCACTAACACCCAAGCAATCAGCAAGCCCACAAATAAGTTAATCAGCGCCGCAATCAGCGAAGCGCCAAAGGTGACTTTATACGTGGCAACAACCCGCGCTTCGGTCACGGTGGCCCAGAAACTGCTCCAATCTAGCCCCATCGTTTTGGCGAACAGAGCCGAGAGCGGTAGCAGCACAATCAGCGAGAGATAGAGCAGGCTATAGCCGAGGGCAAGATTAAAGCCCGGCAAGACACTGCTTTGTTTGAATTTCATTCCAGATACCTTGTGATATATATCGTCAGCAGGGTATTGCCTTCTAGGTCAATATTAATAATGGCTAGAAGGCAATACGTCGGCGCTTATTTCTTCTTAGCAATCTCAGCAGCGATTTGGTCGTAAATAGCACCATCATCAAAGAACTTCTTCTGCGCCGCTTTCAGGCCACCAAAATCATTCACGCCAAATAATTTAACGGCGGGAAATTGCTTGGCATACTTAGCTGTGACGGCAGTGTTGCGCGGGCGTAAGTAGTTTTGCGCAGCGATTTCCTGGCCTTGCTCGCTCCACAAGTAGTTGAGGTATTCAGTGGCGGCTTTGCGGCTGCCTTTTTTGTCGACTACTTTATCAACCACAGCGACGGGTAGGTCGGCATCGATGGATACGCTTGGGTAAATAACTTCAAAATTACCGCGGCCAAATTCACGTGCGATCATTTCAGCTTCGTTTTCAAACGTTACCAGCACGTCGCCAATCTGGCGCTGCATGAAGGTCGTCGTCGCTGCGCGACCACCGGCATCTAGCACCGGTACGTTGGCGAAAATGGCTTGGGTGAATTCGCGTGCTTTGGCCTCATTGCCGCCATTTTGTTTCAGTGCAGCGCCCCAAGCGGCTAGAAAGGTATAGCGACCATTACCGCTCGTTTTCGGATTTGGAACGATGACACCAACGTTAGGCTTGGTTAAATCGTTCCAATCTTTGATGCCTTTGGGGTTACCCTTGCGCACAATCAGCACTTGCAAGCTAGAAAAAGGCGCAGCTTCGTTGGGGAATTTTTTATCCCAGCCTGGGTTGATCTGCTTGCCTTTTTCCACGATGGCATCAATGTCGGTCGACATATTCATTGTTACCACATCGGCTTCCAGACCATCAATCACCGAGCGCGCCTGTTTGCTTGAGCCACCGTGCGATTGCTGAACAGTGACTTTATCGTTGAATTTTGCATCGTAATACTTTGCAAATGCGGGGTTGTAGTCTTTGTAAAAATCGCGCATTACGTCATAAGAGACATTGAGCAAGGTAGTTTCAGCCTGCGCTAGACTCGATAAACCACTGATTGCGACAGCAAGCGTGAGGGTACGGAAAAAGGCCATGGTCATATTCCTTGTTTTGGTATGGTTCAGACTGTAACAAGGAAGAATTAACGCAACAAAGAATATAAAATTATTTCTATATAGCTATTTTGTTTTGATGAAAAAGAAGCCCCTTGCAAGCAAGGGGCTAAAATTTCAAGCGCGTGATGTCTGCAAAGCTTAGAAATTAATTACCGTACCAACACGGATGCGCCAGTCATCTGTCAACTCTTTATTTTTCACCAGCGCATCAGGAATAAAACCAACCTCTACGAATGGCTTGAAGGTACTGTTGATCTTGTAGCTGGCACCAACATTGTGCTCGTAGTAGTTGCTGCCTTGGTCTGGATATTGGAAATCAGCCAGTTTGCGATCCCAGCGGAAGTTGTAGTAGGTGTCAATTTCGCTGTTGACTGATTTACGTAGCCACAACTCGGTACGGGTAGTGCTGTCGTTATCCAATTTTTTATTGATGTCTTTAGTTTCACGTTGCTTATATTCATAGCGGACACGACCATCAAGACGCCAAGTAGGAGCGAATGCCCAGTTTGCTTGCAAGCCAGCTTTCAGGTAATCACCTTTGGTTTTGGTGTGCTGAAATAAAGTGCTCGGTACAATGGTAACCGTATCATTTAATTTATATTTGTACCAAACAGCAAATTCTGTGTTGTCCCACAGCGCCTGATCAGCACCTTCGCCTGCTTTGCTAGTGTTATTCACTGTGTACTCAGCGCTGCCGCCAATGCCGTTGCTAGCTTCATGGCTTAGCAAAAAACGCGATTCGTATTTTTCACTTTCGGTTTTATACTGGCCGCGCACATCCAAGCTTAATGCGTGGGCGTTAAAAGCAAGTGCCGACAGCAGTGCAGTGAGCAGGTAGGTTTTTTTCATGTTCTATCCTCTGTAGGGTGCAGTAAATATATGACTGGGCTGCAACAGCCCTTGCATGGGATGAACTATATTGCAGTTTTGTTATATCCTCTAATACTTTAATATTATTTTAATATTCCATATTTACTCAGGCAACATATTCCTAAAAAGAATATAAAAATCATAAAATATAATTAATTGAAATATTAAGGGCGTGTTAGCCTAGCAATAAAACTTCACTCTCAGGGGTATCTTATGCAGGCATTGATTGTTGGCGCAGACCGTCTAGGCAGCATTCCGCTCACGTTAGCAGAATTCGGCATCACAATTGGACATCACCTCAGTGGTAGAAATCCATCACATCAGCGCAGCCCCAGCCATATTAACGGCATGGATGTGGTGATTCTGTTTACGGATTTCCTAAACCATAACGCGATGCGCAATTACCGTGATATTGCGCAGAAAAAAAATGTGCGTTTTGTTGCCTGCCGCCGCTCAACCTGCGACTTGACTCGATCGCTTGAAAAAATAGGGGCGGTAAAAATCAATCCCCGTCTACATTAGTAAGTGAGCTTCTCAAAATAAAAGCCCGGTTTTACCGGGCTTTTATTTTCTCTGCAGTTACTTGCTGCTAACGTTGAGCCAGTTCTGGCGGCCAAACGGGTTGACCACATAGCCACTGACTTTAGGAGTAGTAATGACTGAAGTGAGGGGATGCGCTAGCGGAATCCAAAGTGCTTGCTGGGCAATGAGCTGTTGCGCAGCTTGATATTGCTTGGTGCGGTCAGCTAAATTGGCGCTGGTTTTGCCTTTGCGAATTAGCTCGTCGAGCTTGGGTTGGCAAAAACGGGCAAAATTCAAGCCCGATTCGACCGAGGCGCAAGCAAACTGTGGCGTTAAGAAATTATCCGGGTCGCCATTGTCACCACTCCAGCCCATAAACAGGATGTCATGTTCGCCCGCTTTGGCGCGCTTGATTAACTCCCCCCATTCGATGGTTTTCAGCTCGGCACGAATGCCAATTTTTGCGAGATCCGCCTGCAGTAACTCGCCACCTAAACGCGGGTTGGGGTTGAGTGTACTACCCGCAGGGCGAATCCAGATCGTGGTGTCAAAACCATTTGGGAAACCGGCTTTGGTGAGCAGTTCTTTGGCCTTAGTAGGGTTGTAGCTATAGCTTTTATCGGCCAGATAACTCCAAGTGCTCGGAGGCAGGGGGCTGTTGGCCGCGGTGGCTGTGCCTTGAAATACTTGGCTTAGATAAGTTTTCTGATCAAAAGCCAGTTTGAGCGCTTGGCGAACTTCAACCCTATCAAATGGCTTGTGCTGGGTATTGAGCGCAACAAAAGCCGTGGCAAACATTGGTGTGCTGAGCACTTTCAGATTTTTATCTAGCTGAGCGGCGCTGATTTCCTGTGGTTTTGGCCCGAGTGCAATCTGACATTCACCCGCTTTGACTTTTTGCACCCGAACCACTGGGTCAGTGGTGATGGCGTAGATTAATTTATCGGATTTTGCTTTGCCGCCAAAGTAATTGGGGTGCGCATCGTAACGAATCACCGCATCTTTTTGGAAGCTGCGTAATATATATGGCCCGGTCCCGATTGGCTTGGTATTGAAATCGGCTTGCTGGTTACTGGCTTGTAGCTGTGCCGCATATTGAGCGGAGTAAATTGACGCAAAACCCATGCTTAGCAGCGGTAAAAAAGTTGCATCGGCTTGGTTTAGTACAAATTGTATAGTGTTGTTGTCTAGCTTTTTGATTTGGGCCACCAGCTTGGCTAGCCCGAACGATTGCGCATGCGGGTAACCATTGGGCGCGCTGCCATACCATGGATGATTAGGGTCGAGCATGCGCTGAAAGCTAAAGATTACATCATCCGCATTTAACGGACGTGTTGGCTGGAAATAATCAGTGCGTTGAAACGCCACATTGGGACGCAGCTTGAAGGTGTATTGCAAGCCATCAGCGCTAACTTGCCATTGTTGTGCCAAGCTAGGCACTAATTTACCGGTGCTGGCATCGTACTCGACCAAGCGGTTATATATAGTGTCTGCTGCTGCATTGGTATTGGTTAATGAGTTGTATTGAACTACGTCAAAGCCATCGGGGCTGGCTTCGGTGCAAACGGTTAAGGCTTTGCCATAAGAAATACCGCTAAGTAGTATGCTAGCCAAGGCCAAATTTAATCTGATGTTCATTGGTATACCCTCTAGTTAATATCATGTGTTGCGGGTTTGTTCTTCTTATTGTCGCCGATCGACAGTTGGCGCCCTAATGATGTTGCTGTTCTTCCGGTGCTAGTAGCGCATATCCGTATTTATTTAGTATTTCTTTGGCTTTAGCCAGTTGTTTATCGCTGCGCGAGACTTTGTGCTGTTTGCTGGCAGGTATATGTAAATCCAAGCCATATTGTTGCAACCAACTGCGGATTAAATAAATACTTTTCTCGCCTAAACCTGAGATATGTAGCAGATGGCGATAACTAATCGCAGCTACATCTTGGGGGGTAAAGGACTCGCGATCCAAGTGATTTTTTAATGCGTTGATCTGCCTGTTGGTGAGTGGCGCATAACAGCCATCAAAGTCAGTGGCTGCAGGACCTTGTTGCGTGCTCATCTTCATGCTCCATGAAAAACGCCCTCCGCTGGTGCGGAGGGCGTGATTTTAGAGTGCGTTTTTGCTACTTTTGATCTTCAAGAGCGCCGTTGCCAGCGCGTCCAGATCGCTGCAGGTGTTATAAAACGCCAGCGAAGGACGTACCGTCGCTTCCAGACCAAAACGGCGCAAGATCGGCTGTGCGCAATGATGGCCCGAGCGCACTGCAATACCTTCCTGATTAAGCAAAGCGCCAACCTTGGTAGTCTCGAAACCATCCAGTACGAATGACAACACGCCGGCTTTTTCCTGTGCCGTGCCAATAATGCGCAGGCCAGGAATATTGCTGAGCAAACGTGTGCCATAGACCAGAAGCTGATGCTCGTAAGCCGCAATATTGTCGATGCCGATACGCTGCACGTAATCAAGTGCAGCTCCGAGGCCTACTGCATCAGCGATATTGCCGGTACCCGCTTCAAAGCGGAACGGCGCAGCGTGAAAACGAGTGTTTTCAAACGTGACGTCCTCGATCATATTGCCGCCGCCTTGCCATGGTGGCGTTTCGTTTAGCAAAGCTTCTTTGCCATACAGCACACCAATGCCCGTCGGCCCGAATACCTTGTGGCCTGAAAACACAAACCAGTCGCAATCGAGTGCTTGTACATCAGCACGCAGATGCGACACCGATTGCGCGCCATCGAGCAGCACTTTCGCACCGGCTTGATGTGCCAGCTCGATAATCCGCTTGGCTGGCGTAATTGTGCCCAAGGCATTAGATACCTGAGTGAATGACACCAGCTTGGTGCGCGGGCTGAGCAATTTGGCATATTCGTCGAGCAACAATTCACCGTTGTCATTGACCGGAATCACCCGCAATACCGCCCCAGTTTTCGCAACGAGTTGCTGCCATGGCACGATATTCGCGTGATGCTCCAGCCAGCTAATGATGATCTCATCACCTTTGCCGATATTGGCTTCGCCCCACGACTTGGCGACCAGATTGATCGCCTCGGTCGTACCACGCACAAACACGATTTCATTCGTCGACTTAGCATTTAAAAAGCGCCGTACCGATTCGCGCGCGCCCTCATAGGCATCAGTCGAACGTGCTGCCAGCTCATGCGCTGCGCGGTGAATGTTTGAGTTTTCGTGCTCGTAAAAGTGGCTAATCCGGTCGATCACCGCTTGTGGCTTTTGCGTGGTCGCTGCGTTATCGAGCCAGATCAGTTGCTTGCCGCCGCTAACCCGCTCACGCAAGATCGGAAAATCCTTGCGCAACAAATGTGGGTCTAACGGTGGCCGAGCAATACTGGACAAGCCTTGCTGTGGCTGGCCGTGACGCGCTTGAAACGGATCGGCATGCAAACCAGGCACTTGAATGCCGGCAGGGCCGGCTGGCTGGGCGTAATCGAGGAAATAAAAACTCGATCCAAAGCTGCTAGGCACTGCGGCCTGCCCATGCTCTGCCGCGCTGATCGGGCTAGCGCCTAAACGCGGTGCCAATAATTGGCGCAGTTGAGCTTCATCGGGCAAACCGAAATCCGCTGGGTTAACGCCGCTGCTGTGCAAGCTCGATTGTTTTGCGTGCAAATTTAACGCATCACTGCTGTACGGGCTGTCGAGCCGTTGCTCAGGCACACTCAGTGGTGGTGGTGTCGTAATCGCTGGCGTAGCCGAGGCTACGGCCGGATTAAAGCCTGCGCGATCACCACCCTGAGGCAAGCTGCCCAGTTGGTTGACGCCCACGCTTTGCCCCGGTACAGCACTGAATAGCTCATTGGCCAATTGCTCCAGCCACGGCGTCAGATTGCTCACATCACTGAGATCGCCCACATTGGATGGATGAAGCTCACTTGTACTCATGGTATTTACCGATTTCTACGTCTTCGAGCACTGCAATCGCGTCATCGGTCAGCACGGCCAACGAGCAATACAGTGATACCAAGTATGAGGCGATAGCCTTGTGGTTAATGCCCATAAAGCGCACCGACAAACCTGGGCTTTGCTGGCCTGGCAAGTCCGGCTGATACAGACCCACCACGCCCTGACGGCTTTCACCAGTGCGAATCAACAAGATTTTCGATTTGCCGTTTTCGATTGGCAACTTGTCAGACGGGAATAGGGGTATGCCGCGCCAAGTCAGGAATTGCGAGCCGAACAGCGATACAGTCGGTGGGGGTACCCCACGGCGCGTGCACTCACGACCAAAGGCGGCAATGGCCAAAGGGTGCAGCAGGAAGAAGCCTGGCTCTTTCCATACCTTTGAAATCAGCTCGTCCAGATCATCTGGCGTTGGCGCGCCAGTACGCGTTTTAATGCGCTGGCTTGGCGCGATGCTGTGCAAGAGGCCGTATTCTTTATTGTTAATCAGCTCGCTCTCTTGGCGCTCTTTCACAGTTTCAATGGTCAAACGAAGCTGTTCGCTGATCTGGTTGTACGGCTTGCTGTACAGATCAGAAACGCGGGTATGTACATCTAGCACCGTATTCACTGCGGACAGCAAATACTCGCGTGGATTTTCGATGTAATCGACGAAAGTATTTGGCAATACGCGCTCATCACGTGCCGAGCAATCCACTTCAACGCTGCTGGCGTCTTTTACTTTGTTAACGCGGTAAATACCCGCTTCCACCGGCACCCAGTTCAGCAGGTGGGTCAGCCAGCGTGGGGTGATCGATGTAAGCTGTGGTACGGTGCGAGTCGCAATGGCAAGCTGCCGTGCGGCTACATCACCTAAGGCCGTTTGATGTTCGGTGGTCATGACTTAATGCTCCTTTGAGCGAGTGAAAAATATAATACTGAGTATGCTTTTTGCAACGCGGCCTGCAGCCAAGCCTTAGCTATTGCGATTACTGGCTTGTGAAATATGGCTGTGTGCTGGCACCGATTGAGTTAGCCAAACATTGCCGCCGATGACCGAGCCTTTGCCGATAGTGATACGACCTAAAATCGTCGCGCCGGCATAAATCACCACATCGTCTTCAACAATCGGATGGCGGGCATTGCCTTTGATTAAGTGACCGTTTTCATCGGCAGGGAAGCTTTTCGATCCCAAAGTCACAGCCTGATAGATGCGAACCCGTTCACCAATAATGCTAGTTTCGCCAATCACAACGCCGCTGCCATGGTCGATAAAAAATTCGCTACCGATGCGGGCACCGGGGTGAATATCAATGCCGGTGGTGGCATAGGCCAGATTGGAAATAATCCGCGCCAAAAATGGTGCCCCTAGCAAATACAGGGTGTGCGCAAGGCGATAGCTTAAGATGGCGCGAAATCCGGGGTAGCACAGCAAAATTTCAGAAATGCTATTGGCCGCTGGGTCGCCTTGCTGAGCAGCATATAAGTCCCCGACCAGAAATGCGCGGATATCCGGTAGCTGGCTGGCAAAACTTTGGGTAATGCCATCGGCAATTTGCTTTAAATTGTGGTCAAAGGTTTTACTACGCTCCGCACTAAACAACAGGCTGCGGCGAATCTGTTCGGCTAATTGCGTCAGGCATGCATGCAAGGTGCTGCCAACAAAATGATCGATGCTTTCGTCATTCAGATCCGGCCGACCATAGTGAGTAGGGAACAGGGCCGCCGCCAGTCCATCTAGGATTTGCTGCATGACTTCCCGTGATGGCAGTTCGCGCACTCGACCCTGGTAACGGATTTTTTTGGTGTGCTCGCGCGATTGGCGTAAACCACTCACCACTTCGGCTAAGCCCCAGTGTTTGTCGCTATTACCGTCATCATTAGGCAGAAATGCCTCGCGGTTTTGCGTGCTAAAAGCATCCGGAATAATGAGTTTGGCATTCATATTCGGGCTCCTGATCAGTAAATAGATATGCATCACGCAGTATCAGGCTGGCTTTATCTACTAAAAAATCAGGATTTGTCTGATCGTAAAGCCAAGGGATGTGCGTAAGTTGGTGTCGACTAGCTTGCTATAACAATAAGCCGATCACATCGGGAGCAATTATGTGGCTTAGCAATAAATAATCAAAAGAACTTTTGATCATTTACTATATTTCCAAATTGAATAATAAGCATACAGAAAGGAAGTGGTGGCTAGCCCATCTGGGCATGAACAGCCCAGATGGGGTGTACAAGAGGAGCTTAGCTAAAGTCGAGCTCTAGATTTAATTCCAGCTCTAGGGTTTTGGAGATTAAGGCCGATAAATACGCCAAACCTTCGGGCCATTCCCCGTGGCCTGAGTCAATATTGATATGCCCGCCGTTTTCGACCCAGTGCAATTTGCTGCGCCAAATTTGTGCCAACTGCGTTGCCCGATCAACACTGCAGCTCGGGTCGTTGTCACTCGCAATTACCCAGCTAGGAAATGGCAAGGCAATTGATGGTAGTGGCATAAAGCCTTGGAACTCATCGGGGGCTTCAGGGCGCATTACATCGGCCGGCGCAACCAATAGCACAGCCTGAACGGGGCTATTAGCACCATACAGAGCAGCCCAGTGAGCCAAGGTGGCGCAAGCCAAACTATGCGCAACAATGATAACGGGTGCGTAGCTCGATTGAATGGTTTGCTCAAACCGGCGCACCCAGTCAGCAGCTTTAGGGTGGAGCCAATCGTCTTGCTCTATTCGCTCAAAGCGCGGAAATTGTTGCTGCCATTCGCTTTGCCAGTGCCCGGCAGGCGAATTATTCCAGCCCGGTGCAATTAAAATGCGCTTACCCGCATTGAGCCATGATTCAATTGTGTGCATTTTTTCTCTCTAGACTGGGCGGTAACTGGGGTGGCCCAGGAAAAATCCCTGCAAGCCATCGACGCCACTATCAAGGGCGATGTCTTTTTCGCGCTGCGTTTCTACACCTTCTGCGATAACTTGGCTGCCAGCGTCATGCAATAAGGAGACCAACTTTGAATAACCTAACCGAGCTTTATCCTGCTCGCCTGCCAGCCGTAAAATATGCCGGTCGAGCTTGACGAAATCTGGCTCGAGCAACCAGAGCCGATCTAGATTCGCCATGCCGTGACCAAAGTCATCCAGCGCAATTCGGTATCCTTTGGCGCGATAGTTTTTAACCGCGCGACTAATCGCGGTGGCATCAATGGCGACAGCTTCGTTTTCAAGTAACTCGAGTACAACCTGATTGGGTCCAAAGCCGAGGCTATTGAGAATTTGCTCAAAGTACGCGCCGTGATCGCTGATCTCGACCAGTAATTCTGGATGCACATTCAGAAACAGCAGCCGGTTGGATGCCGCATAACTACCGTAATTCATGACATGCAGAGTACGGCACAGGCGATCAAATGCGACTAATTTATGACCCTGCCGAGCCGCAGCAAACGCTTGAGGCGGAGAGATAGCCTTATCCCGCACCGACGCGCGCAGCAGCGCCTCATCGGCAAAGTGGTGATTACTGCGATCGACTATCGGCTGAAAAGCGGAGGCTAGGGTTGAGCCAAGCGCCTTGACTAGAATGCCACGCAGGGAGTCCACCTGAAATAAACTCTCAGGCCAATCACGGGCAATTTCAGGAGGTACTGGAAGGCGTTCGGTAGGGTGTAACTGGGGCCAATTCATGGCAACTCCTTCGCATGGCGCGCCCAAGGATCACTGTGGCCGCCGTGGTGCTCAAGTTGAGCATTTTGCAGAGGGGTATATTGTCTAAAGCAAGATGATATTTTGGGTTTAGGCAGATACCGTGGCGAGTATAATAGGCTCGAGCAGGTCGAGCCTACACGCGGAAGGGTTGCCGCCGATCGCACCACTGAGATGACGCTTCGTACGGCCCCCTCACAAGCGGGAGCTTATTTGCCTGCGCTGTAAATCTGGTCAAAAACACCGCCATCGCTAAAGTGCGTTTTTTGCGCTTTTGCCCAACCCCCAAAGACATCATCGATATCAAACAACTTGATATTTGGGAATTGCTTGGCGTATTTGGCGTAGATATCTTTGTCCAATGGGCGATAGTAGTTTTGTGCCGCGATTTCCTGACCTTCTTTTGAATACAGGTAATTTAGGTATTCGGTGGCTACTTTACGCGTGCCTTTTTTGTCGACGTTTTTGTCTACAATCGCCACTGGTGGTTCTGCTTTGATTGAGTACGGTGGCGCCACAACTTCAAATTTATCACGACCAACTTCGCGGAAAACCAATTCAGCTTCGTTTTCCCAAGTTACCAAAACGTCACCAATACCGCGTTGCGTGAAGGTCACAGTTGAACCGCGAGCGCCAGTATCCAGTACAGGTACGTTTTTAAATACTTTTTGCACGAAATCACGGGCTTTTTCATCAGAGCCATATGTTTTCTTCGCCCAACCCCACGCGGCGAGGTAATTCCAGCGCGCACCACCCGAGGTTTTAGGGTTTGGCGTAATAACTTTCACATCGGGGCGGATCAGGTCATTCCAGTCTTTAATGCCTTTCGGATTGCCTTTTTTCACCAAAAACAGAATGGTTGAAGTGTAAGGCGAAGCATTGTCAGGGAATTGTTTTTGCCAATCTGGTTTGAGCAATTTACCTTTTTCGGCCAACTCATCAATGTCGTAAGCCAATGCTAGCGTTACTACATCAGCTTCCAAACCATCGAGTACCGCACGCGCCTGCTTGCCAGAGCCACCGTGGGATTGTTTGATAACTACATCATCGCCAGTTTTCTTTTTGTAATAAGCGCTAAATGCTTTGTTGTAGTCCTGGTATAGCTCACGTGTCGGATCGTACGAAACGTTTAGCAACTCTATGCTAGCTGCAAAGCTGCTACCTGCAGCGAGAGCTAAGGTCAATGCGGTCAGTGCGGTTTTCAGTTTCATGATTCATTCCTTGCAGATGGGATGTCGATGGAATGCATCATGTCACGAGTTTTTTATTCTATTAAATACCAATAAATTTTATCTAAAGATTTTTTTATTATGACGAGAAGCTGGAGCGCCCAGTGGGTCGCATATTCATTTTAGATATATAAATGACATTATTAATTATTTGATGGAATATCAAGTCGGTGGTTATAGTCGAGCCATAACAATTTCTACAAGAGATACACCGCATGTCCAAAGTTGTATTGTTAGCGGGAAGCCCGAGTATTCAATCTAAATCGAGTGCGCTATTGCAGCGCGTGGCACGCTTGCTCAAAACGCAGGGCGTGGCTTTAGAGCTTTTTACATTGGAAGACTTTCCGGCGGAAGATTTAATCAATGCCCGCTGGGATAGTCCTGCAGTGAACGAATTTGTGCAGATTGTGGCACAAAGTGATGGCTTAGTCGTCTCTACCCCAGTTTATAAAGCGGCCTACAGCGGCGCCTTGAAAACCGTGCTGGATTTATTACCAGAGCGCGCACTGGAAAATAAAGCGGTACTGGCCTTGGCTTCGGCTGGCAGTGCAGGGCATTTGTTGGCTGTGGATTATGCGCTACAGCCTGTGCTAACAGCGCTGAAAGCGCGCCACATTGTTGGCGCTGTGTTTGCCACCGATAAAGATTTCACCCGCAACGAAGATCTGAGTTACCAGATTGCCGACCCGATTTTGGCCCGGCTTGATGCCGCGGTGTCGCAATTGGTAGCGCATTTACCCAATCCAGAACACGCCCGCATCCCAGCGGGAGAGCTGGCTAAATCAGTACAGGCGGCACGGATCAGCATTTAAGCCCCCGCCACCACACTAATAACTACATTTTTACGACCTGAAAATCTTCAATCATCCGATTGGAGATTGCTTACTGACCCCCAAGGAGAAACACCATGAGCATTAAATCTATCAATGTGCGCAATCAATTCCGCGGCACGATTCGTGAAATCATCGAAGGCCCAGTGCTATCGGAAGTGGATGTGACCACCCCGTCGGGCATTGTTACATCAGTGATTACGACGCGCTCAGTTAAAGAGCTGGACCTCAAACCAGGCCGCGAAGTGATCGCCTTTGTAAAATCGACCGAAGTATCGATTGCCACCTTGTAATGGCGTGAGCCCAGCTATTTGCCATGGCCAACTGCTGGGCTCCATTTTATTAGCACCGCTATGCGTAGTTCGCTGATCTGTTTGTGGCAGAGCAGGGTATTGCCTCCTATCCCTCTATTTAATTGGGCCGGATAGCCATACTCCATGATCATGTCACAACAAACGTCAATATGGCGTTTTGTTTGTAAATTTAGTTGTGGAGTCGCCCATGTCTGATCGCTCATCCCCCATTTTGACTTACCCCGAGCAGGAAAAAAGCCCGCTCAGCATTCGGGCTAAAGCCTTGGTGTTTGCCGATCCGCAATCACGCGCCTTGTTAGCCGAAGTGGAGCGCATTGCGCCATCATTGGCGCCAGTACTTATTCACGGCGAAACGGGCACCGGCAAAGAGCTGGTTGCGCGGCATGTGCACACCATTAGCGGTCGCAAAGGGCCGTTTGTGGCAGTCAATTGCGGCGCGATCAGCGAAACCTTGGCCGAGTCGGAATTGTTCGGGCATGAAGCAGGGGCGTACACCGGTGCGGTTGGCAGTAAGGCCGGCTGGTTTGAGGCGGCCAATGGCGGCACCTTATTTCTGGACGAGATCGGCGATTTACCACTGGCTCTGCAAGTGAAATTGCTGCGTGTTTTGCAAGAGCGGGAAGTGGTCCGTGTTGGCGCCCGAAAAGCTACGGCTATTGACGTGCGGCTGGTGGCTGCAACCAACGTGGATTTGGCGCAAGCAGTGCAGGCAGGGCATTTTCGGCAAGATCTGTATTACCGCCTGAATGTCGTGAGCTTTGTATTGCCACCGTTACGGCAAAGGATTGGTGATATTGAACCGCTGGCCGATTATTTTCTGGAAATCTATGCGCAAAAGCTGGGTTTTGCTGCACCTCGCCTAACCGCAGACAGTTTAGCTGCACTGCAAGCGTATAGCTGGCCAGGCAATATTCGTGAGTTGGAAAACATCATCCACTATGCCTTGCTGGTATCGAGTGGCCGAGAAATTCACCCCGAACACCTAAAACTATCGGCGCACAATTTATCCACGCCCGCAGCCACCAGCCAGCGTGCGCCACTGGCCGAGATTGCCCATCAGCTTAAGCTGTTGCTGGGGAAAGATCAGCCAGAGTTATTCAATACATTGGAAGCTTTACTAATCACCACCGCCTACGAGCAAACCCGCTTTAATCAGGTTAGAACCGCTGAATTATTGGGCTTAACACGCAATATGGTCCGTACTTTGCTAAAAAGGCATGGCTTATTGCAAGAGAGCGATAGTTTGGCTGTTCATTCATAGCAGCATCAATGAGCCGCTCTAGGTATGATTTTTTAACATAAAAATTAGAGATACGACCACCATGGAATACCGTAAATTAGGACAAAGCGATTTGGATGTCAGTGTGATTGGTCTAGGTACCATGACCTGGGGTGAGCAAAACACCGAAGCCGATGCGCACGCCCAAATTGATTATGCCTTGGCGCAAGGCGTCAATTTCCTCGATGCCGCTGAGATGTACCCAGTACCACCACGCCCAGAAACCCAAGGCCGCACCGAGCAATATATCGGTAGCTGGTTTAAAAAAACCGGCCGCCGTCAGGAGGTGATTTTGGCGACCAAGGCGGCCGGCCCAGTTCGTCAAGCACATCAGCCTAACCATATTCGTAATGGCAAAACGCATTTTGATCGCGCCAATTTAACGGCCGCACTCGATGCCAGTCTACAACGCTTACAGACTGATTATATCGATGTGTATCAATTGCACTGGCCTGACCGCAGCACCAATACGTTTGGCCGCCTCGCTTATCCGTGGATTGATGATGATTACACGGTGGCGATTGAAGAAACCTTATCGATTCTGGCCGAGTTCGTCCAAGCCGGCAAAGTGCGGCATATTGGCGTCTCGAATGAAACACCGTGGGGTGTGGCCCAATTTTTGGCCGCCAGCAAAACCAGACAACTGCCGCGCATTGCCAGCATTCAGAACCCATATAGCTTACTAAACCGCACGTTTGAAATTGGTCTGGCCGAATTTAGTCACCGCGAGCAAGTGGGCTTACTGGCCTATTCGCCACTGGCGTTTGGTGTATTAAGTGGCAAATATTTGGGCGGTGTGCGACCAGCCGGTTCACGCTTGGCGCTGTATGAGCGCTTTAGCCGCTACACCAATCCACAAGCCGAGCAAGCCACCACTGAATATGCCGCTATCGCGCGTGAACATGGATTAACCCCGACACAACTGGCATTGGCGTATGTAAATAGCCGCCCATTTGTCACCAGCAATCTGATTGGGGCGACCACTTTGACGCAACTGGAAGAAAATATTGGTACGATCAAGATCAGTTTGAGTGATGAAATCATCACCAAAATCGATCAAGTGCAAGCACGCATCAGCAACCCGGCGCCGTAAAAATTTATAGCGCTTAGGATAGCCCCTTGACCACAATCGGCAAGGGGCTGTTTTTTTGATCTTTTCGTAGGCCTTTTGATGAAAACCGATTCATTGTTTCACCATCGCCCATTTCAAGCCTACTGGCTATCCCGAATCTTTACTGCCGCAGGCTTTCAGATTCTAGCTGTAGCGACGGCTTGGCAGATGTACAGCATTACTGGCAGCGCTTTGGATTTGGGGCTGGTTGGATTGTTGGAATTTGCTCCTAGGGTGCTGTTCTTATTGCAGATTGGCATGGTCGCAGATCGTTATGATCGCCGCCTGATAACGGCGGCCACCAAGGGCGCTCAAGCACTGGCTGGCTTGATACTCTGCGTACTCACCATCCGGCAAGGCATGACGCGGGAGGTATTGTTTGCTCTGGCCTTTTTGCTGGGTACTGCGCGTGCTTTTGAAATGCCGTCGATGCAGGCACTGTTACCCAATATAGTGCCTGCAGCATTACTGCCCAGTGCTATTGCCGCAGCGGCTTCGGCAATGCAGGCCGCTACGATTGTAGCCCCAGCCTTAGGTGGTTTTTTATTTGCGATTGGCCCAGCTCAAACGTATGCCTTGAGTGCATTAATGATGCTGATTGCGTGTATCTTGATGTTTGTTTTGCCCAAGCCGCCCCCTGCCGAGCAGCTTGCCAGCAAAGGGCTAGATCATTTGCTCGCTGGATTTCGCTATATCCGCGATCACAAGGATATTTTGGGAGCGATTTCACTGGATTTATTTGCGGTTCTGCTTGGCGGCGCTACGGCGCTGTTACCAATTTTTGCTTCCGAAATTTTAAAAACAGGCCCCTGGGGCTTGGGTTTATTACGCTCAGCGCCGGCGGTAGGGGCGATTACCGTATCGGTGTTGCTGGCTTATTTTCCTTTGCAACGGCAAGTGGGAAAGAAAATGTTTGTCGCCGTGTTCCTGTTTGGCGTGGCGACGATTATTTTCGGGCTTTCAAGTTCAATCTGGCTATCGCTATTGGCACTGGTGCTACTGGGGGCGGCGGATATGGTTAGCATGGTGGTGCGCGGTGCCTTGGTTCAACTAGAAACGCCCGATCACATGCGGGGCAGAGTGAGTGCGGTCAATGGCCTGTTTATCGGCGCATCCAATCAATTGGGGGAGTTTGAATCTGGCTTAACTGCACATTGGTTTGGCCCTCAAGTCGCAGTGGTGTTGGGCGGGGTGGGAACAGTGCTAGTCGCCGGTTTATGGATTAAATGGTTTCCAAACCTGTGGCATCGAGACGGGATGAGCCGAAAAGACGATTAGAGAAAGATCATTAGCTGCAGGCCATTTATCCACAAAAATTGTGAATAAATGGCCTGCTAATGCATGTTCAGCCCGTTAAGTCAGGCACTTAAGTGGCTACCTAGTCAATGGGCAACTTATTGAAAAACAAACCCCTGCCGGCGTAATGCTGCGCTAAGTTGATCACGGCCATTGAGTGATTCAGGCCCACGCAGGCGATTGCTGGCTTGTTCGCTCCAGTCTTGCGCTGGCAGGCCTTGGCTACGCTGAAACTCCCGCAAGATTTCATCATACTTAGCAATCGCCTCAGCTTCACCGCCGGTACTGTATTGCTCGCGGTGTAATACCGTGCGCTGGGGTAGGCGAGGCTTAATTGCCGCCGGACGTTGGGTATCGGGGTGTCCAACCACGAGGCCAAACGCGGGAAAAACATGCGCTGGCAAACCCAATTCATCCGCAACGGCCTCAGGCTTATTGCGTAGTGCGCCAATATAAACCGTGCCTAGGCCAAGCGACTCTGCGGCAACCAGCGCATTTTGTGCCGCCAATGCCGCGTCAATAAACCCCATGATCAGCGTATCCAGATAATCAATGCCAGCAAGCGGAGTTTGTTTGTTTTCTGCGATGCGTTTTAGTCGTGATAGATCCACGGTAAATAACAACAATAATGGTGCTTCATGGATATGAGCCTGATTACCCGCCAATTGTGCCAAGCGTGCTTTGCGCTCGTGGTCTTCAATCGCTACCACGCTCCAAACCTGTAGATTGGATGAGCTGGGCGCAGATTGCGCAGCCGATACCAGTAATTCCAGTGTCCCTTCAGCCAATGGGGCTGATGTGAAGGCGCGTACGGTACGGTGGCTTAGGAGGGTTTCGATGGCGGGGCTAATGGCGGGTAGGGTGGCAAATGATGCTTGGCCATAGCGTTGACCAATTAGTGCATCGGGTTTGATTTCATTGACTTTGCCCATTATGGCTCCTTGGGTATATGCTTGCAGGTATTGATTTGGTTGATCTTGAAGGTAATACATGGCCATGTATTGCTATTCGATACACAAACAGCCGGCGAACCGGCTGTCAGATTGATAGCAAAGCCCACTCGCGCAGCGAGGCTCCCCTCAAAGAGGGGACGGGAGGGGTGGGACTAGAACATAAAGGCTGCACATTCACCGCCTTATTTCCTAGGCTCGGCTTTGCTGAGACTTGAAAAATTTTGTTCTTCCACTTTGTTAGCAGCCTGACAGCCGGAGAACCGGCTGTTGTGGCATGCATTTAGGCTACTTTGCCAATGTAGTCGGCCAATGTGTAGCGATTGGCTGGGATTGGTAAGCCCAAATTGCCGCGCAGTGTGCTGGCTTCGTATTCGGTGCGGAATAGGCCGCGTTTTTGCAAGATTGGGACGACTAGATCAGCAAAATCGACTAGGCCACTTGGGTACGTTGGCGCCAGCAGATTAAAACCATCTGCGCCACCATTGACGAACCAATCTTCTAGCTGATCGGCAATGCTCTCTGGCGTGCCGTGAATCACCCGGTGACCACGCGCACCTGCCACCCACTCATACAAACCACGGATCGTCAGATTTTCGCGTGCGGCCAAGTCCAGCAGCAGGCGTTGGCGGCTCTTGTTGTTATTAGTTTCTGGTAAGTCTTGTGGCACAGGGCCATCAAGGTCGTAATCACGCAGGCCTTCCAAACCACCCAAGCTAGCGAGCAGGCTCAGGCCGATTTTTGGGTCGATCAGCTCACGCAATTGCTCTTTTTTCGCCAAAGCTTCTGCTTCGGTACGACCAATCACGGGGTAAACGCCCGGCAGAATTTTAATGTGATCCGGGTTGCGACCCAGTTTTTCAGCGCGGCCTTTGACATCGCGGTAAAAGGCTTGTGCATCTTCAAGGGTTTGCCACGCGGCGAAAATCGCTTCAGCCGTTTTGGCGGCCAAATCGCGCCCCGGCTCGGATGAGCCAGCTTGCACTAGCACCGGATGGCCTTGTGGCGAGCGAGGGACATTGAGCGGGCCTTTCACTTTAAAGTATTTACCAACGTGGTTGAGAATATGCTGCTTGTCTGGATCGTAATACACGCCAGAGGCCTTATCGTAAACGTGCGAGCCTTCTTCCCAGCTATCCCACAGACCGGTCACAACCTCAACAAATTCTTCCGCGCGGCGATAGCGCTCGGCATGATCGGGATGGGCATCAAGGCCAAAGTTATACGCCGCTTCGGCATTGCCTGATGTCACCACGTTCCACGCCGCACGGCCACCGCTAATCAAATCTAGCGATGCGTATTTGCGGGCAATATGCCAAGGCTCGTTATATGTGGTTGAGGCGGTGGCCACGAAGCCGATGTTTTTGGTTACTGCAGACAGGGCAGAATACAGTGTAATCGGTTCAAAACCGGTGCTTAATTCGCGACGGCTGCGCAAGTCAGCATCGCCGCTACCACCCCAAATACCGTCACTGTCTGCGGTAAAAATGGTATCGAATTTGGCTGCTTCGGCAATTTTGGCCAGTTTCTTGAAATGCTCAAAATCGGTCGAGCCTGCCGGATTGGTATCCGGATGCCGCCACGCTGCAGCGTGATGACCAGAAGGTGATAAAAATACCCCGAGTTTAATTTGGCGATGTGTAGTCATGACTAACCCCTTTGCTATGAAATGAGCCGCTCATCTGGCAGCTTACAATTTCGTAATTAGCAACGAGTGTGCCAAGAGCACAATTGAACATTAAATCCACTAAAATCGGATATAAATCAATCACTTGAGCAGGGTAAAAATTGCACAACTTGTTTGCATTTGATTGCATCTGTTGCTATTGCAGCAACTTGCCTTTTATAAATGTGTGATTTTGTGCAGTACTTAATGGCCGCAAGTGTCAAAATCTGAATAACACACACCAATTCCCTCTGATGGCATCTGCCGTTAGATATTGAAAAATGGCATATTCCTAACCCAAATATTTTGCACCTAGAAGAGAGGCGATTTTGCGCTTTACCGATCTGATCACCTGCAAGAACAGCTTTACAAACTGAGTCGTTATGGCAGTTGTTGCAATTTATATGCCTCTTGAATGCTCTGATTAGCTATTCATTTACAAAAATGCACGTTAAGGACTGTTGCAATTGAAAAAAGTGCCTTCTGTTGCATTAGCTACAGGGGAGTGGAGGGCGCAAACACCCTACGTGCGCTAATGGAACATAAATACACATAAACCTCTTTTTCATGACATGTCTTCAATAGGGCTATTTGCAGACAATCAATCAAACAAATCCACCTTCCGTTGTTCGGCCTTAGCAGACTACTAACTAAGAAACAAAGCACGACACATATTGCATCTGGAGGGGCGTGCCACAATTGCTTGGACGGAGTAGCGGCAATGATTGCTTTACAAACTTACTGACATCAACAAATTGATTGAGTAATTTATTTTCCTAATTTACATTTGGTGTAAAAAGTATTTACATACCAAATGGCCCACGCAATTTACCTGAGTTAATTAAACGTAACGTATCCTGCGTGCAGATATAGCGCATAGCAAATTCATTTCGCAGTCTCCAAAGCGCGAATTGCTTCAACATAGATGTCGTATCGATCCTGCCATACCTCATCAAATTCAGTTTGTTAATGGCATGCAGTGAGTTTAACTTTGTCGACAAAGCCCAGTTACTTGTTGGTACTGAAGAATGTCGAAGATTGATCAGACTCATTCGTAAGCGGCTTAAGGAATAGGTTCGCGATGATATGTAGCAAATGCTTATGAATATTGCTAGTTTCTGCAACAGTTCCGAAACGACTCCTTCTTTACATAATATACAGATTTTAAGTCAGTTTTCCCCTCATTTCTTACTGCAGCTTCACTAGGGCGGGGGCTTGCAGTCATCATCGTCGCCAGCGCGATAGCCACGGCAATAGACGTCCCCGATTTCGAAAAACCTGCTTTGATTTCCTCCCAATAGCTTCGCCTTTCCTCAGTTTTAGCGCGTTCGGCCTCAATGATCGCCAAAATTTCCCGCGCATCAATCCCTAGAATTTTTTGCAATTCCATTAGTGCATATGAATCTGGAGCGTTTCTATGGCTTCTCCAGTTACTAATTGTTTGCGGTGACACACCCATATAAATAGAAAGCTGCCTGTCAGAGTCTTTCCCGATTTTTACTAGTGCAGCATCCACGATTTCGTTGATATTTTTCATTCCAATGACTTCCACATATGTTGACATCCACAAATGTGGATATCTATAGTTTCCACATCTGTTTACACATTAGCACGTCGCTTACACCATGAACAATCAGCTACAGCACTTAAGCCAAGCCCTTGTATCAGAAAAGCCCATGAATTGGGCTGACTGGTATATGCAAGTTGCTGGTCGCTCTTTTGCTGCTCCGGTTGTTGCTGATGACGCCGCTTTGCCAAAGCTTGGCTATTTCAAGCCAGACTTACCTCGTAATCCTCACGCTTTTCCCTACACCGTCCATGCTTCGCATTTTGCGGATATTGAAGCCTTTTTGACAGCGAAGGCGTCCGCAGAGCGGCGCGACGAGTGCGCTCGAGGAGCAAGCGAAGCGGGCGCTGTCGGAAACCTTACGACCCCCACTAATAACATGGGGGTAACGGGTAAAAAAGAACACGACACTATCGAGTTGGTAATCTCCGATTCTGGTGAGGTTCTAGAAATCCCTAAACGCCTAGGCCACGGTGATGATTCATCATTTATCGACT
Source organism: Chitinibacter fontanus (assembly GCF_013423785.1). NCBI lineage: Bacteria > Pseudomonadati > Pseudomonadota > Betaproteobacteria > Neisseriales > Chitinibacteraceae > Chitinibacter > Chitinibacter fontanus. The sequence goes on from NZ_CP058952.1 coordinate 3,510,147, forward strand.
GGGTCAACATTACTTTCCATCTTTCAACCGCTTGCCGCTATTCATCTGCACTAAACAAGCTAGACCAACTTTCAATCATTCGCGTGATGTCTGCCAAGCTCGAAATGATTTTCGGCTACGGCGTAACCGATGAAGGTGGTAACGGCTGCAACTATTACAAACGCTCGTTCATCCTTGGTGACAAATGGGGTCAAATCCTCATCGGTGGTCAGAATGACACCATTATGGTGATGATTTCCGGTAATGGCTGTGCTGCGGCTGCTTCTGGCTGGGAGTCACGCCTGTATGACTTCCTCAAAAATGAAGCTATCCGTCCCAAAATCACCCGAATCGACTTGGCCTATGACGATCTAAACGGCGAACAATATAGCGTCGATGAAGCATTAGCAGATCATCGCCTTGGTCTGTATTCACGCACAAACCGTAGACCTAAATGTGAATGTATTGGCGATTGGGACGTGCCAGACGGTAGAGGCCGCACCTTTTATGTCGGCGTTCGTACCTCTGACCGCTATCTGCGCGTTTACGAAAAGGGTATGCAGCTCGGCGCTAAGTGGCACAAGTGGGTGAGGGTAGAGCTAGAGCTAAAGTCAAAAGACACATTAATACCCTTTGAAATTCTGCTTTCTGCTGGTGCATACCTCGCAGCATCTTATCCAGCTCTTGAATGGATTTCAGAACATAAAGCCGACCGTATGCTAACAAAAGCAACTGTTACGGAAATCGGTATTAATAAACAGATTGAAATTACCAAAAAACAACAAGGTAACGCCATCGGCGCACTTGTTGAAATATTCGGTCCTGAAGAAGCATTACGCCTAATTACACGTAATGACAAAGTGCCAGATCGTTTAAAAACCCATGATTTCCGCTTCTCGGCTGAGCCTATTCATAAAAAACATGAATGGCTATCAGCTCAAGAATTATTCGAAAAAATGGATGCAAACCCATCAAGCAATTACGACCAAGAATTTTTTGACGATGAATTCGTGTATGACGAATTTAACCAGTCTTGGCAACAAGCCAAGATATTCCAACCAGAAGCAGCACCTTTTTAATCAAACGCCAATAAATCCCGCTGATGGGTAAAACGGCAAATTAGGAGAATCAAAGATGTCTAAATATTTGGTAACTGGTATCAAAATGTCTAAAGGCGAATTTGAGGGCAAAGCTTATGACAGCACAACTCTCTTTGTCGATCTGCGCCTTGATGAATCTAAAGGTACTCAAGTAGGCCGCTCTACTGCTGAGTTTAAATGGCCTAATTCAGAAATGTTTCACACGCTTAAGCCTCTTTTTGAAGCAGCTCGAAAAGCGAATAAGCCTTTCTATTGCGAAATTGAACGCGAAGAAGTTTCAATCGGCAAAGGTCAAACCCGTATGGAAATTAGCTCTATTCAGCCTTTGCCGCTTCAAGGCTAATCATCATGGCTCAAGTCGTCCGTGTTTGGTTCGTACAAGATCGTGAAACAGGTTTATTTCTAGCACCCCATGATGGTGATGTGATTCTTGTACAGCACATTACACGGGCGGGGCCCTTCTATGATGCTGAATCTGCCATAGAAACAGCGATGTTAAACCTTGATCGCGACCCGATTATTTTTTCATGCTTTATTGAAGAACGCACATAGGGATAATTGCTATGAAATTTGTATGTTATCAGTGTGAAAAGAAATGTTTTTATCTCTTTCCGGATGGTCGTTGCAAAGATTGCACTCGTTTAACCCCTGAAGAAGTTTGTGGTGAAATTTAGTCCTATTTTTTCTATTGTACGGAAATAAATAATGCAAACTATTCAAATCACCCTTTCTGACTATGAGTCAATCGTCAATCAATTGTTTCTACTTTATTTCTTAACCACCTTGTTTGCCCTCTTTATTGCAGACTTGGCGGCTAGGATTGTTATGCGTTTTTTTGATTTTGCACATCAGAAATATATTGAACGTTCATTGGAAAAGGGTGACGGCAAAGTAACATTAATTCATTTCAATCCACCTAAAGATTCATCACCTTTAGGCGATTGAAAATGGCTCATATCGCAACTTGTACCCACTTTTCAGCTTCACAAGTATGTGAACAAATCACATACATTGAAGGGGTGGTAGTAACTCAATCACAACTTGATGCGCTATCCCTTTTTTCAGGATTTGATATGGAAATGTTCCGTATCGGATTCGGCGGTACATTGGCCGTGTTCGCCGTTGGTTTATCTGTTGGCCTAATTACTAACTTAATCCGTAAAGGTAAATAAAATGAAACATCTTACAACTGCTCGTAAATTTGGTTCTAAAGTACTCGTTGCTGCTGGCGCTCTAGCAATGCCATTTGCTGCATTTGCTGCTGATTCTGCTATTTCAACTGCTGCAAAATCAGAATTGGCTAACACCCAAGCTGACGCAACTTCAGTTGGTCTTGTGATTATCGGTATTGTCTGCACGATTGCTGTTATCGGCATTATTATCAACATGGTTCGCAGCAAAGCTAAATAATCATGTTGTCACTAATCATAGGGGCGTTAGTTGCCTACGCTTTTATATCTGGCCTGCGCATTGGCGTCTTTATGTAGTGAAAGGGAAGGGGCTTTTATGCCCCTTCTTATTTGGTGACTTATGAAAATAATTCGTACATCTATTTTATTTATTTTTTTATCTCACTTTATTAGCATTAATGCTTTTGCTGACTGGTCTTTTCCAGCTCGCACTCAAAATGGTGTAACTTTTGCATCTGAAAATTCACGCTGTTTAGCTGAAAAATCTAAATATCCTGATCACACACCCGCACTTGTTAAAATTTCTGCTGCTGGTTACAACTGCAAATTAGTCAATATTGATTACAGCCTTTGGAATACTAACTTTACTTGCATTTGGGATGCCTCACCTGACCGCAATGCAATTTTGGTAGATGGGCCTTCTTGTATTTCTAAAATTGTTACACCTCCACCTCCTACGCCAACACCAAAACCTGATTGCCCTGCTGACAAAGTCAAAATGCCAAACGGTTCTAGTTTTGTTTGTGTTGATAAATGCTTTGAGAAAAAGGGCAAAACTGCACATTCTGGTGTTTATGGCTTTGATGAAGCTAAAGACCCGCCTGTATCCGTCTGCATTGATGGTTGTGATGCTGTTTACTCTGGCTCTGGTCCTACTCAACGTCGCCTTGTTGATGGTGCTTATAAATACTATTCCACGGGTTCTTACGAATTTGGTGGATTTTCTTGCACGCCAAGCGATAAAAAACCTACCCCTCCAACACCTGAAAAAGAGCCACCAAAAGACAAATGCGCCCCTGGTGAGTCTTTAGGCATTGGCCCGCAAGGCCCGGGTTGTTATGGTGCTGATGGTCAAATGCAAGACCCTAATAAGCCGCGTGATTGTCCTGACGGTACGTCAAAAATTGAAATTAACGGCAATAAACTTTGTGTCAATTCTGACGGTACACAAGCAACACCCGCGCCTAAACCAACCGCAAAACCAAGTGATGCATCATCACCCGCATCAAACACGCCTGCGCCCACTCCCCCCCAGATCATCACAATGGAAAAGCAAACCAAAACAAACGCTGATGGTTCTGAAACCGTTACAGAAACCACAACAAACCCTGATGGCTCTAAAACCATCAAAACTACGACATGCGATCAATCTGGCAAAAATTGCTCAACCAAAATTGAACAAAAGGGCAATGGTACTGGTGTTTCTAATGCTTCCGCTCCAGCCAGTAACAATGCATCAGGTGCTGCTAAATACGATAAGGACGGTAATTTAATCGGTGACGGCATTTGCGGCTCTGCACCTATGAAAGATTCATTTCTATGTAAAGGCGTCACCTTAGAAAAGAAAGAGCAAGGCAAATTCGATTTCTCAAAAATGGAAACTGACTACGCCAAAGCTGAAACCACGTTCAAATCTACACTTGCTCAGAAATTTAATGATTTCAAAAATCTATTCAAGTCTGACTTGCCTACAGGTGGTTCATTGCGCTTTAGCCAATCAACACCCGATCTTGGCACTTTCACAATGGATTTGGGCGAACACCCTGACTTTTTGCGCTATGCGTCTTACGTAATCAATTTCTTATTCGGCATTGCAATCCTTTGGATTCTTCTCTTTTGAGGTGATTTATGGCTGATTTTTTCCAAATGATGTATGACTGGGCTACATCCGGCGTTTGGTCATGGGCTGAGCAGTCAATCTTTTATCTACTCGCTAAAGCATCAATTTGGTGGATTGAACTTAAGACAAAAACCCTCGTTATTGCAATGAGCATGGCTTATCAAGCTATTTCCGACCTTGGTATTTCAGCCATGCTCAATCGTGCTTTTGGCTCTGTAGATTCAAGTGTTTTAGGCTTGATGACTTATTTGAAAGTGCCTGAAGGCGTCAATATGTTGATGTCTGCTGCACTTACCAAAATGATGATGCGTATGGTGGGCTTGTAATGTCTATCTTGATTTATTCAGGCGCTCCGGGTTCTTATAAAACCTACTCAGCTGTCAATGAACAGGTTATTCCTGCCATTAAAGCTGGCAGGGTAATCGTTACCAATATCCGCGGCCTTACCACTGAGTCATGTCTTGAGTTTTTTCCTGATGCCCCTGATTCATTTGAGGTAATACACGTTGATACCTCTTTAAAGGAAGGTCGTGATAAGTTCGCTCGTTTTTTCCACTGGGCGCCTCATGGAGCTTTCATCATTGTCGATGAAGCCCAGTATGTTTTTCCTTCACGTTGGCGCGATCGTGAACTATCAGCCTTAGATTTTCCGCTCGATGAAACAAAAAAGCCTGCTGACTGGCCTGCTGAAACACCTTTCACAGCCCAAGATTGTGCTCAAGTTTCTAACCGACCACCGGATTTTGTTACCGCATTTGATATGCATCGGCATTACAACTGGGATATGGTTTTCACCACACCCAATATTGCCAAGATTCACACTGAAATTCGCCAAGCTGCTGAGGGTGGCTATCACCATAAAAACTTAGCTGTGCTTGGTGCGCTATTTAAAGGCCACTACACACAGGGTTACCATGATGCACAAGACCCCAGCAAACCATCTAGCTATGTCACTATCGAGCGAAAACGCGCCAACAAACGAGTTTTCAAGCTCTACAAATCCACTGCAACCGGAACATTCAGCGATACAAAAGCCGGTACATCCATTTTTAAAGACCCTAAAATATTACTGCTTCTGTTTATGGCAATTGCCCCTTTTATTTATGTCGGTCTTACGGGGCTTCCTCACTTCTTGGGTGGATCGCCTAAAAGTGAGTCTGTTGCTCAAACTCAAGCCAGTAAGCCAGCTACTGTGGCGATTCCTCAAGTGGTTGTGGCTCAAGGTAGTGGTGCGGTTATTCCTGCTTCTGTTAATAGCCAGCATGACGGGGCGGGTACTTCGGATGCTTTTGTTATAAAACACCCGCTTCTGAATTCATCAGTCCGTGTCATAGGCCGTATGCAATCATCAAAAATTGATCGCATGGTGTTTGAGGTTCGTCGTGATGATGGTACGGTTTTCACAACTGATAACAAAAAATTGACTGCCCTGGGATATAAGGTTGAAATTAACGATGATTGCTTGGCGCGTATCGTCTTTTTCCCTGCCCAAGTTGAAATGTTCGCAAGTTGTACCGATTCACAACCACATCAACAACTATTCGGCCCCAAGGCGGCATGATTATGTATAACTCAATGCGTCTAGCTACATTGCTTGTTATCTTGATGATTTCTGGCATCGTTTATGCTCTTAAGGATGAATATATCGCTTATCAGCTAAACCTTGAAAACCAAGAAAAAAGGCGATTGGCTATGCTTGCTGAGCCTGTTCCTACACCTGAAGTCCTTCAGCCTGTATCTAACCCTGTGCCTGTTTTTACTGCTGCACCAATCGTCCAAAATGCTTTGCCAATGGTTTACGCATGTAAAACCCAGTCTGGTCAAATGCAGTACCAACAAAAACCTTGTGATGCAAACACGGTGACTATGGCCGCAATTGAACAATTACCAGTTTCTGAGCCTGTCAGAACACCATACATTAAACACGTTCAAGTTGATTTTGACGCACAAGATCGTGAACGCCTTGGCTCTACCGTTGCCGTTATGGGTTCAACACAACAAAAGCCAAGTGCTTCAGAATGCAAATTCATTGAAGACAACCGCGATTATGTCCGCAGTCAACAGCGCATTAATTCAACTCAATATCTACGCGATCAGTATGACTATTGGACAAAACGCCGTAATGACGCCAAGTGTTAGAAAGCAGGGCGTTATCGCGCGACCCGCGCTGCCTTGCTGCCTACAAGACCAAAAAGCCCCGACCTTTATCTGCAGACCAAGGCTTTTTGGCTCAACGAGTCTTGATGTTTAAAGCGCCACTGTAGCCATTAGGGAGGCTCAGACTGTTTAATCCGCATTAGCCAAATAGGTTTGTCACCATCAGCCCGAATTTAGCCTCTAGGCCGCATTGCTTCTTATAGAAGTCACGCTGCCGTATTAAGCAATCAATCAGCTCGCTCTGCGAGCTGGTTAGATTGCGATCAATGCGGTAGTCGTGAATGTGCTTGCACTCAATATCGGTGATTGCGCCTTTAGCTGCGCTCATGGGCGGAAATAGCCTGTTTTCAACAAAGCGCCAGCCTGACCATACACCACAAAAATTCGGCACTTCGCCAAGCGTTTTAAACCTGATTAGCTGCCAAGCCATGTACGGAACAGGCTCAACACCGTCGCGCCAATGCAAAACCGTCTCGATGCCGACACCACAAAGCAGAGCAATATCGCTCGCGGTTTCACTAAACAAGCACAACATCAGATCATTTAAATTACATTCAAAATCAGCTCTAGGAAATTTACGCATTTTTTCCACTCGTAAAAAAGCCGCCAAAGCTGGCGGCTGTTGTAGGAGTGCGACAAATTAACATTGCGAAAAAAAATATTTTGCGCCTAGAAGAGAGGCGATTTTGCGCTTTGCTGATCTGATTACCTGTAAGGCTAGCTTTACATAATATACATTATGCGAATAATTATAGCAACTAAGGCAAAAACATGAGAAATATCAAACAACCGGAGCTATTGTAGTTCTACAATACATTCATCTAAAAAGATAGCTGTCATAACGCAGTAGTTACTGAATTTAGATATCATACGAATGACGTGTGAATAAAGCACAGAAAAATTACAGCGTCAGGCATAGCATATCCACCACAGATACTCACATCGCAAGTCAGGAGCTAAAAATGGCTGTTACTAATGTTCAAGAACTCGACGCACTGGTTGCCCGTGTAAAAAAAGCACAGCAACTGTTCTCAACTTTTTCTCAAGAGCAAGTCGACGAAATTTTCCGCGTAGCTGCTTTAGCTGCTGCAGATGCTCGTTTGCCTTTGTCTAAAATGGCCGTTGCCGAAACTGGTATGGGTATCGTTGAAGATAAAGTGATCAAAAACCACTTTGCTTCTGAATATATCTACAACGCCTACAAAAACGAAAAAACCTGCGGCATTTTGTCGGTGGACGATGCCTTCGGCACGATGACCATCGCCGAGCCAATCGGGATTATCTGCGGTATCGTTCCAACGACCAACCCAACTTCAACGGCCATCTTTAAAGCATTGATTGCCCTTAAAACTCGTAACGGCATTATCTTCAGCCCACACCCACGTGCTCGCAAATCAACATGCGAAGCAGCTCGTTTGGTACTGGAGGCAGCTGTTTCTGCCGGCGCGCCACGCGACATTATCGGTTGGATCGACGAACCAACTGTTGAATTGTCTAACCACCTAATGAAACACCCTGACCTGAACCTGATCTTGGCCACTGGTGGCCCAGGCATGGTTAAGGCAGCGTATAGCTCGGGCAAACCTGCCATTGGTGTTGGTGCGGGCAATACCCCTGTAGTGATCGATGAAACTGCGGACATCAAACGTGCTGTTGCTTCAATCTTGATGTCAAAAACATTCGACAACGGCGTTGTCTGTGCTTCTGAGCAATCAGTGATTATCGTTGATAGCATTTACGAGCAAGTGAAAGAGCGTTTTAGCAGTAACGGCGGCTACATTTTGAACAAGAAAGACACTGAAGCAGTGCGCAAAGTGATCTTGAAAAACGGCAATTTAAATGCAGACATCGTTGGTCAATCAGCGATCAAAATCGCTGAAATGGCTGGCGTGAAAGTACCACCGTATACCAAAGTATTGATCGGTGAAGTGAGCTCGGTTGGCGAAGAAGAAGCTTTTGCCCACGAGAAGCTCTCCCCTACTCTGGCCATGTATCGTGCCAAAGATTTCTTTGACGCCGTACATAAAGCCGAAGCGCTGGTTGCACTGGGCGGCATTGGCCACACATCATCGCTGTACACTGACCAAGATTTGCAAGGCGAGCGCATTGCTTACTTTGGCGACAAAATGAAAACCGCGCGTATCTTGATTAACACCCCTTCTTCGCAAGGTGGTATTGGCGACTTGTACAACTTCAAACTCGCGCCATCGCTGACTTTGGGTTGTGGTTCATGGGGCGGCAACTCGATTTCTGAGAACGTCGGTCCTAAACACTTGATCAACAAGAAAACTGTCGCTAAACGGGCTGAAAATATGTTGTGGCACAAACTTCCAAAAAGCATTTACTTCCGCCGCGGTAGCTTGTCAGTTGCACTTGAAGAACTGTCAAACAAAAAACGCGCCGCGATTGTGACTGACCGTTACTTGTTTAATAACGGTTATGTGGATGAAACCATCCGTATCCTGAAACAAAACGGCTTGGAAGTTGAAGTGTTCCACGAAGTTGAAGCTGATCCAACGCTCGCAGTTGTGCGCAAAGGCGTGGCGATGCTCAACAGCTTCAAACCAGACGTGATCATTGCCTTGGGTGGTGGTTCACCAATGGATGCGGCGAAAATCATGTGGGTAATGTATGAGCATCCAGATGTGGCGTTTGAAGACTTGGCGCTGCGCTTTATGGATATCCGCAAACGGATTTACCAATTCCCGAAAATGGGTGTGAAAGCAGAACTCGTTGCGATCCCAACCACTTCAGGTACTGGTTCAGAAGTAACACCATTCGCAGTGGTGACTGATGAAAAAACCGGCATGAAATACCCGATCGCCGATTACGAATTGACGCCAAACATGGCCATCGTCGATCCGAATCTGGTAATGAACATGCCAAAATCGTTGACTGCCTTTGGTGGTATCGATGCGGTAACTCACGCACTGGAAGCTTATGTGTCTGTATTGGCGAACGAGTTTAGCGATCCACAAGCGTTGCAGGCCTTGAAATTGCTAAAACAACACTTGCCATCAGCGTACATCAACGGCGCGAAAGACCCTGCTGCGCGTGAAGGCGTACACAATGCGGCGACAATCGCTGGTGTGGCCTTTGCCAATGCATTCTTGGGTGTTTGTCACTCAATGGCACACAAAATTGGCGCGGAATTCCATTTAGCACACGGCTTGGCGAACGCCCTACTAATCAGCAACGTGATTCGCTATAACGCGGTTGATATTCCGACTAAACAAACTGCGTTTAGCCAATACGATCGCCCACAAGCGAAATGCCGCTACGCAGATATCGCCGAACATTTAGGCCTGCAAGGCAAAAATGACGACCAGAAAGTGGCTGCATTGATTGCTTGGGTTGATGAATTGAAAGCCACCTTGAATATTCCAGCGTCAATTAAAGATGCTGGCGTGAACGAGGCTGACTTCTTGGCTAAAGTTGATCGCATTGCGGAAGAAGCGTTTGATGACCAATGTACCGGCGCCAACCCACGCTTCCCATTGATTAGCGAGTTGAAACAAGTATTGCTCGATAGCTTCTACGGTCGTGAATACAAAGAAACCTACGGTCAGTAAATATTTGACCCGATAAAAAAGCCCCTCTCGAGGGGCTTTTTTATTATTTAAATCTTATTCAGGCAACTAGCGACTAGCTCAATTGATTGACCTAGATCACAAATGGTAATTATGCCGCTGCAATATGCTCAAGTAATGCAGTAAATTGTCGATATATCCAACACAGTGATTGATTTATCGAGTATTGAATTATGCCTGTTCGACCTAGTGAGTACTGTGATGATTTAAGCGCGGCGATTGCGCAATATTTAGTTGCAGCCGATGAAGTATTAAAGCGCGTTGATCATTTACTGCATTCAGAACACGGCAACGATAGCGCGAAAAATCTAGCGCCCTTCTTTCAATAACTGAAGCTTCATCTCATCACCCGCAATCTGCACTGAAAACCTGCGCAGCACGTTCATCCCCAGCAATACCTCATTACCCAACTTGCGTACCACGGCCACCTTAACTTCGCGCATCTGAAACGGGCCAAATATCAGCGTATCAAGTTTAGATTCATAAGCCGCCACTTCACCATTGGCGGTTTGAGTCATTAGCTGCGCCCCTTCTGGCAAGGAAAGCTGTTTTGCTAATGATTGATCAATGGTCAAAACACTTGCACCGGTGTCAATTAGTAGCACCACAGGCTCACCATTGAGGGTGGCAGACATCCGAAAATGCCCGTCTCGCGATCGTTTCAGGATTAAGTCTGCTTGCTGCGTCATCCCAATTTGCATCTGGTTGGGGTTATGCTGCCGTAAAATCAGCGCATCAAAAGCCCAATAAATCAGTGCGCAAACCAGAACCCACACCACGGCTATTGATAACGATGAGCGCAACATACCCCCTGACCGCATTCCACTAAAGACTTGATCTCAAGAGCGATCTGACCACATACCCACGACTAGATCGCTTCAATTTGCTCGGTTAATTCCAGCCACTCCAATTCGAGCGTTTCTGCCAAAAGCTTTAATTCGGCCTCTTTACGCAACAGCTGCTGCAATTCATCTTTGCGCTCTACACCATATAACGTTTCATCAGCCAATTGATCGGCGATCAGCGTTTGTTGCTCTTGGCTCTGGGCAAGATCTTTTTCAATTTTTTCGCGGCGTTTTTCCAGTGGCTTACGCAATTGAGCCAACTTTTGCCGCTCTTGCGCTTCATGACGCTTTTGATCCTTGCGATTCATGGCCTCACCGGACGCGGCGAGCACAATTGGCTTACTGTCTTTGTCTTGCGCACTACGCTGCTCTTGACTGTAGCGAGTGTAATCATCTAGATCGCCATCAAATGGTCGAACTGTGCCATGCTCAATTAACCAAAAATCATCCACCGTGGCGCGTAACAAATGTCGATCATGCGACACCACAATCAAAGCACCTTCGAAGTCTTGCAAAGCAAAGGTTAGCGCCTCGCGCATTTCAATATCCAGGTGATTGGTCGGCTCATCCAGTAGCAGCAGATTAGGCTTTTGCCAGATCAAAAGCGCCAGCGCCAAGCGCGCTTTTTCGCCACCGGAAAATGGTGCCACTGGGCACGTAGCCATGTCACCATGAAAATTAAAGCCCCCCAGAAAATTGCGATGCTCTTGCTCGCGCGTTTTGGGGTCCAGATTTTGCATATGCCAAAGCGCCGACTCTTCGAGGCGCAAATATTCAAGTTGATGCTGGGCAAAATAGCCCACTTTAAGGCCTTTACCCTCAGTACGAACCCCTTTGAGCAAAGGCTGCTCACCAGCCAGTGAGCGAATAAAGGTCGATTTACCCGCCCCATTCACCCCCAACAAACCTAAGCGCGCCTTATTTTCCAGACTTAATTCAAGATCACGCAAAATAGGCTTGTCTATCGCATAACCCGCCTGCGCATCTTCAAGTCGCACCAGTGGGCTTGGCGAAGAATCGGGCTCACGAAATGCAAAAGTAAATGGTGAATCGACGTGTGCTGCGGCGATTTTCTCCATTTTTTCCAGCGCCTTCACACGGCTTTGCGCCTGCTTGGCTTTGCTAGCCTTAGCTTTAAACCGATTAATAAAGCTTTCCAGATGCGCGATTTGTCGCTGCTGCTTTTCATAGGATTGAGACTGTAGCGCCAGCTTTTCTGCCCGCTGCGTCTCAAAATCGGCATAGTTACCGGTATAAAGGGACAATTGTGCATTTTCAACATGCAAAATTTGCCCAACTGTCGAATCCAGAAAATCACGGTCATGCGAAATAATCAGCAACATACCGCGATAGGATTTCAGCCAATTCTCTAACCAAACCACTGTTTCTAAATCCAAATGGTTGGTTGGCTCATCAAGCAGCAATAGATCTGAACGACACATTAGCGCCTGAGCCAGATTCAAGCGCATCCGCCAACCACCAGAAAAACTGGCCACCGGGCGAGAAATTTCTTCGCTACTAAATCCCAACCCGGCCAGTAATTTGCCTGCGCGAGCTGGAGCGGAATATCCGTCAATGGCCTCGAGCTGCGCCAACAATTCGCCATGTCGTAGTCCATCATGCGCCTCGCTGGCATCGGCCTCCTGCAAATCGGCTTCAATCCGGCGTAACTCAACATCACCATCAAGGACATAATCGAGCGCAGAGCATGGTAATGCGGGGGTTTCTTGGGCAACATGGGCTATTGCTGCACGTGGTGGCATTTCCAAGTTACCTTCATCGGCATGAATCTCGTCACGCAATAGGGCGAAGAAACTTGACTTGCCAGCGCCGTTTGCGCCCACAACACCAGTTTTGGAACCTGGATTTAAGGTTAAATCAACGCGATCAAGCAGAATCTTGACGCCACGACGGAGGGTAAGGGATTTTAATCGTATCATCCCGCAATTTTAACAGACCCGACTAGTGTATAGCGGGCTGATTATCAGAATAAATTAGCACAGACCACAAGATAGAAGATGGTATTGCTCTACACATCAATTAAATAAAGACCTATAAAGCAATACCCTATTAGCTAGGTGAGCAGCGATAATGTTGCCAACAAGGCAATTACAGCAAAAATTGCGGCAATCAAATCATCAACCATCACTCCAAGTCCACCTTTGATGCGAGCATCAACCCAGTTGATAGGCCATGGTTTGATAATATCGAATATGCGAAACAACACAAAAGCCAGCAACCAGGCTAGAGGTGTTTTAGGGGCGAAGCACAACACCATCACCATCGCGATAATTTCATCGATCACAATGCCGCCATAATCACTAACGCCTAATGCGCGCCCAGTCACTTCTGCCGCCCAGACCCCCAGCGCAAACAACGGGACACAGAACGCCAGAATAATGGGATTTGGCAATATCCATTGCAGCAACAACATCAGTGGTAAAGCAACCAAAGTACCCCAAGTGCCGGGAGCCTTGCGAGCAAGCCCACTACCAAAGCCAAAAGAAAGGAAATGGGCGGGATGTGAACTCACAAAACGCCAATCAGGGATAATTTGCGGCGCTTGCTTTTTGGCAGCGGGGCTTGGATTAACGGTAAAAATCACGGCACTTTGAAATGATCGAAGCCACCAAACGACAGCAGCACCGGCTCTAGTTGAGCATTTAAAAATTGAATTGAGGGGGTCATTTGCGGCACAACCACACCAATTCGCGACGCATTCAGCGCAAACTGTGCCGCACTGACCATTATCTGCTCTCGAGCAGCAACTGGCGCAGTAAAGCACAATTCGTAGTCATCCCCACCAGCTAATTTTGCTTCTAACGCCAAATCAGCAGGCAAATATTTGAGCTGACTTGCCGCAGGTACGGCATCAAGCCACACCTGCACGCCACAGCCCGAGCGATTGCAAATATGACGCAAATCGCCAGCCAAGCCATCGGATATATCTAACGCCGCATGTGCAATAGAGGCAATCGCAGCGCCAAAGCCTACTCTCGGCTGAGGCAAATCAAGTCGTAAGTCGCATTCCTGCGCAATCAATTCAGGCAATCTCACGCGACCAGTACGATGCATAACAGCTGCTGCTGCCCCACCCAAAGGACCAGAGACCCAAATATCATCACCAACTTGAGCCGCACTACGCAACATCGCGCCACCGCGTGTCACTTCGCCCGCCACTTGAATCGCAATGGTTAACGGGCCACGGGTGGTGTCACCACCGACCAATTCGATTTGATGTTCATCAGCCAGCGCAAACATCCCTCGACTAAACGCAGCCAACCAATTGGCGTCAATCTCGGGTAGCGCCAAAGATAAGGTAAACCAGGTGGGCTTGGCCCCCATTGCAGCCAAGTCCGACAAATTAACTGCCAGACACTTGTGCCCAAGTCGCTCAGGATCTGCATCGGCAAAAAAATGCCGCCCAGCGACAAGCATATCTGCAGAGACTGCTAGCTGATGCCCATCACTCACGGTCATTAGCGCAGCATCGTCACCGACCCCCAAATCCGCCTTAAACAATGGGCGATTTGGGCGAGTGAAATACTGTGCAATTAGATCAAATTCGGTCATATAACCAGCAATTAGCCCTGACGTTTCGCGCGAATTGCTGCAAATTCACTAGCACGAACCAGCTCTGCCAATTTGTCGAGCACGCCATTCACAAAGCGATGGCCGTCTGAGCCGCCGTAGGTTTTAGTTAGCTCAATGGCTTCATTGATAATGACAGGATATGGGGTTTCCGGCATTGAAATAATTTCAAACGCCCCTGTATACAGCACCGCCAATTCAACCGTACTAACTTCTTCTAGCGGGCGATCGACATGTGGCTCAATCGCTTTCGTTAAAGCCGCCGCATCTTTGATTACCCCAAACAGAATAGCGCGATACAAATTAGCATCGGCTTTGGTGAAATAGGTACTGCTACCACGCAAATAAAGATCGATATTGTTGACCGTATCTTGGCTCATCAAATATTGATACACCCCTTGCACCGCAAATTCACGTGCGCGGCGACGCGCCGACTTCATGGGCGCCTTCTTTGCGGCAGGTGATTTAGAGCTAACGTTAGGTGATTGTTCTTCGGTCATACTTGTAATGCCTTTACTAAATTAGCGGTTTCAACCGCAACACGCGCAGCTTCACGCGCTTTTTCTACAACTCGTACTTCTGCTTGCTCGTCTGTTTCAGTAGTAAGAATGCAGTTGGCAATAGGCAAACCGGCGTCCAGCGTTACACGCGTGACCCCTGCCCCTGACTCATTAGCCACCAACTCGAAATGGTATGTCTCACCGCGAACAATTGCCCCCAGTGCTATCAAGGCATCAAAACGACCACTAGCTGCCATGGTTTGCAATACCACAGGGATTTCTAATGCCCCAGCCACACTACTCAATAAAATATCTTTTGGCTCAACACCCAGCTGGACTAGCTCATCGAGGCAGTTATCCCGCAAACCTTCACAAATAGGGGTATTAAAGCGGCTCATTACTACGCCAATTTTCATGCCAGCACCTGACAAATTCGGCTTAATCAAAGCAATTCCTTCTACACTCATTTGCACTTTCCTTTATCAATAACTACAGCAGCTGTGATTATTCTGGCTGATGAAAACCGGTAATTTCCAAACCAAAGCCCATCATGCTTGGGATTTTCCGCTCAGGCGACATCAAACGCATGCGACCTACACCGAGATCTTTTAACATTTGGGCACCGATCCCGTACGTGCGCATATCCCATTTTTGCGGCTTATTCAACTTAAGCTCAGGCAAGGCACGGGAAAGCAGATCTTCACCATCCTCAGTGCGGTGCAGTAAAATTACTACCCCTTTACCCGCCTTTTCGATCGCGGTGAGTGCCGACTCTACATTCCAAGAATGGCTACGAGCATCCAAATCTAGCCAATCGATCACCGATAACGGCTCGTGCACCCTTACCAAGGTTTCTTCGTCAGCGGTGGGCTGGCCTTTAACCAAGGCCAAATGTGTCGCTGATGTGAGTTTGTCACGATACACCGCCAAATCAAACTGACCGGCAAAAGTGCGCACTGACCGGCGACCAACACATTCAATTAGCGTTTCAGTACGGCTGCGGTAATTAATCAGATCGGCAATCGTACCAATTTTGAGCTTATGCTCTTCAGCAAAAACCAGCAGCTCTGGCAAGCGAGCCATTGTGCCATCATCATTCATAATCTCGCAGATTACAGAAGCAGGCGTCAAACCTGCCATCATTGCCAGATCACACCCCGCCTCAGTATGGCCCGCCCTCACCAAGACACCACCTGGTTGCGCCATTACGGGAAATACATGCCCAGGCGATACCACATCAGTCGCCTTCGCATCGAAAGCGACAGCCTTACGAATCGTCAACGCGCGGTCATGCGCCGAAATACCCGTACTTACACCTTCAGCAGCTTCAATGGATGCCGTAAAATTGGTGCCAAATGATGAGCCATTACTCGAGACCATAGTCGTTAAATTGAGTAATTTGCAGCGATCCGGCGTCAAGGTAAGGCAAACCAAGCCACGGCCATACTTGGCCATAAAATTGATTGCCTCAGGTGTCACAAAATCTGCAGCCAAGACCAAGTCGCCTTCATTCTCGCGATCTTCCTCGTCCACCAAAACGACCATACGCCCGGCTTTTAATTCCGCAACGATTTCACTAACGGGTGAGATTTGGCTCATGCTTGAGCTCCAATTTGACTTGCTTCTAATGAAACCATGCGCTCAACATAGCGTGCAATCAGGTCTATCTCTAGATTGACCTTTGCACCCGCCGACAGTTGACCCAGTGTTGTCACACTTAAGGTGTGCGGAATTAAGTTAATTGAGAAAACACATCCATCGACAGTGTCTTGTACAGTGTTCGTGGTCAATGAAACCCCATTAACCACCACTGAGCCCTTCGCCGCCAAATACTTAGCCAGTGACTTTGGCGCACAAACGACTAGCTCGCGATTTTCGCCCACGGCATCAAAACTCAGCACTTGACCCACACCATCCACATGGCCTGATACCATATGCCCACCCAGCATATCCCCCAGCCGCAGAGCTTTTTCCAGATTAACTTTAGCACCACTTTGATCCAAACCTACGGTGCAGCGCAATGACTCGCCAGAAACATCAATTTTATAAACATTCGGGGGTATAAGCTCAATCACCGTCATGCATGCGCCATTATGAGCAATACTATCCCCTAGTACTACATTGTTCATATCCAAATCAGCAGCATCCACCGTCAGGCGAACGCCACCATCAAAGGCCTGTACATCTGTAATCTGACCAACCGCCTGAATAATGCCAGTAAACATATTAGTCCTTGTGCTCAGGAAATAATGACGGGTTCGCACTGCGCACCCGCGATGAGGATTTCAATTCATTGCAATGATTACAAAAATAGCTTTTGGCCCCACAGGCTGCTAAAACTTCAAGCTCTTTGCCACAATCAGGGCAGACTGGCTTAGTGTTATCACTCATTTCATTCCCCCAAAGTAGATTCAGCAAATACCACATTTGGATCAGTAAAGCGCAGCTGCAAGCGCTGATCACCCCCTACCATACGGCGATCAAACAAGCTTGGCTTATATTGCTGACTTAGCGCTGCAAGATCAAAATCTGCCATAGCTTGACCACGTCCAATGAAGCTCATCGCCTGATAAAGAATAATTTCATCGACCAGACCAGCCTGCAGCAAAGCGCCGACCAGCTTACCACCCGCCTCAACCGTTACCTCATTAAACCCTTGCTGCGCTAAATACTCACATACAGCAAGCAAATCGACCCTACCAGATTGCTCTGGCAACTCTTTCACCTCTGCAAGCGTGCGCAAAACGGCATGCTCAGATGCCAAATTAGTGGTCAAAATATGCGTTTTGCCTTGAGGAACCGCCTCAGGCAAAATTTGTAAAATCTTCGCCGTAACAGGAGTACGCAATCGGCTATCGACAACCACCCGTTGCGGCTGACGCTGTGCTGGCAAGTCGCGGACTGTCAATTGCGGGTCATCAGCAAGCACAGTACCAACACCCGTTAGCATGGCACAGGATTGTGCTCGTATTTTCTGCACATCAGCGCGGGCAGGAGCGCCAGTAATCCATTGTGATTCGCCACTATTAAGTGCAATACGCCCATCCAAACTGGCGGCCAGTTTAACTCGCAACCATGGACGCTTACGAATCATACGAGACAGAAAGCCCTTATGATGCTCACGCGCTTGTGCAGCAAGCAGGCCATGCGCCACTTCGATATCGTGATTGGCCAAACGGGCCAACCCTTGGCCTGCAACTAAAGGATTAGGGTCACGCAATGCAGCAACAACGCGATCTACTCCAGCGCCAATCAGGGCATTAGCACAAGGTGGGGTGCGCCCGAAGTGACTGCACGGCTCCAACGTAACATAGGCCGTGGCACCTAATATTTTTTCCGGCGCGCGCGATTTCGCCATTTTCAAGGCCATAATTTCCGCATGCGCACCACCGGCAGCCTGACTATGACCATAGCCGATAATTTCACCATGATTGACCAGCACAGCACCAACACAGGGGTTGGGTGTTGTCAGATGAGCTCCTCGCGCAGCAATTTGCAAGGCTTTGGCCATCATTTCATGATCGAACGCGCTAAATTGACTCACTCCTTCGTTACCTCGCGAATCACATCACGAAAGTCTTCAACGTCCTGGAAGGAGCGATATACAGAGGCAAAACGGATATAAGCGACTTTATCCAGCTTGGCCAACTCAGCAATCACCATTTCACCAATTTGGCGGGACATAATTTCGCGCTCACCCACGGTAAGCACTTTCTGGATAATACGGGAAATCGCCTCGTCAACCAGTGGAGTAGGTACTGGCCGTTTATGCAGGGCACGTAAAAAACTCGTGCGTACCTTCTCACGATCAAATTCTGCGCGCTGACCGTTCTGCTTAACTACTTGGGGCATACGTACTTCAGCGGTTTCAAAGGTGGTGAAGCGCTTATCACAAATCGTACAGCGACGACGGCGGCGAACGACGTCACCCTCGTCAGACACACGTGAATCTACGACTTGCGTATCTGGTGAACCACAAAATGGGCACTTCATGAACGAACCCCGCAAAGAACAAAAGAGCGATTTTTATCAGATGAGGACGTAGCTTAAAAACTCAAGCCCAACATACTCTAACCAGGTATCTAGCTAGAAGTCTTGCTTAGCATCAAACCCTGCGATATACATCTTTTATAAAACACAAAAGGTGGAGCGCAATGCTCCACCTCTTTTTCAGCCTAAAACACTAAAAATTAAGCGCCGTAAACTGGGAATTGCGCTGTCAAAGCTTTAACTTTAGCTGCAACAGTTGCAATATTTGCTTCATCTTCCGGATTATCCAGCACATCAGCGATCAAATTAGCCACTTGAATCGCTTCGGCTTCTTTAAAACCACGCGTGGTAATCGCTGGCGCACCGATACGAATACCTGAAGTCACAAAGGGGCTTTCTGGATCGTTCGGGATCGCGTTTTTGTTCACCGTGATGTGCGCTTTGCCCAAGAAAGCATCCGCCGCTTTACCAGTTAGACCTTTAGGACGCAGGTCAACCAAGAATACGTGCGACTCGGTGCGGCCAGAAATAATGCGCAGACCGCGTTCAGCCAAAGTTTTTGCCATTGCTTGCGCATTCAGCAAAACTTGTTTTTGATATTCTTTGAACTCTTCAGTTGCAGCTTCTTTGAACGCTACCGCTTTACCTGCGATCACGTGCATCAGCGGGCCACCTTGCAAAGTTGGGAACACGTTTGAATTCAGTGACTTTTCAAACTCCGCCTTCGCCAAGATAATGCCGCCGCGTGGACCGCGCAGTGTTTTGTGCGTAGTCGACGTTACAAAGTGTGCGTGTGGCACTGGGTTTGGATACACACCAGCAGCGATCAGACCGGCGTAGTGAGCCATATCCACCATGAAATAAGCGCCAACCTTGTCAGCAATTTCACGCATACGCGCCCAGTCAAAACGCAAAGCGTACGCCGAAGCGCCACCGATCAGCAGTTTTGGCTTGGTTTCGAGTGCAACGCGTTCCATATCGTCATAATCGATTTCTTCGTTTTCGTTCAAACCGTAGGCCACGATATTGAACAATTTACCAGACAAATTTGCAGGCGAACCATGCGTCAAGTGACCGCCGTGGCCCAAGTTCATACCCATTACGGTGTCGCCCGGCTTCAGGATCGAGAAGTAAACGGCTTGGTTAGCTTGTGAGCCAGAATGTGGCTGCACGTTAGCGTACTCAGCACCAAACAATGCTTTTACGCGATCAATCGCCAGTTGCTCGATCACATCAACGTGTTCACAACCGCCGTAGAAACGTTTGCCTGGGTAGCCTTCAGCGTATTTGTTGGTGAGTTGAGAGCCTTGGGCTTCCATCACCGCTGGGCTGGTGTAGTTTTCAGACGCGATCAATTCGATATGTTCGTGCTGGCGAACAACCTCAGCAGCCATCGCTGCGGCAAGATCAGGATCGTAAGAGGCGATAGTTTGAGACTTCGAGAACATGAGCGGGCAGCTTCCGTTACCGTTGAAAGATGCGTGATTCTAACACGACTTAGATCAAATCGAGATGCGCAGTTATCAGCTAGCCATGCAAGAATTTCATGATTTCTTTTTTCGCCAGACATTTGCAAGCATTTTGATGGTTTGGCGCAATGAAACCCGCTCATCAGACATCGCATCCAAAAACTCAGCCAAACCTTTGGATTTAGCAACCGTCACAAAGATTAACCAAGTAATCGGCACCGAGACGGCAATAAAATACCCAACCCGCTGCAACAATGGCTCTTCGGCCAAACCAAAGAGATTCATTCCCAAAAAACCAGTAATCGTGGTACCGACTAAACCAAATACTGTTACCACGGTCAAGCGCACAACAGTATCGGCCTGCCGCCGCAGATCATCATTTTCCAAATATTGATTCATGCTTTGCACTGAGTCGGCAACATCCCGATGCAATCGTTGCGTATCCAAGTGAACGGACATCATTTTGAACAATTGAGCGGAGACCACTTGATTGGACACTTCCCTAAACCAGTAACGCTGATTAAATCGCAAAAAACCCTCTAAAAGCAGACGAATCTCGCGCTTGAAGGTTCGAATCGATTGAATATCTTTCAAATCAAGCTCTGAAAGCGCAACTGCCAACCGATCGGAGAACATCAGCAATGACGATTTATGGAAATGCGCAATCAACGCCATTAAGAAGTGCTGGTGACGAAACTGCCCCAGCACGCCAGTAAACGGATCAGAATAAAATTGATTAGCATGCATTCCAACCATCACAAAAGCATGACCATTACACATCATGCGGGTTGAGGTTGAAGCATGCTTACGCTCAGGCACCCAAAAACGATCAAAGCAGCAATTGCTTTCAAACTCGCTAAAAATTTTTCGCGTATATGGCAACTCATCTTCGCTACCTGGGCGAGTTACCATCCCTAGCCGATAAAAATCTTCATCAGAAAGCTTAAATGGGTCATCAACAGCTACATAGGCCAGAATAGGCATTCGATGATATTCAATTTGACGATACCGCAGCGCCCCGGCGGCCGCAGAATGATGCAACACCAGAGGCTGCATCAGAAAATCCCAATGCGAGGCCATTCTTGGTGCACGGTACTGCCCCAAATGCGCCAAATAACCCGCACGATCCTCGTAATCCGACTCAGAAATCACTTCGCCAGAAGCATTAAGCCACGCCACCTTGCGCAAACAATTTGCCGCAGTCGAGTCTTCATCCCACTGAGCAGGAAATGCGCGCCCAAAGCGAAACAACGCATCTTGCACCCGCTTGAGTGGCAAATTCTCTCCAACAATTTCAAACGCTAAAATCACCACATCAACATCGTAAAAGAAATACAAGTCGATATGCGCCACCTTAAAATGATGTACAGCACCATCTTTAAACATCATCAAAACTGTAGAGATGTCGGTACGGCGAAAAACATGCAATGGGGAGTGCCCGTAACTACCTAAGCCCGAAGATTTATTCTCGCCATATAAAAAACGCTGAACATAAGGAAGGAAAGTGACAAACTCACGATAGTGACGCTCCTCGAATTGCTCGGGAGCACCGTCAAACTCTGTTGCACGAGGCTGCCAGGGAGAGCCAGCTGCAGCAGCCTCTTGCATTAGCTCCCACTGCCGCCCCATTGCCCTAGATTCACCGCTTTTGCGCGGCATGGGCATTAACTGCAAAGGCCAGATCAGAATTTGCCGGAAGTGCTTAACTAACACATCAGAACTTGTCGCCATATCTCACCCTTTTTAATGGAGAAACTGGCGACCATCGGCTAATGATTACGAATTACAAGCCTTTAACCGCATACACGGCCAGAGTATTACGCCAGTACCCTTGGTAGTCCATCCCGCAACCAAACAAGAAGCGATCTTCTACTTCCATTCCAACAAAATCAGCCTTAATCCCCACCGCCTTACGATCATGCTTTTTATCAATCAAGACAGCTACATGCACCGCACTAGCACCCTGTTGTTTGCAGTACTCAACAATCGCAGCCAAGGTGTGACCTTCATCAAGAATGTCGTCAACAATAACGACAGTGCGACCACGCAAATCCTCGCGAGGCTTAACCTTCCAATCCAATTCGCCACCAGAAGTCTCGTTACGGTAGCGAGTTGCATGCAGATAAGCCATCTCAAGCGGAAACTTAAGGCGCGGCAACAAATGCCCCGCCACAATCAAGCCTCCATTTAATACGGTATACACCACAGGGTTAGTATGTGCTAAAGCCTTACACATCTGCTCACCCATCTGATCTAAAGCAGCCAACACTTCGGCCTCAGGATGCAAGCAATCTGCATTATCTAAAATGGTACGAGCTTCGGGCAATTCCATGGTCACGATAAAATCCTCACTCCAAGCTTAATGCCCAGAAAAATCACAAACAGTAAATAATTCAATACCTTGTTGCCGCACAAGATTTGAGCCCCCCAACTCGGGCAAATCAACAATAGCAGCCGCCTCAACCACATTTGCGCCAATCCGCCTCAGGAGATTGGCCGCAGCAATCATGGTTCCACCAGTTGCAACAAGATCATCAATTAATAATACGCGATCCCCAGCTTTGCAAGCATCGGCATGCAACTCAACCGTTGCCGAACCATATTCAAGCTCATACTCTTCGGCAATGGTATCAAACGGCAACTTCCCTTTTTTACGCACAGGAACAAAACCCAGATTCAGCTCGTAGGCAACTACAGCCCCCAAAATAAAGCCGCGAGCATCAACGCCAGCCACCACATCTAGATTTTGATCCATATACCGATGCACAAAAATATCCACAAGCACCCGAAAGGTTTTAGGATCTTGCAGCAGCGGCGTTATATCGCGAAACATGACCCCCTGTTGCGGCCAATCCGGAACCGTTCTTATCCTTGAGCGAATGTAATCAGCGTAGGGCGGCATAGCCAAAACAGGGGCAGTCATCATCTAATCTCAGTGAAAAAAAGCAAACTTCACGACCCACAAGCCTGCAATAATCAAAACCGCCGGACTCAAATCTTTATGACGACCTGCCAGCAATTTAATTACTGCATAGCTAATAAAACCAAATGCAATGCCATCAGCAATTGAGAATGTAAATGGCATTGCTAGCGCTGTCATCACCGCAGGAGCTGATTCGGTAAGGTCATTCCACTCAATTTCGGCCAAGCCACGCGTCATTAGTACAGCCACATAACACAATGCTGGCGCGGTTGCATATGCGGGCACGGTAGCTGCCAACGGAGAGAACCAAAGCGCCAACAAGAACAAAATTGCCACCACCAATGAGGTCAAACCTGTGCGACCACCGACCGCGGTGCCTGCAGCAGATTCGATATACGCAGTTGTTGACGAAGTACCCAATGCTGCGCCAGCAGTAATCGCTACCGAATCAGCCAAGAGTGCTTTCTTTAGGCGAGGCAACTTACCATCTTTATCCAGCAAACCTGCGCGATGAGATACACCGATTAACGTACCTGTGGTATCAAACAAATCGACGAAGAAGAATACAAACACCACCCCTAGCAGACCGACATTGAGAGCACCAGACAAATCCATCTGCATAAACGTAGGTGCAATTGACGGAGGCGCTGAGAAAACCCCCTTAAACTGTGACAAGCCCATCAAAATAGAAATGCCAGTAACCGCCAAAATCGAGATAATGATCGAGCCGTGAATTTTGCGGTATTCAAGTGCAATGATTAGAAAGAAGCCAAATATGGCCAGCAAGGTCGTTGGCGAATGGATATCACCCAAGGTCACCAATGTCGCAGGCGAGCCCACCACCACTCCAGCATTTTTTAGCGCAATAATCGCCAAAAACATCCCAACACCAGCTGATATTGCCAATTTGAGTGAGTGCGGAATCGCATTCACAATCGCCTCACGCACTTTAAATAACGAGACGATCAAGAAGATAATACCGGAAACAAACACAGCACCTAAGGCAACCTGCCAAGAAACCCCCATCCCCTTCACGACAGTGAAAGTAAAATAGGCGTTCAACCCCATACCTGGCGCCAAGGCAATCGGATAATTGGCCACCAAGGCCATGATTGCAGTACCAAGCGCCGCAGCCAAGCAAGTCGCAACAAACACCGCATTAAAATCCATACCAGTTAGCGCAAGAATGGATGGATTAACAAATACGATGTAGGCCATAGTTAGGAATGTTGTAAAACCTGCAATTACCTCAGTTTTTACATCAGTCCCATGCTCTTTGAGCTTAAAAAAAGCATCCAGCATGTCTCTTCCCCGTTCATTTTAATAAATAAAAATTATACAAATAGCGAGATGGGGCACCTCTGTGGGCACCACCATGCTCGCTATTAATGAATTATTTGCTTTTACCGAAAAGCTTAGTAGCCAACACCCGCCAACGCCAGCACACCAATCACAGCAAAAATTGCGGCCGCAACAAAACGCACCATGCGCAACAAATGCATGCGACTTGAAATCCAATCACCCAAGTAAACCGCAGGCACATTGGCAAGCATCATTCCAAGTGTCGTCCCCAGTACAACCTGCCATAGCGGCGTGTATTTTAATGCCAAAGCAACAGTCGCCACTTGTGTTTTGTCACCCATTTCAGCCAAAAAGAAAGCAATACAGGTCGCGACAAAAGCACCATAAGGTTTAACCTCAGCCTCACCCTCTTCCATCACATCGGGCACAAGCGCCCACGCAGCAATCGCAAGAAAACCTAGGCCAACCACCCATCGCAAAATATCGGCAGAAATCAAACCCGCCACCTGCTGCCCAATCCAGCCAGCAGCAAAATGGTTTAATACCGTAGCAACAAAAATGCCCGCAACAATCGGCAGCGGGCGTCTAAAACGAGCAGCGAGAATCAGCGACAGCAACTGGGTTTTATCCCCCATTTCTGCAACTGCAACTACGCCGGTTGAAACTAAAAATGCATCAAACATAAATCAACTCCAGGGTGGGCAAACGACACGAGGTCAACCATGCAGCCCACCCATGAGCACATAGCCAACCTCGGGTCTCATCTGGCGACAGTTGTCGCTGCATACGCCATAAAGCTGAGCTTTAAGTTTGTTGACGTACACCTAGCTCATACCAGCTAAAACTGCGCTGCGGCTAGTGATTACTCCCCCGAAGGAATGTGTCATTCTAGAACAGCGCTGAGCCTGCTTACAAGTAGGGGATTATAGCGATTCGGCATTTAATTGTGCCTGCGCAAACTTCAACACGCCCGAGCATCCGCCCTCAACCAAATCAAGCACACGCTCAAATCCATCCGCACCGCCATAATAAGGATCTGGCACATCGGTCTCATCGCACTGATCAGCATACGCCAAAAAAAGCTGCACCTTAGACTGCAACTGACTTGGGCAACGTCGCCGTAAATGCGCCAAATGCCCTGCATCCATCGCCAAAACCAAATCAAAACGTGAAAAATCCTGGTCTACCACCTCGCGCGCGCGCAGAGTAGATAAATCATACCCACGCTTCTTTGCATGTTGTTGTGCCCGACGATCAGGGGGCTCGCCCACGTGATAATCAGTTGTACCGGCCGAGTCAACAGTAATACGGTCAGACAGACCAGCCTGCAGGACCATTTGCCGCAACACACCGTCCGCCGTAGGGCTGCGGCAAATATTGCCCGTACACACAAAAAGCACCGAAAAATGCGTCACTTCACCTTGCGTCATAGATTAGCACCTTCGTAAATTCACAAACTCGCAAGATAACATAACCAGACGCAATCCATTTTGCCCAGATCAAACCGCCATCACTATAACTTCTTTGATTAAGCAAGACAGATTAGTCATGCAATTTTACCAACCGCTGACAAAGCTCATCCAAATGCTCTGGTGTTTCAAACAAATCCTGACTTACCGCCCGCTCCAATTCACCCCGACGTGACCGCAGGGCAGACAATAAAATCGCAACATCCGTGCGATCAAGCTCGATAGCCACAATCCCGTAAAGTTTTTTTCTGCGCCGATAGGCCGCCTGCTTTTGGGCGGGAGTCATCGCTTTGCCCGTTTTGGGTCGGCCGCGTTTCTTGGGTACGGGCAGCAAATCGAGAGTTTGTGTGTCTTCTAATTGTCGAGCCATAGTCTTGCTAAATGAAAAGCGGGCGGCATTCTACCAAAAAAACCATTTTTGGTAACGGTCGACTTTTTCAGCAAAACAGTCGGTCCACAAATCTGGCGCGGCAGTTTTACAGCACTCTCCGCATAGACCAAGGTAAAATCATGCAATTAATGCCAATGCTGGATTTCAAATGCAATCGCCGGACTTTGCAGCACTCAATCTAACCCGCTACCCAACCAAGCACGACAAAGCACTACAAGCCTGGGACGCTGCCGATGAATACCTATCCCAATTCATGACGGAAAGTGGCTCGGTATATTTAGTAAATGACAGCTTTGGCGCGCTTCATTGCGCCGCCGAAATTGCGGGCATTAGCAGCATTACACACATCAATGATTCTTGGTGCTCCCAACAGGCAATAAGCCTTAATTCAAGAGTCCATCCATTTA
Organism: Chitinibacter fontanus; assembly: GCF_013423785.1. Classification (NCBI taxonomy): domain Bacteria; kingdom Pseudomonadati; phylum Pseudomonadota; class Betaproteobacteria; order Neisseriales; family Chitinibacteraceae; genus Chitinibacter; species Chitinibacter fontanus. The sequence goes on from NZ_CP058952.1 coordinate 3,536,890, forward strand.
TTGCCCCCCACAACGACAGCAAGCTAACAAACCCACAGCTTATTCTTGCCAAGCTGCCAAAATCACTCTCACTGCTCAAGGCGCAACTGCAGCAAATTGCGGCTCAAATATCCACACCAATCGATATTTATTTTTCGGGCATGCAAAAACATGTGGGCAATGGCCATCTCGATGTCGTGAAAATTTTTTGCCCGAACCTTCGCTACCTACCAACACAGCGCAAGGCACGTCTCTATCAGGGCACGATCAAACCTGAGACTATCTCAAGCCAGGCCACCACTGTGTCCGTGCCAGAACTAGGCATACAACTGATCAATCAGCCAGGCGTATTTGCCGAGGACACTGTAGACATCGGGTCTAGATTCTTTATCAGTCACTTCACCCAACTGCCAGCTGCAAAGCATGTAGCGGATGTCGGTTGCGGTAATGGACTTTTATCGCTGGCCTACCACCAACACCAGCCACAGGCAGAACTCTCTTTATATGATGAATCATTGGCGGCCATTGAATCAGCACGCTGCAGTTTTCAGCTCAACTACCCCAATGCAAGCGTTAGCATCACGCACAATGATGGCCTCAGCAATGTCGAGCAGTTGTTTGATCTAATCCTGATCAACCCACCATTCCACCAGCAAAACACAGTCACCACCGACATTGCATTTAGCATGTTTGCGCAATCAAAAGACCGCCTCAGTTCAAATGGCGAGTTGTGGATTGTCGCGAATCGACATTTAAACTACCAAAACGGCTTGCGCAAATGGTTTGGGCACATTGAGTGCGCCGCCCAAAATGCAAAGTTCATTATTTTGCGCGTGCGCCACTAACCAACAAAGAGCATCTCATGCTAATATCGTGACAAGTCCCAAAATAATATTGACATGACCGATTCTGTTAAACGCCCACGTGGCCGCCCAGCCCTCTCTGGCGCCGCAATGAGCCCAGCCGAACGCAAGCGGCGCTCGCGCGCCCTGCAAGTGACTCGCGCCACGCAAGATCACAACGCACGACTACCCAAAGCGCTATCAGTTGAAATAGATGCCAGCTTGCACCAACGCTTTTCACGTTTTTGCCAGCAAAAAGGACTAACCCAAGCGCAGGGGCTAGAGCTACTGATCTCGACACTAGCAAATTAAACCAAGGGTATAGCCACAAAAGCAAGCAAGAGCACTGCCTGCATCACCATACCCATACGACCCTAGACAGAACCTAACACCAGCGCAGGAAAACCTACTTCAATTTCTTCACGTGTATTTAAAGTACGAATCTGCGCAAACAATACTTCGGCCTCTGGGTAATGTCGGCGCAAATAATTCAGCCACTGTTTAAGTCGCCCAGCTTGGTATTTCGGATAGCAATGCAGCAACACCTGCTGCCAGAACACCACAAACAGTGGCATCAGCGCTTCCCAGGCCAATCCCTGCCCCGTTTTTGCCTCCAACGCCAGACCAGGATTAGACACGATGCCGCGCCCAAGCATAATATCGTCGCATTGGGAAACTTCTTTGCAGCGCCTAAACTCTTCAACCGTCCAGATTTCCCCATTGGCAACCACATTAATGCCAACCTGCTCTTTAATAAGGGCGATCCACTCCCAGTAAGCAGGCGGCTTGTAGCCATCGGTCTTCGTTCGCGCGTGCACAACCACCTCATCCGCACCCGCGGCCTCAATTGCTTGCGCGCAAGCAATTGCTGGCGAAGTATCGGTGTAACCAAGGCGCATTTTGGCGGTGACGGGAATCGAAGGTGGCACAGCATCACGCACCGCCTTAACGATTTGGTATATCAATTCAGGTTCATTGAGCAATACTGCGCCACCACGATGGCGATTGACCGTTTTGGCCGGACATCCAAAGTTAAGGTCGATGCCAGCAGGGGAAAAGCCGGCCAAGCGGGCGGCATTCTCAGCCAAACAGACAGGATCAGAGCCCAGCAACTGCACCCGCACAGGGACGCCACTGGCAGTTTTACTATTGGTGAGTAATTCTGGGGCGATTCGTTCAAATGTGCGATTGGGCAGCAATGTATTTGTTACCCGAATAAACTCGGTGACACAGATATCAATACCACCAGCACGCGTGATCACATCACGCAGCACGCAATCGAGCAAACCTTCCATTGGAGCTAAAAAAATTCTCACGCTTCAATCGCCAAACATAGAAAACACACATTTTACCAGAGCATGCCCGTCAAACCTCACCGAAAGGACAATTGCCACAACACTTGACAAGGGAACGTTCGTTCAATACGCTAACAGAACGAATGTTCAATGAGGTAAGCACCATGGCCAACCCGAACCGCGACCATGAATATCTAGGCAAACTGCAAGACTATTACACCGATTACCGCAGCATTCCATCATACGCAGTAATTGGCGAACTACTGGGTATGGCCTCAAAGTCTGCGGTCTCTGCACTGGTTAAGCGCCTTACCCTAGCTGGGTATATAGAAATGACGCCCGATAAACGGCTCGTCCCCACCAAACGTTTTTTTGAGCGAGAACTAGCCGATTTTAATGTTCCAGCCGGGTTACCAGCCGCGGCTAACGACGCCATGAGTGAATCAATTTCACTCGACGAATACTTGATGCCACGCCCTTCAACATCGATCATCATTAAAGTACGTGGCGACTCAATGCTGGAAGCAGGTATCTATGACGGAGACTTGGCCGTTATTGAAAAACGGCATGCCGCCCATGTCGGCGATTTGGTGGTTGCTATTGTCGACGGTGAATACACGCTAAAAGAGCTTGGACGAGATAAACAAGGGTATTACCTCATTCCACACAACCCTGATTTTTCCATCATTCGCCCCAGCGAAAGCCTGGAAATCTATGGCGTTGTCGTTGGACTCATGCGCAAGTATCGCTAACGATTTACCCAGTGAATCTGAGCCACCAGAAAACCACATCGGGTAGAATAAACGCACTTACTCTATTCATAAGGCCATCACGTGACCGACACGTTAAACGCTGCTCAGGCATCGCCACTTGGGAAAACCGTCAGCTACATTAGTCAATACGACCCAAGCCTACTATTTCCTATCCCGCGCCAAGGCAAGCGGGACGAAATTGGGATTGGCGCAGAACTACCATTTATGGGTCTAGACATTTGGAACGGCTACGAATTGTCGTGGCTAAATAAACGTGGCAAGCCACAAATCGCGCTTGCCACTTTCCAAATTCCCGCCAACAGCCCCAATATTGTCGAATCAAAATCATTCAAACTTTATTTGAATAGCTTTAATCAGACTCAGCTCGAAGACGCGGCAGCGTTGACTCAACTGCTACGAGATGACCTAAGCGCAGCAACCGGGGCCTCAATCCAAGTCAAACTAAGCGCACCAGAATCCTTTAACCAGCTAAAATTTGGTGAACTACCCGGTTTTTGCATCGACAATCTCGATATCGAAGTTAATCAATACGACCCAACCCCGCAAATCTTGCATTGCGATGAATCCGACGGCACCACCACGGAAACGCTAACTTCCAACCTACTCAAATCAAATTGTTTGGTCACTGGGCAGCCGGACTGGGCCAGCGTGCAAATTCAGTATGTTGGCAAGCCAATTAACCGCGAAAGTTTGCTTCGTTACCTGATTTCGTTTCGGAATCACAACGAGTTTCACGAACAATGCGTAGAGCGGATTTTTGTAGACATCATGAAAGCCTGCCACCCGATGAAGCTGGCCGTTTACGCACGCTATACTCGCCGCGGCGGGCTAGATATCAATCCATTTCGCAGCAATTTTAATACCGATTTTCCAAGCAATTTGCGCGGCGCACGCCAATGAGGAGCTGACATGACTGAAATTGCAACATTAGCAGGCGGTTGCTTCTGGTGTCTTGAGGCGATATTCAAACGCCTTCGCGGCGTACACCATGTTCAATCTGGATACATTGGGGGGCATATCTCGCAACCCCAATACAAGCAAGTCTGCGAGGGCAATACTGGGCATGCCGAAGCGGTTGAAATCGAATTTGATCCAAGCATCATTAGTTACTCTGATTTATTGCAGGTTTTTTTTGCCATTCACAACCCCACCACAATAAATCGACAAGGAAATGATATCGGCCCCCAGTACCGTTCAGCCATTTTTTTTCACAACGATTCGCAACACCTGCAAGCAAAAACCGCGATTGCGGATGCCAGCAATGAATGGGGCCAAGCTATCGTTACCGAACTAAATGCAGCCAGTACTTTTTGGCCTGCCGAGCTTGAACATGCCGATTATTACAATCTGCACCCGAATCAACCTTACTGCATGGCAGTAGTGGGTCCTAAAGTGCAAAAGTTCATGCAACACTTCAATCATTTACTGAAACCACAAACCTAAAGGAATATATTTATTCCTTTTTTTGCTAAGGGTTGCGACGCATGCGCCCAGCCCTTAGGCTATAATCAGCACTTTCCCTAACAGATCGTGACATGTCGCCACGCCTAGAGCTACTTCACCCCTACCCGTTTCAAAAACTTCGTCAGCTATTTAGCGACCTTACGCCAAATCCGGCTCGCAGCCATGTTAATCTTTCGATTGGCGAACCTAAACATCCGGCGCCAGAATTGGTTAAAGAAGCTTTGATGAGCAACCTAGCCGGGCTGTCTAGCTATCCTGCAACCCTAGGTAGTGATGAGTTACGCACCAACATCGCTCAGTGGATAGCAAAGCGCTATGAAATTGACGCGCCCAATCCAGCCACCGAGATTCTGCCCGTTAATGGCAGTCGCGAAGCACTGTTTGCTTTTGCGCAAGCGGTCATCGACCCGCTAGCGGATCAAGCATATGTACTCTCACCCAACCCTTTTTACCAAATTTATGAGGGTGCGGCACTCTTAGCGGGCGCACAACCTTGGTTTGTGAACTGTCTGGCGGAACATCGCTTCCAGCCAGACTGGGCTAGCGTTCCCGAAGATATTTGGGCAAAGACACAACTAGTTTATGTCTGCTCACCAGGCAATCCAACTGGTGCAGTTGCCAGCTTAGCCGATTGGCAAAACCTATTTGAGCTCTCAGACCGATACGGCTTTGTAATCGCCTCGGATGAGTGTTACTCAGAGATTTACTTTGGCGATAACAAGCCGCTTGGCGGCCTCGAGGCTGCACGCAAATTGGGCCGTGACTTTACCCGGCTAGTTATGTTTTCATCACTGTCAAAGCGATCAAACGTGCCAGGCCTGCGCTCAGGCTTTGTGGCTGGGGATGCGAGCATTTTGGCGAAATTCCTGCTTTACCGCACTTATCATGGCTGCGCCATGAGCCCGATGGTGATGGCTGCCAGTGCTGCAGCTTGGCAAGATGAAAATCACGTCATTGAGAATCGCGCACAGTACAGTGCAAAATTTGCTGCTGTAACCGACAAGCTCGCCAAGGTGCTTGATGTTGCGCTACCAGATGCTGCATTTTATCTATGGGCCAAGGTCCCCAAGCAATTTGCCAGTGACGAGCAATTTGCGCGCGAATTGTTCAAGCAAGAACACGTTACAGTATTACCTGGCTCCTACCTAGCCCGCGAAGCGCATGGCGTAAACCCTGGCAAAAACTATGTCCGCATAGCCCTGGTGGCCCCGCTTGCCGAATGCATTGATGCGGCAGAGCGCATTGTCCGTTTTTGTAATTCCCACTAATTGTGGCCCTTATTTTTAAATGGAGTGATTATGAGTAATTTGCAATCAATTATCGAAACCGCTTTTGAGAACCGGGCTGACATCACACCAAGTAATGTTTCAGCAGAATTGCGCGACGCAGTTAACGAAGTGATCAATGCTCTCGACAAAGGCCAATTGCGTGTTGCAGACAAAAGCAATGGCGAATGGGTGACCAATCAATGGGTAAAGAAAGCAGTATTACTTTCTTTCCGCATCAATGACAATGTCGTGATGGATGGTGGCTGCACTAATTATTTCGACAAAGTGCCAAGCAAGTTCGGCGACTACACCGAAGCCGACTTCCGTGCAGGCGGCTTCCGTGTCGTACCTAATGCAATTGCCCGCAAAGGCGCCCACATTGGCAAAAATGTCGTACTAATGCCTTCGTACGTCAATATTGGTGCTTTCGTTGATGAAGGTACTATGGTTGACACTTGGGCAACCGTTGGCTCTTGTGCGCAAATTGGTAAAAATGTTCACTTATCTGGCGGCGTAGGCATTGGCGGCGTTCTGGAACCTCTGCAAGCTGGCCCGACCATCATTGAAGACAACTGCTTTATTGGCGCACGCTCCGAAGTTGTGGAAGGTGTGATCGTTGAAGAAGGCTCGGTAATTTCAATGGGCGTCTATATCGGCCAATCAACCCGCATTTACGACCGCGAAACAGGTGAAGTGAGCTACGGCCGCATCCCTGCTGGCTCTGTTGTCGTTTCCGGCAACCTACCATCCGCTGATGGCAAATACAGCCTGTACTGCGCTGTGATTGTGAAAAAGGTGGATGCAAAAACGCGCTCAAAAGTTGGCATCAACGAGCTGCTGCGCGGCATTTAAGCAAGATTGGGTATATGCGCAAAAACAAGTACGCACACTAGTTTTGACGCTATACCCAACAAAAAAGCCAGTCATCCGACTGGCTTTCTTGCATCAAAGCATTTTCTTACAGCACAACATCTCTGGTTACACCATAGCGGCGTAAAATACGGCGCAGTTGATCTAGCGCCTCAATTTGAATTTGCCGTACACGCTCTCGAGTCAGACTTAGATTGGCAGCTAAGTCCTCCAAAGTACAGATCTCATAACCATTTAAACCATAGCGACGTTCAATCACCATGCGTTGCTTTTCGTTCAACTGCCGCATCCATTCGCGCACATACCGCTCAACCTCAGCATTTTGCAAAGTCGCCTCTGGACCATCATGCTGATCATCGGGGATTGACTCACCAATCGTTAACATTGGGTCAATATCCAACGGCGCATCAAGCGATGCAACACGCTCATTCAAACCCATTACACGGCGCACATCTTCAACATCTTTGCCAACCAGATGTGCAATATCCTCAACACTTGGATCATGCCCCAGCGAAGCCTCTAGATGACGCTGCGCGCGCAAATATACATTCAGCTCTTTGATTACATGCACAGGCAAGCGTATCGTACGTGATTGATTCATAATCGACCGCTCGATACTTTGCCGAATCCACCAAGTTGCGTAGGTAGAAAAGCGAAAGCCACGCTCTGGATCAAATTTCTCCAACGCATGCATCAAACCGATATTGCCTTCCTCAATCAAATCGAGCAGCGTCATGCCGCGATTGATGTAATGTTTTGCAATATTCACCACCAGACGCAGATTATGCTCAATCATTTTCTGGCGAGCAGCAAAATCACCTTGTACCACCAACCGAGATAATGCCCGTTCTTCATCGGGAGTCAGTAATTTGCACTGCCCAATTTCATTCAGGTAAATCTGCGTTACGTCACCGGTACTTTCGCTGACATAGCGCTCGGGATCTTCCTTAGCCTCTGCTTCGATGTCATCCACTTCTTCATCAACTTCAGCATCGGCCTCTAGCACTTCTACTTCGTCGATAATGAGGTCTTGTTCAATGATTTCGCTTTGTTCGCTCATGATTTATTCTGTCGCGATGAACTTGCCTGGATCTATGGGTTTACCACCTTTGCGAATCTCAAAATGCAACTTCACTTGATCAGCATCGGTTTTGCCCATTTCGGCAATTTTTTCACCTTTTTTAACGACATCTCCCTCTTTGACTAGCAATTTATCGTTATGTGCATAGGCGGTGAGATAACCATTGCTATGCTGCAATATCACCATCTTCCCGTAGCCCCGCAAACCTGTGCCAGCGTAAACTACCTTTCCTTGTGCTGACGCAACAATAGATTGCCCAAGTTTTCCCGCAATATCAACGCCTTTACTCACCTCACTATAGCCACGCACCACCTTTCCACTGGTAGGTATCCCAAAATCCACGCCACTGGTATTGACAGAAGTAGGCGATGATGCCACTGGAGCACTTGATTTATTAGGGTTCGGCGATGCCGTAACAGTAGGCACTGTTGCAATTGGTTTGACACCAGAAGCTGTCACAGAGCTTGCAATCGACTGTTGTTTTGTTGCAACTTTATTGCCATCACTCGCCACCATAGAGGCAACAAGCTGCGGCGTATATACTTCCTTGACCGCCTTGGGCGCGGTCTTAGTGAGCACCGCCGTGTTCGCTGCTTTGACTGAAGGCGAAGGGAGGGCCTCAGCCAACGGCGTTATGGTGACGCCACCCTCACCTAATGGAGCAGACAGTTGCAGCACCTGACCAATCTTGATATTGGGGTCAGCCAGATGATTCCAAGCCATCACATCTTGATAAGAAACTTTATTCTCAGCAGCAATCCGGTAAAGGGTATCCCCTTTTTTAACTGTATATGCTCCAGCCGCACTGGTATTAGCCACCACCGCCGGCACCGGCGTTGAAACAACGGCAGGCACAGCACTGACGGGCGCATTTCCTTCGATGATGGGTGCTGGGGTAAGACGCGGACTTGAACAAGCCGCCAACAAACAACTAACAGACAAAATAGACCAGTGAAAAGCGCGCACGCTCATCTCCCACTACAAACAAGTAAAGAAAGAAGCGCCGCACGACTGCGCCCCTTGTAAATAACATTGTGCGACAGTGTACACGTGATAAAGCAAATTTCAGCGGTAAAAATAAGGCAGACAGTAGTCTTAAATCAGAATAAATTATCCCAACCCAGGCAATAACGGTACAAAATTGACCTTCTCCAGCCGACTTTCCAGAAAATCGCTACCTTTGCGCTCAATCATGCGCAATTCCTGCTCCTGAGTACCCACAGGAAAGATTAAACGACCACCGTCTGACAACTGATCAATTAAATTTTCTGGCACGATTGGTGCCGCAGCAGTAATTAGGATGACATTGAAAGGGGCCAGATCAGGCAAACCCAAGCTCCCATCTGCATGGCGGAGGCGGGCATTATGCACGCCCAAGCGACTCAATCGCTCGCGGGTATTGCGCACCAAACCGCCGATTCGCTCAATCGAATGCACTGTTTTGAACAACTTGCTCAGCACAATGGTTTGGTAGCCACAACCAGTTCCAATTTCCAGCGCAACGTGCCGCTCAGCAACCATCGCAGCCAACTCACTCATCCGTGCCACAATATACGGCTGCGAAATTGTTTGCCCAAAACCTATCGGCAAAGAGGTGTCGTCGTAAGCCTTATGCGACAATGCTTCATCAATAAATTCGTGCCTAGGCACTTGACCGATGATACTCAAGACTTGCTCGTGACTAATCCCCTGTGAACGCAAACGCTCCACCAAGCGTGATCTGGTGCGCGCGGAGGTCATTCCCGTGCCGGCGCTAATCATGATTGCATCCAGCGATTAATCGCATCCAGCTGCGGATATGCTGTCAAATCAACCGATAAGGGCGTTATCGACACATAGCCACGCTCGATGGCATCAAAATCAGTACCTTCACTCGCATCAGCGATTTCACCAATCGGCCCCACCCACCAAATCGTATCACCTCGAGGGTTTTGACTGCGGATCACCGAGGCTGATTTATGTCTACGCCCAAGCCGCGTCACTAAAACACCTTTGAGCTGCTCATATGGAACATCAGGAACATTTACATTAAGCAGCACAGGCTCACGAAACGGCGCACGCCTAAAACGCTGCACCAGTTCACGCGCCACCTTGGCCGCAGTCTCAAAATGGACGGGGTTGCGTGAGGCTAAAGAAATCGCAATCGAAGGAATGCCCAGCAAATAGCCTTCAGTCGCAGCAGCAACCGTCCCCGAATAAATGGTGTCGTCGCCCATATTGGGGCCATGATTAATCCCTGAAATCACCATATCGGGCGGTGTTTCCATTAAGCCAGTGGCAGCCAAATGAACGCAGTCGGTCGGAGTGCCATTAACGTAATGAAAACCGGAAGGCGACACTCGCACCTGCAAAGGCCGATCCAAGGTTAACGAGTTACTCGCACCGCTACGATCGCGTTCAGGCGCACAAACCAGTGCATCACCCTCCTCACCCAATGTCATTGCCAGAGCAGCAATCCCAGGGGCGAAATATCCGTCGTCATTACTAATCAAAAAGCGCATTTTTTTCTCCGATCCATGCATTCTAACTGGAACGTCACCGTCGGCAAATATGCTTCTTAACTACGTTGCAGCCTGGTAGCACCACCCCAGATTCCAGCCACGACAATCAACAACATACCGATAAGGGAGACCAGCGAAATTGCATCCCCCCAGATAAGGCCAGAAAATAAAGTAGAAAATGCCACGGTTAAGTACGCCAAGCTAACCACCACCAAGGAGCGACCTTTTCGATACGCTCTGGTCATACACAATTGTGCCAGCGTGGCGGCCGCTCCCATACAAAGCAACACCAGCCCTTGCGACCAACTGGGCCAATGCAAGCTTTGCGGTTGCAGCAACATCCAGCAACCAGCACCTACAGTTGAAACCAGCGAAAAATAAAACACAGTTCTCCACTCCGGCTCACCGTACTTCCCCAATTCACTGACATTTAAATATGCAACACTTGCCAAAATACCAGAACCTAACCCAAGCACCCCAGCAAGCCATTGCTCGCTACTAAGCGTGGGCCTCAAGAGCAATACTACGCCAACAAACCCCAGCAGCACGCTCAGTAACTGCTGGCTACTAGGCCAGCGCTGCTGATGCACTGTCACCACCAACACAAAAAAAATCGGCGAGGTGTAATTGAGTGTGACTGCCGTAGCCAATGGCAAATGCCCAATCGCATAAAAATACAGCATCAGCGCGACAAAACCTGAAACACTACGACTTAAATGCAATTTGAGTCCAATACGATCCAGTCGGATCGACTTTCCTTGCCACCAGACCACCGCACCAATACCCAGCAGACCTGCGCCACAGCGATAAAATACCAACTCAGCAGTAGAAAAATGCTGGCTACCCAACTTCACAAACATACCCATCACCGCAAATGCCATGCCTGCCAACACCATCCAAAATGGACCAGACTGGTTGCAACGCAAAATGAATTGTTTCATTAATACCCTGGTGGCGTATTGCCACACACCCCGTGCTGAATCTGAATAAAATACATATACCAAAATAATAAAGGCAGCTATCGCTGCCTTTTTAGCTTACTTTTCCAAGCTATTTATTGCGTCGCCCATTTCTCGACGTAAGAACTGATGAAAATGTCGCATCCCATCTTCCATTGGGCTTTGATATGGCCCAACTTCATTGCGGCCGGCTTTATACAAAGCCAAGCGCCCCGCTTCCATGCGATTAATAATCTCAATGTCTTCAACAGCAGTTTCGGCATAAGCAGCTTGTTCTGCGGCCACAAACTCGGGCTCAAAGAACGCAATATCTTCCGGGTAGTAAAACTCCACCACATTCTTGTAACTACGTGGACCCGTCGGAATAATCGTCGAGATTACCAGCGTGTGCGGATACCACTCTACAGTGATATTCGGATAATAAGTTAGCCAGATCGCGCCATGCTTGGGCATTTTGCCCTGATCGTAGCGCTTAACCTGACTTGACCACGCCTCATAAGTTTTCGAGCCTGGCCGAGCCAAGGCATTGTGCACGCCAACAGTTTGCACTGAATACCAATCGCCAAACTCCCAGTTCAGCTCATTACATTCGACAAATTTACCCAGCCCAGGGTGAAATGGCACAACGTGATAGTCTTCAAGATAGACTTCAATAAAAGTTTTCCAGTTTCCCTGATACTCATCCACCTGCACGCTGTGCAAGACATATTTAGAAAAATCGAGATCTTTGCGTACGCCAAGATTTTTCAAATCCCCTTCAATGTCACGCCCATTATTTTCAAACAACAGGCCATTCCATTGGGTTAACTCGGTTTCCGGTAAATGCAGGCAGGGATTAGCCGGAAAATGTGGCGCCCCCAGCAATTGACCATGCTGATCGTAAGTCCAACGGTGCAAAGGGCAAACGGTGTGGCTCGCATTACCGCGCCCGGTAAGCATGCTAGCTTGGCGGTGACGACAAATATTGGAAAAAACTTTCACGCCCTGATCGGTACGTTTGAGATAGCGCGCACCATCATCAGCTTCGAGCACATGATAATCACCCTGATTGGGTACCATCAACTCGTGACCAACGTAACGCGGCCCTTTGGCAAACAGTTGCTCAAGCTCTAGTTGATACAGTTTTTCATCAAAATAAGCGGCAACAGGTAGTGGTGTTGTTAAATCCAGCGCCAGAATCTCTTTACAAGCTTCTGCTGCTGTAGCCAGATTGGACATAATCCAATACCCCCTGGGCTAGAAGGTCTTGCCACTTTGTGCGCAATCGACCGCGCAACGATGGGTGGGCAAGCCATCAAAACAATAATCGCCAGCCAAATGGGCTGACCCGAAAAAAGCCGAGCATTATTACAGAGCCTTAGTACAATGGCAACAAAAAGCCCAAAATGCCATTAAATTGAAGCGCTTAACCATTACTTCAACCCCAAAAACCACAACAACAATCGCCACTTTCCGAACAGATCAAGACACAAAAGCCCGGCCAAAGACCGGGCTTTTGTACTGACACGGACTTAAACGCTGGCGACTGGAATCTTGCCGATTTTGGCTTGCCATTCTTTTGGCGCAATCGCGTGCACCGAAGTGCCAGACGAGTCCACTGCCACCGTCACTGGCATGTCAACCACGTCAAACTCGTAAATTGCTTCCATCCCCAAGTCTTCAAAACCAACCACTCGGCTGCCTTTGATCGCTTTAGACACCAGATACGCAGCGCCACCGACCGCCATCAAATACACCGATTGATGCTTTTTGATCGACTCACAGGCAGCCGGGCCGCGTTCGGCTTTGCCGATCATACCGAGCAAACCGGTTTGCTCGAGTACTTGATCGGTAAATTTATCCATCCGCGTTGCGGTTGTTGGGCCAGCTGGACCCACCACTTCTTCACGCACAGGATCAACAGGGCCCACGTAATAGATAAAGCGGCCAGCGAAATCGACCGGCAGTTTTTCGCCTTTATTGAGCATTTCTACCATGCGCTTGTGTGCCGCATCGCGCCCAGTCAACATTTTACCGTTCAGCAATAAAGTCTGACCTGGCTTCCAGCTGGCGACTTCTTCGCGCGTTACATTGTTCAAATCAACTCGAGTTGCTGCAGCCGATGGCGTCCAGGTTACATCTGGCCAATCTTCCAGTTTTGGCACTTCGAGCTCGGCTGGGCCTGAGCCATCAAGCGTGAAATGCACGTGCCGCGTTGCCGCGCAATTTGGGATCATTGCCACCGGCAGGCTAGCTGCATGTGTTGGGTAATCTTTGATCTTCACATCCAGCACCGTCGCCAAGCCGCCCAAACCTTGTGCGCCAATACCAAGTGCATTTACTTTTTCATATAACTCGATGCGTAACTCTTCGACGCGATTTTGCGGGCCGCGCGCGATCAGCTCGTGAATGTCGATTTCTTCCATCAACGCTTCTTTGGCCATCACCATCGCTTTCTCAGCGGTACCGCCGATGCCGATGCCGAGCATGCCGGGAGGGCACCAGCCTGCGCCCATCAATGGCACAGTTTTTAATACCCAATCAACGATTGAATCGGAAGGATTGAGCATCACGAATTTGGTTTTATTTTCCGAACCGCCGCCTTTGGCCGCAATATCGATATCGACCGTACAGCCCGGCACGATTTCATAGTGAATCACCGCAGGCGTATTGTCTTTGGTGTTTTTACGACCACCAGCAGGATCCATCAAGATCGACGCGCGTAACTTGTTATCTGGGTGCAAGTACGCACGGCGCACGCCTTCGTTGATCATGTCCGTCACGCTCATGGTCGCGCCTTCCCACTGCACATCCATACCCACGCGCACGAACACCGTCACAATGCCGGTATCTTGGCAAATCGGGCGATGGCCTTCAGCGCACATGCGGCTATTGGTTAGAATTTGTGCAATGGCGTCTTTCGCAGCCGGGCTTTCTTCCGCCTCGTAGGCTTTGCCCAGGGCTTGGATGTAGTCTTTCGGATGGTAGTAGCTGATGTATTGCAGGCTATCTGCGATACTAGCGATCAGATCGTCTTGGCGAATCTTGGTCATTATCGTGCTCCGTGGCATAAATGCTGAATGCGTGTCGTGGCGCGATTGTAGCAAAATTAAACCGACTACCGCAGCCTTGACACAGGACTAACTTGGAAAATCAATGATTATGTCTGTTTCACAAACCGCCATAGCCGCTTATTTGGCACAGCAACCGCAGTTTGATGCGTCACATCTGCGCCGCTTGATCCTGCTAGATCAGCCATTAGGATGGCTCGAGCCCAACGTCGTCGATATTTTGCAGCGCTTTGACGCCTGCTTTGAAGCGGCTGGCTCAGGTGTACGGGTCAATGCCTCGCTGTCTGAAACGGCCCATATTTTGGGGGCGGCCGCATTGCACTTACGGGAACTAGGACTCATCAAGGTTTGGCGCAATGAGCTCTATGCGGTGCACCCGCTGAGCGATACGGGTGAGCTAGATACAAGTAAAACTTTATTTACGCTGGAGCGCGGTGCTTTTCGTCGTTTTGGCCTGTGTAGCCGCGCCGCACACATCAACGGCTTGCGCAGCGATGGAAATATCTGGTTAGGGCAACGCACCAGTAGCAAGGGTATAGACCCGAACAAATTGGATAACCTGGCTGCTGGCGGCATACCCCATAATGAGTCAGTAGAGGCTTGCGTGGTACGTGAATTATTTGAAGAAGCAGGCATTCCTACCCCACTCGCCCAGCAAGCTCAATTTACCGGCATGGCGCGCAGCACGCGCAACGAAATTGACGGTACGCATGATGAAATTTTGTATTGCTACGATCTACATTTAAACGCCGCGATTAAGCCAATTAATCAAGATGGCGAGGTGGCGCAGTTTTTATGCTTGAGCCCACAACAGGTGCTGGCGCGCTTGCCCGAGATGACTTGGGATGCCGGCTTAGTGATGGCGCAGTGCTTGCAGAAAAACTATCCAAATTTATCCTTATAAAAAGTAAGGAAATACTGGTTTTACCCCGAGTGGTTTTGATATAATTACGCTAACTCATTGATCTAATGATCGAACTCATGGCCTACTTCGGTTGGCCGCTCAACCTCGCCGAAGTTTGCGGGGTTTTTTATTTGGAACACACAATGTTAAAAGCCCCTGAACTACTCCTTCCTGCCGGTACGCTCGACCGGATGCGCGCTGCGTATGATTTTGGTGCCGATGCAGTCTATGCTGGGCAGCCGCGCTATAGCTTGCGCGCGCGTAATAATGAATTTGGTCTGGAAGAAATCGCACTCGGCATCGAAGAAGCCCATGCGCGCGGCAAGAAATTTTTTGTGGCGAGCAATATCTTGCCGCACAACTCAAAAGTGAAAACATATCTGGCTGATATGGAGCCGGTGATCGCGATGAAACCGGATGCGCTAATTATGGCCGACCCCGGTTTGATTATGATGGTGCGCGAGAAATGGCCAGAGCAAGTCATTCACCTCTCGGTGCAAGCCAATACCGTCAATTATGCTGGCGTCAAATTTTGGAAATCGCTCGGTCTTGAGCGCGTGATTTTGTCGCGTGAATTGAGTCTCGATGAGATCGAAGAGATTCGCCAGCTCTGTCCAGATACCGAGCTGGAAGTATTTGTGCACGGCGCTTTATGCATTGCTTATTCCGGCCGCTGCCTGCTATCTGGTTATTTTAATCACCGTGACCCCAATCAAGGCACTTGCACTAATGCCTGCCGCTGGGATTACAAAACGCACGACACCGTTGAAGATGATGCTGGCGACGTACAGACCAAAACTCAGGTCATCCAGTTTGACTTCAACAAAGCGATGTCTGAAGGCAATCAAAGCTTTGCAGCTTGTGGCGGTGCCGAGCGTCACCCATTGGCCGACAAAACTTATCTAATCGAGGAAGGCAATCGCCCTGGTGAGTTGATGCCGATCATGGAAGATGAGCACGGCACTTACATCATGAATAGTAAAGACCTGCGCGCGGTGCAGCATATCGAGCGCTTGGTCAAAATGGGTGTTGATTCGCTAAAGATTGAAGGCCGCACCAAATCGCTATATTACGTTGCACGGACTGCACAGGTATATCGCCGAGCAATTGACGACGCAGTAGCTGGCCGCCCGTTTAATCCTGCGTTGTTGGCGGATTTGGATGGCTTGGCCAATCGTGGCTATACCGATGGCTTCTATCAGCGCCACTACACGCATGAAGCGCAAAATTATCTCGACGGCCATTCAAAGGCCAAACGCAGCCAGTTTGTCGGCGAAATTATCGCCAACGAAGCCGGTTGGGCGCGGATTGAGGTTAAAAACAAATTCTCACTGGGCGATACACTGGAAGTAATTCATCCAAGCGGCAATATCGAAGTCAAAATCGAAGCCATGCGAGATAAAAACGGCAAAGAAATTACCGTAGCACCTGGTAACGGGATTCAGGTACAAATCCCACTCGCTGAGCAATACGCCAGCGCCCTGCTTGCCCGACTGTTTTAAGGCATCATTGGGAATATAAAAAAGCCACTCAACTGAGTGGCTTTTTTATCTCGTACACCATAGCCGTATTAGGTTGCAGACTAGGAACTGATTAGGTTTTTCGGCAATACCACATGCACAATCAAACCATGTGGCACCGCATCGAGCAATTCAACCGTACCGCTATGGCGCTCGACGATCTCGCGCACAATCGCCATCCCTAAGCCGCAACCATTACCCGTTTGTTCGCGCCGGAAAAAGCGCTCAAACACGCGCTGCTTATCCGCATCAGGAATACCCTCACCGTTATCTTCCACATCAACAACATACTGGGTAGGGGTTTCTGTTAAACGCACAGTCACGCTACCATCTCTCGGAATATACTTAATGGCATTTTCAACCAGATTAATAAACAGCTCACGCAATAGCGCCGAATTACCTTCAATCCACGCCTCTTGCACCAAGCAATCACAACCCAAGTCAATTCTGGCTGCTAAGGCGCGCGGCACCAACTCACCCGTCAAATCACGGACTAAACGGGCTAAATCCATTTTCACTTTTGGAATGCCATTTAAACTACCTGGCTCAGATCTGGCCAGAGTCAGCAACTGATTAACCAAGTGAATACTACGCGTGGCACTGGTGTGCACCATATTCAGGCGGTCACGCAAACCCTCGGGGCTATTTTCACGCATAGCCAATTCGGTTTGCGATTTCAAACCCGCCAAAGGCGTACGGAGTTGATGGGCTGCATCGGCAATAAATCGACGTTGCCGATTGATACTTTCCTCGGTACTTGCCAGCAATTGGTTCAAGGCATTCGACAATGCATCAATTTCTTCAGGCGCATCCGCCAGCGAGAGCGGCGACAAATCCTGTGCTTGTCGCGTTTCCACCATCTGCTTGAGCGAAATAAGAGGACGTAGCGTATTTTTTACGCCGTACCAGATCAGCACACTCACTATGCCCATCATCAATACTAGCGGCAACGCCATGCGGTACATGTACTGATGTAAAGATTGCGTCTGCTCGGTTAGATTTTTACTTACTTCAACCCATACCGCGGGCTGCTGCAGATTTGGATTTCCAGGGAAATAGGCACGCATCAAGCGATGTGACTGCTCACGGTGCATCACGCTCGAAAAAGCATGGCTCGCCAAATTATTGGCAGTCGAGCCGTCAAACACCAAAGGCTGACGTGGCACACCAATATTAATCTGCCCGTCACTAGTGCTAAGCGCATAGCTCACCTGCCCTTCCTGCGCGGTTTTGAGCAATAATTGCGCCCTAGTTTCAATATCAAGCGCCGAAACTGGGTGCTTGGCTTTGGCGCCTTCCGCAACTTGCTGAGCTAAGCTGGCGGCAAAACGAGACAGATAAGCGTCACTACGTTCATTTACAAAGTGAAAAGACACCTGATAAATGACAGCTGCCCCTGCTAGCCATAAGGCCAGCAAGGGCAGCACGGTCCATAACAGGATCTGACGCTGTAAAGAGCGCTTAGTTACTTGCATCCGCAGCCAATGGTTGTTGTTTTTCAAGCAGGTAGCCCAAGCCACGGATAGTGCGGATAACGACACCGCATGGCTCTAGCTTTTTACGCAGGCGGTGAACGTAAACTTCAATCGCGTTCAAGCCCACTTCAGCGTTTTCGTTGCCCAATTCGCTGACGATCTGCTCTTTGGTTACCACGCGATCGATGTTTGACATCAAGATCTCGAGTACGGTCAACTCACGAGCAGACAAATCGAGCGGAGAGTCATTGCACCATGCACGCTGACCTGCGCGATCCAGACGCAAATTTCCCAATTGCTGTACCGATTGCGGCAGAATCTGACTGCGACGCAACAGCGCGCGCAGACGTGCTTCCAGCTCAGAGAATTCAAATGGCTTAGTCAGATAATCATCTGCGCCCGCATCTAAACCGGCAACACGCTCATCCAGACCATCCAAAGCAGTCAGAATCAAAATAGGCAGCGATGGCTTGTGCTGACGAACATTCCGCAATACTGTTAAGCCGTCCATGTTTGGCAGGCCAATATCTAAAACTACGGCATCATAATCATTGTGCAGCAAAATTTGCAGTGCCAATGCACCATCATTGACACAGTCACATTGAAATTCTGCTTGAGACAAGCTGGTTTTAAGCGCATCAGCGAGGATGAGGTCATCCTCGGCCAAGAATAAACGAGTCGCCATTGGGGTTCCCCTTTTTTGTAAGAATAAACTTACCGCAGAGTGTAGCGTTAATTTCGCCAAAGCCCAAGTTCATTTTTGTAAGCCTAAAGACCTGAACCTTGCATCTCTTTGTTCTAGAACAGATTTCTCATTTTTACTACATTTACCGTTTGTCAGCCAACCTGTCAGCTCACGAGAAATCAGCGTCGAAAGCCCAGAAATCCACTGCTCCTGATCATTTAAGCAGGGAATATAACTATACTGAGCGCCACCAGCAGCAAGATAGTCGTCACGCCCCTCCATGGCGATCTCCTCTAACGTTTCCAGACAATCGGCAACAAAACCGGGGCATATCACATCTAGCCTTGGTATTTTTTGTTTTGCCAGCTTATGCAGCACGTCACTTGTATACGGCTGCAGCCACTCTGCCTTTCCAAAACGCGACTGGAACGCAACGGTATATTGCCCCGCTACCAAGCCTAAATTTTCCGCCAGCAAGCGACCAGTTTTGTAGGCATGGCAATGATATGGATCGCCCTTTTCTAATGTGTATTTAGGTACTCCGTGAAAACTCATTAGAAGATGCTCACCCCGACCATTTACACGCCAATGCTCGCGCACACCGTGCGCAAGCGCCTCAATATAAGCAGCCTCATCATAAAACGGCGCCATAACGCGCAAAGCAGGCTGGAAACGGCTTTTTTGCAATACACGGGCAACTTCGTCAAACACGCTGGCGCTCGTACTGGCGGCATACTGTGGGTACATGGGCACCACGACCAGATGCTGACAGTTTTGCGCTTTCATTTTTAGAATTTGCTGTTCAATCGATGGATTGCCATAGCGCATCGCATAGTCGACCACGAGTTCGCCTTTAAATTGCTCACCCAAGGTGCCTTTGACCAGCTTGGCTTGTTTTTCGGTCCATACGCGCAACGGAGAGCCTTCTTTAGTCCAGATACTGGCGTATTTGGCAGCGCTTTTCTTTGGGCGCACATTCAAAATAATGACGTTCAAAATGCACCACCAAATGGGCTTTGGAATTTCAACCACGCGTGGATCGGATAGAAACTGCTTCAGATAAGGGCGCACCGCTTTAGCGGTGGGCGCGTCGGGTGAACCAAGGTTGACCAATAGCACGCCAATTTTACTGGGGTTGGCGTGGGAGAAATCGGGTTCCGCATAAAATCGGGGCATACAGTGCCTCAAGGCTAAATAATACAGGTGCTGGCTATGATAGAGGATTTTGCTGGGTAATTTTTCGCATTCAGGTTTTTTTGCCTCAAGTTTGCAAAAAACTCTGCAGAAACTTTAATCCGCGTCAGCTTCAAAGTCAGCAGACACGGTACAATTGGCTTTTGTTCACTTCACCATTTTTTGGGGATTCTATGGCTAAGCTGTTTATTGAAGATCTCGATCTAGCAGGCAAACGTGTATTGATTCGTGTTGACTTTAACGTGCCAGTCAAAAATGGCGTGGTGGAAAGCGATAAACGTATTCGTGCCGCTCTGCCGACGATACGCTATGCCCTCGCACAAGGCGCCTCAGTCGTGCTGATGTCGCACTTAGGTCGTCCAAATGGCCAAAAAGTAGAGAAATACAGCTTGGCACCAGTTGCTACTCGCCTGCAAGAGCTGCTCGGCAGCCCAGTGACCTTCCTAGCTGATTGCGTTGGCGCTGAAGTTGAAGCCGCTTGCGCCAACTTAGTGGCTGGTCAGGTTGTATTGCTGGAAAACGTCCGTTTCCATATTGAAGAAGAAGGCAAAGCAAAAGACGCTGATGGCAACTCAGTCAAAGCAGATCCAGCCAAAGTGGCCGCATTCCGCGCCAGCTTGTCAAAATTGGGCGACGTATTTGTTAATGATGCATTTGGTACAGCTCACCGCGCCCATTCATCAATGGTCGGTGTTGAATTGCCACGCGCAGCTGGCTACCTGCTGAAAAAAGAACTCGACTTCCTCGGTGAAGCGGTCAACAAGCCAGTTCGCCCACTGGTTGCCATCATTGGCGGCTCAAAAATCTCTGGCAAAATCGATGTGATTCAGGCTTTGCTACCAAAAGTAGACAAGCTGATCATCGGTGGCGGCATGGCATTTACTTTCTTGAAAGCGCAAGGCTTTGAGATCGGCAAATCATTGTGCGAGAACGACAAAGTGGACTTGGCACGCGACTTGATGGCGCAAGCTGGCGACAAACTCGTATTGCCAAGCGACACCATGGTAACGCGCGCACTGAATTTTGATGCTCGTACTTTGGATGGCTTGGTAGAAGTTCAATCTACTGCAATCCCAGCCGATCAAGAAGGCGTGGATATTGGTTCGGCAACGCGCGCAGCCTACGCAGACATCATCAAATCGGCGAAAACCGTTCTGTGGAATGGCCCAATGGGCGTGTTTGAAATTGATGCGTCTGCTGAAGGCACATTTGCTGTAGCTCACGCATTGGTTGACGCAACCGCCAATGGCGCGATCACTGTCGTAGGTGGTGGTGACTCGGTAGCCGCGGTTGAAAAAGCGGGCTTAGAAGACAAAGTAAGCCACGTTTCAACCGGCGGCGGCGCATCTCTTGAATTCCTCGAAGGCAAGGCTTTGCCAGGCGTAGAGGCTTTGAGCGATAAATAAGCCAAATTTAGTTCTAACAATAAAAAAAACCTCGCCTTGGCGAGGTTTTTTATTAGAGTATTTACTTGCAGGCCATATTAGCCAATAGCTATAGGGCAATACTCCACCACATTCCGAGTCGTTTGTGTGGCGACTCTGCTAGACCACCGCCTTAACAGCAGAAAATCCCCTTCGCTCTAAACTGCTCACGCACGCGATGCACGACTTCATTGCTCGGTGGCCTGGTATCGCCTAGCTCATATTTCAAGCCCAGTTCTTCCCATTTATTCTCGCCCATTTTATGAAATGGCAGCACCTCAACCCGCTCCAATACATTCGGATAGGCCTGATTCATTTTGGCGAGATAATCAGCAAGTAGCTGCACATCAGCCTCGTCATCCGACCAGCCTGGCACTAGCACGTAGCGCAACCAGATTTTTTTACCCATTTTGAACAGTCGCTCGGCAAAATCGAGCGTAGGTTGCAAAGGTTTTCCAGTTAAAGCTTCGTATTTTTCTGAATTCATTTGCTTAATATCGAGCAAAACCAGATCGATATTATCGAAATACTCATCCGGTAAATGCGCAGCCAGAAACCCCTGCGTATCAAGCGCCGTATGGATTCTAAGCTCTTGCTTGGCACGGCGGAAAATTTCGCCAATAAAATGCGCCTGCATCAAGGGTTCGCCACCTGAAATCGTCAAACCGCCAGCTACGCGCAGAAAGCTGGCGTATTTGGCGATCTCGGTCACGATGGCATCAACCGTCCATGGCTTGCCGGTGTGCAATTTCCAAGTGTCTGGATTGTGGCAATACAGGCAGCGAAATTGACAGCCGCTCACAAACAGCGCAAAACGCATACCAGGGCCATCCACGGCAGCGCCGGTTTCAATCGAATGTATATATCCAATTTGTTTGCCGTCGGCATCAAAGGCCGCAGGCACGATCTCGCCAGCCGGTTTTGCTTGGTTCAAAGCCATGGTTGTATCCAGAGAGGGTAATGGTGATCGCCCGCAATCTTTATGAGTGAGCGTAATAGAGCGATTAAAAATAAAAACGGATCGCAGGGCAAGCCTGGCGATCCGTTTGCGTGAATACTTGAGGCTTAATTAGCACTTTTCATGGAAGGTGCGATTAATGACATCCAATTGTTGTTCACGAGTTAGTTTGACAAAATTCACAGCATAACCAGACACGCGTACAGTTAATTGCGGATATTTATCCGGATTCGCCATCGCATCTTCCAGTGTTTCTTTGTTCAATACATTCATATTGAGGTGAAATAATTGCGCCACTTGGATTTCCTTTTGGGTATACAACCACAAGTCATTACTGGAGTGACTTATAGGGCAATACCCTTTTGAGATATTGCCCTAACACAATCACAAATTAGCACTTCGCATGGAAAGTACGGTTAATCACGTCCATTTGCTGTTCGCGAGTCAATTTCACAAAATTCACTGCATAGCCTGACACCCGAATCGTCAATTGCGGATAGTTTTCTGGATGCTCCATCGCGTCCATCAACGTATCTTTATTGAGTACGTTCATATTTAAGTGGAACAATTGATCTGGGCCTTCTTCAAGCTCAGCCAATTTTTGATCCACTTTGTCGGCACTTTCACACATTGAGCATTCTTCACCGTGTGGGCCAAACAGACCATCAATCGAAGCGGCCAGTGTTTTCACGCGATCCGCAGCATTGTGCCCCAAAGCGTCTGGTGTCATTGAAGCAGTCCACGACACGCCATCCAGCGCAGATTCGTAAGGAATTTTCGATACCGAGAAACCCGCAGCAACAAAACCATTGGTATCACGGCCATTCATTGGGTTAGCGCCCGGTGAGAATGGTGCGCCTGAACGGCGGCCGTCTGGCGTGTTACCGGTTTTCTTGCCATACACCACGTTTGACGTAATTGTCAGAACGGATTGAGTTGGCATTGAATCACGGTAAAACACTGGTTGCGCTTTGATTTTTTCCATAAACGCAGTTGAGAGCCATACCGCAATGTCATCTGCACGGTCATCATTATTACCGTACGCTGGGTATTCGCCGTCGATCACATAATCGACCGCCAAACCAGCCTCATTGCGTTTGATATGTACTTTGGCGTGTTTAACTGCTGACAATGAGTCAGCAGCAACTGAAAGGCCAGCAATACCACAAGCCATCGTGCGCAAAATGTCACGATCATGCAATGCCATTTCAATACGCTCGTATGCGTATTTATCATGCATGTAGTGAATCGAATTGAGTGCTGTTACGTAGGTTTTTGCCAACCAGTCGAGCATCACATCGTATTTGGCCATCAATTCGTCGTACTCAAGTACGTCACCTTTGATTGGCTCAAAGCCTTTGGCTACGACTTTGCCGGTTTTCTCGTCGACACCACCATTGATCGCATAAAGCATTGCTTTGGCCAAGTTCACACGAGCACCAAAGAACTGCATTTGCTTACCGACACGCATCGCCGATACACAACAAGCAATGGCGTAATCGTCGCCCCATTTCGGACGCATCAAATCATCGTTTTCGTATTGAATCGCAGAAGTGTCGATCGATACTTTCGCGCAAAATTCTTTAAAGCCTTGCGGGAATGACGTTGACCACAATACAGTCAGATTAGGCTCTGGTGCTGGGCCTAGGTTATACAGCGTATTCAATACACGGAAGCTTGATTTAGTAACCAAAGTGCGGCCATCTTCACCCATACCACCAATTGATTCAGTTACCCAAGTTGGATCACCTGAGAACAAATCATCATATTCTGGCGTACGCAGGAAGCGCACGATACGTAGCTTCATCACCAAGTGATCAATGTATTCTTGCGCTTGGGCTTCGTCGATTCGGCCTTCTTTGATATCGCGTTCAAAATAAATATCAAGGAAAGTCGAGATACGACCAATCGACATCGCCGCGCCGTTTTGCTCTTTTACGGCAGCAAGGTAGCCGAAGTACAACCATTGAACCGCTTCTTGTGCGGTCGCAGCTGGACGACTGATATCAAAGCCATACTTTTTGGCCATAATTTTCAATTCGTTCAGCGCTTTGATTTGTTCGGCCAATTCTTCGCGCAGGCGAATCACCGACTCGGTAAATGGCACATCGTCCAATTCTACTTTTTCGCGTTTTTTATCGGCGATCAGGAAATCAATACCGTACAGCGCGACACGACGGTAGTCACCAATAATACGGCCGCGACCATACGAATCAGGCAAGCCGGTAATTACACCGGAGCTACGACATGCCATAATTTCTGGCGTGTACGCATCAAATACAGCGTTGTTATGGTCTTTACGATACTTGGTGTAAATTTCTTCGATTTGCGGATTCATCTCGAAGTGATAGGCCGACAAACCATTCTGCACCATCCGCAAACCGCCGTTCGGCATAATCGCACGACGAAGTGGGGCGTCGGTTTGCAAACCGACGATTGTTTCTAAGTTCTTATTGATATAACCGGCATCATGTGCAGTAATCGTTGAACCAAATTGAGCAGAAACTTCCAGTACGCCGCGTTTGCGCTCTTCTTTCAACAAGACGGACAATTCAGTCCACAATTGAGTTGTTCGCTCAGTTGGGCCCGCAAGGAAACTATCATCACCCAGATATGGGGTGTAGTTTGCTTGGATGAAATCACGTACTTCGACTTTAGATTGCCAATCACCGGCGGCAAACCCACGCCAAGCATCTAATTGTGATTGATCCAAAGATTTATCGATTGGGGCGTTCATGAGAATCTCCTTGTGGCGATGTCGGCTAGACATCATGAGCCAAAACAGCTTTTGGCGTGTTTTACCATTAATCAACCCGATCGATTTGGGTCGGGCGATACTAATAATGACATCAAACTATCGTAGCAATTTGCCCTGAAATAAAATTGATATAAGTCAGCTTTCGAGGCATGTTGTCAGCTTAAAACGCACTACATTTCCAGCGACAAACTTGAAATTACCCAGTCAGATCAATGAGATTATTCCTTAGTCATAACGCTATGATATTCCTTGTTTGCACAAGATGAAATGCAATTCTAAGCATTCGCTCAGGTAAATATTAACAGCCAAAATTTCGATCTAAATCAAGGCATGTAAGACTCAGTCATCCATATCCTGATGCTCGAACAAACCGCCTCCAATATGAACGATCGGATCGTTCGTATGCAGCTGGTTGTATAAGGCCTCTAATTGCTCTGGTGGCAACAGTGCCAGCAATCGGGCTATTTCGACACTAACTTGCTGGATATTCATGGACATAATGACCTCCTTGGCGTGGAATCATTATAGAAACTGAATTTTTCTCCAAACCAAAAATCGACAAATGAGCAGACCAATGACAGCGCCAAGCGCATTGGCCAACATATCGCCAATGTCGAATGTGCGCCAAGGGGTAAATGACTGTGCAATCTCAACCCCCACCCCCATCAGGGCGGCAAAAAACCACACCAAGGCATAGCGTTGCGCAACTCGAAAGGCCAAGCAAGCGAGCACCGCATAACCGAAAAAATGTTGTACTTTATCGCCATTCTCAACGACTGCAGGTGGCGGCGAAGGCATTAATGAACCAATCCAGATGGCCAAGGCCCAAACCACTAAACAAGCCAGCTTGACCTGCTGTTGATTAAACCACTTCATCGTCGCCCCCTATCTACTCGCAACAATACCAATACCGCCCCAGCACAACCTTGCGATGGTTTGGCTTGGACAAAAGCCAATACTTCATCACGCTGAACCAGCCAGTTTTTAAGTTTCAACTTTAAAATTGGAAAGCCGTCTTTTGAACTTAAGCCCTTGCCATGAATGATTCGTACGCAGCGATATTTGCGAGCTTGGCTTTGCACTAAAAAATGTGCCACTTGCTGACGGGCAGAATCGACCGTTTCACCATGCAAATCCAACTCACCATCAATGGCGAACTCTCCTTTTTTTAGCCTCTTAAGTTGCTCAAGGCGCATACCTGGCCTGCTAAAATGCAATTGTTCGCCCTCGGCAAGCTCGTCCCAAGGCCAGAAATCCGTCATATCCGCATACACAGAGCCATCTTCAATTCGCTGCTGCCGAGGCCAAGGACTTACTGGCTGAGGGGGATGCGCAAATTGCTGAATAGTTAGGGGCTTAACATCCGCCATAGCACGCAGAAATAACTCTTTATCACTGGGCACAACCAGTTGGACTCGTGGTTTCTTGGCCGCAACAGCATCCTGTCGCAGCGATTTGCGCAATTGTTTTAATTGCTGCAGTGTTTTCTTATCCATGTGCAATCAAAGACAGATATATATAATGGTTTTATTGCGAAAAGGAATTATGCGTTGCAAGACAAAATTCGATTAGATAAATGGCTGTGGGCTGCGCGCTTTTTTAAAACACGTGCAATCGCTGTAGCGGCTATTGATGCTGGGCATATTAACCTGAATGGTGAGCGGGCAAAACCTGCTCGCATATTAAAATTAGGCGACCAGCTAAAAATTCACGCTCCACATGGCAATTTTGAAGTTGAAGTCTGCGGGCTATCAGATCAGCGCCGCACGGCCGAAATTGCACAAGCACTCTACACGGAAAGCAAGGCCAGCCAAGAGAAACGCCAGCTAGACCAATTTGCAAAAGCATTACAGCCCCAATTTGATCACCCCCAAGTCAAAGGCCGCCCGACCAAAAAATGGCGCAGAAAATTAACTGCCATTGATGCATTTGGCGAACAACACTGAGAGCACTCATGCCGATCTTTACAAAGAAACTCATCTATTTCGTCACACCCAATCTGGATGGGTTCAATGAACTAGGCCGTCAGTTACAGTTTTTTGGATTTGAATATCAGGTATTTGACCGCAATAGTGCACTGCTAGCGGCTCTCTACACCGAAAAGCCATGTATCGTTGTCATGGACGAAGTCGGCATGACGGACTCGACAGCAATCCAATGCCTGCCGTTATTAACCAAATTATTCAATGGCCCAATATTTTTGGCCAACTTTGGCATCGACATCGGCAAACAGTTGGAGTACTTACGCTCAGGCGTAAGTGACTTTATTTCCTACCCAATTAATTTACAAACGTTAATTGACCGTTTAGACCAACTGGAAGAGCACGAACACATCCAGCCCTACAAAGTTTTACTGGTTGATGATTCTGACACCGTTGCCAAATGGGCCAGCACCGTGCTTTCTGGGGCCGGCATGGTGGTCAAACATTTAGCGGACCCCCTTAAAGTGATCGGCTGGTTAGAGCGCTTCAACCCCGACATTTTGCTACTGGACGTCTATATGCCTCAGTGTCAGGGGGATGAAATTGCCAAATTAATTCGTCAGCGCGCGCAGTTTGACTCGATCCCAATCGTATTTTTATCGACCGAAACTCATCGCGGCAAACAGCTTATGGCACGTAGCATGGGAGGCGACGATTTTCTGGTCAAAAACATGGATGCCGACGAACTCGTTGCCGCAGTTAGCATTACAGCCGAACGCTATCGCACCTTGCGCCGCTGGATGACGCGCGACAGCCTTACCGGCTTACTCAATCATACTAATGTTGTCGAGTCGCTAGCGCGCGAGGTTGCCCGTGCCCACAAAGAATCGCGTCAACTATCCTACGCGATGGTCGACATCGATCACTTCAAGTTAATCAATGATCAATACGGCCACTCAGTTGGTGATCGTGTCATTAAGAGCCTATCCCGACTATTAAAACAATCAATGCCCAACCCCGATGCAGTTGGTCGCTATGGCGGCGAAGAATTTGCACTGATCTGGACTGATCACACCCAAATTCGCGCCGCGCAACGCACCGATGAACTACGGGTATTATTTAATGGCCTTGCTCAATCCAATGCCGATGGGCATTTTGTTGCAACATTTAGCGCCGGTGTTGCTCAGCTGGAGGACGGCATGAGCGCACAAGATCTAATCGATGCTGCTGACCAAGCGCTCTATCAGGCTAAAGCAGCAGGCAGAAACCAAGTCGGATTAGCCCCCAAACGCTAAGCGGCACAACCATCAACCACTTGATTATTATGACAATAAGCTATCGCATTGCCCCTCTAGATGTCGCGGCCCACTTATTTGTAGTTGAGCTGCTAATTTCTCACCCCAACCCAGCCGGGCAACAACTGCAATTGCCGACATGGATACCCGGCAGTTATTTAATCCGTGAGTTTGCTCGCAATATTGTTCAAATCAGCGCAACTAGCGCAGGTCAAGCAGTTGCAATCCATAAACTAGATAAATCAAGCTGGCAGCTTGCTCCCTGCGAGCAGGCGCTTACTGTGCGCTATGAAGTCTACGCCTTTGACCTCTCGGTGCGTGGCGCTTATCTGGATCAGACGCGTGCGTTCTTTAATGGAACCAGTGTTTTCCTGGCGGTAGCTGGCCAAGAGTCTACCCCCTGCCAGGTGACGATCGCAGCACAAGATTTTATCAATTACAAACACTGGCAAGTGGCTACCGGCTTACCTGCACAAGAGCTTGATCCATCAGGTTTTGGACACTACTGTGCCGCCAACTATGACGAACTGATTGACTGCCCCGTTGAAATTAGCGACTTTGCCAGCGTTGAGTTTGAAGCCTGCGGCGTTCCTCACCGCATGGTTATTTCCGGACGCCATAAGGCGGATTTAACGCGTCTAGCACAAGACCTAAAACCAATCTGCGAATACCAAATCCGCCTGTTTGGTGAGCCAGCACCATTCAATAACTATCTATTCATGACCGTTGCTGTCGGCGATGGATATGGCGGGCTCGAGCATCGAAATTCCACAGCACTCATTTGCAATCGTGACGATTTACCCTCTGCTGGCAACAGCGAGTTGAGCAAAGGCTATCGCCAATTTCTTGGCTTATGCAGCCATGAATATTTTCATAGCTGGAATGTTAAGCGCATCAAACCCGCTGCCTATGCACCCTATCAATTGCAGCAGGAAAACTACACCAGCTTGCTTTGGGCCTTTGAAGGCATTACCTCTTATTACGACGATCTAACACTGCTACGCGCAGGGCTGATTGATACAGAGGCTTATCTAGAATTGCTCGCCCAAACCGCAACCGCAGCACAGAGAGGGTATGGCCGTCTGCGCCAGACTCTAAATGACTCCAGCATTGATACATGGGTAAAGTATTACCGTCAAGACGAGAACAGCCCTAATGAGTTAGTTAGCTACTACACCAAAGGTGCCTTAGTCGCCCTGTGCCTAGATTTGCATATTCGCCAACAAACACAAAATGCTAAATCGCTAGATGATGTCATGCGCGCCCTCTGGCTACGCTTTGGCAAACCATTCAACACTCAGCAACTTGGCATCGGTGAGACGGAATGGGAAGCCATTGCCAGTGAAGTAACTGGTTTAAATCTTAGCGCCTTCTTTGACTTGGCCATTCGTTCAACTGGCGAGCTACCGCTCAGCAACCTGCTTGCAACACTTGGCATAGAAACACAGCTACGCATTGCTAGTAGCAACAACGACAAAGGCGGCTGGCTAAATACCGTACCCAACCCAAGCGCCAGCTGGGGTATTCGCTACAATTCCGACCCAGCGGGAATCAAAATCAGCCATGTCTTGCGCGGCCAAGCAGCCTGCTTAGCCGGGTTATCGGCAGGCGACCTGATTATTGCCATTGACGGTCTGCGCGCCAGCACCAGCCTGCTCGAACGACTGCAACAGCAACCCGCAAACTCTACCGTTCATCACATTCATGCCTTTCGGCGCGATGAATTAATGACCTTTGCAATTGAGCCGCAAGCTGCCATTGCCGATACTTTTGGCTTCCGAATCAGCGACAGCATAACCAACGAAAAGCGAAAATTATTAGACAGTTTCGCGTCATAACAATTGCACTCCATGGCGAGGTGAGCTACAAAAACAGGTATCTACCTTCTAGCGGTGGCCAAGTTTATGCCTTCCCGCCTCGCCTATTTTGGTCTAAATATTATCCGCAGCGCCCGCACCAAGGTGCTGCTGATCTTATTCATGATCAATTTAGCGGTGTGCATTGCGCTGACAGCCAGTATTTATCGTCAGCTTTCGAATGCCCTGTTTTCTGATTTAGATGGTCGATTACTCACCGCCGCCAGCGCCATTCCTTACATTCTACCCAACGGCTATATTGAGCAAGCTACGGCTATACCGCCCGTATTATTGGGTGACTACCACATTAATATGCAGCGACTGCAGCAATTTGCCCAAAGTGCAGGCATGAGCTATTTATATGTGCTGGCACTCAAAAACAATGAAGTCATTTACTTGGCCGACTCTGCCACCGATACCGAAATCGCAGCCGATCGCTTTGGCCACTTCCATCAACCGTATCGCGATGCCGCCAACCTAAGTTACCGTGTACTGACTAGTGGAGAGAGTCGTTACGGACAGCTAAAAGATGACTTTGGTGATTTCCGTTCGCTATTACTATTTCACACCACATCTACAGGTCAGCGCTATCTGCTTGGCGCCGATTTAGATTCCAGTGCAGTTGAACAGCAATTACGCCGGGTATTTCTGCAAACCCTAGCCCTTGGCCTCACTTTGCTACTATTTGGCTCACTGGTTTCATGGGTACTGGCTTCTCGCCTCACCGAACCATTACGCCGCTTTAGCAGTGCGGTTCAGCGCTTCACCTTGGGCGAGTTTGACCTAAGGATGCCGGTAAAAACTCACGATGAACTAGGTAACCTTGCCACCGCATTTAACGCGATGGGTGATGCACTACATGCGCGCGAACATTTACTGCGCCAACTGGCATTCGTTGATCGAGTCACAGGGCTGCCGAATCGAACGCGTTTTATCGAATTGATAGAACAGCAAATTAGCAAACCAAACCCGCATTTTGCTGTGGCAATGATGAATATTGCGGATTTTCATTACGTGAATGATTGCTTTGGCTTCTCGGAAGGCGACAATGTGCTGCGCTCAGTAGCGGATCGCCTTACCTCCTTGCAACCCCACCCACTAGTAAACATTGGCAGAATTTCGGGCAATGACTTTTTGCTACTTATTCAATACCAAGACAGCAAAGAGCTGAGCGGCATAATTCGGCAAATCGAAGCTTGCCTGTCCGAAGCAATCATCATTGATGACCATCGGGTTAATTTGGCAATGCGTTTTGGTATTAGCTGCTACCCAGAACACAGCAATGATGCAGACTCACTACTAAGGCAAGCTGAAATCAGCATTTTCACAGCCAAGGAAGAATGCCAATTCTGCATCATTTACAACCCATCCCGTGAAGTAGATCGCCAAAGTCAATTTACGCTGATGGGCGACCTGCGCGAAGCAATTGAACAAAACCAGCTTGTGGTTCAATTTCAGCCCAAAATTCTGGTCGCCGACCTAAATGTACACAGTGCGGAAGCATTAGTACGCTGGCAGCACCCCAAGCGGGGCTGGATTCCACCAAGTCTGTTTATTGCATTTGCTGAGCAATCAGGCAAATTACGAGCGATTACCGAGTGGGTCATTAAAGATGTCTTGCGTCAACAACTGCTCTGGCAAGAACAAGGGATTGATATTTGTGTATCGGTCAATGTCGGGGTTGGTGATGTGGAGGACGAACACTTTGTCGATTTCATTGCCAAACAAATTGACACTTTCAAAGGCCGATTAAGTCTTTGCCTTGAAATCACAGAAACTGGGGTAATGCGGCAACCCGATTTAATGCTGAAAAACCTCAATCGACTTCGCCAACTGAATATCAAACTATCGATTGATGATTTTGGCACCGGATATTCCTCATTCGCTTACTTGGCCAAAATGCCAATTAACGAGCTCAAAATTGACCAGACCTTCGTCATGGCTATGAATAGCACATTTGAAAGTATTTCAATTGTGCGCTCAATGATTGAACTCGGGCACATATTAGGATTGAAAGTGGTCGCCGAAGGTGTTGAAACTCTGGCTTGCTGGCAAGCATTATCGGTCATGGGCTGCGATGAAATACAAGGGTATTTTATTGCCAAACCCATGGGCGCCAAGGACTTTACGGCGTGGCTGCAACGAGAACTAGCACAACTCAAACTGAGCAGCCTGCCAAATATGGCCAGTAAATTACAATAGTGAAATTACGATGTATTACGCCGCAGAGCAAGCTGCTATTGCGCTGATAAGTTATACTCCCACCATCTATTTTTGCAGGTTTTATTATGCGCACCGCCGACCGTCAAGCTAATCAACTCCGCACCGTCAAGCTCACCCGTCACTACACCTGTCACGCCGAGGGTAGCGTATTGGTTGAATTTGGCAATACCAAAGTCATTTGCACTGCCAGCGTTGAGGAAAAAGTACCCCCTTTTCTCAAAGGTAAAGGTGAAGGCTGGGTGACCGCCGAATATGGCATGTTGCCTCGCTCTACTGGCAGCCGTATGAAACGTGAATCGGCGGCAGGCAAGCAAAGTGGCCGCACCCAAGAAATCCAGCGTTTAATTGGTCGCAGTCTGCGGGCGGTGGTTGACTTAAAAGCACTCGGCGAGCGCCAGATCACCATCGATTGCGATGTAATTCAGGCCGATGGCGGCACGCGCACGGCCAGCATCACAGGCGCTTTTGTTGCGCTCACGGACGCCATCAATACACTGATCGCCAATGGCAAACTGGAGCAAAGCCCAATCCGTGAAGCAGTGGCGGCGGTATCAGTCGGTATTGTCGGCTCAACGCCCATGCTGGATCTGGATTACATCGAGGATTCGAACTGCGAAACCGATATGAACATTGTCATGACTGCAGCGGGCAAATTCATCGAGGTTCAAGGCACTGCCGAAGGTGAAGCGTTTAGCCGGCAAGAAATGAATCAATTACTTGAGCTAGCTGAAGCGGGCATTAAAGATTTGCTGAAACTACAGCAAGCGGCACTCTCAGTCTAAATAACACAAGCACATCCGACCATGATGCACGGGCGGATGTGCTAATCGCGGATTTACAACCCAGAATAGCAATCAGTAAAGCCTCACAGCTCTACCTGCATCCCCATTTCAACCACCCGATTCGCAGGAATTTTGAAGAAGCTAGTAGCCCGAGTCGCATTGCGGGTCATAAAGCTAAATAACCGTCGACGCCACCAAGGCATAGCAGGATATTTGCCCTCGACAATCGTTTCACGACTCAAGAAATAAGATAACTGCATTGGCTCTACATTTAAGCGTGCTTGCAAACGTTGCGCCTGCCCCAAAGCCGCCGGCACGTCAGGATCTTCCTTAAAGCCATAACTCACATTAATCTGGAAGAACCCTTTACTCAGATCACGGACCACCACTCGCTCCTGCGCAAGCACATAAGGCACGTCAGCGGTGGCAACAGTCATGAAAATCACCTGCTCGTGCAGCACTTTATTGTGTTTCAGATTATGTAACAGCGCATGCGGTACCGAGTCACAACTAGTGGTCATAAATACCGCCGTACCCTCAACCCGCGTCACCTCGCTCCCTTCAAATGACTCGATAAAGCCAGCCAATGGCATTTCACCTTCACGTAGGCGCTGAAATAGTAGGCCGCGCCCTTTTTTCCACGTCATCATCATGGTAAAGATCGCCAAGCCCACCGCAAGCGGGAACCAACCACCTTCATGCAGCTTCAGCGAGTTAGCCGCGAGAAAGGCCACATCAATTACCAGCAACACCGCCAACACCGCAAATAAAGCCATTTTTCGGCCACGCGACAAATCTTTCCCCAGCACAAAAAATGCAAGGATCGTGGTAATCACCATGGTACACGTCACGGCAAATCCATACGCTGACGCCAGTGCACTGGAGGACTTAAACCCTAAAATGAGCGCGATTACAGCAAGCAGCAGTAGCCAGTTAATCTGCCCGATATAGATCTGCCCCATTTGTTGCTCTGAAGTGTACGAAATATCCATGCGCGGACTAAACCCAAGTTGCACGGCTTGGCTGGCCATGGAATATGCACCAGAAATTACGGCCTGCGAGGCAATCACGGTCGCCATTGTCGCCAACACCACTAATGGCATCAACGCCCAAGCTGGGGCCAACAAATAAAACGGGTTTTTAATCGCTTCAGGCTGAGTGATCAATAAAGCGCCCTGCCCGAAGTAATTTAGCACCAAGGCAGGCAACACCAAGCCATACCATGCATATCGAATGGCCGGACGTCCAAAATGCCCCATATCGGCATACAGCGCTTCGCCACCGGTTAAACACAGTACCACTGCGCCCAACAGCACAAAGCTCACACTGGGGTGATGCAAGAAAAACTGGGTGGCAAAGATCGGGTTAAGTGCTGTCAACACCTCGGGGGCATTTAAAATGCTATTAATCCCCATTACCGCCAACACAGCAAACCACAGCAACATAATTGGACCAAACAGCTTCCCAACCACCGCCGTACCACGCGACTGCATCGCAAATAAAGCGATCATAATGCCGATACACACAGGCAAGACAAAACGATCCAATTCATGCGAAATAATGCTGGCCCCTTCCACCGCAGACAGCACTGAGATTGCCGGCGTAATGATGCAATCACCATAAAATAGCGCCGCACCAAAAATACCCAGAATCACGATATAGCGCGATAAGCGAGGCTGATCGGCCACCGCGCGCTGCGCTAAAGCCAGTAAGGCCAATACCCCGCCCTCACCTTTATTGTCTGCCCGCAAAATAATAGTGACGTATTTAAGCGAAACCACCAGCATTAGCGCCCAAAAAATAAGCGACAAAATGCCAATGATATTGAAATGGGTTAATTCCAAGCCCGCATGCCCAGAAAAGCACTCTTTTAAGGTATACAAGGGGCTGGTACCAATATCCCCGTACACGACCCCAAGCGCGGCCAGCATTAATGCCGCTTTACCAGAATGGGATGCGTTTGCCGAATGTGACATGGATTAATCCTGAACAAAATAATGATCGAGTACGAGCAAGCGCCAAGATCATACGCCGTCCAGCCACACGATTTCTTTGATTAATGTGTAGGATTGGGTAGATGTTGCCTACAAGCTGCAAATCCCTCGTTTGCACTACCGGCTCAAGAGCCGTACGGGGCTACGTAATTTAGTGCGCGGAGCATAAATTTCGCATCAAAAAAGGCCGCTTGCGTATAAAAATCGCATAAAAATGGCAGGCACTAACTGGCCGCCAATTTATAGCCAACCCCAGTTTCAGTGAGCAAATACTGCGGCAAAGCCGGGTCTTGCTCTAACTTGAGCTATTGGCAATGGCTAAGAAAATGCAGTGACCGCGTCCTACCACTACTGCCTATCGCAACAAGCCACCGCCCACATGGAGGGCACGGCAGGGGAGAGTTATTGCGTGTCAGGCGGTAAATATACGAACAACCCGACTACGGGAGTGCACGCCCACAGCCTTGCGCACTCTCTACTCAACTTCCCACCGCAACTCAAAGCAACCACGCTTTGAGATGCCCCCAAAACAAAAATGACATCACCAGCCCAAGCAAACAAATACCCGTAAATGCGCCCAACACCCGTGTTAACACATAGAACTTAAGCCATGTATTGCTCTGTATGCGTTTATAGCTGCCAGTTCTGGATGCATACCATACAGATGCGATATATGCGCCCATCCCATCATCGGCATCACCAAACGCAATCTCGCTCTTTTCTGGTAACGCATCACGGT
Source organism: Chitinibacter fontanus (assembly GCF_013423785.1). NCBI lineage: Bacteria > Pseudomonadati > Pseudomonadota > Betaproteobacteria > Neisseriales > Chitinibacteraceae > Chitinibacter > Chitinibacter fontanus. The sequence goes on from NZ_CP058952.1 coordinate 3,572,701, forward strand.
AATATTCATGCAAGTGGTCGTACACCAGCCGCGCGCACAGCATATAGAGCAGCGAGCCCGCAAACGAGCCCAGAATCAGTACGGGGAAAATAAAGCGGTAGAAAAAATCCATTGTTGGGCCCTATTGCTTTAGTTGACCTGTCAAATGCATATCTACGGCCTCATTGTCTGCCACGTGTACGGCAACGCTATCCCCCGTAAAACGCATTTGATATTCCCATTTCATACCACCGGATGGGTATTGAGTATGGAGCTGCAAGGTGTGGGTATCTAGCCAACGGCCACGCAGCGCCAATATCGCGCCATTTTGTAGCGGATCAGCTTGCATACGGTATGCGCCATCAAAACCAATTTTCCACTCATTAATGCCGGACTGGCGCTGCGCCCCCAATTGCATGGACCAAGCCACACGCCATTTCATCGCACCAGTATCGCCGGGATCAGGGATAAATTCGATCGAATTGATTCCTGCAGGATTTTCAGCCAATTGCCACAGTTTGCCCTGCCATTGCTCGCCAAGAGCAATCGAACTGGCCTCGGGTTTGGCACGCGCTACGGATGCAATGACGGTGTTGAGTTGAAGTTGCGCAGCAGGATTTTCGGCCAGCGGCGCTGCTTGCATAGAGCGAGTAAATAAGGGATAGAGCTCATACCACTCCTTAGTTTGCTCATTAAATTTGCCCGTGACCACCATCACCACCCGATCTTTCGGCGAAACCATAATCATCTGCCCGTGCCGCCCATGTGCCTGAAAAATACCTTGCTCAGGGCTAATCCAAAAACCGCGGCGGTATTGCATTCCCAATGAGGCAGGCAGACCATCGGCGAGTAATTGTTGCGTCCAAGCTGTGGGCAAAAAACGCTCGCCAGCAATCACACCATCATCCAGCCAAAACTGCCCCAAACGCGCCATATCGTGCGGTTTAAGATACAAACCAGCCTCGCCGATGGTGTGCCCTTGTGGATCACTGGCCCAGCGACAATCTTCAATACCTAGCTTGGAAAACAATTGCTTGCGAGCGACTTGCCTCATGGTCTCGCCCCACGCTTGTTCAATCACACCCGAGAGCAAATTCATATTGCCGCCGTTATAGCTAAACACTACTCCCGGCTTATCTACCAGCGGCAAGCCAATAACAAACTGGCGCTGATCGGAGCTACGATACATCTGGTAAATCGTCGAGTCAGGGGTATACGGCCATTCAGTCCATTGCAGGCCAGAGCGCATATCGATCAGATTTTCCAGCGACAGCGTCTTTTTGCGCGCATCGCGCTCTTGCTTGGCTTGGGTAGGATAAAACGGCAAGACCGGCTGGTTTAAACTCGCCAATTTCTTCTGTTCAAGACTAATGCCGAGCATGGTCGATACCACCGACTTGGTCACCGAGCGCATATCGTGCAATTGATTGGGGGCGTACGGATAAAAATAGCTATCGAGTACAACCTTGCCATTGCGCATCAACAGCAGGCTATCAATCGCCCAGCCTTCGCGCTCAATCACTTGCAATAAATTAGCCAACTTGGCCGACTCAAAACCTTGCGACTCCGGGCTGGCGCTGGGTAACTCAGCGGCGTGCACGCTGGCCGAGATGGCTACGGCAATTGCGATTACTTTATACATACTCCCCTCCGTATTAAGCCATAAGCTATTTTTATATTGATCTTCAGATGCATGCCCATATCAAGCACATATCTTCACTCAGCGCAGGGTGTGCAGCGGACGGGTTTGAACTGATCGCGACTGCTACCGGATAAGCTCGGCTGTTCGCATGCCATGCGGCAATAGTCGCGCCGTGGGGCGTGCGTGGTTTTGGGTGTGGCCAATGCGGGGCAGGCTAGCAAAACCATCAAGAGCGGCAGTACCGAGGGAGAGTGTGGGGTGATGATTTTGCTGATTTTGCTGATTTTGTTGATTACCTTCATTCTCTATCCCCCGTTCGGCGTACCTAATGTTTATGTTTTCAATCTGCGCCGCTTGCGCACTGGCACATACCAGCGGGTGTGGATTTGCATGTCGGTGTGCAAGCTGTGCTGCACATTGCTCATTGGTACTTCCAGATAGCCAGCCCGATCAGCGAATTCCCACTCACTCGTGGGTAGCCAGTAGTTGTAAAAATACTCAACCACAAGCGCCTCATCGGCTAGTGTTCCGGCAAAATCAATCACCACAAATTGCCCACCCGCAATCTCGTCAAACAGAATGTCGTACGGGCCAGCTTTGCGTTGTTCACTAGTGAGGGCAAAGTCGGCAGCAACGACAAAACCTGCCTCGTAGCGACACAAGGCCACGTCGGTAACGTTCGGATTGTCGATATTGCGTGCGATCCCCAACAAATCTGAGCCCATTAAATCGGGCCGCATCAAGCCTTGCACCACCGCCCACTGCAATAGCTCGCGCCATAAATCAAGTATTTGTTCGCCCTGCACGCCTTGCCGCCAGAGATAGGCACGGTGAAATGAGGGCTTGTGTTCAATACGCAAATCGCGGATATAGCTTGGGCGCTGCCCTTGCCGTACAGCGACAAATTCATCGTTGCGTTGCAAATACAAGCCCGATAGTAGCTGGGGCTCAGGTGGAATCGTTTTGCAATTCTTGCTATCTTGCTGCTCCGCGTTGTCGCGCCAACGCCAGAATTGCCCATCGTGCCGCCAGAAATCGCCTTTACGCCACTCACTGGCGGTCATGCCAAAGTGCGTACGAAATGCGCGAGCCAATAGAGACTGCGATTTAAAGCCGCATTGCACGGCAATCTCCAGCATTGGTATCGCTGGCCGTACAAACAGCAAATGAGCGGCGCGTTCTACTCGAATACGTCGCAAAAAATCATTCGGGGTTTCATGTGTGAACGCGGTAAACACCCGGTGAAAATGGTAGGCCGACAGATGCGCGGCCTTGGCGACATCGGCCAGACTAATATCTTCTTCACAGTGGCGGCGAATGTAGTCTTGGGCCAGATGGACGCGGCGGGAATAATCGTTGGACATAATTTCGACATACCCAGCAGGGTATGCTAATTGGTAGCAATTAAAATGAGGAACGTAGAGAAATACGCCACATTAGTGATTTAACTCAGCCGCCGAACTTGCAACCAAGGTGTGATTGCTAACGGCAGGCTGCAACGCTGGATTGATGCCGCGTGGGCTTAGGTATGCGTGATAGATGTCATCGTACCAGCGCACTTTCTCACCTTCTATCTGTGCGGGCCAATAAACAAAAAACACGCGTACTGGCTCGGCAATCGCTTCGGTATAGGTTTTTTTACTAGCGATACGTTTTCCTATCTCAACAGGCTTAATATTCAACACCCAAGCGGCCAAGGCTTGCCATTCCTGCACGCGAACACACCCCGATGAGGCTGCACGGTTTTCTTTACCAAATAGCCCTTTGCTCGGCGTATCGTGCAGATAAATGCCATTGCTGGCGGTAAGCTCAAACTTTAAGCGGCCCAGCGCATTTTTTGCGCCGGGGTCCTGCACATAGCGATAACGACCTAGATTAGTCTCCCCCGCTGCAGCAACGGTGGCCGGATCAACCTCATTGCCATCACTATCGAGCATGCGCAGTTTATGTTTTTGCACCTTGGCTAGATTCAGTTTGCCATTCTGAGTGAGATCATTTTTGATGACGACTGGCGGCACACTCCAGTTGGGATTGTATTTTATGGCTGCGATTTGGGTGCGCAGCAAGGGTGTAGGGCGATCATTCTTGCCTATGACAATTTTCGAATTGAGCACCATTTGCCCATTTTCATAAGCACTTAAGGTGTAGGCTGGAATATTCACGACAATATAGCGGCTGGGCGCTTGTTGATTTAACGACTGCATTTGCGGTATCTGCCAAGCCAACAAGGCATGGCGTTTGGCATCATTCAGATTCAGGTTAAATTTGGTCTGCTTATCGAGAATGCCGTCTTCTTTCATATGCATGCCCAATTGGTATTCACGCACGGTCGCATCAAGCTCGGCATCAAATTGATCATTTACCGCCATCACATAACCAATTTCATTAAAGCGCTGCTTTGCAACAGCAACATCAGAGCCTTGGTTGCCACGGCGCAATGGCCGCTGAGAGGTGATTTCAGTAGCGCTAGCCGGATTTGCCTGATTTAAACTTTGTGCATAGCGCTGTAAAAATGTGATCTCACTTTGCTCAACGGCATGCCCTAGCGTTGAGCATGAAGCAACCCCCAGTATGCATATCCACCGCGCCCACATCACGAACCCCAGCCTTCCAGACATTCAACATCAGCAATATGCCACCAAAAACACTCAGCACGATACCTCAATGTAAGTTTGTCGCAATGCAAGATACAGTTTTAGCGAGCATACACTCAAAAACACAGCTCAAGCCCGCAAGGCAGGTAATGAAACAACACGGTATAATTGCAGCATGACTCTGATTATTCGCCCTATCCAAGCCAAAGATTTGCCTGCCGCTCATCAAACCATCGTTGATGCCGCACAAGCTGCCGACGCAGTGGATCAGCAAGATCTGGCGGCATTTCTGGCTGCGTGGCATGACACCGCCACGGGTCTGCTCAATGATCCCGATGCCAATCATGCCATCACCCTGGTGTGCCAGATGGGCACTGAGATTATTGGCGTAGCACAGCTCAACGATGATGGAGAGATCAAGCTCTTTTATGTCGCGCCTGCATGGCAGCAGCGCGGCATTGGCCGTGCCCTGCTGGCCGAGTTGGCCCTTAATGCGCAATGTTTAAACATCAACCGCCTGCAAATTTATAGCAGCAATACCGCTCGGCTCTTTTTCCTTGCGCATGGTTTTCATGCCGAACAAACCGACTTTAGCGAATGGCTCACCGCCGACTTAACAAAATGGAAAATCCTGTATGAGCAACAAACTACTCACTGACGATCAGCTAGAGCAACTTGATGGCTTTCTGATGTCGCCGCGCACGCCCGGCGAAACCATGGATATCGAAATGCTCGATGGTTTTCTGGTTGCATTGGCCATCGGCCCAGAAGAAGTACCAGAAGACGAATGGCTACCCGCGATTTTTGCAGGTACACCGCCTGAATTTGAAGACCGTGCTGAAGCTGATGAAATCTTCGGCCTAATTCGCCAGCATGCCGCCAGCATCAAAGCCGCATTTTCGGTCAATCGCCGCGATAATCCAGGCGAAAACCCGTTGTATGTACCGGTGATTTTGTCCGATGAAGATCAGGATGAGAAATGGCAAGAAACCTCGGGCGTCTACTGGGCCTCAGGCTTTTACGCAGGCATCGAAGCACGCGCAGAGGCGTGGGATGCGCTACTGGAAGCCAATGACGAGCTCGATAGCGCAGTTGAAAAAATCCTCGCGCTAGCCGCCAGCGAAGGCGATGATGCCGATCAAAGCCCTAGTGATGAAGTGGGCGCCGAGCCAGTTAAATTACTCAGCATCAAAGAGCGCCAAGAGCGCGTATCTGAGCTGCCATGGCATATCGAAGACGTAATGTATTACGTGCTCGAAGAAAAATTTGGTAAGGTCGAGCAAGTCGTGCGCGAAGAACCCAAAGTGGGCCGCAATGACCCGTGCCATTGTGGTTCGGGTAAAAAATACAAAAAATGCCACGGCGCATAAACTAGCAAAGCACCATGCCCAACTGGATTCAACTGCTTAAACCAAGCCGTAACCCATTTCATGCCTCACGTATGATTTTGGGCGCACTGGCTTTCGGCCTCCCAATGGGCTGGTTTGTGCTGCAAGGCCAAAACCAACATGCTGCCTATGCTGGTTTTGGCATTATCGCCAGTCTGTTTATGGATATTGGCGGTACGCGACGCCTGCGGCTGGAAAGTATGTTTGTGGGCAATGCGGTGATCTTGGGTGCTGCAAGTTTCAGTTTGGCGCTAAACCATAGCTGGCCGATCTGGATTGCGGGTGTGGTGTTACTGTTTAGTCTGATTGGTAGCAATTTGGCCGCCGGTTTTGCGCTGGATTTAAAACTACGTCTGCTCGCTTGCGCTTATTTAATTGGCTACCCAGGCACCATGATCAGCGGCGATATATTGCCGCTGTATTTGCTTGGCGCAGTATTCACCATGGGTTTGAGCACAGCTTTCGCGCCGCGTATCAATAATCCCGTTGCGCTGCCATCACCGCCACATTGGCGACTAGACTGGCAAAAGCTTAAATCCGGCCAAAAAGCTGGGCTAACCTTCGGCGTGTTTCTGGGGCTGGCGTGTGCCAGTAGTTTTTTTGCCGCACATACTTTCAACCTATACGCGCCAAATCTGGCTGCGGTGACGACACTGATGGTATTTCGCCCCGAGCCTGATCGCACTGAATCAACCATTTGGCTCAGAATCACAGGTGTACTGCTGGCTTCGACGCTAGCTTGGACGCTGGTTTTCCCTGCTCAGTCGAGCTGGCAATTATTATTACTGGCTATTATTGCGGGCGCGCTGCTACCCGTTGCTTTCGCCAATGGCCTTATGTATGTTGCAGCCCAAATTACCTTCATTATGTATGTAATACTGGCGCTGCTTGGTGTGAGTGGCCGTATGGCCCAACATTTTGCTGAAATGCGCTTGGTAGAAACCTTGCTTGGCGCCTTTACAGCGGCCGTGTTCGCCATGATTTACGAGCTCTTAACCTCCAAACAACAACCTAGCAAACCATAGACCAATCGAGAGAGTCCATGTATCGCCTTGTAATCCAAGCACCCCATATTGAAACCCAACACCTAAAACAACTTGCCCGTCTTTCGGGTGCACACAGTATTGAGACGGTGCATCAAGACTCGCAACAGGCTTTCAAACTGCACGGCGCTGAAATCGAGAACGATGAAGCTGTCGCTGATTTTTGCGAATCAAATCAGCTCGATTATGCCTTTATCCCAGAAGATATCAGCGTGCGCGACATTGGCCTGATCGTGATGGATATGGATTCGACACTAATTACCATCGAGTGCATCGATGAAATCGCGGATATGTTTAGCATCAAGCCGCAAGTAGCCGAAATTACCGCTGCGGCGATGCGTGGCGAACTTGATTTTAACGAAAGCCTGACGCGCCGAGTCGCATTGCTGGCTGGACTAGAAGAAGCCGCGCTCAATCGGGTTTATGAAGAACGCTTGAAGCTAATGCCCGGTGCCGAAGTAATGCTGGCCGGTTTTAAACAAGCCGGCGCCAAATCCCTACTGATTTCCGGTGGTTTTACTTTCTTCACCGAAAGACTCAAAGCTCGACTGGGCTTAGATTACGCCATTGCTAACGTGCTGGAAGTAGAAAATGGCAAACTCACCGGCCGAGTAGTTGGCGACATTATCAATGCAGAACGCAAACGCACCGAGCTGCTAGCACACCGTGAAATGTTGGGATTGCAGCCAGAGCAGGTCGTCGCAATGGGCGACGGTGCCAATGATTTGCCAATGCTCCACGCAGCCGGTTTTGGCGTAGCCTTACACGCAAAACCCAAGGTACAAGCCGAAGCGCCATATGTAATCAATACAGTTGGCATGGAAGGTGTGCTCAATTACTTCTGCTAAGTAACGTCTTTATTTCGCTGGGGCCCTAAGCCCCAGCGGTGAACACCCCTTCCGTCAATAACCGCCCCTGTGGGCGCGGGTGAAAGTAGGCCCAGGCCATTAAGGGCGTCCCATCCTCCAACAGCACCTCAATTACTTCACGACAATAATCATCCGGATGTTGCTCCAGCTCATCCGCCCGCGCTAGCTCGCTAGCTGAAATTTGGTAAACCTCACCAAATACCGGATATAAGGCCGGAGTATGGCACAGGAACGGATACTCAATGGTATACAGCGCAAAGTCTTTTACTGTCTTTGCTGCCGAGATATACCTTGCACCACCTAACCAATGGTGATTGCAAAAACCTCGTTTAAGCGTGCCATAGACAAATAGATAATCAGCATTAGTCACTACACTGCCCCATCCTATTGCTCGGCAAGACTAGGCACTTCGATTACATCGCTATCGGTACATTTTTTGGCTTGGCACAGCTTAACCCGCCAACTGGCAGGACGAGTAACCGGGACGCCTTGCCAACTCCCACACCATACCCCATTACCGCAATCAGCCTTCAAGGGCTGGCTATACAACACTTCGCGGGTGGCTTGATCTATCAACAGCCAACGATCGGGGGCAATACCTGGCAGCTCCGTTTTCCAACTCAGCAAAATTTGCGATGGCAATAAACCTTCACCCAAGTCCGGATCATCAGGCGTATACAGTGCTAAGCTAGGCTTGGCAGGCGTCAAATCGGGGCCCAGCATGGCATCAACCTTGAGTCTTTCTGAACTAGTGCAGGCATTGCGCCGACACAAACGCACCGATAGCTCATGCGGGCCATTCACTAACGGAATCTCAACTTGCCCAGACTGACTTTGATCAGTTTGCTCAGTAAATTTATCCGTACGATAAACTACCTTTTTGCCGTTTAGCACTTCCCAGTATTGACCGGTTTTACCCCACCATAAATTCCAGGCCACGGTGACTTTACCTTCGGTGGTGACCTGCGGAATCCATGCCAAAGAAGGTGCATCAGGCACACCTTGCTCTTGCTCAGCCTCATCCTGAGTCGCATCGGCCCAAGTACTAATACGAGCTTCGTTACAAACAGGCGCCTCCAACGTGCCATTACACAGTTTAATAACAAACTGATGTTCACCCGCGGGCAATTTATTCATGGTAAATACGCCGCTTTGCACTGCTTGCAAGCCACCATCGACCAGCAATTCTGCTGGTGTATCTGGGCTAGCGGCCTTAATGCGGCGAGTAAAATCTCGGCCTCGATAGCGCAACTGTTCTTGATCCCATACTTCCCACCACTGCCCGGCGGTACCAAACCAAATATCCCACGCCAGCACTAGCTTGCCAGCCTTAACGCGCGCGGGTATGGCATCAATTACTGGCAACATCGGCAATTCAACTTGCTGCGCAGGAATCTCTGGTCCGGCGTTGGGCACGTATTCGGCAGGCTTAATTTCCGGCGCATTGCCTGGAGCCGGGGCTGGTAGCGCTACTTGCTCACATTCGAGCACCCCCAAAATCGTAGTGGGCTGGCAGGCCAATTGCTCGCGTCGAGCAGCATCGCTAGCCGAGATTAAGATTCCAGCTTGCAGCTGCGCGCATAAGAGGGCAAAACACCAGGGTAAAATACGCATCGGTCTCCAACCTTTAATCTAATTATCGCGCGCAACGTTTGGCTTAAATCGGCTCGCAGTAATCCAACTGTAACTGCAAGTTGCGCTCGCCGCGAAATTCATTGACGGATATTTTGTACACGGCATTTATTTTTTGGGGTATAGGCTCAGCATAATTAAACCTCATAGCATCCAGAACAATACCCTCAGGCGTACTCAGCTTTAACTTGCTGTGTTTTTCGCCCACAATCCGCTGCTCGATTACCCGAAATTGCCCACTAAACACCGGAGCAGGAAAGCCCTGTCCCCATACTTGTTTATCGAGCAACTCGGCGGTACCAATGTGCAACTCAGCACTCGACAAAATGCCGTCGGTTTCAATCACATGGGTTAAGTCAGCTGGCGTCAACAATTGCCGACAAACCTCTTCAAACGCCTGCGCAAACTGCGCAAAATCGCGCCTGGCCAACGTCAAACCGGCGGCCATCGCATGACCACCAAACTTTTTGATCAAGCTGGGGTGGCGTTTAGAAACCAAGTCGAGCGCGTCGCGCAGGTGCAGCCCGGCGATTGAGCGACCGGAACCTTTGATTTCTTCATCGCCTCCGTCGGCAAAGACCAAGGTTGGGCGATGATAGCGATCTTTCACCCGTGATGCGACGATCCCGACCACACCTTGATGCCAATCGGCTTGATACAGGCTGATACTGTAGCGATCTGCTACTTCAACATTCACCAGCGCGCGCTCGGCCTCTTCGCGCATCCCCTGCTCAATTTCACGTCGCGAGCGATTCAGCTGATCGAGCTCTTTGGCCTGCGGCAGCGCAATCTCTTCGCTCGGAGCCAGCAGCGTATTAATCCCAAAACTCATGTCATCGAGGCGCCCGGCCGCATTCAAACGCGGTCCCAGTGTAAAGCCCAGATCAAAACAGCTCGCTCGCCCGTGAAAACGCCCCGCTGCCGTAAACAGCGCCATAATGCCGGGGCAAGCACGGCCTGCCCGCATGCGCTTAAGGCCCTGTTCGACCAGAATGCGATTGTTGGCATCGAGCTTTACCACATCGGCCACCGTGCCCAGCGCCACAATATCCAGCCATTGCGCCAAGTTAGGCTCAGGTTGATTGGCAAAAGCGCCGCGTTCACGCAAGGCGGCACGCAAGGCCATCAGCACATAAAACATCACGCCAACCCCAGCTAGATTTTTACTCGGAAACGGGCAGTCGCCTTGGTTGGGATTGACAATCAGCGCATCGGGTAGCGTATCGGCAGGCAAATGATGGTCGGTAATCAGTACTTCGATTCCGTAGGCTTTCGCGGCAGCCACGCCCGCATGGCTGGCGATACCGTTATCGACCGTGACAATGATATCGGGTGATTTTTCACGCGCCAGTTCGACAATTTCTGGCGTTAGCCCATAGCCGTATTCAAAACGATTGGGCACGATAAAATCGACCTTAGCGCCAAAGGCCGCCAGCCCTTTCATTCCCAAAGTCGTGGCCGTTGCGCCATCAGCGTCGTAATCCCCCACAATCAATAAGCGCTGGCCCTGCGCAATTGCGTCGGCTAAACGCTGCCCCATTTCCGGCGCATTTTTCAGCTGCGTAAACGGCAGCAAATGCTTGAGCTCATGCTCTAACTCTTGCGGCTGTGAAATACCGCGCGCGGCATACAGACGCGCTTGCAAAGGGCTAAATCCAGCCTGTAGTAAGTGGCGCTCTTGCTCGGCGGGAACGGCGCGTATTTTAATTTGTGACATTCAATCAGCCATTACTGTGATGAATCTTGATGGATTAGATGACGCGGTAGCTCGGCTTTGCGCCAGAAGCGCCATAAATCCGAGTTTTTAATCACGGCGCGCTCAGCTACATCTGGAAAATGCAGCGTGAGCTGCCGCAATTGGCCAGATTTGAGCGCAGCGAGGACTGGCGTAAACCAGTCTTGCTCCCAACGCAACCAAACTTGCTGCCATTCATAACCCGCACCATAGATCGCATGCACTTCCAACTCATCCAAAAGCACTGCGGTATTGGTCTGAGTCACCTCGGCCCACGATTGTGGCACCGATACCTCGCCATTGAGCGCCAGCAGCAAGTCATCTAGCCCCAAAATCGGCTGCTCTGCCTGAGGCAACGCGGCGGGTGGATAATCTCCACCACCCCACAACCACACACTATTAATCAGCATCTGCCCCGCTTCATCGCGCGCATCATTTACCGCGTGGCTGTAAAGCAGCATCTGGATTTCGTTCAGCAGCGCATTAAACTGCAACGCACCGTCACCACGCGGTAGCACGGTATTTAGATTGCGCCCCAAGGCTGCTTTGATCGGTGTGAATTCCAATTGCGGATTTTGCGGCAGCCGGACAAACCAGCGGTTAGGCGTTGGCGCAACAAAGTAATAGCCATCAGCCTGATACAAGGCATTGAGCGCCTGCACCAAAGCATCAGCCTCGGCCTGCGATACCGTCAGATATGGCGCACCCAGCACCGTTAAGTGATCGCGATCTACGCGCAAACTCACCGGATCAACACACAGCCAATAGCCCGCCTCAAGCGGCAAGCTCAGCGAGCTGAGCAATTGCGGCGCGATGGCTAGTGATGACACACCATAGCGCTGACTCAGCAGGCTAGTCAGATCTGCACCAGATTGTTTCGCGGCTTTGCCATAGAGTTGCGCCAATGCGGGCAAAGGCAAATCGCGCCAGATGGCCTCGCGACTGGCCGAGTCAGGCCACACCGAGGCAGGAAGAATGAGTTCTAAATGATTTACAGTATTCATAGGCTGCAATTCTACACGGCTGTAGCCATATTCTGCTCATCCGCTGCGCGAGAATGCAATCTGCCGGAGTCATTAAAATCACGCCTAAACACCAAACACACTAAGAGTCTGATCTAAAAGAAAAAACAGCAATTCAGACCCCTACCTAGCAGCAAGCCAAGCCAATTTCAAATTTTTTCACTATAGTTGTTGCATTCTCAACAACATCTAGGCATAATTCGCCCCCTTCGGTTGTGTGCGTTTCATTTCACACAAGCCATTTCTATCGATCCCATCGCCTCTGACCTTATTCCCGCACTAGCACTTGTGATTAGCGGTTGTTCCTGGTTGGCGTCGATGACGTGCTGGTGAGTTTACCCAGCCATACCACAAGGACTGCCAACATGCCGCATACCGCTGCTACCGCTACAGACACGCCTAATGAATTCGTAACACTGGGTCTGGCACCACAAATTACCGAAATCTTGGAAGCCCAAGGTTTCAACAAACCAACACCGATTCAAGCTGCTGCAATTCCTGAATTGCTCGCTGGCAATGACATCATGGCTTCAGCGCAAACCGGTACTGGTAAAACTGCAGCCTTCTTGCTGCCTGCGTTGCACAAGCTCACAAAAGAATCAACGCACCACGCTCGTGGCCCGCGTATTTTAGTATTGACCCCAACACGCGAATTGGCTGAACAGGTTTCTAAAGTAGCAACCGAATTCTGCCGCCGCATTCCACGCTGCAAAGTCGTAACCGTAGTGGGTGGCGTACCGTACCCAGTACAAAACAAAATGCTGTCGCAACCCTACGAAGTACTGGTTGCCACACCTGGTCGCTTGACCGATTTGCTGCGTAGTGGCCGTATCGACTTCCGTCGCCTCGAATTGCTGGTGCTGGACGAAGCAGACCGCATGCTGGACATGGGCTTTATTGATGAAGTTGAAGCGATTGTTGACCAATTACCAAAAGAGCGCCAAACCGCGCTGTTCTCAGCGACATTGACTGAATCAGTTCAACGTTTTGCCGGCCCAATGCTGCGTTCGCCAAAATTGGTTGAAATGGCACCACAAGCGACGATGCAAGCGCAAATCGCTCAGTCAGTGCATTACGCTGACGGCTACGAGCACAAACAAAAACTCGTTGCTGCCTTGCTCAAGAAAAATGATGGTCAACAATCGATCATCTTTACTGCAACCAAAATCTCCGCAGACGAAGTGGCTGAATGGTTGAAAATGGAAGGCTTTAAGGCCGCAGCAATGCACGGCGACTTGGCGCAGCGCGATCGTCGCCGCACCTTGGATCGTCTGCGTCGCAGCGATATCGACATGATCGTAGCAACTGACGTTGCCGCGCGTGGTATCGACGTGGCCGGCATTAGCTTGGTGATCAACTTTGACTTGCCACGCTTCTCAGAAGACTACATCCACCGTATTGGCCGTACTGGCCGCGCGGGCCGCTCAGGTGAAGCCGTTTCTTTGGTCACCAAAAGCGACTTTACGCTACTAACCAAAATCCGTCGCCAATACAATATTGAATTCACAACCCAAGAACTCGAAGGTCTGGAAGCGCGCTTCCAACCAGGTCGCGGCGGTCAAGGCGGTGATCGTGGTCGCCCAGGCAACGGCGGTGGCCGTGGTCGTGGCGGCTACGCAGGCAATGGCGGCGGTCGTGGTGGTTATGCAGGTAACCGCGATGGTGGCGCACCACGCAGCGGCGGCTACCAAGGCAACCGTGAAGGACGCGAAGGCGGTTACGCCGATCGCGCCCCACGCGGCGATCGTCCAGAAGGCCATCGCAGCGAAGCATCACGTGGTAGCTTTGGCGAGCGTTCACACAACAACGAAGGCCGCAGCTACGGCGATCGCGCACCGCGCGACAGTGGCTACGGCGCACCGCGCGAGCGTAGTTTTGGCTCCGGCCAAGCGCGTGACAACGCAGGCAATAGCTATAACCGCGACTCTGCACCGCGCGGCAATTTTGGCGGCAACCGTGATGGTGGCGCACCTCGCGGCGACCGTGGCGGCTACGCAGGTCGTGACGGCCAGTCTCGTGACGGCAATCGCGGTGGCTACGCTGGCAATCGTGACGGCGGCGCACCGCGCGGCGACCGTGGTGGCGATCGCGGCGGCTACGGTGGCAAACCAAGTGGTGGCAACCGTGGTGGTGGCCGCTTCAGCTAAGTCGACATGGCTCTGAAGTTAAAAAAGGCAGCCTAGGCTGCCTTTTTTATTGCGGGGTATTTACACCTAGCGCAAATCTAATAAAGCTTAGCAAGCAATACCCCCTACTCTGCGGCTATTTCCAAAGGCGGCAAACCGTGCCGAGCGCGCGCGCGATTACAGGCCTCACTAAACACCCCGATTTCGGCCAGCATACCAAACTCACGGCACGGCGATGGTCGTTCGCGATAGATGCCACAGGATACCTGCTGCCCAATCGTCCCCACCAGCGCCAAGCAACGTGGCTGCGCATAGTCAGTACCCCGCAAACGGGCGGTATACGACGTCTCGTAGTCCGCCAGGCCATCGGGCACAAGGCCACCTTCACTCGCCAACTCAGAGCGATCAAACGAGACACGAAACGCAGCACAGCAGGCGCCACAGCTCATACAGGGGTTATTTGCACTCACAATCGCTCACCTTTCAATTAAAATACCGAGCCGCATTCAATCCAAAACCTGCTGTGAGGTCAAGTGTCAACGCCCGTTATTCGCCCCATTCTAAGCAGTGATCTGCCGCGTATTCTGGAAATTCAGGCCGCCTGCTATCCGCCCGAATTGCTAGAAGACCACCCTACTTTCCAGGCCAAACTGAGCTTTGCTCCAGATTGCAACTGGATAATCGAAGTAACGGGCATCGCACAGGGCTATTTGTTTTGCCATCCCTGGCAAGGCGAAACGCCCCCAGCACTCAATCGCGGCGAGCAACCGTGGCCAAACAGCGCTGACCGTTTTTATTTGCACGATTTAGCCATTCACCCGGATGGGCGAGGCCAGAAACTCAGTACACTACTGGCGCAGCATGCCTGCGACTGGGCGCAACAACAGGGTTTTACGATGGCAATGCTGGTCGCAGTCGGTGGCGCAGACTCATTCTGGCGCAAGCTTGGATTTAGCGATCACCCGCGGCAAGACACCAGCTTGAGTCAATATGGGCAAGCGGTTTTAATGCAAAAACTACTTTAAGCCGATGTATATTGCTAGAAACGATATCAAGAAAGGCCTCAAGCCAGATACCTAACGAGCAAATACAACTGATACAGTGCCAACGCACTGATCGTAAGCCCACACATCCGACGCACCCACAGCTTTTTAAGCAAGGACTGTAAGCGCTGCGCCATCAGGCCCATCAGCAGCAAGTTGGGCAAAGTCCCCAAACCAAAAGCCAACATCACGGCTGCGCCACTGACTGGATTTGCACTCGCCAATGCAGACAGGCTAGCCGTGTAGACCAAGCCACAGGGTATCCAGCCCCAAAGCAGACCAATCAAGGGCGTCTGCCAGATACTATGTACGGGTAATAGCTTGCGTATCAACGGCTGCACACGCCGCCAAATGGGCTGCCCCAAAGCCTCAACACGAGTTAGCACCCGACTCCAGCCAGCGATATACCAGCCCAATACCAGCAATAGCAGATTGGCAAGCACAAACAGGATCAGCTTGAGCGATTGCAAGGCAGCCAAGGTCGCAAAACTCGCCAATCCACCCAACAGCGCCCCGATCAAGGCATATCCCGCCAAGCGACCAACATTGAAGCCCAGTAAATACGGCCAACGCGCCCCCGGCGGCAACTGCAGACTAAATGCAGTCACTATGCCACCGCACATGCCAATACAATGCCCGCCGCCGAGCAAGCCAGCCATAAACAGCGCAAATAAATTGATTTCTAACATTAGAAAAGCTGTTTGGCGCCCTTGCAGCGCCAAACCCAAAACTCAGATCAGCCGAGAATACCGCGCTTGGGTAGTGCTTGTCCGCAAATAACGATCAAACACCATCGCAATCGAGCGAATCAGCAAACGCCCTGTTGGCGTCACAAATAGCCCCTCCGATTCAATCGTAAGTAAGCCATCGTCGACCATTGGCTGCAGCAGACTCAATTCCTCGGCAAAATAGTCGCCAAACTCAATCATGTAGCTGACTTCAATCGCTTGATAATACAGCTCAAACTGGCACATCAAGGCCTGAATCACTGCCCGCCGGATCACATCATCCCGATTCATTTGCAACCCACGCACGACCGGAAATTCATCCGCATCGAGCTTGGCATAGTACTCTTCCAGCGTCTTCACGTTTTGGTGATAGTTAGCGCCCACTTTACCAATTGACGAAACCCCAAAGGCCAGCAAATCACAATCAGCATGGGTTGAATAGCCTTGAAAATTGCGCTGCAAACGCCCACGCCGCTGCGCCACCGCCAAATCATCATTGGGTAGCGCAAAGTGATCCATACCAATCAGCACATAGCCCGCATCGAGCAACTGTGCAATCGAATTTTGCAACATATCGAGCTTAGCATCTGCGCTTGGCAATTCGGCCTCATTAATGCGCCGCTGAGGCATAAAGCGTTCAGGCAGATGCGCGTAATTGTAAAGTGCAATCCGATCAGGCTTCAGTGTCAGCACTCGAGCAATGGTCTCAGCGATGCTCGCGACGGTTTGCTTAGGAAGACCATAAATCAGATCGACACTGACCGATTTAAAACCATGCATCCGTGCAGCCTCAATTACCGAACGAGTCTCCTGCTCGGTTTGCACTCGATTAACCGCAAGCTGTACCTCAGGATTGAAATCCTGAATACCTACGCTCATTCGATTGAATCCCAGCTGAGCCAAAGTGCGGATCATCGGCTCACCCACTTTGCGCGGATCAATTTCAATCGAATACTCACCCGTTGGCAGCAATTCAAAATGCTCACGCACGATATCCATCAAGCGCTGTAGCTGCTGCTCTGACATAAAGGTGGGCGTACCGCCACCCAAATGCAGCTGACTCACCTTGGGACGGCCCGGTAGATTGGCCGCATGCATTGCGATTTCTTTACTGAGATAACGAATATAATCATCCGCTTTACTCTTGTCTTTCGTAATAATCTTGTTACAGCCGCAGTAGTAACATACGGTATTACAGAAAGGAATGTGAAAATAAAGCGACAATGGATTGAGTAAAGCACCGGGCAATCTTTGCTGCAAGATTTGCGCATATTGCTCACTATTCACGGCTTGGTTAAACCGATCTGCAGTGGGATAGGACGTATAACGCGGCCCTTTACCGTCATAGCGCACAATCAGATCTCGATCAAAACAAACCCCACCTTGATCTGCTGGCGCGTGCTGACCTACAAATTTTGAAACCGACATAATTACTCTATCCTCATACTAGCTGCCGCAGCTTAAAAGCTAGTACAATGAGCCAACTTGATCTAGATCAAGCCAACAGCAATGACAGTGGGGTATCTACCTCTTCCGAGAGTTACAATACTCCCCCCGCACGACTTATTATTTTCTTGTGAGAGTTTCATGATTTCCCCCATCCAAGTTCGCGACATGTCCCCACGTCATCTGCGTAATTCATGCACTAATTGCAGCTTACGCGAACTGTGTTTACCACTGGGTCTGTCACAAGAAGAAATGCAAGAGCTTGACACCATCATTACGCAAGCTCGCCCAATCAAACGCGGCGAAGCTCTATATCGTGCCGGCGAGCCTTTCCGCTCGCTGTACGCGATTCGCCTTGGTTTTTTCAAAGCCAGCGTGATTTCCGAAGATGGCCGCGAGCAAGTCACTGGCTTTCATATGTCAGGCGAATTGATGGGCATGGATGCAATTAGCACCGACGTTCACACTTGCGACGCGATCGCACTAGAAGACAGTGAAGTGTGTGAATTACCCTTCAATGACATCGAAGATTTATCACGCGAAATCCCACTACTACAACGCCACTTCCACAAAGTAATGAGTCGCGAGATAGTCCGCGATCACGGCGTAATGCTACTCTTGGGCAATATGAAAGCCGAAGAGCGTCTAGCTGCATTCCTATTGAATTTATCGCAACGCTTTGCAATTCGCGGCTACTCTTCAAGTAGCTTCCATTTGCGCATGACCCGCGAAGAAATTGGTAGCTATTTAGGGCTCAAACTTGAAACAGTCAGCCGGACTTTGTCTAAATTCCAAGACCAAGGCTTTATCAAAGTACAAAACCGCCTAATTGAACTAGAAAACATTGATAGCCTAAAGAAACTACTTAACACCTGCCACGACGAATAAATTACACCTCAGGGGGTATATTGATGCAAACCCATCTAATAGCACCCCCTGAACTAATACCTCTAATAAGTGCCCGTCTATTATTAAAGCCCCCACTGGCAGCTACTGCCTGCATCCATTTAGCCAGTTCCAAACAAATTTTAGCCCAAATGATCTTGTAATCGCTATCCAACTGCAAAATACCGCGCAAGTACTGGATCTTCACAAAAGCGCCGCAAAGCTAATCGATGCAATTCTTTGGCCCAGCCCCTTTGCACCAAGCCATGGTTTTTTTGCGCTTGCAAGTGGCAACAACCATCACCTCGACCAAGCCGCAGACATTCTTGACGCACTCACACCAAGCCACAATGCATGGCTTCATGCAGGGCACTTAGGAGCCTGCGGCTTTCTCTATCAGCTATGGCTGGCACTCATCTCACCACAAGGCACACCGCCATTCTTTAACTGGCAAATGGATCCGCAGCGTACACCAAAAGATGAAACCCATCCGTTTCAACTCAACCAAAGCGACCTACTAGCCCAACTTGCCAGCCTAATTGCCCAACAGCAATTACAAACCCAAACACTAGCCAGCTTATCGCGGCGCTATCTGGCTGAATCCGCCTCACAAGAGTTCTTTATTGCCCATCACCCGCAAACCAGCAATTTTTTTGCAACTCCGACACATTCAGCCATCAATACAAACGACTCACCCGCCCGCCAAATCGCGCAACTACTGGCAATATATTAATAACGCTTACAAATGCTAAGTTAAAAATAAAAACGCCACCCGAGGGTGGCGTTTCAGATTTGAGCCCTAAGCCCAAATTTATTTTTTACGAATCGTGTAGAGCGGTGTTTGACCTGCAATCACTGAGCCAACTGCCAAATTAGCAACTGGCGCAAAATCATCTGCATTGGTCAAAACAACAGGGCTAATCACTGATTTTGCATTGGCACCAAGGAATTCAAGATCCAATTCCAAGACAGGCTGACCCGCCTTAACGAAGCTACCCTGCTCAGCCAAGCGCGTAAAGCCTTGACCACCGAGTTTCACCGTTTCAATACCAATGTGAACAATCAATTCAACCCCTGCATCATTAACGAGGGCAAAAGCATGGTTAGTATTAAAAATCTTTACCAATTGCCCATCGCATGGTGCCACCACTAACTTGCCTGTTGGCAAGATCGCTACACCATCCCCAACTGCCTTAGTTGCAAATGCCGCATCAGGCACATCTTCCAAAGCCACCACTTCACCCGTCAATGGGGAAAGCAGAACAATTTCGCCGGGGTTAGAGGCCACAGCCACCGCAGCTGGCTGCGGTGCAGCCTCAGTTACTTTTTTGCAGCTACGCCTACATTGGCACGCAACTGGTCAGCAATCAACTCAGCTTTTGGCCCAACGATAATTTGCACGCTCTGCTTGTTCAGTTTGATCACACCGCTTGCGCCAAGGCGTTTAGCAGCCGCTTCATCAACCAGATCAGCATCATTCACAGAAAGACGCAGACGAGTGATACACGCATCAATATTAGTGATGTTTGCAGCACCGCCAACTACGTTTACGTAGGCAGCACCTAATTGCGCCACATCACCAGCAGCAGTTGAAGCAGCAGGAGCTGCAGCAGCTTCACCAGCAACTTCATCTTCACGACCAGGCGTTTTCAGATTCAGCGCGGTAATTGCAGCACGAAACACGAAGTAGTAGATGGCGAAGAACACCAGACCTTGCGCGATCAGCATGTACCATTTAACAGCCAATGGGTTTTGCGACGACAAGAACATATCGATAAAGCCACCTGAGAATGCAAAGCCAGAAATCCATTGCATTTGCGCAGCCAAGAATACAGAAACACCAGTCAAGAATGCGTGAACCACAAACAGCAGCGGCGCAACAAACATGAATGAGAATTCGAGCGGCTCAGTTACACCAGTTACAAATGAAGTTACTGCAGCAGCGCCCATAATTGAGGCAACGGCAGCTTTATTTGCTGGTTTAGCTGTGTGGTAGATTGCCAATGCAGCACCTGGCAAACCGAACATCATCACAGGGAAGAAACCAGCTTGGTACATACCAGTAACACCAGCAACAGCCTTGCCTTCTGCCAGTGACTTAGCACCACCCAAGAAGTTAGGAATATCGTTGATGCCTGCAACGTCAAACCAGAACACAGAGTTCAGAGCGTGGTGCAGACCAACTGGAATCAACAAGCGGTTGAAGAATGCATAGATACCTGCACCTACAGCGCCCAAGTCTTTAATTGCCAAACCGAAGTTAACCAGTGCATTGTAAATCACTGGCCAAACAGCCATCAGCACAAAAGAAACCACGATCATCACTACAGATGTAATGATTGGCACGCAGCGACGACCACTGAAGAATGCCAGGGCTTTGTGCAGCTCAACTTGGCTAAACTTGTTGTAGATTTCACCCGCGATTACACCAGCCAAAATACCCACAAAGGCATTTTCGATTTTGCCGAATGCTTTAGGCACATCTTCAGGCTTAATGCCTTCAATTTGCGATACTGCGCCTGGTGACAAGAGAGTTGTCACTACTAAGTAACCCACTAGACCGGCCAATGCTGCAGCGCCATCTTTATCTTTAGACATACCGTACGCAACACCAACTGCAAACAAAATTGGCATTTTGTCGATAATTGCAGCGCCAGCTTTTACCAAGAAAGCTGCCAACTGACTATTTGAACCCCAACCTGCAGGGTCAAGCCAGTAACCCACCCCTAGCATAATCGCGGCGGCCGGCAAAACTGCTACCGGAACCATCAGCGACCGGCCGATTTTTTGTAAATAACCCAGAATGTTCATCTTGTTCACCTTTAAATGACTCAATGATTTTTATAAATCAGCCGAAGCTGACATGGTATTACGACTCCAACCTTAGAATTTCATAAGCATGCTTAAGAAATCACACTGGTATGCCGATTATTAACTGTCATTGCAATATTAGGCAATGTTTAAGTAACAACATGTGCGCGACAGAAAACACATTGCAAAAACACACTGCGCAACCAGCCCCGTCACCATCCTTACTTAATACAGTCAGATTCTCACAACCTGTAGCGACATGATCTTGAGATCGCTCAATAATTACAATCCATGAGCCACCTTCTTAATACTTTGCAACATTTCTTTACACTGAAGAGCAGCTGGAACCACTGAATAACTACACATTCGGGGCAAAACGTTAAAAGTCTGCGCAAACGCTGTTTCACGCCGCTAGTGCTTCGGTTAGAATAGTTTCTTTTCTGTAATTGGTTTCCCACTCATGCTCACAGGTAGCCTTGTTGCGCTCGTCACTCCAATGGATGTGAACGGAGAAATTGATTTCCCTACGTTACGAAAACTAGTTGATTGGCATATTGAGCAAGGCACCAGCGGCATTGTGGCGGTTGGCACAACCGGTGAATCACCTACGGTTGACGTTGAAGAGCACATCGCAGTCGTTCGCACTGTGGTAGAGCAAGCTGCTGGTCGTGTGCCAGTCATTGCCGGCACTGGTGCAAACTCGACCCGCGAAGCTATTCACCTCTCAAATCAAGCACTCGCCGTCGGCGCTAATTTTGGCCTGAGCGTTGTCCCGTACTACAACAAACCAACGCAAACTGGTCTGTATCAGCACTTTAAGACCATTACCGAAAACACCGCCCTACCGACACTGCTATATAACGTTCCCGGACGAACTGCATGTGATTTGAGCAACGACACTGCATTAGAACTGGCAAAACTACCCAACATCGTCGGCATCAAAGACGCAACCGGCAACATGGAACGCGCAGCTGACTTAGTCAAACGTGCACCCGCCAATTTTGCGATTTACAGCGGAGATGACGCTTCGACCTTGCCGTTTATTCTAATTGGTGGTCATGGCACAATTTCAGTCACTGCAAACGTAGCCCCAAACGCAATGAGCCAAATGTGCCAAGCCGCACTGAACGGCCAGATTGACACAGCCAAATCAATCAATGACACACTGCAAGGCCTTCACAAGCACTTATTTATTGAAGCAAATCCAATCCCAGTAAAATGGGCACTGGAAACCATGCAGAAAATTCCTGCGGGTATCCGCTTACCACTGACTCGCCTCAGCGAAAGCGCGCAGCCAATCGTACGTGAAGCCATGCAAACCGCTGGCTTGATTAACTAACAATTAGTGCCAACTTGGGTTAGAACAATGCAACCGACTCACCTAAAAAAAATCACCTTAGCAACGACACTAATCTGCCTGCTGTCGGCCTGCTCGACCGATCAATCATTACTCTCAAGTAAAGTGGACTATCGCAGCGGCAGCGATAATGTGAATAAAAATGCGCTAGAGGTCCCACCTGACCTCACTGCAATCACGCCGAACGGCACATACAGCACACCCAATACCGCCACTGCAGCACAGACAGTAGCTCCAGCAAAAACCCAAAGCGGGCAAGAAGTACTTCCACAATATGGGAATGCTCGAATTGTGACGCAGGATGGCATTCGCTTCATTGAAGCACAAATACCCGCTGAAAAAGCTTGGGAAGATATAAAAGACTTCTGGTTAGCCAACGGGTTTATTCTCACCACAGAAAACCCAACTATTGGTGTTATGGAAACCGATTGGCTAGAGAATCGCGCCAATTTACCAACCGATTTCATGACCAATCTTTTCAGAAAAGTCGCAGATCAGTTCATTTCCACAGACACCCTTGATAAATACCGTGCCCGCATTGAGCGAAGCAGCAAGCCTGGTGTTGTCAATATTTATGTCACTCACCGTGGCATGACTGAAGTATTCAAAGAGGGCGAAGCACAAAGCAAGCAATGGAATGGTTCAGTTTGGACGCCAAGTGAGCCCAAGCCAGAACTAGAAGCCGAAATCATGGGCTTAATGCTACAAAGTCTGGGCGTGAAGAAAGAAGTAGCTCAAGCGGAAGCCAAGCAAGCCGTAAAAGTACCTAGCCGTGCAGCATTAAGCAGCTCGGGTCAAAGTATTGAAATTACCGACAGCTTTGATCGTGCATGGCGACGCGTAGGCCTTGCATTTGACCGCATTGGCTACAACGTACAAGACCGCAATCGTAGTGCCGGCGTCTATACCGTACAGCGCGCGGCTACGGATATCGACAAAGAAGCTGAAACCAACTACTTCAGCTCATTAGCATTCTGGAAAAAAGCCGATTCAAAAGACACCGTCAAGCAATCGGTCGGTCAGACTTACGATATCAAACTGAGTGAGGCAAATGGCAAAACGCTACTGAGCTTATCCAGCAAAGATGGCGCAATTGACCCAGCAGTTCAAAAGAAAATCCTTAATGATTTATTACTGCAACTAAAATAAGTCACAGCAAAAACTCAAAGGGGTATGGCTGCGCAAACCAAGCGCAACACACCCCTTTTTCGCATACCTACCGTTAGCCAGCCAACAAAAAAGCCAATCACCTACGTGATTGGCTTTTTAATTAAAACCGGCAGACTATGCTCAGTTAGATGATGCTTTGTAATTACGTTTACGTTCGTTTTCAGTCAGGAAACGCTTACGAATACGAACTGATTTTGGCGTAATCTCCACCAATTCATCATCAGCGATAAATTCAACTGCTGATTCAAGCGTCAACTTAACAGGCGGCGTCAAACGAACCGCTTCGTCTGTACCTGAGGCACGAACGTTGGTCAGCTGCTTACCTTTAATTGGGTTCACAACGAGGTCATTATCACGACTGTGAATACCGATCACCATACCTTCATACAGTTTGTCGCCAGGGCTAACAAACATACGGCCACGATCGTCCAGTTTCCACAATGCGTAAGCAACTGCTTCGCCATTATCCTGCGAAATCAGCACGCCATTATGACGACCTGGCATGTCAGCTTTTGCTGGCGCATAGTCGTCAAATACGTGGCTCATCAAGCCAGTACCGCGAGTCAAGGTCATGAAGTCGCCCTGGAAGCCGATCAGGCCACGCGCTGGAACATGATATTCCAGACGGGTACGACCTTGACCATCAGACACCATATTGGTCAATTCGCCACGGCGACGACCGATTTCTTCCATAACACCACCTTGGTGCTCATCTTCCAAGTCGATGGTCAGATTTTCGTACGGCTCACATTTAACACCGTTAATATCTTTGTACACAACACGCGGTTTAGCTACAGCCATTTCAAAGCCTTCACGACGCATGTTTTCCAGCAAAATTGTCAAATGCAGTTCGCCGCGACCAGAAACACGGAACACGTCGGTGTCATCAGTATCTTCAACGCGCAATGCCACGTTCACCAGCAATTCTTTTTGCAGGCGGTCACGGATTTGACGGCTAGTTACAAATTTGCCTTCAGTACCGGCCAATGGTGAAGTATTCACCATAAAGTCCATTGTTAGCGTTGGCTCATCCACACCCAATACTGGCAAACCAACTGGATTGTCTTTATCGCAAATGGTAACGCCAATGCCGATCTCATCCAGACCAGAAATAATAATGATATCGCCCGCTTCGGCTTGCTCAACAGGGATACGCTCCAGACCTTTAAAGCCCAGAACTTGATTGATACGACCCGATGAAACTTGATCATCGTGATTCATTACAACCACTTGCTGGCCAGGTTTGATGCGACCATTGATTACCTTACCAATCCCGAGACGGCCGGTGAATGTTGAATAATCAAGGGCAGAAATTTGTAACTGCAACGGTGCATCAGAATCGCCTGGAGGGCTAGGAACGGCTGAAACCAGCAGATCTAGCAATGGGCGCATATTGTCTGATTCTTCTTCCAAGTTCAGCTTGGCAAAGCCATTCAAACCTGAAGCGTAAATCATTTGGAAATCGAGCTGGTCATCAGTTGCACCGAGCTTATCGAACAAGTCGAATACTTGGTCATGAACCCAGTCAGGACGCGCACCTGGGCGGTCAATTTTATTGATTACAACGATAGGTTTCAGACCTAAAGCCAGCGCTTTCTTTGTTACAAAGCGTGTTTGTGGCATTGGACCTTCAACAGCATCAACCAGCAGCAATACGCCGTCAACCATGCCCAATACACGTTCAACTTCACCGCCGAAGTCCGCGTGACCCGGTGTGTCAACGATATTAATGTGCGTGCCGTTGTATTCGATGGCTGTATTTTTAGCCAGAATGGTAATGCCACGCTCTTTTTCAAGATCGTTGCTATCCATTACGCGCTCAGCGACTTGTTGGTTAGCGCGGAACGTACCGGCTTGTTGCAAAAGCTGGTCTACCAGCGTGGTTTTACCATGATCGACGTGGGCGATAATGGCGACGTTACGAAGTGCACGGGTCATGTTTGGACTGTGGGCTATTTGCGAAAGTGGCGGATTGTATCACGCTTAAGTGACAATTCAGAGCACTCGTCAAGCTTGAAGGAGAAAAAACGGCAGAAACACATAAAAAAAAGTGACCAACGGCATAACAAAACGACTTAAACATAATGCCCTGAACCAAGCAACCAGGACAGCAGACCAACAGGCGCCTTCCAAAAGTCAGCCGCCGTTGGTTTTGTCGACAGGTATGCCAGGCAAACCCAATGAGGCAGATAGTTGCAACAACATACCCGCCGTCGCCCCCCAAACCACCCGGCCATCATGCTCTAAAAAATGTGTAACACCCTTACCCTCAGGTCGCTCAATCCAGCGCCTTTCATAACGAGCAGGGTTCAATACGACATCTAAGGGCAACTCAAATACCTCGGCCACTTCATTGGCATCTGCTTGTACCGGATAGTTCGGCTCCAAAGTTGCCAATACCGGCGTTACGGCAAAACCACTGATAGTGCGATACTCACCCAGAGTATGGCAGGGGCAAATCCACGCACGGGGAATTCCAACTTCTTCTTCAGTTTCACGCAGCGCAGCATCAACCGCATCCACATCAGTCAACTCAATGGCGCCACCAGGGAAACTAACTTGACCCGCATGAACGGATAGATGCTGAGCCCGCTGCGTAAATAAAACAGTCACCTGCTGCGGATGCAAAACCATACCAATAAGCACCGCTGCTTTGCGCTCAACGCGGACATGCGGATGGTCTGCCGAAACTGAACTAGGCTTAATGGCAGCTAAACGGGCCTGCAACCATGGAATTAAAACCTCTGGGTCAGTCGGCAGCATTTGCATCTACTTTGGGCAAGCTTAAATCACGCCAGTGAGCCACCAGACGCAACAGCAAACCAACAATGAACAAACCCCAAACCCAAACCGCAGCCGTCAAACCAAGCTGTTGCGCAAAATAAAATAGCACCGCGACTACAATGGCCACCGTACCATAAAAATCTTCATGCAAAATAAACGGCACATCATTAACCATCATATCTCGCACCAAACCACCACCAACAGCAGTCACAAAAGCCAAGACACAAACACCAAACAGGTTTAAATCCATCGACATCGCAACTTGTGCGCCAGCAATACTAAACGCCACCAAACCAATTGAATCGGCAACAATAAATAGCTTGCGCAACATACCTCGATTTCGTTGATGTAACTTAATCACCCATGCCACTAGCAATGTCAGAAAAATAGTCCAAAAAGGCCCGTGATCAACAAAAACCCGCGGAACTTGATTCACCAGCACATCACGGATCATACCGCCACCAATGGCAGTCAGCAGAGCCAAAATCACCACCCCCAGCACATCAAAGCGTTTTTGCGCACCAATCAGATAGCCTGAAACAGTGAACGATGCAGTACCAATTAAATACAGCCAAGTAAACTCAGGTAACAACAATGCCTTGCCCTTTAATAATTAAATCTTACAGCTCTGGCGCTAAGCACTTATCAAGCTTGCCCTTACTGCTGTAGCCAACACTTTAAGCTGAGTCAATTGCGAACTCATTGATGCAAATTCATCTTTCTTGGCAGATTGTTCAATATTTTTGCTGCTAAGCGAAATTTGTGTTGCCCCCAATTGCCCCGCAGCACCTTTCAGTTTATGAGCGAAGCTAATGATCTGCTCCTTATCTAGCGTGGCAACAGATTCATCAAGCCCAAGCAGACACTCGTCGAGTGTCGGGTAAAACAACGCGAGCAGCTCATCTCGCATGTCCATACCCACAGCATTCTTTAACTCATTAAACATCGTTTCAATATCAATCAATTCTTGTTGTACAACCGCCGCCAAATCTCCATCCATTCTTTATGCTCCTATCTGTCTGAGTGTGTTACTTTTGTTTTTCTTGAACTGACCATCTTATTAATACGCGTTGCAATTCATCCGCGCGTATCGGCTTGGAAACAAAGTCATTCATTCCCGCCTGCATGCACTCGTCAATATCCGATTGAAACGCATTGGCTGTCAGCGCAACAATGGGTAACACGGTAAAACCAGCCCCTAGCGCACGTATAGCACGCGTTGCCGCAAAACCATCCATTTCAGGCATTTGGCAGTCCATCAGCACCAAATCATAGCTATGCTGTTGCGCCGCCTCAAATGCACTTAAGCCATTCGCCGCAACATCAACTCGGCAGCCCAATTTTTCCAACATAAGCACTGCAACTTTTTGGTTGATTGGATTATCCTCAGCCAGTAACACATACGGCTTTTGTGCAGCCAACTGCTCTTGCATTAAATGCACTGTCACCAATTGCTTATCTTCAATGGCAACATGCCGCATTTTAAGCGCCTCTTCCAACGCAAAATACAGTTGATTCTGCCGAATGGGTTTAGTCAAAAAGGCTGAGTAACCAGCAGCTTTGGCGTCTGCAGCAAGCCCTTGCACCGCCATGGAGGTCAATAAAATCAATGGCAACTGCTCATACCCTGCAATTGAATGCAGCTCGTTTGCCAGCGCCAAACCATCCATCTCGGGTAGCTGCATATCAATCACGGCCACTGCAAAACCAGTGTTGGCACGCAATAAATCGAGGGCCTCAGCCGGTCGACTCACACAACTAGCCTGTACGCCAATAGCCTCCAATTGCAATGTCAGTAATTCTCTATTTGCAGCAAAATCATCAACAACCAAAACACGAGAGCCACTTAAGTTTACCGAAATACTTGGCTCGGAGACTTCATCAACGCCCAGCCCTAACTCAATCTCAAACCAAAACAGAGCTCCTTCACCCAGCGTGCTCTCAACCCCAATCAGGCCATTCATTGCTTCGACTAAGCGCTTGCAAATCGACAACCCGAGACCGGTACCACCAAATTTTCTCGTTGTAGAGCTATCGGCCTGAGTAAAAGGCTTAAATAATTTATCTTTACCCTGAGCAGTTAAACCTATGCCGGTATCCTTGACAGTCACCCGTACACGACACAAGCTTTGTGTTAATGAAACCGCACTCACGCGCACAACGACCTCGCCCGCAGGTGTGAATTTGATTGCATTATTGAGTAGATTCAGCATGATCTGGCGTAAACGAGCAGGATCACCAATCAGCTTTTTAGGAACGGAGGGCTCAATTAAACAAGCCAAATCCAAACCTTGCCGACCGGCCTTCTCAGAAACAATATCTAAAGCGCCCTCAAAGGTATGTCGCAAATCAAACTCGATGGTCTCTAACTCCAAGTGACCAGCCTCAATTTTCGAAAAATCCAGCAAATCGTTGATCAAGTTCAGCAACGCCTCACCAGACTGCTCAATTGAATTGACATATTCAAGCTGGACTGGCGTTAAGCCGGTGTCGGCAAGTAAATTTGAAAACCCAATAACAGCATTCATTGGCGTCCTAATTTCATGGCTCATATTGGCCAAAAAATCACTTTTTGCTCGATTGGCCGACTCAGCCATCTCTTTGGCCGTCGCCATTGCTTCATTCAATCTTTTTTGCTCTGTGACATTAATTGCTACGCCAACATAACCATTTACTTCACCAGCATCGTCCAAGATGGCGGTGACCGACAATCTAACTTGAATCTGCGTTCCGTTTTTACACACATAAGTCCAATCGTTTGTATCACTTAAGCCTTGTTTGGCAAAAAACACGAACACATCAAACCCTTCGACTACGCGTCCTGTTTGCTCCCTAATTTGCTCCGCCCTAGCAGCAAGCTCAGCAGGCAAATGCAATATCGCGGGAGACTGCACATTAAGCATTTCTGCAGCACTATAGCCCACCATGCGCTCCGCGCCGGGGCTGAATAATCGAATAACACCCTGCGTATCGGTACTAATAATGCTCACTTCGGTAGCAGAATTAATTACCCCGCTTAATTGGCTTTGCAACCGTGCTAACTCAGCTTCCCGCCGTAAAAGCATCAGCTCGTTTTGTTTGCGACTATCAATATCCAGATGAATCCCTGCAATACTCACAACCTGACCTTGTTCGTCCCGCTCATACACGCGCCCCACGGTCAAAATCCATTTCCACGCACCGGAGGCCGTTCTCATCCTCATTTCACAGCTATAGAAATCAATTTTTTGATTGATATGCGCCGTCAAAACTGCATTCGCTAGCTCAAGATCATCGGGGTGAACTAAATTTTTCCACGAAGCCAAACATGGAACTATATGTGGGGTTTCATACCCCAGCATCTCGCCCCAGGTCCCACCAAAAACTACCGCTTCTGTTTGCAGATTCAGATCCCAAGTCCCCAAACCCGAACACTCCAAAATCATGCGTAACTGACGCTGACTATTACGCAGAGCCTGTTCAGCAGCATATCGCTGAGTAATATCGCTAATTTGTGCGACTAAATGGGTTCTCCCCTCGAAATCAAAGCGGTTTAAACTGATTTCAATCGGAAAAAGTTCACCGTTGGCTTTCTTGCCCCACAACGCCCGCCCTTTGCCCATTACTGATGAAGGGCCATGTTTTTGATATTTTTTAATGTGCGCATCGTGATCACGGGCGTGCTCAGCTGGCATCAAAATACTTACATTAGCCCCCAAAAGGGCTACCGATGAATAGCCAAAAATATGTTCCAAAGCATGATTAGCACTGAGAATGCGCCCATTATTATCGGCAAGAACAATTGCATCGGGCGTGCTATCAAACATAGCATTAATCTGTAATTCACGCTGGCGTGCAGTTTGCGACATTTCATCCGCAAGAATTAGGGCTCGATTGCGGGTTTTAGCCATATTCAGCAATAAAATAGCCAACAGACTAGTCATGCATAGCCCTAAAGCCAGCACGGCCATTGGCAACCAATATTGCAAGTCATGCTTTACATCAACAGCACTGATATCCACCGTCCAAATCTGCCCCCCCAACTCAACATGGCTTTGCCGATAAAACTTACGTTCTGAAGCTAAAAATGAGTCTTTGCGCGAAACGTGGTTATCGCGGTCATACAACACCTGATCAGGCACCGCTTTGCTGCCGGAGTACACTTCAAAATCGGCCTCATCGGGCAAGAATTTTTCCAAACCTTGCATTAACTGAGATGCCAGAATGGGGGTATATACCCATCCAATTAACGATTCCTTGCGCTGCTCGTCGGTAGTTATTTGCGCCCCTTCCAATGGCGCTAAATAATAGGGCAGCAGCATTAAGAAGCCAGGCTCGTTTTTTCCTGCCTGAACAAGATGAATTACTTCGGTGAGCGTCATTTCATCACGCAGCATTGAACGAATCGCCGCAGTTCTTCTACGCAACTCTGAAGCCACATTAAGCCCTAATGCTGCGCGATTTTTATCAATTGGCTCAATGTATTCAACGACAAAAAGATCATGCTTATCAGCAGAATGACTGGAGTCGAGCGAATGAATAGTAAACTCTGGGCGATAGTGGCGTTGCAATTCAAGATATACATCAACATCAGCTGCACTTACTCGACGGATAAATCCGAAACCCAAAGCACCAGGAAACTCGGCCTGTAAATTCCTACCCTCGATATAACGGCGAAAATGATTCGGGAGCAAGGCTCCTTTGGTCATCAAGGGAACTACACGGGCGCCATTCAAGCCCAAAGCAAGACTATGTACACGCAGCCTCAGATTGTTGATCATAGCGTCACACTGCTGCGTGAAGCGCACTTGTTCCTGCTCTTGAACCCGTACCTGAGCGATGTACCAAGCAGAAAAAGATGACACTAGGCCAATTAAAATCACAATGGCAACGGTCACCCGAGTTCTAAACAAGAATTTGCGTATCACCTTATCCATTCACACCAGACACCTATGGATTTTTGAAAATCACCTTATGCAGCTCGCTTCACTATAGCCTAGAGCCAGCGAAATGCTGCCACCAGCCAATCAGCACTCTGGGTTATAATCGCCAGATTGTTTGCTTTCATTTGGCGTATTCATGACTTCTACCAGCCCTCGTAAAATCCTCGTAACTTCTGCCCTGCCTTACGCCAATGGTGCGATCCACATCGGCCATTTGGTGGAATACATCCAAACCGATATTTGGGTGCGTTTTCAAAAGCTACGCGGCCACACCTGTCACTATGTGTGCGCTGATGACACGCATGGCACACCGATTATGTTACGTGCAGAAAAAGAAGGGATTACGCCAGAGGCTTTAATTGCCCGTGTGCACGGCGAACACTCGCGTGATTTTGCGGGCTTTCATGTCGGGTTTGATAACTACTACAGCACCAATAGCGAAGAAAACCGCCAATTTGCCAGCGATATCTATAAAAAACTGCGCGCCAACGGCAAAATCGTGAGCCGCACAATTAATCAGCTATACGATCCAGCCAAAAACATGTTTTTGCCTGATCGTTTTGTGAAAGGCGAGTGCCCGAAATGTAACGCCAAAGATCAATACGGCGATAACTGTGAAGTTTGTGGCGCAACCTACAGCCCAACTGAGCTGAAAAACCCGTACTCGGCCGTATCGGGCGCCACACCAGAGATGCGCGAATCAGAGCACTACTTCTTTAAACTAGGTGAGTGCGAAGACTTCTTGAAAGGCTGGACCAATACGCCGGGCAAATTGCAGGCGGAAGCTGCCAATAAAATGCAGGAATGGTTCGAGTCGGGTCTGTCCGACTGGGATATTTCGCGTGATGCGCCTTATTTCGGCTTTGAAATTCCTGATGCGCCGGGCAAGTATTTCTACGTGTGGCTCGACGCGCCAGTCGGCTATATGGCCAGCCACAAAAACCTGTGCGACCGTCTGGGCATCGATTTTGATGAGTACTGGAAAAAGGATTCAACTGCCGAGCTGTATCATTTCATCGGCAAAGATATTCTGTATTTCCACGCGCTATTCTGGCCCGCGATGCTGGAATTTGCCGGCTACCGCACGCCAACGGCGATCAACACGCATGGTTTCTTGACCGTTGACGGCGCGAAGATGAGTAAATCGCGCGGCACTTTTATTACCGCCGAATCGTATCTGAATCACCTCAATCCAGAATGGTTGCGTTATTACTTTGCCGCCAAATTGTCGAATACCTTTGAAGACATCGACCTGAACCTCGAAGACTTCACCGCGCGCGTCAATAGCGACTTGATCGGCAAATACATCAATATCGCCAGCCGTGCAGCAGGCTTTATCACCAAGCGTTTTGAAGGCAAATTAGCCGCTGATTTATCGGGTGATCAGTTACTCGTTAAATTGCAGGCTGCATCAGAAACAATCGCGGCGCACTTTGAAGCGCGCGAATACAGCCGCGCGATTCGTGAAATCATGGCTTTGACCGACGAAGTGAATCAATTTGTCGATCAGAACAAACCATGGGAAATGGCCAAGCAAGAAGGTCGTGAAGCCGAGCTCCAACGCGTATGCTCAATTTTGATCAACGCCTTCCGCTTGCTTACAATTTACCTCAAGCCAGTGTTGCCAAAACTAGCAACCGACGTTGAAGCTTTCCTGAATGTAGCGCCTTTGCAATGGTCGGACGCGCAAAACTTGCTGCTTGATCACACGATTAATGCCTACAACCATTTGATGGTGCGCATTGATCCGAAAAACATCGAAGCCATGGTCGAAGAGAACAAACAATCGCTCGCCCCGGTGGAAGCACCAGTAGCGGAAAAAGCTGCGCCAAGCTTTGAGATCGCACCGATTGCTGAAACTTGCAGCATCGATGACTTCATGAAAGTTGATTTGCGCATTGCGCGCATTGCCAACGCCCAGCATGTTGAAGGTGCCGAGAAGCTGCTACAGCTGACGCTGGATATTGGTAACGAAACCCGAAATGTATTTGCCGGCATCAAATCAGCCTACAAACCTGAAGATCTGATCGGCAAGCACACCGTGATGGTGGCGAACCTCGCACCGCGTAAGATGAAGTTTGGCATGTCTGAAGGCATGGTGCTGGCAGCGGGCGGTGATGGCGGCTTGTATATTCTTGAACCACACGACGGCGCTAAGCCAGGCATGCGAGTGAAGTAAACTCGGTTCGCACCATAAAAAACGGCAGATTTTATTCTGCCGTTTTTTATTGCTGACATTTTTTCCTACAATGAAAACTCCAATCCCAACGCAAGGAGAACCGCAATGGCAACGATGGCAAACCTGTTTTTTGTCTCAGGTGTGGTGCAAGGCGTTGGCTTTCGCTGGGCAACCTGCCAATTGGCTGAAGAGCTCAATCTTGCGGGCTATGTGCGCAATCGCCTCGATGGTCGGGTTGAAGTGTGGGCCGAAGGCGATTCGGCCGATTTGGCGGAGTTGGCGCACTGGCTAGAAACCGGCCCGGATGGCGCGCACGTTGATACGGTGAGCAAACAGAAAGTCGAATTTAAAGGCTACAACGGCTTTCATGAAATGATGACTATCTAGGGTATATTACTGCAGATATTACCCAAAATAGCCTTCAAGAAAATACACCCACTTCGTATTACGCAAACTGCGCCGCCATCCAAGCCAAATATTTTTCACTATCAGCATCGCCAGCGGACGGAGCCCAACTAGCCAGCTCTTCGGGCGCCACCGGAATATACGGCCCCGCTTTCGCTTCAAAAAACACACAGGGCGTCAAAGCAACAACGGCATGAAAGGTTTTTGGCTCGATATTGATACCAAACACCTCGCCACCCGCCTTGAGATGATGCTTGGCAACGACCGAACCGACCTCATCAAAAATCAATACGCCGAGTTCACCCGCCAACATAATCATGGTCTCGGCTTTGTTTTCATTCATATGCCGATGCGGATGCACATAGGTACCCGGCTGCAAAGCATTTGCCAAACGATGGCATAGCGCATCATCTGCTGGATGAAAGTTACGATTTTTGCGCAGACGTGGGCTCGCGGCGGCCTCACTGAGCAAATCGGTAATTAAGGTTTGATCTAGCAAGCTATGTTGGTCCATGAATACATCCTGAGCAGAAATGGTCGACGCCATTAAACCACGAAGCGCACCAAACATCAGCAGCAAGGGCAATCAAGCAGCAGCGACAATCAAGCAGCAGCACAGGTATAATCGCAACCTCGAATATTTACGCCGATAAGCATTGCCATGACGCTGCCAGATCCTCGCCTCTACCCTCGTGTAAACCCACAAAATCCAGTGATTCGCCAACTGATGTCGCTGATGACCGAACGTGATGCAGCGCAAGTGGCAGTCAAACGCCAAGGCCTGCGCCAGCTAATCGGCGAATTACTCGCCGCGCGCGATCACTATGGCTTAAACGGCGCGATTACCCAAGTGCCATCCCAAGAAGCATGGTTTGAGCTCTGGCAATGCATTCGCGATGAAGTTGAGCAATCGACCTCAAAACAATTCGCCATTCCATTTGCGATTCCACTGGTCCTGGTGGCCGGTTTTAAAGGTGAAACCAGCCTACCGAGTGAAATTGATGGCGCACAAGCGCTAGCAATTTTGCGTGAGCACGGTGTGGTCGCTGCCGATGCGGACGCTTTCTTGTCTGGCGCTTTGCTCGCCCCCGATCTGGTTGCCGCGATTAACCCAGCGCAAATTGCCGAATGGCGTGAATCTATCACCGAGGCAGCGCGCTTCCCGATTGATTCGGCCGGTAGTGCGATTGCGATTAAAGATGAAGTGGTTGCGCTGCGTTACCTGATCGGCGTGGCCATCCAGCACCAAGATGCTGCACCAGCGATTAAACTGGGCGGCCAAGTCGGCGCGTGGGGCATGCCTTTGGCGCAATTGATTAGCGACACCCTCAAAACTAATGGCGTGACTTTATTTCCAATTCCACGCGCGCCAATGAGCTGGTTGGCAGCACAAGACGCCGGCCGAGTTTGCCAACTGGAAACGCGTTTGCAAGTGATGACTAGCAATGCACTGCGCAGCATTCGCACCAACGGGCGCACGCCAGTGGTGACGGTTGCGGCGCATGAAAATGCCGAAATTCGCATCACCTTTAGCAGCCAGGAAGACCCAGAGCGCTGGGAAGGCTATGTATGGCCACTCGCGGCCAACGATCAAGTGGCCTATATCGAACAATACGTCGCTGAGCTGATGCGCGAATGCCGTGTTGAAGTGGTCAAAATGATCGGCAATGTACAACCGGTGCTCGATACCGATGGCTTGCCACTATTTATCACCGCGCACAATCTGGGCTCGAGCATCGCTTGAGTCCAATAAACCCCAACCGCAGGTGAGACTCCTTTTTTTGGTACTTCGCCTGTGGTCTACCGAGGACTTGTTATGGGTTTTTATCAACATCATGTGTTTTTTTGCCTCAATCAACGCGAACCCGGCGAGCGCCAAAGCTGTAATAGCTGCGGTGCTGACGAATTATGGGCTTACGCCAAAGAGCGGGTTAAAGCACTCGGCTTAAACGGCACCGGCAAAGTACGCATCAACAAAGCGGGCTGTCTTGAGCGCTGTGAGGAAGGCCCAGTGATTGTGATTTATCCGGAAGAAACCTGGTACACCTATATCGACAAAGACGACATCGATGAAATCATCAACGAGCACCTCGTAAATGGACGCGTCGTAGAGCGCCTCAAAATTTAGTTTGAGCTTCTGCATACACACCCAATGTATTTAATCATAAAACAATACCGACATGACCTCGACGAACATACCCCGCAAAGCAGCAACTTTCGATTTAGTCCATATTGCGGGCCCCGCAGGCACACTCGAATGCCTCAAACTGGAATCGGCCTGGTCGGAAACCGTTGGCATTGCACTAGTTGCCCACCCGAACCCAACTGAGGGCGGCACCTTCAATAATAAAGTGGTGCACACGCTGGCCAAAACCTTATCGCGTCTGGGTTATGTGGTGTATTGCCCCAATTTGCGCGGTGTCGGCAAATCGGATGGCGTACATAGTCGTGGCGAACACGAGCCGGATGATATGGCAGCGGTACTGGCGTTTGCGCGCCATGAAAACCCGGCAATCATCCGCTTAACGCTGGCAGGCTTTTCATTTGGCACTCTGGTGCAAAGCCGCTTGCGCCAACGCCTAGGTGAGCACGAAGTCGAAGGGATGATTTTGGTTGGGCCCGCGGTCAGCCGCTACGAATTCCCCACCGTTCCCGCCGACACATTGGTGATTCATGGCGAGGAAGACGAAGTGATTAGCCTAGGCGCAGTGCTGGATTGGGCCAGACCCCAGCAATTACCGGTGCTGGTGGTACCTGGCGTGGGGCACTTTTTTCATGGGCGCCTCACCCAACTCGCTCAGCTCATCGACAAAGCCTGGCGTTTTTAACTGATGCCCGCGCTGTATACCGATACTTGGCTCCAGCTCGGTTGGCTGCTGATGGGTTTTGGTGTAATCGAATCGGCGCGGCGCGAACCTTGGCAACAATCGCCTGCAAATCACATTACGAGTTGGCTAGCTTCCAGCGTGGTCATCTTGCTACTTTGGCAACTCAAAGCTCAGGTGCAAGCAGGCATTGCCTTTCATATCCTCGGCAGCAGCGCTCTGTGCTTGATCGCAGGTCGGCGGCGCGCACTGATTAGTATTTCGGCCATATTAATCATTCAAGCCTTAAGCGCAAAATTAGACTGGCAAAGTATTGGGCTGATCTGGTTACTAAAGGGTGCACTTCCGATTTTCATAACTAGCGCCTTACTGAGCTGGGCACAACAACGACTCCCGCTCAATTATTTTGTGTATATTTTTTTCAATTGCTTTTGCGCTGCGGCCCTGAGCATGTGGAGCTATGGGCTGCTGCATTGCTTGATTTTGGCTGCTTCAGGCGCCTATGAATGGCCTTTTCTATTTGAAGAGGTATTGCCCTACTATTTTCTGATGGGTTGGCCAGAGGCATTTATCACAGGCTTAAACCTAACAATTTTGGTAGTCTGGCAACCCCAATGGGTATGCAGTTTTGACGATATAAAATACCTGCAAAAACGTGATTAACTGCTAAATTGAAAGCCTAATCAGCAATCAATTTAGCCATGCGCCGAATTCGTAACCACCTGAATCTGATCTCTGTTCTGATCCTGACTGCCGCTTTGACGATCTCAGGGGCTATTTCCTATTTTCACACCCAACAACGGCTCGAAAGTGAACTACTCGACTACCAAAACCGCATGAAACTGCGGATGGAAACCGTAGTACCCGGCGTGTTGTGGAATTTTGACGATATACAGCTAGCACGGATTCTAGACTCCGAAATGAGCTATCCCGGCATAA
This sequence comes from Chitinibacter fontanus, assembly GCF_013423785.1. Lineage (NCBI taxonomy): Bacteria > Pseudomonadati > Pseudomonadota > Betaproteobacteria > Neisseriales > Chitinibacteraceae > Chitinibacter > Chitinibacter fontanus. The sequence goes on from NZ_CP058952.1 coordinate 3,610,225, forward strand.
CGGGCATTGAGATTTACAACGGTGATGCATTCCTAGATGGCAGAAAACGCACCGATGATGGTGAAATCGTCAAACTAAATAAAGCCGAGCTAGGTAACAGCGCCAGCAAGTTCCCGCTCAACTATTCAGGCGCAGAAAATCCTAAAACCCTTGGTCAGGTGCATTTTGTCACCAATCGCAGCTTAATTTTGCAGCAGCTACGCGAACAAGTCATAGAAAAAATCATCGAGATCCTCATTCTCGATTTGCTGGTCGTGTTTGCGCTTTCGCGCTCACTGCAGCAAATTGTGATCCGACCCCTCGCTCTACTCAGAGACCGACTAAATCAAATTGCAGAACGTGATGGCAGCTATAAGGATATTGACCTGCCACGCAATCCCTATCAGGAAATCGATGAGGTGTCAGTTGGCTACAATCGAATTGCGCATCGCTTGCAAGATGACGTGACCAACCTATCTCGCACCGAAGCGGCTATGCGGCAAGCCAAAGAAGATGCTGAAAGCGCATTACTACAATTAAAAGAAGCGCAAAAAAACTTGGTGCAATCAGAGAAAATGGCCTCTTTAGGTAGCCTCGTAGCTGGGATTGCACATGAAATCAATACGCCTGTCGGGGTTATCCTCACCAGCGCCTCAGTCTTGCATGATGAATCGATTAAATTCCATCAAATGGTTGAAGGTGGCCAGATTAAAAAATCAGAGGTCATCAGCTATAGCGATACTGCCGAACAATCTTCAGCCTTGATACTGAGCAATGCTGCACGCGCGGCAGACCTGATTCAGAGCTTTAAACGAGTTGCGGTCGATCAAACATCCGAAGTGCGTCGCGATTTTGAACTGCACGCCTATCTTAATGAAATTATGACTAGCTTGCGCCCGCTGATTAAACACATGCCAGTGAGTATTCAAATCGAATGTACCGAACACATCAAAATGGATAGCTTTCCCGGTGCATTCTCACAAATTTTGACTAATTTGCTCAACAATGCCCTGCTTCACGCGTTTCATCGCCAGGAAGACCAACTGGCAGAAGAACATAATCTAATCACCATCTCGGCTTACAGCGATCAAGAATGGGTAATGCTGAATTTTGCGGATAATGGCGTTGGCATTCCAGCGGCCATCGTCGATAAAATTTTCGACCCATTTTTCACTACTAAACGAGCCAATGGTGGCAGCGGGCTTGGCTTAAACATTGTATTTAACCTAGTGACGCAAACCTTGGGCGGCTCTATAAAAGTGTTTTCGGAGGAAGGCAAAGGCACGCGATTTGAGATGAAAATCCCCAGCCACATTCAACATTAATCCACTCGCCGGTGAGCCTTGCATCAATTCAACCCTAGTGTGACGTAGCACGGATGCTTGTTCTTGGGTATCCTTGCGACTTTTATACCGAGCACCATCATGTCTGACATCGTCGCCGCCACCCCCAAAGCGTTACTGGCTTATTGCCGCCCCGGTTTTGAACCAGACTGCGCTGAAGAAATTGCGGACCATGCAATGTGCGATGGCGAGTTTGAGCGTGGCGATGGCTGGATACTCTTCACACCACACGAGAAAAATGTTTCCGCACTCAATAGTTTGGTCAATAAGCAATTAATTTTCCCCCGCCAAACTCTACTGGTGCATGATCGTTTGACCTTGGTTGGCAAAGATCGCCTCACACCCATCGTTACCTCACTCAAAGTCATCAACACGGCGTTTAGCGATGTATGGCTCGAATATCCAGACACCAACGAAGGCAAATCTTTATCTAGTTTTTGCCGCAAATTTGGTGATTACGTTGCTAAAGCGGCAGCAGAAAATGAGTGGCTGCAACCACAACGAGTGCGCAATCGTCTGCATTTGTTTTTTCCGCAACAAAATGAAGTCTTTATTGCCTCACGCCCAGCCCGCGATACCGATTGGGTCAATGGCATTCCGCGCTTACGCATGCCAGTCGATGCGCCTAGCCGCTCGACGCTAAAACTACTAGAGGCCATCTTGGTGCTGGTGGACAAGCCAGAAAGCAAGCTACGCGAAGGCATGAGTGCAGTTGATTTGGGCGCAGCGCCAGGCGGCTGGACTTATCAATTGGTCAGCCGAGGTCTCAAAGTGTTTGCCATTGATAATGGCCCCATGAAAGGCAGTATGGATGGGCACCACCAAGTTAAACATATTCGTGATGATGGCTTTAAGTTCAAACCGAAAAATCCGGTTGAGTGGCTGGTCTGCGATATGGTCGAGCAGCCGATTCGGGTAGCCGAATTAATTGCCAAATGGTTTTCTGCCGGCAATGCTCGCCGCTCGATTTTTAACTTGAAATTGCCAATGAAAAAGCGCTATCTCGAAGTGAACAAATGCTTTGCCTTAATTGAGGCCAAATTAGAAAAAGCCGGTATCCCGTGTAAAATCACCGCCAAACATCTTTATCATGATCGTGAAGAGATTACGGTGTACTTGACCGTTGCGAAAGACTAATTAACAATCGCTGCAAATTATTCAATTAGACTATCGGAGTGAGTATGTTTAAAGAGTTTCGCGAATTTGCCATGCGTGGCAATGTAATTGATTTAGCGGTAGGTGTAGTGATTGGCGCGGCATTTGGCAAAATTGTCGATTCTTTGGTTAAAGACGTCATCATGCCACCACTAGGCTTTTTGATTGGTAAGGTTGATTTTGCCAATATGTTTATCACTCTAGCTGACGGCAGCAAGGTAGCAGGTCCATACGAGACATTAAAAGCCGCGCAAGATGCTGGCGCAGTTACTATGAATATTGGCTTATTCATCAATAGCATGATTAGCTTCGTGATCGTAGCCTTTGCAATTTTCATGGTTGTAAAAGTAATGAATAAACTCAAACGTGAGGAAGCACCGGCCCCAGCGGCGGAAGCTGTCACACCCGAAGATATTGTGTTGCTACGTGAAATCCGTGACGCCTTGAAAAAATAATTCGCGAAAATTTACGCCACAAAAAACCGCAGCATGATCGCTGCGGTTTTTTATTAGACAAGGGTATATCGCTAGATCAACGCTCTAAACAGAGTGCTACACCCATACCCCCACCAATGCACAGGGTAGCTAAGCCTTTCTTCGCATCACGGCGCACCATTTCGTGCAACAAAGTTACCAAGACACGGCAGCCTGAGGCACCAATAGGATGGCCTAGTGCGATCGCACCACCATTGACATTCACTTTATTCAGATCCCATTTCAATTCGCGTGCAACACCCAAAGCTTGTGCGGCAAAAGCTTCATTTGCCTCAATGAGATCTAGCTGATCAATGGTCCAACCTGCGCGAGCCAAGGCCTTTTGGGTTGCCGCCACAGGGCCCATCCCCATGATGGTTGGGTCAACACCCGTGCTTGCAGCAGACTTCACGGACGCCAATACGGTCAAACCTAACTCTTTAGCTTTTTCACGACTCATTAACAGCACTGCTGCCGCACCATCATTAATGCCCGACGCATTACCTGCGGTTACCGTGCCTTCTTTGTCGAATGCAGGGCGCAGTTTAGCCAATGAATCCGCTGTAGTGCTCGGCTTGATAAATTCATCTTGCGCAAAGACTACCGGATCACCCTTTTTCTGTGGGATCACGACTGGAATTATTTCATCCGCAAAGCGCCCAGCAGCTTGAGCCGCGGCCGCTTTTTGCTGCGATGCCAGAGCTAGCGCATCTTGCTCTTCGCGGCTAATGCTGTATTTTTTAGCAATATTTTCAGCAGTGACACCCATGTGGTAATTGTTGTATACGTCGGTCAGGCCGTCGTAAACCATACTATCGATCAGACTAGCATTGCCCATCCGGAACCCATCACGGCTGCCATTGAGCAAATGAGGGCTGGCTGACATATTTTCTTGGCCACCTGCAATTACAATCTCGGCATCGCCTGCCTGAATTGCCTGCACCCCAAGTGCAACTGCTTTAAGCCCTGAACCACACACCTGATTGATGGTCAGCCCAGGCACTGCATCAGGCAACCCAGCGCGACGCACTGCTTGGCGAGCAGGATTCTGACCCAAGCCCGCAGTGAGTACATTGCCAAGGATTACTTCGGAAACTTGCTCTGGTTTTACCCCCGTCTTTTCCAACAGAGCGCGAATCACGGTCGCCCCCAATTCCGGAGCGGCCACCTTGGCCAGTGCACCTGAAAAATTACCTAAAGCTGTGCGTCCTGCGGCAACAATAACCACTTCAGTCATAAATATCCCCACGTAGAAAAAGCAAACAAATATTATTTGTAAGTAATTAGTGCTAAAAAAAGCAAGGCGAGACCTTGCTCATTTGTGATACATCAACTTCAAACCACTTTGGCCTTCACATACCGCCCTGGAGCAGCTTCAATTGGCTTGAACTTGGTATTGCCAGCCTTTTTCGGAGCTGCCACTTGCGCGCCTGAATGAGGTACCAGCCAAATCGACCAATCTTGCCACCAGCTTCCTGGGCGAGACTCTGCTGAGTTAAACCAATCTTCAGCCCCCAACGCCACGTTGTCATTTACCCAATAGTTACGTTTATTGGTTGATACAGGATTGATCGCCCCAGCAATATGCCCAGATGCACCTAATACAAAACGCAGTGGCCCTTTGAAAATTTTTGTGGTGGCATACGCTGATTGCCACGGCACAATATGATCTTCACGGGCGGCAAAAATATATGTCGGTACATTAATCGTAGTTAAGTCAATGGGTACGCCACAAAGACTGAATGAATTGGGTTTAACTAAGTTATTTTCCAAATACATATTGCGCAAGAAGAAGGTATGCATTGGCAAGGCAAGATTTGCAGAATCATTGTTCCAGTAAAGCAAATCAAATGGCGCTGGGTTTTTACCTTTGAGGTAGTTATTAACCACATAATTCCAAATTAAATCATTGGCGCGTAAAGCAGAAAAAGTGCGTGCCAATTCTTTGCCACCAATCACACCTTGGGCCTGCGCTTCACGTTGACGTACCAAATTCCAATCGATGAAATGCTTAATTTCACCCGGATCAGTATGGTCGAGCATTACCGTCATTAATGTTACTGATTCAAACCAATCCAAACCTCTGGCTTTCATCACTGGCATCGCGGTAGAAACTAACTCCCCACCGATGCAAAACGACAGAACATTAATTTTTTCCGCTTTTGCAATTTCACGTACCACTTCAGCCGCTTTGATTACTCCGGATTCAATGTAATCATCCCAACGCAAATCGGCCTGATGCGGCTCAATTGATTTCCACGACACCAAGAAAGTAGTAAAGCCTTGGCTGACGATATAGCCCATCATTGAGTTCGCAGGCTGTAAATCCATAATGTAGTATTTGTTTACACATGGTGGTACTACAAGCAATGGACGGCTATACACCTGGGGGGTAGTTGGCGTGTACTGAATAAGCTGGAATAGGTCATTTTCGAAAATAACCTCACCTGGGGTAATTGCAAGATTTTTACCCACTTCAAACTGACTTTCATCAGTCATCGTGATCGAACCTTTTTGCATGTCGGCCAGTAATTGCTTCATGCCTTCTTGCAAACTTTCCCCTTTGGTTTCTAGAGCGAGTTTCATTACCTCAGGGTTAGTAAAGGCAAAATTACTCGGGCTCATTGCATCAATGTATTGCCGAGTAAAAAATGACATTTTTTCACGGGTTGCCTCGTCATAATTGGGGGAGTTAATTTGATCGAGTAACCATTTAGATGTAAGCAAATAATTTTGCCGGATATAGTCAAAAATCGGCGCATCCCATTCTGGCGCATTAAAGCGCCGGTCGCCTTTTTCAGGCTCGGCGACCTTCACTCCTGGCTTTGCACCAATCAAACCTAACCACAAATCCATTTGCTGCTGATAGAACGCAGCATGAGCACTGAACACTTCAGGTTGAGACTGTTGTATTTTATGCAACATTTCGTGCATCACCGACAAAGGTTGGCTCGGCTCAGTCGTAGGCAGTATTTTTGCCCATTGTTCGGTCCACTGACGGTTGGCCTGAGTTAACTGCTCGAAAAAAGCTTGCATAGCTGGTTGATTCAGCACAATTTTGCTCCGTTAGACTAGGGTTTTCCCGAATAATCACCACAATACAATTGCTGCAGTGCAATGTAAATAATCCCAACGATTGATGCAAGCAAAAGCTAGTTTAATGTCATTTATTAGCAAAAAAATACTAGTTATTGATTAACAATGACTTTTTGTTGCTCTTTGCGTAAAATCAGCAATAACTAACATAGCAACATGCCGTTTTATTTGAAGGGGTTTCCTATGACCAAGTTTTTAAGCCCATTGTGCGCATTGTTTACATGCGTAGCACTCGCGGCAGCCCCAGCCTTTGCCGAAAAAAATAACTCAGAAAAATCAAAGGCCGTTACCAAAAAACCAGCAACAACCATCACAGTTCGCAACACCAAAAAAAATACATCGAAGCAAGCAAACAAGACCCGCAGCAACAAAAACAATACGAAAGTTGCGAGCAAAAGCAAAAAAAGCACCGACATCAAACAACAAGCAATTGCTAGTGCGCGGCGCGATGTTCAGGTCTCTCGCGTCAATGCAAGCCCCATCAATTTAGCCAGCCCCGGCGTTCAATCTGCGGCAGTAATGATTTTGAATCAGCAAACGGGCGAAGTAATGTACGAGCGTAATGCGGATAATGTAGTACCCATTGCCTCAATCACAAAGCTGATGACCGCTATGGTGGTGCTAGATGCCAAGCTGCCACTCAATGAACTCATCACCATTACCCATGAAGATGTCGACAATCTAAAAAATACCAGCTCACGGCTAGCTGTTGGCACCACGCTAACACGTGGTGAGATGTTGTTATTGGCACTCATGTCTTCTGAAAATCGTGCGGCTTCAGCACTCAGCCATTACTACCCAGGTGGGCGCTCTGCATTTATTCGCAAGATGAATGAAAAAGCGCTGCAATTAGGCATGGTCAATAGTCACTTTTTCGACTCAACTGGCCTAACCCCACAAAATGTGGCAACTCCACGTGACCTGTCACTGATGGTTAAGGCCGCGCAGCGCTACCCTGAAATTCACCAATTCACCACCTCAAGTGAATACAGCTTTGTATCCAACTTAACCGGCAATGTAATGGCCTATCGCAACACTAACCCACTAGTGAAAGACCCAGATTGGAACATTGGCGTGTCCAAAACGGGGTTTATTAACGAGGCGGGGCGTTGTATTGTGATGCAAGCAACCATCAATAATATGCCTGTAGTCATGGTGCTAATGGACTCAAATGGCAAACAAACACGCATTGGTGATGCACAACGCGTTCGTCGCTGGATCGAGGAAACGCGCAGCAACACCTATCGCGCAGGCTAAGCAGCGTTTATAGCCAGCCAATTAAAAATGCCCGAATTAAATTCGGGCTTTTTTGTTTTCTACTTAATCCTTATTCAGCGGACAGGTATTAAGACCAACTATTTTATACAAGGGACAAAAGCGAATTAAGCCAGTCAGCAAGGGGACAATACCAAACAAACCCCACCAGCCAATTGCCCCCAACGCAGTCAGCACCAATAACAGCAGACCCACTGCAATTCGCGCCACACGATCTACACCCCCAACGTTATTCATCACACACCTCCTAGCGGCAGCAAACCGCTCAAATGAATTGCATTAACCACGCTTTGAATTGCCCAGCGGACATCGCACCGGAGACTCGCTCCAGCTCCGCGTTACCCTCAATAACGAGTAGCGTTGGAATACTTCGCACTCGAAACTGTTGTCCCATCTCAGGCTCGGCCTCGGTATCAACCTTCACAAACAACATCTTGCCAGCCATATCTTTGGCAGCGGCAGCAAAAGTCGGCCCAAACTGCTGGCAAGGGCCACACCACGGAGCCCAAAAATCAATAACGACGGGCAATTTTGAATGCTTGAGAAGTTGCGGCAAACTATCTTTAGTTGCCGCAAGCGGCGCACCTGTAAGCAAAGGAGCATGGCAAGCCCCGCAATTAGGCGCATCATTGATACGCGCAGGGTCTAAACGGTTTTGCGCATGGCAATGTGGGCACTCGATTTGTATTGTCATTTTGTTTCTCACAAAGTATTGAGCGGTAACTTCAAATATTGTCGGCCATCGGCCTCGGCTGGCGGCAGATGCCCGGCGCGAACGTTAATTTGAATGGCAGGCATAATTAGTACGGGCATAGCTAGGGTGGCATCACGCGCCTCACGCAACGCAATAAAATCCGCCCTACTTACCATTTCGTTTAAATGGATATTGTTTTTTTTCTGCTCGGCCAACGTCGACTCCCAAGCAGGCTCGGAGCGCGTTGGCGGCTGATAATCATGGCAAGCGAAGGTGCGTGTTGTTTCCGGTAAAGTGTAAATTTTCTGCACTGAATCATACAAAGCCGCCGCACTACCGCCCGGAAAATCACAGCGCGCCGACCCTACATCGGGCATAAACAATGTATCACCCAAAAATAGCGCATCACCAATAAGGTACGCAACATCAGCAGGTGTATGCCCCGGCACGGCAATAATTTGCACAATAAGGCGCCCTACCACCAAGCTTTGGCCATCTGCAAGTAAGGCATCAAATTGGCTTCCATCAGTAGCAAATTCAGGCTCCATACCAAATATGGGCTTAAAGATTTTTTGTACGCGCTCGATACCCCGGCCAATGGCTATTTTCCCGCCCAGCTGATCACGTAACCAAACCGCTGCCGAAAGATGATCTGCATGTGCATGGGTTTCCAAAATCCACGCCAAACTTAAATTCAGCTCCCGAACACGGGCAATCATACGATCTACATTTACCGTGCTAGTCCGCGCCGCCTTAGGGTCGTAATCCAGCACGGGATCGATGATCACTGCATCACCACCACTCTGGTCGTACACCAGATGGCTCACCGTAAATGTAGCTGGATCATAAAAGCTCTCAACTATCGGCTTGATATCACTCATGGCAGTCACCCCAATTTACATGCAATCAATTCACTTTACATTACGATATATTTATTTATATAATATGTCAAGATTAGTTGATTAAGGATTAATCACCATGACTGACCTAGAAATGCAGGCGATGCGAACATCGGCTGGGGAAGCAACCCAGCTACTAAAAAACCTCGCCAATGAAGACCGCTTGTTATTACTTTGCCAAATGGTAGATGGCGAGAAATGTGTGTCAGATTTTGAAGCGCTGCTCGATATTCGCCAACCAACGCTTTCGCAACAACTGGGTGTCTTACGTAATGCTGGGCTGGTCAACACTCGCCGCGACGGAAAACGAATTTATTACTCGTTAGCAAGCGACGAAGTGAAGCAAGTACTTTCACTGCTGTATATGTTGTATTGCCCAGTAGATTTGAGCAAAGCAAACCCGCCAAAGGAAACCGAATATGCAAATTGACCTTGCTCACTTTACCCCAATCGCATCACTTATTGGTGGCGCCATGATTGGTCTGGCCGCCGGCCTGCTTATCTTGCTAGCAGGGCGAATTGCAGGCATTGCCGGCATTATTGGCGGGCTACTGACGGGTGCTTCCGATAAAAATTGGCGGATTTTATTTATGGCTGGCCTAGTGCTGTCACCCGTCATTTGGCGTTGGTTTGCGCCTCTACCCGAGCTCAATATGGTGACCTCGCCAGTAGGATTAATCGTGGCAGGCTTATTGGTGGGTATGGGCACGCGCTATGCCAATGGCTGCACCAGTGGGCATGGCATTTGTGGCTTATCCCGCTTTTCCTTGCGCTCCCTAGTTGCGGTAGTTTCATTTATGAGTGCAGGTTTTGTAACCGTATTTGTAATCAAGCACCTCATCTAGGCCCCTCACAACAAGGAACAATAATCATGAAGATGAATCTATTTGGCCTATTCATTGGCTTGTTATTTGGTTTTGGCCTCTTGCTTGCGGGCATGGCAAACCCGGCAAAAGTTCAGGGCTTCTTAGATATTGCCGGGCTATGGGATCCGAGCCTAGCTTTTGTGATGGGTGGTGGCATTGGTGTTGCGCTCGTATTTTTTGCAAAAGCTAAAAAAACGTCCACTACCTTGCTCACGCATGAAGTAATGAAACTCCCGACTAGCACGGTAATTGATAAACGACTAATTCTGGGTAGCATCGCGTTTGGCATCGGCTGGGGTATTGGGGGTATATGCCCAGGGCCCGCTCTGGTAGCAGTTGGTAGCGGCTCACTAGGCGGGGTATTGTTCACCGCAGCAATGCTGGCAGGAATGTTTTTGTTTGAAAAGCTGGAGAACAAGTAAGCCTAATGCCTTTAATCCATAAACTGCCACGCTGGGTACAGGATTATCAGCGCAACAATCTCGCTGGTGATGTCATAGCCAGCATTATTGTGGCGCTACTCCTCATTCCGCAAGGGCTGGCCTACGCGCAATTAGCGGGACTGCCCCCTATGGCAGGTTTATATGCCAGCATCGGACCACTATTGGTCTATGGATTTGTTGGCACCAGCATGCCCCAGTCGGTTGGCCCAATGGCTATTACTTCGGCCATGACTGCTGCAGCACTGACACCTCTTGCGACAGCCGGCAGCCCACACTATTTAATACTAGCGGCCACCCTAACACTGCTCTCCGGGCTGATTCTCACGGGACTAGGCTTACTCAAGCTGGGCCAAATTACTCGCATACTGTCATTACCGGTCGTTCAAGGCTTTAGCGCTGGCACCGCGCTGTTAATTGCACTGGGGCAAACTGGCAGCTTGCTTGGGACAAAGTGGCAGGGTGACACTCTACCCAAGTTACTCCAGCATTTACCAAGCGCATTAGCTCAACTTAAGCCAGGCACGATGATCTTAGGGGTGATCGGATTACTACTGCTCTGGCTAGCAGGCTCTGAGCGGCTTAGTCAGCATTTTGCGCGCTTGCGACTACCAATCAAGCCAGAATTGTTTAGTAAAATTTTGCCACTAATCATGCTCTGCCTGCTGGCGTCAATGATTAACTGGCTCAACCTCACTCAATACAGCAAAACGTTAGGGCCATTACCCTCGGCAGCATTCGATCTGCAATCGATCAACCTAAATAGTGAAGCTTTAAGTAATTTATTGGCACCCGCCCTACTCATTGGACTTGCGGGTTTTTTGCAGAGCATCACCGTGGCTCAGCAAATTGCCAGTCACAAGCAGCAATATATCGATCCAAATCGGGAATTGCTTGCATTGGGTCACTGCAATCTAGCTGCGGCATTATTTGGCGGCATGCCCGTCAGCGGCGGGTTTTCCCGCACCGTAGTAAATAGTAATGCCGGGGCCCACACACCGCTTGCCGGTATTCTTTCTGCGCTCTGGCTTGTGCTGGCACTCTGGATGCTACTGCCTTACCTTGCCTATTTACCGCAACCGCTACTGGCCGCCACAATTATTTTGGCCACGACCAAAATGATTTCATGGCAGCAATTTCGCAAAGCATGGCACTTCGATCGGCGCGATGGCACAGCCTGGATCATGACATTTGCTGGAGTTCTACTCACAGGCCCAATGTTAGGCATTGCAATCGGTATTGGTATTGCTTTGCTAATGTACTTATTGCGCAGTCAGCAACCCCATATTGCGGTCGTGGGCCGCGTACCGAACAGCGAACACTATCGCAATGTATTGCGCTTTCAAGTTGAAACGCAGCCCGACATTTTGGCAATTCGAATCGATGAGAATCTTTATTTTGCTAACATCAACCAGATTCTAGAAAAAATAAATCAGCAATTAGCCAATCATCCTGAGACGAAGCATTTGGTGTTGATTTTATCCGCAGTCAATAGCATTGATTACAGTGCGCTCAATGCCTTACAAAGTTGGCATAACACACTCAAAACGATGCACATCGAATTGCATCTGGCCGAAGTAAAAGGGCCAGTATTAGATACGCTGCTGCACGGTGACCTACTTAGCGAGTTAAGTCACCCACCATTTATCTCGACCCATGCCGCGATGCAAACACTTGCTCTAAGTTGCGATAGCGATTACACCATCTAGGTATATGCCTACAAAAAAGACAGTACACGCCCTAGAAGCATATACATCATTTTTTGAATACGATCAGGTGATCCATCTCCAGCTCAATCCCGATGTCTTCACCAATGGCATGATTATGGTGACTTGGCACTAAAGACAATAGCGTCTGCCCTGATGGCAAGCCCAAGGTGTACAGGAACTGAGCCCCCCGAAATGCTTTCGCCAACACGCGTGCCTTCAATGAGCTAGCATCATTATGCTGAATATCATCAGGGCGAATCAGCACTTCCATCTCACACCCAACACAACACTCAACCGGAGCGGTGCGGCAAATTTGCCCCAATTCAAATTCAATGCATTGTGGCGCAGTCAAGCGTGCAGGCAGCAACACGCCCTCACCAATAAAATTGGCGACAAAGCGATCGGCAGGCTCATGATACAAATCATAGGGTGTTCCCCACTGACAGATACGGCCCTCACTCATCACGCCAATTTGATCAGCCACCGCAAAAGCTTCCCGCTGATCATGCGTTACCAAAATAGCCGTCGTGCCGGTTTGTTTTAAAATGGCGCGGACTTCTTGCCCAAGCCGCTCACGCAACTCGACATCCAAATTTGAAAACGGCTCATCGAGTAGCAGCAACCGCGGCTGCGGCGCCAAAGCACGCGCCAATGCTACCCTCTGCTGCTGGCCGCCCGATAACTCATGCACATAGCGTTGACCCAATTCGCCCAAGCCTACCATGTCGAGCATTTGCTGCACTCGGATCTGGCGCTCAGACTTCGCTAAATGCCGTAAACCAAATGCGACATTGCCAGCCACGGTCAGATGTGGAAAAAGCGCGTAATCCTGAAACACCATCCCAACACCACGCAATTGCGCAGGAATCTGTTTGTCAGGCGCAGAAACTTGCTCCCCATTGAGCGCAATACTGCCCGAGCGTAGACTTTCGAACCCAGCAATAGCCCGCAGTACCGTGGTTTTACCGCAACCAGAAGCACCCAGCAGACAGGCAATCTCACCGGGCTGCAACTGAAATGAAAGGCCTGCAACCACATTGCGAGCTTCAAAACCAATACTGATATTCTCAACCGTTAACAGTGACATTGTTTTTCCACAAATTCATTCCGTGCTCTTAGTCTTCCGACTTGAGCACCAAGAGCACAACCGGAATTAAACCAGTCAACACAATCATCAAACTCGGCAATGCGGCATTGGCCCACATCCCTTCCGAGGTCATCTCAAAGACCCGCACGGCCAAGGTGTCCCAGCCAAAGGGGCGAGTCATCAAGGTAATCGGCATCTCTTTCATCACATCGACAAAACACATTAATACTGCGGTGAGCACCCCGCCCCGCAACATAGGCAGATGTAAGCGCCACAGCAGCTGGCGCTGACTCAAACCCAATGAGCGTGCCGCGTCTTCCTGATTGCGACTGATACGCTGCATGGCACTATCCATCGGCTGAAAAGCGACCGCCATAAACCGTGCAGCAAGGGCCAATAACATCACAGCTACGGATCCTTTAAGGATTTGATAGCCAGCAAAACCGAGGCTTTGTGCCAGTGGAATCAGCAGATTATCTAGCCACGCAATTGGCAAAAACACGCCAACAGCCAACACAGAACCCGGCACCGCATACCCCAAGGTCGCCAACCGCACTGTCCAACGCGTCATGCGCCCTGCAAAACGGCGCTGAATAAACACCAAGCACAGTGACAAGACGGCAACGATAAGCGCAGCCAACAGCGAAATTGCCATTGAGCGCAGAGTAAAGCCGAAATAACGCGCATCGAGATCTTCGCGCCAAATGCTACTTACCCAAAATAAGAGCTGTAGCAATGGCACGACAAAAGCCATACACAGCACCAGCGTACACACCACGACTGCCATAGCACGGTGCCAGCCATGCAACTGAATCCGTTCAGCAGCGACAATTCGGCCATGATATTGGCGTGAGCCGCGCGCCCAATGCTCCAATCCAACCAAGACCAGCACAAACAACACCAACAAGGATGCAAGCTGTGAGGCAGCGGGCAAATTGAACAAGGCAAACCAAGATTTGTAGATTGCGGTCGTAAAGGTATCAAAATTGAATATCGAAACGGCACCAAAATCGGCCAAGGTTTCCATGAGCGCTAAGGTTAAACCACCAATCAACCAAGGCCGCGCCATGGGCAGCGCCACTTGCCAGAAACCCTGCTGGCGTGACATGCCCAGCATTTGCGCAGCTTCCAGCGCACGCTTTCCCTGCGTCAAAAATGCATTCCGCGCCAGCAAATAGACATAGGGATAAAATGCTAGCGACAACACCAAAACTACACCGCCAGTTGATCGCACCCGCGGAAACCAGCTTGAATCACCAGTTAATTCGCGCAATGTCGTTTGCACTGGGCCAGTAAAATCGAATAAGCCAACCTGAACAAAAGCCAGCACATAGGCCGGCATCGCTAGAGGTAGCATCAGCGCCCAGCTAAAAAAGCGCCGCCCGGGAAACTCGCATACGGCGGTAAACCATGCGAGTGGAACGCCCAGCAATAGCACTCCGCAGCCGACGCCCAGTAATAAAATCAAGGTATTTTTAAGTACATCAGGCAGCACATAATCGATCAGATGCGTCCAAATTTCTGGCTGCGGATCCAGAAACGCCCCCAGAACCACTAAAAGTGGCACCAAGGTCAGCAGTGCAATCGGCATGGCTAGCAATACACCACGCAGCGATGATAAGCGCATAAAGTGAAATCTCGTCAAAGACAAAGGGCAGCACCGGCTAAAACCGGTCTGCCCCAGATAATTAATTGCCAGTTTAGCAACAATGCTAAACCACTGTTAGCCCATTACTTGTAACCTGCACGATCCATCAGTTTAACAGCTGCGCCTTGCAATTCGCCGGCTTTGCTCATATTGATCAGATTTTGCTTGAACGGGCCCCAGCTACTCACCAACACATCCGCCTTTACTTTAGGGTTGGCTGGAAACTCCATATCTTTATCAGCATACAGATTTTGGGCTTTTTCCGAAGAGAGCCATTCCATCAATTTAATAGCGCCAGCTTCATTTTTGGCATAGCGCGTTACACCAGCACCCGAAATATTGACATGAGTACCATTGGTTTTCTGATTAGCCCAGAATAGTTTTACTGGATATGCATCGCGCTTATCTGCAGGCAATTTGTCCAGAATACGGCCAAAGTAATAGGTATTCACAATACCAACTGCACATTGACCTGCGGCAACCGACTCAATCAGCTTGGTATCATCGGCAAAAACATCCGTTGCCAAGTTTGCCACCCAGCCACGAACGATTTGCTCGGTTTTTGCTTCACCCTGCTGCGCAATCATCATGCCGACCAATGATTGGTTGTAAACTTTTTTGCTGGTGCGCAGACACAATTTGCCTTTAAATTTTGGGTCAGCAAGGTCTTCGTAGCTTGATAGCTGATCTGCCTTGATCAGACTCGGGTTGTAAACCATCGTACGCGCACGCACAGACAAGCCAAACCATTGATTGCGTGCATCACGCAAGTGAGGTGGGATATTTTCTGTTAAGGTTTTTGAGTTTACCGTTTTAAGCAAACCCATATTGGCGGCCTGCCACAAATTGCCCGCATCAACCGTGATCAGCATATCGGCGGGAGTATTACTGCCCTCTGCCTGTAACCGCGCCATCAATGGGCCTTCTTTATCGGTTAACACTTTCACTTCAACGCCGGTTTCTTTGGTGTAGGCATCAAACAAGGGCTTGATCAATTGATCATTGCGCGAAGAGTACACCGTCACCGTCTCGGCACTCGCCAGCGCAGACAGCAGAGACAAACCCACAGCAGATAGGACAATCTTATTCATCACTTGCACCTTAAACAGTAATTATTCGCATTATACAGATAATCTAGAATCATTCTCAACTACAATGACGGCATTAATACCTCACGAGCCCCGAAGCGACGAAATGGGTTTTGCCCGCCAGCAGACAGCGCTACAATCAGCGACCATTCTCAAAGGTTGATGACATGTTGTGGTTTCGTAATTTGCAAATCTATCGCTTAGCGGCCGACCATGCCTTGAGCGCACCAAGCATTCAAAGCGAATTGGCCAAACGTCCATTTGTACCCTGCGGCAGCATGGACATGGAATCGAGCGGCTGGGTCGCACCCGCCCGCCATGAGCCAGAGCTAATGGCACTAGAACGACAAAATGTTGTCTTAGTCGCCCTAAAAAGTGAAGAGAAAGTACTGCCAGCCGCGGTCATCAAAGATGAGCTTGATTATCGCGTACAACAAATCGAAGCCACCGAACACCGTAAGGTTGGCCGCAAGGAACAACGCGAATTAAAAGATCGCATCGTGGAAGAATTGACCCCACGGGCCTTTACTCGCTCACGCGTACAGCGCGCGCTGATCGACCTAGACCTGCAACTGGTGATCGTTGACGCGGCCAGTGCGGCTAAAGCAGAGTATTTATTATCTACTTTACGCGAAACACTCGGCAGCCTGCCAACCCGCCTGATTGACACCGAAATTAGCCCATGCGCAGCCATGACAGAGTGGCTCAACAGCGAAACTCCGGATGCATTTTCAATCGGGCAGGATGCTGAATTGAAAACCCCCGGTGATGAAGGCTCAATTGCACGATTTAAACGGCAAGTCATGGATTGCGACGAAGTACGCCAACATCTAGGAGCCGGCAAAGTGGCCACCCGCCTGAGCCTAGCCTATGGCGAACGTCTGACATTCACCCTCACGGAAGCGCTTGAAATCAAGTCGCTTGCGATGCTTGATGTCCTAAAAGACGAGCTCAAGGATATGGATGCGGAAACTCAGGATGCCTTATTTGAATCCCAGTTTGCCCTGCTAGTTGGCGAACTACGCGGGTTTATTCCGGCACTACTGAATGCACTCGGCGGCGAGATCCAGCGTTAAGAACTGTATATGGCTACAAATCAATATGATATTGCTCTGTAGCCATATACCCTCACTTAGCAGCCATCTGCACGGTGGGATGCAACATTAAATCCCGCGCAGCCTGCACCCGCTTCTGGCACTCGGCATTACTTAAGGGGTTTAAGTCCGTACGTGGGATCAGTAAGGGCTGCAATGCGGTATTCACCCTGCGGCGCACATCCAGCGAAACCTGTTGTGCATTCATCTCCGCCTGCAAGGTTTTAACTTGGCTATCGCACATGGCATTAGCTGGCTGCTGCCAGACCAGCAGAATGCTTCCCAGCATGACTACAAGACTTGATTTCATGGCTAATTTCCTACTCAGCTATAACCATGTCAAGCTAGGATAAATGACCTGTTTATCCAGCAATAAATTTCATTAAATGAAATAAATCAATTAACTTACGTAAGCAAACATAAAACCAATTTATGCCATCGAAATGGCCACCCACTTCAGCAGATATAAATGCTACCAAGACCTACGTGGCAAAAGCTCAAGTTTTACTTCAGGCAATACACAGCAGACCAATCAATCAAAAAGCCGTCAGAATCGACGGCTTTTGCAGTTTTTCCGTTAGTCGGCTTACTGTTTTAAACGGCAACTTTGCACATTCACCCCTTCAAAACTGCAGAGCTAGACGCATTCCTTGCTCGATGGCGCGCTTGGCATCCAGCTCAGCGGCTAACTGAGCGCCACCAATTAAATGCGAGCGTTGTTGCATTTGCAGCAATTGCTCATGCAGTTCATTGACTGACTCTTGCCCTGCGCACACCACAACCTGATCACACGCAACGCATTTCGCGACGCCTTCATGCATTACATGCAGGCCTGCATCGTCTATACGCAGATATTCAACCCCACCCCATAAATGCACCTGATGTCGCTGCAAATTAAGCCGATGAATCCATCCTGTGGTTTTCCCAGGCCCCGCGCCGGGCTTGCCTTTCTTGCGCTGCAGCAGCCATATTTCACGCTGCGGAGTGATCGCTCGCGGCGGCAACAAGCCACCAGGATGAGTTAACTCAGGATCGATTGACCAATTAGCCAAATACTCACCCAATGTATCATGCTGATTAAGCAATAAATCAGCGACATCCACTCCAATACCCCCTGCACCTATAATTGCCACCTTATGTCCTGCCGGCACTTGACCTGCAATTAATGCGGCATAACTCACAACTTTAGGGTGATCAGCGCCTTCCAGCTTTAAAGGGCGTGGGCGTACGCCAGTCGCCACGACACATTCATCGAATTGCCCAGCCAAATCAGCCGGCATCACACGGGTATTAAGACGAACATCGACCCCAGTAGTCGCCAGCATTACCGAAAAATAGCGCAAGGTTTCACGAAACTCGGCCTTAGCCGGAATCTGCTGCGCCAGCGCAAACTGCCCGCCCAACTGTGGGCCAGCTTCAAACAAGGTCACATCATGCCCCGCTTGTGCTGCAGTTAGCGCACAGGACAGCCCAGCTGGCCCGGCACCAATTACTGCGATTTTCTTGCGCAAGCTCGCTGGCTTGATTTCAAGCTCAGTCTCTTTGCAAGCTCGTGGATTTACCAAACAAGAAGCTGTTTTGCCTTCAAATACGTGATCTAAGCAGGCCTGATTACAGGCAATGCAGGTGTTGATTTGCGCGGATAGCCCAGCTTGCGCTTTACGCATGAATTCTGGATCAGCCAATAGCGGGCGAGCCATCGAAACTAGATCTGCATCGCCGTCGGCTAAAATTCGTTCTGCAACTTCAGGCGTATTGATCCGGTTCACGGCAATTAACGGAATTCGTACATGTGGCCGTAATGCACGTGTGACCCAACTAAAGGCGCCACGCGGCACCATGGTGGCAATCGTTGGCACCCGCGCTTCATGCCAACCAATCCCCGTGTTCAGCATGGTAACCCCTGCCTTTTCTAGGGCCTGTGCCAGCATAATTGCTTCTGCCAACACCCCACCATCCGCCACAAGATCCAGCAAAGAAACACGGAAAATAATAATAAAATCATTACCAACGGCGGCACGTACTGCGCGCGCAATTTCAATCGCCAAGCGCTGGCGATTCTCAACACTGCCACCCCAGCCATCCTCGCGCTGATTGGTGCGTTTAACTAGAAATTGGTTGATTAAATACCCTTCACTGCCCATGATCTCGACGCCATCATAGCCAGCCGCTTTGGCCAAAGAGGCTGCACGGGCAAAATCAGCAATGGTCTGCTCGATCTCCGACTCAGTAAGGGCATGCGGCGTGAAGGGTGAAATGGGGGCGGCAATCGCGGATGGAGCGACTGATTCTGCGTGATAAGCGTAGCGCCCGGTATGCAAAATTTGCATAGCGATTTTGCCACCATGCTTATGCACAGCGGAGGTTACCAACTGATGCCCCGCGATTTGTGCTTCGGATTCAAGTAAGGCAGAGCCTTCGAAGCCGCAACCCGCACGATTCGGTGCCACCCCACCGGTGATAATCAAGCCAACGCCGCCAGCGGCACGCTCAGCATAAAATTGCGCCAATCGTGCCATGCCATTGGGCAACTCTTCCAGCCCAGTATGCATCGACCCCATGATGCTGCGATTTTTCAACGTGGTAAAACCCAAATCTAGCGGGGAAAACAAGTGCGGATACTGCATGCTGGCCACTCCAAACGATCGTTTGAATTACGATAGCCAAAAAATGCAGCGCCTACTAGCTAGGGTTATGCATTAGCTCAATTGTGTTGCCAAATTAATCGCGGACAATTACTCGAGATACTTCTTGCCGCCATACCCCGATAGGCCCATCAGCAGACGCACCAGTGCAAAACACGACCACACCAGCGCCCGCAAGCCCCAGTTGGCTTGCTGGACATGTTCAGGCAGCACAGCGCGCGCATCGGCGCGCAAATGATGGTGCAAATCGGCGCGCAATTGTGTGGCAAACCGTTCATCGCGGATAAACACATTCGCTTCACGGGCCAGCAACAAGCTGAATGGATCAATATTGCTCGAACCCACGGTCGCCCATTGGCCATCGAACACCGCCACTTTGGCATGCATGAACCCTGCACGATATTGATAAATTTCCACCCCAGCCTTTAACAGCGGACGATAAAACGCCCAGCTCGCATACTGCAGCAAGGCGTGATCACGTTCGTCCTGTAACAACAACACGACCGCAACGCCACGTCGCGCGGCCTTTAGCAATGCGTTGCGCAATTGGTAGCCTGGTAAAAAATAGGCATTTGCGATCACGATTTCAGATTTGGCCTGCTCTATCAATTGTAGATACGCCTGCTCAATCGCACCCCTATTACGGGTATTATCTCGAATAATAAGCTGTGCCTCAGCTCCATCGATATACTGCGTAGATGTATTGAGTACATAACGTCGCGCCCAGGCCTTTTTCAATTGCGCCCATGCGCTATGCCGCCATTCGTGTGACAACACCTCCCGAATATCAGCCACAATGGGGCCCTGCACCTGCACGGCATAATCGTAGCGTGGGGCGAGCTCAGGCCCGTCAAAATCACTCAAAATATTAATGCCACCAACAAAAGCCACCTCGCCATCAAAGCAAGATAGTTTGCGATGCATGCGCCGCAGGCGCGAACGATTGAGCGAAAACCGCTGAATTTCAGGCCTAAAAAACAGCAGTCTCACCCCGGTCTGACGCATTTGGTAGCGTAGTAAGCGGGGAAAATCTCGCGCACCAAATCCATCAACTAGCACCGATACTCGCACACCACGCCGAGCGGCGGCCATCAAGGCCTCAGCAACGACCAACCCAATTTCATCAGGTTCAAACAGATAAGTTTCCAGCTGAATCTCAACCTTCGCCAGCGCAATTTGCGCTAACAACGCGGGAAAAAACTCAGCGCCATTACGCAGCAAAGTAACCTGATGATGGGGTTTGGGCTGTAGCTTGATCATCATTTAACCTTGCAACACCGCATGTAATGGGGCGTGATCGGATAAATTCCGCCACGGGCTACCGGATAGCACTTGTGCGCTGCGAATGGCCAACCCGCGCACATAGATGCGATCCAAAGTTAGCAAAGGAAACCGCACAGGAAAACTACGCGCTGGGGCGCCGTATAAGTTTTCAAATACTTCATGCATACCAAGTTGTTGCTGCAAAATGGCACTGAGCTCGCCACGCCAGTCATTAAAATCACCGGCCAAAATGAGTGGCGCTTGTGCATCAATGTGCTGCTGGATGTAGTGGATGAGTAATTGCACCTGTTTGCGGCGATCACCAGCCCTTAGATTCAGATGCACACACAGGGCGTGCAAGGGCTGCTCGCAATGCGGCATTTGCAGCTGGCAATGCAGCACGCCACGTTGCTCAAGGCGATGCAGTGTTAAATCAAAATTATGCCAGTTGCTAATCGGAAACCGCGACAGTAAGGCATTGCCATGATGCCCCAGATGGTAATGGGCATTTTTACCATAAGCACAATGCAGCAAATCACCCGCTAAATATTCATGCTGCGCATCCTGCCAGGTTGCAAAACGCCGTGCATGTTGCAGATGAGCTCCCTGCACTTCCTGCAAGAAAACCAGATCTGGTGCCAGCTGGTTGAGCGCTTGGCGCACATCATGTAACACCAGATGGCGATTCAGTGGCGAAAGCCCCTTATGGATATTGTAGGAGGCCACCACCAACCGACGTTCTGCAATATCCTGTCCGCTCATTTTTGGAGACTCAGTGAGCGACACGTTCGGGCAACTGGCGCAGCGCTTCAGCATTTGACGGCGAAAACACCATTTCAGCGGCCTGCTGCCAATTCACCCACTTAAAACGCCGATGTTCTTTGGCCGCCAATTCAACCTCGCAGGCCAATGGCAGGCAAACACTAAAAACATGCTCGGTATTGGTCGTTACCCCAGGCGCATAGCGATGCCGCCAAATTTCAAAGATTTCAAAATCGTGGCATTCATGCCAGTCCTTGATTTGGGCCAACTCGACACGCAAGCCGGTTTCTTCGGCCAATTCGCGTTGCGCAGTTTCGATCAATGGCTCCTCCCCTTCACGACTTCCAGTGACTGATTGCCATGCATCCGTGAAATCATTGCGCTCTAGCAGTAGTACATCTAGCTCCGGCGTATGAATAATCAGCAGGATTGAAACGGGCTGTTTATGGGGCATTTGGATTTTTTCTACGATTCAGGAGCAGCCATTATACAATTGCTGACCAATCCCTCTAGCTTTGCTTGCATATGTTGACCACCGCGCCGCACAAACCTGATTGCAGCCCTTATCGAGCGCAATTTCCTATTTTTGAGCACCACCCTGATTTGGTGTACTTGGATAATGCCGCCACCACCCAAAAACCCAGCGCGGTCCTTGATGCTGAACGACATTATTACGAGCATTGCAACGCCAATGTTCATCGGGGAGCGCATCGTTTGGCTGTTGCGGCTACAGATGCCTTCGAAGGTGCTCGCGCAACCGTAGCTCAATTTATCCATGCCAGCAGCAGCGATGAAATCATCTTTACCCGTGGCACGACTGAGGCGATTAATTTAATCGCTAACACCTATGGCCAATTGCTAGAGCACGGCGATGAAATCATTATTTCCACCTTGGAACACCATGCCAATATCGTGCCTTGGCAAATGCTGGCGCAGCGTAAAGGTGTTGTTATTCAGCAATTGAGTCTCAACGCAGCAGGCGAAATAGACTTAAATCATCTGGAAAGTTTGCTCAGCTCCCCACGCGCCAAACTAGTCGGCATCAGCCATGCGTCAAATGCGATTGGCAGCATTCAAGACATCCAAAAAATATGTGACTTGTCACACAAAAAAGGCTGCAAAGTACTTGTCGATGGCGCACAGGCCGTGGCCCATCTTGCCATTGACGTACAAGCTTTAGATTGTGATTTTTATGTATTTTCTGGCCATAAGGTTTATGGCCCGACAGGCATCGGGGTTGCCTATATCAAGACAGAAATCATGCATCGACTGCCACCATGGCAAGGTGGCGGTGAAATGATCGACGTGGTGTCATTCAGCGGTACCAGCTATGCTCCTGCACCGCAACGCTTGGAAGCAGGCACACCCGCCATCGCACAAGCAGTCGGCCTTGCTGCAGCCTTGAGCTGGCTACAACAAATTGATCGCGCCAGCTTAATCGCCCACGAAAAAGCATTACATACACAATTGGAAACTGGTTTAAGCAACATCGATGGCGTCATCATTCATGGCCGGGCAGCACACAAAGTAAGCCTAACCGCCATGACCTTCGCGCATGCACACCCCTACGATGTTGCGCAATTCTTAGATACGAAGGGTATAGCGGTGCGGGTTGGACATCACTGCGCACAGCCATTGATACATAGCCTGGGTATTACTGGCAGCCTGCGCGCATCTTTAGCAATTTATAACAGCCACAGCGATGTCGAGGCATTCTTGAATGCACTACAAGAAACACTGGAGCTATTACGATGACCGTGAACAATTTATCAAGCAGCACAGATGATCCGCGCTTTCATCATCCCTTTGGCAGCGAGATCAGCCTGCTGCAACTGGCACAATCCCTAGATGCCGCAGCCAGCTGGGAAGCCAAAAACCGCCTTCTGGTGCAATTATCAAAGCAGTTACCCGATTGGCCTGTTGCACAAAAAACCGCCGACGCCAAAGTGAGTGGCTGCGAAAGTCAGGTCTGGCTACGCTGCAACCCAAGCCCCGCCGGATGGCAGATCGCAGCAGATAGTGACTCAAGGATTGTTAAAGGGCTATTGGCGCTGGTGCTGACCGCTTTTAATCAACGCAGCAGCACAGAAATAATCGCTTTCGATTTCGAAGCCTGGCTCAATGAACGTGGCATGCAACGTTTTTTATCAGCCAGCCGCGGCAACGGACTACGCGCCATTACTGAGCAAATTAAATCAGAGGTCAGCCGATAGAATTCGGCCGACTAAGGCTGCAAATTACTGCACAGCTGCTAAAGTGAACTAATACTTACAGGCCATTCCATTATGCTGCGCCAAATTCCAGCCACTGAAACCGAGCAGTTGACCAAGAATTTGGTCATTCCACCACGACCTTTCATCCTGGAAGCCATTAAGCGCGCGCAAGCGGCCAGCGAGCCTGATTTTGATGAAATTGCCGAGCTGATCAATAGCGACCTAACCCTCTCGCTGGCAATGATCAAAGCGGTAAATTCGCCATTTTACCAACTAACGCAAAAAATTCATTCGGTCGATCAAGCTCTGCAATTACTGGGTTTGCGAAATATCTGCAATATGGTAGAAGGCATCATTCTGCGGCAGACTTTATGTCAGGATCAAAGTCAGCGCATGGAAGTTTTCTGGGAGTCGGCCATACGCATCGCCATGATTTCCAGCCATATTGCCCAACATGTCCATGGCATTACGCCGGAAGAAGCCTACACTTTTGGCTTGTTTCGCAGCAGTGGCAAAGCAGTGATGGCGGCCCGCTTTGACTCGTATCTTAAAACCTTGGAAAAGGGCGAGCGCTACAGTCGAGAAGAATTCATTGCACTTGAGGACCGTCGGTATCAAACCAACCACAACGTGGTGGGTTACCTACTTAGCCGCACCTGGTATCTGCCAGAAGACATGCAACTAGCAATTCTAAATCATCACGATTTCACCGTATTTGATCATCGTGACGAGCCAGAATGGCACCATGTATGCACCTTGATTGCCATCGCGGGGCTCGCCGAACATATGCTAAAAATGCACGTGCAACAATTTGAGCATATTGAATGGCGAGCCATTGAGCCCATCTTGCTGGAACATCTCGCGCTTAAGCTCGAAGAATACGAAGATATGATCGATGAAATAGCCACCAAGCTATAGTGAGTGGGTATATTCAGCAGAATCAGCAGTCTCAATACCTACAGCTCGATACCTACCAGACCAGAATTCGAACTCAGGCGTGGTTTTTTTCGCTAAAATAGTCGGC